>NZ_JBIYZW010000002.1:994887-1334944 GCF_044628455.1 Hymenobacter sp. B81 | reverse complement strand
CGAAGAAACAGCAACCTTGTCGTTTTCACCACTCTCTCAAAGAACGTGCGAATCCCATCTGGATTCCGTGCCGAAGCCTACTGCTTCGGATCGTTGACCACCCGTGTGGCGGCCGTTGTTGTGTTTGGGGTGGCAAAGGTACCACCTTCTTTCGGTAGCTGCAAGTCCCCGGGCAAGTTTTTTTCCGTCGCCCGAAGCGGCGAGCCGCCCCGACCGGGCGGCGAAACCGGACGACAAAGGTAGCAACCGCACCCCGCTCTTTCCAAGTTCCCGGCCCGCTTTTTTTTCGCGGTGCCTGCGTCAGCCCTTCGCGGCCGCCTCCGAACGAAGCGGGCTGCAAAGGTAACCAAACCGGCGCCGCTGAAGCAAGACCCAACCCCAAAAAAAACTTTTCAACTTCTTACTATTGCTGAAACCTGACTGCTCAGGCGTCGTACAGTAGTGGTTGAGCAACCCGCGTTTCGGATTGGGAGTGCAAAGGTGCACGCTCTTTCCGGCCTTTGCAAGGTGTAGCTGCCATTTTAGTCCTGTCCCAGCCCGAATGATTGTCGACCAAGCTCATTTTGTGAGGCTTAGCGAGTCATATTATTTTAAACATTTTCCATCACGGTTGCGCCATTCGGCTTCTTTGCTGCTCATAGCGGTAAAAAGCCTGTCCTAAGTGCGCCAGGAAAGGGAGCCCGACTGTGTCATACTCATAGTGGCCGTCGTTGATAATCCCGTCGGAGTTGACGTAAACAACGGCGCTAAGTAGGAACTCCACTCCTGCTGACTCGTCGATAAAATAGGCGCAGTCGGACAGGTAGCCGTGCGACATGCCTACTATATTATACAGGCGCAGATTTGGCTGCGGTGCGATTTGCGGGGAGCGGCCGTAGTACAGGTACTTTTTATAGGCCGCGAAATAGCGTGGAGCAGCATAAAGGTTGAAGCCCGATTCCGACGGAGTAGCTCCCAGATAGTAGCGCAGGAACGCATAATCGGTTGGGGCCAACCCGAGCTTGTTACTGAGAGTAGAGTTGTCGGGTAGTACGATGGCCGATAGCAGGTCGTGTACGCTTTGCAGGGGCAGGTAATTAGCTGTGGTGAAGTCGTAGGGCCTCGGTACTACTTTCCCTACGACCTGATGGGCCCGTCCTTTCAGCACGCGGCCGATGGGGGGGCGCAAGACCTCCTGATTGCAGGCGGCCGGCTGCTTATATATAATAGTACCGGCGCCGTCGTGAAAGGTAATGGGATTGGTGCAGCGGTTGGCCGCGGTGTCGCAGGGGGCAAAGCGGCGGGTGATGCGCACTTGCGGCAGATCCAGCTGGCGCAGGCGCTGGTGCAGGTATTCTTGGCCCAGAAACTCGTAGAGGCGGTTGTAGGCTTGGTTGTCGCTGACCAGCAGCATGCGCTTGATATAGTTCCCCACGCTGGCTACCCGATCCGAGTCGGCAGGGGCGGCGAAGGGTGCGACGGTCTGGCAGCGGCCGGCAGCGCCGGTAGCCATAATGGTGTTGCGCGTGAGTTGCGGCACCTGGGCCCGCAGGCGGTTCAGCTTTTCCAGAGCCAGTACCGCTACGGGCAGCTTCACCAAGCTGGCCGGGTTGAAGTAAGCTCGCTCGTCTAGCCGGTAGCTGTACTGGGTGAGGTGGGCACGCCGTTGCGCGTCGCGGTCGATGCGGGTGTAGATGACCTGCAGCTCGTAATGGGCCGCCCGGCTGACCACCGGCGCCAGAGCCGGGGTGCGGCGCAGAATGCTGTCAAGGGGGTTGGCAAACTGCGGCGCCGGGCGGCCGAGCTCCGGGGAGGCAGGCTGCTGCAAGGGCGCAAGGCTCTTGAGGGCAATCAGCCCCAGCAGCTTCCACGCGTTCCAGCCCAGCCCCAGCATCATCTCACGCCTGTTTTATTACTCGTTTGTACTCTCTCAATTGCCTTGTACTCGCTAGGACTATTCAGCGGGGGTTTGCCGCCGCGTAGCGAGCAATAGGTTGGAGGCGTTGACTCGCCAGTTGTAACCCGTGCCGAAGGGCAACGGCCGCGGCTTGCGCACCGAATCCTGGTAGGCTTGGGTGAGAACGGGCTGGTAGTACATGGCAAACATCGGAATCGGCTTCTGGTAGGTGCCGTAGTGCACGAAGCGCCAGTCAGCGGGCTGGAAGTACTTCATGGCAATGCCCGAGTCGTCCTGCAGCACGTAGCGGCTGCGCTCCAGGATGAGGTTACGTACTTGGCTGAAGTAGGGCTTGTGCATGAGGTAGGTAGCCGACTTCACGTAGGTGGTCAGCGGGCCGAGGCTGCGCACGTACTGCAGCACGGCGCCCTTGGTCTGGGTGAGCTTCCAGTCGCCGAGGTCAGCGGAGAAGTAATACACTTTCTTTTCCTGCCCCGCAGCCGAGCGCAGCTGCACCTCTACCCCGGGAATCAGCTTCGAGGCGGCAGCGAGGGAGTCGGCGGGTTGTAGCTGGCCTTCCCGGTCGAGCTGCACGTACTGCACGCCGGTAACCTGGTGCTGGGTGCGGGCGGCAAACAGCAGGATAAGCGGCAGAGCCCCGTCCAGCTCCACCGATTTCAGGTCGACGGCCATGCTGTTGGTGCGGAAGAAATTGAAGTTGAGCACCGACCAGAGCGAGGTTTTCACGGCCGAGAACAGCCGCGGGTTTTGCAGCGAGGCCGCCCCGGGCACCGAGCCCACCGGCTCGAGGCCTACCAAGACATAAGTGCTGCTGCCGGGGAATACAGTGGCCGCGTTCAGAAAATCGGGGCCGCTGAAGGGGTAGAACACCACCGGGCTGAGGCGGCGCACCGAGTCCAGCTCCTGCCGGGCCCAGGTTTCCATCTTATCGGTACGGGTGCCGTGGTACTGCTGCCAGCTGCGGTCGGCATCGGCGGCGAAGCGCTGCCACTCGGGGCCGGCCGTGAGGGCGCGCAGTTCCGAGCCCTGGCTCACGGGCAGGCCGGCCAGAAAAGCGGCCACGTCGTGCACGGCGGTGGTGTCGGGGGCAGGTGGCGGGGTGGGCGCGGCGGGGCGCACTACGGCCGTATCGGCGGCGGGAGCCGGGCGGGCAGTTTCGGTAGCGGCGGGTTGGGGGTCGGAGCAGGCGGCGGTGACCAGCAGGGCGCCCGCCACCCAGTACCGGCGCAGCAGAGCGGGCATGGGAAGGATGTAGCTAATGGGGCTGGCAAGATAGCGAACCACGCGGGCGGCAGCCAGCTTACCCCGGGCCCGCCTCAGCCTACTAGCCCACTACCCCCCTACCCTACCGGCGGCTGCGGGCGCAGCCGACCCACGCCCACCACCAGCCCGTACACCAGCAGGCCCAGCAGCACGGTAGCCAGCCCCAGCACCGACTCCAGGAATTTGTCGCGCAGCAGAAAAAGCAGCGTCCAGCCGCTCAGGGCCAGAAACACCAGCGGCGTGAGCGGGTAGCCCCAGGTACGGTAGGGCCGCGGCAACTCGGGCTGCCGCCAGCGCAGCACAAACAAGCCCAGCACCGTCAGAAAGGTGAACAAGTTCAGCACAAAGCCCGCGTACACGAGCACCTGCTCGAAGGTGGCCGTGATGATGAACAGCACCGTGAGCCCCGATTGCAGCAGCGTGGCCCGTACCGGCAGCCCGCGCCGGTTGCGCCGCCCCAGCCAGCGTAGGGCCGGCAAATCTTCGCCCATGGTCTGGGTGATGCGCGGGCCGGCAAAAATCATGGAGCTGACGGTGGACACCAGCAGCAAGGCAATGACGGCACCCATGAGCTGCCCGATGCCCACTCCGAAAATCTGGTTGGCCGAGAGGTAGCCCACTTCCAGCTGCCCGGCCAGCGTACCCAGCGGCGTGGTGCGCAGAAACACGTAGTTCAGCAGCACGTACAGGGCCACCACCACGGCCGTTCCCACCAGCAGCATGCGGGGCAGGCTGCGCTGGGGCTGCTCCACTTCGCCGGCCAAATACACCGCCGCGTTCCAGCCCGAGTAGGCGTACGACACGTAAATGAGCGACACCGCGAAGGCCGGCGACAACAGCTGCTGCCAATCTACCGCGGTGGGCACGAAGCGCAGGGGCTGCGGCTCGGCCAGCAGCCCGGCCCCGATGAACAACAGCAGCAGCCCCACCTTGAGGGCCGTGGCCGCCACCTGAAAGCGGCTGCCCGCCCGGGCGCTGCGCACGTGCACGGCCGTGATGAGCACCACCACCGCCAACGACAGCCCCCCCGCGTGCAGCCCCGGCCACACGCTGACCGCGTAGCGCCCCAGGGCCATGGCCGCCAGCGCCGTGGGAGCGGCAAAGCCCACCGTGGCCGACACCCAGCCCGACAAAAAGCCTACTGCCGGGTGGTAGATGCGCGACAAATAGTGGTACTCGCCCCCCGAGCGCGGCAGCGCGGCCGCCAGCTCGCCGTAGCACAGCGCCCCGCACAGGGCAATCAGCCCGCCCACCAGCCACAGCATGAGCAAGGCAAAGCCGCTTTCGATGCTGAGTACCTGAAAGCCCAGGCTGGTAAACACCCCCGTGCCCACCATGTTGGCCACCACAATGGCAATGCCGGTGTAGAGGCCGATGCGGTAGACCGGAACGCTGGGCGGGGGTTGATTCATGCGCGCAGGATGGGTGGTAAAGATGCGGGATAAAGAACGGCATCCCGCAACAAAGCCGGAGGACCTTCCCGCTGCCGACTTAGTCGGAGTCACGCACCGGGGGTACGCGGGGAAAGGTCCTCCGGCTTCGCCGCAGGCTCACGACTGGGTTCGGTTACGCCTTGGGGCGCTTGTACAGAGGCACGGTGCTGCACGGCTCGCCGTACATCAGGCTGGCAGCTACCGGCAGCAGCTTCTGCATGATGGCCACGTAGGCGTAGGTGGGCACGGGGTCCTGGCCGCAGCCCTTCACCACCACCTTGGCGTCGCGGTAGTCCTCGGCATTGACGGCGGCAATGGCCTCGTGGAACAGCTCCTGCTCCAGGGCGTCGAGCGAGCCGAACACGTAGCGGTGGGCATGGCCCTGCAGCTTCGAGGCCAGCAGCATGTAGGCCCAGGTGGGCACAATGGCGTCGGCCGAGCAGATGATGGCCACGTTCTTGCCGGCGTACTGGCTCCAGTCGTGGGTTTTCACGAAGTCGCGGAAGTCCTTTTCGCGCAGGATCAAGCCGTGGAAGAGGTTGTCCTTGATGTCGTACACCACCCGCTCGCCGGGGTGCTTGAGGTCTTCGAGGTTGAAGCTGACCAGGGCGCTTTGCGCCACGCGGTTAATGATTTCGTCCATGGTGGTAAGCTGGCTAGCGACGGCCGCCGGGGCCGCTGCCGGTAAAACAACGCCCGGCGGGTTTCGTTCGGTGCCCGGCGCCGCGGCAAAGGTAACCGCCGCGTGCCTGCCCCGCTACGCCCTCGGCGCCGCCGCGGCCGCAGCCCGAAAAATGCTTGCGCTGACGCGTAGGATCTTCGAGCCAACGCCTGGGAGACTCGCGCGCCCCCTCAGGACGCTCGCGCCGCCGCGCAGGATGCTCGCGCTGAAGCCTATGACTTCCGCGCGCCCACTCCGAACCCCGGTGCCGGCCTAGCAAATGCTCGCGCCGGGGTTCCTACCCCTCGCGGGCCAGTTCCTACCGGGCGCTCAGCCCTGCTTGGGGGTGGTGGTGTACACTTCCTTCAAATAGAAGGGCTCGTAGTAGGCCACGTCGCGGAACTCCTGGCGGGCGTAGGCGGCTTCGGCTAGCCGGGCCACGGCAATGGCCGCGGGCTGCACGTCGGCCACGAACAGGGCGTGGGGCTGCCCGGCCACCAGGGGCTCAAACTTGGCCGCGCCGCTGCCAAAAAACACCACCGGCCCCTCGGCCAGTTCGGCGGCGAAGCTCTCGGGGCTGAGAATGAGGGGTGCGGGGGCCAGCAGCTCGGTGCCGTCGGCGCGGTACAGGGCGGCGTACACCTCCATGCGGCGGGCATCGAGCAGGGGCGCGAAGCGGTAGCCGGCGGCGCCGGGTATCTGCCGAGCTACCTGGTGCGCCAGGGCGGGCAGGGTGCCCACCGCCAGCAGCGGCAAGCCCAGGGCGTAGCACAGCCCCTTGGCCGCGGCGGCGCCAATGCGCAGGCCAGTGTAGGAGCCCGGCCCGTCGGCCACGGCCACGGCCGACAGCTGCGCGAGCGTAAAGCCAGTATTCGAGAGCATCTGCTCGATGAGCACGGTGAGGTGCGAGGAGTGCGACTTGTCGAGGCGCAGCTCGGAGGCGGCCAGCAGGGCGCCGTCGTGCAGCAGGGCTACCGAGCAGACGGGCGAAGACGTTTCGAGGGCGAGGATGAGGGGCATGGCGAGCAAAAATACGCCGGTCGGAAGCTTTCTGCGCAGCAGCCCAGCCGTAGAGCCGCGCCCCGTAAGTAGCCTTTGGCCTATGGGAACAACCGAGCGGCCGTGCAGCGGCACCCTCCGGGGCGGAAACGTGCCGCTGCGTGGCCGCTCAGGAATATGCCAAAGCCGGCCTTCTACCATTATGGCGCCGCTACGCGGCTGGGGAATTGGCTGAGGCGCGTTTATACCACACCCTGCAGGGCGGCTTAGGATTCGATGCCTTTTGCTAAGTCAGGAACGAGAATACTCCGGCGAGTCGGCTTGCCGGGCGGCGTAGAGGCGGTTGATGCGGGGCTGAATAAACCAGATGCCGATGGGCCAGTTTGCCAGCAACAGAAAAGGGATGGTGTATTCGCCTAAACTGGGGCGCCGCTTCTGCTCAATGGCAACCAGCAGCGCGGCCGGCAGCCAAACGGTATGCCAACGGGCAAACAGCACGTAGAGCATGGGCAGCATGGCCCAGCCTTTGGCTTTAATGGAAGTACCCGTGACGTGGAAATCGTCGCTTGCCAGCAGCAAGCTGACTGCCAATGCCACTAACACGACTACTACGTCAAACAGAAACCAGGCAACATTGAATTTGTAGCGTGGCCCATCTTCTAGGTACAGGCTATTGCCCAGCAGGCCCAGCCAGATGAGCACCAAACCGCTCGTCAGCAGCGCCAGCACGTCGCTGACCAGTTCGTCGCGTACAAACCAACTGAGCACGGTGGGAGCCGCGAGCAGCAGAAAGATTTGCCAATGTTTGGCTTGCAGGACGGGGTTGGTCATGGACGGAGGAAGGCAACAAAAAAGCAGACCCGCGGTGAGGTCTGCTTTCGAGAGGCAAAGGTAGGGCCCGGCGGGCTACTGCTTGTTGCTGGTGGTGCCGGAGCTTTTCATGGCGCTGGCCGATTTGCCGCCGGGCTTGAGCAGGGAGGCGTAGCGGGGCTGGTCGTTGAGCACCTGCACGGCGGCCAGGATGTTGGGGTCGTCGTCGAACGAGGCCTCGATGCCACCCTTCTGGAAGTAGTAGCGCGACACGATTTCCTGCTCGAGCAGCTCCCGGATTTCGGGCTTGAAGCGCACCAGGTCGTTGCTCTTGTTGGTCGACACCTTTTTGCGGATGGCTTCCAGCTCGGCCTTCACGTCGTCGTAGTGCTTTTCGTCCTTGGCTTCCTTGGAGAGGCTGGCCAGGGCTTTTTCTACGTGGGTGGAGTAGTTGATGTCCTTGCCCTGCAGAAACTGCACGAACTTCTGGTAGTCGGCGTCGCTGAGCTGAAACTCGCGGGCCGGCGCAATGGTGGGGTGCTCGGCCCGGTAGCGGGTGGCGAAGTCGAAGAGGTAGTTTTTCTGGAGCAGCACGCGGGTGATTTCCGCAATTTCGGGGTCTTTCACCTCCACGTCGGGGGCCACGCCGCCGCCGTCGTACACCACGCGGCCGGCCTGGGTTTTGAATGCCGTGCGCAGCGAATCGGGAAACTTGCCCAACGAACCGTCGTCGGCGCGGTGAGCATAGTCGATTTCCTGGATGCAGCGGCCGCTGGGAATGTAGTACTTGGCGGTAGTCACCTTCAGCTGCGAGTTGTAGCTCAGCGGGCGGGTGGCCTGCACCAGCCCCTTGCCGAAGGTCCGCTCCCCAATGATGACGGCGCGGTCGTAGTCCTGCATCACCCCCGTCACAATTTCGGAAGCCGAGGCCGAGCGGTTGGAGGTGATGATGGCCAAGGGAATCTGGGTGTCGAGCGGGGCGTCGAGGGCCTTGTAGGTTTTGTTCCACTCGGTCACCTTGCCCTTGGTGCTCACGATGTCGAGCCCCTTGTCGACAAACAGGTTGGAGATGTTCACCGACTCGTTGAGCAGGCCACCGGGATTGTCGCGAAGGTCGAACACGATTTTCTTGGCGCCCTGCTCCTTGAGCTTGGTCACGGCATTACGCACCTCGCGGGCCGCGTCCACGGTAAAGCCCGAGAGCTGGAAGTAGCCGATGTCGTTGGTGAGCATGCCGTAGTAGGGCACGTTGTCCACCTGAATCTTGTCGCGGGTAATGTTGATTTCGGCCGGCTGCTCCTGCCCGTAGCGGGTCACCATCAGCTTCACGGTGGAGTTGGCCTGGCCCTTGAGCAGCTTGCTGATGTCGGAGTTGGTTTTCTTGTCGAGGCTCACACCGTTGATCGACAGAATCTCGTCGCCAGGCAGCAGGCCGGCTTTTTGGGCCGGGTAGCCCTCGTAGGCCGTTTGCACTACCGTCTTGCCGCCGCGCTTCACCACAATGGCCCCAATGCCACCGTACTGGCCGGTGGTCATGGTGCGGAAGTCTTCGATGTCGTCCTCGGGAATATAGTTGGTGTAGGGGTCCAGCGACTTCAGCATCGCGTCGATGCCGGTCTTCACCATCTTGGCGGGCGTCACCTCGTCCACGTAGTACGTGTTCACCTCCTTGAAGAGGGTGGCGAAGATGTCGAGGTTCTTGGCTATTTCGAAGTACCGCTCGCTGTCGGTCGAAACCGTTTGGGCCGAAAACAGCAGGGTAGCACCGGCCAGCAGGCCGAGGGTAGATTTGCGAACGTTCATAGGGCAGGCAACTGTATCAGGACAGACGCTCAGACCGTTGGCGAAGTTGCGTTGGGGGCCGTGGCTCCGCCGCCGGGGGTGCGTAACAAACGCTCCAGCCCTGAAATTAATTTATTCTCCACGATGGCGAAAGGCTTTTTTTCCTTGCCGGTGTAGATGATGGCCAGCTGGCCCACGCCGTGGCCGCCCGGGGCTTCGAGTAGGCGGTGTTTGTTGAGCCGGTAAGCCTCGCGCAACAGCCGCTTGAGGTAGTTGCGGTCGACGGCCCGCTTGAAGCTGCGCTTGGATACGCTTACCAGTACCTGGGGCGGCTCGGTGGTAGTCAGCTCGGGCCGGGGCCGCCATACCAGGCGCAGGGGGTATAAACCAAAAGAAGAACCCTGGCCGAAAAGCTCGTCGATGAGCTTCTTGCGGCACAAGTGTTCTTCTTTCGGAAATTCGTAGGAGCGCGCACCCGGCGTCATAACGTTCAGCTGGGGCGAGGGGGCAGCAGCCGTCAGCAGTTTAGCGCTTATGACGGCCTTCGTCCGACACGGTCAGGCGCTTGCGGCCTTTTTTACGACGGGCAGCCAGGGTGCGGCGGCCGTTAGCGGTTTCCATGCGCAGACGGAAGCCGTGTTTGTTACGACGCTTGCGCTGCGAAGGCTGAAACGTTCTTTTCATGACGTGGCACGGTTAGGTAAGGCCGGCAAAGGTAAGAACTTGCGCCAACAAAGGCAAGCATCGGCTATTCAGGGGCTAAGAAAGTTCGGGCAGCCGCGCACTTTGCTGCCTTCGCCTGCGTATTCCCCCGTAGCTTTGTAGAGCGTTTCGCGCCCGGTGCCGCCCATGATTCACTACTACGTTTCCTTTCAGAACCCGCTCACGTTCTACCTGCAAGTGCAAATGCAGCTGGCCGTGCCGGCCGACGCCGCCCCGCTGGAGTTGCAATTGCCCGCCTGGCGGCCCGGCCGCTACGAGCTGCAAAACTTCGGGCAGAAAATTCAGCGCGTGGAAGCCTGCGACGCGGCTACCGGGCAGCCCCTGTCGCTGCAGAAACTCACCAAAGACCGCTGGCAGGTGGCCGACGCGGCCGGGCGCACCGTGCGGGTGCAGTACAACTTCTACGCCCACCAGATGGATGCCGGCGGCTCCTGGCTCGACGAGTCGCAGCTGTACCTGAACGGGATTCAGTGCTTCATGTATGCCGAAGGCCGCCGCACCGAGTCCTGCGAGCTGCACCTGGCGTTGCCCGAAAACTGGCAGGTGGCCTGCGGCATGAAGCAATTGGCGCCGCACGTGCTCCAGGCCGCCTCGTTCGACGAGCTGGTAGATTCGCCGCTGATTGCCTCCCCCACGCTGCACCACGCCCGTTACGAGGCCGGGGGCCTGCCCTTCCACGTGTGGATGCAGGGGGAACTGCAGCCGCGCTGGGACGTGATTCTGCGCGACTTCCAGGCTTTCACCGAGGAGCAGTTGCGGCTGTTCGGCTCGTTTCCGGCGCGGGAGTTTCATTTCCTCAACGAAATCCTGCCCTACAAGCACTACCACGGCGTCGAGCACCTCACCTCCACCGTCATCGTGCTGGGCCCGGCCGAGCTGCTGATGACCGAGGGGCTGTACAAGGAGTTTCTGGGCGTGAGCTGCCACGAGCTGTTTCACTGCTGGAACATCAAGACCATCCGGCCCGCCGAGATGATGCCCTACGACTACACCCGCGAGAATTACTTCCGCACCTGTTTCGTGGCCGAAGGCATTACCACCTATTACGGCGAATACCTGCTGGCCCGCGCCGGGGTGCGCGCCGCCGAGCAGTACTTCGACGAGCTGAACACGGTGCTGCGCAAGCACTACGACGACCACGGCCGCTACAACCTCTCGGTGGCCGACGCTTCCATGGATCTGTGGCTCGACGGCTACAAGCCCGGCGTGCCCGACCGCAAAGTGTCGGTGTACCACAAAGGTGCTTTGGCGGCTTTGCTGCTTGATCTGCACCTGCGCCGCCGGCACAACCACCAGCGTAGCCTCGACGACGTGATGCGCCGCCTGTGGCTGGAATTCGGCCAGCCCGGCATCGGCTATACCGAGGACGACTACCGCCGCCTCGTAACGGAAGTGGCCGGTGAAGACATGAGCTGGTACTTCGAGCAGCACATCTATGGCACGGCCGAGCTGGAAGGGCCGCTGGACGACGCACTGCACTTCGTGGGCTGCACCTTGATGGTACAGCCCAACGCCTCGGCTTCCGAGGGCCGGTTCGGCTTCCGCACCATCGTCAAAAACGAGCGTACCGAGGTAACCGACATCTACCCCGATTCGCCGGCCGCCCGCGGCCTGACCGTGGACGACCAGGTAGTAGCCGTGAACGGCCGCCGCGTGGATATGAACCTGCAAACCCTGCTCAGCAGCGGGCAGCCCAGCTACGATTTTACGGTCTTTCGCCAGGATCGGCTGCTGACGGTAAGCATCTCGCCCGAACCAACACCCCGCTACTGGAATAAGGTTACCGTCGACAAGCTGCCCGCGGCTACCCCGGCCCAGCAGGCCAGTTTCCGGCAGTGGCTGAAGCAGGATTTTTAATTTTTGCTCCCGGGCCCGCCACCTTTTCCGCTTCTCCTTTCCACCTTCCCCGCCCTATGTTTCCGCTTCGTCCGCTGCCGGCCCTGCTGGGTTTGAGCCTGCTGACTGCCTGCTCGCTGCGGATGCAGCCGGGGGAGCGTGCCCGCCCGGGCACCGTGCCACGCTCGGCCCCGCCCCTGCCGGGCACGGTGGGTGGCCCCAGTCGCCCCGTACCGCCCACCATCTACCGCTTTGGCACTTTCGACACGCTGCTGGTCAACGGGCGGGTGCTGCGGCTGTACCCGGCGCCGCGCGGCACCTACGAAAAGCTGCCCCTGCAACCCTGGCTGGTAAGTGAGGAAGCGGCTGAAGGCGACGAGTTCGACCCCGAAGCCGAGGAACGCCGCCACCTGCTGCAGGCCGGCGAGCGGGTAAAGCGCCAGGGCTACGCGCTGCAGCTGCGCTGCCAGAACGGCAAAACCGTGCGCCTGGTCAGCAACCCCGTCGAAACCGAAACCGGCAACATCTTCTACCAGTACCTGGCGGCGCTGCCGGGCATTCATAGCTGGCTGGTGGCGGTGCACCTCTACGAAGGCGGCTACTTCCTGCTCATCGACCAGCACACCGGCCGCCAGACGGTGGTCTGGAGCCCGCCTTCCGTTGCACCCGACGGCCGCTACTTCGTGTGCGGCTCCTCCGACGTGCTGGCCCGCTACGAGCCCAGCGGCCTGCAGGTGTGGCGCATGCAGAACGGCCGCCCGCAGCTGCAGTGGGAGCGGCAAACGGAGTGGGGCATGAGTCAGCCGCGCTGGCTGAACAACCACACCATTCTGTTCGAGCAGGACTTTTTCCACAACGGCGACGTGGATACCCGCGTTATGCGCCTGACGTTGCCGGACTAAAGCAGCTTAGTTGAGCGGCTCACAAAAAAGCCCCGCCGGAAACGTCCAGCGGGGCTTTTTTTACGGATTGCCTGGCTTAGTCGCCTTTGCGGCCGGGACCTTTCTGGCTTTTGTCAACCGACATGGGCCAGTTGCCCTGCGGGTTGCTGCGCGGCTTGTTGGTATTGGCCGAGCGCACATCGTCTTTGTTGCCGCCCGGCGTGTTGCCCTTGGTCTGATTGCCTTCTTCGGAAATCGGATTGCGGCTCACGTTCTGCACCTTGGTTCCGCCGCTGTTCGACGAGGGAATCTGGCTGTTTTCCAGGTGGGTCTCCGGGTTAGAGTTCGGAATCAGCTCCTGGTTCTTGTTATGGTTGTGTTTGCTCTGGCTCTGTGACATGGTCGGGACGTTTTAGGGAAAACGAATACCTCTTTTACCCCAAGCCCGGCCCCCGGGTTGCCTTATTGGGCCAATACTTCTTCCACGCGCACCAGGTCGCCGAACTGCTTCTCGCGCTGCTGGATTTCTTCCGGGGTCAGGTTCAGCAGGCGCTCGGTGCCGAATTTCTCCACGCAGAACGAGGCCATGGCCGAGCCGTGAATCACGGCGCGTTTCATGTTCTCGAAGCTGATGTCATCGGTGGCGGCGAGGTGGCCGATGAAGCCGCCCGCGAAGGTGTCGCCGGCGCCGGTGGGGTCAAATACCTCTTCCAGCGGCAGGGCCGGGCAGAAGAAGATCTGTTTTTTATGGAACAGTAGGGCGCCGTGCTCCCCTTTCTTGATGATCAGGAATTTCGGCCCCAGCGCCAGAATTTTGCGCGCGGCCTTCACCAGCGAGTATTCGCCCGAAAGCTGGCGGGCTTCCTCGTCGTTGATGCTGAGCACGTCCACCATCTGAATGGTTTGCAGCAGCTCGTCCAGGGCAATGTCCATCCAGAAGTTCATCGTGTCCATCACAATGAGCTTGGGGCGGTTCACCAGGCGCTGAATCACCAGGCGCTGAATCTGGGGCGTGAGGTTGCCCAGCATCAGATACTTGCAGTCCTGGTAGGCGTCGGGGATGATGGGGTCGAAGTCGGCCAGAACGTTCAGCTCGGTCACCAGTGTCTCGCGCGAGTTCAGGTCGGTGTTGTACTTGCCCGACCAGAAAAACGACTTCTCGCCCTGCTTGATCTGCAGACCTTCGGTGTCCACGCCGTGCTCCTGTAGCGTCATGATGTCGCGCTGCGGAAAGTCGTCGCCCACTACGGCCACCAGCTTCACGTTTTTGGTGGAGTAGGAAGCGGCCAGGGAAACGAAGGTGGCGGCGCCGCCGATGATTTTATCGGTTTTGCCGAAGGGCGTTTCGATGGCATCGAAGGCCACGGAACCAATGACGAGCAGGCTCATAGACGCGGAAAAAGGGTCAGTAAAAAGTGAATGGCGCAGGGTAAACCCGGGCCAACATAAAAAAAGTCCCCGGAGCTGGGCTTCGGGGACTTAAGTGGGTAAGTAATGGGGCTCGAACCCACGACCTTCGGAATCACAATCCGACGCTCTAACCAGCTGAGCTATACCTACCGTGTTGGCTTTAGTGGCGCAAAGATAGAACGGGAATGATTCCCCGCAAAAAAAATCTACGCCCAGCGGGCTGCTTTGGCCGCTTAGTAGTCCTTCAGGGCCACGCGCTGCAGCTCCTGCCAGTTCACCGAGCCGGCGTTGATGGGTGTGTTGCTGCCGTAGTAACGGCCTTGCCCGTCGGTATATACGTGGTTGTAGCCGGCGTCTACTTTCACCCACTCGCCGGTGCTGGGGTCGGCGTATTTTTCTTTTTCCCGGATGGCGTCCACCGCGTACTCGTGCTGGCGGTCCTGGCTGCGCGAGCGGTCCAGGTAGGCGCTGTGCTGCTGGTCCATCTGGTTCATACGGTCCTGGTAGGCGGCCGTGTTGGCCGCGCCCTGCCGCTGAATGTCGGCCATACGGGTTTCGTGGCCGCGCCGGCTGATATCGGCCCAACGCTGCTGATCGGCCAGGTTTTGCTCGCCGGCCTGCAGATTGGCCCGCTGTCCGCGCTGCACCACGTCGCTGTTGAGCCGCTGCCACTCGGGGTTGCGCACGATGGACTCCTGCGCCACCCGGGTATGGGCGTAGCTGGCGGCCAGGTCGCCGCTGGTTTGGGTGATGGAAGGCACCACCTGCCAGGCGTAATAGGTTTCGCCGTTGCTGCGCATGGTTTGCAGGCTCAGGCGGCACTCCACCCGGGCCCTGCGCCCGTTGCCCAGCACGCCGTCGAGGTAGGCGCTGGAGTTGACCACCTGGTTTTCGGCGGGCTTGGGGGGCACGGCGGTTTCGTTTTGCAGGTCGCGCAGCTGCAGGCCGCGGCGGGCCAGCTCGGGCAGCAGCACCCGCTTGATGTACACCAGGGCCGACATGGGCGCCAGTTCGGCGGGGTTGGTATTGGGAATGCCCATGCTTTGCATCTGGGCACGCATGTTGTTCGTCATCGGCCCCTCGCTGTAGGTGTATTCCATGGCCGGCAGGTATTCGATCTGCTGATTGCCATCGGGCGAGCGAAGCGCGAGGTAGATCTGCGGACTCGGCACGGCGCCGTTCCACTTGCGCTTAAACGACTGCTTGGCCTGCCAGTCGCGCGGCACCTTCAGGGCGAAGGCCACCACGTTGTTCAGATCGGGGTCGATGATGCCCAGCAGGCGGTACGGGGCTTCGGCGGTACCCTGGGCGGCCGAAGCCGCGGTGGCGGGAACTGCCGCGTTCTGGGAAGTGGACATGGCCGGGGAAGTTTGGGAAGTGGCAGCCGGAGCGGTGGTGCCGGCGGCGGCTTCGCCGGCGGCGGATTTGGGACTCTCGCAGGCGCTCAGGCAGCAGGCCAGCAGCAGCCCCGGGTAGGCAGGCAGACGCATAACAAAGCCGGAATGGTGTGTTGCTGAATTTCACCATTATTTATCAGATAAGCACTATTGAGCCGGACGAAAAACGCCCCGGCTTAGCTGGTCCAACCATTCGCGCCCCGAAGCGGTACCTTTGCTCTATGAACGAGACTCCCGCCGCTGCTTCCTTCGACGACTTCAAGCTGAACAAGCAGTTGCTTATGGCCGTGGCCGAAGCGGGCTTTACCGAGCCCACGCCCGTGCAGCAGCAAACCATTCCGCTGCTGCTGGCCGGCCACGACGTACTGGGCATTGCCCAGACCGGTACCGGCAAAACCGCCGCTTTCGGCCTGCCGCTGCTGATGAAAGTGAAATACGCCCAGGGTACCCACCCGCGGGCCCTGGTGATGGCGCCCACCCGCGAGCTGGCCATGCAGCTGGAAGCCCACCTGCAGAAGCTGGCCGTGCACACCGACCTGCGCATTTTTGCCATCTACGGCGGGCTGGGGCCGAAAACGCAGATCGAAACCATTGCCCGCGGCGTCGACATTCTCATTGCCACGCCCGGCCGCCTGATGGAGCTGTACCTGAAGGGCGACCTGGTGCTGAAGGAGCTGAAAACCCTGGTGCTCGACGAGGCCGACAAGATGATGGACATGGGCTTCATGCCCCAGATCCGGCGCCTGCTCGAAGTCATTCCGCGCAAGCGCCAGAACGTGCTGTTCTCGGCCACCATGCCCGACAAGGTGACGACCCTCAGCGAGGAATTCCTCGAGTTTCCGGTGCGCGTGGAAGTAACGCCCCCGGCCCAGCCGGCCCAGACGGTAACGCAGACCATGTACCGCGTGCCCAACCTCGTGACCAAGATCAACCTGCTGGGCTACCTGTTCCGCGACCAAGAGACGTTTCACCGGGTGATGATCTTCTGCCGCACCAAGGAGCACGCCGAAAACGTGGCCCACTTCCTGGCGCGCAAAGTCACGGGCGAGGTGCGCGCCATTCACGGCAACAAGGGCCAGAACGTGCGCATCAACAGCATGGAGGCCTTCAAGGCCGGCGAGCTGCGCTTCCTGGTGGCTACCGACGTGGCCGCCCGCGGCATCGACGTGCCCCAGGTGAGCCACGTCATCAACTTCGACGTGCCGCTGGTCTACGACGACTACGTGCACCGCATCGGGCGCACGGGGCGAGCCCAGCACACCGGGGCGGCCATTACCTTCGTCAACGAGGCCGAGGTGCACCACGTCGGGCGCATCGAGGAGCTGATCAAGCAGCAGATTCCCGAGCTGCCCATTCCGCCCGAGGTCAAGATTGCCGAAACCCTGTTCGACGAGCAGCAGGCCATTGCCAAGGAGCTGGACACCCAGCGCCGCCGCCTCGACCCCGACTTCAAGGGCGCCTTCCACGACAAGCAGGAGTGGCTCAAGACCGGCGAAACCATCGACAAGCGCACCGGCAAAACCTACGAGGGGCCGCAGAAAAGCAAGAAGGGCGGCAAGGCCAACCCCTCCAAGCGCAGCGCCTCCAAGCCCTCGGTGAAGGCGGCCAAGGCCGCCCGCGCCCGCAACAGCCGGCGCAAGTAGCCCCCCGGTCGGAGTAGAAGCGGAAATGGGTATCTTCCCCGGGTCCGCTTCACTTCAGCCCCGCCGCCATGTCAACCGGAAGCTCCTCGTCGCCGAATCCCTTTCTGAGCCATGTGCTGAGCGCCTGGCGCACCGTCAATGGCAGCCTCGACGACGGCGAACCAGCCGCGGCGGAGCAAGTGCCCGCACACATCTGGGCGGCGCTGGAGCGCGACTGTTTCGTGTTTGCCTACGACGTGCTGCGCCAGCCCGACGGCTACCTCTACCTCAGCCCCGGCGTGGAAAAGGTGCTGGGCGTTGCGGCCGCCGAGCTGAACATGCGACGCTTCTACGACCGCCTGCACCCTGATGACGCCCCGCTGGTAAGCCGGGCCAGTGAGCTGGCCCTCGCGTTTCTGGCCCGCGAAGGCGTGTCGCTCGCCGGGCTGAGCTACACCGTGGATTTCCGCCTGCGCCACGCCCACGGCCACTACGTGCGGGTGCTGCGCCAGAACGTGGTGGTGGAAACCGCCCCCGACGGCCGCATTGCCGTGCTGGCCGGCGTGGTCACCGATATTTCGGCCCACAAAACCACGGGGCCGGTAGTGGCCGCCCTCTCCTACCCCGGCTTTGACGCCTACCTGCGCGAGCAGGGCTGGACGGGAGAGTAGCCGGCCAGCCTTGCCCGTGCCTTAGCGGTGGAAGATGGGCAGGTGGCTGAACTTGATGCTCAGGAAGGTGAAGGCCGCGCCCCACAGCAGCGCGCTCCAGAACATGTGCAGCAGAATCTGCTGCCGCCGCACGCCCAGCATGGTGGCCAGCACGGTACCGCCGATGGGCGTGAACAGAATGGGCGTGAGAAAGGCAATGCCGCTGATGCCGAAGCGCTGAAACACGCGCACGATGGTGCGGGTGCGCCGGGTGAACACCGGCTGGTGGCGCAGGCGGCGGCGGCGCTGCAGGTGCGCGGCCCAGGCCCGGCCCACCCCCGAAAACACCGCCACGCTGGTCATCATGCCCGCCACCGTGAGGGCCAGGGTCTGCGCAAACGACAGCCCCGCGGCCGCGCCCGTTACGGGGCCGCCGATGAACTTGACCATGCTCAGCAGGAAAACCGAGGCGTATTTGAGAAGGTGCGGTAACACGGAAGCAGCGGGAAAAGCGAACAGCTGCGCAGCTAACGCCGAAGCAGGAGTTTTAATACCCCCGCTTCTACGTTTGGGTTCATTATTACTGGGTTAAATCAAAGCTTGCTGCCGTAGGCCAGGTCGCCGGCGTCGCCCAGGCCGGGCACGATGTAGGCGTGCTCGTTGAGGCGCTCGTCGAGGGCCGCCAGCCAGAGCTGGGCCTCGGGTACCTCCTGCATCACGTGGCGCACGCCCTCGGGCGAGGCAATGACGGCGGCAATGTGCACCTGCCGGGGCCGCCCAAAGCGCAGCATGGCGCGGTAGGTAAGGGCCAGCGACTTGCCGGTGGCCAGCATGGGGTCGGCCAGGATGAGCACGCGGCCGTCGAGGTTGGGGGCCGAGAGGTAGTCGACCTGCACCTCCACCCGCGAGGTGGCCTCGATGCGGTAGGCGGCCACGAAGGCCGAGGGCGACTGGTCGAAGTAGTTCAGGAAGCCTTGGTGAAAGGGCAGGCCGGCGCGCAGCACGGTGGCCAGCACCGGAAAGTCGCTCAGCAGCTCGCCCGTCGACTCGGCCAGGGGAGTCTGCACGGTTTTGTGGGTGTAGTCGAGCTGCGAGCTGATGCGGTAGGCAATGATTTCGCCCAGGCGCTGCAGGTTGCGGCGGAAGCGCAGCGAGTCGCGCTGCACCGTCACGTCGCGCAGCTCGGCGAGGAAGTGGTTGGCAATGCTGGGCTCGGCGCACACAATGTGCACGCGGTCGTTTGAGGTTAGCGCTTCCAGATCGGGTACCACGGGCAGGCAGGTTGGGTGAGGAGGATGGCCAGCCCCGCCAGGGGGCCGTACCGCGCCCCGAAGTTGGCAAAAAACCGCGCAACCCCGGCTATCGGCCCGGGCGAACGGCCCGCAAAAAGGGGTGCCCCGGCCCACGGCCGAAGCACCCCTACGCTGGTAGCAGCGGCGCGCTTAGGCGGCTACTTCCTCTTTTACTTTGTTGAACTGCACGTTGGCGTAGAGCTTCACGTCGTCGCCCACCACGATGGTGCCGGCCTCGGTGATGCCGTTCCAAGTCAGGCCATACTCCTTGCGCGAGACTTTGCCCGTGACCTCGAAGCCCACTTTCTCGTTGCCGTAGAAGTCGGTGGCCGTGCCGCCGAACTCCACGTCCAGCTCCACGGGCCGGGTGGTTTCGCGCAGGGTCAGGTTGCCGCTGAGCTTGTACGTGTCGCCGCCCGTCTTGCGCAGCGCGGTCGACTCGAACACCAGCTGGGGGTGGTTCTCGGCGTCGAAGAAGTCGGCCGACTTCAGGTGCGTGTCACGCTGCGCCTGGTTGGTGTCGATGCTGCTGATGTCGGCCGTGAAGCGCACGCGGGCGGTTTCGAAGTTGTCGCCCTCGGTTTCCACCTGGCCGTCGAAGGTCTTGAACGTGCCCGTAACGGTGGAAATCACCAGGTGCTTCACTTTAAACTGGACCTCGGAGTGCATCGGGTCGATTACCCATTTGGTAGTGGCCATGACGTAGGGGGGTTGGGGTGAAAGGTGAAAAGGGTTGTGTGGCTGAAGGTACTGGTTTGCCGCAACCAGAGTCGGGACCCGTAAGAGGCCACGCTACCGGCTGGGTCAGGCAAATATACGAAATCAATGTACATACATCTATTGTACCTACATATTTTATTCGGGCGGAGTTCCCCGAAACCGAAGCGGGCCCCTGGCTAGCACCTCTACCCTGCTGCCGGTAGGCTGTCCTGGCCCTATGGCAAGAAGACCAGGCGCAAGCCTCGCGCACCGGGCTGAGGGCTATGGCGGCTCGTTCCGGCCGCCCAAAACCGCGGAACCTTATGCCGCAAACCGGTTTCGGCGGGCGGAAAATGGCTTACGAAGCTCCCCAACGGGATTTCCGCAGGTCGAAACCGGGTTGCGGAGCTCTGCAACGGCGTTTCCACCCGTGGAAACCCGTTTGCAGAGCTCCGCAAATGGGTTTCCGCCCGCCGAAAAGGAGTTGCGGAGCTTCACAAATGAGTTTCCGCATGCAGAAACTCATTTGTGAAGGTTTTGCGGGTTCGGTTTAGGTGCCGGGAAAGCCCGGAGCGGCATCCCTGCGCCCCCGGGCTACCCAACCAAGATTATTTCCTGGCACCCGGTGCGTCGATGGCATTATCCGGCTATATTCCAGTACTCTAACCTTCATCCAATCAGTCTTATGGAGCCCACTCCACTTATCAAGCCCCCCGTTGGGAGCCTGCCCCGCAAAACGGCGCTACTGCCCGACAACGACCAACAGCTGGCCGACTTGGCCGTGTTTGCCGCCAATTACTGGCCAACCCAGAGCTGGCTCACGCTGCGCTACACGACGGCGGCCGCGTTTCAGCAGCAGGCCACGGCCTACCACGCGGCGGTGGCCTCGCGCCAGCGCATCGGCAGCGCCCGCCCCATCGACGCCGACGAGCTGCTGAGCCTCGACGCGCAGATCGACGAGCACCTGTACCGCGTCAAAAACCGCCTCATCGACCAGCACGGCAAGCGCCGCGCCCCGGCGCACTACGCGGCGGTGGGCATTATCAAGTACCGGGGCGGCTACATCATCGACCGCGAACGAAGCCGGCGCGCGGCCGCCCTGCAACAGCTGCTGCAAGGCTTGGTGAGCGAGGACATTGCCGACGGCGACTTTGGCACCGCGTTCTGGCAGCCCATTGCCACCCGCTACGGGCAGCTGGTGACCCAACTCACCGACACCAACGGGGCGGTAGCGCGGGCCGTGGGCCAGAAAGACGCCATGCGCGAGGCCGTGGAGCAGGTGCTCTCGAGCCTGGCCAAGGTGCTGGAGGACAACTACCCCGACAAGAAAGCCTACCGCGCCGAGCTGCGCGCCTGGGGCTTCCAGCGCGAGATGTACTAAGCGGGGCTGTTACCTGCGAAACGGCCGTTGTTCCTGCCCGGAGCAACGGCCGTTGGGCTTTATCAGGCCCCTAGTATTGCCAGTTGCCGTAGCGCACCAGCAGGTCTTGGCACTGATACGGCAGCCAGCAGGCATAATCGTACCACAGCATGCCCTGGATGCCCTTGGTTTTGGAAACCACCAGCTTCTGCAGCTGCGACATATGCGAAGCCCGGCCGCTGTAGCTGACGCTGAACACGTACAGGGGCTGCTGCGGGGTACCCTGAACGGTATCGAGGCTTACCCAGTAATACTGCAGACCACCGTTGCGCGTACGGGCAAAGCAGGCCCATTTGTCGCCGATACGGGCGTCGAAGCGCAGGAACACGTTCTCTTCCAGACTGGCTGGGGCATCGGGAAACCACTGAGGGTGCTCCTGATGTAGCTGGCGAATCCACTGCTTTATCTGCCGGCTCTTGACTGAGTCGGCGTCGGGCGCCCACTCGGTCATTTCCGGGTTGATGGCCAACCAGACGGTATCCTCTTGCTGCCGCAGCGTCAGCGCAGAACCAATTTTCTGGTCGTAGTACAGGTAGATTTCCCAGTAGGTCTTGCCGTTGCGCCGAACAGGTTTCGGCAAGATGCGCGCCCGGCTATCCGTCAACCGCCGGTTGCTGGCCTCGGGCAGTTCGCCTTTCACGAGCACCGGGCTAAAGCCTTGCTGCCGGGGCATCCGGGGAAACAGGTTCCTTTTCTCTACCTGCCCCATTGCCCCGAAGCCGCTCAGCCACCCCACAAAAAAGAGCACCAGCCACAGCCGGTGCTCCTTGTACCATAGCCTTGACGCCATCCGTCTACCGCAGCGTCAGCTTCTCGGTTTTCACGTTGGCTACGCGGGCCTGCATGTCGCGCACGGCCTGGGCAATGCCGGCGGCGTCGTAGCCGCACTCCTTGTACAGCTCGTCCTGGGTACCGTGCTCCACCACGCGGTCGGGAATGCCGAGGCGCTTGACGGGCAGCGAGTAGCCGTGGTCGGCCATGAACTCGAGCACCGCCGCGCCGCAGCCGCCCTGCAGGCAGCCGTCCTCCACCGTCACCACGGCGCGGTAGCGGCTGAATACCTGGTGGAGCAGCTCCTCGTCGAGCGGCTTGCAGAAGCGCAGGTCGTAGTGGCCGGTGTCGAGGCCCTCGGTGAGCAGCTGCTGGGTAGCCTTCACGGCGTAGTTGCCGATGTGGCCGATGCTGAGAATGGCCACGTCGCCGGCGCCCTCGCGGATGGTGCGGCCGGTGCCCACGGCCAGGCGCTGCAGGGGCTTGCGCCACTCCGGCATCACGCCCTCGCCGCGCGGGTAACGGATGCTGAAGGGCCCCGCGTTTTCGGGCAGGGTAGCGGTGTACATCAGGTTGCGCAGCTCCTCCTCGTTCATGGGGGCGGCCACCACCATGTTGGGAATGCAGCGCATGAAGGCCAAATCGTAGGCGCCGTGGTGGGTGGGGCCGTCGGCCCCGGCAAAGCCGGCGCGGTCGAGGCAGAACACCACGTGCAGGTTCTGCAGGGCCACGTCGTGCACCACCTGGTCGTAGCCGCGCTGCATGAACGAGGAGTAGATGTTGCAGAACGGAATCAGCCCCTGGGTAGCCAGGCCGGCCGAGAACGTCACGGCGTGCTGCTCGGCAATGCCCACGTCGAAGGCGCGGTCGGGCATGGCGGCCATCATGATGTTGAGCGAGCAGCCCGAGGGCATGGCCGGCGTCACGCCCATCACCTTGTCGTTCTGCTCGGCCAGCTCCACCATCGTGTGCCCGAACACGTCCTGGTACTTGGGCGGCTGGGGCGTGGTGGGGACTTTCTTGTAAATCTCCCCGGTAATCTTGTCGAACAAGCCCGGCGCGTGCCACAGCGTCTGGTCTTTCTCGGCCAGCGCGTAGCCCTTGCCCTTCACCGTCACGCAGTGCAGCAGCTTGGGGCCGGGAATAGACTTCAGGTCGTTCAGAATGCTGGCCAGGTGCTGCACGTCGTGCCCATCCACGGGACCGAAGTAGCGGAACTTGAGCGCCTCAAACAGGTTGCTCTGCTTCATCAAAGTGGCCTTCATAGCCGACTCGACTTTGCTGGCAATGGCCTGGGGATTGGGCCCGAACTTGCTGAGCTTGCCCAGCACGTTCCACAGCTCGTCGCGCACGCGGTTGTAGGTGCGCGAGGTGGTAATGTCGGTGAGGTATTCCTTGAGCGCGCCCACGTTGGGGTCGATGCTCATGCAGTTGTCGTTGAGGATGACCAGCAGGTTGGTGTTGGCCACGCCGGCGTGGTTGAGGGCCTCGAAGGCCATACCCGCGGTCATGGCTCCGTCGCCAATGACGGCAATGTGCTGGCGGTCGAACTCCTTCTTATAGTCGGAAGCCACGGCCATGCCCAGCGCCGCCCCGATGCTGGTAGACGAGTGCCCCACGCCGAAGGCGTCGTACTCGCTCTCCTTGCGCTTGGGGAAGCCCGAGAGCCCGCCGTACTTGCGGTTGGTGTGAAACTGCTCGCGGCGGCCGGTCAGGATTTTGTGGCCGTAGGCCTGGTGGCCCACGTCCCACACCAGCTGGTCGTCGGGGGTGTTGAAGACGTAGTGCAAAGCCACCGTCAGCTCCACCACGCCCAGCGAGGCGCCGAAGTGCCCGCCGTAGATAGACACCGAGTCGACAATGAATTGCCGGAGTTCCTGGCTTAGCTGGACCAGCTGGTCCTCGCGCAACTCTTTCAGATCGGCGGGCGAGTTAATAGCCGCCAGCAAGGGTCCGGGTTCGACAATCATCGGGGAATCAGCAGGCAAAGAAGAGAGGGTAGCGGGTCAACCGGCGCGCAGCCAGATTGTTGTGGCAGCACCTTTGTTGAGTTGATGCCAGCGGGCAAAGTTACGACAAATCCAGACCAGCGGTTCGATTCGCCTCGACCCGCTACCGGGTAAACAACCGGCCGCCCACCGGCCACCCGAAGCAGGGCCAACTTTTAGTCACCCGCCGCGGGCTAACTCCGTATTTTTGCCCGCCACCTTTCCCCTTCCCGCATGAGCAACCCCCAGCAGGATCGTCAGCTGCTCGAAAAACTGTCGCCCTCGCGCATGCTGCTGCCGGTGGTTATTGGCCTGGGCGTGGTGGGCTTTATGTTCTGGCGCAGCTACCGTCCCGGCGACCTGGCCCCGCTGGCCGACGCCCGCCCCTGGTGGCTGCTGGTGACTTTGCTGGTACTGCTGGCCCGCGACCTGGGCTACATCTACCGCATCAAGCACATTTCGGAGAAGGCCCTGTCGTGGAAGCAGAGCCTCGACGTGATTATGATCTGGGAATTTGCCTCCTGCGTGCTGCCCTCGGCGGTGGGCGGTACGGCCATAGCTTCGTTCCTGCTCAACAAGGAAGGTATTCCGCTGGGCAAGTCCCTGGCCTACGTGATGGTCACGGCCATGCTCGACAACCTGTACTTCGTGGTGGCCGTGCCGCTGGTTATTCTGCTAGCCGGCGACCATATCTACCCCCACGAAGCCTTGCAGGGCGGCTTCGTGCTCACGCTCAAGATTGCCTTCGGCCTGAGCTACGTCTTCACCCTGGCCTACTCGGCGCTGATGGCCTACGCCCTGTTCGTGAATCCGCACTCGGTAAAGCGGCTGCTGGTGCGCCTGTTTTCGCTGAAAGGCCTGCACCGCTGGCGCCGCCGGGCCTACCACCACAGCCTGGAGATGGTGCATGCCTCGGCCCAGCTGCGCGGCAACAGCCTGGGCTACTGGCTGCAGGCGGCCTTGAGCACGGCCTTCGTGTGGACGGCCCGCTACCTGGTCATCGGCTGCCTGATTGCGGCGTTCATTCCGGTTTCGGCGGCCACCTTCGGCATCATCTTCGCCCGCAACCTCATCTACAAAGTGGTCCTGCTGGTGGCCGTTACGCCGGGGGGCGCGGGCTTTGCCGAGGGCGCCTTCCCCACCTTCTTCCGCAAGTTCGCCGGCTCCGACACCATGACGAACTTCATCCTGCTGCTCTACCGCATCGTGACCTACTACCTGTACCTGGTGCTGGGCACCATCTTCCTGCCGCGCTGGGTAGGGCGGGTTTTCGGCAAGAAAGCCGTGAAGGAGGTTATGGCTTCGTAGCCTCAAGGGTCGGGGCGGCTGCGGCGGGCGCGGGGCGCTGGTAGGTTTCCCAGAACGCGGCGCGGTACGGCGTCTTCGTCAGCTGCCATATTTCGCCGCGTTTCAGTGCCGGCTCCTTTTCGCTGTCGGGCCGGGCGGCCAGGGCCGCCGGGGGCAGGGGCGTCAGGTACTCCTCGCACGACTTCTGGGTGTAGAACGGCCGCCCGCCCAGCACCCGCCCCACGCTCAGGGCCTGTGCCACGCTGCTTACCGGGTGATAGCGCCCGTTGTCTCCCTTCTCGTAGGTTACCACGTGGGCCGCGCGGTGGTCAGAGTAAACCTGGTTGTAGAGCTTGGCCAGCAGATTCCCGCGCCCCTGGTACTTGCGGGCCGTAGCGTTGTGCTGCACGGTATCGTGCTGCCAGAGGGCTTCGTAGCGCACCACGGCGTAGTCCTGCTCCCGGATATACACCTTGCCGCTGTAGCCCGCCGTGAGGTACATGCCCGTGGAGCGCAGGTTGCCGCGCCGGGCCGCAAAGCGGATAACGTAGTAGGTTTCGCCGCGGCGCTGCTCAATGGTATCGAGCCGCAGGGTGTATTTGCCAAGCTTGCCGGCTTTGAAAAGTGGGGAAATGCGCACCGGGTCGGCACCGGCCGAAAGGAAACCATGCCCGCCCTCGTTGTGCTGATATAGTTTGGCGGCTTCGTCGGCCCCGGTTACCACGCGCTTCTCGAGCACTTTGTGGGTTTGCTTGGCGCCCAGCATCAGAAAACCGCCGTGCCACTCGTCCCGTCCCGCCGGATCGAACACCTGGCTCACATATTCCACCTCGTGGCGGAGCGTGTCGAAGTTCAGCAGCCGTCGGTGCGAGTATACCTGCGCCAGGTAGTCCTGCTGCTCGTAGTTGGTTTCGGCGGCTTTGATGACCTTTTTCATAATGCGCCGCGAGTCCTGCGACTGGGCACTCACGCGCACGTTGGCCAAGGCAAAGGCGGCCGGCGCGAGCGTGATGACCAGGCTGTTGTCGCCAGTTCCCGCTTGCAGCGTGGCCGGCTCGTAGCCGATGCTGCTGATCTGCACGGCTTCGCCCCGGTGCGCGGCTAGCCGAAAGTGGCCGCGGGCGTCGGCTACGACACCTGCGCTGCGGGCGGGCACGGCCACGGTGGCAAAGGGCACGGGCTGGCCGGTTTTGCGGTCGAGCACCGTGCCGTTGAGAGTCAGGGCGGCTCCAGGCTTGGCCGCGAGGAGGGCCGCCGGGTTCAGCCGGCTGGGTTGCCGAACCGGCTCGGCGGCCACGGGCGCGGCGCCTGCTGCTTCGGCGGCGGACCCACTTAGCGCGGCGTGCGGCGGGTTTACGGCTTTCAAAAACAAAAAACCATCGACTGCGTCGCTCCACGGGCCGGTCAGGGGTTTGTATTCGAGGGCGTAGGTTGTGAACTGGCGCCCGGGCAAATCGTGCTTCAGGCTCACGAAGGCGTAGTCATAACCCTGGGTCAGCAGCTCGGCTTCGAGGCTGCCCGCGGCCGGCGTGGGTACCTGCTGCTCGCCGAAGCTCTGGTAGCTCCCGCCGCCGGCCAGCGTACCCAGCACGTACACGGCATCGGCCCCGAGGGCGGCTTTCACAACCTGGCCCATGGGCCGGTAGCTACGCAGCTCGGCATCGGCAAAGCCCGCGAACTTATTGGCCAGATGCGGCAACGCCCCCCAGCACACCACCTTGGCCTGGGGGTGCTGGCGCAGGTACCACAGCAGGTTGTCGGCCATCTGGGCGTCGCGCGGGTTGCTGTCGGCGGCCCTGAACTCGGTGCTGCTTTTGGCGTTCGGATCGTTGTGAACGTAGTCGTGGGCCAAAGCCTGCAGGCTGCGCAGGTTCTGCAGCCAGAAAGCTGACCGGGCGCGACGCAGCGCGCTGGGGCCAGCCGCCACTTTCTCCAGCAGCCTACGCGCCTTGCCCAGCTGCAGCTCAAACAGCGGCAGGTTGTGGGTTGGCGGAAAAATGAAGTTTTCGCCCATCGTGCCCAGGCACTCATCGAGGTAGTCGTAGGCAACCGCGTCGGCCCCCTTCTCGGGTTTCAGAAAGGCCTCCAGCTCTTCCAGCAGGCTTTCCTGGTAATCACCGCTGAGCTGGGCATCGAACCCCATCACGTTCAGCCGGCCGGGACCGAGCAGCGGCAGCACCGCTTGGAACTCCCGCGTACCGGTCCAGATGCCGAACACGCTGCGACCAATGGCTTCGCGGGCGTGCGTGCCGGCTTGCAGTTCCCGCTGCGCCTTGTCGAGCTCGTAGAATCCGCTTTCGAAGCCTAGGGTGGTAAAGCCCAGGCGCTGCTGCAAATACCGCAGCAGACGCGCTTTGGCCTCGAACACGTTGCCTTCGCCGTGCGTGGGCTCGCCCAGCATGACCACCCGCGCCCCGCCGATTTCTTGGGCCAGGAATTCCAGGTCCGCGAAGTTTTCATCGGCGGGGTCAATGGAGCGCACCGCGTGCGCGGGCCACGGCGGGGCGGGTACCGATTGCGCGTGGCCGACAGTAACGGCATTTCCCCACAAACTTATCAGGCAAGTAAAAGCAATGAACCAACGCATACTGGCGCAGCCGACAAAATGAATAGCGCTGCAAGCTATCGGTTTCGGCTAATCCAACGGACAAGAAAAAGCCCTGCCGCGGGGCGGCAGGGCTTTTTCTTGATGAGGGTGCCTCGGCTACTCCGATTCCAGCTGTAGCTCGGCGCCGTCGGCGCTGCGCAGCGTGAGGCGGTCGTCGGTGAGGGTGGCCACGTCGAAGGTATTGGCCATGTTGCCGTTTTCGGGCGTCATGGTGATTTTCTTGTTGGCCTGGTCGAAGCTGTACTTGCCGCTGATGGACTGGGTGGGCGACGACATGTTGTACTGGCCGTTGGCGTAGAAGCGGATTTCCTGGTCTTCCTGCGCGTCGGTCTGGTCAACTTTGTTGCCGGCCGCATCTTTCTCCTTGTGGGTTTTCCAAGCCTTGCTGTCGGTGCCGTACAGCATGTTTACGCCTTCTACTTTGCCTTCCTTGCTGCCGCAGGCGAAGGTGAACAGACCGATAAACAGCAGCAGGCTGGCCAGGTAGTGGAGGGGAGTTACGCGTTTCATGGAAAAGTTCGGTTGAGGTTGTGGGAGGGGTCGGAGTAGACTCGACTACTGGACAGCAGCCTGGTTTCTTACGCGCCGCCCCGCAAAGAGTTAGCCCGCAACCTAACTCCCGGGCCCGGCGTACAGCAAGGCCGGACGGCTGACCTTCAACGGGTTGGCTGCCCCATTCCACACCTCAACCAACGCAACACCATGGGACTGTTTGATTTCCTCAGCAATAAGGGCGAAAAGGAGCCGGTAAAGCCCACGCAGCCGCTCAATCAGCCCGCCGGTAACGTCGGCTCGTTTGGTACGCCCAATGCCGCTCCCACCGCCGCCCAGGCTGATACCTACACCGTGGTCAGCGGCGACTCGCTCTCCAAGATTGCCAAGCGCCACTACGGCGACGCCACCAAGTGGCACCAGATCTACGACGCCAACAAGGCCACCATCGGCAACAACCCCGACCACATCGAAGTCGGCCAGATGCTGAAGCTGCCTAAGCTGTAGGCCGGTAGCCGAACCCAGCTTGCCAAGCCGCTCGACCAACATCGAGCGGCTTTTTTTGCGCATTACAACCTGAAAAACAACACCATAATCAACCAGCCAAGAACCCGCTGGCAATCAACCCGACCGGAAACTCAGCCGGCAAAAAACTTTCCGCCCGATTTGCGCTTTTAGAATCCGGTACTACATTTGTGCCAGCCCCGGCTTCCGGCCGCCGGCTTTTTTTGACGCGTTTTATTCCGAAGAGGCGAGAGAACAGGCTCCGCGACCCTCTGGCAACCACCGGCAATGCACCAGCCGGCAGGTGCCAAGTCCTGCCCCCGACTGACTTGCAGCGGGGGGCAAATAAATGGCGTGCTATGGCTACCAACCCGCTCCCGTACTCCAGTTTCTCGTTGTTCCGCTCGCCAGCGGCGCCCGTCACGGCTATGGCCGTTTCCGCCGCCGTTGTTGCCGAGGGAGCTGCCACCCGCCAGCCGCTTTCCGGCGCGGCGCTGCGAGGCTGTTGTTGCTGTTGTTGGTAATCCCCGCTTAGGGGCACCGCGCGGCCTGTCCGTGCCCTTCCATTTTCCTGCTGATCTGCTGACGTAGCGGCACCGTTTGGCGCGCCGCGGGCGGCCCCCACGCATCCGAAACCCCGATTTTCGGCGCTGAGGCCGCGGGCTCGGCGCATTCCGGCCGCTGCTGGCCACTAGGCCGTTCCGGGCCAACGCGCCGGCTTCTCCCTTCCCCGATTCTTCTCGCTTTCACCCTCTTTCTCAGCCTCATCATGTCCGCACAAGCCCTGCACTTCGAAACCCTGCAACTCCACGCCGGCCAGCAGCCCGATCCCACCACCGGCGCCCGCGCCGTGCCGCTGTACCAGACTACGTCCTACGTGTTCAAGAACGCCGAGCACGGAGCCAACTTGTTTGCTCTCAAGGAGTTCGGCAACATCTACACCCGCCTGATGAACCCGACCACCGACGTATTCGAGCAGCGCATTGCCGCGCTCGAGGGCGGCGTGGCGGCCCTGGCTACGGCCTCTGGGCAGGCGGCCCAGTTCATCGCCCTCAACAACATCCTGCAGGCCGGCGACAACTTCGTGTCGACCTCCTTTCTCTACGGGGGCACCTACAACCAGTTCAAGGTGGCCTTCAAGCGCCTGGGCATCGAGGTGCGCTTTGCCGACGGCGACAACCCAGCCAGCTTTGAGGCGCTGATTGACGAAAACACCAAGGCGCTGTACCTGGAAACTATCGGCAACCCCAGCTTCAGCGTCCCCGACTTTGAGGCCATTGCCGCCATTGCCGCCCGGCACGACTTGCCGCTGGTGGTCGACAACACCTTCGGGGCGGGTGGCTACCTGTTCCGGCCCCTGGAGCACGGCGCCCACATCGTGGTGGCCTCGGCTACCAAGTGGATTGGCGGGCACGGCACCAGCATCGGCGGAGTGATTGTGGACGGTGGCCGCTACGATTTCGGCAACGGCAAGTTTCCGCAGTTCACCGAGCCCTCGGAAGGCTACCACGGGCTGGTGTTCAACGACGTATTCGGCAAAAACGGGCCGTTCGGCAACATCGCCTTTGCCATTCGGGCCCGGGTGGAAGGCCTGCGCGACTTCGGCCCGGCGCTGAGCCCGTTCAACTCCTTCCTGCTGCTGCAAGGGCTGGAAACGCTGAGCCTGCGCGTGGACCGCACCGTGCAGAACACCCAGCAGATTGCCGAGTGGCTCGAAGCGCACCCGCAGGTGGAAGCCGTAAACTACCCCGGCCTGAAAAGCAGCCCCTACCACGCCCTGGCCGCCAAATACCTGCCGCGCGGCGCGGGCGGCGTGCTCACCTTCGCCATCAAGGGCTCCAAGGAAACGGCCACGCAGTTCATCGACAACCTGCAGCTCATCAGCCACCTGGCCAACGTGGGCGACGCCAAGACCCTCATCATTCAGCCCTCGGCCACCACGCACCAGCAGCTCTCCGACGACGAGCAGCGCGCCGCCGGCGTTACGCCCACGCTGCTGCGCCTCTCCCTGGGCCTGGAGCACATCGACGACATCAAAGCCGACCTGCAGCGCGCCTTCGACGCGGTAGCCAACGCAGCCGACCGCACCCCGGCAACCGCANGCAGCTCTCCGACGACGAGCAGCGCGCCGCCGGCGTTACGCCCACGCTGCTGCGCCTCTCCCTGGGCCTGGAGCACATCGACGACATCAAAGCCGACCTGCAGCGCGCCTTCGACGCGGTAGCCAACGCAGCCGACCGCACCCCGGCAACCGCAACCGAGCTGCTGCCCGAGCCGCAGGTATCGCATCCCGCCCCGCTGGAAGTGTAAGGGAGGGGAAAACCGCGGCCGCGCCCGGGTACTGGGCGCGGCCGCACTTCCAGCGGACGGGCCTTGTTCACTGGCCTTTCCACCCACGAAAAGGAGCCTGCCCGCAGGCTCGCCCGCGCCCGGCGCGGGTGCCGGCGAACAAGGAATTTTCTTACCCCCGCGCGCCTCATAGCAGCGCCGCGGGCATTTTTTCACGCTGACTTTGCGGGGCTGACTTATGAACGAACCTGCTGTGCTGCACCTGCCCCAGCCGCTGCCGCTCGAGTGCGGCGGCGCGCTGCCCGGCGTGCAGCTAACCTACCACACCTACGGCACCCTCAACGCCGCGCGCGACAACGTGGTGTGGGTGTGCCACGCCCTCACGGCCAACTCGGCGGTGCTGGACTGGTGGCCGGGCCTGTTCGGCGCGGGCCACTACTTCGACCCGGCCGACTGGTTTATCGTGTGTGCCAACGTGCTGGGCTCGTGCTACGGCAGCACCGGCCCCTGCACGCCCCTGCCCCCACACCAGCGCCCGCTCTACCAGGCTTTTCCGCGCCTCACGGTACGCGACTTGGTGGCCGCCCACGAGCAGCTGCGCCAGCACCTGGGATTGGACAAGATTCACACCGTCATCGGCGGCTCGCTGGGCGGGCAGCAGGCCGTGGAGTGGGCCGTGCAGCAGCCCGCCCTGTTCGAGCACCTGGTGCTGCTGGCCACCAACGCTCGCCACTCGCCCTGGGGCATTGCCTTCAACGAGGCCCAGCGGCTGGCCATTCAGGCCGACTGCACCTACCAGGGCGGCGGGCCTGAGGGGGGCGTGATGGGTTTGCGCGCCGCCCGCGCCATTGCCCTGCTCAGCTACCGCAGCTACGAGGCCTACGGCCGTACCCAGGCCGAGCCCGACGACGATGCGCTGCCGGCCTTCTACCGCGCCAGCTCCTACCAGCAGTACCAGGGCGACAAGCTCACGGCCCGCTTCAACGCCTACAGCTACGTCACGCTTTCCCAGATCATGGACTCGCACCACGTAGGCCGCGGCCGGGGCGGCGTGGCGGCGGCGCTGGCCCGGGTGCGCGCCCGCACGCTGGTGCTGGGCATTTCCTCCGACGTGCTGTTTCCGGTGAGCGAGCAGCAGGAGCTGGCCCGCCTGATTGCGGGGGCCATGTACGCCGAAATGGACTCGCCCTACGGCCACGACGGCTTCCTGATTGAAACCGCGCAAATCGCGCACTTCCTCGACCGGTTCTATGTCCAGACCTTCGCCCACTAGCCCCCTACGCCTGGGCCTTATCGGCTTTGGCTGCGTGGGCCAGGGCCTCTACGATATTCTGCAGCGGCAGCCCGCGGCCGGCTTCGTGGTGCAGCGCATTGCGGTGAAAAATCCCACCAAGCTGCGCCCCCTGCCCGCCGACCGCTTCGAGTTTCACGCCGACGACCTGCTCGACGACCCCAGCCTGGATATTTTGGTGGAAGTCATCGACGACCCGGCCGAGGCGTTTCGGCTGGTGAGCGAGGCCCTGCGCCGGGGCCGCCGGGTGGTCACGGCCAACAAAGCCATGGTGGCCCGCCACCTGCCCGAGCTGATTGCCCTGCAGCGCCGCTTCGGCGGCACCCTGCTCTACGAGGCGGCCGTGTGCGGCAGCATTCCGGTCATTCGCACCATCGACGCCTACTTTGGCCAGGAGGCGCTGCCCGAGGTGAGCGGCATCTTCAACGGCTCGTCGAACTACGTGCTCACGGGCATGACCAGCGCCGGGGCCGACTACGCCACGGTGCTGGCTGAGGCCCAGGCCCAGGGCTTCGCCGAAACCGACCCCACCCTCGACATGGCCGCCTTCGACCCGCGCGCCAAGGCCGTGATTCTGGCCGCCCACGCCCACGGCCGGCTACTCGACCCCGACCAAGTGCTGAACCTGGGCATCGAGCACATCACGGCCGCCGACATTCGCTTTGCCGCCGGGCGCGGCCAGAAAATAAAGGTGGTAGCCTGCCTGCACCGCCTGCCCGGTGGCGGGACCACGGTGTTTGTGGCCCCGCAGCTGCTGGGCCCTGAGTCGCCGCTCTACCACGTCGAGCGCGAATTCAACGGCGTGGAGGTGGAAGCCGAGTTTGCCGGCCCGCACTTCTGGCGCGGGCGCGGGGCCGGCGGCCACCCTACCGGCTCGGCCGTGCTGGCCGACCTGGCCGCCCTGCGTGCCGGCTTCCGCTACGCCTATCCCAAGCTGGGTGCCCTCACTACCACGCTCCCCGCCGACCTGGAAGTGGAAGTCTACCTGCGCAACCTGCCTCAGCCCCTGCAAGCGGCCCTGGCCCTACGCGACGTGAGTGACGCGCCGGCCGCCCCCGACCGCGCCGAAGACTACGTGATAGGCTACGCCCGCCTGAGCCTGCTGCATCGCCACCGCGACGCACTGCGGGCGGCCGGCGCCTTCGTGGCCCGTACCGGCCCGCTGCGCCCGGTAGCCGAAGTGCCCGCCCCCGCCCACCGCGAACCCGCCGTGCTGGCCGGGTAACCGCCGCGTTCGGTGGGTTTTCAGCCGGCAACCGGGGAATACTCCCCGAAGGCGGGATTCAGCTGGGAAGGTCTGTGGCACGTTTGCCTAATCACCAAGCTCGGCTGGTGGGAGCTTTGGCAAGCTTTCCTACCCTCTCCCTGCGCTCAGGGGAAGCTTCGGAAAGGTCACCAACCCTCTTCCTATGGAAAGGGAGAGGGTTGGTGAGTATACCAAACCTTTCTCCACGCGCAGGGACAAGGTTGGGGACTATACCAGCGGCCTCAACCGGGCCCGGCGGCCGATGCCGGCCTACTCCAGCGCCAGCCTCCGGGCGGGCAGGCCCGGGCCGCTCAGGTAGTAGATACCGGCGGGCAGCGCGCCCCGTTCGATTACAAGGCGGGGCTGCGGCCAGAACAGGCGGCGCACCACGCGGCCGGTGGCATCGGTGAGGGTGAGCTGGCTGGGGCGAAACCCGGGCCCGGCGTCGAGGTACACGGCGGCGCGGGCGGGCAGCGGGTAGAGCTGGACATGCTGCCAGAATGTGGGCGCCTGCTGGGTAAGCACCGTGCCGGGCCGGCGCAGCAGGGGCCGCAAAAAGTCGCGCACCGCGCGGAAGGTGGTGTCGAAGTAGGCCACGCTGCCGGGGCTGCTGCCGTTGTAGGGCACGTGGCCGGCGCCGGCCAAGGCTTTCAGCCCGTTGGGAATGCCGACTGCGTCGGCCCGGGGCTTGAGGGCGCCGCTGCCGTAGAGCCGGGGCGAAGTACTTAGTCCGAAGGCCTTGCCCAACAGAAAGGGCACCACGGTATCGGCGGTGCCGTGCACGCTCAACAGCGGCACGTTGCCCGGCTCCAGCCAGCTCAGCGCGCCCACGGCCCCACTCAGGTTGAGCACGGCGGCCACCGCGCTGCTGTAGCCGGGGTTGCCGCTCTGGCCCTCCAGCGTGCCGCCCACCGCGGCCAGCCCCACGTAGGCGGGCACCTCGGCGGGCTTGTCGAGGTAGCCCAGCTGCAAGGCCACGAAGGCCCCGGCCGACGAGCCGCCCGCGAAAATGTAGCCGGGGTGAATGCGGTACTGCCGGGCGGTAGCTGCGTCGCGCCGGAAAAAGCGCACCGCCGCGCGCATGTCCTGGGCGGCCCGCAGCGCGGCGCGGCCCACGTTTACGCTGTCGAAGGGAAAGAAGCCCACCCGGTAGTCGATGCTCACGGCCACGTAGCCCAGCTGCGCCAGCCGGGTGCACAGCTCAGTCATGAACTGGTCGTTGCGGTTGCCGGTCAGGAAGGCGCCTTCGTGGGCCAGCACCACCAGGGGGCGCCGGCGCACGGTGTCGCCCTGGGGCTGGTAGAGGTCGAGGCGCAGAATCTGGTTGGTGCCCGCGCTGTTGACGGCGGCCCCGTACTCCACGTCGCGCACCACGCTTACCTGGGGGAAAACCGGCCGCAGGTAGCGCCCTGCGGTGGTGTCGATCTGGGCGGAAGCTGAGCTCAGCAGGAGCAGCAGGCCGAACGCGGTAAGTAAAAGCTGTTTCATGCGATGAAGCGGCGTGAATGAAGCCCTGCTTACGCAATTGCAAACGAGCTGGCTGCCCCCGGGCTCCCGCGTTCCTCATCAGGGCCGACGCCGCAGCGTCAGGGTGTCGGTGCCCTGGCGCAGCACCAGCCGCTGGGGCGAAACCGATAGCACCCCGAAGGTTTTGCGCGTTCCGGCGGCGTAGGCCTGGTAGGCGCGCGGCGGCAGCTGCACGCGAAATACCGTTGGGACAGCGGGCCTCGGGTGCTGCCAGCGGCGCCAGCCCAGGCCCGCAATTTCCAGGGTCTGCGGGGCGTCGACAGCTCCCAGCGGCAGCTCGGCGTAGCCCGCCGAATCGGTGGTAGCCCCGGCCACTACGCTGCCGGCGGCATCCCGCACCAGCACCGTAAGGCCCGGCAGCGGCTCGCGCCGGCCGGCTTCATCGGCCCGGGCGCTGACGTAAAACCGCAGCTGCTGCTCGGTCGCCGGCAACGTTGCGCGGGTACTATGGGCCGTTGAGGTATCCGGTTGGCCATTCAGGCGCAGCTCCAGGCGGGAGCCCCGCCAGCGGTAGGTACCGCCGCTTTCGCGTCCCAGGCTCGCATCATCGGTGTGCAGCCAATACCGGAGGCGTCCGTCGGGGTACACTTGCAGCTCCCGGCTGGTGAAGAGCGCGGTATGGGGCCGGGTTTCGAGGTAGGTACCGGGTGGCAGCGGATGCAGCGCGACGCAGCCGCTCAGGCCGCTGATGAGGACGGGAATCAATCGGAAGGCTACATGCATCTGCCACTAAAGATGCGGCCGGAATCGGTATTCCATATCGCCGCGTTCCGCTGGTTGGCTGGCCGCGGCGCCGTAGGTTTGCGGCGGCTTTCTCAACCGGCCCAGCTCATGCCCACCACTCCTCCCCCCCTGCGGCCCGGCGACCGGGTTGCCATCGTTTGCACCGCCCGCAAGGCTTCCCACGAAGAGCTGGCGGCCGCCGTGGCCACGCTCCAGAGCTGGGGCCTGGCAGTAGAGCTGGGCGAGTCGACCAACGTAGCCCACCACCAGTTCGGTGGGGAAGACGAACTGCGCCGCCGCGACTTTCAGCACATGCTCGGGCGCCCCGACATCCGCGCCATCCTCATTGCCCGCGGCGGCTACGGCACTACCCGCATCATCGACCAGCTCGACTTTTCCGGCTTCGCCGACAATCCCAAGTGGGTGGCCGGCTTCTCCGACATCACCGCCCTGAACTGCCATTTGCTGCGCCTGGGCCACGAAAGCATCCACGGCGTGATGCCCCTGCTGTTTCACCAGCCCGGCGGCGGGGCGGCCCTGGAAAGTCTGCGGCGCGCGCTGTTCGGTGAGCTGATTACCTACGAAGTACCCGCGCACCCGCTCAACCGCCCGGGCCGGGCCGAAGGCGAGCTGGTGGGCGGCAACCTGAGTTTGCTGCAAACTCTCACCGGCACGGCCTCCGAGGTGAGCACCGCCGGCCGCATTTTGTTTCTGGAAGACATCGAGGAATACCTCTACAGCATCGACCGCATGCTGGTGCACCTGGAACGCACCGGTAAGCTGCGCGACCTGGCCGGGCTGCTGGTGGGCCACTTCACCGCCCCCCAGGACAACGCCATTCCCTTCGGCCAGACGCCCGAGGAAATCATCGATACCTACGCCCGCAAGTACCGCTTCCCGGTGGCCTACGGCTTTCCCGTGGGCCACGAACCCAGCAACCTGGCGCTGATCTGCGGCCGCCGTGCCCGCCTTACGGTGAGCGAAGCCGGCACCCGGCTGGAGTACCTGGAAGCTGAGCCGGCCGGCTAGTATTTCAGCAAGCGCAGGTGGCTGATTTTGCCGTTTGCCACGCAGCGCAGCCCGTAGGTGCCCGGCGGCAGCGCGCCGAGCGTGGGCAGCGGCAGCGGCGACGTACCCGCCGGTAACAGGAGCTGCCGGCTGAATACGACCTGCCCCAGGGCGTTGAGCAGCTGCACCTCTCCCACAGCGGCATTTTCCAGGCTGATTTCGGCGGTGACCTCGCTGCTGAAGGGGTTGGGCCAGGCCCGCAGCTGCCCCGCTGAAGCGGCAAATTCAACCATTCTCGGGCCATACAGGGTTGCGGCGCCGTCGAGGTCGAGCTGGCGCAGGCGGTAGTAGCGCCGGCCCGCTTTGCCCGGTTCGGCGTCGAGAAACCGGTAGCGGTGCCCGGCTTCCCCGGGCTGGCTGGGCACGAAGCTCAGCGGCCGAAAAGCCTGGCCATCGACGGATACTTCCACGCCGAAGCCGCGGCTGCGGGTTTCGGTGGCGGTTTCCCAGCTCAGCAGCGCGTGGGCACCCTGCGGCCGAACCTCGAATCGGGTGAGCGTAACCGGCAGCGGGCCGGGTGTGCCGGGCAGCCCGAGCAGGGGCCGCAGAAAGTCGCGCACGGTGCGGAAAGTGGTATCCATGTAGGCGCTGCTGTTGTTGTAGGGCACGTGGCCGGCGCCCTTCAGCGGCCGCAGCACGTTGGGCACGCCTACCTGGTCGGCGCGGGGCTGGAGGGCGCCGCTGCCGTAGAGCACATTGCCGAACACCACTCCCATCTGGTAGGGCACCACCGCGTCGGAGGTACCGTGCACGCTTACCAGGGGTTCGTCGCCGGCTTCCAGCCAGAGTGGGTTGCCCAGGCCGCCGCACAGGTTGATGACTGCCCGCACCTGGCTGCTGTAGCCGGGGTTGCCGCTGCTGCCTTCGAGGCCGCCCGCTACCCCGGCGTTGAGGGCGGCCAGCTCGGCCGGCTGGTCGAGGTAGGCCGTGTGCAGGGCCGTAATGGCGCCGGCCGACGAGCCGCCCGCGAAGATGTAGCGGGGCTGCAGGTTGTAGGGGTTGGCGCCGAGGGCGCTGCGCCGGAAAAACCGCACGGCGGCCCGCATGTCGTGCGTGGCCTGCACCACGGCCCGCGCGCCCGAGAACGTGAACGGCGAAGGCTCCAGGCGGTAGTCGATGCTGGCCGCGACGTAGCCCAGGCGGGCCAGGCGGCGGCACAGCTCGCTCACGTCGTAGTCGGTGCGGCTGCCGAACAGGAAGGCGCCGCCGTGGGCCAGGATGACCAGCGGCCGCGGGGCCGTGGGGCCGCCCACGGGCTGGTACACGTCGAGGCGCAGAACCTGGGGGGTGCCCTGGGTATCCACCGCTTCGCCGTAGGCCACGCCCTGCTCTACGCTCACGCTGGGGTACAGCGGCCGGTAAAACTTCCCGCCGGTGGTATCGATCTGGGCGCGGGCGGCCCCGGCCAGCAACAGCAGCAAACTCAGCAGTACCGGTACACGCATAGCAAACGGGGTTTGAGCAAGGGGCCTCGGAGTCTGAAACGGATTTCAAGCTACGAGGATGAGCGGCAACGTGGCGCAGCAAAAAGCCCGCCCCACAACGGGGACGGGCTTCGCGGGTTGCGCTCTGCGGCCGGAGTCTATTCCTGGTAGAGGGTGGTCAGCACGGTTTGCCCAACCGCTTTCAGCGTATTGCGGTCGACCATGCTCATGTTGTCCTGCACGGTGTGGTGGTAGGGCGGGAAAAACTCGTCGCCGTAGGGCACGTGGTCGATGATGTCGACGGTGCGCACGCCGGCCTGGTTGGTGAACACGTGGTCGTCGGTGATGCTGCCGATGTCCTGGGCAATGAAGTAGTCGGAGTAGCCGAGGCGGTAGGCCACGTTCCAGATTTTGCCCACCACGTCGCCGGCTTTTTCGCGGGACAGCTGCTCGCGCGAGAACCGGGCACCCTTGGCGCCCACCATGTCGAGCAGGATGCCGTACTCGGGCTTGTAGCCAGGGGGGACCAGGTTTTTGGCCCAGTGCTGGGAGCCCAGGCACCAGCTTTCGACGCCCTGGCCGGCCAGCTGGTTGGCTTTGTCGGCCTGGGTGGAGGAGTCGTAGCCGTAGTCTTCGGCGTCAAACAGGATGAAGTCGACGCCAACTTTGGGCGTGAGCGAATCGGGCTGGGCGGCCAGCTGGCGGGCCATTTCCAGCAGCACGGCCACGCCGCTGGCCCCGTCGATGGCGCCGTCGAGGGCGGCGTTGGGTTGCTGCTTGTCTTTGTCGGCAAAGGGGCGGGTGTCCCAGTGGGCAAACAGGGCTACGCGGCGGGCGGCCTGGGGGGCAAAGCGGGCAATGATGTTGCGGCCGCGCAGCATGGTGCCGTCGAAGGCCATGGCCGTGAAGGGCTGCTCCTGCACCGTGAGGCCGCGGCGGCGAAACTCGCTCACCAGCCAGTCGCCGCAGCGCTGGTGGGCCGGGGTGTTGGGCACGCGCGGGCCGAAGCTGACCTGCTTGGCGATGTAGGCGTAGGCCGAGTCGGCGTTGAAGGCCGGGGCGGGGCGCAGCGGCGTTTCGGCGGGCGCCTCGGTTTCGGTAGCGGCGGGCTTTTTATCGGGGCAGGCCGTGAGCAGCACCGCAGCGGCCAGCAGCGCGGCGGGGCGCCCGAGCAGACGCAGAAGGGGACGAATCATGGAGAAGGTGAACTCGAAGTACAGAAGCCCGGCGGCTCGTCCGCGGCGGCGGCAAACCCGGCCGAAGGGGGTTGAGTCGTTGGCGAGGTCGGGTTTGTCGTTGACGAGGTGGGTATAATCGTTGACAAGGGGTGTTTTGTCGTCGACAAGGTCGTGATAATCGTTGGCGAGGTGGGGTTTGTCGCTGACGAGGTGGTGTTTGCCGTTGACGAGGTCGTGATAATCGTTGACGAGGTGGGTAATGTCGTTGTCGAAAGGTGTTTTGTCGTTGACGAGGTAGGTTTTTGGCAAGTAGACAGGGATAAATGCAATCAGGTGGTGATTTATCCTATTGATGGGGTTGAAGGGGCCGGGCAGGTTGATCAGCAGGCTTTATCGGTGGGGCGAAGTGGTACTACGACCTGGGGTCGTAGTACCACTGTCGTGGCCTGTTGCTCGGCGTCAGCACGCGAGATGCCTCGGCTGCGCTCGGCATGACGTTCCTTTCTCAGTTGACCTGCTAGGCCGGTGTACGCAGGTGGAAACCCTATTCCTCGTAGGCCCAGTCGACGCCGGCTTTGGTGTCTTTCACCAGGATGCCCTGCTCTTTGAGCGCGGCCCGGATGACGTCGACTTTGGCGTAGTCCTTGGCCGACTTGGCTTCCTGGTAGAACTGCAGGGTGAGGCCCAGCAGGGCTTCGGGGTCGGCGCGGGGCTCGTCGTGCAGGCCCAGCACGTCCTGCACCAGGGTGCGGTAGGCGGCAATGGCTTCGTGCAGGGCGGCCTCGCTTACCTGGGCCAGGGTGGCGGGCTGGTTGTAGTAGCCGTTGAACTTGCGCAGCAGGTTAAACAGCGAGGCAATGGCCCGGGCCGTGTTCAGATCGTCGTTCAGGCCGGTGTAGCAGTCGGCCACCAGCTTGCGCAGCTCGTCGTCGGCGGGCTGGGGGCCGGCGGCGCGCTCGGTGCCCGCGGGCAGCTGCAGGCGCTCGATCTGGCGCAGGCCGTTCATGAGCTTGCGGTAGCCCTTGGCGGCGGCCTTCAGGGCGTCGTCGGTGATGTCGACGGTGGAGCGGTAGTGGGCCTGCAACAGGAAGAAGCGGGCCGTCATGGGCGAGTAGGCCTGCGTGAGCAGCTCATGCTCGCCGCTGAACAGCTGCGAGACGGTGATGTAGTTGCCCACCGACTTGCTCATCTTCTGGCCGTTCACCGTAATCATGTTGTTGTGCAGCCATACCCGGGCCTCGTCGGTGTGCGAGTGGCTGGCCCGGCTCTGCGCGATTTCGCACTCGTGGTGCGGAAACATCAAATCGAGGCCGCCGCCGTGGATGTCGAACTCGGCGCCGAGGTACTTGCGGCCCATGGCCGAGCACTCGAGGTGCCAGCCGGGGAAGCCTTCGCCCCAGGGCGAGGGCCAGCGCATGAGGTGGCGCTCGTCGGCGCGCTTCCACAGGGCAAAGTCCAGGGGGCTGCGCTTTTCGTCCTGGCCGGCAAGGTTGTCGCGGGTGCCGGCCAGCAGCTCTTCCACCACCCGGCCCGAGAGCTTGCCGTAGCTGTGCTGCTCGTTGTAGCGGGGCACGTCGAAGTACACCGAGCCGTTGACCTCGTAGGCGAAGCCGTTGGCCAGGATTTCCTCGACCATGGCAATCTGCTCGGTGATGTGGCCGCTGGCGCGGGGCGTGATATCGGGCGGCAGGCAGCCCAGGGCCTCCATGTGGCGGTTGTAGCGGCCGGTGTACGACTCGGCTACCTGCATGGGCTCGAGCTGGCGGGCGCGGGCCATCTTGCTGATTTTGTCTTCGCCCTCGTCGGCGTCGCCTTCGAGGTGGCCCACGTCGGTGATGTTGCGCACGTAGCGCACCGTGTAGCCCAGGTGGCGCAGGTAGCGGCCCAGCACGTCGAACACCACCGGCCCGCGGGCGTTGCCCACGTGGGCTTCGCTGTACACCGTGGGGCCGCAGAGGTACATGCCCACGAAGGGTTCATGAATGGGCACGAAGGCTTCTTTGCGGCGCGTGAGCGTGTTGTAGAGCGAAAGCGGGTGTTGCATGGAGCAAAGGTAGTGAGACGGGCAATGAGTGAATGGGGGAATGGGCGAATGGCTGAGTGAGGTTGATGCTCGGGAGGAGCAAGCGGCGGCGCGCCGTTTGAACACCGAATTCTGCCTCTCAGTTATTCACTCATTCACTCCTTTACCCATTCACCGCGGGGGCAGGCGGTAAACGGCTTCCAGGGGAAAGTGGTCGGAGTAGGGAATGTCGCGCCGCACCCGCACCGACTCGACCTGCCAGCGGGGGCTGGCAAACTGGTGGTCGATGCGCAGCAGGGGCAGCTTGCCGTTGTAGCTGGCCCCTACCCCGGTGCCGGCCGTGGCCCAGGCGTTTTGCAGGTGGTCGGCCAGCTGGTCGTAGGCGTAGCTGTAGGGAAAGTCGTTCAGGTCGCCGCACAGCAGCACCGGGTGGGGGCTGGCCTCGATGCGCCGCACGAGGGTATCGACCTGGGTGCTGCGGGCCACGAAGCCGCGGCGGAAGCGTCGCAGCAGCCCGCGCCCCTTGGCCTGCAGCCCCGACTTGCTGGAGTAGCTGTCGACGATGTCGCGCTCGTCCATGCTCATGCTCTGCAGGTGCATGTTGAATACCCGTACGGTGTCGCCCTGGGGCAGGCGCACATCGGCCCACATGGCGTGGTTCTGGGTGAGCTTGCCAAAGCGGATGGTGCCGCGCCCCAGAATGGGGTAGCGCGTGAAAATGGCCATACCGAACTCACCACCGATGCCGTTGACCAGGGTTTTGGACACGAACACCTGCCGCTGCCGGCTGGTGCCCACGTGGCGCACGGCGTTGAACACGGTGCCGTCGCGGGTGGGGCGGGGCTCGTTGTAGAACTCCTGCAAACACAGGATGTCGGCCGGGTGCTCGGCCAGCCACTGCATAAAGTCGCGCGAGGACTGCAGGCCCTCGTTGCGCAACTGGGGGTACACATTGAAGATACGCACGTTGGCGCTGAGCACCCGCAGCTGCGGGCCGGAGCCGGCCTCGGCCTTATAAAGCGGGTGCAGGGCCAGGCCGCGCATCAGCTGGGGCCAGGTGAGCACGGCCACCACCAGCGGCAGCAGCGCCACCGGCCAGCGCCGCAGCAGCCAGTAGCCGGTCAGCAGCAGGTTCAGGCCCAGGGCCAGCGGCAAGCTCAGCGCCCCGAAAGCGGCGGGCCATGCCAACCGGGGAGGCACCTGCGCGCATCCTATGGCTATGAACAGCCACGCAAAGACCAGCAGGGTGAACTTGAAAGCCAGCGAACGACGCACCACGGAGCAGAAACAGCCTTACCAGCCGCAAACCTACGCAATTTGCCCCCGCTCACATGAGCATGTGAGCCGTGCAATTCCGCCCCGGTTTCGCCGTACCTTCAGGGTCCTATTTGCCGACTTCGTGATGCCTACGTTTACTCCTGGCCGCCTGGGCCACTTTTTCTGGAGCCTGCTGCTGGTGCTGACTGCCCCTGCCGCGGCCTGGGCCGGCGCCCCGGCGCGCAGCCTGGAATTCATTGAAAACCGGGGCCAGTGGGACGCCCGCGCCCGCTACGCCGCCCTGCTGCCGGCCGGCCGCCTGTTCCTGGAAGCCGACGGCTTCACCTACACCATGTTCGACCCGGCCGCCATCCGGCGCTTCAACGAGCACGGCCACGGCCCCGACCCGGCCCGCGACGCCGGCCCGGAGCTGCCGGCCGGGCAGCTGCGCGGCCACGCCTACAGCATGCGCTTCGTGGGGGCGCGCAACGGCGTGAAGCTGCTGCCCATTGAGCCCACCGGAGAGGTGCGCAACTACCTGCTGGGCAACGAGGCCAAACGCTGGGCCAGCCAAGTGGGTGGCTTCCGCCAGGTGCAGTACGACGGCCTGTGGCCCGGCATCGACGCCCGCGTGTACGAAAACGCCCAGCAGCGGCTCGAATACGACTTCAACCTGCGCGCCGGTGCCGACCCCAAGCGCATTCGCCTGCGCTACGACCACGCCGAGGCCCTGCGCCTCACGCCCGAGGGCAGCCTGGAAATCAGCACCAGCGTGGGCCGCATTACCGAGCTGGCGCCCCAGGCCTGGCAGCTCGACGCCACCGGCCGCCGCCAGCCCGTGGCCTGCCGCTACGTGCTGCGCGGCCGCGAAGTCAGCTTCGAGCTGGCCCGCTACGACGCCAAACGCCCCTTGATCATCGACCCGACGGTGGTGTTTTCCTCGTTTACCGGCTCGACGGCCGACAATTGGGGCTTCACCGCCACCTACGACGCCGACGGCAACATGTACTCCGGCGGCGTGGCCTTCGGCCCTGGCTACCCTACCTCGCCCGGCGCCTTCGACACCTCGTTCGGGGGTGTGACCGACATGGCCATCATCAAGTTCATCACCACCGCCAACGGCCCGGCGGCCCGCGCTTGGGCCACCTACGTGGGCGGCAGCGGCTCCGAGGCGCCGCACAGCATGGTGGTCAACAGCCGCAACGAGCTGCTGATTCTGGGCACTACCTCGTCGGGCGACTACCCCGTTACGCAGGGCGCCTTCGACCGCAGCTTCAACGGCGGCAGCCGCTTCGAGCCGCTGAGTGGCGTGCTCTACGCCAACGGCTCCGACCTGGTGGTGACGGCCCTGAGCCCCAACGGGGCCGGGCTGGTGGCCTCGACGTTTCTGGGCGGCAGCAGCAACGACGGCCTGCTGGCCACTGGCTCGTCGCTGGTGCGCAACTACGGCGACCAGTTCCGCGGCGACATCACCGTGGACCCGGATGACAACGTGTACCTGGTGTCGAGCACTAACTCGGGCGACTTTCCTACCCGCAGCGGCTTCGACGGCGGCTACGGCGGCGCGACCGACGCGGTGGTGGTCAAGCTGAATCCCAACCTGAACGATTTGCAGTGGAGCAGCTACTTCGGCGGCACCGGCCCCGACGCCGCGTTTTCGGTGCAAGTGAATGCGGCCCGCGAGGTGTACATCGCCGGCGGCACTACCAGCCCGGTGCTCTACAACACTGCCGGGGCCGTGATTCCCTCGCTGCAGGGCGGCGTCGATGGCTTCGTGGCCCGCATCAGCCCCGACGGGCGCTCGGTGATGCGCATGAGCTATATCGGCACCTCGCAGTACGACCAGGCCTACTTCCTGCAGCTCGACGACCAGGGCGGCGTGTATTTGCTAGGTCAGACCAAGGGGCCCATGCCCATCACGCCCGGCGCGGTGGGCAACCTGGGCGGCAAGCAGTTCATTCAAAAGCTCAGCCCGGGCCTCGACGCGCTGCTGATCAGCACCGTGTTTGGCACAGCCCGCAGCGGCTCCGATATCTCGCCCACCGCTTTTCTAGTGGACCAATGCGAGCGGATTTACGTGTGCGGTTGGGGGGGCGGCGCCAATGAGCGCATCGACTACAACAACGAGGACGTGCGCGGCATGTATACCACGCCCAACGCCTTGCAGCGCACCAGCGGCGGCGACGACTTCTACCTGATTCAGTTTACGCCCTACGCAGCCGGGGTGGAGTACGCGACCTTCTTCGGGGGCAACGCCGAGGAGCACGTCGACGGCGGCACCTCGCGCTTCGACCGGCGCGGCTTCGTATACCAGGCGGTGTGTGGCGGCTGTGGCGGCTCGTCGAGCTTTCCGTTTCCCCCGCACGCCGGCAACTACACCACGCGCAACGGCAGCAGCAACTGCAACAACGCCGCCTTCAAGATCGACTTCGGCATTCAGGCCGCCGTGGCCGGCCCCAACCAGCGCGTGTGTGCCGACGCGGCCCCCATGCGCCTGGGCGGCCAACCCGCCGGCGGCACCTGGACGGGCACCGGTGTGAGCGGCTCGGCCGCCACGGGCTTCACCTTCACACCCACTCCGGGCCTGGTAGGCCAGCACCGCCTCACCTACTCGGCAGCCAGCACGGGCACCTGCGTCACCACCAGCCAGCTCACCATGACGGTATTGCCGGTGACGCCGGTGTCATTTCCGCCCGTGGATACGCGCTGCGCCAACGACGGCGCCGTAGCCCTGGTGGCGTCGCCGCCCGGTGGCACCTTCAGTGGCCCGGGCGTGCAGGGCAACCTGTTTCGCCCCGGCGTGGCCGGCCCCGGCACTCACACGCTTACCTACACCCTGCCGCCAGACCAGTGCGGCGTGGCCACGCAGCAGGTGCAGGTGAATGCGCCGCCGCTGGTAAATGCCGGCCGCGACACGGCCCTGTGCTCGTTGCAGCGCACGCCCTACCAGCTCACGGGCTTCAGCCCCGCCGGCGGTACCTGGCGCGGCCCGGGCTGCACGCCGGCCGGGATGTTTACGCCGCCCCTGGGCCAAAGCGGCCGCATCACCCTCACCTATAGCTACACGGCCGGCAACGGCTGCACCCAGCAAGACAGCCTGTACGTGGTGCTGGTGCCCGCCAACCGCACCAACCAGCCGCTGACGCTGCCCGAATGCCTGGTGCGCCCGCGCCGCAGCGAAAACCTGCCCCAGTACACCGGCCTCGCGCCCTTCACCCACACCTTCGACCACGACCTGCTTTTTGCCAGTCGCTACGAGTGGGATTTCGGCGACGGGCAGGGCAGCAGCAACGAGCAATTTCCGACGCACACCTTCACCAAGCCCGGCACTTACCTGGTGCGCCTCACGGCCATCTACAACAGCACCTGCCAGGCCAGCTCGGTTTTCCTGCCGGTGTACGTGGGCGACCCATTTATTCCCAACATCATCACGCCCAACGGCGACAGCGTCAACGATGTGTTTGAGCAGCGCCTGAGCTGCCTGCCGGTGGAGCTGCAGGTGTTTTCGAAATGGGGCAACCAGGTGTTTGAGGCCCGGGACTACCGCAACAACTGGGGCGGCCAGGGCTTGCCCGACGGGGTGTACTACTACCACCTGCGCGACACCGAAAACCGCCGGGCCAAGGGCTGGCTGGAAATCCGCCACCGGTAGCGGCTTGCACCGCGCCCGGCAATAGTGTATCTTTGTCGCAGTAAAACGGTATTGAAAGAGGGGACGGTGTACGTCCCCTCTTTCTGTTTAATCCCTTCAGCCATGCATTTCGACCGCACCCGTATCCAGCAGATGCTGGACCAGAGCCTGCCCGGCCCGGCTTATTTCGTGGTGGACCTGACGGTGAGCGACTCGGCCGTGCGCCCCAAGATTACGGCCGTGCTCGACGGCGACGAGGGCATCGGCATCGACGAGCTGGCCAGCACCAGCCGCCGCCTGGCCCGGCAGATCGACGAGCTGTACGGCGAAGAAGCCACCTACTCGCTGGAAGTAACCTCACCCGGCGCCGACCAGCCCCTGGTAAGCCCGCGCCAGTATGCCCGCCACGCCGGCCGCACCCTCAGCCTGAAACTGGCCGACGGCGCCGAGAAAACCGGCGTCTTGGAGGAATTCACTCCCGACGGCATCATGTTCAGCGAAGAAGTGAAGGAAAAGAACAAGAAGAAAACCCTGCCCCCGGCTTTCGTGCCTTTTGCCGAAATTGGCGAAGCTAAGGTGGTTATCTCGTTTAAGTAAACCCCTGATTGCTGCATGGTTGCGTGGCTTGATGGCGACAGCCCCGGCGGCTAACCCGCCCCGCAGGCGCCATTGACAGGCAACATTTTGACAGTTTAACCATCAACCCATCAACCTCCATGAACAGCAACGTCCTGATCGAGTCGTTCTCGGAATTTGCCAAGTTCAAGAACATCGACCGGCCCACCATGATGAGCATCCTCGAAGAGGTGTTCCGCACGATGATCCGCAAGAAGTACAACGATGACTCCAACTTCGACGTCATCATCAACCCCGACAACGGCGACCTGGAAATCTACCGCAACCGCGAGATTGTGGACGACGACTCGGAGGATATCTGGGACCACGACAAAATTCCGCTGTCGGAAGCCCAGAAGATTGAGCCCGACTTCGAAATCGGGGAGGAAGTATCGGAGCAGGTGAAGCTGGAGGATTTCGGCCGCCGCGCCGTGCTCATGGCCCGCCAAACGCTGATTCAGCGCGTGAAGGACCTGGAGCGCGACAACCTCTACCAGAAGTACAAGGACATGGTCGGCGAAATCATTGCCGGCGAGGTGTACCAGGTATGGGGCCGCGAAACCCTCGTGCTCGATCAGGAAGAAAACGAACTGAGCCTGCCCAAGCCCGAGCAGATTCCCAAGGACCGCTACCGCAAGGGCGACACCATCCGGGCCGTGGTGCACCGCGTGGACGTGATTAACGGCGCGCCGAAAATCATTCTGTCGCGCGCTGCCCCGGCTTTCCTGGAGCGCCTGATGGAGCAGGAAGTACCCGAAATCTTCGATGGCCTGATCACCATCAAGAACATCGTGCGCGAACCGGGCGAGCGGGCCAAGGTGGCCGTGGAAAGCTACGACGACCGCATCGACCCGGTGGGTGCCTGCGTGGGCATGAAAGGCTCGCGCATTCATGCCGTGGTGCGTGAACTCGAAAACGAGAACATCGACATCATCAACTACACCGACAACCTGGAGCTGTACATTCAGCGCGCGTTGTCGCCGGCCAAAATCTCATCGATGAAAATCAATGAACAAACCGGCCGGGTTTCGGTGTTCTTACGTCCCGACCAGGTTTCGCTGGCTATCGGCCGCGGCGGCGCCAACATCAAGCTGGCCTCGCGGCTGGTGGGCATGGAAATCGACGTATTCCGCGAAGCCGATTCGTACGAAGAAGACATTGCCCTCGATGAATTCTCGGACGAGCTGGAAGCCTGGATTATCGACGAGCTGAAAAAAATCGGCCTCGACACCGGCCGGGCCGTATTGGCCGTCAACAAGGAAGACCTTGTGCGCCGCACCGAACTGGAAGAGGAGAACGTGGAAGAGGTATTCCGCGTAATTCAGGCCGAGTTTGACGGCGACAACGACGCCGAAGAGGAAGCTGCCGAGGAAGAATCGGAAGCCCCCAAAGAGTAGTTGAGCGAAGTCGGCCGTGCGTCGGTTGACCGGAACTCTCCCATACACAGGCGGAAAACGGGCCTCCCCGGGCCAGTTTTCCGCCGTTTGGCAATAATTAAATCGTACTTTTGCACCAAACTACGAGTATCGAGCGCGACCAAAGAATGGCGGAAGCAGCAAGCAAACGGCTAAAACAAGCGGCCACTGACCTTAACGTCGGAACCCACACCATCGTGGACTTTCTGGCGGGCAAGGGCATTTCTATTGAAAATAAACCCACCACCAAGCTTTCGCCCGACCAGGTAGCGCTACTCAATAAGGAGTTTGCATCGTCGGCCCAAGACAAGGTGGAGGCGGCGAAGCGTGGCCAATCGCTGCGCCACACCGAGCTGGAACAGGCCGCCCAGGCCAAGGAAGCCGAGCGGACCAAAGCCGCCGCGGCGGCGGCTGCAGCCGTCAAGCCGGTGGAAGCTCCCAAGCCCGCCGAGCCGGCAGCCCCTGCTCCCGCCCCGGTGACCCCGCCCCCCGCGGCGCCCGACAACGGTCGTTCGGTGCCGGGCCTGAAGGTGCTGGGTAAAATTGAGCTGGATGCCAAGGGCCGCCCCGTGCCGCCCAAGCCCGCTCAACCGGCTCCGGCTCCCGTGGTGGAAGCTCCCAAGCCGGCACCCGTAGCAGAGGCTCCGGCACCCAAGCCGGTTGAGCCAGCTGCGGCACCTGTAGCAGAAGCCCCCAAGCCCGCACTGGCCCCGGTGGCCGAAGTAAAGCCCGCTCCCGAACCGGTTGCTCCGGCCCCGGCTCCCGTGGTGGAAGCTCCCAAGCCGGCACCCGTAGCAGAGGCTCCGGCACCCAAGCCGGTTGAGCCAGCTGCGGCGCCTGTAGCAGAAGCCCCAACCGCTGAAGCTCCGGCTACGGAAGCCAAGTCGGCCGAAGGCAGCACCGATGCGCCGGATGCGTCCCAGGGTGACCAGGGAACCATCGTGGCCCGCGGGGAGCAGCTGAAAGGCCTCACGGTACTGGGTAAAATCGAGCTGCCCGTCGACGCCTCGCGCCGCGGTGGGGGCCGTGGCGCCCGGCCGGTGGCTTCGTCGGATGTGCGCAAGGCCGGCATCGGCGACAAGAAAAAGCGCCAGCGCATTACCGTACCCGGCAGCGGTCCGCAGGGCCAGACTGGTGCGCCGGGCAACCGCCCCAGTGCTCCTGGCACCGGCAACGACCGCCCCGTGCGGCCGGCCAACCAGAACCGCCCCGGCGGTGGCCAGGGTCGGCCGGGCGACAACCGTGGCCCGCGCCCCAACGCGGCGCCCGGCACTCCCGAGCAGAACGACAAGCAGATTCAGGACCAGATCAAGGCTACGCTGGCCAAGCTCAGCGGCGGCCGTGGCGGTCAGCAGAACCGCGCCAAGTACCGCCGCGACAAGCGGGCCGGTATTGCCGAGGCTACCGAGCTGCAACGTCAGCAGAACGAACTAGCCTCTAAGACCCTGAAGCTGACCGAGTTTATCTCGGCCAACGACCTGGCTTCGCTGATGAACGTATCGGTGAACGAGGTTATCAAGGTCTGCCTGAACATGGGCATGTTCGTGTCCATCAACCAGCGCCTCGACGCCGAAGCCATTACCGTCATTGCCGACGAGTTTGGCTACGACGTGGAGTTTCTCTCGGCGGAAGACGAGCAGGACGTGGTTATCGATGCCGACGAGGATCCGGCCCTGCTGCAGGACCGCGCCCCCATCGTAACCATCATGGGTCACGTCGACCACGGCAAAACCTCGCTGCTGGACTACATCCGCAACGCGCAGGTCGCCAAGGGCGAGGCCGGCGGCATCACCCAGCACATCGGCGCCTACGAGGTAAAAACCGAGTCGGGCAAGCGCATCACCTTCCTGGATACCCCGGGTCACGAAGCGTTTACCGCCATGCGTGCCCGCGGCGCCAAAGTCACCGACATTGCCATCATTGTGGTGGCGGCCGACGACTCGGTGATGCCGCAGACGAAGGAAGCCATCAACCACGCGCAGGCGGCGGGGGTGCCCATCGTTATTGCCCTGAACAAAATTGACAAGCCGGGTGCGAATCCCGACAAGGTCCGCGAGGAACTGTCGGCTATCAACATCCTGGTGGAAGAGTGGGGCGGTAAATACCAGTCGCAGGAGGTTTCGGCCAAAACCGGCGCGGGTATCGACGACCTGCTCGAGAAAGTGCTGCTCGAAGCCGAACTGCTGGAGCTGAAAGCCAACCCCGACCGCCGGGCCGTGGGTACGGTTATCGAAGCCTCGCTCGACAAGGGCCGCGGCTACGTAACCACCATCCTGGTGCAGACGGGTACGCTGGAAATCGGCGACATCGTGCTGGCCGGCCCGCACTTCGGCCGCGTGAAAGCCATGACCGACCACCGCGGCAAGAAGATGAAAGTGGCTGGTCCTTCCACGCCGGTTCAGCTGCTGGGTCTGCAAGGCGCGCCACAGGCGGGCGACAAGATTCAGGTGATGGAAACGGAGCGTGAAGCCCGCGAAATTGCCACCCAGCGTCAGCAGCTGCAGCGCGAGCAGTCGATGCGCACCAAGAAGCACATCACCCTCGACGAGATTGGTCGCCGCCTGGCTATCGGTTCGTTCAAGGAGCTCAACATCATTGTGAAGGGCGACGTGGACGGCTCGGTGGAAGCCCTGTCGGACTCGCTGCTCAAGCTCTCGACGCCGGAAGTGGCCGTGAACATCCTCTCGAAAGGGGTGGGCGCCATCTCCGAATCGGACGTGCTGCTGGCCTCGGCTTCCGACGCCATCATCATCGGCTTCCAGGTGCGTCCCTCGCTGGGGGCGCGCAAGCTGGCCGAGCAGGAGCAGATCGATGTGCGCCTGTACTCGATCATCTACAACGCCATCAACGAGGTGAAGGATGCCATGGAAGGCATGCTGGCCCCGACGGTGCAGGAGGTGACCGTGGCCACGGTGGAAGTTCGCCAGGTGTTCAACATCACCAAAGTGGGCACCATTGCCGGCTGTATGGTGACGGACGGCACCATTACCCGCAACACCAAGGTGCGGGTGGTACGCGACGGCATCGTGCAGCATACCGGCAACGTTCAGGCGCTCAAACGCTTCAAAGACGATGTTTCGGAGGTGCGCCAAGGCTACGAATGCGGTATTTCGATCAAGAACTTCGATGACCTGCGCGAAGGCGACATCATCGAAGGCTTCGAAGAGAAAGAGGTTAAGCGTACCCTCTAATTGGTTACGCCCGCCAAGTCCCGAAAGCCCCGGTCCGCAACGACCGGGGCTTTTGGTTTTATGTAGCCTGCGCCAGCGGCCCCGCGTAGCGGGCTCATTACCCATTCATTCGGTATATTTCGGCTGGCGAAACCGGGCAAACTCCTAGCAGATGAAGTATTTGGCGTGTATATGGCTGTGCTGGCTTACGGCCTGGACGGCCGTAGCCGCGCCCGGCAGCCCGGCCCCCACGCTGGTGCTGCGCGACACCCTGCAAACTCACCGCCTCAACCCGTTTCTGGAAGAGCTACGCGGCGGCTCCCCTGCCGCCATTGCCCAGCTGACGTTGCGCCAGGTGCAGCAGCCGCCCTGGTCCGATCGGTTCGTGCTCGACAACGTGCGCCGCTCGGGGCAGGGCCGGCCGGGGCAGGTGCGCTGGCTCCGCGGCCAGCTGCGCTCCGAAACCACCGCCGGCACCCATTGGCTGCTGTTGCTGCAAACCCAGGCTACGGCAAGCTTCGACGTGTACGCCGTGCGCGCCAACGGTCAGCGGCAACAGTACCGACTGAACTCGGTGCTGCCCTCGGCCCAGACCCACGCCGTACCGCACCGCCACTACAACGTGCGCCTGGAGCTGCCGCCCGGTGAAACCGTTACGCTCTACATTCGCGCGCCTAACGACGAAGCCCTGTTTGTGGGCGTGAGCGAGCAGGCCTACCTGCTGCAGCAGGCCCGGCAGGGCGACCAGGTCATGGGCCCCTACTTCGGGATTCTGCTGGCGCTGCTGGCCTACAACCTGCTGCTGTTCGTGTCGGTGCGCGACCGGAGCTACCTGCTCTACAGCCTGTACGCAGCCTGCTTCATCCTGCTGCAGCTCGACATGACGGGTTATCTGCGGCAGTTCTGGAGCGAGGGGCTGAGCGGCTACGTGCTGGAAGTGCGCCAGAACCTGCTGCTGAGTTTGTGCATTTTCTTCGGAACCCTCACGGCCCGGGCCTTTCTGGAAACGCCCCGCCTGCTGCCCCGCTTCGACCGGCTGCTGCGCCTGACGCTGGCGGTAGCCTGGGTCCCGGTAGTGGTGTCGCTGCTCAGCGCCAACCCTACGCTGGGGCTGCTGGGGCCGGTGTGCGCGGCTTTGTGGACCAGCGCAGTGCTGCTGGCGGCGGGCGTTCTGGTGCTGCTGACCGGCTACCGCCCCGCCCGCTACTATATGCTGGGCTGGACGCTGCTGCTGCTGGCCATTGCCAACTTCTACCTAGGGCTGGTGGGCATCACCCCGCGCAACAACTTCTGGGCCTTCCACGGCGTGCACGTAGCCTCGGCGCTGGAAATGATTCTGCTTTCGCTCGGTCTGGCCGACCGCATCAACCTCACTAAGAAGGAGCGGCAGCAGGCCCAGGATGCCGCCCTGGCCGCCCTGCGCGACAAAGAAAACGCCCAAACCCAGGCCCTGGCGGCGTTGCGCGAAAAGCAGCTGGCCCAGGAGCAGGCCCTGGCCATAGCCCGCGAAAAAGAGGAGGTCCAGCATTCGGCCAACCAGGCCCTGGCCGAGCGGGCCAACGAGCTGCAGCAGGCCTACCAGCAATTGCAGGAAAGCATCCGCACCTCGCACAAGCTGCAGGAGCTCGACGAGCTGAAAACCCGCTTCTTCACCAACATCTCCCACGAGCTACGCACCCCGCTCACTCTTATCATCAGCCCGCTGGAGCAGCTGCTGAGTGAGGAGCGCCCGGAAACCGGGGCCGCGCCGCGCCCCGAGTACGCGCTCATGCACCGCAACGCCCGCCGTCTGCTGCAGCTCATCAACCAGCTGCTCGACATTGCCCGGCTGGAAAGCGGCCAGCTGCAGCTGGCTGCGGCTCCGCTGGATATGGTGCGGGTGGTGCGCACGGGCATGGCGGCCTTCGAGTCGCTGGCCGCCAGCCGCGACGTAGCCTGGGTGTTTGAGTCCGAGGTTGAGGCGCTGGAAGTGTACCTCGATGCCGATCAGTTCGACAAGATTCTCTACAACCTGCTGGGCAACGCCCTCAAGTTTACGCCCGCCGGGGGACAGGTGCAGGTGAGCGTATCGGCCGACAATGGGCGGGCCGCGCTGCGCGTGCGCGACACCGGCATGGGCATTCCGGCCGAGCACCTGCCCCTGATCTTCGACCGCTTTCACCAGGTCGACGGCCAGCTCACCCGCCTGCACGACGGCACCGGCATCGGGCTGGCGCTGGTGAAGGAGTTGGTAGCGCTGCACCACGGCACGGTACGGGTGATGAGCACGCTGGGCCAGGGTACCACCTTTGTAGTGGAGCTGCTGCTTGGCAAAGACCATCTTGACAGTCGCGAGATAAGCACTGCGCCGGCTGAAACTTCCCTCGCGCCGGTGCCCGCGCTGCGCGCCCCGCGCCTGCCGCTGCCCGACGCCGAACCGGAGGGCAGCAGCGAGGATGCCCGCCCGCTGGTGCTGGTGGTGGAGGACAACCCCGAAATGCGCGACTACCTGCGCAGCTGCCTGGCCACCGACTTCCGCGTGCTTACGGCCGCCGACGGCGAGCAGGGCCTGCGCCGCATCACGGCAGCCGTGCCCGATCTGGTGGTATCGGACCTGATGATGCCCGGGCTCGATGGCCTGGAGCTGTGCCGCCGCCTGCGCGCCGACGAGTGTACCAGCCACATTCCCGTGGTGCTGCTCACGGCGCACGCCGAGCAGGAAAGCCGGCTGCAGGGCCTCGACCTGGGCGCCGACGACTACCAGACCAAGCCCTTCCGCCCCGACGAGCTGCGCGCCCGCATTCACAATCTCATCCGCCAGCGGCAACTGCTGCGGCAGCGCTTCGGCCGGGAGCTGAAGCTAGAGCTAAGCGAGGTCAGCGTAACCTCGGCCGACGAGGCCTTTCTGAACCGTGCCATCGGCGTAGTGGAGGCTCACCTGGCCGATGCGGACTTCAGCGTTGAAGCCTTTGCCGATGCCATGGCGCTGAGCCGGGTGCAGCTGCACCGCAAACTCAAGGCCCTCACCGACCAGTCGACCTCGGAGTTTGTGCGCACGCTACGGCTGCGGCGGGCGGCGGCGCTGCTCCAGGCGCAGTCGGGCACCGTAGCCGAAGTAGCCGACGCCGTGGGGTTTGCCAACCTCTCGTACTTCGCCAAGTGCTTCCGCGAACTGTACCGGATGACTCCCTCGGAGTACGCCGCCGGTCAGGCGGCCGCGGTTTCCGGACCGGTCGACCAAGGCAGTTAAATCCGCTCAGCAAGCAGTTAAGCCGTTAAACACCAAAATTCAAACATCTATAAATCAATTACATACGAGCAAGGTAACATCTGTGCTATTCTTTGAAACATTTGTATTAGCACTTCCGCAGCAACGAGGCACACCTTTGTTCAGTCGCTATCGATACCCGCTACTTACGGCCGTCGATTGGTGACTTACGGTCCGTACCGTCGTGGTAATCGGGATGGGCCGCCAGGTTTTTTACCGAACACGCCAACCGTTTGCTAAGTCGTATGCTTGCTCTGGGAAGAAAGATTACGGATGACAACCTGCTGCGCTGGAGCAGCCGCGTGAGCAGCTGGCTGGGCGATTTCGACCAGGTGGGTATGAGCAGCACTTGGGCGCTCGACCAGCGCCCGGCCGAGGCGCACCAGCTGGACCGCAAGCTGTCCATTATGTGTTACCTCTCGGTATTTGGCTGGCTGCTGGCTTACCGCACTCCGCGGCCGCAACGCTCGGCCCTGGTCAACTTTCACCTGCGCCAGATGACGCTGCTGCACCTCATTACCGTGGTGTGCCTGGTAGCCCAGGTGGGGCTGCTTTCCACCTGGGGCTGGAGCAGCCTGATGGTGTCGGGCGTGGGCATCGGGGCCATCATGCTCATGCGGATGCTGGGCGTTATGGCGGCTATCAGCGGTTCCTGCGAGCCACTGCCGCTGGTAGGTCGTCTGGCCCAGTGGCTGCTACGCGACCTGTAATCAGCCGGCCGCACCGGGAAAACCCAGCCCGGGCGGCCCAATTGCATCTATCCCAACAAATGTTGCGCTCCGGCGCGGCTAGCAGCTCCCCGCTTCGGTCACCTGACCGGGGCGGGGATTCTTATTTAAAGAACTGAATATCAATTAACTAAAGCAGAAAAATATCATTCTCACATCATCATGCGATTGACGCCGCAGGGGGGTAGAGGTAGTTTTGTATCAGCCAATTGGCTCTGCTCCGTCAGTTGTTCCCTTCTTTTTTGCCCGACTACTATGAAAACGCTTAGCCTCTCCGCCCTGCTGCTGCTGCCGACCTTGGCGGCCTCGCCGGTTCTGGCCCAAACCAAACCCGCCGCCAAAACCACGACCACCAAAACCAGCAGCACGGCCAAGCCGACGGCTACGGCGGCTCGCCCCGCCACCAAGCCGGCTACTGCTGCTAAACCAGCGGCCAAGCCGGTAGCCGTTGCTCAGCCCGCCGCCGAGCCTACGCCCGCCGCCCCTGCTTCTACTGCCACGCCCAAAGCAGCCCCCAAAGCCACCAGCAGCGCTACCGGCTTCGTGAAAGGCAGTACGGCCGTCAACCTGGGCATCGGCCTGGGCCTGGGCTACGGCTACCTGGGCAACGCCAGCATGCCGGCCCTGAACCTGTCGGTTGAGCGGGGCTTTATTGAAGGGGTCGGCCCCGGCACCATTGGCATCGGGGGCTTGGTGGGCTACAAGTCGTACCGCTACGACTACCCCGGCACCAAATACAAAGCTACCTGGACCAATATGTATGTGGGCGTACGTGGCACCTACCACTACAACTTTACCGATAACCCCAAGGTGGATACCTACGCCGGTATCAGCCTCGGTGCCCGCATCGAGTCCTACAAGAATACCTACGTCGACGACGTGCTGGGCAAAGACTACTACGACAACTACGGCGGCGCCTACATGTACTCGGGCTTCTTCCTGGGGGGCCGCTACTACTTCACCGACAACATCGGCGCCTTCGGGGAAATCGGCTACGACGCTTCATACCTGAAGCTGGGCCTCTCGGCCAAGTTCTAGCCTGTCAGCCTCTCTCCCGCCCCCGCCTGCCATGTTTCTCCGCTCACGTCTTTTCCCCGGCGGGCTCCTGATGCTGTTGCTGAGCAGCTGCGCGCAAGCACCCGATAGCCGCGCCACGGTGGAGGCTACTGCGGTGGCCTCCGCCATTGCGGAACTGCCCCTGGACGCGGCCCGCAGTTCGCGCCGCAGCCTCGCCGACACGCTGTCGTTGCCCTACGGCGAGCTGGCCAAGTTTCTGCCCGAAACAGTGGGTCAGTTTGTGCGCGACGGCGTTCCGCAGGGCGAATCGGTGAACATTGGCGGGGTGAGCTATTCCACCTGCGAGCAGTACTACCGCTGTGGCAAACAGCGGCTCAAGGTGCAGCTGGTAGACTACAACGGCGCCAACGCGCTGTACGCGGGAGCCACGGCCATGATGGCCGCGGGCTTCTCGCAGGAAAACGACGAGCACCTGATGCGGGGCTGCGACCTGGGCATTCCCAACGTGCAGGGCTACGAAACCCTGCAGAAAAAGGAGCGCCGCGCCTCAGTGGCCCTGGGCGTCGGCGACCGGTTTTTCGTCTCTGTCGAGCTCGACCAGCAGCACAACACCGACCTGGTGCGCGACGTGGCCAAGACCATGGATCTGCAGACGCTGGCTAAGCTTTAGCCGCCTGGTTTGCCTGCCTCTAATGCAACCCTTACCTCTTACTGCCTACCACCGATGAAAGCCATTCTGCTCGCCCTCTTATGCTGCCTGCCGCTGGTGTCGCAGGGCCAGCTTTACCTGCTCAACCGCGCGGTGGAGCGCGCTGCCAGCCGCGTGGCCGAACGCAAGATCGAAGAAGCCGTTGACCGCAAGGTGGCCGAGAAAACGGCTGACTACTACTCGGCCCTGCTCGAAGAAGGCCGCCTGGTGTCGCACGCCATCCACTTCGAGGAAGGCACGGCCACGCTGGCCGCCGATGCTCAGCCCTTCGTGAAAGGAATTGCCGATGTGCTGCGCCGCGAGCCGACCGTGAAGCTGCGCATCGAGACGCACACCCTGCTGGCCGGCGAAGCCCCCGACAACCTGCGCCTGTCGCAGCGCCGGGCCGACGCAGTGCGCGCCGCCCTCATCACGGCGGGCATCGACGGCAGCCGACTTTCGGTGAAAGGCCTGGGCGAAACCCAGCCGCTGTACACCGACCCCGAGGACGACTACGCCCCGCTCAACCAACGCGTGGAGTTTATCAAGCTTTGACCCACTTTTTGGGCTACCGCCGCGCAACGTTATGCTTACTGCTCCTGACTTTGGGTTGTGGCTGCGCCGCTCGGCCGGCCTCTTGCTGGCCGGCCTGTTAGCCCTGGCCCTGGCTCGCGCATCCCGCTCCGAGCCGCCCGAGAGTTTCCGAGGCGCCGCTGCCTCCGCCACTCACGGCTAGCACCCGCTTCCACTTCTCGCGTACCGTTTCAGGCCGGCTCACTACCCAGCCGTACCGGCTCACATAGATTTTTCGTGCTGGCTGCTCAGGCACCGCACAACGACACTTTTTCCAGTAGCTGGGGGCGAACGGTGGCCCCGGTCCAACGAAAAAGCAAAAAACCCCGGAGCTTTGCGCCGGGGCTTTTTTATGCTCTGCTGAATTAGCTCGGAGTCGGCTGCTGCTTAAAACAGCAGGAATTTCTTGTCTTTCTTGTGCTTCAGCGGCTTGCCCTTGGGGTCGATGCCGGGCGCGGGGCGCGACTGGCCGCGCTTCTGCATGGCGGCGCTGTTCTTGTCGCGGAAGCGCTGCACGGTGAAAGCCCCGTTCCCCTTCTCGTAGCTGCGCTTGCCCGAGCCACTGGAGTAGCTGCTCACCCCCGACCGGGCCTCCAACACTTCCATCTGCTGGTCGCGCTTCACCTCGTCGGGGTTCATGCTCATGCGGCGCTGCATGCGGGCCAGATCATCGGGCGAGCTTTTGCGCTTGCGCAGGCCGGCTTCGTTGGCCTGCTTGGCTTGCTCCTCGCGCGAGGTCGAAGCTGTAGAAGCCGTGGTTTGCGCCTGGGCGGCGGGCGTCGAGAGCAGCGTTACGCCGGCCAGGACCGCGGCGGCCAAAAAAACTTTCATGGGTGATGGTTGGGTGGGGTTGAAGAAGCAAGCAAGTCCCGGCAAACCATGTGCCATAGCTTGCGGGCCGAACGGGTGGGTGAGCAAGTTAGTTCCTATTTTTAAAACTTGTATGTCAGGCCGATACCCAGCGTTTCCTTGAACTGGATGCGCCGGCCTCGGGCATCGGGCTGCCCGTCTTCGTTGCGGTCAATGGGTACCAGAATATCGTCGTCGTACACGAGCACGGTAGCTACGCTGGCACTAATAAACTTGTTGACTTTGAAGTCGATCAGGTTTTCCCAGTTCACGTCTACGTTCTGGGGGTTGTGGAAGTAGTTGCTGAACAGCTCCAACTTGGTCTGATAGGTGATATTGGTGAGCAGCGGGCGGCGGTAGCGCGCATTGAGGTAGGCGCCCACTTCCTCGCGCAGCCGCTCACCGGTATTGGCCACCGGCCGGCCCAGTTCGTCGCGGCGGGCGGCGCGCACGCCAAACGCGCCCGCGTCGGCCAGGCCCTGGTCGGCTACCACCGTGAACTTGCCGGTGATGGGCGACAGGAACAAGGAGAAATCCTCGTTGGGGCGGTAGTCGATACCAATGGAAGCCAGAACATAGGCCGGGGCGAAAAAGCGCGACAGCAGCGAATCGGGCCGCACCAGGTCCTTGGTAGGCGTGAGCTGGGTTTTGAGGTTGAGCTGCGCGGCGTACGACAGTTTGTTGGTCAGGAACCGGCCGTAGCGGGCGTTCAGCTCCAGCCGGTCGTCGTTTTTGCGCAGGCGCGCCTTGCCCGGCTTCTGCAGGCCATACACCAGGTCGGCGGCCAGATCGAAGGTGTGCTCGGCGCCGCGGAAGTGGGCGTAGGCGTTGCCGATGGCCAGCAGCGACAGGGAGCTTTGCCCGCCCGGTGCCCAGTTGTTCAGGCTCACCTGGCTGAAGTTGAAGGTGCCTATGCCGCCCCGGCGCCAGCCCCGCGCTGTATCGACCTCGGCCGAAATTTTGTAGGCCGCGGGTGGCAGCGGCGCCCGGTTAGGCACGGGCTCCTGCGCGGCGGCCGGCAAGGTCCATAGCAGCCCGGCAGCCAGGCTCAAGCGGAAAAGAAAACGCGGGTTCATAGCACCAGTCGGCTTAAAAGGAAATACCAAGGCCGGCTCCCGGTGCTCCCGCCGGGGGTGCTCCGAAAGCCAGACAGCGTGCTTGCAGCCGCCTAAACGGTCCGGTTCCGCAGCGCGTCGCGGATTTCCATCAGCAGGGCCTGATCCTTGGTTGGGCCCAGGTCGGCCACGGGCACCACTTCCTGCGGCCGCTTGAAGCGGTTGGCCAATTTTACCAGCCAAAAGATGGCGAAGGCAATAATGACGAAGTAAATGACGGCGTTGATCAGGTTGCCGTAGTTGAGCGTCGCTGCCCCGGCTTCTTTGGCCTTCTCTATGGTTTCGTAGCGGTTGCCATCCAGGGCTACAAACCAGTTCTTGAAGTCGATGCCGCCGGTGAACACGCCCAGAATGGGCATCAGAATGTCATCGGTCAGCGACGCAACGATTTTGCCGAATGAGGCCCCAATGATGACGCCCACCGCCAGATCGAGCACGTTGCCCTTGGAGATAAACTCTTTGAATTCGGAGACGAAGCCCATACAGTGGTGTGTTGGAGTGGAAGGGAGTAAGCAGACAGCTCCCGGGAGCTGAAAAAGGGCTACTGGATACCGTTCCGGACCCCGGCAAGGGCCGCCTGGCACATGTCCCGACCTCGCGCAGCAGCCGTGGCCGCTACCGATCGAGCCCGGGCATGGCTGTAAGTAAGGAAAAATAATTTCTGAACTCATCCTTAAAAATATAGTTATAGTATTTCTTTATAAAGTAGAATATTTAACATTAATTAGTGCGGCGGCCCCTTTGCTGCCACCTCCCTTATGCTCCCCGGTTATGTTGTTCAACAGCTTTGAGTTTCTGGCCCTGGTTGTGGTCACGCTGCTCCTATATTACCTGCCGGTCCTGCGCCGCTGGCAGGTGTGCATTCTGATTGCCAGCAGCCTGTTTTTCTACGCCTGGACTACGCCCTGGCTGCTGCTGCTGTTTCTGCTCTCGGCAGCGGTGAACGTGGCTACCTCCTACCAGGTGGTGTACAGCGCGCCGCGGCAGCGGTTTTTCTACGCCGCGCTGGGCGTGGGTGTCAACCTGGCCATCCTGGCGTTTTTCAAGTACAGCCCGCTCATCGGCAACTCGCTCTTCGCCTCTACCAGTGAGGTGGGGCTGTTTCTAACCCAGATTCCGCTGCCCATCGGCATTTCGTTCTACACCTTCGAGGGCATTTCCCTGCTGGTCGACTCCTACCGCGAGCGGGACCGGCACGAGGCGCAGGCACTGGTGCCGCGCTCCATGCTGCAGCACGTGCGCAACACCACGCTATTTGTGGCCTTCTTTCCCCACCTCATTGCCGGGCCCATCCTGAAAGCCCACGACTTCATTCCGCAGATCAAGCCCAAGTACCTGCACGACATCGACTGGGACGCCTTTTTCCGGGCCGTGATAGTGGGCTACTTCCTGAAAATGGTGGTGGCCGACAACCTCAAGGAGCAGACGTTCTGGATTGCCTACCCCTACTTCGAGCGGCAGAGCAGCGCCATGCTGGTGGCCATGCTGTTTGGCTACTCCATGCAGATCTTCGCCGACTTCGCGGGCTACTCGCTCATTGCCATTGGCGTGGCCCACCTGTTCGGCTACCGCCTGCCCGACAACTTTAACTTTCCCTACATCAGCCGCTCCATCACCGAGTTCTGGCGGCGCTGGCACATTTCGCTCAGCTCGTTTCTGCGCGAATACCTGTACGTGCCCCTGGGCGGCAACCGCCGCGGCGAGCTGCGCACCTACCTGAACCTGATGATTGTGATGTTTCTGGGTGGGCTCTGGCACGGCGCCGCCTGGAGCTACGCGGTGTGGGGCTCGTTTCACGGCCTGGCGCTGGCGGCCGAGCGGCTGGGCAAGCGCTGGGTACCGGCCCCCACTTCGTTTGCGGGCCAGCTCGCGGCCACGTTGCTGACCTTCTCGCTGGTGTCGCTGGCCTGGCTGCTGTTCCGGCTGCCCAACTTCGAGCAGGCCCTGAGCTACCTCTCCCACATGGGCAGCAACGTGGGCTACGCCGTGACGGGCCTGGAGGCGCTGACCATTGCCTGCATCCTGTTCTACTCGCTGCCGGTGGTGCTTTACCACGTCTGGTACCTCACGCGCGACTCCTACGCGGGCCTGAGCATCCGCCGTATCGACTACGCCTGGTACGCAGCCATGCTCTTTCTCATCATCACCAATGCCGGCCCGGCGGGCAGCTTCATCTACTTCCAGTTCTAACCGCTCGTTTGCCATGACCCTGATCATCCGCTCGCTGCTGGTTACGGCGCTGCTGCTGGCTGGCTACCACTTCCTGCTGCCCCAACTGCCGGGTCAGGTGGTGATTCCCCAGGGCATCAACCAGGACAATCAGATCAAGATGCAGGAGTTCGTGTACGCCCGCGCCACGGGCTACCCAGTGGTCATCGTCGGGTCGTCGCTGGCGGCCAAGCTGCGGCCCTACGCCCTGCCGGCCAACACCTACAACCTGGCTTTCCGCGGGCAGAGCGTGTTCGAGGGGCTGGAAATTCTGAAGCGCACTGGCCAAGCACCCAAGCTGATTCTGGTAGAAGTCGATGTGCTCGACCGTGCCCCGAACGCGGCCACCACGGCCACCTTGTTCAACCCCGTGATGCACCCGCTGCGCACGGCCCTGCCCCTGCTGCGTGAGCGGCATCAGCCCCTCAACCAGCTGTTTGGGCTGGGCTTTGCCGCGCTGGAGCGCCTGCGCCCTGCCGCGGCGGCGCGCATCCGCGAGAAAGTGGGCGCGCAGGCGGCCACGCCGGCGCCGGTCAGCGCCGCGGCTTTCCAGGAGGCGCCGGCTTCGGCCCAGGACGCGGCCCTGGCCCTGAAAATTGAGCAGTCGATGCGGCAGGAGTTTGCCCAGCTGCCTGACGCGGTGTTTACCCGCAACATCGGCGCCCTGCGCGGCTACGTCGACTACTTTGCCGGGCGCGGCAGCCGGGTGGTGTTTTTCGAGATGCCCATCAGCGCCGCTGCCTGCCAGAGCCCGCGGCTGCAGTACATGCGCCGGCAGCTGCAGGGCGCTTTTCCGCCCGCCCGGTTTGCCTACCTACCGCAGCCCGACTGCCAGGCCTACACCACCACCGACGGCATGCACCTCTCCGACGCCAGCGCCCTGCGCTACTCCCACGAGTTGACCCGGCAGCTCAGCAGCCTGCTACCCCCGCCGCTGGTGGCGCAACGCTGAATCAGGGGCCCCAACGCAAAAAAGCCGGTCTGCAGCCCGCTCGGGCCGCTCCAACGGTCGGGCGCGCAATGTCTCTATCTTTGCCGCCACCTTTGGAACTAGCCTCCCTGTCTATGCTCCCCCTGCTGGAGAACCTGGCCCTCGACCGCACCGACGATGGCATCCTGACCATCACCCTGAACCGCCCCACCAAGCTCAACGCCCTGAACTCGGCCACCATTGCCGAAATCCGGCAGGCCATGCAGCTGGCGCTGGACGACGAGCGGGTGCGCGGCATCATCATCACCGGCAGTGGCGACAAAGCCTTCGTGGCCGGGGCCGACATTGCCGAGCTGACCGGGCTCAACGAGGTAAACGGCCGCCGCTTCGCCGAGCAGGGTCAGGAGGTGTTCTGCCTGATTGAGGAAAGCCCCAAGCCCGTCATTGCGGCCGTCAACGGCTTTGCCCTGGGTGGCGGCTGCGAGCTGGCCATGGCCTGCCATATGCGGGTGGCGTCTGAAAATGCCCGCTTCGGTCAGCCCGAAGTAAACCTGGGCGTGGTACCCGGCTACGGTGGTACCCAGCGCCTTACCCAGCTGGTGGGCAAGGGCAAGGCCCTGGAGTTGCTCATGACCGGCGACCAGGTGAAAGCCGACGAGGCCCTGCGCCTGGGCTTGGTAAACCACGTGGTGCCGGCTGCCGAGTTGCTGAGCTTCTGCCGCCAGCTGCTCACCCGCATTCTGGCCAAGGCCCCGCTGGCCGTGGGCATGGTTATCGACTGCGTGAATGCCTACTACTCGCCCGAGAAGAGCGGCTACCAGACCGAGGCCAACTCCTTCGGTCGGTGCTGCGGCTCGGCGGACTTCCGCGAGGGCACCCAGGCGTTCCTGGAAAAGCGCCCGGCGCAGTTTACCGGCGCTTAATGGCGCCCCTTTCTCTGACGGCAACTACCCGGAACAGGTGAGCGGACTGGCCAAAAAGCTAGCTGGCCAAACGGCCGTGTACGGCGTGAGCAGCATTGTGGGGCGCATGCTCAACTTTCTGCTGGTACCCCTGTTCACGGCCCGCTTCGGGGCTGCTGACTACGGCGTGGTTACCGAGCTGTACGCCTACGTTGCGTTTCTGAACGTGGTGTTCACCTACGGGATGGAAACGGCGTTTTTCCGCTTTGCCAACCGCCCGGGTGCCAACCGCCGCCTGCTCTACGGGCAGGTACTGAGTTTGCTGCTGGTGAGCAGTCTGCTGCTCGGCGGCCTGCTCATCCTGCTAGCCGGCCCCCTGGCCGGGGCGCTGAATTACAGCGGCCAGGAAAAGTTCTTCGTGTGGCTGGGCCTCATCATGGTTATCGACGCGGTGGTCAGCATCCCGTTTGCCCGGCTACGGCTCGAAGGCAAGGCCCGCAAGTTTGCCGGGTTGCGCCTGCTCAACGTGGTGGCCAATGTGGGGCTAACCTTGTTTTTCGTGGTGTTCTGCGCCGACGTGTGGCAAGGCAAATACCTGCCCGAGCTGCGCCCCCTAGTGGCGGCCGTGTACGACCCTACACTGGGCGTGGGCTACGTATTCTGGGCCAACCTGCTGGCCAACGCCCTCTTCATTCCCCTGCTCTGGCGTGAGCTGACGGACTTTAACTTCCGCATTCACTGGCCCTCGGTACCCGCGCTCTGGCGCTACGGCTACCCCATTATGCTGATGGGCCTGGCGGGCATGGTCAGCGAGATGTTGTCGCGCATTCTGCTCAAGTACTGGCTGCCGGTGGGCTTCTACCCGGGCCTGAGCAACCAAGCGGCGCTGGGCATTTTCGGGGCCTGCTACAAGCTCAGCATCTTTATGCAGCTGGTCATTCAGGCCTTCCGCTACGCCGCCGAGCCATTCTTTTTCGCGCAAGCCAGCGAGAAAAACTCCCCCGCCACCTTTGCCCTGGTGCTGAAGTGGTTCACGCTCTGCTGCGCGCTGATTTTCCTGGGCGTGAGCCTCAACCTCGACTGGCTGGCACCGCTGCTGCTGCGCCGCGCCGAATACCTCGACGGTCTGGTCGTGGTGCCCATTCTGCTGCTGGCCAACCTGTTTCTGGGCGTGTACTACAACGTGTCGGTGTGGTTTAAGCTCACTGATAAGACCCACGTGGGCACCTACATCAGCGTGGGCGGCGCCCTGCTGACGGTGGTACTCAACTTCCTGCTGATTCCGGTGCTGGGCTACGTGGGCAGCGCCCTGGCTACGCTGGCCTGCTACCTGCTCATGGCCCTGGTGTGCGGCTGGCTGGGGCAGCGTCACTTTCCGGTGCCCTACCCCGTGGCGCGGCTGGCCGGCTGGCTGCTGGTGGCGGTGCTGCTGGTGGCGGGCTTCGCCTACCTGCCGGCGGGCTTGCTGCGCTACGCGCTGGGCGTACTGCTGCCGCTGGCCTACGCCGGGGCGGTGCTGCTGCTGGAAAGGCAACCCGCGGCGGCATTACGAGTGCCGGGCAAGCCGTAGCTTTGCCCGTAGCCGCCCGAGTGCGGCCCTTCGCCTATGCTTTCCATCAACATCATCAACCGCTCGGGGCACCCGCTGCCGGCCTACCAAACCGACCACGCTGCGGGCATGGACGTGCACGCCCACCTGGCCGAGCCGGTTACCCTGGCGCCCCTGCAGCGCGCCCTCATTCCCACCGGGCTGTTTCTGGAAATTCCCGAGGGCTACGAGGCGCAGGTACGCCCGCGTAGCGGCCTGGCCTACCGCCACGGCATCGGCATTGTCAACAGCCCCGGCACCATCGATGCCGACTACCGCGGCGAGTTGAAGGTGCTGCTGGTGAACCTCTCCGACGCGCCCTTCGTGGTGCAGGACGGCGAGCGGGTAGCCCAGCTGGTGGTGGCCCGGCACGAGCGCGTGCGGTGGCAGGCCGCCGAAGCACTGAGCGAAACCACCCGCGGCGCCGGGGGCTACGGCAGCACCGGCACCAAGTAAACTGCCCCGGTTTATTTCGCCGGAGGCCGGCGAAAATATCGCTGAAGCCCTAGATATTACTTTCTCAAGAGCGAATTTTGCGCGGCATTTTGCGTCTCGTTACGTACATGCCCCAAACCATTCTTTTCTCCACGACCTCCTATGAAAATCATCGTCCCGATGGCCGGTATGGGCAAGCGCATGCGCCCGCACACGCTCACCGTTCCCAAGCCCCTGATTCCCATTGCCGGTAAACCCATCGTTCAGCGCCTCGTCGAGGACATTGCCAAGGTGGTGGGCCAGCAGGTGGAGGAAGTGGCGTTTATTGTGGGGCGCTTCGGGACCGAAGTGGAACAAAGCCTGCTAAAAATTGCCGAGTCGGTGGGCGCCAAGGGCACCATTGTGTACCAGGACGAGCCGCTGGGCACCGCCCACGCCATCATGTGCGCCAAGGATTCGCTTAGCGGCCCGCTGGTGGTGGCCTTCGCCGATACCCTGTTCAAGGCCGACTTCACCCTCGACACCTCGGCCGACGGCACCATCTGGGTGCAGCGCGTGGAAGACCCCCGCCCCTTCGGCGTGGTGAAGCTCGACGAGCAGGGCCGCATTACCGAGCTGATTGAAAAGCCCCAGGAGTTCGTCTCCGACCTGGCCATCATCGGCATCTACTACTTCCGCGACGGCGACTACCTCAAGCGCGAGCTGCAGTACCTGCTCGACAACGACATCAAGGAAAAAGGCGAGTATCAGCTCACCAATGCCCTGGAGAACATGAAAAACCAGGGCGCCGTGTTCATTCCGGGCCGCGTGAACGAGTGGCTGGACTGCGGCAACAAGGACGCTACCGTGTACACCAACCAGCGCTACCTCGAGTACCTGCGCGAAGCTGGCGAAGACACCGTCGCAAAGTCGGCCAAGCTGACTAACAGCGTGATTATCCCGCCCGTGTACATCGGCGAAAACGTGGTGCTCGAAAACAGCATCGTGGGCCCGCACGTGTCGGTGGGCGACAACTCGGTGCTGCGCCACTCGGTGGTGGCCAACAGCATTGTGCAGAAGTCGGCCACGGTGCAGCACGCCAACATCAGCAACTCCATGGTGGGCAGCTTTGCCACGCTCACCGGCACCCCGGCCGACCTGAGCGTGGGCGACTACAACGCCCTGAAACTGTAGCCGGCCGCCGCGGGTTTTGGGGGGAATGCCGTATCTTTTGAAACGTGCGGCAATTCCCGCCCCAATGCTCCGTTACCTTCTTTTTCCGCGCTTCGGCGCTTTCGTTGCCATGTTTCGCGCCGCTGTTTTTCCGCTTCTGCTTTCCGGTCTGCTGCTGACCGCGCCGAGTTATGCCCAGCAGTCGGGGCCGGGCAAGCCGGCGCAGGAGCAGGCCGCGTCTCCCAAGCCGAAAAAGGAAAAACCGAAGAAGCTCACCCGCAAGGAGCGCAAGGAAATGCAGCGGCAGGCGGCCCTGGAAGCGGCCAAGCAAAACCGCCAGCTCACCGAGAAAGACCGGGAGCTGAGTGAGGCCTACTTCGTCGACGGCGTGAAGTTCCTGCTGCTCGAAGACTACAACAAAGCCCAGGAACGCCTGCTCAAGGCCTACCAGCTCGACCCCAACAACGCGGCCATCAACTACAAGATTGCCGAAACCAACCTGCTGATCGGCAACCTCAAGGACGCGGGCAACTTTGCCCAGGCCGCCCTGCGCCTCGACCCCAAGAACCCCTACTACTACCTGCTGCTGGCCCAGGTGTTCAGCACCCAGAAGCAGTACGACGAGGCCGCCAAGGTCTACGTGAGCTTGGTGCACGACGTGCCCGACTCCAAGGAGTACCTGTTTAACCTGGCCGATCTGTACCTGGCCCAGGGCAAGCTCAATGAGGCGCTGGCCACCTTCAACGAGGCCGAAAAAGAGTTCGGCCCGCTCGACGAGGTGTCGTTCAAGAAGCAGCAGATTTACCTCAAGCAGAACAACCTCGACAAGGCCCTGCAGGAAGGCGAGGCGCTGATTGCGGCCAACCCCGACGAGGTGCGCTACGTGCTGGCCCAGGCTGAGATGTACGCGGCCAACAACCGCCTGCCCGACGCCATCCGGGCGGCCCAGCAGGCCCTGCGCCAGGACCCCGACAACCCCCAGGCGCACATGATTCTGGCCGACGCCTACCGCCAGCAGGGCAACACCGGCGAATCGGAAACCCAGATCAAGCAGGCCTTCCAGAGCCCGGGGCTGAACATCGACCAGAAGGTGCGCATCCTGATTGACTACCTCAAGCAGCTGCCCAACCCCGCCATCGAGCAAACCGCGCTGGAGCTGGCCGACATCACCACCCGCGTGCACCCGCGCGACCCCAAGGCCTACTCGGTAGCCGGCGACGTGCAGCTGCTCGCCAACAAAAAGGAGCTGGCCCGCGGCAACTACCTGCGCGCCCTGCGCCTCGACAACTCCCACTTCAAGATCTGGCAGCAGGTGGTGAGCATCGACGCCGAGCTGGCCCAAACCGACTCGCTGCTGCGCCACACTTCCCAGGCCCTGGAGCTGTTTCCGAACCAGGCCGTGTTCTGGTTTTACAACGGCGTGGGCCACACGTTCGCCAAGCAGCCCCAGAAAGCCGTCCGCTCGCTGGAGCAGGGCCGCAAGCTGACCACCGACAACCCCGAGCTCAGCGCGCAGTTCGACGTCCAGCTGGGCGACGTGTACCACGAGTTGAAGGAGTTCGAGAAGTCGGATGCCGCCTACCAGGCCGCGCTGACCTTCGACGCCAACAACGCGCAGGCCCTCAACAACTACAGCTACTACCTCTCGCTGCGCGGCAAAGACCTGCCCCGGGCCAAGGAAATGGCGGGCAAGCTGGTGAAGCAGTTTCCCGACAACGACACCTACCTCGATACGTACGGGTGGGTGCTGTACAAGCTGAAGGACTACGCCGGGGCCCGCCAGCAATTGGAAAAAGCCGTGCGCACTTCCAAGGATGGCACTGTATTGGAGCACTACGGCGACGTGCTTTTTCAGCTGGGCGACGCGGCCGGAGCCCTGGAGCAGTGGCAGCGGGCCCGCAAGGCCGGCGGCACCACCCCGCTCATCGACCGCAAAATAAAAGACCGCAAACTCTATGAATAGACGCTGGCCGCTGTTGCTCGTGCTAGTGGGCAGCCTGAGCCTGGGCGCCTGCCACCGTCGGCTCGCCCCGACCCAATCGACGGCTGCCCCGGCCACGCCCCCGGCCCCCGCGGTAATGGCCCGCAACCTGGACTTCACCTACCTCTCGGCCAAGGGCAAAGCCCAGATCGACGCCAACGGGGAGAAGTACTCGGCCAACGTGAACCTGCGCATGCGCAAAGACAGCGTCATCTGGCTGTCGGCCTCGCTGCTGGGCATCGAGGGCGTGCGCGCCATCATCACGCCCGACTCGGTGCAGGTCATCAACAAGCTGGAGAAAACCTTCTACGCGGGCAACTTCACCTACCTGAGCCGGCAGTTCAACGTGCCCGTGACGTTTGCGCAGGTGCAGGCCCTGCTGCTGGGCGACTACCTGCCCGCGCTCAACGGCGCGACTCCCCGCGTGGAAAACGACGGCCCGGTGCAGAAGGTGAATTACCAGCAGGCCAGCGTGCTGGTGGAGCAGCTCATCGACCTGAGCCGCTCGCGGGTCCAGAAACTCAGCGTGCAGGACGTACAGACCAGCAACAGCGTGAAGGTCACCTACGCCGACTTTCAGCCCCTGGAAGGCAACGGGCAGCTTTTTGCCCACGGCACCCTTATCGAAGCCCAGCAGCCGGGCCGCCCGGCGGCGCTGATTTCCATCAGCTACCGCAGCGTGGAGCTGGACAAGAGCAAGCTGGACTTCCCGTTTAGCGTACCGGCCGCGTATGGGCGTAAAAACCGCAAGTAGCCGCCGGTGGCTGCTCTGGCTGCTGGCCGGGCTGCTATTGGCCGCTCTGCCCGCGCCCGCGCAGCAAAAGCGCAAGCTAGCGACCAGGACGACGGTCAAAACCAAGGCTCAGCTGGAGCGGGAGCGGCGCAACACCCTGCGCCGCATCCGCGAAACCAGCCGCATTCTGGAGCAGACCCAGCAGAAAAAGCAAACCTCGCTGGGCCAGCTCAACGCGCTCAAGGAAAAGATTACCGTGCAGCAGGAGGTGATTAAAAGTACCTCCTCGGAACTGCGCTACCTCGACTCGGACGTGCGCCAGACGGAAACGCAGGTCAAGGTGAAGCAGACAGCCCTGGAGCGGCTCAAGGCCGAATATGCCCAGCTCATCTACGCCTCGTCGAAAACGGCCAACTCCTTCAACCGCCTGATGTTTTTGTTCGCCGCCGATTCCTTCAACGAGTGGGCGCGGCGGCTGAGCTACGTGCGCCAGTATTCCGAAGCCCGCCGCCAGCAGGTGGCCGTGATTCAGCGCACCCAGCAGGAGCTGAACCAGCAGCTGACGGGCCTCACCCAGAAGCGCCAGCAGAAAACCGTGGTGCTGGGCACCCAGCTCAACGAGAAGCGCAGCCTGCTCACCATGCGCGAGCAGCAAGACCAGGTGGTGCAGCAGCTCAGCCAGCAGGAAGAACAGCTGCGCCGGGAGCTGGCCGAGCGCCAGCAGTCGATTCGCCAGCTCGACAACCTGATTGCCCAGCGCGTGCGCGAGGAAATTGCCCGCGCCGCCCGCGCCGCCGCCGCCCGCGCCGCCGCCAAAGCCGCCGCCGCCAAAGCCAGCGCCGAGCGCGCCGAAAGTCCCACGGCCACCGCCGCCGAACGCACCACCGCCCGGCGCGAAGCCGCCGAAGCCGCCGAGGCGGCCACCGCCGCTACCACCCGCACCGACCGCGTTTCGCTCACGCCCGAAACGGCCGAGCTGTCGTCGTCGTTTGCCGACAATCGCGGCCGGCTGCTGTGGCCGGTGGCCCGGGGCTTCATTTCCCAGCGCTTCGGCCGCCACGCCCACCCGGTGCTGAAAAACGTGACGGTGGAAAACCGCGGCGTCGACATTCAGACGGCCGCCGGCGAGCCGGTGCGGGCCATTTTCGAGGGCAAGGTGCTCACGGTGGCCAACATTGCCGGCATGAACAACGTGGTGATGGTGCAGCACGGGGAGTACTTCACGGTGTACGCCAAGCTGCGTTCGGTGAGCGTGAGCGAGGGCCAGACTGTGAAGATGCGCCAGGCCATCGGCACGGTTTATACCAATGCCGAGGGCACTACGGAGCTGCAGTTTCAGCTCTGGCGCAACAGCACCAACCTCAATCCGGAGTCCTGGCTCGGCCGCAAGTAGCCCTGGCCCAAGTAGGCTTTTTCTTAGCTGAGCTTAACGAATAGACATAAAAAAACACCGTACAGCGTACGGTGCCTTTCTGAGCTATGAAAACAAACTTAGCTATCAGTTAATCCCTCCCTGGCCAAAGCCAAGGGACTAATCCCCCGATAACAGGTTCAAAGATACGGTTCTTATGGGCTATGGGATATACTTTTCGCCCAATGCCGCTATTTTCTCGACCAAGCCGCTGGTTATCGGGACGATATTCGTGTACCTACACCAGATTGAGGCGCCCCATCAGGTCGGCTTTGTACGAATTTCCGATTGGGACTCCCACGCCCCGACCCGAATCGGCGGCCGGCCGCGAGCTGTCGATCAGCACCGCGTCGCCCTCGATGGCGACGATGCGGTCGAGGCGCACGATGTACTTGCGGTGCACGCGCACGAAGTCGCGGGCCGGTAGCCGGGCCACCATGTCCTTCATGGTGGTGTATACCGTAAAGCGCTCCTGCGCCGCGTAAATGTTCACGTAGTCGCCCAGCGCCTCCACGTAGCGGATGTCGGCCGTGTTGATGCGCACCAGCTTGTGCTCCTGCTTGACGAAGATTTCGGTGCGTCCGCCCGAGTACAGCGTTTCGGCGGCGTTGTTGGCCATGCGCAACAACCCTTCCAGCTTCTGTTGCTCCTGCTCCAGCTGCAGGCGGGCCCGCCGCAGCTCCAGGTGCGACACCACCTCGCGGGCTAGCGTCTGCAGGGCATCGCGCTGCTCGTCCGTAAGGTGGCGGGGGCGCGTATCGATGGCGCAGAGGGCCCCCAGGGGCTGTCCCGAGGGCGTTACCAGGGGCGCCCCGGCGTAGAAACGGATGTTGGGGTCGCCCTGCACCAGCGGGTTCTGGCTGAACAGTGGGTTTTCCGTGGCGTCCTCTACCTCATAGACTCCGCCCGACACCATAGCGTACTGGCAGAAGGAGTATTCACGCGGGGTTTCCTGTATACCCTCCAAGCCGAAGTTGGCCTTGAACCACTGCCGCGACGAGTCGATGAGCGACACCAGGGAAATGGGCGTGCCGCAGATGTAAGCCGCTAGCCGGGTCAGCGCGTCAAAGTCCTCATCGGGGCTGGTGTCCAGAATCTGGTACGCCCGCAGTGCCTCTAGGCGCTCCTCCTCCAAGGAGCGGGGAGCAGGAGTGGCAAGATCGGGGGCGGAACTAGCGGAACGAAAGGGCATGACAGCAAGCAGTTAAAGCGCTGGCCGCGGACGGCTGCGCCGAATTATTCGGAAACAAAAGTACGCGGCAAACAAGATACTTACGGTCCGGCAACAAAACCCGGATTTGGCCGACGAATAAAAAGTATTTGCCGCCCAACGTGTCATTTCCCTCGCCCAATGCCGCGGCCCAACGACCGGATTTACGGGCTTACGCTCCCCGCAGAAGGCGGTTTCGGGCCCGGGCATTTAGAAATTATGGGGTACCTTTACAATCCCGATGGCCGGCGCATTCGTACGCCTTCCTTTACCCGCAACTTTCATTCGACCTCATGCAACCGATGTTTTTGCTCATAGGCGGCCTTGGCACTACGGAAGTACTGCTGATTGTTCTCGCCATCATTCTGCTGTTCGGCGCCAAACGCATTCCGGAGCTGTTCCGGGGCATGGGCCAGGGTATCCGCGAGTTCAAGGATGCCTCCAAGGACTCCAAGCCGGAGTACCGCGACAACAACCCGCAGCCGCCCCGCGCTTAATCTTCCCGTTACTGCCATGCAAACGCCATTTTTGCTGTTTCTAGGCGACCTGGGCGGGGGTGAGATTATGCTCATCATGGTCGTCATCCTGATTTTCTTCGGGGCCAACAAGATTCCCGAGCTGGCCCGCGGCCTGGGCAAGGGCATCCGCGAGTTCAAGGATGCCTCGCGCGAGATTCGCAGCGAAATTGAAAACGCCGGCACCTCCCCCGACCCGCAGCGCCCGGCGCCGCACCCGGGCTACCAGCAACCGCCTACCGGCTATCAGCAGCCGGGCTACCAGCCGGCCCCGCCCGCCCCGGTAGCCTACCAGCCCACCGCGCTCGACCAGCCCGAAGCCCCGGTAGCAGCTCCCGAGCAGCCCACGGTGACGCCCGCCGGCCTGCCCCACGTTCCCGCTTCCGACGACAAGCATCCGACCACTTGATCTAACCCACGCTCCCTTGAGACGCTTCAACTCCCTCACGGAAGTTCGCCACGAGCTGGCGGCCGGTACTCTCACCTGCCGCCAGCTCGTGGAGTATTACCTGGATAACATTGCCCGCAAGCCGCACCTGAACGCCTTCCTGGAGGTGTGGGCCGACGAGGCCCGCCAGCAGGCCGAGGCCGTGGACGCCAAGCTGGCGGCCGGCACCGCCGGCAAGCTGGCCGGCATGGTCATCGGGCTGAAGGACGTGCTGGCCTACCAGGGCCACGCCCTGCAGTCGAGCAGCCACATCCTCGACGGCTTCAAGTCGCTCTTCACCGGCACGGCCGTGCAGCGCCTCATTGACGAAGACGCCATCCTGATTGGGCGGCAGAACTGCGACGAGTTTGCCATGGGCGCCTCCAACGAAACCTCCTACTTCGGCCCCGTGCGCAACGAGCTCGACCCCGAGCGCGTGTCGGGCGGCTCGTCGGGCGGCTCGGCCGTGGCGGTGCAGGCCGACCTGTGCCTGGCCTCCATCGGCTCCGACACCGGCGGCTCGGTGCGCCAGCCGGCGGCATTCTGCGGCATCGTGGGCCTGAAGCCAACCTACTCGCGCGTGTCGCGCTACGGCCTGGTGGCCTACGCCTCGTCGTTCGACCAGATTGGCCCGCTCACCCGCTCGGTGGACGACGCGGCCCTGCTGCTGGAAGTCATGGCCGGCCCCGACGAGTTCGACGCCACCGTGAGCCAGGAGCCCGTACCGGCCTACAGCCAGCTGCTCGAGCCCCAGCCACACTACCGCGTGGGCTACATCCGCGACACGCTGGAGCGCCCGGGCCTGGCCGCCGACATTCGCCAGGCCACCGAAAACGTGATTGAGCAGCTGCGCGGCCAGGGCCACGTGGTGGAGGCCGTGGACTTTCCCTACCTCGACTACATGGTGCCCACCTACTACATCCTGACCACGGCGGAGGCCAGCTCCAACCTGGGCCGCTTCGACGGGGTGAAGTACGGCTACCGCGCCGCCGATGCCACCGACCTGGAGTCGCTCTACAAGAAAAGCCGCAGCCAGGGCTTCGGCCCCGAGGTGCAGCGGCGCATTCTGCTGGGCACCTTCGTGCTGTCGGCCGACTACTACGATGCCTACTACACCAAGGCCCAGCGCGTGCGGCGCCTCATCAAGGAGCAAACCGACGAGCTGCTGCGCCAGTACGACTTCCTGATTCTACCCACCACGCCCACCACGGCGTTCCGCATCGGCGAAAACACCAAGGATGCGCTGGCTATGTATCTGGCTGATATCTTCACGGTTCAGGCTTCGCTGGCCGGGGTTCCGGCCATTTCGCTACCCGTGGGCCAGGACCAGGATGGCCTGCCCATCGGGCTGCAGGTAATGGCCGGTGCGTTCCGCGAAGCCGAGCTGCTGGCCTTTGCCAAACACGTGTCCGAAAACGTCCCGGTTTCCGTCCCCACCCCCTAGCCTGGCATGAAACGACCGATTCGCGCTTCCGCTTTGCTGTTGTTGGCAGCTGCCTTTGCCCGCCCCGCCGCGGCTCAGACGCAACTTCCGCCCACGGTACAGCCGGGAGGCGAACTGGTCGACACGGTACAGGTGCAGCTCGAGCTGCAGCCCGATTCGCTGGTGGCCGAGCCGGTGGAAATCGACTCGGTGCGCCTGGCTTGGCTGATGGAAGCGCCCAAGCTCAGCGACTTGGTCTGCGACCGGATTGGCTGCTTCGAGACGGACGTGCCCCACACGTTCAACAACACCGTGATGGCGCACGTGACCTACTTCACGCAGCGCAACCGCGGCTACCTGCAGCGCGTGCTGGAGCGCGAAAACCTGTACTTCCCGCTGTTTGAGAAGTACTTGGCCAAGTACGGCCTGCCCCAGGACCTGAAGTACCTGGCCGTAGTCGAGTCGGCGCTGATTCCCACGGCCAAGTCGCGGGTGGGGGCTACCGGCCTGTGGCAGTTTATGGGCCCCACCGCCGGCGACCTGCGCCTGCGCCGCGACGAGTGGGTGGACGAGCGCATGGACCCGGAGAAGTCGACCGAGGCGGCCTGCAAGCACCTGCGCTACCTCTACGGCATGTTTCACGACTGGGAGCTGGTGCTGGCGGCCTACAACTGGGGCGGCGGCAACGTGCAGCGCGTGATGCGGCGCACCGGCAAGCGCAACTTCTGGGAGATGTATCCGCACATGCCCAAGGAAACGCGCAACTACGTGCCCAGCTTCACGGCCATTATGTACGCCATGAAGTACGCCCAGCAGCACCAGCTACACTCGCCCGAGCTGCGCTACCAGTACGCCGAGCCGCTGGATACCCTGCACCTGGGCGGCCGCGCCTTCGACGTAACCCGCCTGAGCCAGGCCTGCGGGCTCGATTCGGCGGCCCTGCTGCGCCTGAACCCCGAGCTGCGCAAGCATTACCTGCCGGCCGGCTACCGCCCCTACGCCGTGCAGTTTCCGGCCACGGCCCGCCCGCTGCTGCGCGAAGTAGACCGCGCCACCCTGTTCGATTACTGCCGCCCGGCGGCTACCCTGCCCCAGCCCATTCGGCCGCTGCCGCCCCGCCTGGCGGGTTTTGAAGCAGTTCCGCTGCTGGCTTCTTCGACGAACGCGGCACCGCCGGCCCGCAACGATGAGGCGCCGCGCACCCAGCGCAAGGTGCACACCGTGCGCCGGGGCCAGTCGCTGGCCGAGCTGGCCAGCTGGTACGGCGTGAGCCAGAGCCAACTGCGCCGCTGGAACAACCTGCCCAAGGGTCGGGCCCTGCGGCCGCAGCAAAAGCTGGTGGTATTCCTGCCGGCCAAAGAGGGCACCACTACCGGTCAGGCCGTAGCCACCCGGCCCGTAGCGGCGCCGGCCGTGGCCGCTGCCCCGCGCACGCCCGCTGAAATGGGCGTCAAAGTCACCAAACGGCCCGTCACGGCGGCGGTAGCTAAACCGGCCGCCGAGCAACCCACTGTCCCGGCCCCGGCACTGGCGGAATCCAAGCCCGAAGTAGCCAGCGCCCCGCAATCGGCCGCGGCGGTGGCCGAGCGCAATCCGGCAGCCGCCGATAATTCCGCCGATGCAGTTGCGGCCCAGGCCCAAACGCAGGTGGCAGCCGCTACCGAGTACGTGGTTCGCCGGGGCGACTACCTCACCAAGCTGGCCCGCGAGCAGGGCGTATCGGTGGAGCAGCTCGTGGCCTGGAATCAGTTGAAATCGGAAATCGTGACGCCCGGCCAGAAGCTGCGCCTCACCGCTCCCGAGTTGACCGCGGAAGCCGGGGAACCGGAACCCAAGGCTACAACTCAGGCCGCGGCCCGGCCCAAGCCGCGGACGAATCTGCCCGCCCTGCAGCGCGTGCACGTGGTGCAGCCCGGCGATACGCTCTACAACATCTCGCGCCGCTACCAGGGCCTGACGGTGGAGCAATTGCGCAAGCTCAACAACCTCAAATCGGATGAGGTGAAACCCGGCCAGAAACTGGTAGTAGCCAGCTAGGCCAGATAGGCTGCAGCCAGCCCCATTGCCCGATACCATTCCCCAAACGCTGACCTAAACAATTCGGCTCAAACAATTTCGGATTGTTTTGGCCGAATTGTTTAGGTCAGCTTCGGGCCGAACGCGGAGCCAGCAGAACGACCATGCTTTATCCGGCGTCCGCGAAGTCTACCCGTAGGTCGGCGTAACCAAGCTTCTCGAAACCTTCCACGGCACCCTCCAAAGAGAGGAATGCCAGGTGAAGCGGGAGAAATGCTTCGCCCGGGGCTCAGCATGACGTTCTGTTGGCTCGGCAGGGCGACCGGCCAGGTACCCTAGCTGGTCGCATTTTCTTCGGCCATAACACCCAGCAGCCCGCGAGTCAATCACATGTTTTGTGTGAACTGAAAATCAGCACCTTTCGAATTTTTCATCGGTTGCTGCGTGGAAGGCAAGCGGGCTGGCATTGCGTTGGCAATGGCGCCGCCAAACCTCATCCGATATGAAAACCTTTCCTCTGCTCCTGCTGGCCGCTGTTCTGGGCTTTACCACCGCCTCCTGCGACGACCAGCCCGAAGCAACTCCGCAGCCCCAGTCCGCTCCCGCGGCCGATTTCAACCTGTCGCGCTCGTTTTACTACCCCGGCACCACCGTATTCAGCGGTGTGAGCTACCCGACGCCGGATCTGCGCGGCCATAGCAGCCTGAACGCCGACGGCCTGCACTTGCAGTTCAACACCCTTGACCGGCGCGAAGGCCTGGCCCTGAGTGTAGACCGCTCGCGCCTGGGAGCCGACTTGCTGGGAACCTACACCCTGCGCTCGGCCTCCGACAGCCGCCCCGCCGCCACCGTCGGCTACGGCTACAACTACCGGGTAACCGACAGTGGCACCTCGGGCAGCTACTACGCCAGCAGCTTTTCCGAGCTCGAAGGTCAGGTACGCATCACCGCCTACGACGCCACCCGCCGCCTGGTCAGTGGTAGCTACGAGGTGCGCCTGCCCGACGTGAGCGACCCTACCGACTCGGTGCGCACCCGGGCCAATCAGCTGCGCTGCCGCGTTACGCTCGGCGGCAGCTTCGAAAACCTTTCGGTAGAATAGCCTTCTTCTGACAAGCGTCAGGCGCCCCTCCCCCACCAGTTCGGTTGGGGAGGGGCGCCTGCATTTTGCCCCCGACGACTATCACCAATTCCTAGTGCCGCCTCGACGCTGAAGCTTACTTCACCTCAACGCGCAGTTGGGTTGGCCGCGCGCCGCCATTGTGCACCCGTAGCAGGTAGGGCCCGGGCGCCAGGTCCCGAGTGCTTATTTCCCCGTCGAGCCAAGCGCCGGCAGTGGGCAGCGTACTGGTCCGCTGCACCCGCCCGAGCATATCTGCCAGCTCCACCCGCACCTGCGTAATTTCGACCGACACTGCCCCGCTAACTCTCACCCAACCCTCCGAAACAGTAGGATAAGCCGTCAGTGCTGGCTCCCCAAAGTGGTCGGGCGTAGTGGCGCGGCCCGGGTTATTGGGACCGGGGGCCGAGGCCGGCGTGGGTGAAGCGCCGAACCCGGCCGGCGTTTCTACCACGCCGTAACCGTACGATGCCAGCCCGGGCGGGGTCGTGCCCGTGAGGCGGGTACCATTGGCGTCGACGGTCACGTTGCTGAGCGGCCGGCCGCCTACCCAGGCTTGCTGGGCCCCGCTCAGATTGAGGCCGGTAAAAGTGAAGGTGACCGTGCCGGCCGTAATGCGCCGCACCACGCTGGCAACCAGCGGCGGTGTGCCTAGGGTGGCCCCGTAGAGCAGGGTGTTGCCGGGCACTCCGGGCCGGGTGGTAAGCTGGGCCGGGCTAAACCGCAGCAGCGAGCCGGGTGGGGTATCCACCACTACACTGAGTTGATCGGGGGCATCGACGGTGAAGCTCTGCGGGATGAGCGCACCGCTGCCGGCCGTGCCGGTGCGCACCCAGCGCAGCTTGCCGGCGGGCGTATAGCAAGCCGCCACCACGTACACCCCACCCGGGTCGGGCAGGGTGATGGGCCCGAATCCGGTGGCACGCCGGCAGCGCAGCACCTGATAAACGTTACCCCCTGGATCCGTTTTGATGCTCAGAATATCGGCGGAGCTGAACAGCGGGGCGTAGGGCTGCTGCGCATACTGCACGGTGCCGCTTGGGTCGGTGCGCAGCCAGAAGTCCTGCTGCCCATTGAGCGGGGTGCCGCCCAGCCAGAAAAAAGGAAAGAGGCTGGCACTGCGGCCCACTACGTAGTAGGCCCCGGGCTGCTCGGGAGCGGCCTGCACGCTCTGCGTCACCACGCCGGGCAGAATATCGACCCGCCGCACCGCCCCGGAGTGTTCCAGTACAATGACGGCGCTGTTGACCCCGGCGCGGTTGTAGGTAACCTGGCCTACCTGAATGGCGTTGCGGAAGGAGGCTGTAACGTAGGCTGCGCCGGTCGGGTCGAGCGACACAGCGTAGTGGTCGGGCAGGCGCAGCTGTTCGCTGGCCAGGCGCAGCCACCACGTGCCGTACGGACTGATGAAGCGGTGGCCCGCTATGGCGGCCGATTGCCGGTTGGGCACGGCCGTCAGCGGCCCTACTGCCCCGACAAATTCACTGGCTACTACGGTGTACAGCTGGGCGGGCATCAGGTCGTAGCCGCGCAGCGTCACGGGCTGGTCGATGGCCTTTGGCAGTCCGAATCCCCAGAAGTCGGAACCGGGGCCCAGGCAGTTGTTTGGCGACTCCCGGGACAAGTCGCCGTGACACATCAGGGCTGCCGCTTTGCGCGGCACGTGAAAATCGGGGTTTTCGGGCCCAGGGGAACCGGGGGGCGGCGTGAAGGGAATACCAAAGTAATTGACGGGCCCCATCACCCGGGCCGCGGTGCGCACATTCCCGAAGTTGTCCAGCACGGCCCCGATAAACCGGGTGTCGGAGCCGAAGCCACTGTCGTCGCGAAACAAGTCGTTGTTGGCCGCGTCGGCTTTCTGAATCACCAGCGTGTTGGTGGCCTGCCCGGCCACCAGCTCGTGCCCCACTCGGTATTGATTGCCGGCTGCATCGTGCAGCCACGCCGTCATGAAGTAGCGCGGCTGGCTGGAAAAGCTGCTCAGGTCGACCAACTGGGTCTGGGCTTGAGCCGATAACACCACCCCCAGCAGGGCAGCCAGCGTGGTTGACAGAAGTGGGGGTTTCTTCATAGCGCAACGGGTTTGGTGCAGTCGCGGACCCGCCCCGTGCCGGCCCGCCAGCCACAGCGTGACTGGAATAGAAGGTAGGGCCGGCACTTCCCTCGCCGGATTGCATCTTTCAGGGCTGGCTATACTCTGCGAAAAATTCCGGCGCCCCGGCCCCGCTGCCCTTCAATCCGCGTTGGGCTTTCATTTCCTTTTTTTTCGCCCCAACTTGCTTAACGGCCGCGCCCCGACGCGGCCGTTTGTTTGTTTGCACCCACTGCCACCCATGCTGAAGATCAATAAGGAAGAGGCGCTTAACTACCACTCGCAGAATCCCCCGGGCAAAATCGAAGTCGTGCCCACCAAGCCCGTCAGCACCCAGATCGACCTGGCACTGGCCTACTCGCCGGGCGTGGCCGAGCCCTGCAAGGAAATAGCCAAGAACCCCGAGGACGTCTACAAGTACACCGCCAAGGGCAACCTGGTAGCCGTCATCAGCAACGGCACCGCGGTGCTGGGCCTGGGCAACATCGGCCCCGCCGCCTCCAAGCCCGTGATGGAAGGCAAGGGCGTGTTGTTCAAGAAGTTCGCCGGCATCGACTGCTTCGACATCGAAATCGACGCCAACGACCCCGACGAGTTCATTCGGGTGGTAAAGGCCCTGGAGCCCACCTTCGGCGGCATCAACCTCGAAGACATTAAGGCCCCCGAGTGCTTCCGCATCGAGACGGCGCTGCGCGAGCAGATGAACATTCCGCTCATGCACGACGACCAGCACGGCACGGCCATCATCTCGTCGGCGGCCCTGCTGAACGCGCTGGAAGTGGTGGGCAAGAAAATCGACCAGATTCAGCTCGTCGTCAGCGGCGCCGGCGCGGCGGCCATCAGCTGCCTGCGCCTGTACCTGGAGCTGGGCCTGAAACGCGAAAACGTGGTGGTCTTCGACAAGGACGGCGTCATCAACGAGCAGCGCACCGACCTGGCCCCGCTGCAGCTGCAGTTTGCCACCCACCGCCCCGTGACCTCGCTGGCCGAGGCCATGGAAGGCGCCGACGTATTCCTGGGTCTTTCGGCCGCCAACGTGCTGCCCGCCGAGCTGCTGCTGCGCATGGCCAAGGACCCCATCGTGTTTGCCCTGGCCAACCCCGACCCGGAAATTGCCTACGAAGTGGCCATGGCCACCCGCGAAGATTTGATCATGGCTACCGGGCGCTCCGACCACCCCAACCAGGTCAACAACGTGCTGGGCTTCCCCTACATCTTCCGCGGGGCCCTCGACGTGCGGGCCACGGAGATTAACGAGGCCATGAAGCTGGCGGCGGTGCACGCCCTGGCCGAGCTGGCCAAGGAGCCGGTGCCCGACATCGTCAACAAGGCCTACGGCGACAACACCCTGGCCTTCGGGCGCGCCTACCTGATTCCCAAGCCGCTCGACCCGCGCCTGATTACCACCGTGAGCCCGGCCGTGGCCAAGGCGGCCATGGAAAGCGGCGTGGCCAAGCACCCCATCAACGACTGGACGGCCTACGAGGACGAGCTTCGCTCGCGCCTGGGCGTCAACCAGAAGCTGATGAACCGCATCACCTCCCGGGCCCGCTCGGCGCCCAAGCGCGTGGTGTTTCCCGAGGCCGACAACTACAAAATCCTCAAGGCCGCGCAGATCGTGTGCGACGAGGGCATTGCCCAGCCCATTCTGCTGGGCAACCGCGAGAAAATCGAGCAGATTGCCCGCCAGAACAACCTCGACCTCGACGACTGCCAGATTATCGACATCCTGAAGGAAGACCAGAAGCGCGACGAGTACGCCGAGCTGCTGTTTCGCAAGCGCCAGCGCAAGGGCATGACGCTCTACGAGGGCAAGCGCCTGATGCGCGAGCGGAACTTCTTCGGGGCCATGATGCTCGACAGCGGCGAGGCCGACGCCTACATCACCGGCCTTACCAAGGACTACGGCAAGAGCATCGTGCCTTCGCTGCAAATCATTGGGGTGGAAGACGGCGTGCAGCGCGCCGCGGGCATGTACATCATCCTGCACCGCAAGGGCCCGTTCTTCTTTTCCGACACCACCGTCAACATCGACCCCACGGCCGAGCAGCTGGTCGACATCATCGGGCTGACGGCCCGGGCCGTGCGCTTTTTCGACACCGAGCCGCGCATTGCGGTGCTGAGCTACTCCAACTTCGGCTCGAACCAGGGCCCGCTGCCCGACAAGATGCGCCGCGCCACCGAGCTGGCCAAGCGCCGCTTCCCCGATTTGATTCTGGACGGCGAGATGCAGGCCAACACGGCCCTGAACCGCGGGCTGCTGCGCGAGCATTACCCCTTCTCCGAGCTGGCCGAAAAAGGCGCCAACACGCTTATTTTCCCCGGCCTCACCTCGGGCAACATCGCCTATAAGGTGCTGCAGGAAATCGGCGGGGCCGAGGTCATCGGCCCGGTGCTGATGGGCATGCGCAAGCCGGTGCACATTCTGCAGCTCGGCGCGAGCGTGCGCGACATCGTGAACATGACCGCCATTGCCGTGGTCGACGCGCAAACCTACAACCAGCCGCTGTAGTGGGAGCTTGGGGGCTTAGGGTTTCGAAACGCTAAGCCCCAAGCCTAAAAAAAGCGTTTGGCGCTATATAGGCGCGGTTTTTTGCAGCCGGTCTTCGGGCGGAAAAAGTTATTTTCGGGGATAAATACGGCGGAGTTTACTGTTGGCTCTATTACCCCCACTGACTTGGCGCGGGCCCGACCGCCAAGCAGCCAAGTCCCCTAGATCCTCAGTTCCCAAGACCTCAATCCATGATTGCCTACCTCGACGCCAAGCTCGCCTATAAAGACCACGCGCAAGCCATTCTCGACGTGAACGGCGTGGGCTACGAAGTCCGCATTTCGCTGGCCACCTACTCCAAGCTGCCGGCCGAGGGCGAGCGGGCCAAGCTCTACACCTACCACCACGTGAAGGAAGACGGGCAAACGCTCTACGGCTTCCTCGACCCCAACGAAAAGGCCCTGTTTATGCACCTGATTTCGGTGTCGGGCATTGGGCCGGGCACGGGCATCGTCATCGTGTCGTCGATGTCGGTGGGCGAAATCCGCCAGGCCATCATTCAGGAAGACGTGCGCTCGATTCAGGCCATCAAGGGCGTGGGGCCGAAGACGGCGCAGCGCATTGTGCTGGATTTGCGCGACCGGCTGCGCAAGGACGAGCTGCTGGCCAAGGCCGGCGTGGAAGTGGTGCCGCTGGCCAAGCAGCACAATACCAACCGCTCGGAAGCGTTAGCCGCCCTGGTGACGCTGGGCTTTGCCCGCGCCGCCGCCGAGAAGACTCTGGACCAGATTCAGCACCGCCATGGCCAGGAATTGAGCGTGGAGGAATTAATTAAATTTGCTCTTAAGTCAAACTAGCTTCTTGCTGCTGCCCGCCCTTTACGCTCTCGTTTCTTGAAATCCGGTAAGAAGTCCTTCACCGCCCTCTCCGTCGTTACGGCGTCGCTGCTGGCCTGGTGGTCGCAGGCTGAACCGGCCGGCGGCAGTCGCGCTTTCGCCTTTTCGCAGCTCTGGAGCTGGCTGGAGTCGGGCCCCACGCGGCCGTGGCTGCTGGCCCCGCCCGATACCATTCGGCCCGCGGCCGGCGACACGGCGCGCTACCGGCCCAGCCGCCGGCCCCGCGTGGCGCCCCAGGACCGGCCCGGCAACTTTCTGTCGGAGCGCCGCCGCTCCCCGCTGATTCTGCCCCTGCCCAGCAACGTGCAGCGCCAGGTAACGCTGGGCGACTCGCTCGACTTCGTGGACGTGGAGGAAAACATCGGCCCCGAGCTGGACTACCGCGACCCGGCCCGCCTCAGCTACGCCGAGTTTCAGCGCCTGCAGCAGCAACAGGCCGTGCGCAACTACTTCCGCACCAAGTCGGAGGGCAGCATTGCGGGCGAGGGCGGCACGGCCGCGGCCCGGCGCCTGGTGCCCAAAATGTACCTCTCGCCCACCCTGGGCCGCATTTTCGGCGGCGACTTCATCGACATCCGCCCCAACGGCGCGGTGACGGTGATGCTGGGCTGGCGCCAGAACTTCAACGACAACCCCACCCTGACGCTGCGCCAGCGCCGCAACGGTGACTTTCAGTTTCAGCAGAACTTCAACCTGAACCTGACCGGGCAGATCGGCGACAAGCTGAAGATTCTCTTCAACTACGACACGCGGGCGGCCTTCGACTTCGAAAACCAGATCAAGGCCGACTTCACCGGCTACGACACCGACATCATCCGCGACGTGGAGGTGGGCAACGTGAGCTTGCCGCTGAACAACTCGCTGATTCAGGGCGGGCAGAATTTGTTCGGCGCCAAGGTGCAGATGCAGTTCGGCAAGCTGGCCGTGACCAGCGTGGCCGCCACCCTGCGCGGCACCGCCGACGAAATCCGGGTGCAGAACGGCTCCCAGAGCCGCAACTTCGAAATCAAGGCCTCGCAGTACGAGGCCAACCGCCACTTCTTCCTCTCGCAGTTTTTCCGCGACCGGTACGACGGCGTGCTGCGCAACCTGCCCACGGTGCAGAGTGGCATTGAAGTGCGCCGCCTGGAGGTGTATATCACCAACGACAACCGCACCACCGAAAACCTGCGCAACGTGGTGGCCCTGCAGGATTTGGCCGAGCCTACGCGCCTTTACCGGGGCCGCTTCGCCAAACCCCTCTCGACGGCACGCACGCCCGCGGCCAACGGCGTGAATACGCTGTTTGAAAGCATTCTGCCGGCCCGCCCCGCCCCCACGCCCGCCGACCGCCGCGACGAGCTGCAGGTCGACAACTTCCTGCAGAACACGCTGCAGCTGGAGAAAACCATCGACTACGAACGCGTGCGGGCCCGCAAGCTCGACCCGCGCGAGTACAAGTTCAACCCCCAGCTGGGCTACCTCTCGCTGAACACGCCGCTGCTGCCCGAGCAGGTGCTGGCCATTTCCTGCGAGTACATTTTCAACGGGCGCACCTACAAGATTGGCGAGCTGGTCGACGACTACGCCAACGTGCGCGAGAACGAGGTCATCTACCTCAAACTGCTGCGCGCCACCAACCCCGGCGTGGGCTTGGCCGACCCGGCCGAAAACCCGCTGAACCCGCGGCTGAGCACCCGCAACCTGCCGGTGTTCGACCTGATGATGAAGAACGTGTACCCGCTGAACGCCACCCAGCTCAGCCGCGACCAGTTTCAGCTCGACATCGTGTACAAGGACGACGCGACGGGCGTGGACCTGCTCTCGCTGAAGGAAGGCGGCGACATTGCCAACCTGCCGCTGACGCAGGTGTTCAACCTCGACAACGTCAACCCCAACAACGACCGGCCCTCCGACGGCAACTTCGACTTTCTGCCCGGCCTGACCATCGACCCCGAGCTGGGCCGCGTGATTTTCCCGGTGGTGGAGCCCTACGGCAGCTACCTGCGCGCCCGCCTGGCCCAGGCCGACACCACGCTCAAGCAGAAGTACGTGTACCAGGAGCTCTACAACCTGGTGCAGAGCGACGCGGCCCAGGTGCAGGAGAAAGACAAGTTCTTCCTGAAAGGCCGCTACGCCGCTACTGCTACCGACGAAATTACTTTGCCCGGCATCCGGGTACCCGAGGGCTCGGTGCGCGTGTACTCGGGCTCAACCCTGCTGCAGGAGGGCACCGACTACCAGGTGTACTACGACCAGGCCAAGGTAAAAATCCTGAACCAGAGCTACCTGAGCTCGGCCGCCGAGCTGCGCGTGCAGTTCGAGCGCGACGCCGTGGTGCAGGTGCTGCCGCGCCGCCTGGTGGGCACCCGCCTCGACTACAAGCTCTCCGACGACATCAACTTCGGCGGCACGGTGCTGCATCTGCTCGAAAACCAGGCGCCGGGCATCAACCGCGTGAACCTGGGCGAGGAGCCGGGCAACAACACCGTGTACGGCCTGGACGTGAGTTTGCGCCGCGACTCGCGGGTGCTGACCAAGTACCTCGACATGCTGCCCTTCGTGAACACCAAGGCGCCTTCGTCGGTGGCGTTCAGCGGGGAGTTTGCCCAGCTGCTGCCGGGCCGCTCCAAGCTGGGCCGCGGCGAAGACGGCGTGTCGTACCTCGACGACTTCGAAAACGCCCGCACGCCCTACTCGCTCGGCGGCCTGGCCTCGTCGTCGACGTGGCGGCTGGCCAGTACGCCGCTGCCGATTGGTGGCACTCAGCAGGGCCTGGCCGCCAACTACCGCCGCGCCAAGCTGGCCTGGTACACCGTCGACCAAACCTACTACACCAGCGGCCCGAGCAAGCCCAGCAACATCGGCCTCGACGATGCCTCGCTGAAAAACCACTACACCCGCGGCGTGCCGCGCAACGAGGTGTTCCCCAACCGCGACAACGGCGCGCTGGGCAACAGCTACGAGAACACCTTCGACATTGCCTACTTCCCCAACGAGCGGGGTCCCTACAACTTCAACCCCAGCGTGTCGCCCGACGGGCGGTTGCTGAACCCGGGCAACCTGCTCAGCAACCGCAACAACTACGGCGGCATCTCGCGCGAAATCACCTTCGACACCGATTTCGACAACGCCAACGTGGAGTACCTGGAGTTCTGGATGATGGACCCCTTCATTCAGAGCCGGGTGACGGGCCAAAACGTTATCGACGACTCGCAGAACCCGGCCCGCCCCAACACCAGCGGTGGGGAGCTGATCTTCAACCTGGGTTCGGTATCGGAAGACGCGCTCAAGGACGGCGTGTACGAGTTTGAAAACGGCCTGCCCGACGGCAGCGAAGACCCCTCGGCCCCGCCTATTACCCGCGAAACGCCCTTCGGCGTGGCCCCGCGCCAGCAGTTTCTCACCGACGCCTTCAGCACCGTGCCCGGCGGCCGCGCCCGCCAGGATGTGGGCCTCGACGGCAAGACCTCGACCGAGGAGCAGCAGTTTTTCCAGAGCCTGCCCACCTACGCCAGCCTGCCCGACCCCGCCGCCGACGACTTTCGCCACCACCTCGACGAGTCGTACACCCAGGCCAACGTGAAGATTCTGGGCCGCTACAAGGACTTCAACGGGCTGGAAGGCAACTCGCGCGAGAGCGGCACCCAAAGCTCCACGGCCTTCCCCGACAAGGAAGATCTGAACCGCGACAACGTTATCAGCGACACCGAGCGCTACTACGAGTACCGCGTGCCCCTGCAGGCCGGCCAGCTGCGGGTGGGCGAGAACTACGTCATCGACAAGGTGACCAACACGGTGAACGGCGACGAGGTATCGTGGTACCAGTTCCGCATTCCCATCCGCACGCCCTCGGGCATCGTGGGCAACAACAACCAGGAGTTCGGCTTCAAGTCCATCCGCTTCATGCGCATGTACCTCACGGGCTGGCAGGAGCCGGTGGTGCTGCGCATGCTGCAGTTCCAGTTCATTGCCAACCAGTGGCGCCGCTACCTGGGCGTGCTGGCCCAGTCGGGCACCCAGGGCATCGGCATCACCGACGCCGACGCCTTCGCCGTGTCGACGGTGAGCGTGGAGGAAAACGGCCTGACCGCCGGCAGCAGCGACGCCATTCCCTACCTGGAGCCCCCGGGAATCCAGCGCGACCGGGAATATGGCTCGAGCACGGTGAACCGCCGCCAGAACGAACAGTCGCTGCGCCTGTGCGTGGACGGGCTGGTGGACGGCTACTCCAAGGCCGCCTACAAGAACGTGAACCTGGACATGCTGCGCTACAAGCGCCTGAAGCTGTTTCTGCACGCCGAAAGCGAAAGCAACGTGCAGGACTACGAGGTGCGCGGCTTCATTCGCCTGGGCACCGACTACACCCAGAACTACTACGAGTACTCGCTGCCGCTGAAAATGACCCGGGCCGGCTCGGGCTTGACCCAACGCGACATCTGGCCCGAGGAAAACGAAATTGACCTGGCCCTGCAGGACTTCATCGACGCGAAGGCCCGCCGCAACGCGGCCCGCGCCAGCCTGCTGCTGCCCTTCGTGGTGAACATGCCCAACGGCGCCACCATCACGGTGGTGGGCAACCCCGACCTGAGCGCGGTGCAGGGCGCCATGATTGGCGTGCAGAACCCGCTGGACTTCGGCGGGGGCGGCGGCCCGAGCAAGTCGGTGTGCCTCTGGGCCAACGAGCTGCGCGTAAAGGACTTCGACCAGACCTCGGGCTGGGCCGCCACGGCGCGCTTCAACACCAAGCTGGCCGACGTGGCCAACGTGACGGCCACCGGCTCGTTCACCTCCATTGGCTTCGGCTCGATTCAGGACAAACCCTCGCAACGCTCGCTCGAAAACGTGGCCCGCGGCGACGTCAACGCGGCCATTGCCGCCGAGAAATTCCTGCCCGAGAAGCTGAACCTGCGCGTGCCCATGCTGCTGCAGGCCGGCCAGGAAAGCCGCTCGCCGCGCTACGACCCGCTCGACCCCGACACCCGCCTCGACCAGTCGCTGCAGAAGTTCGAGACCGACGAGGAGCGCCGCAACTACCGCCGCGAGGTCACCACCCAGATTCGCAGCCGCTCCATCAGTTTGCTGAACGTGCGCAAGGAACGCTCGCCCACGGCCAACCCCGACCGCAAGCCCAAGCCCTACGACCCCGAGAACCTGGCTCTGAGCTACTCGCTCACCGAGCGCCTGTACACCGACATCCGCACCGACCGCGAGTTCACGCGCACCTACACCGGCGCGCTGGCTTACACCTACCAGCCCACGCCCAAGAGCTTCGAGCCGCTGAGCAAGGTGCAGGCGCTGAACTCGCCTTACCTGAAGTTCCTGCAGGAGCTCAACTTCACGCCCCTGCCCTCGCGCTTCGCCTTCCGCGCCGACCTGGACCGCCGCTACAACGAGCGGTACCTGCAGCGCACCCTGGTGCCGGGCCAGGTGCCCGAGCGCGGCAACATTCCGGGCGTGTTCCAGAAAAGCTTCTTCATTAACCGCATCTACGACCTGAAGTGGGATTTGACGAAGAGCCTGATTCTGGACTACACCGCCACCAACCGCAGCAGCGTGGACGAGGGCCCCGGTCCCACCATCGGCGACGACCTCGTGGCCCAGCAGAACCGGGCGGCCATCAAGCGCAACCTGCAGCGCGGCGGGCGCACCACCAACTTCAACCAGACCATTGCCCTTACCTACCGCCTGCCGCTCGACAAGTTTCCGCTCACCGACTGGCTGAGCGCCGACACCCGCTACGCGGCCAACTACACCTGGCAGGCGGCTTCGACGGCCATTCGCGCCCCCGCCCCGCTGATTCCCGGCGACTTTACCGACACGACCACCACGGCGGTGAACCTGGGCAACACCATCCAGAACAACCGCGACCTCAGCGTGAACGGCCGCATCGACCTGGTGAAGCTTTACAACAAGGTGCGCTTCCTCAACATCATCAACAACGCCCCGCCGCCCGGCCAGAAGCCGGCGCAGGGCAGCGCCATGGACCGCCTGCGCCAGGGCCGCCCGGCCGCGGGTGGGCTGCGCGGCAATGCCGCCGCCGATGCCGCCGCCAACGCCCAGCCCGACTCGGCCCGCAAGCCCGAGTTGCGGGTGCTCAAGGCTGTGCTGCGCTCGTTGATGACGGCCCGCTCGCTGAACTTTACCTACACCAACACGGCCGGTACGCTGCTGCCGGGCTACCTGCCCAAAACCCGCTTTTTCGGCCTCGACGATGACTTCAACGCCCCGGGCATTCCTTTCATCCTGGGCGAGCAGTACAGCCTGAGCACCCTCTACGACCGCGCCAGCCGCAACGAATGGTACACCGGCCGCAGCGACCTGTTGAACACGCCGCTCAGCTCGCTCGAAACCGAAAACCTGAACCTGCGCACCGCTCTGGAGCCCTTCCGCAGCTTCAACATCCAAATCGACGCCCGCCGCCAGAAAGTGCGCAACCGCGAGGTGTTCTACCGCCTGTCGGTCGACTCCAGCACGCTAGCGCCCTTCCCCGACCGGCGCCTGGCGCCGCAGCTGCCGCTGGGCTCGGGCTCGTTCAGCTCGTCGTTCTTCTCGCTGCAAACCCTGTTTGGCGACTGGAACGACGCCAAGGAGTCGGCGGCCTTCAACGAGTTCGTGCGCAACCGCGACATCGTGCGCAGCCGGTTGCAGTCGGCCAATACCCGCACCGGCGTGTACGGCTACAACTCGCAGGACGTGCTGGTGCCCGCCTTCCTCGACGCCTACCAGGGCCGCTCGTCGGCGGGCTACAAGGCCAAGCGCTTCAACCCTTTCGCCGTGATTCCGCTGCCCAACTGGCGCATCGACTACAACGGCCTGAGCGAGCTGCCCCTGGTGCAGCAGTACTTCCGCTCGGTGTCGCTCACCCACGCCTACTCCTCCGACTACCGCATCATCAACTACACCACGGCTTCGCAGTACGTCTCGGAGCCGCAGGGCCTGGCCGAGGAAACCAACCGCGACGGGCAGTTCATCCCGTATTATGTGGTGAACCAGGTGAGCATCGTGGAGCGCATGGCCCCGCTGGTGGGCGTGAACTTCCAGACCACCGAGAAGTTCAACGGCCGCGCCGACTACTCGCTGGAGCGCCAGGTAGTGCTGAACACGACCAACGCCCAGATTACCGAGCAGCGCTCCAAGAGCATCACCATCGGCATCGGCTACACCACCAACCGCTTCCGCATTCCCTTCCGCATCGGGGGCGAGCAGCGGGTGCTGCGCAACGAGTTGAACGTGCGCCTCGACCTGTCGGTGCGCGACAACTCCACCGTGCAGCGCAGCATCCTGGATGTGGAGGAGCCTACCTCGACCACTGCCGGCCGCCCCGGTACACCCGAGCAGCGCGAAACCAACGGCAACCGCCAGGTGCAGCTGCGCCCCACCATCGACTACATGGTGAACCAGCGCCTGAACCTGCAGTTCTTCTTTACCCGCAACGTGTCGGAGCCCCGCGTGAGCGGCTCGTTCCGCAACATCACCTCCGAGGGCGGCCTGCAGCTGCGCTACAGCTTGTCGCAGTAGCCCCGCTACGCCAGTGAGCCACACAAGAAGCCCGGGCAGCGGAAACTGCCGGGGCTTCTTGTGTGCTTGGCACCTCCATTTTACCGGTCCACAATTTCACTATCTCCCCATTTCCGCACCCTACCATTTCGGCTATTGCCTTACCTTTGGCCCGCGCGGCTGCAAGTGGCCGCGGTAGTGGTTTTCTCCCCTGTTTTTGCTCTTCTTATGAATCTGCCCAGCGAGCTGAAGTACACGAAAGAACACGAGTGGGTGCGCATCGAAGGCGATGTAGCCTACATTGGCATCACCGATTTTGCTCAGAAAGAGCTGGGCGACATCGTGTACGTCGACATCGATTCCGTTGACAAGGAAGTAGCCCAGGACGAAGTGTTTGGCACGGTCGAAGCCGTGAAAACGGTTTCCGACCTGTTCAGCCCGCTTTCCGGCACGGTGCTCGAAGTAAACCCCAAACTCGCTGACGCCCCCGAATCGGTGAACTCCGACCCCTACGGTGAAGGCTGGATGATCAAGCTCGCCATCGGCAACCAGGCCGAGGTTGCCGGCCTGCTCAGCGCCGAAGCCTACGGCGAACTGGTGGGCGCCTAGCCCCACCCCGCGCTGATGAGCGGCCCGGCCTCAACCCTTGCCCCGCGGCGACCGGCCTGGCCGGTGCTGCCGCTGGCCTGGACGCTGATCATTGCCTGGCTCACGCTCACGCCCATCGACGGGCTACCGCCCATGCCGCACTGGGAGTTGCTGTCGTTCGACACGGCCGCTCACGCCGGTGTATTCCTGGTGCTGGCCGTGCTGGCCGTCTTCTCCGCCCGGCGACAACAACGCTTCCCGCGTTTGCGTCGCCGGGCTTTTTGGTGGGTACTGGTGGCCGGCACGCTCTACGGCGCCCTCATCGAGCTGCTGCAAACCCACATGGCCCTGGGCCGCATGGGCGAGTGGAGCGACGTTATCAGCGACACTCTGGGCACCGTGGTGGGCCTGCTGCTGATGCGTCTCACCCAACGTTACTGGCTCTGATGCCGCGGCTGCTATGAAAGCTTCCCTGCGCGTACTCGGGCTGGCGGTGCTGGGCCTGGGCTTCGGTTTGCCGGCTTCGGGGCAGGACATGGCCCGCGTGCGCCGCACCATCGACTACTTGGCCAGCCCGCGCCTGCACGGCCGCGGCTACGTGCGCGGCGGCGACGCCAAGGCTGCCGACTTTCTCGTCCGCCGCTTTGCCGAGCTGGGCCTCGAGCCGCTGGCCCCAAACTTCCGTCAGCCGTTTACGCTCACGGTAAACACCTTTCCCGACCGCCTGATCTTGCGTGTCGATGGCCAAACGCTGCGCCCCGGCTACGATTTCATTGCCGACCCTATTTCGGGCGGGGGCCGCATCGAAGGCCCGGTCACGCCGCTCGACAGCCTGATCTTCACCGACGAAGCCGCCGGCCGGCGTTTCCTGGCTCAGCCGCTGGAGCGCCACATCGTGGTGCTGCGTCAGCGCGATGCCGACCGCCTGCGCACCTTACCCGACGAGTTTGCCCGCCATCTGGCCCAGGCCGCGGCCCTTATCACGCTGGTTCCCGACAAGCTCACGGCCTCGGTGGCCGACCGGCAGGCGCCCCAGCCCCAGTTGCGGGTACTGGCCAGCCGGTGGCCCGCCACTGCCCGCCGCGCCAAGCTCGACGTCACGGCCCGCCTGGCCCGGAATTACCGCAGCCAGAACGTGCTGGGCCTCGTGCGCGGCAGCACCCAGCCCGACTCCCTACTGGTGATTACGGCGCACTACGACCACCTGGGCCGCATGGGCGGCCGCACCTACTTTCCCGGCGCCAACGACAACGCCAGCGGCACGGCCCTGCTGCTGGAACTCGCCGCCCATTTCGCCCGCCCCGAAAATCGCCCGGCGTACTCGATTGCCTTCATGGCTTTCGGCGCCGAGGAAGCCGGGCTGCTGGGCTCGCGCCACTTTGTAGCGCAGCCACTGGTTGCGCTGCCGCGCATCCGTTTCCTGCTCAACTTGGATCTGGCCGGCACCGGCCAGGACGGCCTTACCGTAGTCAACGGCCGTATTCACGAGCGGGCCTACCAGCAGCTGGTCAGGCTCAATGATCAGGGCCGCTACGTGCCCAGCATTGCGGCCCGCGGCAAGGCCGCCAACTCCGACCACTACCCGTTCTCGGAAGCCGGCGTGCCGGCGTTTTTCGTGTATCAGCGCGGCACGCCCAGCTTCTACCACGACGTGCTTGACCGCGCCGCCACCCTGCCGTTGACGGGGTTTCCCGGAGCCTTCCAACTCCTTACCGCCTTCCTGCGGCTGCAGGGAGGCGCACCGGCCGGGGCGGCACGCTAAGCGGCTCCTACTGGGCAAAAACAAATCATCCCGGAACTGTCTGAGGTGGATCAGACAATTCCGGGATGAATTAAAAACGGCGGGTTGGCGACTCGCCGCTTAGCTGTTGGTCCGGAACGAACCCATTACCTGCTTGGCTACCGTTTCCCACTCCGGCTTCTGACGGTCGGGGCAGGTGAAGGTGCACATCAGCAGGCGGTTCTCCACATCAGTAAAGAAAATCAGGGTGTAGACCTGGTGGCCCAGCTCGGGCTTCATCATTTCGATAAAGCCTACCTGACGGCCGTTTACTTCCTTCACGCCATCGGCAAAGAACTGAGCATCAGGGTATTGCTTCTTGTACGTCTTCAGAAAGTTCTGGGCGTACATCGGGACCATGTCCTGATCAGCAGTGTTGTCGGTGTAGGTGAACGAGAGGCTGGCGTGGGAGGCGTTGGTGTAGATTACGCTCGGACGGCTCTGCGCTTTGGCGTAGAGAAAGTCCATCTGCTGCTCGCTCATCACTTCGAAGCCCTTGGGAATCAGGATTTCCACCCGCTCGCTAAGGACGCGCTTTTTGACCAGCTCCACTTCGGCAAAAGGCCGGGCAGCCATCAGTAGGACTGCTACCAGGCAGAACACAGGGGCGAGTAGAACGTTTTTCATGGTCGTAACCGGAAAGAGGTGAAAATTAATCTTGGTAAGCTACCCAAACGCCGGAGGGCATTCTGTTTGGATAACACAATTTAGGCAGAAAAAGCGAACCGCCAAGGGTTTGTTTAAAAAATTAATTCTGCACGGGTATCTGCGTCAGCGAAATACGGGCCAGGAGCGTCGAAAGCCGGTTTTAGAGCTGATGTTACGCTGGCGTTGGACGGGCTGAAGCCTAACCCAACATCGGCGTAAGCCTATACCAAAATTTATGCAGAATGTTCTATTTCCCTATCTACGGCGCCAGGCCGTAGCCGGTTTGCACTTACAGAATATTATTGAGCTGCTCCTTAATTTTCTCCAGCTCTTCCTTCATGTTCACCACTAGGTGCTGAATCACCGAATCGTTGGCCTTAGAGCCAATGGTGTTGATTTCACGTCCTATTTCCTGGGCAATGAAAGCCAGTTTTTTACCGGTGGGCTCGGGCAGATGTACGGTTTCGGTGAAGTAGTGCAGATGACTGACCAGGCGTACTTTTTCCTCGGCAATGTCCAGCTTCTCGATGTAGTACAAAAGCTCTTGTTCAAAACGGTTGGCATTGAACTGTTCGCTTTGCGCCATTTCGCCCAAATGCTCCCGCAGGCGCTGCCGCACGTACTCCAGCCGGTTGGGGTCGTGGCGCTCCACATCGGCCAGCAGGATGCGAATGCGGTCGATGTAGCCCAGCACTTCGGTGGTTAGGGCCTGGCCTTCGGTGCGGCGGAACTCCAGGGCCCGGTCCAGGGCCTCCTGCACCAGTGGCAGCAGTTCGGTCCAGGTCAGCGGGGACTCATCGTCGGCGGGGGCAGCGGCCTCGGTGGGCGACTGCACCACGCCGGGCAGGCGCAGGGCCAGCTCCAGCAGGTTGCCCGCCTCGGCGCCCAACTCGGTAGCAGCGGCTTGTAGTTCGTGGTAGGCTGCCGTGAGGGCTTCGCGGTTGAGCACGGCACGGGCGCGGGTGCCCACGGCCCGGGTCAGGTCGACGTTCAGGTTGACCTTGCCCCGCACGAGCTGGCGGGCAATCAGGTTGCGCACTTCCAACTCGTGGGCGGCCAGGGTACGCGGCAGGCGCAGCGTCAGATCCAGGCTTTTGGAGTTGAGCGAGCGGACTTCAACCGTCAGGCTATAGGAATCGGTTTCGCGCTGGGCGACGCCGTAGCCGGTCATGGACTGGAGCATAGTGGCAGGTATCAGTAACAAGGATAGCCGAAAGGCCGCGCAAAAGTACGGCCCCGCCGCAGAATTTCAGCTGGTTAGCCCCCAGATAACATAAGATTAATCGGGACGTCACACTGGCGTAACAGGCTCAAAATAGCTTTGCAGCGCCAACCAACCTACGTGTATGCGCCGCGCTTTTCTACTGTTTTTCAGCATCTTAATCAGCACCGCAGCCTGGGCTCAGCAGGGCTCGATAGTCGGGCAGGTGAAAGACCAAAAAACCGGGGAGGCCGTCATCGGCGCCACGGTGGTGGTGAGTGGCACCACGCAGGCCGCGCCGGTCGACGTGGATGGCCGCTACGAGCTGAAGCTGCCCGCGGGCAGCTACAACATCCTGATGACTTACCTGGGCTACAAGCCGCAAACCTTCCCGGGCATTGTGGTGCGGGCCGGGCAGCAAACCACCCTGAACGCCACTCTACAGGAAAACACCACCGAGCTGCGGGAGGTAACGGTGACGGGCCAGAAGCAGACCGGCACCGAGGTAGCTCTGATTCAGGATTTAAAGAAAAGCGAAGTGGTGGTCAGCGGCGTGTCCAACGACCAGATCGTGAAGTCGCTGGACCGCGACGCGGCCGAGGTAGTGAAGCGCATTCCGGGCGTCACCATTCAGAACAACAACTTCATCGTCATCCGCGGCCTGGCCGAGCGCTACAATACGGTGCTGCTCAACGACGCGCTGACGCCCTCGGCGGAGGTCGATACCCGCTCGTTCTCGTTCGACGTGCTGCCCTCGTCGGTTATCGACCGGGTGCTGATTTTCAAGGCGGCCTCGCCGGAGCTGCCGGGTGAGTTCGGTGGCGGCGTGGTGAAGGTGTACACCCGCAACTCGGTGCTCGACAACAGCACCAGCCTTACGGCCTCGGGCTGGGCCCGCTCGGGCACCACCTTCCAGGGCGGCTACCAGCAAAGCAACCCCAGCCGCACCGACTGGCTGGGCTTCGACAGCGGCGACCGGCAGTTGCCCGGCAACCTGGGCGAAACCTCGGCCCGCCTGCGCAACCAGTGGACGCCCACCCTCTCGACGGCCCGCCCGGATGTGCGCCTGTCGCTGGGCCTGAACCGCCGCTTCGAAATCGGCCAGGCCTACCTGAGCAACGTCACCTCGGTATCGTACTCAAACACCCGCGAGCAGTACAGCCAGCGCCGGCAGCGCGCCCTGGCCTACGACTCGCTCAGCAGCACCTACCCGCTGCAGTACGACTACCAGGATTTGCGCTCGGTGACGGCCGTGCGCCTGGGCGTGATTCACAACTGGCAGGTGCGCCTCAACGACCAGCACCGCCTGGAGTTTCGCAACTTCCTGAACCAGTACGGAACCGATGAGGTGATTCAGCGCCAGGGCGAGGACTTCGTGGACCAGCAGCAGCGCCAGGACCATGCCCTGCACTACCAGAGCCGTACCATTTACTCGGGCCAGCTCCAGGGCACGCACGAGGTGGGCGCCCGCCGCAACAACACCTTCACCTGGTCGGGCGGCTACAACTACGTGTTCCGCGACGAGCCCGACTACAGTCGCTACCGCAGCGTGCGCGCCACCGGCTTCGACCGGCCCTACACCGTGGTGGTGCCTACCGGCGGCAACCCCTTCGACGCCAGCCGCTTTTTCTCGGAGCTGAAAGAGAATACTTACATGGGCAGCGGGCAGTGGGAGCACCGCCTGCAAGGCCGCGACACCACTCGCGCCAACGAGTACAAGCTGCGCGTGGGCTTCTACACCGAGCGCAAGGAGCGCAGCTACCAGCAGCGCTACTTCTCCTACGTGCTGGGCAACGCGGGCACCTTCTACCGCGACCAAGACCGCGCCAACCGCATCCTGTCACTGCCCATCGAGCAGATCTTCGCCCCGGAGAACCTGCACCCCGAAACCGGCTTCAAGCTGGAGGAAGGCAGCGACAACGAATCGTACCGGGCCGAGAACAGCTTGCTGGCCGGCTACGTGGGCGTGGTGGCCCCGATTTCCGATAAGCTGAACCTCTCGGGCGGGGTGCGCCTGGAAAACAACCGCCGCTACCTCTACAACCCCAAGGGGCTGCAAACCTACCGCGAGGTGAAAACCCTGCCGCTGCCCTCGCTGAACGCCACCTACAACTTCTCGCTCCGCTCCCTGCTGCGCCTGGGCGCCAGCATGACGGTGAACCGCCCCGAATTCCGCGAAATTGCCGACCTGAGCTACTTCGACTTCAGCAACAACGCCATCATCTCGGGCAACCGCAACCTGCGCACGGCCACCATCTACAACACCGACCTGCGCTACGAGTACTACCCCACCAAGTCGGAAATGCTGTCGGTGGGCGTGTTCTACAAGCAGTTCCGCAACGCCATCGAGCAGGTTACCCAGTCGGTGGGCACCTCGGCCCTGTACCTGGAATACAAGAACGCCGACCGCGCCTACGACCTGGGCGTGGAAGTCGAAGCCCGCAAAGGCTTTGCCGAGCTCACCGAGCAGCCCTTCCTGCAGAAGCTGGGCGTGGTGCTGAATGCCTCGCTGATTCGCAGCCGGGTGAACCTGCCCCGCGACTCGAGCACCGTGGGCTTTGCCCTATTCGACCGCCCGCTGCAGGGCCAGGCGCCCTACGTGGTGAACACCGGCCTGTTTTACCAGGACGACGCCCGTAAGCTGCAGGTATCGGCGCAGTACAACGTGGTGGGCCAGCGCATTGCCTTCGTGGGCGACCAGACCCAGAACTACTCGGCCATTGAGATGCCGCGCCACGTGGTGGACCTGGCTTTGACCAAGGGCCTGGGCCGGCACCTGCAGCTGCGCGCCGGCGTGCAGGACGTGCTTAACCAGCGCTTCCGCTACTACTACGACCTGAACCGGGACGGCAAGATTACCAAGGACGAGCCGCGCGTGTCGTTCAACAACTACCTGCGGGGCCGCTACTCCACCCTGGGCCTGACCTACAATTTCTAGCCCTCAACAATAACGTAACACCCGCCTAACGAAAGCATAACGCCTACCCTGCCGGGGTGGGCGTTTTGCTTTCGGACCTTCGCAGCGTCAAGAACGGACACCTTTTTTCACTGCGACACGACCATGAAAAAGCTTCTACTTCCTGCCCTGCTGGCCTGCGCCGCCGTTGCCACTCCCGCCGCCCGAGCCCTGGCCCAGACAACCTGTCCAGCTGCCCCGGCCGCCGTGGTGGTTTCGGGCTCGATTACCAGCAACACTACCTGGACGCGCAACAACGTGTACCTGCTCAGCGGCTTCGTGTACGTGGAAAGCGGCGCCGTGCTGACCATCGAGCCGGGCACCATCATCAAGGGCGAGAAAGCCAGCAAGGGTACGCTCATCATCAAGCAGGGCGCCCGCATCGAAGCCAACGGCACGGCTGCCCAGCCCATCGTGTTTACCTCCAACGAGCCGGCCGGCTCCCGCGCCCGCGGCGACTGGGGCGGGGTGATTCTGTGCGGCCGGGCCCCCGTGAACCAGGCCGGCACGCCCACCATCGAGGGTGGCGTGGGCGCCGTGTACGGCGGCACCGACCCCAACGACAACTCCGGCACGCTGCGCTACGTGCGCATTGAATTCCCCGGCATTGCCTTCCAGCCCAACTCCGAAATCAACGGCCTGACCATGGGCGGCGTGGGCGCGGGCACCACCATCGACTACGTACAGGTATCGTACTGCGGCGACGACTCCTTCGAGTGGTTCGGCGGCACGGTCAATGCCAAGCACCTAGTGGCCATTGCCGCGACCGACGACGACTTCGACACCGACTTCGGCTTCCAGGGCCGGGTGCAGTTTGCCGTGACCCTGCGCGACCCCAACTCGGCCGACGTATCGGGTTCCACCGCCTTCGAGTCGGACAACGACGCGACGGGCTCGACGCTGACCCCGCGCACGGCCCCGATCTTCTCCAACGTGACGGCCATTCTGCCCAACCCCATCGGGGCCACGGCCAACTTCACCCGGGCCATGCACCTGCGCCGCAACACCCAGATTTCCATCTTCAACTCGGTGCTCACGGGCTGGCCCCAGGGCCTGACGCTGGACGGCGCCACCACCCAGGCCAACGCCACCGCCGGCTCCCTGGTGCTCAAAAACAACGTGATGGCCGGCATGAGCACTCCGTACTCGCAGCAGTCCGGCGGCACCTACGACGTGGCCGGCTTCTGGACCCGCAACGCCAACACCACCTACGCCACCGCCGCCGAGCTGAACCTGAACGCCGACAACTACCAGTTCCGCCAGAGCGCGGCCCCCACGTTTACCCTGCCCGCCGGCTCGCCCCTGGTGAGCGGCGCGGCCTTCACCGATGCCAAGCTGGCCGGCTCGTTCTTCGACAACGTAGCCTACCGCGGCGCCTTCGGCCCGGCCGGCACCGACAACTGGACGGCCGGCTGGACCAACTTCGACCCGCAAACCACCTGCTACAACCGCCCGGGCCAGACGCTGAGCGCCAAGCCAGCCTCCGACCAGGTGCAGGGCCTGAGCGTGTACCCCAACCCCACCCTCGGCGAGGCCACGTTGCACCTGGAGCTGCGCCGCGCCGCCACCGCCACCGTGCGCGTGCTCGATTTGACCGGCCGCGTGGTAGCCACCGTAGCGGTGCAAACCAAGCTGGCGGCCGGCACCCAGGAGCTGGCTCTGCCCGCCGGGCTGCCGGCCGGCCTGTACACGGCCACCGTGCAAACCGAGGAAACCACCCAGGCCGTGCGCTTCGTGGTAGCCAAGTAAGCGCCGCGACCAGCCGATTTCACCAACCCGATCTATCCTTATCCACTATCCAGCGTCCTGCTCCCCAACGGGGCGGGCCGCTGCCGTTGCGGGCCGGGGCACGGCCGCTACCTACCCGGCCGATGGCGCCGGGTAGGCGCGGCCTTAGGCCGGGTTGCCGGCGGCCGCTGCGGGCAGCGTCAGTGGGCTTGACGCAACCCGTCGGCACGAGTTACCCGGGACATCGGCACGAATGGCTCGTGACATTACTATGTCATGAGGAAAAGACTGCAGTCTTTTACCCGAAAGACTGCGGTCTTTTATTCGAGACGATACTACGTCTTTGGCAAGATGACCTATCGTTTTGCGAAAGACATAGTATCGTCTTCAGTAAAACGATAGGGCGTTTCACTGAAGACGAGGCTGTTCAGGAAATCTGAGAAAACAACCAGAGCGTCATGCTGAGCTTGTCGAAGCATGACAAAACCAGGCTTGTCAAACAGATTCGACGATAGGTCGATTCAAGCAAGCCGGCCGGTTAGTTGGGAGCTATCGACAGGAGGCGTGGCCTGAACCCGTTCGCGAGCTGGCCGAATCAGTGGGTTGATTTGACCTGGATGGGCAGGCGTTCGACCGGCGGCGGCCGGTCGATTGGCTCGGCGCGAGGCGGCCATCGGGCGGCCGCGCCGGGCCGAAGGGCAGCCGGCGCGGGTACCTGGTGGGCCGGTTTGGCCCCGGCCAATGCCCGAATGCCGTAGCTTGCGCGTTCGAAGCCCCCTTCCCCGGTTGCTCCCCCGCCCCATGTCGTCGTCGCTGCCCCGCGTGCTGATGCTGCCCAAATGGTACCCGAATCGTTACGACGACCTCGACGGCGACTTCGTGGAGCGGCACATCGCCGCCATCGCGCCCCATGCCCGGGCGGCGGTGCTCTACGCCACCGTGGCGCAGGGGCCCCAGCCGCGGCTGGTGGAGTACGTGGCCGACTGGGCGGCCGCCGTGCCCACCCTGCGCTACTACTACCGCGCCCGCCCCACCGGCCTGCCTCCCCTCGACAAGCTGCTCAAGCTGCTGCTGTACTTTGGCTGCCTGCTGCACGGCTACGGGCGCCTGCGCCGCCGCTGGGGCCGCCCGCAGCTGGTGCACGTGCACGTGCTGCTGCGCACCGGCCTGGCGGCGTGGGGGCTGAAGCTGCTCACGGGCATTCCCTTCGTAATTACCGAGCACTGGACGCTGTACCTGCCGCCTAACGCCCACCGCATCGGGCGACTGCGGCGCTGGCTCACGGCCCGGGTGGTGCGCGCCGCCGCGGCCCTGCACACCGTTTCGGCCGACCTGCGGGCTGCCCTGGCCCGGCTGGGGGCCGTCAACCCCCAAAGCTTCGTGATTCCCAACGTGGTCGACACCGAGCTGTTCCGCCCCGATCCGGCCCCAATCGTACCGTCGATTGACGAGCAGCAACGCGGCGGGCGGCTGCTGCACGTGGCGGCTTTCAACGAGCAGGCCAAGAACCTGAGCGGGCTGCTGCGCGTGGTGGCCCGCCTGCGCCCGCGCCGCCCCCAGCTTACCCTGCGCGTGGTGGGCTACGGCCCCTACGACGCCCAGCTGCGGGCCCTGGCCCGGGAGCTGGGGCTGATGGAGTCGGGCGCGGTAACGTTTCTGGGCAAGCTCGACCACGTGGCGGTGGCCGCCGAGATGCGCCGGGCCGGGGTGTTCGTGCTCTTCAGCAACTACGAGAACCTGCCCTGCGTGCTCATCGAGGCCCAGGCCAGCGGGCTGCCGGCCGTGGCTACCCGGGTGGGCGGCGTACCCGAGCTGCTGCCCGGCCACGACGCCCGCGGCCGCCTGGTGATGCCCCGCGACGAAGCCGCCCTGGAACAGGCCCTCGACGAGCTATTGAGCCAGCCCCTCCCCCAGCCCGAGGCCTTGCGCACGCCGGCCGTGGCCCGGTTCAGCTACCCGGCCGTGGGCCGGCAGTTTGCCGAGCTCTACGCGCGGGTGCTGGGTGCTGCTTCCGCCACTGCCGCCGCCCGTTAGATTATGCTGGGCCGCCTGCTGCACACATTTGCCACCCGCCTCGGCATTGCCCTGCTCAACTTCGCGGTGGTGCTGCTGACGGCCCGCTTTCTGGGCGCCGCCGGCCGCGGGCAGGTCAGTTTGTTTATCACCGACGTGTCGCTGCTGCTGCTGTTTAGCGGGCTGCTGGGCGGCTCGTCGCTGATTTACCTGGGCGCCCGGCGCAACCCCTGGCAGCTACTACTGCCGGCCGCGGCCTGGGCCACGGTGGTGAGCGTGCTGGGCACCGCGGCGGTGTGGCTGTGGCGGCAGCCCGGCCCCACCTACACGGCGCACCTGCTGGGCATCACCTGGCTGCAGGCCGCCTTTTCCATTGTCACCCTACTGCTGCTGGCCCGCCGCCGCGAACCGGCCTTCCACTGGCTGAACCTGGGGCAGGCGGCGGTGCTGGCGGGCGGGCTGTGGGCGGGGCTGGCGCTGCTGGCCGAGCGCAGCATCGCGGCCTACTGGTGGGCCAGCTACCCGGCCTACGCCCTGCCGCTGCTGCTGGCGCTGGAGCTGCTGCTGCGGGCCACTCCCGCCGCACCCGCCGCCGCGAGCTGGCGCGAGACCCTGCGCGAGCTGGCTCGCCACAGCCGGGGCGCGCACCTGTCCAACATCTTGTCTTTTCTTAACTACCGCCTCGGCTACTACTTCGTGGCGGCCTGGGCCGGCACCGGGGCCGTGGGCGTGCTGTCGGTGGGCACGGCGCTGGCCGAGGCCATCTGGCTGATTCCCCGCTCGGCCGCCCAGGTGCAGTACCTCGACCTGGTGCACTCGGCCGACCCGCAGGCCGGGGCCCGGGCCACCGCCCGCACGGCCCGGCTGGCCTTGCTAGCCACGGCCGCGGCGGTGCTGCTGCTGGTGCTGCTGCCGACCTGGGCGCTGGCCGGCATCTTCGGCCCCGAGTTTGGCGCGGCTCGTCCCATCATTGGGCTGCTGGCACCGGGTACGCTGGCCATCAGCCTGAGCATTGTACTGAGCAGCTACTTCGCCGGCCTGGCCCAGTACCGCGTCAACAACCTGGCCCAGCTGACGGGCATTGCGCTAACCCTGCTGGCCGGGGCGGTGCTCATTCCGCGCTACGGCGCCCGGGGCGCGGCCCTGGCTACCACGGCTTCCTACCTGGCTTCGGCGCTGTTCCTGGTGCTGCGGTTTCGGCGCGCTACCCAACTCCCGCTGCGCGAGCTGCTGCCCCGCTGGCAGGACCTGCGCCGCTGGCGCCGGCCAAGCTGAAGGCCCGCCCTAACCGCCCGTACGTTTGCGGGCTGTCGGGGCGGAGCTTGGGCCGAAGCCCGCTCAGTCTTTGGGCAATCAATCAGCCGAGCAGGGGCTGCACGTGCACGCGGAAGGCCGGGTCGGGCACGGCGAAGGGCTGGTGCGCGGCCGACGGCAGCGGCAGCGGGCTGTAGAGGGCGCAGAGGGTGTTGCGCACGGCGTACAGGTGGCCGCCGGCCGCGGCGGGCAGCCCGTCGAGCAGGCCGGCCAGCACTTCCCAGCGGGGCTGCCCCGGCTGCCGGCTGGCATCGTGCCACACCACCACCGACTGCGGGTGCAAGAGCTCGGCAAATACGCGCTCGGTGTCGCGGCGCACGGCCTCGTAGCGGTGGTCGCCGTCGATGAACACCACGTCGAAGGGCCCGAGGCCGGCGAAGTCGAATTGGGCGGAGTTGCCGTGCAGGTGCGTCACGTTGGGTAGGGGCCGCGAGAAGTGCCCGTGCAGGTCGATATAGGGCTGGCTCAGGCCCAGCCCGTGCATTTCGGCGGCCGAGAGGTTGAGCGTGTGCACGCTGGCCGCTACTGCGGCCACAGCCGCTGCGCTTTCGCCCCGCCAGGTACCAATCTCGAAGTAGCGGCACCGGGGCTGCCGGCGGGCCAGGGCGCGCAGCAGCAGCAAATCGGTGGGCAGCGAGCCGCCGCCGCCGAAGGCAAAGGGCTGCACGGCGTCGCCGCCGGGCGGCAGCAGCTCCGTCAGCGGGGTTTCGGGCAGGCCGTACTCATTCAGCTGCCAGCGCGGCGCGTGTTGCCGGGCGCGGGTTTGCCAGTCGGCTTCGTCGGCCGCCAGCACGTGGTTCAGCAGCCAGGGGTTGCGCACGAGGCTGCCCAGGGCCCGGAGGGTTTTGGAAAAGCGGGACAAGGGAATGTGAGGGAATGTGGGGCGCTGCGCGCGAATGTGGGTCGCTTCGCTAGTGTGATTGAATGTGGTTCACTAACGTGGAGAATGTGGAAAATGTACTTGAATGTGCCCAGGGGCTAATGGGGCGCTGCGCCGATGTGCTGCTGGGGAATCGGCAGTGCCTGCGGAGCCGACGGGCTAACCTGAACGGCATCATCATATTCGCAACTCAGCACATCAGCGCAGCGAAGCACATTTTCCACATTCAATCACATCAGCGCGCAGCGCACCACGTTACCAAAGCACCTTAACTGATGGGCACCTTGCGTAGCATGGCCTCGATCAAATCCTGGGTGCGCACACCGTCGGCCTCGGCTTCGTAGGTGAGCATGATGCGGTGGTTGAGCACGTCGGCGGCCACTTCCTTGATGTCTTCGGGCAGCACGTAGTCGCGCTCGTCGAAGAAGGCCACGGCGCGGGCGGCGCGGTGAATGGCAATGCTGGCGCGCGGGCTCACGCCGTACTGCACGTAGGGCGCAAAGTCGGCCAGGTCGTACTCGGCGGGCTTGCGCGTGGCGAAGATCAGCTCGATGATGTACTTCTCCAGCGTGTCGGAAATCTGTACCTGGTTGATGAGGTTGCGAATGCCGAACACGTCTTCCTTGCTGAGCACGGGCTGCACGTCGCTGGTGTAGGAGAGGTTGGCCATGCGGCGCATTACCTCCAGCTCCTCGGTTTTCTTGAGGTAGTCCACGTACACCTTCATCATGAAGCGGTCGACCTGGGCCTCGGGCAGCGGGTAGGTGCCCTCGTGCTCCACCGGGTTCTGGGTGGCCAGCACCAGGAAGGGCAGATCGAGCGGGTAGGTGGTTTCGCCGATGGTTACCTGTTTTTCCTGCATGGCCTCGAGCAGGGCGCTCTGCACCTTGGCGGGCGAGCGGTTCACCTCGTCGGCCAGCACCAGGTTGGCGAAGATGGGCCCCTTCTTGACTTCAAACTCCGACTGGTTCTGGTTGTAGATCATGGTGCCCACCAGATCGGAGGGCAGCAGGTCGGGCGTGAACTGCACCCGCTGGAAGTGCAGGCGCAGCACCCGGGCCAGCGTGCTGATGGTAAGCGTCTTGGCCAGGCCGGGCACGCCCTCGAGCAGGATGTGCCCGCCGGTGAAAAGCCCGATCAGCAGGCGGTTGAGCATGTACTGCTGGCCCACCACCACCTTGCCCACCTCGGTCGAGGCCTGCCGGATTTTCTGCTGGTAGTGCTGGGTGAGGTCGAGGGCGGAAGAATCGGACATGAAGCGGGGCTGGCAGGGGGCTAAAGGTACAATGCGGAACCGGAGCCCTTCAAGGCCGCGTCCAAATTGGACAAACATAGCCGCATATCTATCAACGCATAGTACCAGCAGGCATTCGCGCGGGCTGCCCAGTCGATTCAATATGGTTTATCCAAGACATACGATTTCAAAATCCACCGCCTGCGTCCAAATGCAAGCAAAAAAATATCAACAAGCTATTGTTTATCAAAGCATAAATCTGGAAATAGGCCATAAGCCGGCATTGCATTATCCAAAGTATCTTTTCCTATAAAAAGGTTGCTTGCCGGCTCCCTGCTTTGCATCCGTTCCTTTTTTCCACTTCCAAATCCACACCATATGCCCCAACAATTACACGCTGGTCGGGCCCGAACAACGCGCGGGCCTTCCCTCCGACCCCGCCTGAGCTGGCTACTGGCCCTGCTGACGCTGCTGGCTCCGCTGAGCCTGCGGGCGCAGGTAAACCTGTACACCTTTGCGCAAAGCACCGGCACCTACGCGCCCCTGACGGGCGGCACGGCCGTGGCTACTGCCGTAGCCGGCGCCACCTCCGATCCGGGGCTGCTCGACGACGCGGTGTTCACCCTGCCCGATGGCACCATTCCGTTCGGTTTTAACTTTGGTGGCAGCAGCTACACCGGCTTCCGCGTCAGCACCAACGGCTTTATGACGTTCGGCGCCACGGCGCCCGCGGGCACCACCTACACGCCCCTGTCCTCGGCCACGGGCTACGCCGGCGCCATTGCTCCCCTGGGGCGCGACCTGTCGGGCTCTCTGGCCACCGGCAGCCTGGGCGAAATCCGCTACGAAACCCTGGGCAGCGCGCCCAACCGCACCTTCGTGGTGCAGTGGCGCAACTTCCTGCGCTACGACGGCGGCTACCGCGCCGACAACCTGAACTTCCAAGTGCGCCTGAGCGAGGGCAGCAACCAGATTACCTTCGCCTACGGCACCAACTCGGTGAACTCGGCCGTGGCCAGCACCACCCAGGTGGGCCTGCGCGGCGCCAGCAACACCGTGTATTACAACCGCACCAGCACCACCAGCTGGAGCGCCACCGCGGCCGGCACGGCCAACACGGCGGTGATGACGCTCAGCAGCACGGTGCGCCCGGCCAGCGGCCTGCAGTACACCTTCACGCCGCCCGTACCCTGCACGGCCCCGCCGGTGCCCGGCACCGCCGTGGCCTCGGTTACCACCGGCTGCGGCACGGTAGCTTCTACCACGCTGTCGTTGTCGGGCGCCGCGCCGGGCACCGGCGTTACTTACCAGTGGCAGCAGTCGGCTACCGGGGCTCCGGGCTCCTACAGCAACGTGAGCGGCGTGGGTACCAACCCCACCTACACGGCCACCAACCTGACCAGCAACACCTACTTCCAGGCCGTGGTAACCTGCTCGGGTCAGGCCGTGGCCTCGGGCGCGGCCCTGGTGCGCGTATACCCCGCCGCCGTGGCCTACGCCTCGCTGCCGGTTACGCAGGGCTTTGAAACCTGGCCCGGCCGCTGCGGCAACAGCGAAGTGCCCGGCGACAACTGGCGCAATACCCCGCTGACCGGCGACAACTCCTGGCGCCGCAACGACCAGGGTTTCGCCACCAGCGCCTGGCGCTACATCAACGACGAGCCGGCGCCCTACATGATGGCCGCCAGCCAGGGCAGCTACTCGGCGCGCTTCCACACCTACGGCACGGCCGCCGGCGGCATCGGCTCGCTCGACCTGTTCGTGGATCTGAGCGACCCGGGCACCAAGACCCTGACCTTCGACTACATCAACCCCACCGGCACTGACAAGCTGGACGTGCTGCTGAGCACCGATGGCGGCCTGACCTTCGACGCGACGCCCCTGCTCAGCCTGGGCACGGCCGGCGCCTTCGGGGGCCGCTCGGTGACGTTTGCGGCCAACTCGGCCACCAGCGTCATCCGCTTCCGCGCCACTTCCGACTTTGGCGCCGACGACCTGGGCTTCGACAACCTGAAGCTGGAAGTAACCCCGGCCTGCCCGGGCGTGGCCTTCGGCCCGACGACCAACATCACCAGCACTGCGGCCACCCTCAACTTTGCCGCCGCGCCGGGCGCCACCAGCTACACGGTCACGTATTCGCCCGGCGGCTCGCCGCAGACGGTGACCAGCGCCGACTCGCTGCGCCTGACCGGCCTGACGCCCTACACGGTGTACACTGTGACGGTAACCACCAACTGCGGCGGCGGTCAGACGGCTACGGCCACCACCAGCTTCCGCACCGGCATCGGCAACGATGAGTGCAGCGGGGCCATTGCCCTGACGCCCGGCGCCCCCGGCGCCAGCTGCACGGGCGCCACCTACACCACCGCGGGCGCTACCTCGTCGGGCGTGACCAGCCCCTGCACCGCGCTGGCCGACGGCGACGTGTGGTTCTCGTTCGTGGCCACCGGCGCGCGCCACTCCATTTCGGTAACGCCGGTGTTCGACTTCGACGCCGTGATTGAGCTGCGCACGGGCGTGGCCGGCTGCACCGGCACCAACATCAGCTGCCAGAACGCCTCGGCCAGTGGCGGCGGCGCCGGGGCCGAAACCCTGGTGGCTACCGGCCTGACGCCCGGCGCCACCTACTTCGTGCGCGTGTACAGCGCCGTGGCCGGCTCGGGCTCGGGTAACTTCGACATCTGCATCACCACCCCGGCCAACCTGCCCTGCGCGGCGGTTACCAACGCCGCCGTGGCCAACACCGGCTCGACGGCTACGGCCAGCACGGCCCAGCTCACCTTCGACGCCGCCCCCGATGCCGACAGCTACTTCCTCACGCTGACGCCCACCGCCGGCGGCCCCGTGAGCACGGCCACGCTCAGCGGCAGCCCGGTAAACCTGACCGGCCTGACGCCCAGCACTTCCTACACGGTGACCATCACCACCAACTGCAGCAACGGCGGCGTGTCGAGCACCGTAACGGTAGTCTTCACCTCGGCCGCGCCGCCCGCCGTGCCGGTCAACAACGAGTGCAGCGGGGCCATTGCCCTGACGCCCGGCGCCGCCGGGGCCAGCTGCACCGCCACGGCCGGCACCACGGCCGGCGCTACCGCCTCCACCGGTTCGCTCGGCACCTGCGTGGGCACCGCCGATGACGACGTGTGGTACTCCTTCGTGGCCACCGCTACCCAGCACACCGTGTCGGTGACGGGCAGCAGCAGTTTTGATGCCGTGCTGAACCTGCGCTCGGGCGCCTGCCCCGGCACCAACCTGGTAGCCTGCGCCGATAACTCCGGCGCGGCCGGCACTGAGTCCATCACGGCCACGGGCCTGACGGTGGGAGCCACCTATCTGGTGCGCGTATTCGACTACTTCACCGGCTCGGGCTCGGGCAACTTCACCATCTGCGTGACCACGCCGGCTCCCTGCGCGGCTCCCAGCAGCATCAGCTCGACGGCGGTAATGGCCAATTCGGCCAACATCACCTTCGTGGCCGGCAACGGGGCCACCAGCTACACTGTGACGGCTACCCCGGCTTCGGGCCCGGCCATTACGGCTTCGGGCCCGGCTTCGCCGGTCGCCCTGACCGGTCTGGCGGCCAACACCCAGTACGCGGTGACGGTGACCAGCAACTGCGGCGGCGGCCAGACGGCCACCTCGACGCCGGCCTACAGCTTCACCACCATGCCCCTGCCGCCGACCAACGACAACTGCGCCACGGCCACGGCCCTCACCGTCGGTGCCCCCGGCGCCGCTTGCTCGACTACCGCCGGCACCACCCGTGGTGCCACGGCCTCGGCCGGCGCCAACCCCTGCGGCGGCAATGCCGACGATGACGTGTGGTACTCGTTCGTAGCCACGGCCACCCAGCACACCATCACCGTGGCCGGCGCCACCGGCTTCGACGCCGTAGTGAACCTGCGCGGCGGCAGCTGCGCGAGCGGCGCCAGCCTGCAGTGCGTCGACAACACCTTCGGCGGCGGCACCGAAACGCTGGTGGCCACCGGCCTCACGGTGGGCAGCACTTACTACGTGCGCGTGTTCGACTACTACGCCACGACCTACGGCAACTTCACCATCTGCGTGACTTCGCCCGCCAATGCGCCCTGCGCCGGCGTTACCAACGCCGCTGCCGGTAGCATCACCGAAAACACCGCCTCGCTCAGCTTCACGGCCGCTGCGGGCGCTACCAACTACAGCGTCACGCTCAGCGACACCACGCTGCTGGCTACTGGCACGTTCACTACCTCGCCCATCAGCCTGACCGGCCTGCAGCCCGGCACGCAGTACACGGTGACCATCACCACCAACTGCAGCAACGGCGGCATCTCGCAGCCGGTGGTAGTGACATTCACCACCACCGCACCGCCCGCCGCCCCGGCCAACGATAACTGCAGCGGCGCCGTGGCCCTGACGCCTTCGGCCCCGGGTGGCAGCTGCTCGGCTACCAACGGCACGGTGGCCGGCGCCACGCAGTCGCTGGCGCCCATCGTGTGCGGTGGCTTCACGGGCACGGCTCCCGCCCAGGACGTATGGTACCGCTTCGTAGCCACTAGCACGGCTCACACCATCTCGGTTACCGGCACCTTCGACGGCGTGCTGGACGTGCGTAGCGGCAACTGCGCCAGCAGCACCAACCTGGCCTGCGCTGATGCCAGCGGCAACAACGAGACGCTGAATCTGAGCAACCTGACGGTGGGCACGCAGTACTACCTGCGCTACTACCCCTACTCGCCCAACCCCGCCAGCAAAACCTTCAGCATCTGCGTGACCACGCCGGCGCAGAACCTGGTGGTGGACAACACCCGCTCGGTGCAGGGAACCTACAACAACGTAACCATCACCGGCAGCGGAGTGGCTACTCTGAGCGACGAGCTGGTGGTAACCGGTACGCTCACGGTGCAAAACGGCGGCGTGCTGAACACCAATTGCCAGACCATCAGCGGCCCGGGCAGCTTCGTGCTGCAGGCCGGCGGCCAGCTCAGCATCTGCAGCCCGGCCGGCATTGCCCCCACCGGCAGCACCGGCGCCATTCAGGTGAGCGGCGCCCGCAGCTACAGCAACGACGCCACCTACGTGTACGCGGGCAGTGCGCCCCAGTCGACCGGCCCGGGCCTGCCCAGCCGCGTGCGCAACCTGACGGTGAGCAACGCCGCCGGCCTGACCCTGAGCAGCGGCCTGAGCGTGGCCCAGGTGCTGCGCCTGAGCAGCGGCAACCTCACCCTCAACAGCCGCGTGCTCACCCTGCTCTCCTCGGCCGATGGCACGGCGCTGGTCGACAACACCGGCGGCACGGTCAACGGCGCGGCCACGGTGCAGCGCTACATCAGCCCCGCCCTGAACGCCGGCCCCGGCTACCGCCACTACTCTTCGCCCGTGAGCAACACCCCGGTGAGTGACCTGACCACGGCCGGCTACGCGCCGGTGGTGAACCCGGCCTACAACAGCTCGGCCACGCCGAACCTGGTCACGCCCTTCCCCACCGTGTTCGGCTACGACGAGAGCCGCCTGACCAGCAGCCCGGCCACCACCCTGTCGGTCTTCGACAAGGGTTGGTTCTCGCCCGCCGCGCCCAGCAGCCCGCTGGCGGTGGGCCAGGGCTACACGGTGAACATCCCGGCTTCGCAGACGGTGGACTTCGTGGGCACCCTCAACAACGGCCCCGTGAGCCGCAGCCTGGCGCGCACCACCCCGGCCGGCGGCTGGCACCTGGTGGGCAACCCCTACCCCGCGCCCCTGGACTGGAGCCAGGTAGCGGTGCCGGCCGGCCTCGACAACGCCATGTACGTGTTCCAGAGCACCTCGCAGTACGGCGGCAGCTACCGCAGCTACGTCAACGGCGTGGGCAACCCGCTCATCGGCCTGGGCCAGGGCTTCTTCGTGCGCGTCAGCCAGGGCAGCACCCAGGCCACGCTCACGCTGACCAACGCCGCCCGCCTCACCGAGTTTGCGCCCCAGCCCACGTTCAACCGCGGGGGCGAGACGCGCCCCCTGGTGCAGCTCGCGCTGCGCGGCAGCACGGGGCTCAGCGACGAGGCCTTCGTGTACTTTGAAGCCGGCGCCACCGCCGGGGTCGACACCCGCTACGATGCGCTGAAGATTCAGCACAACACCGGCGGCGCCCCCTCGCTCTACGCGCTGGCGGCCGGGGCCGAACTGGCCATCAACGGCCTGCCCCAGCTCACGGCGACTACCGTGGTGCCGCTGGGCGTGGACGTACCGCGCGCCGGCACCTACACCTTCGAAGCCAGCCAGCTGCTGAACCTGGCCAGCGCCGACGCCTTCCTGCACGACGCCGTGACGGGCCAGACGGTGAACCTGCGCCAGCAGCCCAGCTACAGCTTCGCGGCGACGGGCGCGGCCCTGCTCAACGGCCGCTTCACGCTGCGCTTCGAGGCCGCCCGGCCCCTGGCCACGCACACCGGCCTGACGGCCGCCGCCGTGGCCCTGTTCCCCAACCCGGCACAGCGGCAGGCCACCCTGCTGGTGCCGGCCGTAGCCGGCGCGGGTAAGGTGCAGGTCACGCTCTTCAACAGCCTGGGCCAGCAGGTGCTCACGCAGACGGCTGCCTTGCCGGCGGCCGGCGCCCAGCTCACGCTCGACGTGCAGCCCCTGGCCACCGGCGTGTACACCGTACGCGTGCAGGCCGGCGACGCCCAGGTCACCAAACGCCTGGCCGTCGAATAATTCCTCCGCGGGCGGCGCAGCGCGGCCTTGGCTACGCCGCGCCGCCCTTTGGTTTTCCTTCACTCATTTGCTTTTTCTATGCAATACTCTCGTTTCTGCTTCCTGACGCTCTCGCTGGGTTTGTGTCTTCTCTCGGGTTCGGCCCTGGCCCAAGGCAACCCCGGTTCGGGCGGCCCCGAGCCCGGCCAGCCCACGGCCGTGCCCATCGACGGCGGCGCTTCCCTGCTGCTGGCCGGTGGCGCCGCCTACGCCCTCGCGCGCCTGCGCAAGCGCCGCTGACGGGTTGCTTGCCTTCGGTAGTTTACCCCGCAGCTCCGCCCCCGGCGGAGCTGCTTTTTTTGGCTGCCTCCCCGTTGGGTTTGTATCTTCCGGCTTCGCTATACTTTTCACGCTTACCATGTCGATTTCCCTACCCGCCCCCGCCCTACGCCGGTTCCTGTTCGTTGCCGGGGCGCTGTACCTCGTCTGGTTTTTCGGCTACGAGCAGTGGCTGGCGCCCGACGGCCGGCTCGACGAAGTGCTCTGCGACCATATTGCGCGCAGCGCCGCCGTGGTACTGCGGGCCTTGGGCTTCGATGCGAGCATAACGGCCCCGCGCGTAATTGCCCTCAACGGCACCGACGCCGTCATTGTGGGCACTCCCTGCAACGGACTGGTGCTCTACGCGCTGTTTACCGGCTTTATTCTGGCGTTTCCGGGCCCCTGGCGCCATAAAGCGGCCTACATCCCCCTGGGCATCGGCCTGATTTACGTGCTCAACATCGGCCGCGTGATGGCGCTGGCCCTCAACCACCGCTATTCGCAGGAAACGGTCGATTTCAACCACCACTACACCTTTACCTTCGTGGTCTACGGCTTCATTTTCCTGCTGTGGATGACCTGGGCCCGCCGCTATTCCCCGGCCGTAGCCGCCTAATCCCCTCCACCCCGTGCCTGCTTCCGCCCCCGCTTCTGATTCCCTGCGCTGGGTAGGCGTAGCCATGCTGGTAGCTGCCCTGTTTCTGCTCGGCCAGTACGACAACCCGGTTTTTGCGGCCCTGACGGCCGGCTGGCACGCCCTGTTCACGGCGCTGGGGCTCGAAACCCTGGCCCAGCGCCTGCAAAGCGGCGTGAGCGGACAGGTAACCACCCGCAGTTTGCCGGCCATGCTTAGCTATGGCCTGCTGTACTCGGGTTGCTGCCTGCTGCTGCTGGCCCTGGTGCTGCGCACCGCCGCTCGCATGCGGATGGTAATACTGCTCTACGCCGCTGTGTTTGGGGCCTGTGTACTGTTGCTGCTGGGCGGCAAGCTGGCCGGTGATGTTACTTGGAGCTACCGCCTGGGCCGCCGCCTTATCGAGTTTATCGTGTCGCCGCTGCCGGTGGTGATGCTGGTGCCCCTGCTCTGGCGCTACCAGCCGCCCACCCACTCCTGAGCCCGCCAAATCAGTCCTAACCACCCAGCCCCCGCCACCCCAGCGGGGGCTTTTTTGGGTACTACTGCACTGAACTTAGTTGATATAACTTATCATTTTTAATGTAGGTTATTACAAATCAACTGGATATATTCGAAATGTTGGTCCCTCCTCACCATCCTCCATTGACCGTTTTACAGGCAGTGATGGTCGGCTCCCGGTTGCCTGGCGACCGGTAGTAATGTGTTGCAAGCGTGTGTTGACTTTTCTGGCTCTTACCTACAGGCTGCGTTGTACGCAGCTCCGACGGCTGGATTTTGCTTCTCCCCTTCACTTCCCCACCTTATGAAGGCCCTTTTCTCCCTCGCGTTTTTTCTGTTCGATCTTATTGCCCTCAGTTATGCCCAGCCCACCTGGCAATGGGCCCGCCAGGCCCCGATAACCTACACCGGCGTGGCCACCGACCCCACCGGCCACGTCTACGTTACCGGCAGCTTCAGCGGCACTATTACCCTGGGCAGCACCACGCTCACCAGCCACGGCTACTCTGATTTGCTGGTGGCCAAGTTTGCGCCCGACGGCCGCCTGCGGTGGGCCCGGCAGATGGGTGGTACTCAGGCCAGTGCCCGCGGAGCCGCCTTAACCCTGGACGCTATTGGTAACTGCTACCTGACCGGCAGCTTCCAGGGCCGGCTCGACCAAAACACCGCCGGCAGCGTGCTCACCAGCCCCGAAGGCTGGCCGCACATTCTCGTCGCCCGGTTTACCCCGGAGGGCAAGCTCAGCTGGGTGCGCCAGGCCGGCGGCGACGGCTACGCCAACGACGCCCGGGCCATTGCCGTCGATGCGCTGGGCAACTGCGTGATTACCGGCACACTTAGCGGCACGCAGGTACGCTTTGGGCAGCTGAGTTTCTCGTTTCCGTTGCGTCAGCAGCTGTTTGTGGCCCGCTACAATACTCAGGGAGTGCCGCAATGGGTTAATGTGGTTCGCTCCAACGGCTTCACCAGCGGCAGCGGCATTGGCCTGGATGCCCTGGGTGACTGCTACGTGGTGGGCAATACTATAGCTCCCATTACCATCGACGGTGTAACCTACGGCGGCCCCAACCAAGGCCGCACGGTGGTGGCCAAGTTCGGCCGGCAGCAGGGACGCGCCCAATGGGTGCGGCTGATCGGCAGCCCAGCGGGCGCCGGCACCGGCGAAAGCATCAGCGTGGACCCGGGTGGCACTTGCTACCTGAGCGGCTCGTACACCGGCGCGGCCACCTTTGGTGCGCTCAGCCTGAGCGGCGGCGACAATGAGCGGAATTACGTGGCGCGCTACACCCGTGACGGACAGGCCAGCTGGGTCCAGGAGCTGAGCACCGCTACTGCCGGAGCTGCCAGCCGGGTGCAGCTAGCGCCCGACTACCGCAGCCTGGTGGTGCTGTCTACCGCGGGCAGCTCCGCCCAAACGCGCGTAAGCGGCTTGCAGACCGACGGCACGCCTACCTGGTCGACGGCGGTGACGGGTGCCGGACAAAGCTGGGGCTACTGCCTCGCCGTGGGCCTGAGTCAGCAGGTGTACCTGGCCGGAGCGCTCATGAATACCTGCCAGTTTGGCTCCCAGCAGCTCACGGGCACGCCCGACGGCTCCTTTCTGGCTCGCCTTAGTCTGGCCGGGGCCAACACGCGCGCCAACCCGGTAGCTGGCTCCACTCAGCAGTTGGCGGCACTCTACCCAAACCCGGCGCGCCAACAGGTTACGCTTACTACGCCCAGCAGCCTGAGTGGACAAGCTTTGGAGGCGACGCTTTACAACCGCTTCGGGCGGGCGGTGCTCACCCAGCGGCTCAGCCCGGCGGAATCGGCTCGTCCGGTGAGTTTGGCACTGACCGGACTGCCGGCCGGGCTCTATACCCTGCGGCTGAGCGGTGGCGGGCAGCTGCTTAGCCAGCAACTGGCGGTGGAATAGGCCTTCGGCGGCAACAGTTGTATCCAAGCAAAAGGCCCGGCAGCGCTGCTGCCGGGCCTTTTGCTTGTACCAGAGACGGGACTCGAACCCGTACTTCCTTGCGGAAAAGGGATTTTAAGTCCCTCGTGGCTACCATTACACCACTCTGGCGGATGTGAAGGGGACCTGCACAAAAGTAAAAAAGGACGCTGCCGGGGCAACGTCCTTTTCTTGGAGCGGGAGACGAGGTTCGAACTCGCGACCTCGACCTTGGCAAGGTCGCGCTCTACCAACTGAGCTACTCTCGCTTGAGGTCTGCCACCGTGGTGGCGAATGGTGATACAAAGGTAAAGCAGAAATTTAGTTTGTCAAGAACCCGGGCTAAAAAAAATCAGATAAAACCGCTTCTACTTCATTATCAGGCACATTTTTTTCAATTAAGCCCCGTGCCAGCAACGCGGAAAAGTCCACCAGGCCCGAAATAAACTCAGACGCTCGCCCACTCAGCGGGGCAGATTTTTGCTCAGGGCCAGCTTTAGCTCGTTGAGCTTGAGCAGAGCTTCGATGGGGGTAAGGGTATTCACATCAAGGTGCTGCAGCTGTTCGCGCAGGTGCTCCAGCACCGGGTCGGCGGGCTCGAACATGCTGAGTTGCAGGGCCGGGCGCGGCGCCGTGGCGGTGGCCACCGGCCGGGCCTGCGGCGTGGCTTTGCGGCCGTTTACCGCGGCCGGGGCTGCTTCGGCTTCCACCAGATCGGCTTCCGACTCGTCGGCTACCTGGGCGCGCTCTTGCTCCAGGTGGTGCATGATTTCGTTGGCGCGCAGCACCACGGCCGGCGGCATGCCAGCCATGCGGGCCACGTGAATGCCGAACGAGTGCTCGGAGCCGCCTTCCTGCAGCTTGCGCAAAAACAGGATGCGGCCGTCGGCTTCCTTCACGGCCACGTTGTAGTTGCGCACCCGCTCGCACTGCTCGGCCAGCTGGTTCAGCTCGTGGTAGTGGGTGGCGAAAAGCGTCTTGGCCCGGGCCTTGGGGTGATTGTGCAAATGCTCCACTATGGCCCAGGCAATGCTGATGCCGTCGTAGGTGCTGGTGCCGCGCCCGATTTCGTCCATCAGCACCAGGCTGCGGTCAGAGAGGTTGTTCAGAATGGAGGCCGTTTCGGTCATCTCCACCATAAAGGTGCTTTCACCCTTCGACAGATTATCAGAAGCGCCCACGCGGGTGAAGACTTTGTCGATGACGCCTACGTGCGCCGCCGCAGCGGGCACGTAGGAACCGATCTGGGCCAGCAGCACGATGAGGGCCGTCTGGCGCAGCAAAGCCGACTTACCAGCCATGTTGGGGCCGGTAATGACGATGATCTGCTGCTCGTCGCGGTCCAGGCAAATGTCGTTGGGAATGTACTGCTCGCCGGGCGGCAGCTGCCGCTCAATCACCGGGTGGCGGCCCTGCTTGATGTCCAGCGTGGCGGAGTCATCTACCGCGGGGCGCACGTAGCGGTGCTGGCGGGCGGTGGCGGCGAAAGAGCCCAGGCAGTCGAGCACGGCCACGGTGCGGGCGTTCTGCTGCACCTGCGCCAGGTACTCGTTGGCCGTCAGCACCAGCTCGTCGTAGAGGCGCTGCTCGATGACGAACAACCGCTCCTCGGCGTGCAGGATTTTCTCCTCGTACACCTTCAGCTCCTCGGTGATGTAGCGCTCGGCATTCACCAGCGTCTGCTTGCGAATCCACTCGGTGGGCACCTTGTCCTTGTGGGCGTTGGTGACTTCGAGGTAGTAGCCGAACACCTTGTTGTAGGCCACTTTCAGCGACGAAATACCGGTGTTGCGCTGCTCGCGCTGCTGCAGCTGCAAGAGGTAGTCCTTGCCCGAGTAGGCAATGGCGCGCAGCTCGTCCAGCTCTTTATCAACGCCGTCCATGATGACGTTGCCCTGGTTGGTGAGCACGCCGGCGTCGGGCTTGATCTTGGCCTGAATCTCGCGGCGCAGCCCGTCGCAGGGGTTGATCTGGTCGGCCAGCTTCTGCAGGGCGCGCACCCCGCTGGCTTGCAGCAGCTCGCGCACGGGGCCCAGGGCTTCGAGGGCGCGGCTGAGCTGCAGCAGCTCGCGCGGGTTCACGCGGCGCACGGCTACCTTGGAAATCAGGCGCTCCAGGTCGTTGATCTGCCGGAGCTGGTCGCGCAGGGCCTCCAGCAGTTCGGGCTGCTCGTGCAGGGCCTGCACGGTATCGAGCCGGCGCTGAATCTGGGCGACTTCTTTCAGCGGCAGCACCACCCACTTGCGTAGCAGGCGCGCGCCCATGGGCGTCAGCGTCTGGTCGAGCACGTCGATGAGCGGCACGCCGCCGGCGTGCTGGGCCTGCAGTAGCTCCAGGTTGCGCACTGTGAAGCGGTCCAGCCACACGTACTTGTCTTCCTCCAGGCGGCCGATGGCGCCGATGTGGTTTATGTCGTCGTGCTTGGTTTCGGCCAGGTAGTGCATGATGCAGCCCGCGGCCACAATGCCTTCGTTCAGCGCCTCGATGCCGAAGCCCTTGAGCGAGGTGGTTTTGAAGTGCCGGGTGAGCGACTCGTGGGCGTAGTCGAAGCCGAACACCCACTCATCCAGCGCGTAGGTGCAGAAATCGGGGCCGAAGTGGCTCTCGAAGTCGCGGCGGCTGGTTTTGCAGTGCAGCACCTCGGCGGGCGCGAAGTTCTGCAGCAGCTTGCCCAGGTAGCCCGCGTCGCCCTGGGCCACCAGAAACTCGCCGGTGCTGATGTCGAGGAAGGCAATGCCGGCCTGCTGCTTGCCGAAGTGCACGGCGGCCAGGTAGTTGTTCGCGCGGCGCTCCAGCACGTTGTCGTGCAAGCTCACGCCGGGGGTTACCAGCTCGGTAATGCCGCGCTTCACCAAGCCTTTGGCCTGCTTGGGGTCTTCGAGCTGGTCGCAGATGGCCACGCGCTGCCCGGCGCGCACCAGCTTGGGCAGGTAAGTGTCGAGCGAGTGGTGCGGGAAGCCTGCCAGGGCCACTTCCGAAGCCGTGCCCGCGCCGCGTTTGGTTTCCACGATGCCCAGAATGCGGGCGGCCGTGACGGCATCTTCGCCGAAGGTTTCGTAGAAGTCGCCCACCCGGAACAAGAGCAGGGCGCCGGGGTGCTGCTGCTTGAGCTGGTAGTACTGCTTCATCAGCGGCGTGTCGGCCACGGGGGCGGGGCCGAGGGTGCCGTGGGTGCGGATGGGTTTCTTCGGGGCGGTAGTCGTCTTCACCAGCGGGGAGCTTGCAGGAAACAGGAGCACGTAGCCGCCTAAGCGGGCGAAAAAGCCCCGGCGGCTCGGCTTTCGAATAGCTTGGGTTTAGCTTGCGCCTTTGTTGCAACAACGCCGGCCAACGGTATCGTTCGGCACCAGCTGCCCGCGCTCAGGGGCGGACCTCCATTATGCGGAAACTAACCATTCAGGAACTGAACCGGCACTCGGTCGAGGACTTCAAAAATACGGAGAAATTCCCCTTGTGCGTGGTGCTCGACAACGTGCGCAGCCTGCACAACGTGGGCGCGGCCTTTCGCACCTGCGACGCGTTTGCCGTGCAGAAGCTCTGGCTCGGCGGCATTACCGGGCGCCCGCCTCACCGCGAAATCACCAAAACGGCGCTGGGTTCGGATGAGTCGGTGCCCTGGGAGCACGCCCCCAGCGTGCCCGCGCTGGTGCAGCAGCTCAAGCAACAAGGCTGGCAGGTAGTGGCCGTGGAGCTGACCAACCAAAGCGTGCCGCTGCCCCAGTTTCAGCCCGCCCCCGACCGGCCCATGGCCCTGGTTTTTGGCAACGAGGTGTTCGGCGTCGACGACGCGGTGCTGGCCTTGTGCGACGCGGCCGTGGAAATTCCGCAGTTCGGCACCAAGCATTCCTTGAACGTGTCGGTAACGGTGGGCGTGGTGCTGTGGGACGTGCTAGGCAAGCTAGGCGTGCTGCCCGAGCCCCAGTAAGCAACTTACTACTAACCTACTACCGGCACCGCGCCCAACCCAAACGCTCGTTCGGAATTGCGGAGTGGCCTGTGTATCTTTAACGCCACGCAGTAAAATCGGCCCCGGCCGCAGCGCTTACTATTCCTCAACCATCGTACATGACGCACACTTTTACCCAGTACGGCCGCACGCTTACCCTCGCGGCGCTCCTGACCCTGCCCACGCTGGGCCTGGCCCAAACGGCTACCCCGTTGACCAAAGCTCTGGCCCACCTAGACGCCCAGCGGGCCAAGTCGGGCCTGAGCGCCACCGATTTGCTGAGCCCCGCCGTCACCTCGCAGTACACCGACGCCCACAACGGCGTCACCCACGTGTACCTGCGTCAGCGCGTGCTGGGCTTGGAGGTGTACGGGGCCGTAGCCGACGTTCACCTCGACCGCAACGGCCGCGTGGCCGCCGCCAATAACTCCTTCGTGAGCCACGCGGCTGCCGCGGCCCGCACGGCCTCACCCACGCTTAGCGCCGAGCAGGGCATTGCCGCCGCCGCCCGCGCCCTGAACGCCGCCCAGCCGGCGGGCCTGCAGCGCCTGGGCAGCGGCACGCCCGCCACCGGCCTGGAGTTCAACGACGGGGGCATTTCCTACACGCCTATCCGCGCCAAGCTCATGTACCTGCCCCAGCCCGACGGCAGCCTGGCGTTGGTGTGGGACGTGGAGCTGTCGCCCAAGGGCACTTCGCACTACTGGAGCGCCCGCGTGGATGCCCAGACCGGCGAGCTGCTCGACCGCCACGACTACACCGTGCACGAGCCGCACGTGTTTCCGCACACCGGGCAGCGCCTGGCGCAGGCCTTGGGCGCTACCACGGCCCTGGGCCAGCCGCCCACGCCGCAGCAGCGGCCCAACGTGCCGAACACCTACAACGTATTCCCGCTCACGATTGAAAGCCCCCTGCACGGTACCCAGGCGCTGGTAAGCAACCCGGCCAACGCCCTGGCCTCGCCCTTCGGCTGGCACGACACCGACGGCGTGGCCGGCCCCGAGTACACCACCACCCGCGGCAACAACGTGGTAGCCTACGAAGACCAGGCCGCTTCCAACAGCGCCGCGGCCGGCTTCAGTCCCAACGGCGGCGCTACCCTGGAGTTTACCGCGCCCTACGTGGCCACCGCCTCGCCGATTCAGAACCGCGACGCGGCCGTCACCAACCTGTTCTACTGGAACAACCTGATGCACGACGTGATGGAGCGTCACGGCTTCACCGAAGCGGCCCGGAACTTCCAGACCAAGAACTACAGCGGCACCGGCGCCGGCAACGACGAAGTGCAGGCCGAAGCCCTGGACGGCGGCGGCTTCGACAATGCTAACTTTGCCACCCCGGCCGACGGCAACAAGCCCCGCATGCAGATGTACCGCTGGCAGCAGCCCGGCGCCCGCCCCATCCGCCTGATTTCGCCCTCGACCACCACGTACAACGCCACCGACGTGCTGGGCAAGTTCGGCCCCGACCTGATGACCACCGGCCCCATCACCGATACCATGGTGGTGGCCAACGACGGCTCCAGCAACGGCGTCCGCGCCTGCGGCACCCTGGTCAATGCCGGCGACATCAGCGGCAACATCGTGCTCATCAAGCGCAACCGCAAGTGCTCCTACGCCTCGCAGGTGCTCAACGTGCAGGCCGCCGGCGCCCGCGCCGTCATCATTGCCGACTCGGTCGCCTCGGGCAGCCTGCCCCAGATCTTTACCTCGGTCAGCTCGGGCCAGATGGTGACCATCCCGATTCTGGGCGTCACCCAGGCTACCGGTGACCAGCTGCAGCAGCTGGCGCTGAGCAGCCCCGTAGTCATGACCCTGCAGCGCGACGCCCAGCGCGACGGCGACTTCGACAACGGCATCATCGCCCACGAGTACGGCCACGGCATCAGCAACCGCCTCACCGGCACCGGCTCGAACTGCCTGCGCAGCGCCGAGCAGATGGGGGAAGGCTGGAGCGACTTCTTCGGCCTGTGGATGACCACCAAGCGCCGCGACCAGGGCACCGACGTGCGCGCCATCGGCAACTACGCCTCGTTCCTGCCCACCACCGGCCCGGGCATCCGCTACCAGCCCTACTCCACCGACTTCAGCGTCAACAACTCGACCTACGCCATGGTGGGCAACGGCCCCTACACCGGGGCGCACGCCATCGGGGAAATCTGGGCCGCCACGCTCTGGGACCTGAACTGGGCGCTGATTGACCGCCACGGCTACAACTCGGACCTGTACGGCAGCACCGGCGGCAACAACATCTGCCTGAAGCTGGTGCTCGACGGCCTGAAGCTGCAGCGCTGCAACCCCGGCTTCATCGACGGCCGCGACGCCATTCTGCTGGCCGACTCGCTCAACAACGGAGCTGCCAACTCCGACCTGATCTGGAAGGCCTTCGCCCGCCGTGGCATGGGCTACGGCGCCGACCAGGGTTCGGTCAACAGCGTTACCGACCAAACCATCAGCTTCCAGCTGCCGGTTACGCTGAGCACCAAGACCCGTCTCTCGGCCGACGCGCTGGCCTTGTTCCCCAACCCGGCCCAGGACCGCGTAACCGTGCGCCTGGCTGCCGCCAGCAAGACGCCGGTGCAGGTAGAGCTGCTCAACAGCCTGGGCCAGGTGATGCTGCGCACCAGCGCCGCCGCCGCCGATCTGCAGCGCGACGGCGTGGAGCTGAGCACGGCCAACCTGCCCGCCGGCATCTACGTGGTACGCCTCACCGGCTCGACGGGCACGGCCAGTCAGAAGCTGGTAGTGCGCCACTAATTCCGGCTTTCTTCACCCTTGACTCGACAGCGTCCGGCCCCTGGTCGGGCGCTGTTGGTATTTACTGCGCGCCTGCTTCCATGTCGCTCGATTCTGCCACGGCCGCCCTGCTGGCCCTGCGCCCCACTGTAACAGCCGCTCCGCCCGCCGGGCCGGCCGATGCATTTCTGCACGGCACGCTGCGGCCGGTGCTCAAGCTGCTCAACCACCGCCTGCTGCTGCTCACGGCCGACTTCTGCCGCGACTACCGCCTGCCCTTAGCCAGCGCAGCCCCCGCCGACCGGCAGCGGCTGGTGCTGGAACTGCTGCAGCGCAACAGCCGTTGGCAGCAAACCGCGGTGGGCATGGTTACGGGCTTGCTGACCGACGCGGAGTACGACTACTTTCGGCAGCACCGCGCCGAAGCCAGCCGCCGCCTGCTGGAGCTGCTGCGCCAGCGCATTGTTAGCCAATTGCCCGAACTCGTTCGGCTGCTGCCCCCGCCCGACGCCGCGTGAAAACCCATTACCAAGTACTGGAGCTGCCCGAGCAGGCCTCGGCCGACGACATCCGTCGGGCCTACCTGCGCCTGGTGCGCCTCACCCACCCCGACCGCACGCCCGACCCGGCCGCTCACGCCCGCTACCTGCTCGTCAACGAAGCCTACGATACGCTGCGCGAGCCGGCCCGCCGCGCCCGCTACGACGCCCAGCTGCGGGCCGCGGCCGCGCCTCCCCCACCCGAGCGGCCGGTGCCGCCGTTTCCGGGCAATGCCTACCAAGTGCTGCGGGTACCCTACTCGGCCTCTGCCACGCACATCGAGCAGGCCTACCAGCGCCTGAGCCGGCAGCTGCGCCGCAACACCGTTGACCCGGCCCTGCGCCGCTACCTGGCCGAGGTGGAGCACGCCTATGCTACCCTGCGCAGTCCCCAGGCCCGGCAGCAGCACGACGCCCGGGTGCGCGGCCAACGCCCGGCGCGCCCGGCCCACCCCATGGCCGGATTGTACGCGCGCTATGCCCGGCCCGCCCGTATCGTTTGCTGGACGGCCTTGCTGTTTTTCGGGATTATTCTGGTGGACAAGTACTGGACTCAAAAGCTGCCGGACGAGCGGGTGCAGTCGGTATCGTTTCACTCCGGGCGCACTCGGCGCGGGGGGGAAAGCTATCATGTGGTGCAAACGCAACACACGATCTTCCGCAGCGAATACCCCTTTGAGGCAGGCGACCGGGTAGCCGTATGGCGGAGCACCATTTTTCACCAGGTACGCTCTTACCTACCCGGGGCGCAGCCGACCCGCCCGCCCTACCGGGTAGACTTATTTTATGGCGTGTTCTTCTTTTTCCCCCTGCTGATGGCCCTTGCAGCAACGATTGGAGTCTGGCCCACCGCGTCGCCCAAACGCAGGGTCGATAGCGCAGCGGCAGCGGTTCTGCTGTTACCCATCATCATTTACCTCATGAGGGCTATCTAAGCACAACGCCCGCTACTTTCAGGAGTAGCGGGCGTTGTGCTTAGATAGCTGAGCTTCTTTTTAGTCGAACTGCGAGTCGCGCAGCTGCACGGGCTTGGTTTGCTTGCGCAGGCGCATGTTCAGGATTTCGACCACCAGCGAGAAGAACATGGCGAAGTAGATGTAACCCTTCTGGATTTCCTGGTGGAAGGATTCCATCACCAGCATCACCCCGATCATGATCAGGAACGATAGCGCCAGCATCTTGATAGTGGGGTTGCGGTTGACGAAGTTGCTCACCACGCCGGCGAAGGCCAGCATCACGGCCATCGACAGAATTACGGCCAGAATCATGATCAGCACGTTGTCGACCAGCCCCACGGCGGTCAGGATGGAGTCGAAGCTGAACACGATGTCGATCAAGATGATCTGCATGATGATGCGCGACATGGTGCTGTACTGCGGCTGGCCGCTCTCGTGCTCTTCCTCGCCCTGCAGCTTGGTGTGAATCTCGGTGGTGCTCTTGGCAATCAGGAACAAGCCGCCGAAAAACAGGATGATGTCGCGGCCGGTCACGCCGAAATCGTGGTCGGCCCAGGGAATGTCGAGGGTAAAGAGCGGGTCTTTGAGCCCCACAATCCAGGAAATGCTCAGCAGCAGCCCGATGCGGAACAGCAGGGCCAGCATCAGCCCGATGGTGCGCCCCTGCTTTTGCTGCGCCGGCGGCAGGCGGTTGACGACAATGGAAATAAAGATGATGTTGTCGATGCCCAGCACGATTTCCATGAACGTGAGGGTCAGCAGGCTTATCCAGGTCTGCGGATCAGAGAAAACGGAGAGGTCGAACACGGCTTGGTGATGAGGTGACAGGTAACACGTAACAGGTTTAAGTGCAGAGGAACAGGCGCTTCGGGTTACCTGTCACCTCTTCACTGGCTACCTAGCTCTTCATATTCACGAACTGCAGGGGCTGGCCCAGGGTGGCGGCGTTGGCGCGCAACAGGGCAATGACGGCCTGCAGCTCGTCGATTTTTTTGGCCGTCACCCGCAGCTGGTCGCCCTGAATCTGGGCTTCCACCTTCAGCTTCGAGTCCTTGATCAGCTTCTGAATCTGGCGGCTCAAATCCTTCTCGATGCCGGCGCGCACCTTCAGGGTTTTCTTGATGAGCGCCCCCGAGGCTTTTTCCTCGGCCGAATAGTCGAGGCAGGTTGCGTCGAGGCCCTGCTTGATGACGCGGCCCATCAGAATATCCTCCATGGCCTTGATCTTCATGGAGTTTTCCGACGCCAGCTCAATGCTGTTGTCGGCTTTGTTCAGCTCGTAGCCGCCCTTGGTGTCGCGGAAGTCGTAGCGCGTCTGCAGCTCCTTCTTGGCCGTATTCACGGCGTTTTCCAGCGTTTGCGGGTCTACTTTGCTTACGATATCGAATGAGGCCATGCGTGGGGCAGTGAGGTGAAACCATGAGCAGCCCGTACCGGGGCCGCAACGGGCCGCCAAAGGTTGGCTAATTTGGCAAACTATCCAACGAAGCCGGCCCGCAAAAGGCTGCGGAGGCCGCCCGCTTTTCCGTCTTTTCCGCCGCTCATGCCCGTAGAAACCCCACTTGCCGCCGCCGATTGGGCGGCCTACTACCAGCTGCGCTACGCCGTGCTGCGCCAGCCCTGGCAGCAGCCCCCCGGCTCAGAGCGCGCCCCCGACGACGACGCGCCCACGACCACCCACGCCCTGTGGCGCGCCCCCGATGGCCGCGTGGGCGGCGTGGCCCGCCTCAGCCCCGGCGGCCCCGGGCAGGGCCAGGTGCGCTTCATGGCCGTGGCGCCGCCCTGGCAGGGCCACGGCGTGGGGCGGCAGCTGCTGGAGTTTCTGGAAGCCGAAGCGCGCCGGCAGGGCCTGCGCGAGCTGGTGCTGCACGCCCGCGCCGGGGCCGCGGGGTTCTACCAGCGGCTGGGCTACGCGGTGGTCGAGCCCTCGCACACGCTGTTCGGCGTTATTCCGCACGTTCTCATGCGCAAAGACCTGTAGCCGGGGCGGCCGGCAGTTGCGGAAAGAAACCTACCTTTTCGGCCCTTCTCAATTTCGTATGCCATGCCCGAACTGCCCGACGTAGCTTCGCTGATTGCCTTCTACAACCAGATCAACCACTACGGCCGCACCAACGGCATGGTGCTGCGGGTGCAGGCCCCCGGCCAGGTGAGCTATACCATGACGGTGCGCGACCAGCACCTCTCGTCGCCCGGCATCTGCCACGGCGGCGTGGTGGCCGGGCTGATGGACGCGGTGCTGGGCGCTGCGGCCCTCACCCAGGCCTTCGTGGAGCAGGAGCTGGTGTCGACGGTGGAATTCAAGCTGAACTTCCTGCAGCCGGTGCGCCTGCACGACGAGCTGCTGGCCACGGCCCGGGTGGAGCACCACGGCAAAAGCCTGGTGGTGGTCGATGGCACCATCGAGTGCCCGGCACGGGGCGTGACGGTGGCCCGCGGCCTGGGCACCTTCAACCGCTACCCGGCCAGCAAGCAGGAGTTTATTCAGGCTTTCACCGGCCAACTGGGGCTGGAGTCGGCTAGCTAGGGGTTCCAACGCAAAGCGGCCGGCCAGCAGCTCCGGGGTAAGGAGGCTGCCAGCCGGCCGCTTAAGGCCACCGGGCGAACTAATTTATACCTGTTCGGTTTCGGCCGATTCCGGCTCGGGCTCGTTGTCGTACTCTTCGCCTTCCGTCGGGGCTTCCACCTTGCGCACGTTGCGGGCGCAGTCTTCGTTGCGGTGGTTGCGGCCCACGGTGAACTCCACCCAGTCGCCTTCGTGCAGTTCGTTGAAGTCCTGTCCGTCGGCCATGTCGGCGTAGGAGAAGAACAGGTTGTTGGGCGGCATCACCACGAAGCCGTAGCCGTTCTTCAGGTTCTTGATGGTGCTCACGCCGATGGAGCCCTCGGGGCCGGCGGCGGTAGGCACGTAGGCCGGGCGCGGGGTAGCCACGTTGGGGTAGGTCGAGGGCTCGGGTGTGTTCACAAACAGCTCGTCGACCAGCGGCTCGTACTTGCTCACCGGGTTGTCGATGACCTCGTTCATGGCCACGGCGTAGTTTACCGTCTCGAGCAGCAGCTGCGAGGGGCGGGTTACGCGGTTTTCGCCTTTGAAGTCGGTGTACTTGAAGTCCCAGCTCAGCAGCATGGCGCGGGTGCCCACGGTGTTGAGCTTCTTGATCAGGGGCACGTAGTCCGAGTCGCCGGCGATGAGCACGACCACGTCCAGGTGCTTGGTGAGGGCCAGTTCCAGGGCTTCGAGGGCCAGCCACACGTCCACGCCCTTTTCCTGCAAACGACCGTCGCGGGTCTTCAGGGGCATGTAGTGGGTCTGAATCGACATGTTCATCAGGATGTCGTCCAGCAGGCGGTCGTGAAACAGACGGTCTTTTTCGCGGGCCTCCGTAGCCGAGAGGCGGCCGCGGAAGAAGTGAGGTTCGGTGATCTGGCACAGGCGCACGTCGGCGTCTTCATCCTCGGCCACCTGGTGGCGAATGAATTCGTGCAGACCTTCCAGGCTGATGCGAGCTTTACGCTCGTGCTGGAAGTAGTAGTAATCACTGATCTTCAGGAAATAATTGCCGTCGTAGAAGACGCCGATCCGGATCAGTGGGCTATTCATCGGGTTCATGCAACAGGGTGTGTGTAAGTGGTAAGAAAAGGGTGCGGCAAAGCAGCGTCGTAGCGCCGGTGGTGGCCAAAGGTACAAAGGGCATAGTGAATTTTACATACTTAAACAACTCAGAGAATCAAGGTTCAACGATAATTACACAACGGAATTATTCAATTCCAACGCAATCCAGAATTATTCCCAAAAACGCAACCAACCCGTCCAAGTCCCCCAGCTGCCAGTGCCGCAACATCGGCCACAAAGTAGTAATAAGGCACTTATAACTGCCGACGGGTTGCATGCGGTCGGGCGTACAATGTTACAAATACTTGCACATATAACTAGCACCGGCTCCCTTCGCGTTCCTGGTCCGGAACCGGCTTCGGCCAGTTGAGCTTGCAGCTCCACTCCTGCCGCGTTCCCAGCCGGGGTGCGGTTTGGCCGCGGCGGGCTGAGCCGGAACCTAACCCAGCAGCAGGGCCGCGCCGAAGCGCTGCCAGAGCAGCAAAGCCACCACCAGCCCGTAACCCACGCAGATGGCCACTTCCAGCAGGTTGCCCGAGCGCGAGCCGGTGCTGATGAGCGGCACCTTCACGGCTTTGTCGGACAGCGGCAGCAGGTAGCGGATGCCCGACTTGGTGAGCGTGTCGGCCAGCAGGTGCGAGAGGTAGCCCGCGCCGGCGTAGGCCGCCACGCCCTGCCAGCCCAGGTCTTTGTCGGCCAGGTAGCCGATGTAGGTCCACAGCGCCGCGGCCCAGATGGTGTGCGTCCAGCTGCGGTGGGCGGTAAACGGGGCCGTAGCCACGAAGGCGCCCAGCAAGCTCAGCCAGAGCATTTCCCAATATAGTCCGCCCAGCACCGCACCCGCGCCGGTGAAGAGCAGCGCCAGCTTGCGCGCCGACTGGTTTTGCATGGCCATGCCGATCAGAAACATCGACAGCGCCGCCGTGAGGGCTACGCGCTTGCTGGGCCCGGCCGCCAGGTTGAAGTGGGCGTACACGGCCAGCAGCACCGCCGCCGCCGCAAAGGCCCAGCGCACGTAGTTCTGCGCGAAACCCAGGCGCTTGCTCAGCCGCGAGCCGGGGTGGTCGAGGTCGGGCGCCAGGGACGAGAAGCCCGCCAGCGCAATGCCGGGCAACGAAAGCTTGAAGTCGGGCACCACGGCGGCTACGGCCGCGCCGGTGAGCAGGCCAATGGCCAGGTGAGAAGAACCGCGCACGGAATATTTAAGCTAAAAAACGCTCTAAGATACGCCGGCAGCGCCGGGCCGGCCGGCGGGGAAACTTTCGGCCCCCCGCCGGGGTATTGCCTGCAGTGCGCCCGACCGGAATTCTGTCCCGGCCGGGCTTCTACCTTTGCTGCCCCTCACAACTACCGCCCGTGCAAGCCTCCGAATTCCTGCGCCTCTATTCGCTCGATACCGATATCCAGACCCTGGCCCTGCGCCTGCAGGCCGCCCCGGGCGACGCGGGCCCGCGCCTGCACCTGCGCGGCCTGGTGGGCAGCCAGGACGCGGCCGTGGCCGCCGCCCTGCACCTCGACCGCCCCGACGAGCACCTCCTGTTCGTGCTTCACGACAAGGAAGAAGCCGCCTACTTCGCCTCCGACCTGCAGAACCTGGTGGGCGACCGGGAGGAGGTGCTCACCTTTCCCAGCTCCTACAAGCGCGCCTACTCCTTCGACGAAACCGAAAACGCCAACGTGCTCATGCGCGCCGAGGTGCTGAACCGGCTCAGCGGCAAGTCGGGCGAGAAGGGCAAGACGGCCGACGAGAAAACCCGGGCCAATGCCAAGAAAGACGGTGAGCCGGCGCCCAAGGGCACCCTCATCGTGACCTACCCCGAGGCGCTGAGCGAGAAAGTCATCAACCGCCAGAGCCTGGTGCAGAACACCTTCAGCTGCAAGGTGGGCGACCGGCTCGACGTGAACTTCCTGGGCGAGCTGCTGGCCGAGTACGACTTCGAGCGCACCGACTTCGTGTACGAGGCCGGCCAGTACGCCATTCGCGGCGGCATCGTCGACGTGTTCAGCTACGCCAACGAGCTGCCCTACCGCATCGAGCTGTTCGGCGACGAAATTGAGAGCATGCGCACCTTCCAGCCCGACTCGCAGCTGTCGGTGGAGAAAAAGCAGCAGATCAGCATCGTACCCAACGTGCAAACCAAGCTGCTGACCGAAAAGCGCGAGTCCTTCCTGGAGTTTGTGCCCGCCAACACGGCCGTGTGGGTGAAGGACGTGCGCCAGCTGCTCGACGTGGTGGGCGAGCAGTTCGACAAGGCCGAGCAAGGCTTTCAGGCCATGCTGCAGGAAGCCCACGGCCAGCAGATCAAGTCCCGGCCCGACGAGCTGTTTGAAACCACCAAGGCCCTGAAAAAGCACCTGGAGCGCTTTCCCGTGCTCGAGTTCGGCAAGCGTTTCTACTACAAGGAGGCCGAGCAGCTGCAATTCACGAGCAAGCCCCAGCCCTCGTTCAACAAAGACTTCTCGCGCCTGGTCAAGAACCTGCACGAAAACCAGAGCCGCGACCTGGTAAACATCATTGCCGCCGACTCGATGCGGCAGATCGACCGGCTGCGCACCATCTTCGACGAGCTCGACCACGACGTGCGCTTTCAGCACCTGGCCATCGGCCTGCGCGAGGGCTTCATCGACGAGCAGCGCAAAATCGTGGTGTACACCGACCACCAGCTGTTTGAGCGCTACTACCGCGCCCAGGAAAAGCGTAAATTCAGCAAGAAGAAGGCCCTCACCCTGAAGGAGCTGCGCACCCTGCAGCCCGGCGACTACGTGGTGCACCAGGACCACGGCATTGCCCGCTTCGCCGGCCTCACCCAGGTCGACGTCAACGGCCATTTGCAGGAAGCCATCCGCCTCGTGTACCGCGACGATGACGTGCTGACCGTGAGCATTCACGCCCTGCACAAGATTGCCAAGTACTCGGGGGCCGAGGGCACGCCGCCCACCATGAGCAAGCTGGGCTCCCCGGAGTGGGAAAACAAGAAGAAGGCGGTCAAGAAAAAGGTCAAGGACATTGCCGCCGACCTCATTCGCCTCTACGCCAAGCGCAAAACCGCCCCCGGTCACGCCTTCGCCCGGGACTCCTTCATGCAGGCCGAGCTGGAATCGAGCTTTATCTACGAGGACACGCCCGACCAGGCCAAGGCCACCGAGGACGTGAAAAACGACATGGAGCAGCCCCACCCCATGGACCGCCTCGTGTGCGGCGACGTGGGCTTCGGCAAGACGGAAGTGGCCATTCGGGCGGCCTTCAAGGCCGTGGCCGACGGCAAGCAGGTGGCCGTGCTGGTGCCCACCACCATCCTGGCCATGCAGCACTTCAAGACCTTCCGCGACCGACTGGGCGAGCTGCCCGTGACGGTGGACTACATCAACCGCTTCAAAACCACCAAGCAGGCCAAGGAAACCCTCACCAAGGTAGCCGAGGGCAAGACCGACATTCTCATCGGCACCCACCGGCTCACCAACAAGGACATCAAGTTCAAGAACCTGGGTTTGCTCATCATCGACGAGGAGCAGAAGTTCGGGGTGAAAACCAAGGACAAGCTCAAGGAGCTGAAGGTGAACGTGGACACGCTCACGCTCACGGCCACGCCCATTCCGCGCACCCTGCACTTCTCGCTCATGGGCGCCCGCGACCTGTCGGTGATTTCGACGCCGCCGCCCAACCGCCAGCCGGTGCAGACCGAGCTGGCCGTATTCGACGAGCACCTGGTGCGCGACGCCATTGCCCGCGAGCTGAAGCGCGGCGGGCAGGTGTTCTACGTGCACAACCGCGTGAAGGACCTCACCGAGCAGGCCGCCATGATTCAGCGCCTGGTGCCCGACGCGCGCATCACCTACATTCACGGGCAGCTGGAGGGCGACGTGCTCGAAAAGCGCATGATGCAGTTCGTGGAGCACGACTACGACGTGCTGGTGTCCACCAACCTCATCGAATCGGGCCTGGACATTCCCAATGCCAACACCATCATCATCAACCGCGCCCACATGCACGGCCTCAGCGACCTGCACCAGATGCGCGGGCGCGTGGGCCGCTCCAACAAGAAAGCCTACTGCTACCTGCTCACCCCGCCCGTAGCCGGCCTGCCCTCGGATGCCCGCAAGCGCCTGAGCACCCTGGAAGAGTTTTCCGACCTCGGCGCGGGCTTCAACGTGGCCATGCGCGACCTGGACATCCGCGGCGCCGGCAATTTGCTCGGCGGCGAGCAGTCGGGCTTCATCAACGACCTGGGCTACGAAACCTACCACCAGATCCTCGACGAAGCCGTGCAGGAGCTCAAGGAAACCGAGTTCCGCGACCTGTTCCTGGGCGACACCACCGGCCGCCTCAAGGACGCCGCCGACTTTGCCCGCCCCCGCGAGTGCAACGTCGAAACCGACCTGCAAATCCTCATTCCCGACTCCTACGTCTCGTCCGTCTCCGAGCGCCTGCAGCTCTACAGCAAGCTCGACCGCGCCCGGAAGCCCGAGGAGCTGCGCCGCCTCATCAGCAGCATGGTCGACCGCTTCGGCCCGCTGCCGGCCGAGGTCGAGCAGCTGGCCGACATCGTGCGCCTGCGCTGGCAGGCCTGCCGCGTGGGCTTCAGCAAAATCTCGCTCAAGAAAGATACCCTCAAGGGCTACCTCGACGCCGGCGAAGGCCACGAAGGCTACTTCCAGGGCGAGCAGTTCGGCCAGATCCTGAACTACGTGCAAACCCACCCCCGCTCGGCCCGCCTCAAGGAGCGCAAGGAGCAGCTCATCGTCACCATCGACGAAGTGCGCGGCGTGCAGCACGCCCGCCGCCTGCTCGCCGAGCTGGCCCTCGACGACGCCGACCCGGTACCCGCCAAAGCCAGCGTGACCGACGACGAGGGCGAGGGGTAGGTAGACAAGAACGTCATGCTGAGCGCAGTCGAAGCATCTTGCGTGCTGACGCCAGATAGTAGAGCTGTCACATAAGAAAGCGGCGTTTGCAGGTTGCAAACGCCACTTTTCTGCTCAATCGTCATATGACAGTCACATAAGCTTATCCTGATTGCAACCAGTTAACCAGCCGCTACCTTTGTGGTCCACTAACCCTATTTATGGAGCACATTATTCCCTTTCAAGCTTTTACGACAGCTCCCGAGTTGGCTTCTTTTCTGCTGGGTAACCGCTTGGTAAAAGTGCAGGCTGCCAAACCCGGTCTTTCCTCCCTACGAGTAGACTTGACCAATGAGCAAACGGTCAAGCCCCACCACGTTGTAACGCTGGCTTGTTTGCTGGAAGAATATAGGCTCGCTGGCATCCCGATTCACTTCGCAGGCAGCGGTTCGGTCGTTTATTCCTACCTGGAAAGCATCGGCTTCCTGAACCAATGGCCACAAACTCCCAGGCCGATTCCCAGCGCATTCAACGTCCCTGCCGATTCCACCTCGTTTGTATTCTGGAAGGTAGAGCCGGAAAGTATGGCCGCCTACGCTGAAAGTGCTTTCCGGCACTACAAAGCCAGCTTCTTCCAGGATAAGGACCTCGCGGTCCTCCCTACGTATCTGGCCGAAATCTTCAACAACGTTTTCGACCACGCTTTTGCCCAAGGCGCCACGGAGCGCATCGCCTACTGCATGGTGCAATACTACCCTTCCACTCGCCGACTATTCATTGCGGTAGCAGATTTTGGCATGGGTATTCCGAACTCCGTCAACCGCTATCTGGAGTCCCAGGGCCAGAATCAGCTAACACCCGTCGATGCGCTGCGGCAGGCGCTACAACTGCATTTCTCCGCCAAGTCACGCCCGCACAACCGGGGACGGGGGCTCGATACGCTCCGCACCGGATTGGCCGCGCTAGGTGGCACCCTCACCATTCAAACGTCCCAGGCCATCTACCACATCGACAGCGCCGGCAACCCGTACCCGAAGGCGCTGGCCGGCGAAAACTTCCCCGGAACAACGGTTGCTATCCGCCTGTTCTACGACAACCTCCCGCCCGAAGAAGCCGACGTGCTGGAAGATGAAGCGTCGCTTTTCTGAGTCAAAGTCCGTATACTGCTAAACCTACCAACCGACTTCCCGATGAATTCCACCGCCCTCCACGGCCCGGTATTGCATCTGTTCGATATCGTCCACGACACGCTGACCAATACCGAAGGCCTCAAGCTCTTCGTCGCGCTGCAGGACGCCCTGACCCGCCAAGACGGCCCGGTTTCGCTTTCCCTGTTGAACCTGACGGCCTTTTCCAGCTCCTTCCTGAACTCCTCCTTCGGCGCGCTGTACGAGCAGCACGGCCCCGGCGTAATGAAGCGCCTGCGCCTGATTAACTACAAGCCGGCCCAGCTCCAACAGCTGAAAGACTACCTGGCCGACGTAGCAAACCTGCACCGCACTGAATAATCAACGACACGCAAGCCCAAAACGAAACGGCCGCCTAAGTAAAGGGTGGCCGTTTCGTTTTGACAAGACCCAGTCCCCGACGTGCAACACGCCCGCGAGCTGATGAACGAGCTGGCCGGCCGTGGAATCCATGCCGCCGGTGGTGCCACGGCTGCCATGCCGAATGATAAGGACGGGTAAGCGGCGGTAGATTAGACGGACACAAGCGGACAGGGCAGACACGGTCGCTTTGTGAAGGGCACCCACCCAGAACGTCATGTCGCGCATCAAGCGAGGGGGGAACGAGGCATCCCGCGTGCTGACGCTTGAGAACAGCGCTATTCAGGAAGGGCTACCCTTTCGTCTGTCATCCTGAGGCGCAGCCGAAGGGTGACAGTTCCTACTCTCCTCCCTCACAACCAGCCCAGCTGACGTATGGCACCCCTCTCTTTGGGAGAGGGGCCGGGGGTGAGGTCCCCGCTTCCTCCTACCTTGCCGCCCCATCCGCCCCCGCATGAAACGACTCCTGCTCTGCCTGCTGCTGCTCAGCACCTCGCTCCACCTCCGGGCCCAATCGCCCAGCTCCGCCGCCCCCACCCCCAGCGCCCAGCTCCACGAATACTTCCAGGCCCTGGCCAACCTCCAGCAGTTCAACGGCAACGTGCTCGTCGCCAGCCAGGGCCAGGAGCTGCTGCGCGGCACCTACAACATCCCCGGCCAGAGCGACAGCCTGCGCGTGGGCCCCGACAGCCGCTTCATCATCGCCTCGGTGTCCAAGCTCTTCGTGCGCTACGGCGTGCTGCTGCTCGCCCAGCAGGGCCGCCTCAGCCTGCAAGACCCCGTCAGCAAGTTCATCCCCGACTTCCCCCGCGGCCGCGACATCACCGTCGCCCACCTGTTCCACCACCAGTCGGGCCTGCCCCGCGAGTTGACCAACCACAAGGACCTGGGGCAGGTCAGCCTCGCGCGCACCATCGAGCTGGCCCGGCACGAAACCCTGCTCTTCGAGCCCGGCGCCCGCACCCAGTACTCCAACGTGGGCTTCTTCCTGCTCCACCACATCGTCGACCGGGCCAGCCCCCGCGGCTACGCCCACTTCGTGCAGCACCAGATTCTGCGGCCCTTCGGCATGAAGCACACCGGCGAGTTCCGCGCCGCCCGCCGCGTGCCCCGCTTCGCCCACGGCTTCACCCCCGAGGCCAACCGCCGCATCCGCCCCGTCGACGCCCTGGCCATCAACCGCTTCGAAACCGGCAACTACTACGCCACCCTCGCCGACCTCGCCCGCTTCGCCGACGGCCTGTTCAGCGGCCGGGTGCTGGCCCCCGCGGCCGCCCAGCGCCTGCTCAATGCCGAGGGCGCCGTGGTGCAGGCCGGCGGCCGCCCCGGCTACCGCGCCTACTTCTACCTGCACCCCGCCCGTCGGCTCACCTTCCTGTTCGTGAGCAATTTCAGCGGCCTGCCCGTCGAAAAAATCATCCGCGACGTGCCCGCCATCGTCGCCGGCGAGCCGTACCAGGTGCCCGTGGCCGTCAACCGCCAGCCCGTCACCGTGCCCGACGCCCTGCTCCAGCGCTACGTGGGCCGCTTCCAGCTCCTGGCCGACCCCGCCCAGGTGTTCGAGGTGCGCGTCGACGGCGGCCAGCTGCTGCTGCTCGAAAAATCCGGCGAGCAAACCCGCTTCCGCCCCGACAGCGAAACCACCTTCTTCGACGACCCCCAGTCCGCCGAAGGCCTGCGCTTCGACCCCGACCCCGCCACCCAAACCTACCGCCTCGTCCTGCTCAGCGACGGCCTCACCCTGCCCACCCTGCGCCTGCCGTAGCTGTATCTCAGCAGTTCATCTCCCCATTTGCCGAAATATGGCGTGCATACACTTGCGCAAGCTACAGAATGAGTTACTCTAACACCCATGTCACCGATGAAAGATGTATCAGAGCTAGAGAAGTACTTTGGAACTCCTAATAAAAGGCCGGCAAGACAAAAGAAAGTTGCTCCATGAATCTAAATATGATGGAAGTAAGCAGAGAAATTCCTAACTAGCACTTTTCAGAAATACCACTTTAAGCTCGAAATTGACATGATTACTAACTTAACACTTGAAAACTTCAAGGGATTTGGAAAACTATCTGATTTGCAGATCAAGCCTATAACGATACTCTGTGGAACAAATAGCTGCGGGAAAAGCTCTATTCTACAAAGTTTATTGTTATTGAAGCAGACTGTAGAGAGCAAAAATCCTCATCAAAACGTCATCCTAAATGGGCGCTTCGTGCATTTAGGCAATTTTGATAATATAATACACAAAAAAGACATTGACAAACCCGTAAAAATATCATTCGCAATAAATATCAAAAAAGAAGAGATTAGAAAGGTTAATAGAGGACAAATGCCATTAACTTACACATTAAAACATTTATGCCCAGTAGGGAATTCTCGGGATAATGATTTCTATATTTCTATATCTTTCACACTTAAATCTGGGAAAAGCATAAGGAATACATCAACTATTAAATCAATTGATGTAGAATCGATGCAAATTAATGTATCTGCAAAGAACACCGATGGCGAAATAACTCAATCTTCAATTAAAATGACCAGGATAGAAGAAAACCAGTACACACTACTCTGGCAAAATATCCCAAGAAATTCTTATTCTTCCAGGTTAAAACAAGAAACGTCACATGGAGAATGCACAGCAAAGATTGCCTTTGCTAACCTTATCCCTGTGATGATTGACACAAATCGGCAAACCCCTGTTATTGAATTTGCATTTTACAGAATAAGAAATTTATTACAGGCAATTTTTTTTAACTACCAATACATCGGACCTCTTCGGGAGGAACCGTCAAGAAGATATATTTATGAAAATGAATACACCGAAGTAGGAATAAAAGGCGAGAATGCCGCATTTATTTATTTTGAAGAGCAAGACAAGCAGATAAGAAACCACTATTTTTTCGACCATAAAACAGAAAAATTCGCTATAAACGAAAAAGTATCATTAGGAAAAGCTGTCAGATCGTGGCTAGATTTAATGGGCATTAAAAGCTTCACCCCAGAAATCCAAGAGGGCATAATAGAGTTGAAGCTTAATTCTAGTTCATCTAGTAAAACCCAAGTTAACATCGCTGACGTTGGCTTTGGAGTTAGTCAGATATTCCCAATTATATTAGAAGGCATAAGGATGCCTAAAGGAGGGACGCTGCTTTTGGAACAGCCTGAGATTCATTTGCACCCGAAATTGCAAATGCAAATGGCAGACTATTTTATATCTCTTGCTTTATCAGGCAAGAGTGTAATTGCAGAAACACATAGTGACCATATAGTCAATAGGCTTGTCCGAAGGATAGTCGAGGACGAGGAATATTCTTTACTAAAACTCATCAAAATTTATTTTATAAAGCCTTCAAAAAGAGGGTCAACAGCTGAAGAAATTCAAATCGATGAAAGAAGAGGTGTTATTAATTGGCCAGAGGATTTCTTTGACCAAACAGCATCTGAACAGGAAAAAATAATCAGAGCGGGAATCAAAAAAATCAAAAAATCAAATTCACTTTGAGAGGTATATGAATACAATACTTGACCCAGACGCATTATATATAAGTAGTTCACAATGGGAATCAGAGGGTGATATAGCATTCGTAAACGATTTGAGCAGTCTTTTAACTTTTATAGACAGCAACAAATTCACAAAGATCATTTGGAACGATCAATTCCAGTTAAATTTATGGGATTCGCCTCAACTGCCCCCTTGGTCAATGACCAAATCGTATTTTAACAAGATAGTACCAATATTATATACATTAATAAATAATAACACAATTGAACACAACTTTATTTCCACTAATATTGAGCACACACTAGAGCCAGATTTAATTCACCATTATCCAGAATCCATATATACCTATTTTAAAGAAGCACTAAATAGCTTAAATGAATCCCAAAGCCGCTTCTTCTTATATCTAGGAAGAAACAACACCCATTTTCACACTAAACAAATAACAATTAATACAAGGCTCACGACCACAAATTTAAATTGTATAAATATTTGCAATATCACACAATGGTGTTATCAAGATCATGTGAAAGAACATTGTCGGAATGAACTTCGAAAGAAACGATGGAACCCATCTAAAAAACATTTCCCTAATATTGAACTATGCAATTCCATTGAACCATCAACTGATGATTACTTAAACGGAGTAAATAATCCATCTGAAAAAACAGCTCTAGTAATTGAGAGAGGATCAGTTGTCGCCGAATTAAACGGATATACGTACAACCATGCTCTTTCCCAAAAAAACTCAAATGCTTCTAAGATAAGAAAGATATACGAAGCAGGCTCTTCGACAAATCACACGTATTTATCTATAGATATTAAGACTGGTTCGTTTGAAATTTGTGATTATAATGGCAAGCACAAAGGGGAGTGGAATTTTAAGGGAGAGAAGATTGATAAGGCAGATAAAAGCGGTGGCCATGACATCGTGATATAAGGATCAGCAGCATCTGAGGGGAGTCTTACATAGCACCCCAACTACCCCTCAGCATGCTGTGCCACCTCCCCAAACCCCTAGCTTTACCCTATATCCTACCCCCACTTATCATGTCCCTCATCAACTGGCGCCTGTTAGCCCTGCACCTGCTGGCCGCATTCTTCCTCACCCTGGCCATCGACCAATTCATGCTGCTCCCCGCGGCCGACATGCTAGAGGTGGCCCTCCGCGTAGGCCCCAAGGCAGTCCTCCTGCCCGCCCATTGGCAAGACGAGTGGGGCCCGTTGATTACCTATCTGTGGTATGCAAATCATTTCCCGCCCCTCCTGGCCTGGCTTCTCGCCAGCCTGCTCTCCTGGCTCGTGGTGGCGCGCCTGGGCGAGCGGCGCGCCATTCCGGCGCTGGTGCTGGTGCTGCACCTGCTCATTACCCGGCTGGGTCTGTATGATTCGGACGCCGTTACCGCGCTGAACAAGCTCCCCCAGCACCTTGCAGCCCCGTTCTCCCTCGCCACCAAATTCTGGGTCGCCGGCCTGCTCTTCACCGCCGTCGCCCTGCTGCTGCTCGCCGCTCCCCTGCTGTTCCCCAAGCGCCAATCCGCTGCCCCCGCCGCGTAGCCGCCGCCCAATCTCCCCGTCCCGTCAGGCTCCCCCTCTCCCTATGGAGAGGGGGCCGGGGGGTGAGGTCCCGCCTGTTGCCACCCCAACCAAACGGCATGTCACCTCAACCAATCGCCTTGTCACCCCGACCAAAGCCCTTGTCACCCCTGCACGTACCCCTTGTCACCTCGACCAAACGCCATGTCACCCCGACCAAGGGGCATGTCACCCCTGCCAAACGTCATGTCACCCCGGTAAGTGGCCCATGTCACCCCCACCAAGCCCCTTGCCACTCACACCAAGCCCTATGCCACCCCTACCAAGGGCGTTGCCACCCCCGCTGAATTATTTTCTCACCCGCAAGTACCATCTATCCTTCATATTCCTATATTAACCTCAACCACTAACCCTTTTCAAACCCCATTCCTATGACCGATCGTCAACGGGCCCGGCTCAGCATGCTGCAAGCCACCCTCGCCGTGCTCCAGCAGCACGCCGCCCTCTATGCCACCAACCAGGCCCTCACCGCCGCCCGCACCCAGCTGGCCGACCTCGTGGCCGACCTCGCCCCCACCGCCCCCAACCAGCAGCAGGCCGGCAACCGCGCCCGCCCCGGCGCCGTCAAGCAAGCCACCAAGCAGCTCCTGGCCCAGCGCGCCGCCGAAGTCGCCGCCGCCCTGCTCGCCCACGCCGACGCCACCCAGGACATCAGCCTCCACACCGACGCCGACTACACCGAGCGCCAGCTCCGCCGCGCCCCCGACAACGACCTCGCCCGCATCGCCCACCACCTCCACACCCGCGCCACCGCCCTGCTCCCCGAGCTGCTGGCCCAGGGCGTCACCGCGCAGGAGCTCACCGAGCTCCAGGCCGCCCTCACCGCCTTCCAGCAGGAGCAGGCCACGCCCCGGGCCACCATCGCCGACGTCAAAGCCCACAACGCCGCCCTCGCCGCCGACCTGCGCGAAGCCTCCGCCCTGCTCCGCAACCGCCTCGACAAGTTCATGGTCCGCTACCAGCGCCCCGAGCCCCGCTTCCACACCGCCTACCTCTCCGCCCGCCAAACCATCAACACCGCCCAGCGCTACGAGCAGCCCGCCGACTCCGGCGGCCCCAAACCTGTCCCGGCCCCCGTCGCCTAAGTCCTTGCGTAGGAATGTAGACGTTAGTCATGCTGAGCGCAGCCGAAGCATCTCTACCGCTTCGTTGAGTCGTAAGGTAAGATGCTTCGCGAGGCGGACGCCAGATGAAGCATGACGCTCTACCCCTCTCGCCCACTTGTAATGCTCCCGCTTACCCCGTTTCAGCGCCCGGCTCCCCTGCGGAAGCCGGGCGCTTGTGCATGTACCCCGCCCCGTTTTTTCGCCCTCCCCGCTCCCCAAAGCCCACCTCTCACCACCTTCATCAATATACATACTAAAATATTTTGCCTTACCGATACAACTACTAATTTTGTTAGCACAAGCCGGCCGCTTGCCCATCCTTTTTTCCACCTCCAAACCCCCTCACCTACTATGAACCAGCCCACCATCGCCCCCTACCTCACCTTCGACGGCAACTGCCGCGAGGCCATGCAGTACTACCAGCAGTGCCTCGGCGGCGAGCTGCAGCTCATGCCCTTCGACGAAGCCCCCGAGGCCGACCAGTTGCCCGTGGCCGTGCAAGCCGGCATCATGCACGCCTGCCTCACCAAAGGCCCCCTCACCCTCATGGCCTCCGACGCCAACGGCCAGCCCGTCACCCCGGGCAGCACCATCACCCTGTCGCTGAACTGCACCAGCGCCGAGGAAATCAGCACCTGGTTTGCCCGCCTCGCCGAGGGCGGCCAGGTCACCATGCCCCTCGAAGAAACCTTCTGGGGCGCCACCTTCGGCATGCTCACCGACCGCTTCGGCATGCCCTGGATGCTCAACTTCGACCACCCCCCCGCCCAGCAGTAGCCGCCGGCCTACCGCCGCCCGGCGGCCCATGCTGAGCAGAGTAAAACAGCAGTAGTAAAACGTCATGCTGAGCAGGCACTAGAACAGTCCTGCCGAGCTGAGCAGAACGACCGTAATAAAACGCCATGCTGAGCCTGTCAAAGCATCTCTACCGCTTCGTCTGATACTATATCAACGAAGCGGTAGAGATGCTTCGACTTCGCTCAGCATGACGCTCTAATAGCCCTCACCGCTCGCCGGGCAGGCTGAGCGGCTAGTGCCCCCCCCGGCTGCTAGCCGCCCAGCCGGTACCCGTTTCCTGGGCCGCCCCCCGCTGCCCCGTCGCCGACAAGATCAGCGCTACGGTTTCGGCAGGCTGGTCCCACTGCGGAAAGTGGCCGCAGCGGTCAAACCAGTACAGCGCCGCGTCGGGAAAGGCCGCCACGGCGCGGCGGGCCTGCCGGGGAAAGCACACCCGGTCCTGCCGCCCCCAGCCAATCACCAGCGGGTGGCGAATGCTGCCGCGCGGCGCCCCCTCCTGCTGCTGGCCGTAGGCCAGGTGCCAGAGCAGCTCGTCGAAGTTGGCGGTACGAGCGTAAGTGCGCATCTCGTCGAGGGCCGCGTGGGCCGGCACCCGCCAGGGGCGCACCGAGTACTGCGGCAGCAGCAAGGTGCGGCCCAGCGCGCTGCCGGTGAGGGCGGGCATCAGGGGTTGCAGCGCCCGAATGAGGCGCACCGCGCCGGCGCCGCTGTAGTAGAAAAAAGGCTTTTCCCAGCCGGCCCAGAACCCGCCGGGGTCCAGGGCCACCACGGCCCCCAGCACCCCGCGCCGGGCCAGCTCCAGCGCCAGCCGCGCCCCCATCGACGAGCCCACGCAGTCGACGCCCACCAGCTGCTGGGCGTGCAGCCACGCGGTCAGCGCGTCGGCCAGGGTGTAAATGGAGTTTTCGCCCGCCAGCGGCGGCGTTTGCCCGTGGCCGGGCAGGTCCACGGCAATAACCTCGCGGTGGGCCGCCAACGCGGGCAGAATGGTTTGCCAGCCGCGCCAGCTGCTGCCGATGCCGTGGATAAGCAGCAGCGGCCGGCCGCTGCCGCGTCGGATGTGGTGAAGGTGCATAAGGGAAGCTGCAGAAAGGTGAAGCAGGGCCGGGCGCGGGCCCAGGTACCCCGGCAGGCGGCAACAGCCGCCGCCGGAATACTACGTGCTCCGCGCCCCAATCGCCAGGCCCACGCTTCGGTACTTCGCCACCAGGCTCTCCTGCAAGCCCTGGCGGCAGCCCCAAGCCTCAGCTGCGCAGCCGCAGAAACTCCCGCAGCGCGGCCTTGAACTGCTCTACTTCCTCCCGCGTGTTGTAGGGCGCCAGCCCGATGCGCACCCAGCCGCCCTGCGCGCCCACGCCCAGCTTGTCGGCCAGGGTGGTGGCGTAGAAGTGGCCGTCGGCAATGCACATGCGGTGGTGCTGGGCAAACCAGGCTGCCACCTCCCGCGAATTCTGGCCCGCAATGGTAAAGGCCAGCGTGGGCGTTTTGCGCGTGCCGGCGGGGGCCCGGTACAGGCGCACGCCGGGCAGCTCCCGCAGGAAATCCTCCAGGTCCTGGGCCAGCTCCTGCTCGTGGGCGTCGATGGCCAGCAGGGCGCTGCGCAGCCGCTCGCGCCGGGTGCCGCCCTGGCCCAGGCGCTGCAGAAACTCCACCGCCCCAATCAGCCCGGCAATGCCCTCGTGGTTTTGGGTGCCGGTTTCCAGCTTGTGGGGAAACTCGGCGGGCGCGGGCGCCAGCTTGTACACCGCCAGCTGCTCAAACAGCGCGGCCGCCACCACCGCAATGCCCAGGTGCGGCCCAAAAAACTTGTAGGCCGAGCACAGCAGCACGTCGCAGCCCAGCCGGGCGAAGTCCAGCGGCAGGTGCGGCACCGCGTGCACCGCATCCACCACCGTGAGGGCCCCCACCTCCCGCGCCCGCCGCATCACCTGCTCCACCGGCGTCACCGTGCCCGTCACGTTCGACGACAGCCCCACCGCCACCAGCCGGGTCCGCGGGGTAATCAGCTCATCCAGCCCGTCCAGCTCCAGCGTGTAGGTATCGGGGCTCACGGGAATAAAGCGCACGGTGGCGCCGCGGTCCTGGGCCAGGGTCAGCCAGGGGTCCACGTTGGCGCGGTGGTCCAGCTCGGTCACCACCACCTCGTCGCCCGGCCCCACGAAGCCGGCCAGCCCGCGGGCAATGGCAAAGGCCAGCGACGTCATGTTCTGCCCGAAGGCCACTTCGGCGGGCGCGCAGCCCAGCAGGTCGGCTACCGCCTGCCGGCCCTCGTCGAGCAGGGCATCGGTGCCCACGCTGGTAGGAAAGGTGCCGTGCAGGTTGGCCATGCCGCCGGTGATGTAGGCCGTAAGCCCGTCGAGGGCCTCGCGGGCCATCTGGGTGCCGCCGGGCCCGTCGAAGTACACGTAGGGTTGGCGGTCGGCCGTGGCCTGCAGGGCCGGAAAGTGGGCGCGGATGGCGGCGGGCGAAAGGGCAGTCATGCGGGAAGCGGAAACGGGCGGCCGGCCCAGTTGCCGGCTGCCGAATGAAGCCTCCAAGTAACGCAGGAGTGGGCATACCCGCTTCGGTTGCAGGCGGCGCCTGCGGCCGAAGCGGGTATGCCCGGCGCCGCCCGGGCCCAACCTCGACCTTATCCTTTTCGGGCCGCCATCCGTTGCCGGTAGCCGGGCGCCGCTGGTGCGCAGCCCGGCTACCGTCCACCTTCCTTACCGTTACCCAGCCATGTACCAACCCATTCCGCGCCGCCATCACGTGGTGGCCGACTACACCTTCGTTCCCGCCGCGGCCCTGGCGCCCACCGCCTTCAACTTCACCGACGAGAAAACCGCCACCACCCTCAGCTACGTGCTCGGCGGCGCGGGCCTGGCCAACAGCCTGCTCACCCGTGCCGAGTGGGGCGTGTTGCGCGTCATGCCCTACAAAGCCCACCTCGCCCTCGACGCCGTTACCAGCGTCACGGCCCTGGCGGCGCCCTGGGTTTTCGGCTTTGCCCGCCACCAGCGCGCCCGCAACGCCTTCCTGGTCATGGGTTTGTTCGGCCTGGTCGCCACCCTGCTTTCCCGCCCCGAAGAAATGCCCCGGCGCTAGGCGCTGCTAGCAAAGCAGTCCGAGGCTATTCAAGTCGTTAGGACGTATTTCAATCCGTCATGCTGAGCTTGTCGAAGCATCTCTCCCGCTTCTCTGTTCGGGAGAGATGCTTCGACAAGCTCAGCATGACGTTCTTTTTATGTGCTGCCGACCCAGCCTGGTTCGGCCTGCCGGGCAAAACAGCCCGCTCTGCGGAGCACGGCCTCTCACCCGGTATCATGCCGCAATAGCCTACGCCAGCGCAAAGTCTTCTTCCACCAGGCTGCGGTTGATGGCGGCGCCGGCCTTGCTGCCGCTGGCCGCCGCCGCCGTCAGCTGCCGCATCATGGTGGTGGCGTCGCCGGCGGCGTATACCCCCGGCACCGTGGTCAGCCCCAGCTCATCGACCTGGATGTAGCCCGCCTCGGTGTGCGCGCACCCCAGCTGGGCCGCCAGGTCGGAGTGCTGCCGGAAGGGCACCCGTGCAAACAGCGCCGTGAGCGGCAGCTCCCGCCCGTCGGCCAGCACCACGGCCTGCAGTTGCCCCTGCTGGTGGCGCAGCGCCGTGAGCGGCTGCTCCTCCACGCCGATGCCGCGGGCCGCCAGCGCGGCGGCCTGCCCGGCCGTGAAGGTGGCGGGGCCGTTGGTGAGCAGGCGCAGGTCGGGGCTCCACTGGTGCAGCAGCCGCCCAAACTCAAAGCCCGCGTCGCCGTTGGCCAGCACGCCCAGCGGCTGGCCGTGCACCTCGTAGCCGTGGCAGTACGGGCAGTGCAGCACCGAAATGCCCCAGCACTCGGCAAAGCCCGGCAGCGGCGGCAGCTCGTCCATCACTCCGGTGGCCAGCAGCAGCCGGCGGGCCTGCACCCGCTGCCCGGTGCGGGTGGTCAGGGCGAAGCCGGCGGCCGTGGGCTCGGCGCGCTCTACCGTGTCGTACCAGAGCGCGACGGTGGGGTAAGCCAGCAGCTGCTCGCGGGCCAGCTCCGTCATGCGGGCCGGGGTCTCGCCGTCGCGGGTCAGAAAGCCGTGCGAGTGCGGCGTCTGGCGGTTGCAGGGCCGACCGCCGTCGACGACCAGCACCCGGCGCAGCGCGCGGGCCAGCATCAGGGCCGCGCCCAGGCCGGCGTAGCTGCCGCCCACTATCACCGCGTCGTAAGTCGTTTCCAGGGTATCTTGCATAGTTGGGAAGAGAAAGAGGCGCCAACCGGATTCCGCCGGCCGCTGTTCTTCCCCAAAGTACGCGCCGACCGCGCCGCTGCCGGCGCGCCCCGGGTATACCCACTAGCCAAAAGTAAAGCTCGTCACGATGATGGAACAGCAGGAAATCCGCCCGTTTTGGGATGCGCTGGAAGTGCTCTGCGGCCGCTGGAAAATGCCCATTCTGCACTGCCTCTGCGGCCAGCCCCTGCGCTTTTCCGAGCTCGAAGCCCACCTGGGCTGCATCACGCCCAAGGCTTTGTCGGCGCAGCTGCGCCACCTCGAGCTCAACGGCCTGGTAATGCGCGAGGTGCTGGCCTCGCGCCCCGTCGCCACCCGCTACGGCCTCACCGACTACGGCCGCACGGTGGTGCCGCTGCTGCAGGACGTAAAGCGTTGGGGCGAAAACCACCGCCGCCAGCTCATGCGCCCCGACGAAGGCTAAGGTTGCCGCACAGGGGACGCTAGCGGACCTCCTGAACCTCAGCACCGCTGCCCATCAGCAGCCGGGCCGTGGGGTGCGCCGGTCAGGTCAGGCGATACCGCCGCTTTGCGGCGCAGGCCTTGGCGCGGTAGCCGGCCGGGCACCCCGGGCGGGCGGCGTAGCCGGCTCCCCTCACATCAATATGTGAAACAGGCTGACCCTCAGCCCGGGTACCTTTGCGCATCGCGCTACCAAGCCCACCGCCGCCCTATGAAAACCCTGCTCCCGCTGCTGCTCAGTGCGGCCCTGCTGCCCGCCCTGGCCTCGGCCCAATCCCGCGCCGACTACCAGGTGCACTACGCCCCGCGCCTCAGCCAGGAAGGGCTGCGCGTGCAGGTGAGCGTGCGCCTGCCCCGCGCCGCCGACTCCACCTCGTTTCACTACGCCAGTCACGTATGGGGCGAAGACAACCTGCAGCGCTGCCTCACGGGTCTGGCCGGCGAAAACCCGCAGTACCGCTTCCGTCTGGTGCCCGACAGCAGCCGCGTGGTAGTGTATCACCCGCACGGTAAGTCGGTGCGCTTTTCCTACCGCGTGAAGCAGGATCAGCCCCGCTACAACGAGCAAGTGTTCAACCGCCCCTACGTGGCCGACACCTACTTCCACGTGCTGGGCGAAAGCCTGTTCATGGTGCCCGAATCGGCGCTGCGGGGCCCGGAGCCCGACCCCGAGTTTGCCGCCGACATTCGCTGGGTGGGCTTCCCGGCGGGCTACACCCTGCACAACACCCTGAGCCCAGGCGCCACCGAGCAGCGCTTCCGCGGCAAGGTCTGGACGCAGTTCTACCGCTCGCTTTACGTGGGCGGCGACTACCGCATTCACCGCCTGCCCTGCCGCAACAACGTGGTGCACGTGGCCCTGCGCGGCCAGTGGCAGGTATATGACGAGCCCAAGCTGCTGAGTTTGCTGCAGAACGCCATCGTGGCCCAGCGCGACTTCTGGCGCGACCATAAAGCTGACTACTTCAGCGTGGTGATGAGCCCCACCGTGACCAGCACCGACACCGGCTCGCACGTGGTGAGCATGAAGGGCGCGGGCCTGCACCAAGGCTTCGTGCTGCAGTCGACCAACAACCCCTACAACAACTGGGACATGCTGCGCTACATGTTCAACCACGAAATGATGCATCCCTGGATGGGCGGGCAGATTGCCACCGCCCACGAGGAGCTCAACTACTGGTTTACCGAGGGCTTCACCGACTACTACGCCCTGAAAAACCGCCTGCGCAGCGGCGACCTGACGTTTGACCAGTGGCTCAAGGCCTTCAACTCCGACGTCATCCGCCGCCTCTACAACAACCCCCAGCGCAACCAGCCCAACTACCTCATCAAGGACAACTACTGGCAGAACCCGAGCTTCGCCAAGCTGCCCTACCGCCGCGGCGCCCTGTTCGCCTTCTGGCTCGACAACCGCATTCTGCGCAAATCCAACTACACCCGCAGCCTCGACGATTTGATGCGCGAGCTGCTGCAGGCCTGCCGCCAGCCCGGCCAGCAGTTCACCGACGAGCGGTTCCTGGCCCTGGCCCAGCGCTACCTCAACGAGGACATCAGCTACGCCTTCCAGAAGTACGTGCTCCACGGCGTCGACCTGCCGCTCGACCCGGCCGGGCTCATGGAGGGCCTCACGGTGGACACCAGCGGCCCCGCGCCCGTGGTCAAAGCCACCGCCCCGGCCGAGGTGCTACAGGCTCGTTACCTCACCAGCCCACCCGCTGCCAAGCCGGTAGCGGCGCAGTAGCTCCTCTTCACCCGGCCGCCCTATTTCAGCACCTGCGCGTCGTACACGATCTGCCCGCCCACGATGGTGAGTACGCTGCTGGTACCCGGCAGCTGGGGCGGGGGCACGGCAAAGATGTCCTGCGACAGCACCGCCACGTCGGCCAGCATGCCGGGCGCCAGGGTGCCTTTTTGCTTCTCGGCAAACTCGGCGAAGGCCGAGCCGCGGGTGTAGGCCTGCACCGCCTGCTCGCGGCTGATGGCCTCGGCGGGGTTGCTGGGCGTGAGCGTGGCCAGCATCACGTTCAGAAACGGATTCAGCGGGCCGTCGGAGCCCAAAGCCAGCGGCACGCCCGCCGTCAGCAGCGACCTGAGCGGCTGCATGCCCGTGCCCCAGCGCTGCTGAAACACGACCGGCTCGGTGAAGTGGGCCGGGTTCTGCACCACCACCACGCCCAGCGCCCGCGCCCGCGGCAGCAGGTCGCCCACCACCCCGTCGCCGTGCTCGATGCGCACCCGGCGGGCGGGCCAGTCTACTTTCGGGCGGTAGCTTTCCAAAGCCTGCAGCACCGCCGCGGCCGACTGGTCGCCGGCGCAGTGCAGCAGCAGTTGCTGGTTGGCTTGCTGGGCTTCCTGCACCATACGGGCAATTTCGGGCGGGCCGAAGTTCAGCTTGCCCTGCCAGCCCGGGCGGTCGGCGTAGGAGCGGCGCAGGGCCGCGCCGCGCTCGTGGGGCGTGCCGTCGAGCACCCACTTCACGCCGCTCACGGTGAGGGTAGGCTGCTGCGGGCGCAGGCCGGCCAGCTCCCGCAGCTCACTTTGGTCGCGGCCCCGGGGCGAAGTCGTGGGAAAGGGAATGGCCCGCACCCGGATGGGCAGCCGGGCCTGCTCGAGCAGGCGCACGAACCGCCCGATGGGCAAGGCCGAAAACAGCTGCACCGAGGTAATGCCCAGGCGGCTGGCTTCTTCGCCCAGCTGCCGCAGCTCCCGCACGGCGGCCTCGTCGGTCACCTGCGCGGCCAGGGCGCGGTAGGTTTTCCACTGCGCGTACTCCCAGTAGCGCCCGTTGACGCGCCGCGAGCCAGCCTCTCGCTCGTAGTGGCCGCCCAGCGGGTCAGGCTCTTCCTCGGCAATGCCCAGCTTCGGCAGCGCCGCCGAGTTGGCCACGTAGCCGTGGCCGTAGTAGGCGCTCAGCAGCACCGGATGGCGGGGCGCCAGCTCGTCTAGGGCGGCGCGGGTCACCCGCTCGTCGAGCACCACCTGCGCGCCCACCGAGCCGAAAATCCAGGTGCCGGCCGGCACCTGGGCCGCGGCCTGGCGAATGGCCTGCGCGGTTTCGTCCCAGTTGGGCTCCATGCCCGTAAAGCGCAGCTGCTCGCCCGCGGGCAGGGGGCTGAAGTGGTTGTGGGCGTCGTTGAAGCCCGGCGTCACCACGCGGCCCTGCAGGTCGAGGCGGCGGGTGGCGGGGCCGGTCAGCCTGCTGATGTCGGCGCTGCTGCCCACGGCCACTATTCTTTCGCCCCGAATGGCCAGGGCTTCGGCGGTGGGCCGGGCGGGGTCGGCCGTAAAGACCCGGCCGCCCGTCAGAATCAAATCGGCCGTGGCCTGGCCGTAGCTCGGGGTGGCGGCCAGCCCCAGGGCCAGCCCGATAAATGGGAGAATTCGCATGAGACTCGGCTGGAATAAGGCGTTGAGGTTGTGAAGCGGGGTAGCGTACTTAAGGTAGCTTTTCCGCCGAATTTCCCAAGCCCACCCTTTCCCTAATTCCTTCAGCCTCAATTCGCCATGTTTAAAGCCCTGCAATCCGACTCCCTGACTCTGCACCTGATTGAAGAGGAAAACCTGGCCCAGATATACGCCCTGTTTCAGGGCTTCCCCGACTCGCAGGAAATGCTCGAAGAGCTGTTCCGCAGCTACCTGCCCCGCTACGAGCGCGGCCGGCGCAGCAACTTCGGCTTTTATTCCCTGCTCGACGGCGAGCTGGCTGGCCTCACGCTGCTGACCGTGGACAGCTGGGAGGAGCGCGCCGGCTCCACCGGCGCCGATGTGTTCCGGCACATGCGGGGCCGGGGCGCCACGCCGCGCAGCAAGCCCCACTTGTTTTACCTGGCCTTCGAGCTGCTGGGCCTCAACCGCGTGGCCACCGGCTGCCGGGTATCGAACCTGTCCTCCAAGCGCTCCATCGAGAAAACCGCGGGCTTTCAGTTCGAGGGCGTGATGCGCGAGTCAGGCGTAGACGACCAGGGCGAGTTTGAGGACGAGCTGCTCTACGCCATTCTGCGCCGCGACTGGGAACAGCTCTACGACAAGTCGCTCATCCGGGTGATTGAGTAAGCGCTACGCGGAAGTGTCGGCTCAGGCGGCCGTGGCCCGCTCGCGGTTGTACTTGTCGCGGTACTGCCGGGGCGAGAGGCCGGTGATGCGCTTGAAGGCCACCCGAAACGCCTTGGGGTCGGTGTAGCCCACCTGGTACATCACCTCGTTCACGTTCTCACGCGAGGTTTCCAGGCTGTTCTTGGCCGCCTCAATCTTGACGCGCTGAATGTATTCCACCACCGAGTTGGCGGTGGCCTTCTTGAAGCGCCGCTCCAGGTTACGGCGGCCCAGGGCCAGCATGTCGGCCAGCTGATCCACCGTCAGCTTTTCCTGGTAGTTGTCTTCGATATAGGTCTGGGCCCGCTTGATGGGCTCGTCGCCGTGCTCCTTGAGGCCGTTGAAGATGACGAAAGCCGACTGGCTGACCCGCTCGATGTCGATCTGAAACACCTTGGCGCAGGTCACGGCCACGTCGCGGCCGGCGTACTTCTCAATCAGGTACAGCACCAGGTTCAGGTAGGAAAAGGCGCCGCCGCTGGAGTAGATGCCGTGCTCGTCGGTAATGAGGCGGTCTTCCACCAGCTGCACATCCGGAAACCGGGCCCGGAAGTAGTGCGCCGCGGCCCAGTGCGTGGTGCACTGCCGCCCCTTGAGCAAGCCGGTGGCGGCCAGCAGGAACGCCCCCACGCACAAGCTGGCCACTTCGGCCCCGCCGCGGTACCGGGCCACAATCCAGGGCAAAAAGTCGCGGTTGGCTTCCAGGGCCTGCTCCAGGTCGCCGTCGACGGCCGGAATCACCACCAGGTCGGTGCGGGGCACGTCGGCCAGCAGCAGCTCGGTGTGCACCTGGTAGAGCCCGCCGCACACCGGCGTATCGGCGCTGAGGCCCACCAGCTGAATCTGAAACAGCGGCGGCCGGCCCAGGCGCTGCAGCAGCGCGTTGACCTCGGCAAACACCAGCCGCGGCCCTTCGATGCTGCCCAGGATAGCGCCGCGGGGCACCAGAATGGAAATGTGTTTTGTGGCTTGCGTCATAGCTAAAGGTACCCCCGCCGGGTGTCGCAACCAACCCTTTATTGGTCGCATTTCCCCTAGGCACTGCGGCAATTTGCTAATATTTTTGGCATGAAGTCAAGCATGTCAAACTCTTTAGTCAAACCCCGACCATGAAACCCCAAACCACCGCCATCCTCTACTGGTCGCTCACCCTGCTCTTCGCCGCCGTCATGCTGCTGTCGGGCCTGAGCAACCTGCTGCAAACCCCGGAAAGCGAGGAGCTCATGCGCCAGCTGGGCTACCCCGTGCACGTACTGCGCGTCATCGGCCTGGGCAAAACCCTGGGCGCCCTGGCCTTGCTGCAACACCGCTTTCGCACCCTGAAAGAGTGGGCCTACGCTGGCTTCACCTTCGATTTGCTGGGCGCCTCCGCCGCCTGGGCCGCCACCACTGCCGACCCGCTGGCCACGCTGGCGCCCCTGCTTTTTCTGGTCCCGATGTTCGGTTCCTACGCCCTGTGGAAGCGGCGCCTGCGCCCGCAGCTGCTTCCTCCGGTCACGGCCGCCCCGAGCCTGCCGGCCGCGGCGCTGGCCGCCTGAGCCCGGAGCAGCCGGTTATTGGGCTGCTCGGCGTAGCTCCACCTACCCGCGCCAAAGTAGAAAAAGTCAACGGCCGGCGAGCTGCCCGAGAAGGCAGGCCACCGGCCGTTGCGCGTTGTCGTCCGGCTGGTGCCGCCGGCTAGTTGTTGTACTGCGACAGAAAGGCGAAGGCGCCCAGGGTGTAGCTGGCAGCCGAGCTGAAGTGGTTACCGCCCGCAATGGGCCGCAGCTGCACCTGGCTGGCACCGCGCGCCCGCATGGCCTGGTAGGCGTTTTCCGAGTTGAAGTAGGGCACGTAGTCGTCGGCGGTGCCGTGAAACAACGCCAGCGGCGCCTTGGGCTTCCAGTCGTAGATGTCGTTGTCGCGGAACGCGGCGGCCAGGGCGGCGTCGGTGTTGTTGAGCACTCCCTGGCGGAAAGGTCCGGCAAACAGCTCCTGCGGCAGTTGCGGCACGGGGCTGAAGGGGTTGGCGGCCAACTGCCCGGCCCAGGGCTGGTTGTAGTAGAACGTGGGTGGCCGGTTCACCCCGTACACGCGGTTGTAGGTGTCGAGCACCCACACGTAGGAACTCAGGAAGTTGAGCGGCTGGGTGGAGCGCAGAATGTACTGCGCGAAGGCCGACTTGTGGTAGGCGCCGGCGCCCGGCGCGCTGGCCGCCACGGTAAACTCATTGGCGTGCTGCTCCTCCAGCAGCTTGTGCAGGGCCAAAGTCGCAAAACCGCCCTCGGAGTAGCCCAGCAAAAAGGTTTTTTGGTTGAGCTCCTGCTGCTGTTTGGCGCAGAACTCACGCGCCGCCCGCAGCATGTCGCGCGAGGCCGAGGCCAGGGAAGGGGCGTGCTCATAAGGGTGCGGCAGAGCTTTGGAGGCGCCGTAGCCGATGTAGTCGGGCGCGGCCACCACGTAGCCCGTCGAGGCCAGCACCGACACGGCCGACCACACTTCACTGCTGCTGCGGTAGTAGGACGGGGCCCGGTCTTCGTCTTGGGGATGAATGGTGCCGTGCTGGTAGCTCAGCAGCGGCAGCGTTTCGGTGGTTACGGGCACCAGCAGCGCGCCCGAGGCCGAAATCTGCTGCCCGTCGGTGTTGCGGGTGCTGTAGGTGAGCCGGTACACGCGGATGGAGTGCTTTACCAGCGCCCCGGCCAGGGGAATGCCGCTGACCCGGCCGGCCAGCACCGCGGGGCTGTACTCGCCAATGAGCGTGCTGCTTTGCAGATAGGTTTCGGCGGGCGCGGCCACCACCGGGGCGGCGGGTGCTACGGCCTCTTTGCCGCAGCCACTCACGGCCGCTGCGCTCAGGCCCAGCCACAGCAAAACACTCAGGGGCAAAAGACGCGCATTCAGGAAGCGAAATATCACGGAGACGTACCAGTAAAAGGGTTTGGGCCTATAACACCGGGCCGGCGAAAAGATTTCGTTTCCGTACTCGGCGCTCAGCGCCGGGCCGTTGCCTGGGGCAGTGCGCCTGGCCAGGCCGAACAAGGGGCCCAGGCCTCAGCCACCGATCAGTTAGAAGCCAGCCTTTCCGCCCGACCGCCGGAGCAGACCGTGACCAAGCCCGCCCACTCTTGCCTGCTTGCCAGCTTGAGGCTGCTTTGACCCGTTCAATAAAAATCTTTGAATATTAAATTAAACTTACAATTATTTTAACTATGTTTATTTCAAACCTCATGTCATCATCGTTATGTACCAGACCACTCCACCACTTACTGCGGCCGCCAACTCGCAGGTTGTTTCCTGGTTGAACCGCCCGCCGCAACCGGGTGCCGCCAGCACCGTACCCGCGGCGGCTCGGGAACAGCTGCTGAGCTTTTTGTCGCTGAGCGCGCACTTCACGCCCGAAGACATTGCCGACCTGCGCGAATTGCTCACGCACTTTCCGCCCCAGGCCGTATACCAGGCCGTGCAGCAAGCCTGTCAGGAACACCTGCAGCGCCAGGCCTACGGCCAAAGCCGCCAGGTCACCGAACAGCAGCTCAACAAGGTGCTGCTGGCCCCGCTGTTGCACCTGCACATGAGCCAGTCCACCCGCCGTCCTACCGCTGCCGTGGCCGCCTGATTTCTGAACTGCCCTGCATGGCAGCGCCCCACCCGACTCCGGATGGGGCGCTGCCGTTTTCGGCCTGCCCGATTAATCGTTATTCTTACCGGGCGAAAAACGGGTTCCGCCCTTCCCAGATCCACCGTATGAAATCATCTTTCCTCTTCCTGTGCGCGGCCGCGCTGCTGCTCGGCGGCTGTAACCAGTCGGGCCCCGCTAGCGAGCAGCCCGCCGCTACCCCCGGCAGCCCCGCTACCGAAGCGCCGGCCCCGGCCGACTCGGCCGCTGCGGCGCCCGCCCCCACAACCGAATCGGCCGCTCCCACGGCGGCCGAAGCCGTAACGCTGTCGTTTCGCTTCAAGCCCATTACTGGTGCCGAAGCCGACCCCATGCTGCCCAAAACTCAGGTATTTCTGGTGATGAAGGGTCGCGAAACCAAGGAAATCGACCTGGGCCGCGTCACCGGCAAGCCCGACGTGGTGGACGCCGCCAAGGCCAAGCGCGCCGGCTTTCCCGGCGGCTTCGTGGTGGCATTCCGCAGCTACGAGCCCAACTCGGGCAGCGGCGACGACCTGGCCGTGATGCAGGCTGAGGGTGGGCGCCTGCGCGTGCTGCAGCGCCGCGTCGACGAAACCGCCGACCAGCCCGGCACCTTCCAGACTTCCCGCGAGATTCCACTGCCGGCCGGCACCCGCCTGCAGGCGGGTAAGTAGCCAAGCTGCCGCTGACCAATAGCACAAAGGCCGCTCCATTGCTGGAGCGGCCTTTGGCTTTACGGTAGTCTTTGGCAAAACCTAGCAGACGCTGCCGTCGAGGCCGCAGGCGGCGCCGTCGGTGCCCAGCGTCACCAGCGGGTTGCGCTCGGCCCACACCTTTTCCAGCACTTCCAAGAACAGCTCGGTGGGTTGGGCGCCCGACACGGCGTACTTGTCGTCGAACACGAAGTAGGGCACGCCGCGCACCCCTATCTGCCGGGCCTGGTACTCGTCGTGGCGTACTTCCTGGGCGAAGGCGTCGGTTTCGAGGGTACGGGCTACTTCGGCCTCGGGTAGGCCCAGCTCGGTGCCGATGGCGGTGAGCGTGGCCGCGTCGTCCACGTTGCGGCCTTCTTCGAGGTAGGCCCGGAACAACCGTTCCTTGGCGGCATCCTGCCGGCCGTGCTGCGCGGCCAGGTGCACCAGGCGGTGGGCCCGGAAAGTGTTGGCCGGCACGGCGCGGTCGAAGTCGAAGCGCAGACCCAGCTCGGCGGCCGACTGGGTCATGTTGGCGCTCATCTCCCGCGCCCACTCCACCGGCCGGCCGTATTTGGTGGCCAGCAGCTGGTAGAGGCTGGCGCCGGGCTGGGTGCGGGCTTGGGGGTCGAGCTCGAAGCTGCGCCACACGATTTCCACGTCGGGGCGGTGGGCGAACTGCTGGAGGGCATTTTCAAAGCGGCGCTTGCCGATAAAGCAAAACGGGCAAACGATATCGGACCAGATTTCTACTTTCATGTCGGGGTGAAATTAGCTTGCTTAACCCGCTTGCCGGCCGGATGGTTTAGCCTCTGCAGCCCGTGGCCAAGGGCGCCGGAGCGGCAGTTGCCCGGCTTTGCGTTCCTTTACGGCCGGTATCATAAGCCCATGCCCAACCCCTCGCCCGCTTCCCACACTTCTGCCCCGGCCGACCAGTGGCCGGAATTCACGTTTCGCGCGCGGCTCGAGCCCCACGGCCCGGCCTTCATGCCCATGCCCATTCTCATCGTGCCCGAGGACGTGGTGGAGGCCCTGGGCGGCAAGGGCGTGAAGCGCGTGCTGGGCACCCTCAACGGCCACTACGTGCGGCGCGGCCTGCTGCCGCTGCGCACCGGCGAGCGGTACCTGATGGTGAGCAAGGCCCTGCGCCAGCAGGCGGGCCTGCAGCTGGGCGAAGAAGTAACCGTGGTGCTGCGCGCCGACCCCGACCCCAACCACGTCGACCTGCCCGACGAGCTGGCTGAGGGCCTGGCCGAGTGGCCCGAAGCCGCCGAGGCCTTTGCCCGCCTCACGCCCGGACGCCAGCGCAACCTGGCCCACTACATCGACAGCGCCAAGCGCCCCGACACCCGGGCCCAGCGCGTGGTGGGCATGCTGCACCAGCTGGCCACCGGCGGCAACCCCTTCCGCCCGCCCACGCTGCCGCTGTAGCGCGGTTTTTGCGGGCGGCAGCTTGCAAGTCGGGCAGGCAGCGCCGCGACGCCGGCCGGGAGTTTAGCGTATCAAGTCCTTTCTTGTGCCCCGCTGATGCCTGCCGGCTGCCATGTCCGACGAACCCGTTGCTTCCGCTGAGTTGCGCCCCCTTACGGTGCTGGCCGTGCGCCCCGAGACGCCCGACGCCACCACCTTCGTGCTGGCGCCCGCCGACGGCCAGCCCCTGCCCTACCGCGCCGGCCAGTATCTGACGCTGGTGCACCGCCGACCCGGCCGGGGCGCCGAGGTGCGCCGCTCCTACTCCATCAGTTCGAGCCCTGCCCTCGAAGAGCCGCTGTCGATTACCGTCAAGCGTGTGCCCAACGGGCTGTTCTCGCGCCGGCTCGTCGACCAGGTGCAGGCCGGCGACCAGCTGCTGACCAGCGGGGTGGGCGGCCTGTTTACCCTGCCCGACGAGTTGAGCACCGGCCGCCAGCTGCTGCTGCTGGGCGCCGGCAGCGGCATTACGCCTTTATTTTCCCTGCTCAAAACCGCGCTGCACCAGCACCCCACGCTGCCGGTGCTGCTGCTCTACAGCAACCGCCGGCCCGAAGACGCCATCTTCCGCCCCACCCTACTGGAGCTGGCCCGGCAGTTTCCGGCGCGGCTGCGCATCGAGTGGCTGTTCAGCACCAACCCCTACCTAAGCCGCGCCCACCTGCACAAGGAGCTGCTGAAAGACCTGGTGCGCCAGCACGCGGCGGCGCCGCCGGAAGCCACGCTGGCTTACCTCTGCGGCCCGCTCAACTACATGCGCATGGGTGTCTACGGCCTCCGCGAGCTGGGCGTACCGGCCGACAACCTGCGCCGGGAGCTATTTAACACCGAAGCCGCGCCCGTGCCCGCATCGGTTCCGCCCGACACCCGGGCGCACGGCGTTACCCTGCGGCGCGGGGGCCGGCAATACCACTTTACGGCCCAATACCCGCAAACCATTCTGCAGGCGGCCCGGCAACAGGGAATAGCGCTGCCCTTCAGCTGCGAGGCTGGCCGCTGCGGCAACTGCGTGGCCCGCTGCACCCAAGGGCAGGTGTGGATGAGCGTCAACGAGGTGCTGACCGCCCGCGACCTGGCCCGCGGCCTGGTGCTGACCTGCACCGGCTACCCCGTGGAGGGCGACGTGAAGCTGGCAGTCGGCAGCTGACTAGGCGACAACCACCTCGACCAGGGCAAGGCGGCGCATCCGAATCAAAACCGAGCTTCGTATGTTCTGGGTATGATGATGAAACGCCTGTTTTTCCTGCTGCTGGCTGCCGTGGGCGCTGCCAGCTGCGACGCCGGAGCCAGCAACCCCGTAGCCGCGGCCCTGACCCAGACCGATGGCCGCGACCACCGCTTCGCCGAACTGCCCAAGCCCCTGCCGGGCGAAGCCGTGGCCACTTTCGCCAGCGGCTGCTACTGGTGCACCGAGCACGTATTCGAAAGCTTGAAAGGTGTGCGCACCGTGGTGTCGGGCCATTCGGGCGGCACGGCCGTGAGTCCCACTTACGAGCAGGTGTACCGCGGCGGCACCGGTCACGCCGAGGCGGTGCAGGTGTACTACGACCCCAAGGTTATCAGCTTTCCCACCCTGCTGCGGGTGTTTTTCGTGCAGCACGACCCTACCACCCTCAACCGTCAGGGTCCCGATGCCGGCGACGAGTACCGCTCTATTGCCTTCTACCGCACGCCCCAGGAAAAGCAGCAGATCGAAGCGGAAATCAAGCGGGTGACGGCTGCCAAGCGCTACGCCAATGCCATCGTGACGCAGGTGGTACCGTTCAAGGTGTTTTACCCAGCCGAGCGCTACCACCAGGACTACTTCAAGAACAATCCCAACGACCCCTACGTGCGCAACGTGTCGACCCCGCGCTTCAACAAGTTCGCCAAGGAGTTTCCGCAGCTGCTCAAGCCCGGCGCGTAAACAACCGCAACGCCCCGCCTGGCTGCTCAGGCGGGGCGTTGCGGTTGGCAGGCAATTGATCCGAAACCGGCCAGCTTAAATGCCGATGTCGAGCACCAGCGGGTCGATCTGCCAGCGGCGGCGGTAGGTATCGTACACGGCGCGCACGCCGGTTTCCAGGGGCGTGCGCAGGCGCAGCACGTTGAACACCACCGAGCCGCTTACCCCCACGCTGCGGTAGTGGTAGCGCCCGCGGAAGCGGCCTTCGAGGTTGCGGCCCTGGGCCACGTCGGCAAAGCCCGCGGCCTTGAAGCGCTGCACGTACAGCCAGCGGCCCAGTGCCCAGTGGGTGTCGGCCAGGGGCAGCTGGTAATCGAGGCTGGCGGCCTGCAGGCGGTCGAAGCTCACGTAGCCCGAGCCGCGCGGGAAAAACACTGCCGGACCGAACTGGTACTGCCGCTGCTGCTGCCACTGGTAACCGCCGCGCAGCCGGATGCTGTGGTGCTTGCCCAGGCCGGGCAGGTAGAGGTTGCCGAAGACCGCGTACTGGGTGGCATCGAGGCCGCGGCCGAAAGGCGTGGTGCGCCCGGTCAGCAGCAGGCTCTGGCCCGCCCGGGGGCCCACGTCGCGCACGCTCTGCTTGAGCTGCCGGGCGTAGCTGATCGTAGCCTGCACCGCGTTCAGCGGCTGATTAGGCCCTACTTCGTCGAGAAAGCGCACCGGCAGGTCGTAGCCATGTACCTGCTCGTGCAGAAAGTAGGCGCCCAGCGTGAGGGCCTGCAGGTATTTGGAGCGGGTGAGGGTGAGCGGCAGGCGCAGCCCGGTGCTCAGGCGCGTGGTGCGCCACTGGTCGCGCAGCACCCGTCCCTGGTACAGTACCCCGGCGTCGCGCGCGCCGTGGGTCAGGTCCACGTCGACCACCGGGTACAGGCCCTGGTAGCTCAGGCCGGTGAACACGCCGAAGGTGCGCTCGGCCTGGTCGTAGCTCAGGCCCGCAATGGCCTGGGTGGTGTTGAGCAAGTCCTGGGAGCGGACGCCCACGCTCAGCCCATTGCCCGCCGGGCTCTGAATCAGGCCCCAGCTAAAGGCATTGAAGGCGTGGGCCAGCGGCGAGTACCGCCGTACCGGCAGCGCGGCGGCGGCCGAATCGGCCGCCGGCAGCACTTCGCCGATCTGGGCGGCACCGGGGTCGTGGCGGCTGAGGGCTTCGGCGTAGGGCTGGGGCGCATCGGCCCCGGGCAGCGCGGTAGGCGTCCACGAGGCCGGATCCAGCGGCATTTCCACAATGCGCGGGCCCTGGGCGCGCTCGTCGTGGAAAGCCAAGTGCCGGCCGTCGGGCGCCACGGCGGCGTGGTAGGCCCCCAGGCTGCGGCTGGTTACCTGAAACGTGCGCCCCGTGCCGATATGCACCGCGTGCACGTTGTCGATGCCCGACTGCGGCGAGTTGTAGAGCACGTAGTCGCCCCAGGCTTGGGGGTTGGTCAGGTTCACGTTGGCCACGGGCAGCAGGGCGCGGGCCACGCCGGTGGCCGGGTCGATGAGTTCAATGGTTTTGCCCTGGCGCCGCAGCGTCACCGCCACCACCTGCCGGCCGTCGGGCGTCCAGCGGGGCTGCAGGTAGAAGTCGTTTTGCGGGTTGGGCAGGGTTTGCAGCACGGCGCCGCTGCGCGCGTCGAGCAGCACCAGAGCGTGGCGGTAGGCTTCGTCGGTGGTAGTGGCCACCAGCCGGGTGCCGTCGGGCGAGAGGGCGGCGGCGGTGTAGCGGCTGCGGGTAGTCAGGCGCGTGAACTGGCCACTGCTCAAATCAAGCACGCGCAGCTCCGAAAACACGCGCTGCCGCCAGCGTGGGTCGTAGCGAAACTCGGGCCACACGGCCTTGCCCGCTGCCACCGACAGCATCTCGGGGAAGTTCACCAGGCCCGGCACGAATACCCGGCGCTCGGCGCGGCCGTGGCGGCTCAGCAACACGAACTGCGCGATGTCGCCCAGCCCGGATTTCACGGTCAGCACGGTGCTGTCGGTCACGTACTGCGGGTACTGGTAGCGGGTAAACACGCGGGTGCCGGCCTGCCCGCCCAGTTCACGGGCTTCGGTCAGGCGCAGCTCTTGTTGCTGGCGGCGCCAGGTCGAGTCCAGCTCAGCCATGCTGCGGGCGTGCAGCTCCTCCACCCGCAGGCCGGTGGCGTGGCGGATGCCGGCCGAAAACGAGAAGGGGTAGAACGGAAACTTGTAGTAGTGGTCGAGGGCCCGGTCCCAGACCTCGGGGCCGTAGTGCGCTTTCAGGTACGACGAGAGGAAGTAGCCCAGCTCGTACCAGTCGGGCACCTGGTCGCGGAACGAGCCGCCCACGGCCTTCTGGTAATGGTAGCGGCGGCCGGCCAGCAGGTTGGCGCGCATACCCAGCCCAAACGCGGGCATGCGCCCCCGGCCGCTGCGCGTCAGCGCGGTTTCGGCGCCCACGGCGTCGCCCTCGAAAAACCAGGGCGGAATACCCACCGAAGCAATACCCAGGGCGCCGTCGCCGAACAAGGGGTAGAGCACGCGGCCCACGCCCTGCCGGGCCTTGCTGAACTGCGCCACGTGCCGAAACTCGTGCACCACCAGTTGGTCGAGCCAGTCCACCGTGCCCAGCGACATCTGCTGGGGGGGCGTGGTGAAAAACTCGCTGTGCCAGGGCAGAAACGTCACGAAGGCGTTGCCCACGGTGGTCTGGTTCTGCAGCACCACCGGCACGCGGCGGGCGGCCACGCCCAGCGAGGCGCCGCCCGGCCCGTAGGCCTGCTCCAGCCGCCGGGCCGTGCGCTGGGCGGGGGCTTCGAAGCCGGCGGGAAAGATGACGCGGAAGTGCGGGGTGCGCAGCTGCCGCCAGCGCAGCGCGGGCGGGTTTTGGTCGAGGACGGGGAGCGTCTGCGCGGCGGCGGCCGGGGCCAGCAGGGCGGCAGCGCCCAGCAGGGCGAGAAAACGGGGCATAGCAGGTAAAGCTGCCTTGCCGCCGCCGCATTTGCAACCACCGCCCGCAAAAGCCCCCTTGCCCGCGGCCCGGGTCAATAACTATTTTCCGGCGGGCAGAGTAAAGAAGTCCGCCACACCTTTCCCCGCCGCTACCGATGAAAACCCTGTACCTGATGCGCCACGCCAAATCGAGCTGGAGCTTCAACGACCTCTCCGACCAGGAGCGCCCCCTCAACGACCGCGGCCGCAGCGACGCGCCCCACATGGGGCAGGCCCTGGCCGCCCGCGGCATCCGGCCGCACCTGCTGGTGAGCAGCCCGGCCGTGCGGGCCATGAGCACCGCCGCCCTGGTGGCCCGCGAGCTGCAGTACCCGCCCGACCAGATTCAGGTCATCGACGGCATCTACCACGCCGACGTGGATCAGCTGGTGGACATCATCCGCGAGCTGCCTGACGAGGCCGAAACGGTGCTGCTGGTGGGCCACAACAACACCATCAGCGACACGGCCAGCGCCCTTTCGCCCACGGCCCTGAACGAGATGGGCACCGCCGCCGTGGTGTGCCTGCACTTCCACGCTGACCGCTGGGCCGACGTGCACCGCACCAACGCCGAGTTCTACTTCCACGACTCGCCCAAAAAGTGAGAGGGTGAAGTGGTGAGGGGACGAATTTGTGAAACAGTGAGTGCCGTGCTGCTTGCGCAAGCGGCGCGGTGCCGGCCTCTCGCACATCAACTCACCACCTCCCCCTTCACCATCGCCCTAGTTCACCCTTCACCCCACCCGCCCTATGCCGCACTCCACCCCCGCTCCTGCGCTGCCTGAGCTGCTGAACCGCGAAAAAAGCTGGCTGACCTTTAACGCCCGCGTACTGCAGGAAGCCCAGACGCCCACGGTGCCCCTGCTGGAGCGGCTGCGGTTCCTGGCCATCTTCTCCAGCAACCTCGACGAGTACTTCAAGGTGCGCGTGGCCACGCTGCGCCGCCTGCGCAACCTCAAGAAGAAAACCCGCGCCAAGCTCGGCGACGACCCCGCCCGCGAACTGGAGCTGGTGCTGGCCGAGGTGAAGCGCCAGCAGGAAGCCTTCGGCGAAACCTTCCGCGAGCAGCTGCTGCCCGAGCTGCGCCGCCGCGGCATTCACCTCATTGCCGACCGCGACCTGAGCGCCGGCCAGCGCGAGTGGGTGCAGCAGTACTTCCGCGAGCGGGTGCAGGATCTGCTCTCCCCCGTCGTGCTCGACGACAACCTGCACCACCTGTTCCTAAAAGACCAGGCCGTGTACCTGACGGTGCTACTGAGCGAGCCGGTGCCGGGCCATAAGAAGCTCGACGACGAACGGGTGCTGGTGCTGGAGCTGCCCACCAAGCGCCACGGCGGCCGCTTCGTGGAGCTGCCGGCCGAGGGCCCCGAGCACCGCGTGATGTTTCTTGACGACGTGATTCGCTGCTGCGCCCACGAGCTGTTTCCCAAGTACCAGCGTGTGCAGGTACACAGCGTGAAGATGTCGCGCGACGCCGAACTGGACATCCAGGAGGAAGTGTCGGGCAACCTGCTGGCCAAGATCAAGAGCAGCCTGCAGAAGCGCGAAACCGGCTACCCCGCCCGCCTGCTCTTCGACCCGGCCATGCCCAAGCCCGTGCTGCGGGCCCTGATGCAGAAAACCGGCATCGGGCAGGACGAGCTGGTGGAGGGCAGCCGCTACCACAACTTCCGCGACTTTTTCGGCTTCCCAGGCTTCGGCCTCAAGGAGCTGGAGTACGACCCGCGCCCGGCCCTGCCCCACCCCTCGCTGCCCCGCGGCAAAGACGAGAGCCTGCTCGACGCCATTGCCGAGCGTGACCACCTCGTGCACTTTCCCTACCAGTCGTTCGACTACGTCACGCGCCTGATCAAGCAGGCGGGTAAGGACCCGGCCGTCACCGACATCCGCATCACGCTCTACCGCGTGGGCAGCAAGAGCGAGGTGGCCAAGGCCCTGCTCAAGGCCGTCAAACACGGCAAGCAGGTGACGGTGGTGGTGGAGCTCAAGGCGCGATTCGACGAGGAATCCAACATTCAGTGGGCCGAAAAGCTGGAGCGGGCCGGTGCCACCGTCATCTACGGGGTGCCCGAGCTGAAAGTGCACGCCAAGCTGCTGCTGGTCACCCGCCGCGAGGGCCCCGATGAGCTGCCCCGCCACTACGCCTACCTGAGCACCGGCAACTTCAACGAGTCGACCTCGGCCGTGTACGCCGACCACGGCCTGTTCACCGCCGACGAGCGGCTGACCGGCGAAGTGGCGCGCGTGTTCCGCTTTTTCCTCGACGGCAAGACGCCCGCGCCCTTCGAGCACCTGCTGGTGGCCCCCTTCGCCCTGCGCCAGCAGCTCACGGCCCTGGTCGACGCCGAAATCGACCACGCCCTGGCGGGCCGCGAGGCCTACCTCATTCTCAAGCTGAACGCGCTGCAGGACGACGGCATGATTCGCAAGCTCTACGAGGCCAGCCGGGCCGGCGTGCGCGTGGAGCTGCTCATCCGCGGCATTTCCTGCCTGGTGCCGGGCGTGCCGGGCCAGAGCGAAACCATCAGCCAGCGCGGCATCGTCGACCGCTACCTGGAGCACGCGCGGGTGTACGTGTTCGGCAACGGCGGCGAGGAAAAAGTGTACGTGGCCTCGGCCGACTGGATGAGCCGCAACCTCGACCGCCGCGTGGAGGTGGCTTTTCCCATCTACGACCCCGACGTGCGGGCCGAGGTGCGCCACCTGGTAGACCTGCAGCGCCAGGACAACGTGAAGTCGCGCGACTGGCAGAACAACCTGCTCACCGGCCCCCAGGACGCCCCCGCGGTGCAGGCCCAGAACGCCACCTACGAATACCTGAAAAAGCGCAGCAAGACCCGCCGGGCCTGACCCCGCGGCGGGGCCTGCCGCCCGGGTTGCTGGCCGGGCAAAAAACGACCTATCGTTTCACCGGAAACGATAGGTCGTTTTGCCTGAAACGACGGGTTGAGCTACTTGAGTCGACAAGCCGCTGGCTCCGCGGTACCGGGCAGCTTACTGCCTGGAAAACGCCTTCACGATGGCCGGGGTGATGAACACTTCCAGGCTGCCGTAGGGCGCGCCGGCCAGCTTGGAGTCGATGATTTTCTCGCGGTCGGCGTTGGTGCGGTCGAAGGCGTCGAAGGCGTGGTTGTAGCGGTAACCGGCTTCGGCCCCCAGCCAGAGAAAATCGAAGATGGGCCGCTCCCACCGGGCGCGGAACTTCACCTCGGTTTCGCGCAGCTCCAGGGTGCGCAGGGCCACGGTGCCCGGCTCGGGCTGCCCGCTGGCGCCGGTGCGCTGCAGGGGCTTGCGCAGCTTGATGATGTAGTTGAAGCCGTCGACGCTGTAGCCCACGTAAAACAGCGAGGTAGGCGAGGCGTTGTAGCGCAGCGTCACGCGGGCCGGAAAGATGGCCTCGATGCCCCAGCGCGGGTTGAAGGTGCGGTTGTAGAGTACGGCCGGGTAAATGCTCTGCCGGCCGAAGGTGTAGCCCAGCTGCAGGCCCACGCCCCAGGAAAACTGCGGGCTGCGCTTCCAGCCGTAGAGAAACTCCGAGGAAAAGCGCAGGTAGTCCTTCAGCCCCAGCGCCGACGACTGGTAGTCGCCGCTCAGCTCGCCCTTGGCCCGGAAGATGTACCAGTTCACCTCGTTCACGGGCCGGATGACGGCCAGCTGCGCGCCCAGGGTTTTGAGCCCCTTGTTTTCGATGTTGTCGTAGAGCTCGTAGTCGGAGGGCGGGTTGCGGAACTGGAACTCCTCCCGCTCGTAGTTGATGCCCATGATGAGCTTCAGGTGCGGGTTGTTGAGCAGCGGAATGTAGCCCTTGATGACGAGGCGGGCGTTTTTGTCGGCCTCGGTGGCGTAGTCGCGCAAACCCACTACCTGGGCATTGGAGTTGACGCCGAAGCGCGGCATGCGCTGGTACTGCACCACCAGGCCCTTGCTGGGCCCCATGCCGATAACGGAGGGGGTAGCAAACTCCTGCTCGTCGACGACAGCCGTGGTGTCGGCGGGCGCGGCGGGCGCCGGGTACACCTGCCCGGGCGGAGTCACCTGGGCCCAGGCGGCCGCGACGGGCAGCAGCCCGGCCGCGAGGCCCCCGCAGAAACGAAGAAAGAAGCGCGAACAAGTCATGGAACCGGCGGCAAGTGCGGAAAGCGGAAACGACGTTCCGGGGCTTAGCCTGTAACGTCGTTTCCGGGAAAATGGCTGCTGAAAGCGGACCCGCGGAGCGGGCCTAGAACAGAAAGTCGAAGCCCACGTTGACCAGCCGCTCTTCGCCCGCCGTGTAGGTAGCGGTGATGACGGCCTGCTTGAGCACGTCGATCCAGATACCGCCGCCCACGCCGCTGTGGTAGGCCTTCAGGCCCGAGCGCGTGTCCTGGGAGCTGTACACCCGACCGGCGTCGGCCAGCCCCAGGATGCCGAACTTGCCCGGCACCAGGTAAGCGTTGAAGGTGAAGAGCTGAATGCGGGCCTCGGCGTTGGCGTAGGTCATGCTGCGACCGGCAAAGCGGGTGCGGCGGTAGCCGCGCAGGTTGGTGGTACCGCCCAGGGTGTTGGCCTGGTAGAAGCGGTAGTCGCCCAGGTTGCGCGCCGCCCCAACGCGCCCGGCCCAGGTGAGCTGGAAGGGAAAGTTGGGCGAGAGGTAGAAGCGCACCTCCGAGGCCAGGCGGCCGTAGCTGAGCTTCTCGCCGTTGAGCTGGCGGTTGTACTCCACGGAGTTGGCCCAGCGCAAGCCGATGCGCGGGTTTTTGGGCGAGGAGCTGGCGTCCAGGTTCAGGTACATGCGCCCGCCCAGGTAGCGGTTCATCTGGAAGTCCGACTCCCGGATGCCCAGCGCGGCGCCGGCAATGCCGTTGCCCGAGGCATCGAGGCCGGCGGCCAGCTGCTGGCCTATTTCGTCGCGGTCGACCTTGAACTGGTCGTACTGCGGGCCGAAGCCGAACTTGAGGAAGCTGAACACGTCGGTTTCGAGCGTGGGCGAGAAGTTGAAGCGCGAGAAGCGCACCCGGTAGTCGCGGGTGATGAGGCGGTTGTTGGTGCCGCCGCGCTCATCGGTCTGGGCTTCGTTGCGGGTGTCGTTGCCCTTGCCGAAGTAGTTGTAGAGCAGCTGCGGGCCGTAGAGCTGGGAGGCAATGCGCAGGTCGTACTTGCCCAGCACGTCGGTAAATACGCCGGTGTAGCGCACGTTGTAGGCCTTGTACACCGGGGCGTAGTTGGCCACCAGGGTCTGCTCGGTGGCGAAGGGCGCCCGCCGGAAGCCGAAGGTGCGGTAGGTGCCGCCCCCGCCGATGAAGATGCGGTCATCCACGTTGAAACCGAAGTACACCGCCGGCCCGAAGTAGGGCAGCTTGTAGTCCTTGCGGTCGGTGCGGGCGGGGTAGTCGTACTGGCTCACCTCGGTGCCGGGCTCCAGGCGCAGGCGCGTTTCCTGGCCGGGCCGGATGACGTTGCCCGTGTCGGCGTCGTACACCTGCAGGGAGTGGGGCCGCAGCAGCGCGCCGCCCACCCGCGACTCATCGATGATGGTGTCGCGGTCGATGCCGCCGATGATGCGCACCCGGATGCCGCGGGGCACGTTGCCGGTAACCTTGTAGCTGTCGTTGCCGGCCAGGCCGTAGAGGCGGATTTCCTTGGTCACGGCACCGTCGTAGGTCTGGTCCCAGAGGGTTTTGCTGGTCTTGCCTTCCTTGTTGACTTTCCTCACCAGCACCCGGGTTTTGTTGTCGGGCAGGCGCTCGATAAAGAAGCGCTCCTGCTTTTCGCTGCCCTTCACTTCCACCTTTTCGGCCAGCAGGTCGTGGTAGTCGGCGGCCAGTTGGGGCAGCAGGTCGCGGCGGCTCTTGAGCTTGGCGGCGATTTCGGGGCCGTGCAGCTGGTAGATGTTGTCGGGCCAGCGGCGCAGCGCCTGGTCAATGACCTCGTCGGTGAGGCGGGTTTTAAGGTCCTCGGCGGTTTTCACCCAGTCTTCGCGGCTCACCTCGCCCAGAAACACCCGGTCGTTGGCCAGGGCCGTCAGGTTGAGGCCTTTCCAGTCGGCGTAGTCGGCCCCGAAGTCCTGGAAGTTGCGGATGGCCCACTTGCGCCGCGCCAGCCAGGGAAAAAACCCGTCGCCCTTGAAGAAGGCCACGTCGCGGTCTTCGGGCACGGCCGTAAACGTCCGGTCGCCCTCCTCATCCTTGCTTTCGGCCCAGCGCCACTGGTCCTCGTGCCGGTCCCAGTCGCCGATCCACATGTCGAACAGGCGGGTGCGGGCAAAGGTCTTGGCCTTGATCTTGTTGTCGTTGTCCTGGCGCAGGCGCTCCAGCACCTTGTCGGTGCCCACCAGATTCTTGGCGTAGCCCAGCGAGGCCACGTTGCTCTGGTCGTCTTTGGCGTCTTCCTCAATCATGGCCGGCGTGTCCTGGAAGCGGGCCAGGTACTGGCCCAGCAGCGGGTCGCGCGGAATGAAGCGGCGCTCGGGGTTGGTGTGCAGAATGCCGGCCGCGTCGCCCAGGGGCGGCAGCACGAAGGCCGCGTAGGGGTGCTGGGCCGAAATCTGGTCCTGCAGAATGTCCTTGGCCGCGGTTTCGCGCAGGGCCTCGGGCAGCACCGCCGAGGGGTCTTTGTCGAGGCCGCGCAAAGTGAAGTTGCGGCCCTCGGGGTTGCGCACCTTCAGCGAGGCCGTCTGCTTGCCCCCGCCGATTTTGTAGGGCTCCAGCCCGCCCTTCTCGGTAGCCATGTCGAGCACCGGGAAGGTCACGGGCGCGGCCCACTCGGCGCGGTAATGGTCGCCGAACAGGCTGCGGAAGAACTTGCCGCGCTCGGCGTAGCGTGGGTTGATGGCCCGCGTCACGGTGGAGTCGCGGAAGTCGGGGCGGCCGGCAATGGGCACGCCCAGGGTGGGCGCGGCGGCGGCGTCGCCGGCCACGGCGGCCTTGGCGTAGAGCGGCTGGCGGTACACCAGGCGGCCAGTTTCGCCCTTGTCGTTGGGAATCCAGTACTCCACCCAGGCCTCGCCGTTCTGGTAGTAGTTGACGCGGGCGAAGCCTTTCTCCTTGTCGGAAAACAGGGCCTCGCCGTCGCGGCCGGTGCGCACGTGCTGGGTTTTGCAGCCCGAGCCCGAGATGATGTGGTGCAGGTCGCCCACCTTCTGGTACTGCAGGTTGTGCTCGTGGCCGGCGGCGTAGATGGTGTTGGGGTACTTGGCAAAAATGTCCATCAGCCCCTTCTTGTACTGCTGGTAGAGGGGGTGGGGAATGTCCTGGCTGATGCCGCCGTACTTGCGGGCAAAGGGGTACACCGAGCCGATGATGGGAAACGGCACGAAGGCGTACTTGTAGACGATGCTGAGCGGGAAGATGTGGTCGGCCAGGGTGAAGTAGCCGCCGTGAATGCCGTCGGAGAAGATCGGGTGGTGCGCGATGACGACCACGTTCTTATTGCGGTGCTTGGCCATCAAATCCTCCAGCTGCACAAAGAAGTCGGTTTCACTGGCCACGCCGCAGCCGTTGTTGGCGCCATAGGGCCGCTCGGCGGTTTGCAGAAACCACTGCGAGTTGATGGCCAGCACGGCCAGATCGTCCTGCACCAGGATTTCGTAGGGGCCGGGGCAGCCGTTGGGCGGCACGTAGAAGGCGCCGGTGCGGTGGAAGCTGGCCGAGTCACGGGCCATGTAGTCCTCAATGAACACCTGGGCGCGGGTTACCTGCTCCAGGGAGCCTTTCTGGCCCTGCTTCCAGTCGTGGTTGCCCGGAATCATGTACTTCTCGCCGCGGTAGCCGCGCAGCACCTCAATCTGCTGCACCAGCCGCTCCTCCGATACTTTGCGGTCGTGCGCATCGACGGGCGGCAGGCCGTACTCGTAAATGTTGTCGCCGAGGTAAACGGTGGTGCTGCGCTCCTGCATGCCCATGATCTGGCGGCGCAGAAAGTTCAGCGACGGTTCGCCGCCGTCGGCGGCCGGGGCGGGCTTGCCCACGTCGCCGATCAGAAACACGGTGTAGCGCAGCTGGGAGCTGTCGGGCGGGGTATTTTTTTCCCAGTCTTTGGCCAGGCCCCGGTAGTTAGGGCGCTCGGGGCGGGGCGTCTGACTGGTGCTGCTCTGGGCAGCAGTGGGCAGGCTACCCAGCAGGCCACCCGCCAGCAGGCCCAGCGACAGGCAGCGGGTGAGCGAACGGCAGGAACGAAAAAAGAAGGAGGAGCGGAGAACGTGCGCCATGAGAACTGCCCTGAGCGGGCAGAGTTAGGAAGGATTGCGGAACTACTTCCGCCAGATACGAGCCCGACGGGCCGGGCGTTGGCTGAGCGGGCTTACGCGCCGCCGGGCGGCGTGGTTCGCCCGGGCATAACCCCGCTGCCGCGCTTGCGTTGAAAAGCCCAACGGGAGCCCCGCACTGCCGCGGCGGCGGCCCCACCCCACCTCTCTCTCAATGGAACCCACCACTACCAGCCCCAAGCCGGCCAAGTCCGAAATCGTCAAGCAAGCCAAGGCTCACATCGAGGCGCTGTTTGAGCAGCGCCTGCCCAAACAGCTCGTTTACCACAGCTTCAAGCACACCAGTGGCGTGGTGAAGGAAGCCGCCGCGCTGGCCGAGGCCGCTGGCCTGAGTGCGGCCGACCAGGAGGCGCTGCTGCTGGCGGCCTGGTTTCACGACGCGGGCTTTACCGAGCGCACCGAGGGCCACGAGTTTCGCTCGGCCGAGCTGGCCGAGGAGTGGCTGCGCGAGCGGCAGTACGCCCCCGAGCGCATCGGGCTGGTCAAGCAGCTCATTGCCGCCACCCACCACGACAGCCAGCGCGAAACCGAGCTGGAAAAGCTTATCGTGGACGCCGACATGAGCAACCTGGGCCGGGAAGAGTTTTTTGCCAACGCCGAGCTGCTGCGCGCCGAGTGGGAAGCTACCGGCGGGCGCGTGTTCAGCAACGTGGAGTGGGCCGAGTACCAGCTGGAGTTTCTGCTCACCCACACCTTTGCCACCGAGGTGGCCCAGCAGCGCTACCAGGAGCAGCTGCGCGAAAACGTGGAGCAGCAGCGCAAGCTGCTCAAGAAGCTGGAGAAAAAGCAGAAGAAGCGCGACGAGGAAAAGGACGGCACCTTCGCCGAGGGCAAACGCGGCGTCGAAACCATGTTCCGGGCCACCTACAGCCAGCACATTCAGCTCTCGGGCATGGCCGACCAGAAGGCCAACATGATGATCAGCCTGAACGCGGTGCTGCTCTCGGTCATCATCACCTACCTGGGCGCCAAAACCTCCACGCTGGGGCCGGCCTTCACCAAGAACCCAGTGCTGGCCATTCCCATGGGTTTGCTGGTGGCTACCTCGCTGGGGTCGGTGGTGACGGCCATTCTCTCGGCCCAGCCGGACGTGACCAGCTTTCAGTGGCTACGCCGCTCCCCGCAGATTGCCACCAACCGCCGGGTAAACCTGCTGTTTTTCGGCAACTTCACCAAGCTCAGCCTCGACCACTTTCAGGACGGCATGACGGAGCTGATGCGCAACAAAGACCTGCTCTACAACAACATGGTCACCGACATCTACTACCTGGGCGAAGTCCTCTCGCGCAAGTACCGGCTGCTGCGCATCAGCTACACCATCTTCATGGTGGGCCTGATCCTGACCGCCATTTCCTTCGCCATCGTGCTGCTCTACAAGGCATAGCGCGGCGACCTTATTCAGCCGCCCGACGCGGGCAAAACGCCGCGCGCCGGGAAGTAAGCAGTCGGCTCCGGTACCCGCCGGTAGCCCGCCGCAGTAGTGCACACAGTTCTCCACATTTCCACAATTCCCTTCCCGCGCCTTGCTGGCTCCACCGCCCCGGGCTTTAGTGCCGGGCCCCGACGAAGGCGTCGAGCCGGCGCAGGGAGCGGGCCAGCCAGCGGTGGGTGCGGCGCAGCTGCCCGCGGCGCACCACGCGGCGGGTGCTGGCCACGTGCCCGTAGCGGAACTCCAGGCTCACCAGGCAGTGCCGGGCGTCGACCGCCTCCACGTAGAAGAACAGCAGCGCGTTGGGAAACAGGCGGAAGTGCGACACCTTTTCCACGTACTCGATGTGGTCGGCGGCCACGATGTGCTGCACGGCCTGCAGGTCGATCTGCCCGCGGTAGAGGTCGAGCTTGTAGCTGGTGCCGGGGCGGGCGGCCTTGGTCACATCGTAGTGTACGGCCGTCACGCCTTCCATCCACTGGGGGCGCAGGCGGAAATTGCTGATGATGCGCAGGGCGTGCGCGGCCGGCACGGCCAGCGTGCGGCGCACCTTCAGGGCGCAGCGCCGCGCCAGGCCGTCGTCGTTCACGGCTTCGGTGGAAGTTTCGTCCAGCAGCAGGCGCAGGGGCGTGAGGTAGGCGTAGCGGTAGCGGATTTCGCCCAGGTAGTCGTACACCGCGGCGCTGTCCTGCAGGCGCGTCCACGAAAAGCAGCGGGCAATTTCGGCGGCCGGCTGGGTAGCCAGGTAGTCTTCGGTGAGCAGCACGTACTCCGAGCCGCTGACGTTGTTTTTGAGCAGGCGGTGGGCCACAATCACGTCGCGGCCCAGCAGGCGGATAAACTCGCGGATCTGGGCCACGCTCACCCGGCCGTAGTGCACCACGATTTTCAGCGTGAGCCCGGTTTCGAGCAGGGCCGCGCTCAGCTCCGAGTCGCTGTCGCGCGCTACCAGGTGCACGTAGTTCTGGAAGTCGAGAAAGATGCGCCGGCACTGCTGCACCAGCTCGCGCACCGGCGGCGGCGGCCCCACCTGGTAAAACAGCACGGCGTCGCCCTGGATTTCGGCCACCCGCAGCCCGATGATGTTGGCCTCGACCAGGATTTCGAGCAGGTCGGCAATGAGGTGGGGCGCCTGCGGGTGCCCGGCCTCTTCGATGAAGCGGGTGAAGCCGCTGATGTCGGGAATAAACAGCAGCGCGGGCTGCGTGTCGTCGGGCGCGGTCGGCGCGTCGGGCGCGGCCAGCCGCAGGCCGGTGGCCCGACGGGAAGCGCGCAAGTCATCGAGCAGACCCATGCAGAAGGTTGAGGTGAAGGCAAGCGACAACCGCCGCGGCTGCCTGCCGGCTATACGCGCCCGGCGCCCCGGCGGGTTTGAATCCGGGCTGGTTTAACATTACCTTTAAGCCCTGATTTTCGGGCTGCGTAGTTCAACGGATAGAATAGGCGTTTCCTAAACGCTTGATATGGGTTCGATTCCCGTCGCGGCTACCACAAACCGCGTTTCCGCGCCCGGAAGCGCGGTTTTATCGTTTTCAGGGAATCCCTCTCACCAGGTAACCGCACGCGAATATGGCAACAACCGGAATCCTGACCGATTTACGCCTTTGGGTAGCCGTGCTGATCGTGGGCGGCATGGTGTACAGCGTGCGGGCCGGCAAGCTCACCCTGCCGGCGGCGCTGACCGGCGGCCTGCTGGGCGGGCTGCTGTACCTGGGTGGCGGAGTTACGGCGGTGGCGCTGCTGGCTTTGTTTTTCGGGCTCGGCTCCGCGGCCTCGGCCTGGGGGCTGGCCGAAAAGCAGCGGCTGGGGCTGGCCGAAGAAAACAAGGGCCGCCGCCGCACCGGGCAGGTGCTGGCCAACGCCGGCGTGGCGGGCCTGGCCGGTCTGGGCAGCTGGTGCTGGCCGCCCTACGCCCCGGTTTTTCAGCTGGTCATTGCCGGCAGCCTGGCCGCCGCCACGGCCGATACGCTGTCCTCGGAGCTGGGCAACCTCTACGGTCGGCGCTACTACAACATCCTGACGCTGCGGCCCGACCGGCGGGGCGAAAACGGCGTGGTCAGCGTAGCGGGCACCGGCCTGGGCGTGGCGGGCAGCCTGCTGGTGGCCCTGGTAGCGGCCCTGGGCTTCGACTGGGGCGCCGAAGCGGCGTGGCTGGTGCTGGCCGCCACCGCGGGTAACCTCACCGACTCACTGCTGGGCGCCACCCTGGAGCGACGCCGGATGCTGTCCAACAACGCGGTGAACGGCCTCACCACGCTGGTGGGCGGGCTAGTGGCCGCCGCGTGGCGGTGGATACCGTAATCCGGCATGGGTCACTGCCAGCTATAAATTGCTTATCAGCCGGATATTACAATCTTACCCCGGGGCCCGGCGCCACCGGCCAATGGCGCCGCTGGATTAAACCTGCCCGCTACGCCCCTTGACCCGGTTTTAAGTACGCCAGAACGAGCCTATGCTGATTTCCACGCCGCTCGCGCAGGTGCTTCAGGAGCTGGCCATTGACCCAGTCACCGGGCTTTCCGAGCCGGAGGCCGCGGCCCGGCTCACCCGGCACGGGCCCAGCCAAAGAAAACCATTCTTCAGCTGCTGCTGGCCCAGCTGAAGGACACGCTGATTGACGTGCTGCCAGCTGCTGTACGCCCTCACCTTCCGCAGCCCCACCAAGTCCATCTTCCAGCTTGGGTTGCTCACCAACCAGTACCTGGCCGGCGCCGTGGTGCTGGGGCTACTGCTGCAGCTGCTGGCCCTGAGCGTACCCTTCCTGCAGCAAGCCTTCAGGCTGCAGCCGCTGGATGCCCGCGGCTGGCTGGCAGCCATGGGTCATGGGGCTGGTGCCGCTGCTGGTAAACGAGGCTCTGAAAGCCCTCAAGCGGTGGCAGGCGGCCCCCGCCCGCTACGGCACCACGGTTGTGAACAGGTACACGGCGAAGATAACCAGCAGCACCACCCCGTGCAGCACGTGGGTGCGCCCCGTGGAAAGCGACAACATGACGGTGATGAGCGACAACACCAGCAGCACCGTCGATTTTATGTCGATGCCCAGCGTAATGGTGAGGCCGGAGAAGTAAGCCACGATGGCCACGGCCGGAATGGTGAGGCCGATGCTGGCCAGGGCCGAGCCCAGGGCCAGGTTGAGGCTGGTTTGCAGGCGGTTGTTGCGGGCGGCCTGCCAGGCAGCCAGCCCCTCCGGCATCAGCACCACGGCCGCAATAATCACTCCCACCAACGACTTGGGGGCTCCCATGCTTACCACGCCCGCTTCGATGGCGGGCGACAGGGCTTTGGCCAGCACCACCACGATGCCCAGGCACGCCAGCAGCAGCCCGAAGCTGAGGCCGGCTACCTTGGCTGGGGGCGGCGCCGCGTGCGCGTCTTCGTCGGCAGCACCGTCGGGGGGCAGAAAAAAGTCGCGGTGCCGTACCGTCTGCACCAGCACGAACGTGCCGTAGAGAATCAGCGACACCACCGAGATAAACCCCAACTGCAGGTAGGTGTAAACGGGTCCGGCAATGCTGGTGGTGTAGTTGGGCAGGATCAGGGTCAGCACCAGGATGGCAGTGAGCGTAACCAGCGCCGCCGTGACGCCCTGCTGGCCGAACACCTGCTCCCGGTGGTGAAACCCACCCGCCAGCAAACACAGGCCGGTGATGCCCGTGAGCAGAATCATGACGGCGGCAAACACCGTGTCGCGGGCCAGCGCGGTGGTTTCGGGGCCACCCGCCAGCATCAGCGACACAATCAGCGAGACTTCGATGATGGTCACGGCCAGCGCCAGCACCAGGGTACCGAATGGCTCGCCCGCCCGGTGCGCCACTACCTCGGCGTGGTACACGGCCGCCAGCACCCCGCCGATCAGCGCCGCGGCCACCACCAGCAGGTAGCCGCTGCCCCAGCCCAGCGCGATGCCCGCGTACGAGAGCCAGGCAAGAACCGGCGCCAGAATGGTCCACAGGGGTAGCTTGAGCTTCATGCCAGCGAGGCTAAGAGTAGGTGATAAAACAGCGTCCGTCGAACGGTTTTTTCTGAGCTTGACCAGGGTGAAATACCCGGTTAAATCGCGTCCTTCCCCTGCGCTTCCGGCCGCTGCGCCCTTGCCCTTACGTACACGACCAAAGGCCGTTGCTGGCCACCGCCGCCAGTACCACCGCGGCTGGTTGCCCAGCGGTGGCCGCTGCCCCGCGTTTCATCTTTTCACCTTTTCTTCCTCGTCCTGCCATGGCCTTCAGCATGCGAAACGACCCGGCCTTTGCCTATTCCTCGCGTGGCGCCGCGCAGATTGGCCGGCCCCCGGCCGGCTTGCCGGCGCCTGCCACGGCGCGTATCGGCACCGTTACCCTGCAGGTGGCTGACCTGGCTAGGTCGCTGGCCTTCTACCAGGGCGTGATTGGCTTTCGGCTGCTGGCCGGGCCGGCGGTGGAGGCACTCCGCCAGGCCACGCTGGGCGCGCCCGGCAGCGAGCAGCCCCTGCTGGTGCTGGTGGAAAAGCCCGGCGTGCGGCCCGTGCCCCGGCGCGGACTGCTGGGCCTCTACCACCACGCCGTGCTGCTGCCCACCCGAGCCGACCTGGGCCGGCTGCTGCGCCACGCCCGCGCCCTGGGTATTCACGTGGGCGCCTCCGACCACCTCTACAGCGAGGCGCTCTACCTGGTCGACCCCGACGGCATCACCTTGGAGGTGCACCGCGACCGGCCCCGCAGCGAGTGGCGGGTGAATGCGGCGGGGGAAATTCTGAGTGCCATCGAGCCCTTGCAAGAGGCGCAGGTGCTGGCCGCGGCTGGCCCCGAGGCCTGGACCGGCTTGCCGGCGGGCACCACCATCGGCCACGTGCATTTTTACGTGGGCGACCTGGCCCGGGCGCAGGCCTTCTACCACGCCGGCCTGGGCCTGACGCAAACGCTGTGGAGCCTGCCCACGGCCAGCTTTCTGGGCGCGGGCGGCTACCACCACCACGTGGCAGTGAATACCTGGGCCGCCGGTGCCCCCGTGGCCACGCCCGCCGATGCCCGGCTGCTGAGCTGGGAGTGGCGCCTGCCCGATACCGCCAGCCTCGCGGCTACCGCCGAGCGCCTGCGCCAGGCCGGCTTCTCGGTTAGCCCCGCAGCCGACGGCAGTGCCCGGGCCACCGACCCCTGGGATATTAGCGTGCGGCTGCTGGTCGATGCCGCCTAAGCCGCCGTGCCGCCCGCCAGCCGGCGGGCCCGAGCTTGCTCAGGCGGCAACGGCCACTGGCCGGGGCGCGGCCACTACCCGGCGCTGCTTCATCTTCAGCAGCACCCCGGCACTGACGACGGCGAGGCTCAGGAACAGCAAATCCACGAACAGAATGTCGAACCGGCCGCTGGCGTAGGTGCTCCAGAACCAGTTGCCGCGCACCACGCCGTCGAGCAGCGGCAGCAGCAGGCACAGCACTGCGGAGAGGATGAGGCTTTGCTGGTTGGTCAGGGCAATGTTGCGGCGCAGGATGAAGTAGGCGCTCAGCGCCAGCCAGGAGTAGAAGTACCAGCTGTAGATGCCCGCCTGACCCGGCTCTCGGAGAAACAGCAGCGCAATCATGGTGAAGGCCGTAACGGGCAGCATGCTCAGGCACACGGCCAGGAACACGTTGGCCGTCCAGAAGTTGAATTGCCGCTCCCGGGCCGGGGTGCTGTTTTTGTCGCGCGCCACCAGCCAGATGAGGATGCCCGAGATGATGACCACGCAGCCCAGCAAACCGAGCACGAAGTACATCAGGCGCAGCGGGCGGCCGCCAAAGTCGCCGAAGTGCAGGTGGTAAATCAGCCCGCGCACCTTATCCACGTAGCTGGAGTGCTCGGCGGGCGCGGTTTCGTGCAGCACCCGCTGGTCGCGCACCCGGTACACCAGCTGGCCCGAGCCCGAAAAGCGGGTTTCGGGGCGCGGCGTGGCCAGCACGATGACGTGCATGTTGGCGTCCTGGTAATTGCGGATAAACACCCGGTTGAGCTGGCTGCCGTCCCACTTCTGCTCTACCCGCCGCAGCAGGCCATTCAGATCGAAACGGGTGGGCAGCGGCGCGTAGGTGTAGGCGTATTTGGTGGTGTCGAGGTGGTACAGGTCGCGGTCGACCTGCTCCTTGTTGCCCTGGTAGGCCAGCTGGGTGAAGGGCACCAGCAGCACCGAGTTGAGGATGAGCACTATGCCGGTGACGGCGAAGATAAATTGAAACGGGAACTGCAGCACGCCCAGGGCGGTGTGCAGGTCGGTCCACACGGTCTTCCACTTTGCCCAGGGCCGGAAGGTGAAGAAGTTCGACGCAATCTTATTCCAGTGCAGCAGCAGCCCGGTGATGAGGGCAAACAGGAACAGAAACGACACGATGCCGGCCAGCAGGTAGCCGAAGGGCGCGCCCAGGTTCACGGGCAGCCGGATGGCGTTGAGCGGGGCCAGAAAGTGCAGCCGGTACAGAAATTCGCCCATGTCGTAGCCCTGCTCGTAGTCGGCGGCCTGCTGCCGGGCAAAGTCGTAGGAGAAATAGGCTGCGTCGTCGCCCTGCCCCCGGCCGCGGCCGCGCTTTTTCTCTGCGCCGGCGGGCTGAGCTTTGGCCTTGGCCAAAGCCTGCGCCTGGGCCGCTTGCTTTACGATGCTGTCGTTGGAGCCCAGCATCGAGACGTAGGCCGTTACCCCGTTCTTGTTCAGGAAGAACTCAAAGTCGCGGCCTTGCAGCTGGTGGTGCCCGGCCAGCGAGTCGAGCACCGCGTTGAAGTTGCGCGGGGCGGTGGCGCGGCCGACCAGGTACGAGTGGTTTTTGTGCCAGGCGGCAATGTCGTCCTTAAAAAAGGAGAACGAGCCGGCAAAGAAAACCACGTACAGCAGCGCGCAGATGATGATGCCGCTGACCGTATGGGTGTGGAAGTAGATGTTGTACCGGCGGTTGTCCATGAGGCGGGGCGGCGACTACGAAATCAGGTAAGGCAGGCTGAACAGCAGCGTCAGGCCGGCGTAGCTCAGCCACACTTTCCACACGCTGCGGGCCACGAAGGCCCCCAGCAGCAGCAGCGCCCACAGGATGTAGCCGGTGAAAAAGGCCGTGGCCAGCACGTTTTCGCGGGGGAACACGGTGGTCAGCAGCAGGTGTAGGCTCAGCATCACCGCGTAGCCGCCCACGGTGCCCGCTAGAATCCTGGAAAAGCGCAGCCAGGGCGAGCGGGTGAGGTATTTGGGGTTGGCGGGCATCGTCGTCAGAATAGCAGTTCCAGCGCCAAGGCCAGCGTAAAGAGCAGCGCCACGGCGTACGCGTTCAGCAAGCGCAGCGGCGCCAGGGCTACCACCAAGCTGCCCACCCCCATCAGCCCCACCAGCCAGGCGCACAGGCCGGTCATCCAGCCCCAGTGCGCGGCCAGCAGTGCGGCGGTAGCGGCGGCCAGCAGCACGCCCACCGCCCGCACGCCCAGCGGGTTTTTCACCGCGTAGGCCGGGTAGCCCACGGGCTGCTTCACCTGGGGCGAGGTGCGGTACCAGAGCTGAAACGCGAGCAGCTGCAGCAGGAAAACGGTACTGATCATGGGACGGAAGGCGCGGGCCGGGCGGGGTTAGTTGATGAGGATGCGGGTGGTTGAGCCCTGCCAGAAGTGGGTGTACTTTTTCTGGTGCCACTCGCCGGCCTGCTCCTGGTAGTCGGAGGCTTCGAGCACGTAGCTGCCCTTGAGCTTGGGCGTAAACACCAGCTTACCGTTGGCGTCGGTCTGCACCGTTTTCACCCAGCCCTCGGGCGACATCAGCTCCACCTTGCCGTTTTTGAACACCTGACCCGCTTTCCACACCTGGGCTTCCACCGGCTCGTTGGCTTTGTACGCCCGGGGCGCTACCACAATGGCGAGCGGCTGCGCCGGCGGCGCCAGCGCCGCGGCCCCGCGGCCCACCAGCACCGGCGTCACCGACGAAAACTCGTACTTGGTGCTGCCGCCCAGCTCCCTGGTGGCGTGCACGGTGCTGAGGTAGTACAACCCGTCGGCCTCGGGCACGAAGGAGGCCACGAGGTGCGTGCCGGCGTCGGTCAGCGTCAGCCTGGTTTTCTGCTGGGCGGGGCCGGTTACCCACACTTCCAGCGTCTTCAGGTCGGAGTACCACTTGGCCGTGGGCTCCACCACGCCCTCGGCGTAGTCGCCGTAGACGATTTTCACTTCGTGGGCCTTGTGCTTGGTGGCCTTAGTCGGGCTTTCGATCCAGATGGCGTGGGCAGTGGCCGTGGAGGTGCCCACCAGGATAGCGGCCAGCCCGGCCAGGAAAAGGATTAGCGTTTTCATCGGTTGCATGCGGTTGATGGCTCGTTGCCGCCGGGGCCTCATCAGGCCCCGGCGCTGTCTTCGGTTGGGAGGGGCCGGGGCGGCTTACTCGCCGGCCAGGTACTGCACCGCCGTGATGGTGCCGCCTTCCACTTTCAGGCCACGGGTGGCCGTGCGGGTGCTGGCGTCTACTTTGTACACGTAGCTGCTGCCGTCCTTCAGGTTCACGCCGAGGTAACCGGTTTTGCCGTCCTTCGGGGTGTAGTTGTTGTAGGTAATGCTCTTGATGTCGGCCTTGGCGGGCAGCCCGGTAACCGGAGCAAAGGTCTGGTCGACCACGTTCAGAATGCCCACGTTCAGGCCATCGGCGTAGGCGCCTTTCTCGGCCGGGGTGGTGGCCTGCACGACGAACGTGTTGTTGCCCACGTACAGCCAGTTGGTGATGTTCATGCCGCCGCTCAGGGCCTCGAAGTTCAGGTAGTACGATTGGTCAAACTCCGTGGTCCCCGCTTTGATGCGGGTAATGGCCGAGGGCTTGGTGGAGCTGATGACGCTACCGCTGCCCGGGTTGTTGGTGGCTACCGAGGCCGAGAAGGCGTACACGTCGCCGTTTTCCACCACCGAAAGCCCATCCCGGAAGTAGCGGCCGATAAAGCTGGTGCGGCCGTCGCGGATGACTTTCTCCACGCGCATGTCGGCGTAGTTGAACACGGCAATCCACGCGCTGTCGGGGTAGTTGGTGTTGAACGAGGTGTTCTTGATGGTGAAGTAGGGGGCAAACACCTTGTCGCCCACCTGCTTCAGCCAGCTGAAGTGGGCCAGCTCGCCGTTGCGCGCCAGGCTGAGCGTGTTGGTCGAGCCGTCGGCGGTAATCAGCAGGTTGTTGGTGTTCACCTTGTACCACTGCGACAGGGGCGTGGTGGTGGCGTTGCGGGTAATCTTGAAGAGCAGTAAATCGTCCTTCACCGGCGCGAAGGACTGCACGGTCTCCGTCTGGAAGTTGGTCAGGCGGTTCAGCTTGCCTTCCTTCAGGTTGTAGGCCGTCACGGCGCCGGGGTTGCCCTGGCCGTAGAGCATGCTGAAGAATTTGTTGTTGTGGGTCACGTAGTAGCGGTAGGTCCCGTCCTGCTCTACCCCGTTGCCCTGCGTGGAGATGGTGCCCGCCTCCAGGCTGCCGGCGGTCAGCAGGTAGTCGGCCACGGCCGTGGCGGCCACCGGCGTCACCGTCAGAATGTAGTTGCCGGGGTTGTTCGGCGCCGCAGCCTTGTCGTCGTTGCAGGAAACAAGAGTGGCGGCAGCGAGCAGGGCGGCCAAGGTAGCTTTGAGTTTCATGGTACGGGTTACCGGTTGTTGATCTGGTTGAAGAAGCAGCGGAAGTTGACGTAGAAGGCCCGGCCGGGCTTCTGCAAACTGAAGTTGTCGTAGAGCAGGGCGTCGGCCAGGTTGCGGCCTTCCACGCCGAGGTTGTAGCGGCCGCTGCGGAGGCTGTACACCAGGTTCACGTCGTGGCTGAGCTGCGTCGGAATGTCTCCCTTGCGGCTTTCGGCGTCGCGCCCGCCGCGGCTGGGCCAGTACAGCCAGAAGCGGTACACGTACAGCAGGTTATAACCGATGGTGAGGTGGTTGCCCGGCGCGCCCAGGTCGGGCAGCCGCAGGGAGGCATCGGCGTTGCCGAACAGGTACGGGATGTTGGGCATCTGATCCAGGTACACCGGGCTGATGGCTTGCGGGTTCTCCGGGTCGTATTTCTGCCGGTTCTGCAGGTACTGGTAGGTGAGCGTGCCCCCCAGGGAAAAGCGGTTTTTGTGCGAGTAGCGCACTTCCGCGTCGCCGGCAAAGGTTTGCACGCCCTCGCGGTTGTCGGGTATCACCAGCCCCTGGTTCTGGTTGAAGCGGTCGAAGATGAAGTCCGACGCGTACCGGTACGCCGCGTTGGCATTGATCAGGAGCCGGTCGTTGGCGCTGAGCGGAAAGCTGTAGCTGCCGCCCAGGTTGAGGTTGTGGCTCTGCTCCGGCTTCAGCGCGGCGTTGCCTTCCCGGGTCACCACGTCGCCGAACAGGTCGCGCGCCTCGGGCATGCGGTTGGCCCGTTCGTAGGAGGCCTTCACCTGCAGGTCGGGCGTGAAGAAGTAGGTGCCCGCCACCCCGTAGCCGCTGCGCCGGGTCGTGGTGCGCCGGCCGGCCGTGGTCACGCCCTGGTCAATCAGCTTCCCGAACACCGAGGCGCTCCACCGGTCCTTGATGGTGTAAGTGTAGCCCAGCCCGAGCACGTTTTTCTGGGTTTTCTGCGGCCGGGCGTTGGTCGTCGCGTCGAAACGGTCGGTGCCCTGGCGGTCGAAGGTGTTGAACGCGTTGCTCAGCGCCAGGGCCTGGTGCTCGCCGATGCGGTAGTTGACCATGCCCGTTGCCAGGCCGTTGTTGTTCTGGTAGGTGTACAGCCGGCGCCGCTGTTCCCCGCCCGGGCCCGCGCCGATGCGGCGGGAGTTGCCGTACCAGTCGAAGCGCGCGTTAGTGGTATCAATGGCTTGCTCCTCGCCGAGGTTGAAGTTGGCGTTGAGCGTGACGTCCAGCCCCTTAATCAGGTTTTCCTTCTTGTATTTCAGGGTCGGCATCAGAATCGAGCCGCGGGTGTGCACGCCCCCAAACACCGCCACCATGCGGGCCCCGGTCTGGATTTCCTTGTAGTTTTTGCCCACGGTCACGCCCAGCAGCAGCTTGTCGGCGTAGCGCTTGCCCACCACGCCCACGTTGGCAATCAGCGTTTCGTTGTGGTAGGTATCGTTGAAGCGCCGCACCTGGGCGTTGGTGGTGTAGGCGCCGGTGTAGATGTCGGCGGCATCCACCCTGACTTGGTAGTTGTTGTCGGAGTAGTTCTGGAATGCACTGATCTGCGCCGTCAGCCCGCTTTTCGCCGTCACGGCCGCGTTGACCACCGTGCGGTGGGTGTTGAACGAGCCGAAGGAGTACGACGCGTCCACGTAGTTGCGCTGCCGGTCGCCGGTCACGATGTTGATGGCGCCGCCCAGCGCGTCGGAGCCGAGCCAGATGGGCACCACGCCTTTGTACACCTCCACCCGCTCGGCGACGTTGATCGGGATGTTGTTGATCTGGAACGAGGAGCCGAAGCCATCCATCGGGATGCCGTCGATGAAGTAGCGCACCTGGTTGCCCGAAAAGCCGTTCAGCGACAGGTTGAAGCTGGAGCCCACCCCGCCCGATTCGCGCACCCGCACCCCGGCCACGCGGTCCAGCGCGCCGGCCAGGTCCAGGGTGGTATTGTAGAGTTGCCGGGCGTCGACGGCCGTCACGTTATAGGCCTGCCGGTTGGTTTCCGTCACCACCGAGCGGCCCGTCACCGTCACTTCCCGCATGTCCACCGAAGCGGCTTCGACGGTGAGTGAAACCACAGTTTCCTGCCCCGCCGCCACCGAAACCGCCCGCCGCAGGGGCTGGTAGCCAATGCCGGTAACGACCAGGGTGTAGGCGCCCGGGGCTACGCTCAGGATGGCAAAATTTCCCGCATCGTCTGATGCCGCACCCAGCGAGGTATGCTCCAGTCTCACGGTAAGAGAAGGCAGTACCTCGCCGGATGGGTCCTTGAGGGTTCCTCGAACCGACCCAAGGTTCTGCGCACTGGATAGGAAACTGTAGAGACACAGTACTACCAGCAGCAAATTTTTCCCAATTTGCATTGCTTTTTAACGTCCCAGTTGAAAGCGACCCGGCTTGCCGGGTTGAGCCCCATAGTTGGCGCTATGGGGCTCTTATTTTGCCAAAGGTTGGGCTTATTTAGACTCTTTACAAATAATGACTGATTTTTTTCAAGACTGCTTTGCCGCCTCCGCTATAAAATCCTGATAACGTGAGCTAAACTTACCAGCTCGCCATAGTCCTACTGAAGCCAAAAAGCCCCAGTCACTACTAGTGACTGGGGCTTTCCACTACCTTCCTCGCCGCCAAACGGCGCCGGAACTGCAGGAAGCGCTACTGCTGGTTTTTCAGCTGCTGCAGCTTGTGGTGGGTTTTCTTCGACTGGTTGAACTGCCGCTGCACGGCCGTACGCAGCGTGCCCGTGAGACTGCCGTCGTTCAGGGCTTCTTCGTAGGCCTTCAGGGCCCACTCCTCGCCGTAGATGTTGGAGCCCAGGATGGCTTTTTCGTCGCGCCCGGTGAGGGCAGCTTTGGCGTCCATCCAGCCGCGGTAGAGCTTGCCTTTCAGAGTGGTGCCGGTTTCGCGGCCACCTGCCTGGTGGCGCAGGTACTCGTTCAGCTCGTTGGAAAACTGCTGGCTCTGGCTTACCAGCTGCTTGTAGTAGCCTTTCAGCTCGGAGTCCTTGCTTTCGTCCACGGCGCGCTGGTACCCCTCAATACGGTCGTTCACGAACAACAGCAGCTCGTGCAGGGTAGCGGCCTGGTCGCCGGCCGGGCGGCGCTTGGTAGCAGCGCCCTGCTCGGGGCGGCTCAGCAGGTACCAGCCGCCGGCGGCACCGGCAGCCAGTAGCGCGCCGCCCACCACTTTCTGGGTGGTCGACAGCCCACGCCAGCGGTCAGCCGTTTGGCCGGCCAGCCGCTTGAGGGGCTCCGGCACCTGCTCCAGGCTATCGGTCAGGCCGCTTTGCTGCAGCCAGCGCTGGGCCGGGGCCAGCCACGAGGCGCCGGTAGCGGACTGATCAGCAGGGCTGGTGGATGCGGTGGCCGAAGCGTCGGTGGGCGTCGGCGAGTCGGCGTCGGTGGCAGCAAGGGCACGGGAGGCGCCCGAGTTGGGGCTTACGCGGGGTTTCTGGGGGTGGCTCATGGTTGAAATCAATGGATGACGATGGCCAGGCCACTACGGCAGCTGGCAGCTACCACATTCGCACAAGCGTCCCGAAAGGTTACGTCCAACCTCACTTACCCGTTTGAAGCTCAACGGTTAGCTGCGCCTTCCGTGGCCTGCTTGTAGTGCCGGGCCGGCAGGTCGCGCAGGCGAGCCGCGGCGGCTTCGGGCGTGATGTCGCGCTGCGGGTCGCCCAGCATTTCGTAGCCTACCATGAACTTGCGCACCGTGGCCGAGCGCAGCAGCGGCGGGTAGAAGTGCAGGTGCAGGTGCCAGCCGGGGTGTTCCTGCCCGTCGGTGGGGCGCTGGTGCAGGCCGGCCGAGTAGGGAAACGACATCTGAAACAGGTTGTCGTAGCGGATGGTGAGCTGCTGCAGGATGTCGGCCAGGGCGTCTTTTTCAGTCTCGTCGAGCTGGGTGAGGTCCTGCACGTGGCGGCGCGGCAGCACCAGAGTTTCAAACGGCCACACGGCCCAGTAGGGCACCAGCACCACCCAGTGGTTATTCTGCACCAGCACGCGCTGCTGCTCGCGCAGCTCTACGGCAAGGTAGTCGGCCAGCAGGCTGCGGCCGTGGCGGGCGAAGTACTCGGCCTGCTGGTGCGTTTCCTGGGCCGGCTCGGCGGGCACGGTACGCTGGGCCCAGATCTGCCCGTGCGGGTGCGGGTTCGAGCAGCCCATAATCAGGCCCTTATTCTCGAAAATCTGCACGTAGTTGATGTCGGGCCGGGTGCCCAGCTCCCGGAACTGCTCGGTCCAGACGTCCACCACCCGGCGGATAGCGGGCAGCGGCATTTCGGGCAAGGTCAGGTCGTGGCGGGGCGAAAAGCAGATGACGCGGCAGATGCCCGACTCCGACTCGGCCCGCAGCAGCTCGTGCACGCTCGTCCCGCCCGCGGGCACGTCGGGGTGCAGGGCCCCGAAGTCGTTGTCGAACACGAAGGTGCTGGCGTAGTCGGGGTTCTGCACGCCGCCGGCGCGCTGGTTGCCGGGACAGAGGTAGCAGTCGGGGTCGTAGGCGGGGCGGGCCTCGGGCTCGGGCGGCTCCTGCTGGCCCTGCCAGGGGCGCTTCGAGCGGTGCGGCGACACCAGCACCCAGCTGCCCAGCAGCGGATTGTAGCGGCGGTGCGGGTGTTCGGTAGGGTCAAACATGGCTGGAACGAGTCGAAATGGAGGAATACGGGGTGAACGTGGCGGGCTCCTACTGCGCTGCCACCACGCCCACGCCGTCGGCAATGCGGGCCTGGTAGGTTTCCAACTCCCGGTTCAGCTGCTCGCGGTAGGCGGCCGTGGCGTGGGCCACGAAGGCGGCGGCGTGCTCGGCCGCCACCAGGTTGATGGTGCAGCCGCCGAAGCCGCCGCCCATCATGCGGGCGCCGTACACGCCCGGCACGCCGCGGCTGGCTTCCACCAGCACGTCCAGCTCGCGGCAGCTCACCTCGTACTGGTCGCGCAGGCCAGCGTGCGAGGCGTACATCAGCCGGCCCACTTCTGCCAGGTCGCCGGCTTGCAGGGCCTGGCCGGCGGCCGTCACGCGGGCGTTTTCCTCGGTTACGTACAGGCAGCGGCGGTGCAGCAGCGGCCCCAGCTCGTCGCGGTGGACATTTACCTGCTCGGGTGTCACGTCGCGCAGGCTGCCGATGCCGGGGTAATGGTGCCGCAGCAGCGCTACCCCCTGCTCGCATTCCTGCCGGCGCACGTTGTATTCAGAGCTGGCCAGGGAGTGCTTCACGCCGGTGTTGCAGAGCACCACGCGGCAATTCTCGGCGTCGAAGGGAAAGTAGCGGTAGGCGTGCGAGCGGCAGTCAAGCTCCACCACCTGCCCCGCGCGGCCAAACAGGCTGGCAAACTGGTCCATGAGGCCGCACTGCACCAGGGCAAACTCGTGCTCGGCTTTCTGGGCCATCAGCGCCAGCTCCAGCCGGTCGATGCCGGTGCCCAGCAACTGGTCGAGGGCGTAAATCAGCCCGCACTCCACCGCCGCCGACGACGACAAGCCCGCGCCGATGGGAATGTTGCCGCCGAACACGCAGTCGAAGCCCGGCACCGCCACGCCGCGGCGCTGCAGCTGGGCCACCACGCCCAGCAGGTAGTTGGCCCAGTCGGCCTGCTCGGTGCGGCGCACCGCCTCGGGGCTAACTTCGAAGGACTCGTTCAGGTCGAAGGAGCGCAGGCGGATGCGACCGACCTCGTTCAGGGCCACGGCAAACACCATTTCGCGGTCGATGGCGGCGGGCAGCACCAGGCCGTCGTTGTAGTCGGTATGCTCGCCGATGAGGTTGATGCGGCCGGGCGCCCGCACCAGCAGCGGCTCGGCGCCGAAGCGCTGGCGAAAGTCTTCGGCAATGGACGGAACTAGCATGGCAGATGGCAAAGGGTTCGGGGCCGGTACGCGGCCGGCCATCCACCTACAACGGCAAACCCGGTACCGCGCGTTGCCTGCCCCGGCACCGAACACCCAGGGTGGGCACCGGCGAAATTGAAAAAAATGGGGTTTGCCGCTCCCGGCCAGCAGCTACGTTTGAAGCAGATTTTTAATTTAAATAATACAATTATAAACGAAGCCTGATTGCTTTACCGAACCTGGCTAGTACGCCTTCCTGAACCTGGTTTTTGCCGCTCCTTGAAACCCAAACTCATCTTCCTCGGCCGCAGCCCGACTGGCTTCTACGCGTCGAGACGCAGGCTGCGTGTATAAAAAAAATCTACTTAAATGCGGAACCTTCGGCGGGAGTTGATTATTTTCAACCATCTCAGAAGCTGATCAGCCCCAGCCCTGAGCAAACGCCGGCGTCGCCCCCGCCGACTTTTCTTTTTCCACCGCCGCTAACTTCTTTCCGCAGGTCAGTCTTTTCCCGGCTCAAGCCCATTTGATTCGGTTTTCCGGTCTGAGTTTTGCCCTTTCCCCCGCGGCGGACGGCAGCACTCCGGGCCCCCGGCCCACGAATCAACCCGCGGAGTTTTCGTTTCGCCCACCCTTTCCCTTCTCGCCTTGTCTTTCGATCTGGAATCAGGAGCCTTCGCTTCGGAAGCTCCCTCGTTTATCGACCTGTCGGCCCCGCTGCTCGCGGCGTCGGCCCCGCCGCTGGCGCCGGCCCCCGTGCGCTACGACCGGCTGGTGCTGCCCGGCGACTTTCCCGACCCCACCATTGCCCGCATCGGCGACTCGTACTGGGCCAGTGCCACCTCGGCCGAGTGGGGCGCCGTGTTTCCGCTCTTCAAGTCCGATGATTTGATCAGCTGGGAGCTGGTGAGCCACGTGTTTCCCGGTCGCCTGCCCGAGTGGTGCGACTCCAACTTCTGGGCCCCGGAAATCTTCCACGAAAACGGCAAAACCTATCTCTACTACACCGCCCGGCGCAAGGGCGGCGTGCTGAGCGTGGCCGTGGCCTCGGCCGACCACCCCGCCGGCCCCTACACCGACCACGGCCCGCTGGTGGGCGAAGACGAAGGCTCCATCGACGGGTTTCCCATCCGCGACGAGCACGGCGTGCTGCATCTGGTGTGGAAAAACGACGGCAACAGCCAGGGCAAGGCCACGCCCATCTGGGCCCAGCGCATCGACGAAGAGCGGCTGGAGCTGGTGGGTCCGCGGGTAGAGCTGTTCCGCAACGATGCGCCCTGGGAAGGCACGCTAGTGGAAGGCTCGGCCATCGTGCGCTACCAGGACTACTTCTACATGTTCTACGCCGGCAACGCCTGCTGCGGCAAGTACTGCACCTACGCCGGCGGGGTAGCCCGCTCGCGCAGCCTGCTGGGCCCCTGGGAGAAATGCCCCCAAAACCCCATCCTGACCGATAACGCCACCTGGAAATGCCCCGGTCACGGCACGGTAGCCGAGAAGGACGGCCGCTGGTTTCTGCTGCACCACGCCTACCACGCCCACAGCCACGAGTTTGTGGGTCGCCAGGGCTTGCTGAGCGAGTTTCGCTGGAACGCCGAAGGCTGGCCCGAGTTTGAAAACAACAGCCCCCAGGCCGAGCCCCTGCACGACGTGGCGGTGCTGAACGTGGACGAGCACTTCGACGGCGAAACGCTGGACCTGGGCTGGCTCTGGCCGGTGGGCCACAAACCCGAAGCCGAGCTGCGCGACCAACAGCTGTACCTGGGCGCCAACGAGCAGCGCCTGGGCGCCATCGTGGCCCGGCGCACCTATGCCGCTACCTACAAGGCGGCCACCACCCTCGATGTGGCCGCGCTGGCCCCCGGCACCTTCGGCGGCATCGGCGCCATTGGCGACCCGTACAATGCCCTGGCCCTGGTAGCTGGCGACGGGATGCTGCAGCTCTGGCACGTGCAGTCGGGCAAGCGGCAGGTGGTCAGCCAGCTGTGGCTGGAAGACTGCACCACGGTTACGCTGCGCATCGAGGCCTGGGGCGGGCAGCGCTACCGCTTTGCCTACAGCACCGACGGCGCCACCTGGCAGCCCATGCCGCTCGACAGCTTCGCCCTCAACGGCACTTACCTGCCGCCCTGGGACCGGGGCATCCGCATCGGCCTGCTGGCTTTCGGCGCCGAAACCACCCGCGTGGCCTTCAGCCACTTTGCCCTGCGTAACCACCGCTAGGCCTGCCCTTCCGGCTGCTTCGGCCCCGGCTACCCGCGTGGTAGCCGGGGCTGCTTTTTTACCGCGGCCTGCGTATAGGCTCAGCGAATACCCTGCTTCCACCCCAGCTCGCTTCCTGCCTATGTCGACTTCGTTCCCACTCAGCCTCGCGCCCTTCGGGCGCACGCCCGAGGGCCAAGCCGTGGAGCTTTACACCCTGGGCGACCCGGCCGGGCCGCACGCCTGCATCAGCACCTACGGCGGCACCGTCACCCGCCTGCTGGTGCCCGATCAGCGCGGCCAGATGGGCGACGTGGTGCTGGGCTTCGACGCCCTCGACGACTACCTGAGCGAAGCCTACCGCCAGGCCAATCCCTACTTCGGCGCCCTCATCGGCCGCTACGCCAACCGCCTGGCGCGGGGCCGCTTCGCACTCGACGGCCAGCATTACCAATTGGCAACCAACAACGGTCCCAACCACCTGCACGGCGGCCACCGCGGGTTCGACCGCGTGGTGTGGCAGGCCGAGGCGCTGCCCGGCTCGGCTACCGAAGCCCGGCTGCGCCTGCGCTACCGCAGCCCCGATGGCGAAGAAGGCTACCCCGGCAACCTGCAGGTGGAAGTCACCTACCGCTTCGGCGCCGATTTGACGCTGCGCATCGAGTACCGCGCCAGCACCGACCGCACCACGCCGCTGAACCTGACCAACCACAGCTACTTCAATCTGGCGCCCGGCAGCCCCGACGTGCTGGGCCACGAGCTGCAGCTGCCCGCTGAACGCTACACCGTAGTCGACGACACGCTGATACCCACCGGGGAGTTACGCCCGGTGAACGGGACGCCCATGGATTTTCGCCGGCCGCACCCCATCGGCGCGCGCATCGGGCAGGTAGCGGGCGGCTACGACCACAACTGGGTGCTGCCCGACGAGCCGGGCCTGCGCCTGGCAGCCCGGGTGCAGGAGCCGGCTTCGGGCCGCCGGCTGGAGGTATACACCGATCAGCCGGGGGTGCAGTTTTACTCGGGCAACTTTCTCGACGGCAGTCTGCGGGGCAAGAATGGAGTCGTTTACGGCCGGCACACGGGCTTCTGCCTCGAAACCCAGCATTTCCCCGACTCGCCCAATCACCCGCAGTTTCCCGGCACCATTCTGCGGCCTGGCACCGAGTTCCACTCCGTCACCGAGTATCGATTCGGACTCATCCCGGGGCAGTAGCCGCGGAACCCCATTCGCAACCGGCCCCGCGCTACCCGGCGGCGCGGCCGCAACCTTCGGCCGCGCCGCCGGGTAGAACCGGTTTCAGCTTCACTACCCACAACCAACCCAAGCTTATGGCACAGCATAATCGCCACCGCGGCCCCGACCGCGACGACCGCGCTGACTTTTCGGGCCATTCTCGCCGCGAGCGGGACGATGACGACCACGGCGCTTCGGCCTCGCGCAATGCGCCCAACTCGCGACAGCGCCGCAACGAGTTCGGCGGGCAGTCGGACAACCGGCCGCGCGGCTACGAAGGCGACTTCCGCGGGGGACACGGCCGCGAGCAGGAGGCCGACAACTTCCGCGGCGGGGCCCGCTACTACGACTCGGTAGCCGATGAGCGGAGCCCGCGCTACGACCCGCGCTCCAACTACGACTACGACAACTCGCGCCGGGGCTACGCCAACTTCGGAATTGCCGGCCGCCCCGGCTCGGCCGCCCGCCGCCTCGACGACGATGACGCCGACCTGCTTCGCCGCCGCGAATCGGCCGCCGAGGCCGACCGCCGCTACCAGGAGTCGCGTGGCCGCTACGGCCGCCAGCGACGGGAAGACGAAGCAGACTACCGCCCCGAACGCGGGCAGTCCGGGCAGTGGATGGGGCGCTCCGCCGACGAGCCGCGCGGGGGCCGCTCCTACGATACCCGCGGCGGGCAGGAATCCTACGCTTCGTACTCCGACGGCCGCGGCGACGCCCGCCGCTACGACGAGAACGACCGCGACGCCCGGGACCACCGCCGCAGCCGGCGCGACGACGAGGACCGCCGCTACCAGGAGCCGCGCTACGACGGCAGCAACCGCGACGGGCGCCGTTCGGATTACGGGTACGGCAACGACTATTCCAGCAGCCTGTACCGCGACGAAGACCGCAACCGCACCAACCGCTACCGCGACGAGGACGACCGCCCCGATTACCGCGACTCCGGGCGGCGGCGCTAGTCCCGTCCATCGACTCCGTACATCTTCCGCCCGATCTGGCCCTGTGCCGGCATCGGGCGGATTTTTTTTGCGGCTTCGGTTGGCATTCAGGGCTATTTATCAGGCTACTATCACCCCGTCAGCCTTCCACTTCCGCCCAAAATGTCGCAACTTAAAGGAGGCACTTTGTTTCACACCTTGCCCCCTACCCCATGGAAACTCCGGAAGAAAAACAGGCCGCGGCCCTGGTTGACGCCTGGCTGGCCGCCCACCCCGACCGCATTGCCGAGCGGCGGCAGTTCCCCGACCACTTTGCCGGGTGGAAGCGCGCCGCCGTGGAGCGTTTGCTGCACGGCAACCCTTACGATGCGCCGCAGATCCTGGACCGCTTCGCTACCAAAGTAGAGGGCCCGGTGATGCACTAGCCCCGCCGTCGCCTGAAAGCCGCCCCAAAAAAACAGCTGTTCCGGGTTGCTGAGGCCCGATTTCAGCTTTATGGGGCGGCTCAACAGGCTGGCCGCCGGCACCTTTAAGCCGGACTTACGTACAAAGGCCTTGTTCTAGGGAAGCCACTGGCTTCTGATCCACAACCAACTCCTGCCTTTATGCTTAAGCCCCTGCTTTCGACCTTTGCCCTTGCCCTGCTGCTGGGCACCGCCGCTCAGGCCCAAACCAACCCGCAATCCACCCCGCCCACGCCCACCGGCAACCGCACTTCCGGCACCACCAACGCCCCCGTTGACCCCACCAGCGAAAAGGGCAGCCAGATCAGCGGCGCCACCGGCACCACGTCGGGTAGCCAGACCATCGACACCCCGCCCGCTACCACCAGCGGCGCGGCCAACTCCACCCCGCGCACGCCCACCGGCAACCGCACCGCCGGCACCACCGCCTACCCGGTAGACCCCACGAGCGAAAACTCGCCCAACCCCACCTACCGCGGCGACAAGAAAATGAAGAACAAGGCCACCAAGAGCAAAACCAAGTCGAACCCGTAACGGCTGTGCTCTTGCTCCCGTACCGGCTTCCGTACCCAGCGTGCGGGAGCCGGTATTTTTTGCCCCCTACCGGTACTGTCGAGCAGTAGACGCAGGCCGGCTTGCCGGCCGCAGGTAGCATTTTAGGGGTAAACTTGCAGCGGCGCCGGTTTCACTTCGCCCGCCGCCGCTGCCCGTGTCCCGCGTCCTGTACAGCATCGAGCGCATTATTGGTCCGAGCCCGGCCGAAATGGCGGCGCTGCAGGCCGTGCTCACCCCGCGCACCCTGCAAAAGGGTGAGATGTTTCTGCGCGAGGGCCAGGTCTGCGCCACGGTCGCCTTCATCGAGCAGGGCAGCGCCCGCCTGTACTACGCCGCCGACGGCCGCGAAATCAGCAAGGAGTTTTTGTTTGAAAACGCCCTGCTTGGTTCGTTCGCCAGCTTTTTTGCCCGGCAGCCCTCGTTGGTGAACGTGGCGGCCCTGGAAGAAACCGCGCTGCTGGAAATGCACTACCCCGACGTGCAGCAGCTCTGCGCCGAGCACCCGGCCTGGCAGCGGCTGGCCCTGCTGCTGATTCAGGACCAGGTGGTGCGGGCCGAGCGACGGGAGGCTTCGCTGCTGCGCGACGCGCCCGAGCAGCGCTTCCGCAACCTCATCGAGGAGCACCCCAAGGTGTTCAAGCGCGTGCCGCTGCAGTACATTGCCTCCTACCTGGGCATCACGCCCGAAACTCTGAGCCGCTACCGCAGCAAGCTGAAACCGTAGCCGCCGGGGTATCGGTTGCCCATCTCGCCCGCCCCAAGCCCCACCACCGTGATTATCCTCGAACGCCTGGCCGACGACGCCAATGAGGTCTACGCCGTTCTCAGCTACGAGCCCGCGCTGAACTATCTGCTGATGAAGTGGATCGGCTACTGCTCCGAAGACAAGGTGAAAGCCGGCTCGCTGCGCATGCTGGACTGGCAGCGCCGTGAGGGCCTGGCCCGCGGCTGCCGCGTGCACGTGCACCACACCAAGGAAATGGAAGGCGCCTGGGCCGGACTGGTCGAGTGGATTCACGGCGAGTTTTTCCCGCGCTGCTACGAGGCCGGTCTGCGCTACAACATCAGCGTACTCTCGCCCGACTTATTTACCAAGCTCTCGTCGGAGGCCTTGTTTCAGCGGCCCAACGCCCTGGTGCCCACCTTGCTCTGCGAAACCCTGCCCCAGGCCGAACGCTGGCTGAGCGAGAAATACCGCGAGCTGAACGGCGGCCGCTAGCGGCGGCCCGCCGGCTGCAGCTCGATGGTAAAGGCCGTGCGCGCCGGCTCGGGCCGGCTCACCAGGCTGAAGGCAAAGCCGTGCTGCAGCAGAATGTCGCGGATCATGGTCAGGCCGATGCCCTGCCCGTCGCGCTTGGTGCTGAAGAAGGGTGTGAACAGGCGCGACTGCACGTCGGCGGGAATGCCCGGGCCGTCGTTTTCGATGACAACCACCGGTGGCCGGGCCGTGGTGCGCACCCACACGTTGCCGTCGTGGTCGATGGCTTCGAGGGCATTTTTGCAGATGTTGAGCAGGGCCTGCTCCAGCTGCTGGGCGTCGAGGCTCACGAACAGCGGGCCGGGGGCCAGCTCCCAGTGCCAGCGAATGCCGCGCTTCTCGCTTTGCACCTGCAGCAGGCGGCAGGTCGAGCGCAGCAGCTCGTGCACGTCGGTGGGCCGGGGCGAGGGCTCGGGCAGGCGCACCAGGTTGGCAAAGTTGGCAATGAAGTTGGCCAGGTGCGTGCTGCGGTTCACCGACACCTCCAGCGCCTCGGTGAAGTCGGCGCGGTCGTCGTCGCGCAGCTGCGGGGCGTAGTGGTGGAAGCTCTGCAGAATGGAGTTGACGGCGCCGATGGAGTTGTTGATTTCGTGCGACATCATCCGGATCAGCTTTTCGTAGGCCTGCTTTTCCTGGCGAATCAGCTCCTGGGTGAGTTCCTCCAGCAAAATAAAGTAGCGGGTAAAGCCGCGGTCGAGGAAGTGGGAGGCGCTGGCCCGGTAGGTTTGCACGCCCGAGAGCTGTACCACCTGCGGCTGCCCCGGCTGCAAGGCGCCCAGCACGCGGCCCCACTCGCCGGGCAGCGCGGCCGGCGGCTGGCCCAGCAGCTGCGCGCCCGGCAGGTGCAGGTAGCGCTCGGCCGCCGGGTTCACGGCCTCGATGTGGCCGTCGAAGTTCAGCAGCAGAATGCCCGCGGGCGAGGCAGCAATGAGCCGCTCGAGCAGGAAGCTTTTCTCCTGCTGACTTATCCGCTCCTGCCGCAGCTCGTCGATCATGTGGTTGTAGGTGTCAATCAGCTGGTCCATTTCATCCTGCCCCACGGGCAAAAACTTCATGGTGAAGTCCCGGGCGCGAATGGCCTCGGTGCCGGCCGCAATCAGGTTGAGCGGGCGCACGAATCCCTGGTAGAGCTGCACGCTGAGCACGGCCGTGACGATGAGCAGCAGCTCGGTGGTCAGAAACAGCATCGTGTTGGCCGCGCGGAACTGCCAGGCCAGCGCGGCAATGGCCAGGTGCACGAACACGACGAACAGGATGTACTTGGTGCGAAGACTCATGCGGTGGCACTGGGCGTAGGGGCGCGTGACACGCGCCCGTCGTTGAACAGCCATTCCCGGCTAGCCGGACAACGAAAGCCGGAAGGTACAGCTCATCGCCGGGCCGCTGCAGCAACGGCAGCCGTACCCCGACGGGTGTGGGCAACAACGGTAACCGGCCCACGTGCGGGCGCGTGCCACGCGCCCCTACTCGGTGAACGGAATGTTGAACTTCTCGAGGCGGCGGTACAGGGCGCCGCGGCTCAGTCCCAGGGCCTTGGCCACGCGCGAGAGGTTGCCGGCGTAGAAGTCCACGGTTTTGCGAATCATCTGGGCTTCCAGCTCGTCCAGGGTCATCACGCCCACCGGCGGCAGCTCGCCCTCGGCGGCTTTCACCACCACGCGCTGGGTCTGGGCCTGGAAGTCCTCGGGGCCCAGCTCGTCCTTGCCGCTCACCAGCACGGCCCGCTCCACCAGGTTTTTCAGCTCCCGGATATTGCCCGGCAGTGGCTGCTCGCGCAGCCAGTGCAGGGCGCGGGTACCCACCTTCAGGGCCGGGCGGTTGTAGGTGCTGCGCAGGTTGCCCACGAAGTGGTTTACCAGCAGGGGCACGTCGTCGGGCCGCTCGCGCAGGGCGGGCAGGCGCACGGTTATCAGGTTGATGCGGTAGAACAGGTCTTCGCGGAAGCGGCCCTCGCGCACCATTTCGGCCAGGTTGCGGTTGGTGGCGCAAATCACCCGGATGTCGAGCGAGCGGCTGCGCGAGTCGCCCAGCACCTCGTAGGTGCGGTCCTGCAGCACGCGCAGCAGCTTCACCTGGCTGCCCAAATCCAGCTCGCCGATTTCGTCGAGGAAGATGGTGCCGCCGTTGGCCATTTCGAAGCGGCCCACGCGGTCGGTTTTGGCGTCGGTGAAGGCGCCGCGGCGGTGGCCGAACATCTCGCTCTCGAACAAGGAGGCCGAGATGCCGCCCAGGTTCACTTTCACGAACGGCGCCTTGCGGCGGTGCGAGTTCAGGTGCACGGCTTCGGCAATGAGCTCCTTGCCCGTGCCTGACTCGCCCTCAATCAGCACCGAGGCGTCGGTGGCGGCTACCTGGCCCACGCTGCGCAGCACCTGCAGCAGCTGCGCGTCCTGGCCCACGATGCGCTGGAAGTTGTACTGCCGGTCGAGCTGCCGGCGGGTGGGGTTCAGCTCGTCGTCCTGGTGGGCAGCCGAGGTTTCGGCCAGGCTGATGATGGTGCGAATGGTTTGCAGCAGCGAGTCGTTGTTCCAGGGCTTGGTTACGAACTCGGCGGCGCCGGCCTTCATGCCCTCCACGGCCAGCGTGATGGAGCCCCAGCCGGTGATGAGAATCACCGGCACCTGCGGGGCCACGGCCTTCACCTGCCCCAGCAGCTGCAGGCCGTCCTGCCCGGTGGTGTCGAGCGAGTAGTTCATGTCCATGAGCACCAGCTGCGGCGGCGTCTCGCGCACCACGCGCAGCGCGTCCTCGGGCGTGGCCGCGGCCTTGGTGGCGTAGCCGGCCTGCTTGAGCAGCAGCCCCAGCGAGGTGCGCACGGCTATATCGTCGTCGACAATGAGAATCATGAAAGTAGGATGAGTAACGAAGGACGGAATTTGGCGCCGAAGCCGCAACCACTCGCAGTCTGCTTCAGCAGCTTGCGTTAGCCGATCGGGCAACGGCGGGCGCCCGGGTGCCGGCGCGGAATCGGGCCGCTGCGGTTCGGGGTTGAACCGCGGCGGCCCGATGAGCCGGGGCCGGCTACTCCTCGCGCAGCGACACGGCGGGCTGCACGGCGGCGGCCATGCGACTGGGCTGGAAGGCGCACACGGCCGTGAGGGCGAAGATGAGGACCGTGGCCATGAGCATGGCCAGCAGGTACACCGGCGCGGCTACGTCGAATACGCCCAGCAGCGGAAACTGGGCTGCCAGCAGTCCTCCCAGCAGTACGCCCAGGGTCGTGACGACCAGCATCTCGCCCAGAAACTGGGCGCCAATGCCCGGCCCGGTAGCGCCCAGGGCGCGGCGCAGCCCGATTTCGGCCCGGCGCTGGCTGATGTTGTACCACAGCACCCCGAACAAGCCCAGCGCCACGTTGATGATCAGGAACACGCAGATGAGCCCCAGGGCGTACATGGGCGTGAGCACGAACTTGAGCTTTTCCTGGCGCAGCTTGCCGAGCGTATCCACGGTGGTAATCCAGGTTTTGGTCACGCCCTTGATTTCCTTGATGAGCTGCTGCTCGAGCACCGCGCCGCTGCCGGGCTGCACCCGGATGAGCAGCAGGGGCGACTCGGTGGGCCGGATGCGGCCCGAGCTATCCTGCAGCACGTGGCGCTCGAAGAAAGCCGGCGAGTCCTCGAAAAAGTCGCTGCCCGAGCGGTACTTGTCGATAACGCCCACCACCTGGTAGCGGCGGGTGGCCTTCTCGTCGGTTACCACCTTGCCCAGCGGGCTTTCCTGGCCGAACACGGCCTCGGCGAAGGCGCGGTTTACCACCATGGGCGGGTGGGTGCCGGCGTCGTCGCGGCGGTCGAACCAGCGGCCTTCCACCACGTCGAGGCGCAGGGTTTTGGCGAAGTCGTCGTCGGCCTCGTAGCGCTCCGACACGGGGCTGCGCTGCTGCTGGTACCACCGCTCGGTGTTCATGGTGCTGAACGAGAACGGCGAGTTGGGGCTGGAAGTCGTTACGCTAACCACGCCCGGCAAAGACTTCAGGCGCTGCATCAGCCGCTGCATGGTGGCGGTGCGGTCGGTGCTGTCCTGGCCGGGGTTGACCTGCACCTGCCACACGTTCTGGTAGTCGAAGCCCAGGGGCTGGCGGTAGTTGCGGTAGTTGTACACCAGCAGGCTGCACACCACGAACAGCACGAAGAACGACAGCACGATTTCGCCGATGAGCAGGAAGTTGGACCGCTTGCGGTTCCAGATGAGGGTGAACAGGTGGCGTATCATTTGCCGCTGCCCTTCAGGGCTTGTACAGGTTGGAGACGGGACATTTTAAAGGCCGGGTACACGCCCGAGAGCACGCCGAAGAACAGGGTCACCAGCAGGGCCCAGCCGAAGATGCGCAGGTTGAGGCCGAACTGCGCGTAGGCAATCAGCTCGGAGCCGCTCAGCAGCTGCAGGGCCACGTAGGCCAGCCCCAGCCCCAGCAAACCGCCGATGAGCGTCAGGAAGATGTTCTCGATCAGAAACTGCCCGATGAGGGTGAAGCCGGTGGCACCGAAGGCCTTGCGCACCCCGATTTCGGAGGAGCGCTCCATGATGCGGGCCACGTTGATGTTGACCAGATTCAGGGCCGGCAGCGTCATGAACAGCAGCGCCAGGCCGCCCAGAATGGTGGCAAACAAGGCCACGCCGTTGCTTTCGGGCCCGGCCAGGGGGCCCATCAGCTGGCGGGTATAGGAGGCCACCAGCGGATCGGCGTACACCTGCAGGCGCTTCATGGCGCGGGGGTCGGGCAGCGGCACGCGCTTCACCACCTGGCTGAACTCGGCCTGCACGGCGGGCACCTCGGCCTCGCTCTTGGCCAGCACAATGGCCAGGAAGCCGCCGTTCAGCCCCGGTTCGCGCAAATCGAACGAGCCGGTGGTGATGGGCACCCATACGTCGGAGTAGGAGTTGAAGCGCGAGGCCGCCACGTCGGCCACCACCCCGCTCACGCGGTAGCGGCGCTGGTCGACTTCGATGGTGCGCCCTACCACGCCGCGGGCCGCACCGAAGTAGCTTTTGGCGGTGCTTTCGTTGATGACGGCCACACGCTCGGCGCGGTCCACGTCGGCCACGCTGTAGGGCTTGCCCTCAAGGAAAGTGAAGTCGAGCACCTGCCAGAACGCGCCATCGGTGAACTTCAAATCCAGGTCGATCTTGCGGTTGCCCACGTAGGTGGGCGAGGAGTTGAACATGGTGCAGATGGTCACCGCCTCGGGCGTCTTGAGCGTGCGCACGTACTTGTCGAGGAAGCTGTAGCTGGGCAGCGTGTTCATGCGGCCCCCGTCCTTGTAGTATAGGTGAATGAAGTTGACGAACACGGTGCGGTTCAGCCGCTTTTCGGGGCCGTGGGGCCCTACGGAGTGGTCGAAGAAGGCCACCACCACCAGCAGCACCATCAGGGTGAAGGAAATGCCGAAGAGGCTGATGAAGGTGAAGAGCTTACGCCGCAGGAGCACCTTCCAGGCGATTTTCAGATAGCTAAGCAGCATGGCTACGGCTGTTGAGGGGAGAGAAGATTTAGAGCTTAGAACTGAGAGCGTAGAGAGAGTCCGGGGGACCTGACAACTGACAGCTGACAACTGGCAGCTAAATGGCCAGCACCGCGGGCGGGGCGGCCACCGCGCGCCGCTGCCCGGCCAGTTGGGCGCGCAGCTGGCGCCGGGCGGCCAGGCTCTGGCCGCTGGTGGCGGCGTACACGGCCAGCACCGCCTCCGCATCGGCGGGGCGCTGCCGGGCCTGCAGCGCGCGGCTCAACTGCTCGAACTCGGCCTGGCTGGCGTAGTAGCGGCTGGTATCGGTGTGCACCGAGGCGTAGTGCAGCACAGCGGCCTCGAGACCCTGCGAGGCCAGCAGTCGGCCCATTTCGCGGGCGGCCGAGCGTTTGGCCGGGGCTACGGCGCGCTGGCCGCTCAGGGCCTGCTGCATCACCGCGGCCGTGGCCAGGGCGCCGCGGGTTTCGGGCGTGTTGTCGAGCAGTATCACGATGCGGTCGGCGCTCAGGTCGAAACCCAGGTAGGCGAAGTAGCCCTGCTGGCTGGCCGCGTGCCAGGCCACGGTGTGGCCGGCGCGGCGGCCCGGCCCGGTGCCCAGAAACCAGCCCATTCCGAAGGTGGCCGGCCGGCCCGGCTGCCCGGCCTGGGCAAACGAGCCGTCCTGCAGCCGGGCCGGGGTGAAGAGCTCCTGCACCGAAGCCGGGGCCAGCAACTGCCCGCTGCGCAAACCCTGCACCCAGGCGTGCAGGTCATTGAGAGTAGAATAGATGCGCGACTCGGCCAGGTTGCCCTCCGCGTCGCGCCCGGCTGCCAGCACCCGGGTGTCGCGCATGTTCAGGGGCCCGAACACGGCCTGGCTCAGGTAATCGGCGAAGGCCAGCCCGCTCACGCGCTCCACCACTTTGCGCAGCAGCGCATCGTTGACGGCGGCGTAGGCCCAGCGGCTGCCCGGGGCGAAGGCCGCAGCGGGGCGCTGGTAGTACAGCTCGGCGGCCACGTCGTTGCCCGACTCACGCACGTCGACCTCGGGCAGGCCGGAGGTGTGGGTGAGCAGGTGGCGCAGCGTCACGCCGGGGTAGGGCAGGTTGGGCACGTACGCGCTCAGCGCGTCGTCGAGGCGCAACTCACCCTGGTCGCGCAAAGCCAGCACGGCGGCGGCCGTAAAGGTGGGCGCCAGGGCCGTCACGTCGAAGCGGGCATCGGCGCGCAGTTCCTGGCCCGCGGCTGCCTCGCGGGCAAAGCCGAAGGCCTGCTGGTACACCACCCGCCCCTTGTCGGCTACGAGGGCGGCTCCGCTGAACTCGCCGCGCTGGTTGAGCTGGCCCAGCGCCACGTTGATGGCCTGCACCGGCGTGGGAGTGGCCGCGGCCGGGCCGGCCGACTGCGCCTGCGGGCGGCCACAGGCGCCGGCCAGTAGCAGCAGGGCCCCGGCAACCAGCGAGCAAGCAGAGTGGAAAGTCGTTTTCATAGCGGTAGGGCGTTGGGTGGCTGGTTTTTCGTTTTTGGTTGTTGGTTTTTCGTTGCTCGTTTTTGGTTGTTCGGGGCCGGAAATTCCTGGCAACTCGCAACTGGCAACTGGCAACTCAACTAACCTGGCTGCCGTCGAAGAAGCGGATCAGGCGCTCGGTTTTGTGGGCCATGTTTTCGTCGTGGGTCACCATCACGATGGTGGTACCCTCGTGGCGGTGCAGGCCCAGCAGCAGGTCCATGATTTCCTCGCCCATCACCGAGTCGAGGTTGCCGGTAGGTTCGTCGGCCAGGATGATGCTAGGGTTGCCGGCCAGGGCGCGGGCAATGGCCACGCGCTGGCGCTGCCCACCCGAGAGCTGCGAGGGAAAGTGGCGGGTGCGGGCGTTGAGGCCCACCTTTTCCAGCGCCGCCTGGGCCAGCTGCCGCCGCTCCTTGCCCGACACGCCGGCGCGGTAGAGCAGGGGCAGCTCCACGTTGTCGAGCACCGAGAGGTCGTTGATGAGGTGGAAGCTCTGGAAGATGAAGCCGATCTTGTGGTTGCGCAGCCGGGCCAGCTCCTTGTCGGAGTAGCTGGTGACGGCGCGGCCGCCGATTTCGATGGTGCCGCCGGTGGGCTCGTCGAGCAGGCCCATGAGGCTCAGCAGCGTGGATTTGCCGCAGCCCGAGGGCCCCATCACCGACACGAATTCACCCTGGTTGATGGTCAGGTTCACCCGGTTCAGCGCCACGGTTTCGATGGTGTCGGTCTGGTACACCTTCTCGATGTCGACGAGGCGAATCATGGGCGTGTTTTTCAGCGAGGAAGCGGCCGGGGCGTCGGTCAGCGGGCGGGCCAGGGTGAGCGGGGTTTCCATAGGGTGAAGAGCGTTGAGAGGCGTTGCGGAAGAATCAGGCGGTGGTGTCCGTTTTTGCAGTGGTGGGCTACGGCCCCTGCTCTAGGTAGCCAAGCCGCGTGCCACAATTATAAGTTTTTGACAATCAGTTTTTTAATCAAAAACACACCACAAGAGCGTCCGAAAATATTGTCCGAAAACGGACACGGTGTTCGATAATGACCCGCGCGGCCGGACAGTCGCTGAGCCGACCGCGGCGGGCGTAAAAAAGCCGGGCCCGAATTGCTTCGGGCCCGGCGCCAGGATGCTCGCTCACTTACTGGCAGTGCCGCGGGCCGCTGCGGCCGTTGTTGTAGTCGTCGAGCAGGCCAACCAGCGTGCTGGTAGAACTGGTCGAGGCGCTCGGCTGCGGCGACGTGCGCAGGTCTTTGCCAATAAACATGTTGTCCGCCAGGGTAATGGAGGCCGCAATGGGCGTTGGGTCGGTGCCTTTGATGACGTTCAGCTTGGCGGCAATCAGCTGGTAGGCCAGGGCAATGAGCCCGTTGCTCCGTACCGGGGTCTTCAGAATGGTGATAAGCTCGGCTTTGGAGTAGGAGATACCGCCCAGGGTAAGCGAGCTGACCGGCCAGGCGTCGGGGTGGTTTTTCCAGTAGCCCTGGGTGCGGGTGCACTGCCCGCTGGGCGGCGTGGGCCGGCAGAAGCGCAGGTTGTCGATGCCGATGGAGCCCACCAGGCTCACCACAATGTAGCCCACGCCGGGCGTGTTGCCCAAACTCAGTACCTGCACGCCGTTGGGGCCGGTATCGGCAAAGCGGTACGGCAGACCAATCTGGGTGCCGCCCGTGGCGGGGTTGCTGGTGTAGAGCGTCACGAAGCCCGATTCGCCTTCGCCGTTGTAGGCAAACTCCACATCGATAGCCGTGAGCGAGGTGGCCGTGATGGTGCCGGTGCCCACGCCGCTGAAGTCAAAGGCAATGGTGCCGGGGGCCTCAAACTCCGAGAAGTCGTCGTCGTTGGGCTCCACGGCGGGGTTGGGATAGTCCTTGAAGTTGTGCAGCACCAGGATGTTGCCCAGCGGCACGGTGTTTTCGAAGCCCGGGTTGGGCTCGGTTTCGTTCTCGGCGTAGGGCGCGCCGGGGCTGCGCAAATCCAGGTCTTCGGTGGAAGAAACCGGCGCTGGGCTGCTGCGGAACACCACAGCCACGTCGGTGGGGTACGGCGCGCCCACGTAATGGGGATTGGTGCTGCTCACGTCCACCGAGGCCCCGCCGTCGCTGCTTACCTGCGTCAGCAAGGTACCGGGGGCGACGCCGTTGAAGCTGATGACATCTTCGGTGCACGCTACCACGTCCGAGCTGAGCGTGGTGGAGGGCGCCTCCAGGGGCGTAACATCGGTTTTCTGACAGCCGACAATCCAGAGGACGCCGGTGGTCAGGGCAATAAAGGTTGACTTGCGCATGGTTGAAGGGGTAAGGGTAAAAGCGTGCGGTGCAAACGGCAGGTATTACCACGGTGGAACCAGGCGACGGACAGCCTGAGCGGGGGAGCGGCAAGCGGAGGCTATTACTTAAAGGTAGCTTTAATATTCAGTATCTTATATTAAATATTGCTTTACATATAATGCCAATTCCACCATCGCCTGCCCGAGGTTCTTCCGGACTGCCGGTGAGCCCGCGGTGGATTTTCGCCGCACGGCTTGCTGCGCCGCAACCCTTACTTTTGTTTAGCCACCTTCGCCGCGGCGCCTCGCCCGGCGGTTTTTGCCTTGATTCAGTGCCCGGCCGGTGGCCCCGGCGCTGCGCCGCCGCATGCTACACCACATCATCTACATGAGCCGGGCTGTGCAGCCCCTCTCTGACCCGGAGCTGGCCGACCTGCTGCGGCAGTGCCGCCGCGACAACGCCCGCCTGCAGATTACGGGCATTCTGTTCTACAGCCACGGCGACATTGCCCAGCTCATCGAAGGACCGGCCGCCGAGCTGGAAGCCCTGTACCAGCGCATTGCCCGCGACGCGCGCCACTCCCACGTGCGCAAGCTGGTCGACAAGCCCGTTGCCGCCCGCAGCTTTCAGGACTGGTCCATGGCCTTCCACCGCCTCGAGCCCGGCGGCTTCGATGAGCTGGCCGGCTACCTCGAGCCCCGCCGCACCCCGCGCGCCCCGGCTACCCTCGACGCCCCCGATGCGCTGCTGCTTGACCTGGTGAAACAAGCCGTGCTGCAACCCCGGAGCTAGTTTCCGGCAGCTTTCACCCGCCGAACCATCCTTTCGATACCGGTGTTGGCTACCGACTGAATTCGCCTTCAGTGCCTGGGAAGTTCCTGCCTTTGCCGCCGCGTTATGCACCCCGACCGCACAGATTTCACCTTCCTGTTTGCCGCTCAGCCCTTGCCCGCCCTGGCCCTGAGCGCCGACGGGCGCATCCTGGCCGCCTCTGAAGCCCTGCTCACGCTCACCGGCCTGGCTGCCCCTGAGCTGGTGGGCCAGCCGCTGGCCGGGGTGCCGGCCTTGGCGGCCCTGGGTGCGGGCTGGGTTAGCGGCGCCCGCGAAGCCCGGCAAAGCTACCCCGCCGCACCGCCCGCCACCCGGCCCGTGTACTTCCCCGTGCCCGCTGGCTACGCGCCCACCACTCTGCCCTGGTGGCAGCTGCACTGCCGCCTGGCTCCCTCGGGCGAATGGGCGCTGTGCACGGCCCAGCCGGTGCTGGCCGAGGCGGCAGCCTCCCCCCTGGTGTCGCCGCTGGCGCCGCGCCTGGCGCAGCTGCAGTTTCTGCTCGACCAGCTGCCGGGCTACCTCACGGCTTTATCGGGCCCCAACCACGTGCACGCCTACGTGAGCCCCACGCTGGCGCAGCTGCTCGATGGCCGCCCGCGCATGGGCCTGCCGGTGGCCGAGGCCCTGCCCGAGCTGGTGGCCACCGGCCTGCTGCACCGCATCGACGAGGTGTACCGCACCGGGGAGCCGTTCGTCGTCACCGACTTTCCCATGCCCTTTCAGCCGGCGGGCACCGACGGCTCGGCGCGCTATTTCGACCTGTACTACGGGCCGCTGCGCGAGGGCGACGGTCCGCCGGTGGGCGTGCTCATGTACGCGGCCGACGTGACCGAGCGCATGCGCGTGCGCCAGCAGGTGCAGGCCCTCGACGGCGCCGTGCGCCACCGCGACCAGCAGGTGCGCGTGATGACCGAGGCGCTGCCGCTCATCACCTTCAGCAGCGACGCCGACCGCCAGGCCACCTACTTCTCGCCCCAGTGGTACGCCTATACCGGCCAGGCCCGGGCCGAGGCCCTGGGCAAGGGCTACCTGCGTGCCCTGCACCCCGACGACCGTCCCGCCGTGGTGGCCGCTCTGGCCTCGCCCGACGAGTGGGAGCGGGAAGTGCGCTTCCGCCGCCACGACGGGGCCTACCGCCGCCACCTGGTGCGCGTGGTGCCCATCCGCGACGAGGCCGGCCAGTTGCTGCAGTGGTACGGCTCGGCCACCGACGTGCACGCGGCCTGGCTGGTGGACGAGCAGCTGCGGGCCACCGACCGCGAGCTGCAGGAAATTCTGAAGGAAGTGCCCGCCGGCATTGCCACCTTGCTGGGCCCCGAGCTGCGCTACGGCTTCGTCAACGAGCCCATGCGGGCACTGCTGGGCGGCCGCGTGCGCGAGGGCGAGTCGGTAGCCGACGACCTGAGTGCGTTTGCCGGGGATTTGCTGGGCGTGATGCGGCAGGTGTACCACTCGGGCCAGCCCTTCGTGGCCAAGGCCTACCACCTGCTGGTGCCCAACCCCACCGCCCAGGAAGTTAGCCGCCGCTACTTCGACTGTACCCTGCAGCCCCTGCGCGACGCCGACGACCGGGTGCGCGGCCTGCTGGTGTTTGCCGTGGACGTGACCCTGCAGGAGGAAGCCCGCCAGCGCGCCGACCGCCTGGCCGTGGATGCGCGCCGCCAGGATGCCCGCCTGCGCGTGCTCACCGAAACCGCCCCGCAGATAACCTATACCACCGACGCCGCCGGCGTGGTGGAGTACGTAAGCCCGCAGTGGTACCACTTCACCGGCCAGCCGCCCACCGCCGACGTGGGCCTGATGTGGCCCCGGCTCATTCACCCCGATGACCGGCTGCGCATCCAGGCCCAGTCGGCGGCGGCGCGGGCCTCGGGCGTGAGCTGGAGCTACGAGTACCGCCTGCGCCGCTACGACGGCCAGTACCGCTGGCTGCTGAGCCGCGGCGTGCCCGAGTTCGACGTAGCCGGCCAGCCCCTCCACTGGCACGGCGCCATCACCGACGTGCACGACCAGCGCGAGCTGGCCGAAACCCTGCGCCGCGGCGAGGCCGAGCTGCGCTTCCTGGCCGAAAGCATTCCGCAGCTGATCTGGACCGCCAACGCCGCCGGCTTTATCGACTACTACAACGAGCGGGCCGCCGAGTACACCGGCCTGGGCGTGGCCGAGCTGGGCCCCACCGGCTGGATTGCCCTGCTCGACCCGGCCGAGCAGCCCGCCGCCTCGCGCCGCTGGCTGCACTGCGTGCGCACCGGCGACAGCTACGACGGCACCTTCCGGCTGCGCCGCTACGACGGCCAGTACCGCTGGCACCTGATTCGGGCCCGCCAGCTGTCTGACGGCCGCGGCGGGCTGCGCTGGTTTGGCTCGTGCACCGACGTGGACGACCAGACCCGCCTGCAACAGGTGCTGCAGGGCCAGTACGAGGAGCTGGCCAGCACCAACCGGGACCTGGACAACTTCGTGTACACGGCCTCGCACGACTTGCGCCAGCCTCTGCACAACCTCACCGGCCTCTTCGACGAGCTGCGCCGCAGCGCCACCTTCCACGACCCCGAGCAGGAAGCCCTCTTGGGCATGGTCGACCAGGCCCTGAGCCAGCTCGACACCACCCTGCACGACCTGACCAGCACCGTGCAGGCCCAGCGCCACGCCGGCGGCACGGCCCCGCTCTCGCTGCAAGGCGTAACCGACGAGGTGCTGCTGGGCCTGCGTCAGCAGCTGGCCGAGGCCCAGGTCAGCACTGACTTTGCCGGCGCGCCTACCCTGGTGTACAGCCGCGCCAACCTGCGCTCGGTGCTGCACAACCTCATCGGCAACGCCCTCAAATACGCCCACCCCGAGCGCCCCGCCCACCTGCGCCTGCGCAGCGAGCTGTCGGCCGCCGGCCACCCCGTGCTGGTGGTAACCGACAACGGCCTGGGCATGCGCCTGCCCAAGGGCCGGCAGGCGGGCTTCCGCCTGTTCGAGCGGCAGCACCCCCACATCGAGGGCACGGGCCTGGGTTTGCACTTGGTGCAGCGCATCGTGAGCAGCCACGGCGGCCACCTGGCCGTGGACAGCACCGTGGGCCAGGGCACCACCTTCACAGTGTACTGGTTTGAGTAGCCACTAGTGACGGCAGAAAAAAAGCCGGACGCAGTGCGCCCGGCTTTCCGCCCCGTTCTGCCGAAAGAGAAAAGTGGGCCTACCCTTTCTTCCCGAAAAAATGGTCTGATGAGTTGCTGCTCCCCTACCCCGCCGTGAGCAGCGGCTCCTGGCGCTCGAAGTCGAACAGGGTGAGGGTGCGCAGCTGGTAGTAGGCCACCCAGCAGGCGCGCAGGGCGGCGATGTAGGCGCGCTTGGCGCGGTCCTTATCCTGCTGGGCGATGTTCAGGTCGGTGAGCGAGAGGCGGCCCACCTGGTAGGTAGCGCGGGTGATGGCGTAGCGGCGCTGGGCCAGCGAGTCGGCGCGGGAAGCCAAAGTCAGCTGCTGCTCCAGGGCGTCGAGCTGGGCTACCTGGCTGAGCACCTGCTGCTCGAAGGTGAGCTGCTCCTGCTCCACGGTGTGCTGCACCTGCTGGCGGCTCAGCTCGGCCGTTTTCACCACGGCCCGAGTCTTGCCCCAGTCGACCAGCGGCATCGAGAAGCCCAGGCGCACCTGCTGCTGGTTGTTGGGGTTCTGGTAGCTGGTGGGCAGGCTTTCGGCGCTGCTGGTGAGGCCAAACGAAGCCGTGAGGCTGGCCTGCAAACCCGTGGTGCCCTTGGCCTGGGCCACGCCGCGGTCGGCCTCGAGCAGGCGGCGCTGGAAGCTCAGCGGCTCGCGCCGGTACTGGCGGGCGTAGCGCAGGGCCTCGTCGGGGTTCACGCGCCGGGCCGCGGTGGCGGCGGGCACGGCCAGCGGCTGGGCCGGGTCCACGCTCAGGCCGGTGTAGCCCTTCAGGGCCAGGGCCGCGTTCTGCTCGTCGACCACGGCCTGTACCTCGGCCTGCCGGGCGTTGAGCAGGTTTTGCTCGAGCAGCAGCAAGTCGTTTTCGGAGATGCGCCCCAGCTTGTCTTTCTCGCGGCCCATGCGCAGCATGTCCTCGCTGACTTCGCGGTTCTGGCGGGCCACGGCGGCGTTTACCTGCTGCTGCAGCACGTCGAAGTACAGCTCCGTTACGCGGCGGGCAATGGTTTCGCGCTCCTCGGCAAACTGCCGCTGCGACTCCTGAAAGCGCAGCGGCTCAATGCGCTTGGCCCAGACGAGGGTGTTGAACTGCCCGATGGGCTGGGTGAGGCCCAGGGAAATTGGGTTGCTGTTGTAGAGCCGCTGGTTGCCCTCGAAGTTGTCGAAGCGCTGCAGGTACGAGCCCACCGTCACGCGTCCGCCGGTCAGGCCGATGTTCTGGCTGACCACCGTGCCCAGGTAGCTGTTGTTGATGCGCACGTAGCGAAAGGCCGTGGTGCCGTCCTGCTGGGTCACGGGCGTGATGGTGCGGCTGTAATCGGGCAGGGTGCCTTCGAGGCTGAGCTGGGGCTTGTAGTCGGCCCGGAACGAGCGGTACTGCCACAAACTGGTTTCGCGGTTAGTCACCGCCTGCCGCGCCACCGCCGACTGGGCCAGGGTCAGCTCAATGACCTGCGGCAGCGACAGCGCCGCCGGCTGACCCGCCCGCCCGGGGCCGGCGTCCTGGGCCGCGGCCGACAGCGCGGCAATCAGCACCACCAGCATGGTGCCCAAACCCAGCAGCAGGGCAATCAGCAGGGAGTAGAGCAGGTAAGAAACGCGTTTCATGGCTCAGAAAGGCAGTAGATGGGAATTCAGCGCTTGATGGTCAGCTCCTCGGCCTGCTCGTAGCTCTTGGTGTCGCTGAGCACGATTTGCTCGCCCGGCCGCAGTCCGCCGAGCACCTGCACGTAGTCGAAGTTGGACTCGCCGAAGCGCACCGCGCGGCGCACGGCCCGGCCGTCCTGTACCACAAACACCGGCTGCTCGTGGCCGCCCTGGTAGAAGGGGCCGTTTTTCACCCGCAGCACCTCGCGGTGGGCGCGGGTCACCACGAACACGTCGGTGCGCAGGTTGGCCCGCAGCGCGGGGTGGCTGCTTTGCTCGAGCTGGGCGTAGAACGTCACCACCCCCTTATCCACGGCCGGGCTGATGGTGCTCACGGTGCCGCGCAGGTCGGTGCCGTTGAGGCGCACCACCACCACGTCGCCCAGGTGCAGGGAGTCGGCGTAGGTGTCGGCAATGGTGCCGCGCACCCGGAACGAGGAAAGGTCGGCCACGCGGGCAATGACCTGGCCCTGGTTCACGGTCGAGCCGATGTCCTCGTTGACCCAGGTCAGCACCCCGGCCTGCTCGGCGCTGATGTTGGCCTGGCGCAGCTTCTGGGCCAGCTCGGCGATGTTGCGCTCCTGAATCTGCATGGTGTAGCTCAGCTCCCGCTCGTCGGCCACGTTGGTCTGGCGCTGGTTGCGGATCTGGTCGCCGAGGCGGCGCAGTTCCAGCTGGGCAATCTTCAGGTTCAGCTCGGCCTGGCGCACGCTTTCCTGGGTGCCGCTGCCGATTTTGAGCAGGTGCTGCTCGTCGCGCAGCGCCGACTGCAGGCTGCGCACCTTTTCCTGCTGCACCAGTTCCTGGGAGCGGAGGTCGGTGAGGCCGTACTCCAGCTTGAGCTGCAGCTGGGTCGACTTGTTGCGGTTCTGCAGCTGCTCGTCCTGCAGCTTGGCCAGGGCGCTGCCGGTCAGCTCGCGGTCCAGCTCCAGAATGGTCTGCCCCGGCTGCACGCGGGCGCCAGCCGCGAGGTTTACCCGCCGGATGGTGCTTTGAATGGGGCTGGTGATGACCGCCTCGCGGGCCGGAATGATGATGCCGGTAGCCGTAATGGCGGCTTCCACGTCGCCGGTTTCCACCGTGGCCAGCAGCAGGCTGTCGGCTTCGATGCTGGGGCGCAGGGCCCCGCGGAAGGCCCACAGCCCGGTGCCCACCAGCAGCAGGGCGGCCACAATCAGCAGCCAGCGTTGCCGACGGCGCCGGGCCTGGGTAGCGGGGGATATAGCTCTGTCCATTTTCGTTCGGATTGGGGTCGGGTTCTACCAAAAGCAGCCAATCCCAATGCCAAACACTTAACTAATTAATAATTAGTAATTTATAATTATTAATTACCCAGACGCGGGGGCAAAAACTGTCCGGTTATGGACAGGGTGTTCGGTTCTGCCGGGGCCGCACCACGCCCCGGTTCAGCTCGTCCTGCTTAACTAGCAACGCCCGATGACGGCCGTTTCGGCCAAACGTCGTACATTAGCAAAAAGCTAAATAAATTAGCAAGCACACCATGACCAATACCCTGCTGATTCAGGACGAAACGGCCACCGGGGCCGTTCTGCACCGCCTGGCGCTGGAGCTGAGCCAGGAAACCATCACCGTGCGCGAGCTGATTGAGCAGCGCGTGCGCCGGGAAGTGGAAGCCTACAACCAGCGCAACGACGACGTATTCAGCGGGCTGGTGCAACCCACCGACTCGGAGCGGGTGCTCAACGGCTACCGGCTGAAAACGCGCCACTCAATCGACGCCGAAAAGCAGCTGTACCGGGCGCTTGAGGCCTTTCAGCAAAACGGCTACTTCATTCTGGTGAACGACCGGCAGGTGGAAAGCCTCGACGAGCAAATCTGGCTAGGGCCTGGGGCTACGGCCAGTTTCGTGAAGCTCACTCCGCTGGTCGGCGGCTGATTCGGTACCTGCGATGAGTGCCTGGTCTGAGCTGTGGCAGCGCGCGCAGGACGCGGCGGCCCGGCTGTTTGCCGACGTTACCTCCCCTTCCCCCATGCCCGCGACCCAGAAACAAGCCCGCCAGTTCGAAAAAGCCCTGACCAGCAGCAGCCCCGAAGCCCGGGAAATGCAGCCGGTGCTCCGCCAGCTGCTCACCGAAATCGAGGAGCGCGACATGAGCTACTACAACCTGAAGCTGCTGGACGTGCCGGCCTACGCCCAGGGCATCCGCGCGCAGGACGCGGCCTACAAGGGCCGCCTGGCCCTGGCCGCTGCCGAGGCCAGCCGTTACTGCCGCAGCAACTACGGGCAGGTAGATTACCAGGTCCGCTACCTGCTCGAAGGCCTGCTGCAGCAGCTGCTGCGCTCTACCCTGGAGTTGAGCCCCGCCGACTGGCAACGGCTGCTACGGAGCTACGGGCTGGAGTTTGACAAGCCGGGCGACATCGGCGACGCGCTGCGCAGCATGCCGGTACTGCTGACGCTGAACCAGCTGGAAAAGCACCTGAAAAAGCACGGCGCCGACGAGCAGCTGGGCCGCTACCTGCACCAGATTCTGGACGCCACCGCCGACCAGAATAGCGGCTACGGCAGCGGGCAGGCCGTCAAGATTCGGCTGAAGCTGCAGGAGCTGCTGGGCACCCAGGACGATACCAGCCTGCCCACCGTGCGCTTTCCCGACGGCGACGCCTTCGGGCGGGCGCTCAACGAATTTGTGGCCGCGCTGCCCATCCAGAACGCCCATACCCGCCCGTGGCTGCAGCTGCTCCAGACCTGGCAGAAAGCCAGCGGCGGCCAGCCCTCGGCCAAGTATATGAAGGAAGTAGACGCCGCCGTGGCCGCCATCGGCCCCGATGCGGTGCGCCGGCAGGCCGCCGAATGGCTGCAGCTGCTGGCCTCGATACCGGTGGAGGAGCGGCAGCACACGCACACCTACAACGACAACCAGACCTACACCTACTCGTCCTGGGACTTTCTGCAGGAACCCAGCCTGAACGTGGGCAAGGCCCTGGCCTGGACCGCGGGGCCGCTGGCCGATACGGCCGTGCTGTTGCACCTGGCCGCCCTCACCGAGAAGTGCTACCGCAAGATTCCGGGCCGCGGCCCCCTGGCCGTGGGCTTGGGCAACGCCTGCCTGCTGGCCCTCTCGCAGGGCGGGCTGCCGGGCGTGGCCCAACTCTCGCGCCTGCGCCCCAAAGTGCGGCAGGCCAACACCCAAGAACTGATCGGCCGCTACATCGAGAAGGGCGCCGAGAAGCTGGGCGTCACGCCGGCCGAAATCGAGGATATGGCCGTGCCCACGGCCGGCCTCACCCACGGCCGCGCCGACTATGACTACGGCGACTACCACGTGGTGCTGCAGCTCGCTGACGGCAAGGCCGAGGTGAGCTGGCACAAGGGCGACAAAACCCTGAAATCGGCCCCGGCGGCGCTCAAGCAAAGCCACGCCGCGGAGCTGAAAGAGCTGAAAGCCGCCCAAACCCAGGCCCAGCAAACCTACACCACCCAGCGCGACCGGCTCGACCGCAGCTTCGTGGAGGGCCGCCGCCTGCCCTACCCCTGGTTTCGGCAGTACTACCTGGAGCACGGCCTCGTGAGCCAGCTGGCCGAGCGGCTGATCTGGCGCTTCTACCTGCCCGACGGCACGCACCAGGACGCGCTCTGGCTCGACGGCCACTGGCACGACGCCCAGGAAAAGCTCATTGCCCCGCCCGCCGACGAGGCCCAGGTGCAGCTCTGGCACCCCGTACTATCGACCACTGACGAGGTGCTGGCCTGGCGGGCGTTGCTGGAGCGTCGGGAGCTGCGCCAGCCGCTCAAGCAGGCCTTCCGCGAGGTATACTTGCTCACGCCGCCCGAGGAGCGCACCCGCACCTACTCCAACCGCATGGCCGCCCACATCCTCAAGCAGCACCAGTTCAACTCCCTGGCCAAGCTGCGCGGCTGGCGCTACTCCCTCATGGGCGCCTACGACAAGGGCTACGAGTCGGACGCGGCCCAGCTGAGTTTGCCGGCCCACGACTTGCGGGCCGAGTTCTGGGTGAGCGAGGTCAACGCCGACGGCGCCTGGAACGACACCGGCATCTGGCACTACGTCAGCACCGACCAGCTGCGCTTCACCCGCCTGGCCGGCGACGAAGCCCTGCCGCTGACCGACGTTGCGCCGCTGGTTTTCTCGGAAGTGATGCGCGACGTGGATTTGTTCGTGGGCGTGGCCTCGGTGGGCAACGACCCGCTCTGGCGCGACGGCGGCGGGCTGGTGCAGTACCGCAACTACTGGGAAAGCTACAGCTTCGGCGAGCTGAGCGAAGTGGCCAAAAACCGCAAGCTGGCCCTGCAGCGCCTGGTGCCGCGGCTGCGCATTGCCAAAGTCAGCGAAATCCAGGACCGGTTCCTCGTCGTGCGGGGCAAGCTGCGCACCTACAAGATTCACCTGGGCTCGGGCAACATCCTGATGGAGCCCAACGACCAGTACCTGTGCATCGTGCCCGACCGCAGCCCTCGGCAGGCCGCCGCTACCGACGTGTTCCTGCCCTTCGAGGGCGACGCCATCCTGAGCATCATCCTCAGCAAAGCCCTGCTGCTGGCCGACGACGATAAAATCACCGACGAGACGATTACGCGGCAAATTGTTGGGTGACAATAGGTAACACGTGACACGTGACAAGTTGTTTGTCGTTCTGAGCAACGCGCAGGACCTTCCTCAGCCCCTGCACTGCCGCTACCAACCAAGAACCTACGCTACGCTGCTGGAACGACAAAAGCGCAGCCACCGACGCCCTGGCATTGGTGGCTGCGCTTTTTAGTTGTGCGTAGCGCAAGGAAGGTTCTTTGCTTGGGCTCAGGATGACAAACAACTTGTCACGTGTTACCTGTCACGTGTCACTCTTCACCTGTCGCCCAAAACTACTTGCGCGTGCCGGCCTCGGCGATGCGCGTGGGCGTGTCTTGGCCGCTGACGATGCTCTGGGAGCTGCGGGCAATGGCCTCAATCACGGCCGTCATGTTTTTCAGGTCGAGGCTTTCGATTTCGTCGTCGACCGAGTGGTAAAGCTTGTCGGTGGGAATGGGCGCGGTGCTGATGCTGTGGGCGGGCACGCCCTGCCGGGCCAGGGTGGCGTTGTCGGAGCGGTAAAACAGCTGCTGCTCGGGGTAGGGGTCGGGCTCGAACTTGAACTCGGTGCCCTGCAGGTTGCGCTGCAGAATGGGGCCGAAGTCCGACTTATCGAAGCCCGTGATGAAGGCCGACTTGGGCCCGAACTTCGACACCTTGCCGATCATTTCGATGTTGAACATGGCCATAACTTTGGCCGGGTCCATCTGCTGGGAGAAGTGCCGGGAGCCGAAGCCGCCGATTTCCTCGGCCGTAAACGCCACGAACACCAGGGTGCGGGCGTTTTTCTTGGCTTTCTTGAAGTGCTCGGCCAGGGCCACCACGGCCGTGGTGCCCGAGGCGTCGTCGTCGGCCCCGTTGGCAATGGAGTCGCCGGCCACGGCGGGCAGAATGCCGATGTGGTCGTAGTGGGCCGAGAAGATGACCTGCTCGGCGGCGCGGGCCTTGTCGCGGCCGGGCAGCACGCCCACCACGTTGCGGATTTCCAGGGGGCGGATAACCGTGGTGCCCGTCACCTGGTAAGGCATCGTTTCCGAGGGGGTGCCGGCCGCCAGCACAATGGCCAGGGTGGTGCCGCCGGGTTTCTCCATCTGAAACTGGCTGCCGTGGCCGAAGTGCTGGGCCATGGGCTTGAACCGCTCGGCGTGGACCGGGTCGAGCAGCACCAGCACGTTTTCCTGGGCGCGCATCAGCGGCCCGATGGCCCGGCGGTAATCGTCCTGCGGCCCTACTACCACTACGCGCGGGGCACCGGCCTGCCCGCTGGTCCAACTCACGCGCTCCTGCCCCGAGAGCAGCACCACGTTTTCGGCGGGTACGGGCGCGCCGTTGAGGCTCACCTGCACGCTGGTGTTCTTGATTTCGTGCACCGGGAAAGCCTGCTCAAACGAGCTCAGCCCCGGCAGCGGCTGCAGCCCGATGCGCTTGAACTCGGCGGCCAGGAACTGCGCCGCTGCCGGTGCGCCGGTGTTCAGCGCCCGGCCGCGCAGCTTGTCGTCGGCCAGCACTTTCTCCACGCGCTCCACGGTGGCGGCCGAAACGTGAATCTTGGCGGGTTTGGCGGGCTTGGCCGCTTGCTGCCCAACGGCCGCTGACGAGGCGGCGCCCATGAGCGCCAGGCCTAGGAGAAATTGTTTCATGCGGCAAAGTAGCACAAGCCACCCGGCGCGCTGCACGACGCGCCGCAAAATTTCACCCGCGGCAGCTGCCGGTTGCCAGGCCCGCCGGCCATAAAAATGCCCGCCCGGCGCAAAGCCAGGCGGGCAGTAAGTAAGCAGTACCACGCAGCCTAGCGGCGGCGCAGGCGCGAGAGGGCGTAGGCCGCGCCGCCGGCCAGCAGCAGGGAGGCACCACCGTCGATGGGTACGGCCGTGGGCTGGCCGGGCTGCGGACCGCCCGAGCCGGGGTTGCCCTGGGCCGCGGCCGTCAGGTGCAGGCCGAACGCGAAAACCACTAAAGCTGCAAAACGAAAGAGGGTTGAGTTTTTCATAAAGTATTAGTGAAGAATGAGTTTTCGGGTGATGGTACCGGCGCGGCGCACCGGCAAGGTGCCTACACCGGCCGCGGCTTTTATAGGCACTGCGGAGCACAGTAGCGCGGCAGTCTGGGCTCCCCGAGTGCAATAATACTAGCTCAATAGTTCAAAAACAGTCAATCATCCGATTTAATTGCAATCGGTGCTGGCTATTGTCTAGCCAGGCTTCGGGGTGGCCCCCCGGGCCGGGTTTGGCCCCGCTAGCGTTTCTGCACCACGCAGTACACCAGCTTCTGGGGCTGGAAGGTTTTGTTGGTCCCACCGCCGAAGTCGGGCACGCCCATTTTTTCCTCGTAGCGCAGCAGCGTAAACCGCTTATCCTGCTCAAACAGCGCCCGCACCGCGCCCGCCTCGCAGCCGAAATCGGGGCGTTGCATGGCTTGGCCGGCTTCGCGGTGAAAGAACTCGAATACCAGCAGTCCGCCCGGCTTCAGGGCCTGCTTGATGCCGGCCAGTACCTCGGGATGGTCCTCGAAGACAGCCTTCGTAGACGTAGACCACCAGGTTGTAGCGGTTGGTGCCGAAGTCGAAGGTTTCCATGGCCGCCACCCGCGCATCGAGCGGCAGCTTTTCGCGCCGCGCCTGCTCCCGGGCCGCGGCCACGGCTTCGTCGGCCACGTCGATGCCCGTTACCTGCCAGCCCTGCCGGGCCAGAAACAAGCTATTGCGCCCCTGGCCCATGCCCACGTCCAGGGCCTTGCCGGGCGGCTGGCCTTTCACCGTGGCTACCAGCAGGGCGTTGGGCCGCCGGTTGAACTTGTAGGCCGTGTCGTGCACCAGGCTGCGGTTCCAGCGCAGCCGCTCCCGCTCCAGCTGCGGGTCGGGGGCCGAGGTGGCGGGACGGCTCTGCGCGCCGGCTACGCCGCCCTGCAGCAGTAACCAAAGCAAAGGCAGGAGCAGGCGAAGGGTCATGGCTTGGTTGGGGAGTTCTGGTGGCCGCGGCGGGGCAGAAATGTAGCATCTTCCTCAGGCCGCAGCAAGGCGGGTGCCGTTTTGCCTACCCGTCTCGAGCCGGCAGCCGTACATTGCCCCGTTCGCTTTATTCATTTTGCCCATGACTGCCGCCTCCCTCGCCGACCTCTACCGCCCTTCGCTGACTTTGCTCACCGACCTTTACCAGCTCACCATGGCCTACGGCTACTGGCGCAAGGGCTTGCAGGACCGGCCGGCCGTGTTTCACTTGTACTTTCGCCGGCCGCCGTTCGGGGGCGGCTACGCCGTGGCCGCGGGCCTGGCCGACGCCGTGACCTGGCTCGAGCAGCTGCGCTTCACCGCCGACGACCTGGCGTACCTAGGCAGTTTGCGCAGCCGCAACAGCGGGCGCCTCTTCGATGCGGGCTTCCTGGAATACCTGCGCGAGCTGCGCTTCAGCTGCGACGTGGACGCCATTGCCGAGGGCACCGCCGTGTTTGCCAACGAGCCGCTGATTCGGGTGCAGGGGCCGCTGCTGCAGGCCCAGCTGGTAGAAACGGCCCTGCTTACCCTGGTCAACTTCCAGACGCTGGTGGCCACCAAAGCCGCCCGCATCCGCGAGGCCGTGGGCCCCACCGACCAGATTCTGGAGTTCGGCCTGCGCCGCGCCCAGGGCTTCGACGGCGGCCTCTCGGCCACGCGCGCGGCCTACCTGGGCGGCATCGACGGCACCAGCAACCTGCTGGCCGGGCAGCGCCTGGGCATTCCGGTGCGCGGCACCCACGCCCACAGCTGGGTTATGGCCTTCGAGAGCGAGCTGTCGGCCTTCGAAGCCTACGCCGACGCCTTCCCCGACGACTCGGTGTTTCTGGTGGATACCTACGACACCCTGGAAGGCGTGCGCAACGCCATCCGGGTGGCGCGGCACCTGCGCGCCACCGGCCACGAGCTGGGCGGCATCCGCCTCGACTCGGGCGATTTGGCCTACCTCAGCATTCAGGCCCGGCAGCTGCTCGACGAGGCCGGCTTCCCGCAGGTGCGCATCGTAGCTAGCAACGACCTCGACGAGCAGCTCGTGACCAGCCTCAAGCTGCAGGGCGCCCGCATCGATACCTGGGGCATCGGCACCAAGCTCGTGACGGCCTACGACCAGCCCGCGCTGGGCGGCGTCTACAAGCTGGCCGCCCTGCAGCGCGCCGATGGCTCGGGCTGGGACTACACCGTGAAAATCTCCGAGCAGCTGGCCAAAACCAGCATCCCCGGGGTGCTGCAGGTGCGCCGCTTTCTGGGCGACGACGGCCGGCCCGTGGCCGACATGCTCTACAACGCGGCCGAGCCCCTGCCCGAGAGCCTGATCATCGTGGACCCGCTCGACCCCACCCGCCGCCGCCCGGTGAAAACCACCCAGTACCGCGAGCTGCTCGAGCCGGTGTTCCGCCAGGGCCGGCGCGTGCTCGATTTGCCTACGCTGGCAGAAAGCCGCGCCAAAGCCCGCCAGGAAGTAGCCAGCCTCGACCCCAGCATCCGCCGCTTCCTGAACCCGCACACCTACCCCGTGGGCCTGGAAAAAAGCCTGCACGACTTCCGCACCCAGCTCATTCTCGACAAGCGCGCCGTGCGGCCGGCGTAGCCGCTCCGGAGCCGTGGTACCGGCATCCGGGCCAGTGCGCGGCGGTTCCGGGTGGTCCACCAGCGCGTCCGGGGCCGTCGATAGTAGTTCCGGGTGGCTGGCTGCCGCGTCCGGATACGTGCGCGGCGGCTCCGGGCCCGTGCGCACGGCTTCCGGGTGGTCGACTTCGGCTTCCGGGTCCGTGGCCCGCACTTCCCGCTAGTCAACCGAGCTTCCGGGTGGTCAACCGAATACGATAGCCTTGGCGGGCACTGGCTGGGTTTGAAAACGCCAGCGGCCCGGCAGCAATCCGCCGGGCCGCTGGGGCTGTCCAAAGTTGAATAGGTGGTTATTGGGCAACCGTTTCCACGGGCTGTTCCACCATTGTTTCGGCCGTGGCGGGGGCCACTTCCTTACGCGGCATGCTCAGAATAGCAAAGTCGAGGGTAAACAGCACGAAGGCCGCCGTGAGAAACTGCCGCGAGGCCCCGATTTTGCTTTTCGACAAGAGCAGCATCACCGTCAGCAGCAGCATCAGCACTACGGAGAGCAGCCCCATCATGCCGCCGCCTTCCCAGTGCATCACCTTGAATACCGAGGCAATGGCGCCTACGGCCAGGGTAGCCACCATCAGGTAGTTGATGGCACCGTTGACGCCGGCTTCGTTGTTGTCGCTCACGGTGAAGGCCACGATGGATATCAGCAACAGCGCGAAGCCCGTGAGCATGAGGATATCGGCCCCGGCCCAATAGTTGGCTTTGAAGAAGATGCCGGTGAGGCCAATGAGGAGCGCGGCGGCGTTGAGTAGCGTTTTAATCATGCAACAGGTGGAAAAGGAAGTATGGGTTCCTACTCGTAAGGCTTTTCGGTACCGCCCCGTTTGTGCTGGTTTCTGAGCTCCAGATGCGCCCCGACCAGCTCGCAGTTGTGGCCGGGCGCATCTGGTAAAGCTATCGGCCTGCCCAGGCCTCCGCAATACCCGAAAGCAGGTATTTTCCGGCCGCCCTGTTCCCGGTAAACAGCTCGGGCCCGCGTTGCCGCGGGCCCGAGCCAGTTAACCAGGGCAGTGCGCCCTACACCTCGTAGCGCAGCTCGCCCGCACCCACCTTCAGCGTAATCGTGGGTTCGGGTATGATACGGCCGGCTACCTGAGCGGCGTAGCCCTTGGCGGTCAGCGCGGCGGCCACGGCCTCGGCCTGGTCGGCATCGGTGACCAGCAGCATGCCGTTGCCCATGTTCCAGTACAGGTAGGCGTCGGCGGGGCTGATGCCGCCCAGCTCGGCCAGCTGGCGCATGGCGGGCAGCGGCGCAAACAGGTTGTCCAGCTCGGCCCCTACCCCGCTTTTCAGCACGCGCTTGAAGTTGTCGGCCACGCCGCCGCCGGTGATATGCGCGGCCGCGTGCAGGGGCAGGCCCGCGTCGAGCACGGCCGTGACGCCCGGGGCGAAGATGAGCGAGGGCGCCAGCATCACCTCCCCCCAGGTTTTCGCGTTTTCCGTTGTTGGTTTTTCGTTTTTCGATTCCGCCGTTTCGACTTCCTGGTAAGGCGCGTTGTGCCACTCTTCGCCAAAGGCTTTGGTGAGGATGCGGCGGGCCAGGGAGTAGCCGTTGGAGCGGAACGAGGGCGAGCGGAGCGCCACCACGGCCTGACCGGCGCGCACGTTGGCGCCGCTTAAAGGGCGCGCTAGGCTGGGGTGCAGTACGCCCACGGCGGTAGAGCACCAGTTGAAATTCATGCGGGCGCCGGGATAACCGCCGATGCGGTTGCCCAGCTCGGCAATTTCCCCGCCCGTCACGGCAATCGAGCTGAACTGCGCCGCGTCGTGCAGGCCGCGCATCAGCTCGTCCACTACCTCGTAGTTCAGCGTGTTCACGTCGATGATGTTCGAGAGGTTGGTGGGTACGAAGCCGGCCACCACCAAATCGTCGGCCACCATAGCTATGAGGTCGTAGCCCAGCGTGTCGTAGCGGTCCACGCGCTCGGCCACCTCGATTTTGGTGCCGATGCCGTCGGAGCCGATGCCCAGTCGCTCGGCCCCGAAGCGGATTTCGTTGGAAAAGCCGCCCGCCAGGTCCTGGGCCGGCTCGCCGGGCTTGCCCGCGCGGGTAGCGAAGGTTTTCTGGGCCCAGTGGTAAGCGTTGCGCGAGGCAGCGTTGCCTTCTTCGATGGAGTAGCCGGCGGTTTCTTTGAGGCTGGCGGCGGTAGTCTGGCTCATGGCAAGGGAAAATTCGTCTGTCATCCTGAGCGCAGCGAAGGACCTCTTTCCGTCAGATAGTAACTCTCTGGCGTTGGTCCTTCCTGCGTGGCAAGGTCCTTCGCTCTGCTCAGGATGACAGACGCGAGGCTGGTATTCCAGGCCGGTTCTAGTGCTCCGTGGGAGCCGGGGCCTTGGCGCTGACCGACGTTTCGGTCGGCCGCTCTTCTTTCTTTTCGCGGTGACTGGTGCGCTCTTCCTGGATGTGGCGCAGGTACTTGGTCACGTCGCCAGTGGGGTACTGGCCCGAAAAGCAGGCGAAGCAGCTGCCGCCGTGGCCCTTATCCTCCGAAAACAGGGCCTGCAAATCTTCCAGCGACTGGTAAATCACCTTGTCGGCCTCGATGTAGCGGCAGATTTCCTCCTCGGTGTAGTTGGCCGCAATCAGCTCGGTGCTCATGGCCATATCGATGCCGTAGATGCAGGGCGAGATGATGGGCGGGGCCGAGGAAATAAAGTACACCTCCGTAGCGCCGGCCTCGCGCAGAATGCGCACGATGCGCCGCGAGGTGGTACCCCGCACGATGCTGTCGTCGACCACGGCAATCTTCTTGCCCTCCACAAACTCGCGGATGGGATTCAGCTTCTTCTTCACCACGTCTTCGCGCCCCGCCTGGCTGCTCACGATAAAGGAGCGGCCCATGTGGTTGTTCTTGACTAGTGCCCGGCGGTAGGGCACCCCAATGGCCTCGGCCAGCCCCGAGGCGGCGAAGTAGCCCGATGACGGCACGTCGATGACCATATCCGGCTGAATGCCCGACTCGATGACTTTGCGGGCCAGCATCTTGCCCAGGCGTACCCGCTCGCGGGCCACCAGGCGGCCGTGAATTACGGAGTCTTCGCGGGCGAAGTAGATGTGCTCGAACACGCAGAATGCCTTGGTTTTGGCCGGCAGGTTCTTGAAGTGCACGTTGAAATCCTGGTCGATAAACACCGCCTGGCCGGGGCCGATGTCCTTGATCAGCTCGAAGTCGAGGTAGTCGAAGCAGGTCGATTCGGAAGCGAAGGCGAAAACCGGCCCGTCGGGCGTGTCGCGGCGGCCCATCACCAGGGGCCGGATGCCCAGCGGGTCGTTGAAGGCCAGCAGGCCGTGGCCGGCAATGACGGTGATGGTGGCGTAGGCGCCCTTCACCAGCTCCTGGGTCGTCTCCACCGCATCGAAAATATCCACCACCGACAGGGCGTCCAGGTTTTTCAGGCGCAGCTCCGAGGCGAAGGTGTACATGATCAGCTCCAGGTCATTGCTGGTCTTGGGCAGCACGTGGTACTTCTGGTGCAGGCGCTTGGCGGCCGAGCGGAAGTTGATGACGTTGCCGTTGTGCACCATGGCCAGCCCGAAGGGGTAGCTGGTGGTGAAGGGCTGGGCCAGCTCGGCGTCGCCGGAGCCCTGGGTGGTGTAGCGCACGTGCCCGATGCCGAGGTTGCCGGTCAGCTTTTTCAGGTGCTTGGGCTTGAACACGTCGTTGATCAGCCCGTTGCCCTTGTGCAGGTGGAAGTTGCCGTCGAAGGAGGCAATGCCGGCGGCATCCTGCCCGCGGTGCTGCAGGGCCGTGAGGCCGATGACAATGTCGCCAACGACGTCATCCGGGCCGAAAAAACCAACGATTCCGCACATATCAAGTTGTCAGTTGTCAGTTGCCGGTTCTGAGGCCGGGTATGCTGGGGTGAGCTGGGAAAAGAGAAAAACGGGCTTACTGCGGGGCGGCCGGCGCAGGTGTTGCGGCGCTCAGCTCGCCGCGGATGAGGCGGGCCAGGGTGTCGGCGTAGAAGCGGTGCTCCACGGCCAGGCCGCGGCGCTCCACTTCGGCTAGGGAATCGGCGCCGCGCAAATCCACGGGGGCCTGGGCCAGCACGGGACCGGTGTCGAGGCCCTCGTCAACAAGGTGCACGGTGATTTTCGTTTCGAGCAGGCTGTTTTCCCAGGCCCACTCGTAGGCGTGCAGGCCCTGGTGCTGGTGGGTGTCGGCGGGGTGAATGTTGAGGATGCGGCCCGCAAACGCCCGGATGAACCCCGGCGACAAAATGCGCATGTAGCCGGCCAGCACGATGTAATCGGGCCGGAACTGCTGCAGCGCGGCTACTACTTCGGCGTCGAACTCGGCCCGCTTGCGCCCGCGCGAGGCTATGCTGGCGGTGGCAAAGCCCAGCTCGGCGGCGGCCTGCAGGCCGGCGGCTTCGGGCAGGTTGCTGAACACCACGGCTACTTCGGCCAGCCCCTGCAGCACGCCTTCGCGCACCTCGCGGGCCAGGGCCAGCATGTTGGAGCCGCGGCCCGAGAGCAGGATGGCCAGCCGGACCTTGCCAGCCGACGCGGGGCCCGGGCCAGGGTTTCCACCCTGGCCTACGGCGGCTCCGACAGCCTTATTGAGTGGTTCGCGCTGAGCGGCGTTGGTCATCATCAGTAAGCCTGGTCGATTAGCGCCGGCGCGGGGCGCTGGCCGATGTCGGAGCGGTAGTAAGCGCCCTCGAACGTGATTTTCCGCACCTCGGCGTAGGTTTTTTCCACCGCCGTTTCCAGGTCGGGGCCGGCCGCCACCACCGTCAGCACGCGGCCCCCGCCGGTCACCAATAACCCAGCGGGCCCCGGCCGCGTGCCCCCCTGAAACACCAAGGTGCACGGGGATACGGTGTCGATTCCGTCGATAACAAACCCGGTCGGAAACTCCGCCGCCGGATAACCGCCCGAAGCCAACACCACTCCCACAAACGCCCCGGGCTTCTGGCGCACGCCCACCTCGGCCAGACGGCCAGCCAGCGCGGCGGTAATCAATTCCAGCAAACTGCTTTCCATGGCGGCCAGCAGCACCTGCGCTTCGGGGTCGCCCAGGCGCACGTTGTATTCCAGCAGCTTGGGGCCCGCGGGCGTGAGCATGATGCCGAAGTACAGGAAGCCCATAAACGGCAGCTCCTGGGCGCGCAGCCCCCGCAAGGTCGGCTCGATGATAACCTCGCGCACTAGGGCCAGCACGTTGTCGTCGGCGAAGGGCACCGGGCAGTAGGCGCCCATACCGCCAGTATTGGGCCCCTGGTCGCCGGCCAGCAGCTGCTTGTGGTCCTGCGAGGGCGCCAGCAGCCGCATGGTCTGCCCGTCGGTCAGGCCGATGATGCTGATTTCGGGGCCGGTGAGCTTTTCCTCAACCAGAAAGGAGTACCACTGGTGGCCGGCCGGGGCCAGCGCCTGCATTTCCGTCAGGGCCGCGTCGAACTCGGCTTCCGAGGAGCACACCCACACGCCCTTGCCGGCGGCCAGTCCGTCGTACTTCAGCACGGCCTGGCCCCGCAGCTCGGCGGCGGCGGCGCGGGCCTGGTCGAGTTGGTCGGAACGGAACGTCCAGGCGCGGGCAGTGGCCACGCCGTGGCGGCGCATAAAGTTTTTCGACCACACCTTGGAGCTTTCCAGCACCGCGGCAGCCTTGCGCGGGCCAAACACGCGGATATCGGTAGCGGCAAAGTAGTCGGCTACGCCGGCCGCCAGCGGGGCTTCGGGACCAACGACAATCAGCTGTACCCCGTGCTCCTGGCAGAACCGCTGAATGGCCGGGAAATCGGTGGCGCTGATGGTGGGCACCGAGCCAGGGATGCCGGCGTTGCCGGGCAGCACGTGCACGTGGGCGCCATCCTGGGTTAGTTTCCAGGCTAGGGCATGTTCGCGGGCGCCGCTGCCGAGCAGCACAATTGGGGTTTTAGGAGTTGCCACGGGGTCGAAGGGTTTGGGTATGGGCTAGCTGATATCGTCGATAGAAATGATCTGCCCGTTGGTGATTCCGAAAACGGACTTGCCCTGCAGGTTCAGCACGTCGCCTGGTTGCAGTCCGTTCGGCAGCCCGACGGCCAGGGTAGCGGTATAGTCGATAGTGACTTTCACTTGGTCCGCGGTTACTTCCCAGCCGGTGACGCGTTGCTCCCGCTCGGTGAAGTACTGCGTGGCCTGTTCGGCCTGTTGCCGAAAAGCCTCTTTGCCGGTGGTCGTCAGGTCGACTTCGCCGCCGGCAATGTTGCGGAACACCACGTCCGGGTGCAGCGGCCGCAGCATGCCGGCCACATCGAAGCGGTTGTAGGCGTCGAGGTAGCCCTGCACGATTTGCTTCGGGTTGGTCATAACGGTGTAGCTGGCTGCCCCGGCCGCCCCGAGCTGCTTGCCGAAGCAGGCGGCGTTGTCGCGGCCGGCGTACTTGCCGTAGTTGTCGATGCGCTGGTAGCCGCGCTGCTCATAAAAGCGACAGGCGGCCACGTTGGTCACGCGGGTTTCCAGCCACAGCTCGGCGTAGCCCGCCTGCCAGGCCGCCGCCTCCAGCCCCGCCAGCACGGCCCGGCCGATGCCCTGGCCGGGGTACTTGGCGTACATGCGCTTCACCTCCCCTACCGACTCCTGTAGCGGCCGCACGGCGCCGCAGCCCACGAATTCCTTACCGGCCAGGGCCAGCAGGAAAATGTGCCGCTCGTCCTCCGCCCAGCTCTGAAACGAGTCGCGCCCGTCGCCGCCGAAGCGCGTCCCGAGCTGGGCCGACAGCTCATCGAGCAGCGGCCGGGCCTGCGGGGCGTCGGGGTGCGAGGCAACGAGGTACAGGGGCTGAGGCATGAGTTCGGGCGTTGGGGCGGCGGGGTCGTTCAGGCAGCGCGGGCGCCGTTCAACCACCCCGGCTTTGGCTGAAGCCCAAGCCTCCCCTCCTCAGATGAGGAGGAGAGCTGGTCATTTTCTAGGCGTGAATGGGCTTCTGAGCGGCTTCCAGCGGCAGCTGGCGCAGCTCGGCGTCGGCGGCGCGCAGCTTGGCTTTGGTCGACTGAATGTCGCGGCTCAGCTGCTCGCGGATGCGCGGCACGTTTAGGGCGCGCAATGCCGCCTGGGCGGCGTTGTCGGGGCGCACCACCGTGAGGTTGGGCGTGGCCGAGGGCATAATCACCGAGGAGTTCAGGTTGGCCGACAGCTCGGCAAAATCCTTCCAGGGCGGGCAGCTGATGACGGGCACGTTCACGTTGGCGGCCAGTGCCCCACCGAGGCCGTTCGAGAGGCCGGCCACGGCGATGATGACGCCGGGCTCGGAGGAGTTGTTCCACACCTCGGCCATGCCCACGATTTCCTCGCCGTTTTTGTGGGCCGAGGTCACGCGCAGCTGGGTGAAGACGTTGTAACCGGCGAAGTGCTTGCGGATGTTCTGGCAGTGCTCCTTGTCGGCTGGGCTGCCCATCACGATGTTCACCCAGGCGTCCTGCATGTAGCCTTCCTTCACCAGGTTTTTCACCAGACGGGCCGGCACGTTCACGCCGTCGGCATTGGCGCCGGGTAGCTGCTCGCCCGTGATGCGCTGGTAGATGTCGAGGTAGCGGCGGCTGGCTTCGGCGGTTACTTCGTCGGTGAGCTTGGTGGGGTAGCCGGCTTCGGTTTTGCCCGCAATCAGCCACTGGCGCACGTACTCCTTGTCCATCTGGGCGGCGCCTTCGGGGTTCTGGGCGTAGTCGGCCGCGTCCCAGAAGCGCGAGGAGTCGGGCGTGTGAATTTCGTCGATGAGAATCAGCTCCCCATTGAGCAAACCGAACTCGTACTTGGTGTCGACCAGGATGATGCCGCGCTCAGCCATCCACTCCGAGGCGAAGGTGAACAGCCGCAGCGAAATCACGCGCATCTGCTCGTACAGCTCGGCCGACACCCAGCCTTCCGAAACCAGGTTTTCGGGGGTGATTTCGCGGTCGGTTTCTTCCTTGGTGGTCGGCGTCACGATGGGCTCGGGGAAGCGCTGGTGCTTGCTCAGCCCGTCGGGCACCGACACGCCCGAGAAGGTGCGCTGGCCTTTCTGGTAGCCGCGCAGCATGGAGCCGGTGATGTAGCCGCGCACGATCATCTCAACGCGAATCGGCTCGGCTTCCTTTACCAGCATGGCGTTGGGGTCGACCATGCGGATGACGTGGTTGGGCACGATGTCCTGGGTCTTGTCAAACCAGAAGTTGGCCAGGCCGTTGAGCACGGCGCCTTTGTAGGGAATGGCGGTTTCCAGCACCGAGTCGAAGGCCGAGAGGCGGTCCGTCACGACGATAAGCCGCTCGCCCGAGGGGGCGCGGTACGAGTCGCGGACTTTGCCGCGGTGCAGCAGCTGGAGTTGGGGCGTGGTAAAGTGCGGGAGCGTGTTCATGGCGCGGATCTAGCGGCTATGTTTGGCTAAAGAGAAACTTCGGTTGAGGCAGCCTCAGCGGGCTGCGCGGCGCGGCTTTGGCTGATGTGCTCCACGATGTTGCGGAACAGCTTCAGCCCGTCGCCTTCCTCCGACAGCGTGGGGTCGAGGCGCTTGCGCCGGGCCCAGTCGGGGTGGTTGTAGAGCGACAAGAAAGCCTCGGGGTGCGGCATCAGGCCGAAGACGTGGCCGGTGATGTCGGTGAGGCCGGCGCAGTTCAGCTCGGCGCCGTTGGGGTTCAGCGGGTACAGCTCGGTTTCGCAGCCGGTGGCGTCGCAGTAGGTCAGGCAGTTCAGCCCCTCGGCCAGGATGCGGCTGCGGATGGCCTCGTCGCGGATAACCAGGCGGCCTTCGCCGTGGCGCACGGGCACTTCCAGCGAGGTCAGGCCCTTGAGGAAGGGGGAGCGGTTGTTGGGGTTCACCGCTAGGCGCACCCACCGGTCTTCGTAGCGACCCGAGGCATTGTGGGTCAGCGTCACTTCGCGCTCCTGCTGGCCGGCGAAATCGGGCAAGAGGCCCATTTTCACCAGCATCTGGAAGCCGTTGCAGATGCCCACCACGTAGCCGCCGGCCTGGATAAAGGCGCCGATTTCCTCGAGCAGCGTGCGGCCCGCGGGCAGCTTGCGGAAGCGCACCTTGTTGGCCATGACCACGCCCGAGCCCAGGTCGTCGCCGAAGGAAAAGCCCCCGGGGAAGTTGAGCACGTCGTAGTCGTGGATGCTGGTCTGCCCGTTGAGCACCTCATTAAAGTGCACGATGGTGGCCGCGCCGCCCGCCAGCCGGTAAGCGGCGGCCAGCTCTTCTTCGCAGTTGATGCCAAAGCCCGTCAGGACCAGGGCGTGAACTGGTTGTTGGTTATTGGTTCTTGGTTCTTGGCCCGAAACCATCTGCGTCGTCAGGTTTTCTGCTTGATTGCTCATCGTCGCCACTCCTCTCTAAGCTTGCAGGGTTAGTTCTTCGCCGGCCATGACGCGGTTCACCGGGCCATTGGTCCAGGCTTCGCGCAGGTCAGCCGTGGCGGCATCTACCACCGTTTTATCGTGGTGACGAATCACCAAACGGCCACCGTCCGTCACCACGCCGAGGCGGGTAGCGCGGCCGGCCAGCAGGGCTTCGAAGGCTACCACGTCTTCCGGGGCCACGGTGGCCACGAAGCGCGAGTGGCTTTCCGAGAACAGCTCCGTGAGGGTCGGCAGCTCGCCTTCCAGGGTCAGCTCGGCGCCGAGGTTGTCGTCGCCGAACAGGCTTTCGGCCACGGCTACGGCCAGGCCGCCGTCGGACAGGTCGTGGCACGACAGAATGAGGCTCTGCTCGTGGGCCGCCCCTACTTTCTGGTAGAGGTCCTTGGCTTCGGCGGGGCGCACGCGGGGCACGTTCTGGCCCATTTCCCCGAAGAGGTGATACAGCTCCGAGCCGCCCAGCTCGTCGTAGGTGTCGCCGAGCAGGTAGACCACGTCGCCGGGGGCTTTGAAGTCCGACGTTACGGCGCGGCGCACGTCGGGCATCAGGGCAGTCATCGAATACAGCACCGTGGGCGGCACCGAAATCTTCTGCCCGTCGGCCTTGAAGTCGTTTTTCATCGAGTCCTTGCCCGAGGTCAGCGGAATGTGGTAGGCCACGCACATGTCGCGCAGGGCCTCGCAGAGCTGCACCAGGGCGGCCAGCTTCTGCTTGCCGTCGGGGTTGGTGACGGGGTCGTACACCGAGTCGGGCACGCAGAAGTTGTCGTTCACCGACCAGAAAATTCCGTCGCCGGGCGTCAGGTTGGGCAGCTTGCCGCCCACCGAAATAATCTGGCGCACGGCCTCGTCAAAGGCGCCGGCCGACATCTGGTAGGGGTCGATGTCGCCGTAGCGCGGCAGAATGCCGTTGCTCACCGCCACGCCTTCCCACGACTCGAAGTTGAACTGCACCACGGCCGCGTCCTGCGGCGCCTGCCCGGTGCGGCCCATCAGTGGCTTCACCACCGTGCGGCCTTTCACCTCGTGGTCGTACTGCCGAATCACCGCCTCGCGGGAGCAGATGTTCAGCGCGCCCAGCAGCTTGATCAGCAGCTCCGTCGCGTCGAGCGAAGCCGGCAGCTTGGGCTCGTGCAAGGTCGGCAGCTGCCATTCGGCGTCGAGCACTTTGCGCGGCACGCCTTCGTGCAGGAATTCCAGCGAGAGCGAAGCCACCGGCTGCCCGTCGAAGGTCACGTCGAGGCGGCCGTTATCGGTGAACTGCCCGATGTCGGATAGCTCCACTTCCATGTCGGCGGCCAGCGCGTTCAGCTCGGCCAGCTTGCTCGACTCCACCACCAGCGTAAACCGCTCCTGCGACTCCGAGAGGAAAATCTCCCAGGGGCGCAGGCCGGGGTATTTCAGGGGCACTTTTTCCAACTGCACCGTGGCGCCGCCGCTGATGCCGGCCAGCTCGCCCACCGAGGAGGACAAGCCGCCCGCGCCGTTGTCGGTGCTGCACTTGATCAGGCCGCGGCGGGTCGCCAGCAGCAGAAAGTCCATAGCCAGCTTCTGCGTGATGGGCGAACCAATCTGCACGGCCGTGGCCGGCGCGGCTTCGTCCAGCTCGATGCTGCTGAACGTGGCGCCGTGGATGCCGTCCTTGCCCACCCGGCCCCCGGCCATAATGATCCGGTCGCCGGCATCGATTTTCTTCTCCCAGGCGTCTTGGCCCGCTAGCTGCATGGGCAGCACGGCGCCGGTGCCGCAGTATACCAGCGGCTTGCCGCGGTAGCGCTCATCGAACACGATGGCGCCGTTCACCGTCGGTACGCCCGACTTGTTGCCGCCGTCCTCGATGCCCTTGCGCACACCCTCGAACACCCGGCGCGGGTGCAGTTGGCCCGTCAGCAGCGGCCCGGCCCAGTTCGGCGGCCCGAAGCAGAGCACGTTGGTATTAAAGAGCAGCCGCGCGCCGCCGATGCCGGTAGCCAGCGGGTCGCGGTTGTTGCCCAGGATGCCCGTAATGGCTCCGCCGTAGGGGTCGATGGCCGAGGGCGAGTTGTGAGTTTCGACCTTCCAGACAAACAACGACTCCTTATTAATGCGCACCGCGCCGGCGTTGTCCGAAAACACCTTAATCAGCCAGTCGTTGCCGTTGGCGCGCAGCAGCCGGTCGACTTCGGAAGTCGCTCCTTTGATATAGGTTTTGAACAGTCCGTCGATTTCGGTTGACTCGCCCGTGACGGCGTTGCGGTAGCGGATGAGGGCCGCAAACTCCTTGTGCTTGCAGTGCTCCGACCAGGTCTGGGCCAGGATTTCCAGCTCACAGTCCGTGGGGTCGGGCGTCAGGCCGGCATCGGCGCGGCTGATCTGCGTTTCGGGCGAGTAGAAGTAATCCCGAATGGCCTGCATTTCCGCCAGGTTCAGCGCGTACACGTTCTCCTTCGACAGCTGCACCAATTCCTCGTCGGTCAGGTGCTCCAGCCGGATGGTGTGCGTGGTGGAGTCGGCGCCGCCGCCGGGCTGGGGCGTGAAGTCGCGGATGCCCTGGGCGGTGTGGCCCGCCACGAAGCGGTTGATGAGCTTGTTGCCCAGCAGCTCCTCGGCCAGGCGGCGCAGGTCGGCTTCCGGCAGCTCCCTTTCCAGCAAATACAGCCGCTTGCTGAAGATGTGCTGGGTGCGGATGTCCAGTTCCAACCCGAGGAAATCCTGCAGCGCGTTCTGGGCCGAGGTGCCTTCGTCGTCGGTCACGCCGGGGCCTTTGGCTACGAGGATGTAGCTCCTGAACTCCGGTCCGATGGCCCACTGGTCCAGCGCGGCGTCGTTCAGCAGCGGGTCCTGCAGGCACTGGGCGGCGAAACTCTGGAGCTGCTCCGCGGTCAGCGGGTAGCGCACGGTGTACACGGCGCTGGTTTGCACGCGGCCGGTGAGCAGGTGCAGGTGGCGCCGGGCGGCTTCGGCCACGCGGGCGCCTTCGCCGTCGTGCTGGCCGGGGCGCGGAATCAGTTGGATGGTATGCGAAGCGGTGTTTTCCAAAGCTCAGAAGGCGGGAGGCGAACAGAATGAGAACGACGCAGCGCCAGCAGCGCCAGCCGAACCGGATTGGGCTGCAGCGGCAACCCCCAAGAAAGCGGTAAGCCGCCCCGCGCCCGTCGAACGGGCCGCGAGGCGGCTTACCATGTGGTGCGAAGCAAAATGCTTAGCGGCAGATATTTCGGCAGAATCGGCGGCAGCTTGCGGCGCGGCCAATTCCAGAAACGTTCGGTGTTCGGCTAAGTCGGCGGTGCCGTTGCGGCTGCCGGATTGCGACCAAGTCCGGAGGCGTTGTTGCCGTTCGGCCAGCACTTCTTCGATTTCGACCCGCTGTGCGTCCAACCGGTGCCCCTCGGCCACGCTCAGCAGCATGTCGAGGCGCCACATACTGTCGAACTTGGCCTGGGGGCGAAGCCGAATCAGCTTGGGGGAGGAATGGAGAATTCTTCGTTGCACAGGGTCGCGAAGGAGATACAAAGGAACGACAGCCGCCGCCCTTACGCAAGCGCCGGCACTGCGTCGGGCCGACTTCCGGGCTTCACCGCGGGCAGGCCCTTGGCGCACAGCGGACAAGTTTCGGGCTGGTACGTGGCCGCCTGAACCGGTAACAACGCAAACAGCGGGAAGTCTAGTTCGTGGCGGCCGCCGGTGCGGTCGATGAGGCAGGCTACGCCCAGCACCTCTACTCCCAGCTGGCGCAATACGGCGGCCACTTCCAGGGTCGATTTGCCGGTGGTTACCACGTCTTCGGCGATGATGACCTTCTGCCCCGGCTCCAGCGTGAAGCCGCGGCGCAGCACCATTCGCGTGTCGGCGTCGCGCTCGGTGAACAGGGAGGGCGTGCCTAGCTGCCGGGCCAGCTCGTAGCTCACCACCACGCCGCCCATGGCCGGGCCCACTACCACATCGGGCTGCAGGTCGGCTTGCTGAATCAGCCGGGCCAGCTCGGCCAGGGCCGGGGCGGCCAGCTCGGGTCGGCGCAGAAACCGGGCGCACTGCACGTAGGTATCGGAGTGCAGGCCGGAGGACAAACGGAAGTGGCCGCTGAGCAGGGCGTCTTCGCCGCGCAGCTGTTGCTCAAACTGCGTCTGAAACGCGCTCGGTGCGTAGGGCATGGATTTGCTGGGTTAGGTCGCGGGCGGCGGCGCCGGGGTCGGCAGCCTGCCAGATGCTGCGGGAAGCGTTGATGAGCAGACCGAGGCCGTCGGTGGGGCGGCCGCCGCTGCGTACGGTAGCGGCCAGGTCGCCACCCTGGGCGCCCACGCCGGGCACCAGAAACCACAGCGCGGGACAGCGCCGGCGCAGGTGAGCCAGGGCTTCGGAGTTAGTGGCACCTACAACCAGGCCCAGGCCCGGGTAGTCGCGGCTGAGCGTCTGCACCACGTCGGCGGAAAAATCGCTGACCGTCCCGCCGCGCACCAGCTTCTCGTCCTGCCAGGAGTGGGCGGGCTGGTTCGACGTTTTGGCCAGTACGAACACCGCCTTGCCGGGCCGGACGAAGGGCAGAATGGCGTCGTCGCCCATGTAGGGGTTCACCGTCACGCCGTCGGCGCCAACGATGTCGTAGGCGAAGGCGGCGTAGCGGTCGGCGGTGTTGGCAATGTCGCCGAACTTGCCGTCCAGGATCATCGGCACGTCGCTCGGAATCCACTCGCGCAGGCGCTGCAGCAGGGTTACGCCGTCGGGGCGGGCCAGGAAGAAGGCCAGGTTGGGCTTAAAGGCGGCGGCAAATTCGGCGGTTTGCTGCACCACGCCGTGCAGGCGGGCGGCTACTTCGGTGTCGGAAGTGCCCACCGGGTCGAGGCCCACGCAAAGCAGGGAATGGGCCGTCTGGGCGCGGCGGGTTAGTTGTTGCATGCGGCAGCGCGGCTGGTGGTGAACGAGGCAGTTGCTTCCCACTCGGCGGCGAGGCGGGCGGTGAGGCCGGGTTCCAGGAACTCGCCGGTGGCCACCTGTACGGCCGACGCGCCGCAGCGCAGGTAGTCGCTCACGTGCCGGGCGGTGAAAATGCCGCCGGTGCCCACAACCGGCAAGCTGAGCTTTTCGTCGTGGGCCAGCTCGTAGACGCAACGCAAAGCCATGGGCCGCAGCGCCTCGCCCGAGAGGCCCCCGAGCAGCGGCTCGCCGTGGGCCGGAATGTGCAGGGCTTTGAGAGTGTTGCTGGCCGCCAGGGCCGAGGCGCCGCCTTCCTGCGCGCCCAAAGCCAGGGCCCGCACGTGGTCGGGCCAGGGCGGCAGCTTCACGACCAGGGCAGCCTCGGCACCGAGTTCGGTGCGCACGGCCTCGGTGGCTTCGCGCACGAAGCGCGGCGTCAGCTCGAAGCCGCTCAGGGTGGTGGGACTGCTGATGTATACTTCTACTCCGGCAATCTGACCAGCGGCTTCGCGGGCCAGAAAGCGGGCGATTTTTCGAAATCCGGGAATGCCGGGAGCGGTGATGCTCACCAGCACGGGCACCCCGTGGCGGCACAGGTGGGGCAGTTGTTCCTGCACCAGCTGTTCGGCGCCGTCGGTGCGGCGGTCGGTGGTGTTCAGCAGGGAGGCATCGGCCACGCGAATGACGCCGTGGCCGCGCCCGCCGGGGCGGGGCTCCATGATAACCGTTTTGGTAAAGATGGCCCCGAGCCGCTCGTAGCCCAGGTCGTCGGGCAGCTGCCACGGCGCGGCGGCCAAGCACACGGGGTTTTGCAGGGTAAGGGAGGGTCCGAGTTGCATGGGAAAGGGAGTGGTTTCGGGTCCTCGTGGGGGTGAGCCCGGTCAGCGGCCCGGCGGCTTACTAGCGCGCGGTGCCGGCCCGGAAAAAGCAAAAGGCCCGGCAGTAACACCGGGCCTTTTGGGGGCAGCAAGCTTAGATAGCGTTGTCGCGGTTGATCAGGAACGGTACGCAGTTGCGGATGTCCGTCTGGCCGAGGATGAACTGGGCCACGCGAGCCAGGCCGATGCCGGCGCCCGAGTGCAGCTTCACCTCGTGGTCTTTGTGGAAGTCCAGGTACCAGTCGAAGTCTTCGCGCTTCATGCCCTGGCGCAGCAGGCCTTCCAGCATGGAGGACTTGTCGAGCTTCTCGCGCAGCTTGTCGCCGTCGAATTCGCGCTCGGCCGAGCCGGCCGACTCACCGGCCAGCGGCAGCAGCAGGTCGGAGGAGTTTACCACGCGCGGGTCTTCGTCGTTGTTGCGCATGTTGAAGAACTTGATTTCCTCGGGGTAGTGGGTCACGAACATCGGGCCCATCAGCTCGGTCAGGCGGCCTTCGTGGCGGGCTTCTAGGTCGTCGCCCCACTGCAGCTCGGGGAATTTGTCGCCTTGCAGCACTTCCACGGCTTCGGTGTAGGTGATGCGCTTGAAGGTCAGGTCCACCAGGTCTTTGGCGTCGCGGCCGAACAGGGCCAGCTCGGCGGCGCACTCTTCGGCTACTTTGTTGGCGGCCGAGCGAACTACGCCACCGATGTGACCGAGCAGCTCGTCCAGGTCGCCCAGGTGCTCGATTTCGAACAGCTGGAACTGGGCCAGGCGGCGGTTGTCCGCCTTGGCTTCTTTGCGGAAGCTCATCATCTCGCCGTACACGCGGCCCGAGGGAATGGCCTGGGTCAGCATCTCGATGTAGAGCTGGTTGGACTGGGGCAGGAACATCTTCTCGCCGTCGTACCAGTCGAGGGTGAACAGGGTGTCGGTGTTTTCGCAGGCACCAGTTACCCCGACGATGTGCGGCATGTTGTGCACGCCCATGAAACCGTTGGCTTCCACGTACTGACGAGCGCCACGCAGCATGGCGTCCCAAACTTTAATCACGGCCACGCGCTGGGGCGTCACAGTCAGGTTGTAGTTCTGAACCTTGGCGGGTGCGAGGGTTTGTTCCATTGTGTGGATGAAGTGTGGGTTATGTGGGTGTGAAGGGTTAGCGCCGGCAGCTGTTTTCCCTGGCATCCGAACCGAGCGGACACAAAAAAACCGCTCCGGTAACAACCGGGCGGCGAACGAGGGAAAAGCAGAAAAACGAAACGAAATCAACGGAGGGGAACGGGTTTCGACCCCGTTGCAGAACCGGCGGGTGAGCCGTTCTGCGCTTCATCCGATGTTGATTATTCAGAAGCACGTCGCAAAAGTATCCAACTTCTTTCAACATGCAAGTACTGTCGCCACGATTTTTTTTATTGTCCTAATCCGGCAGCCTCGCCACGCTTATATTATTAAGGTATCCATTGCGCCCCTAGCCAACACGCAGCTATCAAATTGTTTCCCAACTACATGTGCCGAATTAAAACAACCAGACCGCAATCCATCGGCCAGGGTTTTGCAGCTGCGAACCGGCTATCCAGGCAAGCCTGATGCCCGTTAGCCGCCCGGCCCGCAAAATCACCTCAATTAATAAAGTGCAAAATCTCTAACTTTGCAGCGCCGTCCCCGGCCTGCTGCGCGGGTTGGGGCGGCGCAAAAGTTCATGTTTTCACAATCCTGAGGTAGCCCACCGATGGCGGTTCGGCCGGAACTTTGCCGCCGCTTTCAGCCTCAGGAGAAACCCGCCGCTGCGCCTTATGAAACACGTCTTCTTTGCCTTGATTTTGTTGCTGAGCCTGCGCCCCGGGCCAACCCAGGCGCAGTCAGAAGCGCCCGTTGAAAAAAGTGAGCGGGTCATTACCGAAAACCTCAGCCGCCAGGTGCTGCACGCCCGCGCCGTCGAGTGGGCCAAGCAGCACTTCAGCTTCGGCCCGGCCAGCGGTTTGCAAAGCGACCCGGCCGCCGGCTCGGTGCGCATTCCGGGCCAGATGGTGCTGAAGCTGGTAGCCGGCAACGGCAAGGAGTTCGAGCGCAAAGCCCAGTTCGAGTTCGTGTTCCAGGCCACCGACCAGGGCTACAGCTACAGCGTGGGGGCGTTCCGCGTGGCGGCCGACCCAGAAAACCCCAATGCCCTGGTATCCTTCGACGATTACCTGACCCAGCTGCGGGCCGAGCGCTCGGTTGAGCGCACCAAAAACGACCGGCGCATTACGGCGCAGGCCGTTTCCCGGGCCAGCGAGGTGGCCCTGAGCTTCCGCTCGTACATGAACAGCCGCCCGGAAACCGAAGACGGCGAAGTGGGCCTGTAACGGCGCTTTGCTTACCTGCTTACCAAAAGCCGAAAGCCGCTTGCAGAAGCGGCTTTCGGCTTTTTAATGCTTTGGCTTAGGCTACGTCGGAGCCGTACCGGTCGAGCAGCCGCCGGGTGCGCTCGGGCAGCTGGTGGGCGTCGAGCACCAGGAAGCCATCGAGCACGTTGCTGAAGGCCGGGTCGATGTTGAAGCCGATAAAGCGGGCGTTCTGGCGCAGGTACTGCCGCAGCATCACCGGCACGCCCGCCCCACCGGGCTCGATGCCCCCAATCAGCCGGTCGAGGGTTTCCACGCTACCCAGCCCCGCCTGCAGCACCTCGGTGGGGTCGGCGCCATCGAGGGGGCGGTAGCGGAAAGGCTTGCGCGGGCGCACGTGGGCGGCCAGGTGCTCGTCGAAGCAGTGCCGGCGGATGTAGGCCGTGATAATGGACTTGGATACCTCCGAAAACCGGCTGCTGATGCTCACCGGCCCGATAAGGTAGCGGTAGCCGGGGTGGGCGTCGAGGTAGGCGGCAATGCCCTTCCACAGCAGCGCCAGCGGCAGCGGCTGGCGTTGGTACTCCGCCCGAACGAAGGAGCGCCCCAGCTCTACCGACTGCAGCAGCAGGGGGCGCAGCTCCTTGCCCAGCCGAAACAACGAATGCAGGTAGAAGCCGCGCTTGCCGTGATGGTGCAGAATGCCGCGCCCCGGCCCCAGCCGGTAGGCCCCCACCAGCCGGCGGGCGGCGCGGTCGTACAGAAACAGGTGCCGGTAATAATCGTCGTAGCGGTCCAGGTCGAGGGCCTGGCCGCTGCCCTCCCCTTCGCGGCGGAACGTAACCTCGCGCAGGCGTCCGATTTCGCGCAGCACCTGGGGAATTTCACGGCTTTTGGCCACGTACACCTCCCAGTGCCGGTGCCGCAGCAGGCAGCGGCCGGGGCGCAGCGCGGCCAGGTCGGCCTCAATCAGCACCGCCGCCGTTTCGGCCACCACCGGCGCGGTGGCCGGCGTCAGGGCCGCCAGGGTAGCCGCGTCGCCGGCAGCAGGCGAGGCCAAAGCGTGGACCCGCGCCCGCAGGTAGGCCAGGCGTGCCAGCGCGGGCACGCCGTGCAGCTCGGCGGCCGTCACGGGCTGGCCAATGCGCACCTGCACCGTCTGGCCGCGCTTGTTGAGCAGCTCGGCCGGCAGCCGAATGGTGCGCAGCAGCGGGTGCACTAGGCCCAGCCAGCTGAAGGCCGGGCCGTTGCGGCTGCTGAGCCAGATGGGCAGCACCGGCAGGCGGGCCGCTTCCATGAGGCGCCCGGCCGTGGGGTGCCAGGGCGCATCGGTGGCGGGCTGAAAGGGGCGAGTGGAGTGGGCGACCTCGCCGGCGGGAAACAGCAGCAGGGGCACGTCGTTGTGCAAATAGCGTAGCAGCTGCCGCACGCCGGGCACGTTGCGCGGGCTCGGCCCCGCCTGCGGCTGCACCAGCACCAGCTGCGCCCGCAACTGCGGCAGCAGCGGCGCCAGCAGCTCGTTGGCCACGGCGCGAATCTCGGGGCGCACCTGTGCCAGCACGTGCAGCAGCACCAGCCCGTCGAGCATGCCGCTGGGGTGGTTGGCCACGGCAATAAAAGCCCCCCCGGCGGGCACCCGCCGCAGCTCGGCCGGGTCGCAATCGACGCGTATGCCCAGCTGCTGCAGAATGGCCGCCACGCACTCGAGGCCGCTCAGGTGCTGCACCTGCTCGTAGAGCTGCCGCAGCTCGCGCAACCGGGCCAGCTGCTGCACCCAAGGTTGCAGCACGGCGCGCGAGCGGGCCCCGAGGGCGGCGGGCAGCGGCAGGGAAGAAGAAAGCAAGTCCATAGCTTGGGGAGATAAGCCGGGTACCGACGCGGATCCGGCTCGAGCCAAACTTCTGAACCCAGGATTAATCGGCTATTATCAGGTAGTTACAAAAACGTTATATCTCCAGTAGCAAGGCCCGGGCACGGCTTGGCACGGTTTTGTATTCAGACCTGTACAACCGGCCTGCTCCGAGCTCGAAACGCAGCAGCGGCCTTCCTTTTTCTTCTTCCTCTCTACTTCCCCGTGGTCATGCAAACGAACCGCGCTACCCGCCTATTGGCCTTATCCGCCGCTCTGCTCGTCGGCGCTTCCACCGCTGCCCTGGCCCAGGTGCGGCCCCACGTAGTACCGCGCACCGCGTCGGCCCCGGTTCGCAGCACGTACTCCTCGCCCGCCAACGCGGCCAACAAAGCCGACGGCGTGCACTTCGGCATCCGCGCCGGCCTGAACGTGGCCGACTGGTCGGGCGACGCGGTATCGACCGTAATGGATCTGGCGGAGCTGACCAATGGCGCCGTCAGCAAGGAGCAGCGCACGGGCTTCCACGCCGGGGCCTACGTCACGCTGCCGGTGGGCGCGCGCTTCACCATCGAGCCGGGCCTGCAGTACTCGGAGAAAGGCATGGCCCTGGTGGGCCGCGTGCCGCTCGAGCAGTTCGACTTCCTGAACGCCCGCGTCACGGCCACCTCGCGCATGGCCTATCTCGACGTGCCGGTACTGGCCAAGGCTTATATCACGCCGGGCCTGTACGTGTACGCCGGTCCGCAGGCTTCTTACCTGCTCAGCAACAAGGTGCGCGTGGAAGCCGGGGCCCTGGGCTTTGAGGCCTACCAGCAGGACTTCGACGTGCGCAACCAGTTCCGCGAGCTGGACTTCAGTTTGACCGGCGGCGCCGGCTACCAGTTCGGCAACGGCCTGGGTTTAAGCGCCGGCTACGACTACGGCCTCAGTTCCCTCGACAAAAACAACCGCTTCGATGCCCAGAACCGCGTCATCAAAGCCTCGGTGAACTTCTCTTTTTAACGCGTAGTTCTGGCGGTTCTAATCGGACCGCAACCCAATTTCATAACTCTGCTTCCCGCTCCTTATTGGCTCACATAAACAAGTAAAAAGGCTGCCAGCACTGCTGGCAGCCTTTTTTGTGGGCGGGCAAATCGGCGTCGCACCCTGGCTCGGGGCCGACCCGCCCGCTTATTGGGGTGCGGGCGCTTAGCTGGTCGGGCCGCTGTCGACGCGGGCTTCCACCACGCTCTGCACGCTCGACGAGACGCTGGAAAGGATGTTGTAGCCCGTGGCCGACTCGATGGCGTCGACGCTGGTGCGGTAGCTGCCCCAGCTGGTGCCGATGGCGTTGTCGTTGGGCGTGTCGATGGCAATGACGCGGGTGCTGCTGCTCACCCGGGCAGCGTCGCTGCTGCCCTCGGGCAGTACCACAATCACCTTCCACACGCGCCGCGGCACGGTGATGCGCCCCGCGTCGATGGTGGTTTTGTAGCCGCTCGAGCCCGTGCCGCCGCTGCCGTAGCTACCGCTGATGATGTACAGCTCGTTGCCGGCGTTGACCAGCGTGCGGCAGTAGTTTTCGAGGTTGGCCCAGGCGCGCTGGTTGTTGTTGGGGGCCTGGGGCACCATGTTGGTCATCAGGAAGGTCGCCGAGTTATCGGTCACCGAGCCGGTGCGGTCGGCCGAGGGGCACATGTGGCCGCGGTCGAAGCCCGAGCCGGAGTAGGAGCTGCCGCCGGGGCGGTACCAGCCCGAGGGCAGGGTGGCGTCGGCGCGGAAATCGTCTTGGCGGGCGGCCGAGCCCAGCCAGGCCTTGCTCAGGTGCCAGCTCACCCAGTTCGGAATGCCCCGGTTGCGGTGGTACGACATGGCAAACTGGGACTTGCTCATGAGGTAATTGGTGGGGTACGCGCTGTTGGCTACGGCGCCGCTGGGGTTGCCCATGGCCAGGTGACTGTCGCGGGTGGCGTCGTCGGCCTGGCTGGCGGCTACCTCCTGCTCGGCCTGGGGCGCCACGTCGTCGTGCTTGGCGCAGGAAACGGCCAGCAGGGCGAGCAGCGCCAGACCACTCAGGCGGGTAAAGGGGTACTTCATCATGAAACGGTGGTGTTGGTTGGGAAATGGAAAGGGTGCGACAAAATTCGGGCGGCGGCCGTTGCCGGACATAGCCGGTACGTTACCGTAATGTTATGATTTTACGGTGGTTATTTCCCGCCCCACGGTCCGGGTGCTACTGCCAGGCGGCGCGTATGCTGCGGCCCGGAAACGGCCCCTGCCGCGGGCAAGGCGGCCGCAGTAGCCGCCGCCGCGCTTTTCGCGTATGCAGGGCATACGTCAACTCTTTCCTTCCATGCCTTTCCGTAACTGCCTGCTGGCGCTGCTGCTGCTCACCATGCTGCTGGGCAGCTGTGCCCGGCGCAACCGCAACAAAGCCGCCGAAGCCAGCACCGCCGTAGAGGCCCGCAAGCCCGAGGAAATCCGCCGCGAAAACGCCCGCGACCTGGCCTCGGTAATGGCCGAGGAGCTGCAGCTGCGCGACGACCAGGTACTGCGCGTGCGCCAGATTCTGGCCAACACCGTGGAGCAGGTCAACGCCGCCCAGACCAAGTTTGCGGGCAACAAAGCCGGCCTGATGACCGCCCTCAAGCAAATCAACGCCGCCTCCGAGGGCCAGCTCAAGCAGGCCATGACGCCGGCCCAGTACAAGCTCTACCAGCAGCGCAAGCCCCAGATTCAGCAGAAGCTGCGCGAGCAGCAGGCCCAGAAATAAGTCGCTGCCCCGGGCAACCCTTGCCCTGCACCCCGCATCTGACGTCGGTGTCGGCCCGCCAATAGCGGGGCTGGCACCGACGTTTTTTCTACCTTAAGGGCAAAGCGGACGGGCCATGATCCAACTAAAGGGCATCGAGAAAAGCTACGTCATGGGCCACAACCGGCTGCAGGTGCTCAAGGGCATCGACGTAGACGTGCAGGCCGGTGAGCTGGTGAGCATCATGGGCTCGTCGGGCTCGGGCAAGAGCACCCTGCTCAACATCCTGGGCATTCTGGACGACTACGACGCGGGCGAATACTGGCTAGCGGGCACGCGCATCGGGCGGGGCCTCTCGCAGCGGCAGGCCGCGCAGCTGCGCAACCGCTTTTTGGGCTTCGTGTTCCAGTCGTTCAACCTGCTGAACTTCAAGTCGGCCCTGGAAAACGTGGCCCTGCCGCTGTACTACCAGCAGGTGAGCCGCCGCGAGCGAAACCGCTTGGCCCTGGAGTACCTCGACCGCGTGGGCCTGGCCGACCGGGCCGAGCACCTGCCCGGCGAGCTGAGCGGCGGGCAGCGGCAGCGCGTGGCTTTGGCCCGCGCCCTCATTCACCAGCCCAAGCTCATTCTGGCCGACGAGCCCACCGGCGCCCTCGACACGCACACCACGCAGGAGGTGATGGACATCTTCAAGCAGGTGAATGCCGAGGGCATGACCGTCATCATCGTGACCCACGAGCACGACATTGCTGCCCAAACCCAGCGCGTGATTCGCCTGCGCGACGGGCTCATCGTGGGCGACGAAGCCGAAGAAGCCCGCCCACTTCCCCTCACTCCCAACGCCTCTTCCCTACCCGCATGAAAACCGTGCTTCTTACCGTCGCCGCGGCACTGCTGCTGAGCGTGCCTGCCGCCCGCGCCCAAACCTCCGCCGCCGAAGCCAAGGCCCTGATGCAGCAAGTCAACAAGCTGATGCGTGACCCGACCAAGCCCAAGCAGGAAATCCGGCTGGACCTCAACGGCTGCCACGCCAGCCAGACCATCCGCGACCACGACGCCGACACCAAGTCGAGCGCGCCGATTTCGGTGAGCTACAACAAGGGTGGCGAGGCCGGCTGGGCGGCCAAAGTCGCCGACGGCAAGTTCGAACTGGTGCTCGACTTCGAGTGGCGCGAGGTGGAGCCGCTGAGCTACGAGCGCAACCGCGACCAAGACGACGCGCCCTTCGAAGTCAAGATCAGGCGCGTGCGCAAGGGCAGCAGCACCAAGCTGGAGCTGCCGCTCTACACCACCGACGAGCGGGTAGTGCGCGACGTGGTAGCCCGCCTGGAGCGCCTGCGCAAAAGCTGCCGCTAGCCCGCGCCCGGGCAGCTCCGCCCTGCTGGGCGCCTCAGTCTGACGGCTGATAAATGATCAATGTTAAATGATCAATGCCCCATGTTCGACCTCGATAAGTGGCAGGAAATCCTGGGCACCATGAGCCGCAACAAACTGCGCACGGGGCTCACGGCCTTCGGCGTGTTCTGGGGCATCTTCATGCTGGTGCTGTTGCTGGGCGCGGGCAAGGGCATGGAGAACGGCATCTTCAAGGAATTCGGCGCCGGTGCCCAGAACAGCTTGTTTATCTACGGCGGCAAAACTTCCCTGCCCTGGCAGGGCCTGAAGCCGGGCCGCGAAATCAAGTTCACCAACGACGATCTGCAGGCCCTGCGCCAGCGCATTGAGGGCGTGGAGCTGCTGGCCACGCGCAACCGCCTCTCGGGCGAGTACACCATCGTGCGGGGCACCAAGAACGGCTCGTTTCCGGTGTTCGGGGCCAACGGCGAGTTTTTCACCATCAACGGCGAGCAGCTCAAGGCCGGGCGCCTGCTCAGCCCGCTCGACGTGGCCGAGCGCCGCAAGATCATGGTCATCGGCGAGCGGGTGCGCAAGGTGCTGTTCAAGGACGACGAAAACCCCATCGGCCAGTACGTGCAGGTGAAGGGCGTCTTCTTCCAGATCGTGGGCGTGTTCTGGACCAACGACAACCAGGGCCGCAACGAGGAGCGCGCCTACGTGCCGTTCAGCACCTTCCAGACCACTTTCAACCAGTACAACACCGTGCAGCTCATCGGGCTGACCACGCGGGCGGGCACGCCGGTGGCCGAGCTGGAAGCCCAGGTGCGCCAGCTGCTGGCCAGCCGCCACCAGTTCGACCCCGCCGACAAGCAGGCCCTGGAGCTGAACAACAACGAGGAAGAGGTGGCGCGCTTCAACGGTCTGTTCAACGGCATCAAGCTGTTCGTGTCCGTCATCGGCGTGCTCACCCTCATTGCGGGCGTGGTGGGCGTGAGCAACATCATGCTCATTATCGTGCAGGAGCGCACCAAGGAAATCGGGGTGCGCAAGGCCATTGGGGCCACGCCCTGGAGCATCGTGGGCATGATCGTGCAGGAAAGCATCGTCATCACCGGCCTCTCGGGCTACCTGGGTTTGCTGGCCGGCGTGGCTTTGCTCGACGGACTGCGCTACGCCATCGAGCAGTCGGGCGCTGAGCTGCCGTACTTCAGCCGGCCCGAGGTGAACGTGAGCGTGGCCCTCGGCGCCACCCTGCTGCTGGTGGTGGCCGGCGCCTTCGCCGGCTTCGTGCCCGCCCTGAAAGCGGCCAACATCAAACCCATCGACGCCCTGCGCGCGGAGTAGACATTTAGCGAATACCGCGGCCGCTACGGCAGTCGATAAAGCATCCGACGATGATCGATGTAGACAAATGGGCCGAAATCTGGAGCACGGTGCGGCGGCACAAGCTGCGCACAGGGCTCACCGCCTTTGGCGTGTTCTGGGGCATCTTCATGCTGGCGGTGCTGCTGGGCGCGGGCAAGGGCTTCCGCAACGGCGTGGAAAAGGAGTTCGACGTGGCCAAGAATGCCATATTCGTGTGGTCGCAGCGCACCAGTGAGCCGTACCTGGGCATGAAGCCGGGGCGCTCGGTGCAGTTCACCAACGACGACGTGCTGGCTTTGCAGCGGCAGGTGCCCGAGGCCGCGCTGGTGCTGCCGCGCACTTCGCTGCACGGCACCTTCACGGTGCAGTACGGCCCCAAGAGCTCGTCGTTCCGCGTCAACGGGGAGTACCCGGGCTACCCGCAGGTGCGGCCGGTGGCCCTCACCAGTGGGCGCTTTGTGAACGAGCCCGACGTACGCGAGCGGCGCAAGGTGGCCATCATCGGGGCGCGGGTGGCTGAGGTGTTGTTCGGCGACCAGAATCCGATGGGCCAGTACATCCGCATCAAGGGCACCTTCTTCCAGGTCATCGGCACGTTCCGGGGCACCGGCCGGCAGGAAGAAGCGCAGGAAGACGCCCAGACCATCTTTATTCCGCTCACCACCCTGCAGATTGCCTTCAACCAGGCCAACAAGGTGGATTACTTCGCCTTTCTGCCCCGGCCCGGCGTGCCGGCCAAGGTGGTCGAAACCAAGGTGAAGGAGGTGCTGGCCCGGCAGCACAAGGTGGCCCCCACCGACGTGCGGGCCTTCGGCTCGGCCAACGTGGAGGAAGAGTACGCCCGCGTGCAGGGCCTGTTCCTGGGCATTGCCGGCTTCAGCTGGTGGGTGAGCCTGGGCACCATTGTGGCGGGCATCATTGGGGTGAGCAACATCATGCTCATCGTGGTGAAGGAGCGCACCAAGGAAATCGGTATCCGCAAGGCCATGGGCGCCACGCCCGGGAGCATCGTGAGCATGATTGTGCAGGAAAGCATCGTGATTACGGCCGCGGCCGGGCTGCTGGGCCTCCTTGGCGGCACGGCCCTGATGGCCGGTATCAGTCACCTGATCGAGGGCCAGGACATCAACTTCTTCTACAACCCGCAGGTGGACGTGCAGGTGGCCCTCACGGCCGTGCTCATGCTGGTAGTGTGCGGCGCGCTGGCCGGCCTGGTGCCCGCCACCATCGCCGCCCGCGTGCAGCCCGTGGTGGCCCTGCGCGACGAATGATTGGCCAGTTGCCAGTTGCCAGTTGCCAGTTGCCAGTTGCCAGTTGCCAGTTGCCAGTTGCCAGTTGCCAGTTGCCAGTTGCCAGAATATACTTTCCCCGCTCCCGAAAGGCCAAGAAACCACCAACCAAAAACGAAAAACCAACAACTTTCTCCGGCCCCGAAAAGCGAAAAACGAATAACCAAAAACGACCAACCAAGCTATGAAACGCGTCTTTCTCGTGCTCCTGCTGGCGCTGCTGCTGGGGGGCTTCGGCTGGCTGGGCCGCTACTTCTATTTGCAGGCCCACGCCGACCCCATCACCTACCAAACGGAAAAGCCCTTCGTGGCCGACATCACCAAGAAAACCGTGGCCACGGGCAGCATTGTGCCGCGGCGCGAGGTGCAGATCAAGCCCCAGGTGTCGGGCATTGTGGAGGAGCTGTACGTGGAGGCGGGCCAGCCCGTGAAGGAGGGCCAGCTCCTGGCCCGCATCCGCACCGTGGCCAATGCCGGCAGCGTCAACAGCGCCCAGAACCAGATTCAGCAGGCCCGGGTAGCCCTCGAAACCAGCCGGCAGGAGCTGGAGCGCCAGCGCCCGCTCTACGAGCAGAAGGTCATTGCCCAGCAGGAGTTCAACCGCCTGCTGGCCGACGTGCGCGCCAAGCAGCAGGCCCTGACCGCCGCCGAAAACGATTTGCAGATTGCCCAGCGCGGCTCGTCGCGCAACACCGGCGGGGCCACCAACCTGGTGCGCTCCACCATCACGGGCATGCTGCTCGACGTGCCCATCAAGGTGGGCTCGTCGGTGGTCGAGCGCAACAACTTCAACGAGGGCACCACCATTGCCACCGTGGCCGACATGAACAGCCTCGTGTTTGAGGGCAAGATCGACGAGAGCGAGGCCGGCAAGGTGCGCGAGGGCATGCCCATCACGCTCACCGTGGGTGCCATCGAGGGCAAGACCTTTCCCGCCACCCTCGAATACATTGCCCCCAAGGGCGTGACCGAGGAAGGCGCCATCAAGTTTCAGGTGCGCGCCCAGGTGCGGCTGCAGCGCGGCGAGTTTCTCCGGGCCGGCTACTCGGCCAACGGCGACATCGTGCTCGACCAGAAAAAGCAGGTGCTGGCCATCAAGGAAAGTTTGCTGCAGTTCGGCAAGCTCAACAAAGACAGCGTGTTCGTGGAGGTGGAAACCGCCCCGCAGCAGTTTCAGAAGCGCCTGGTCAAAACCGGCATCAGCGACGGCATCAACGTGGAAGTGGTGTCGGGCCTGAGCAAGGCCGACAAGCTGAAAGTGCTCGGTCCCACCGATGACAAGGAGAAGAAAGACTGATAGCGCGCCGGCACGGCCCGGAGCACAAGCGGCCGCGGCCGGACCAAACTTCCCGGGGATTGGATCAAACTTCAGCGTTTCGGGATGGAAACTGCCAATGGGTCGGCAGAAACCCGGAACGGTACAACCAAAACCCGGGGTGTCGCACTGAAAAGCGGTTATGGCGCAACGAAAACCCGCGCCCCCGCAACGGAAAACCACTTCGGCGCAACAAAAAGCCGGAATGCCGCAACAGAAAGTCGCGTGGGCGCGATGAAAAGCCGCGACCGACCGGTTCGGAACCGCGGTGCCGCGGCTCGGAACCGCGATGTTGCGGCTTTTTACCGCGACCTCGCGGCTCAAAACCGCAATGCCGCGGCTCGGAACCGGGAAGTCGCGGCTCAGAACCGCAATGTCGCGGCTGGGAACCGCAATGTCGCGGCTTTTTACCGCAATGGCGCGGTAAAAACCCCCGATGCCGCGCCAGCGGGCCGCAACCCCGGCCGGGTTGCGCCGTTGCAACAGCACCCCTATTTCCTTCCGCCATGCCCGCTGCCGAGCCCACCTCCTTTTTACTGCAATTCGACTCCGAGCTGAGCCTGAACGCCGACGGCAAGCACGTGCGCGACGGGCTTTCCTCGGCCCTGCGCACCGGCGACAACCTGTGGATGGCCTGCGACGAGCGCGCCAGCGTGGAGCGCCTGCGCCTGACCGGGCCGCGCACCTTCGCCCAGCACCGCTCCTTCCGCCTGGCCGACCTGCTGGATTTGCCCGACCCCACCGCGCCCGACGGCGAAGTCGACATTGAGGGGCTGGCCGAGGGCGGCGGCTTCCTCTGGCTGGTGGGCTCGCACAGCCTCAAGCGCAAAGACCCCAAGCCCGACAAAGACCCCGGCGCCAAGGGCATTGCCAAGCTGGCCAAAGTGCAGGCCGAGCCCAACCGCTACCTGCTGGCCCGCATTCCGCTGGTGCGCGACGCCGACACCCAGGACTACGAGCTGCGCGCCAGTGCCCCCCACCCCACCAAAAAAGGCCGCAAGCTGCGCGCCGCCCGCCTGGGCCACCACGTGCTGGTGCGCCTGCTGCGCCGCGACCCGCACATCGGTCCCTTCGTGCCCCTGCCCGGCAAAGACAACGGCTTCGACATCGAAGGGCTGGCCCTGGCCGACGACGGGCGCCTGTTTGTGGGCCTGCGCGGCCCGGTGCTGCGCGGCTGGGCCGTGGTGCTGGAGCTGCACCCCGAGGAAGGCAGCCACCGCGGCCGCCTCCGGCTGGGCAAGATTCCCGGCGCCGAGTTCAAGTACTACCGCAAGCACTTCCTCGACCTGGGCGGCATGGGTCTGCGCGAGCTGCGCGTGCTGGGCAACGACCTGTACCTGCTGGCCGGTCCCACCATGGACCTCGACGGCACCATTGCCGTGTACCGCTGGCCCGACGCGCTGCGCCACGAGGGCGACACGCTGGTGCCGCCCCAGCAGCTCGAGCGCCTCTTCGACGTGCCCCACGGCCACGGCCGCACCGCCGGGCAGGACAAGGCCGAGGGCATGGCCCTGCTCAACGAGCACCACGTGCTCATCCTCTTCGACGGCCCCACCCGCGCCCGCCGCCAGGCCGACAACGACGTGCTGGCCGATGCCTACCGCCTCGAAGCCGAGTCGTGGGACGACGAGGCCCCCGACGACGGTAGTGCCCTGCCCGAGCCGGCCGCGGTAGAACCCGCCGCCGCCGATGCCGCCGTAGACGCGCCCCCGGCCGCCGACACGGCCACTGAGGAAGCCGCCGGGGGCCAGTAGCGGCCGGGCGGCGTACTTTGCGGGCCCGTATTTTCTCTTCTGCTTATGTCTGCCACGCCGCTGCCGCAAACGCCCGAAAGCCTGCACCGCATCTACTTCCAGGACTGCGACCAGCTGGGCCACCTCAACAACGCCCGCTACCTCGACTACTTCCTCAACGCCCGCGAAGACCACACCACCCGGCACTACGCCCTGAATTTGGGCGAGCTGGCCCGGGAGCAGCGCTCCGCCTGGGTTATCACCAAGCACCACATCAGCTACCTGCGCCCGGCCAATCACGCGGAGCAGGTGCTCATTCGCACCCAGCTCATTCACTTCGACAACACCACGCTGGTAGTGGAAATGCAGATGCTCGACCAGGACGGCCTGCGCCTGAAGGCGCTGCTGTGGTCGAAAATGGCCTTCGTGAGCCTCGTTACCGGCAAGCGCACCGACCACGCCGACGCCCTGATGGACATGCTGCACCAGCTCGACGTGGAGGCCGTGGCCTACGAGCCCGACGGCTTCGACGAGCGCGTGCACCAGCTGCGGCGCCAGCTGAAAGCCCAGCGCAAAGCCGCCGGCTACTCCGAGGAATAAGCGGCCTACGGCCTCGCCGCGCCAATCCGCCCGCATAACCCCTGCCCATGCCCCTGCGTTAGCCAGTAGCCGGAGCCCTTCGCCACGTGGCGCAAGGCTCCGGCTCGTTGTTTCTCACCCACAACCACCCTTTCTACCATGAGCATATTTGGCAGTGACAAGCTGAAAGGCAAGAAAGTCGCCATCGTGGCCACCGACGGCTTCGAGCAGTCGGAGCTGGAAAAGCCCAAGAAGCACCTCGAAGACCAGGGCGCCGAAACCCACGTGGTGTCGCTCAAGTCCGGCTCCATCAAGGGCTGGCAGCACACCGACTGGGGCGACTCGGTGAAAGTCGACAAGACCATCGACCAGGTAAGCGCCGCCGACTACGACGCCGTGGTGCTGCCCGGCGGGCAGATCAATCCCGACAAGCTGCGCACCGAGGCAAAGGTGGTGAGCTTTGTGGGCGACTTCCTGCGCGCGGGCAAGGTGGTAGCCGCCATCTGCCACGGCCCCTGGACGCTCATCGAAACCGGCCTGGTGCAGGGCAAGCAGATGACCAGTTGGCCCAGCCTGAAAACCGACCTCCAAAACGCCGGCGCCACCTGGATCGACCAGGAAGTGGTGGTTGATAAAGGGCTCATCACCAGCCGCAACCCCGACGACATTCCCGCCTTCAACCAGAAGCTGACCGAGGAAATACTCGAAGGCCGGCACGCCCCGCGCAGCTAATTCTACCTGGCTAACCGGCACAAAAAAGGCCCGCTGCACTGCTGCAGCGGGCCTTTTTGCGGGTATTAGTTTCGAGCGGGGCTACTGCGAGAAGCCGATGCCCACGTACAGTTGGATGGTACCGTTCTTGATGTTGTCGAAGTTTGTTCCGGGTAGTTCCACGCCGTTCTCGGTTTTCGAGTCGTTGTAGATGTCGGCCAAACCCAGCACGTAGCGGCCGCCCACGCGGGCCGGGCCCACGCGGCCTTCCAGCCCGAACACGGCGCCGTAGTCGAGCGAGTTGTAGTTGCGGTTGGCAATGTTCACCGTCTGGTTGCCTTCCTTGGCGTTGATGAGCAGCGACACCTGCGGACCGGCGTGAATACTCACGTTATCCACCACGTTGTACACAACCATCACCGGCACCTGCAGGTAGTCGAGGCTGGTGGTGTACTTGTTGGGGTTCAGCGCGCCGGGGCGCGAGGCCACGAAACCCTGCCGGCTGTAGAGCAGCTCGGTTTGCAGCGAAACCTTGGGCGTGAAGCCGAACTGGGCGTAGAAACCGGCGTGGAAAGCCTGGCGGTTGGCGTCGTTGTCGTAGTTTTTCTTGTCGTCGCCGCGGAAGTCCGAGGAGTTCCAGCCGCCCTTGATGCCGAAGCCGTTGTTGCGCGACTCGGGCGTGGTCTGGTAGTCGGTGGATTTGCGGACGCCTTCGACGCCGCGCTGGGCCTGAGCACCTACGCTCAGTAGCAAGCCCAGAGAAAACAGGAGTGCAATTTTTTTCATGATGGAGTTGAAGTTCAAGGTGGTAACTACCCGACGGAAAGCAGGCGCGCCGGGCGGCATTCGCAAGCTGCTATACTTGCGCCGGGCAGCCCAGGTTGCACCCAGTGGCGGGAGGATGCAAAATTTTCCGGCCCGGCGCTTGGCCGATGCGGCTGCCCGGGCGTATGTTTGCAGCTTCCGGCCCGTATCAGCCGCGTCCGGAGCGTTAGCTCAGTTGGTTCAGAGCGCCACCCTGACACGGTGGAGGTCACTGGTTCGAGTCCAGTACGCTTCACAAAACGCTCCTATGATTATCGTAGGAGCGTTTTTTTGTTACCGGACCATGAACAAATGCATGGCTCTATTCCTGAAATCATTAATCGTTGCTTTATCAGTATTTGCGACGGCGACTTCGTGCGCAAATGAAAATGAGCTGCCTACAAGCATACAATCAAGTAACGCAGTAGATATAACCTAACTCTCACTTAAAGAAATGCCTCAGTCCTATGTGGTATTTTTTAAGCTTGGTGATAACGTTGCACGAACGCCTTCCACAGCATTATACAGGTATTACCTCCACGAACCAACCCAGTGCAAAAGCTACGAGGAATTTGAGTATAAAGTAATAAATGAAGAATTCCGCATCGATACGGCAAGCAAGTATCTTTATGGAAGGAGTATTTTTACCGCAGACAAATTCATTTACAATCATTACAGGAAAGATATCAATAGCCTACTAGGCAAATACTGTACTAAAGAGAAGATCGACAAGTATTACATAGACAACGCAGCAGTTAATCACATCGAGCTTAACACAATTTTATACCTGCTATTTTTGAACAATCATGAAATTACGTTTGACTGTTATTCAGGCACGCATTTTATAAGTAAACCGAAATCACAAACAGACTAAGATCAGTGATTTTACGGCTCATCTAATAATACCTAAGCCGTAACCCATTGCGGCATTTTCCGGTTGTAGCCCGCGTGAACTCTCCCGCCGCTTCCGCGCCGCGCCACTTGCCCGTGGCCTGGGCCCCGCTCTACGCCCACCCGTTGCCGGCCGGCCACCGCTTTCCCATGCTCAAGTACGAGCTGCTGCCCGAGCAGCTGATTCGGGAGGGCACCATCGCCGAGGAATGTCTGTTCGAGCCGCCGCCCCTGCCCGAGAAGTACCTGCTCGGAACCCACGACGCCGCCTACTGGCAGCGCCTGCGCCAGGGCCAGCTCACGCGCCACGAAGAGCGCGCCACCGGCTTTCCGTGGTCGGAAGCGTTGGTGCAGCGCGAAATCACCATTCTGGGCGGCACCGTGCAGTGCGCCCGCCTGGCCCGCCACACCGGCGTGGCGCTGAACGTGGCCGGCGGCACCCACCACGCCTTCCGCGACCGGGGCGAGGGGTTCTGCCTGCTCAACGACCAGGCCGTGGCCGCCCGCTACCTGCTCGACCACGAAGGCATCGGGCAGGTGCTCATCGTCGACCTCGACGTGCACCAGGGCAACGGCACGGCCCGCATCTTCCAAGACGAGCCGCGGGTGTTCACCTTCTCCATGCACGGCGCCCGCAACTACCCCGCCCGCAAGGAGCAATCCGACCTCGACCTGCCCCTGCCCGACGGCACCGACGACGCAGCCTACCTGCGCCTGCTGGGCGACACGCTGCCGCGCCTGCTCGACCAGGTGCAGCCCGAATTCGTGTTTTACCTGAGCGGCGTCGACGTGCTGGCCACCGATAAGCTCGGCCACCTGGCACTCAGCCGCGAAGGCTGCCGGCAGCGCGACCGGCTGGTGCTGGAGCTCTGCCACCGTTACCATTTGCCGGTGGTGGTGTGCATGGGAGGCGGCTATTCCGAGCGCGTGGCCGACATTGTGGAAGCCCACGCCAACACGTTCCGCCTGGCCCGGGAGCTGTGGTTTTAACCTGATTGAGGCTTGCTCAATACCGCACCTTCAACTCCCACTACTCTCGAATAGCCAGCACGTTCATGCTCCCTGGCCCTCGATGATGAGTTGCCAGCGGAAGGCCCACTGCCAGCGCAGCTGGTAGTGCCCGATGCCGGCCAACTGTAGCAGCCGCTGCCAGTCGCTGCGGCGGAAGGCACGGGCCACCGAGAGCGGGGCGTCGTGCTGCACCAGGTGGGAGCCGCGCAGCACCCGCGTGAGCAGGCGGATGCTGTGGTAGGCCAATGGGTGGCGGTGCAGGTCGTTGATGACCACGGCCACCCGTGCCTGTTGCTGCCACTGGCGCAGCAGCGTCACCAGCTGCTCGTCGGCGAAGTGGTGACAAAACAAACTACAGGTAATGATATCGAACCGGTGGCGGGCAAAATCCGGCGCAAAGATGTCCTGCTGCCAGAACCGGATTTCGGGGTAGGCCGTGCTGCGCTGCGTGGCATAGTCGACCATAAAGGCATTAGCGTCAACGCCGGTCAGACCTACGGCGTGCCCGCGGCGACGGGCCCACCGGGCCACGTGCCGCAGCGTGTCGCCCCCGCCGCTGCCCAGGTCGGCCAGCTCCAGGGGCCGCCCGGCCGGAAAGCGCGGCTGCAGGCGCTCCAGCGCGTCGGCCACCACGCGGTACCCCCCCAGGCGGGTGTTGATGACTTCCAGCTCGTCGAGGTTCTGGTGCAGGGCGTCGGAAGCCAGCGTGAGGTCGTCCATTAGCTCGGCCCGGGACGAGCGGCGCGAGAAATCGGGCATGGCAGGCAACGGTTAGGAGCGGGCGGAATCAGGCAAACGTTTACTGAAACTTCACGCGCAGCAGCATGGCTTCCAGCGTCAGGCCGGGGCCGAAGGCAAAGCTGAGCACCGGCGCCCCGTCTTCCTCGGCCTGCAGGCTGCGCTGCATCTCGCGCAGCACGAACAGCACCGTGGCCGACGACAGGTTGCCGACCTCGCGCAGCACCTGGTAGGCGTGGCGGTTGTCGGCCGGACTGAGGCCCAATTCCTGCTCAATGGCTTCCAGAATGCGCCGGCCGCCGGGGTGAATGGCGAAGTGCTGCACGTCGGCCAGGCGCACGGGCAAGTGGCGCAGCAGCCCCTCGGTGAGCTGCCGGATGCCCTGGCGCACCAGCCGCGGCACGTACGACGACAAGGTCATTTCGAAGCCGAAGTCGTTGACGTGCCAAGCCATGTCGGCCATGCCGTCGGGCTCCAGGCCGCAGTGAAAGGCGGCCAGCTCCAGGTTGGGCCGGCCGGGTGCCGGCTCGCCCAGCACCAGGGCTGCCGCCGCGCCGTCGCCGAACAGGGCGTTGGCCAGCAGGTGGTCTTCCTCGGCGCGTTTCTGAAAGTGCAGCGTACAGAGTTCGGTGCTCACGATGAGCACCCGGGAGCGAGGATTAGCCCGGCAGATGGCGTCGGCCAGCTTCAGGGCGTTGAAGGCCGCGTAGCAGCCCATGAAGTTGACGCAGGTGCGCTGCACGTCGGGCCGCAGCCCCAGGTGCTGCACCAGCTCGATGTCGAGGCCCGGCGCGTACATGCCGGTGCAGCTCACCGAAATCAGGTGGGTAATGGTGTTCAGCGCCACCTCGGGCGCCTGGCGCAGGCAGTCCAGTGCAGCCTCGGCGGCCAGCGGCAGGGCCTCGCGCCTGTATACCCGCATGCGGGCGCCCACGGTGGGGAAGGGCTCCAGGTCGGGCGTATTGGGAAAGAACGTGAAAGCGCCGGGCTGGCGGCCGTAGTCGGGCAGCACGGAGTGGCGGTAGCCGATACCCGAAAGGCGGTACAGGGCCCGCAGCTTGCGCGCTTCGCCCTCCTCCATTCCGTGGGCCCGGGCCATGAAATCAGCAATCTGCGGTTGCGGAAGGCGGTGCACGGGCAGGGCCGTGCCAATGGCGCTCAGGTAGCTGGTGGTCATCGGGGGCAGTATACGGAAAACCCGTCAGCCCGACCCATTCCAACCAACTTTGAAAGATTCAGTCCGATTTGACCGCCAGCCCGGTCGCGCCCCGCCGGCTTAGAACGGTTGCCCGTGGGTTTGCCGCACCAGCGTCCGCACCAGCCCCGGCGCGTAGCGCAACGAGCCCACCACGGCATCGGTCAGGCGGGGGCCGCCGAAGAGCTGCTGCACCCAGCGCCCCACGCGCAACCGGCCGGCAAAGGTGCGCTGCCAGTCGCGGGAATACGCGGCTTCCAGGGCCGCCCGGTTCAGCTCGCCGCGCAGAAAAGCGTGGGTATGCGCCGCCGCCAGCGCGGCGCCGTGAATGGCCATGGCCATGCCGTTGCCGCACAGGGGCGTGATGAGCCCCGCCGAGTCGCCGCACATCAGCACGTGCTGCTCCACGCAGGCCTTGGGCGCAAAGGAAATTTCGTTGATGACCTCGGGCTGCGCGTACAGCCGCTCGGCCTCGCTGAGCACCCGGCGCAAATGCGGGTTGCGGGCCAGCACCTGCTCTTCCAGGGCCGGAATGCTGCCGTGGCGGCGCAGCTGCTCGCGGGTGGTCAGGTAGCAGAAGCAGTAGCGCCCGCCTTCGATGGCCGACAGGCCGGCGTAGCCATCGGCGAAATTGTGCAGGGCAATTAGGTCGGGGGGGAAGTCGAGGCGCAGGTGATACTTGACGCCCACGTAGGGCGAGCGTTGCCGGAAAAAGGGCCGGTTCAGCTGCCGGTCGAGGGTGGCGCGCTTGCCGTAGGCCCCCAGCACCACCCGGGCCCGCAGTTCCTGGCCATCGGCCAAAGCCACGCGAAAATGCTCATCCGCCCCCAGCTGTACCTCGGCCACGGTGGCCGGCAGCAGGCCCTGCACCCCACGTTCCACGGCGCGCTCGTACAGAAACTCGTCGAGCGCGTAGCGGCTCAGCCCGAAGCCGCCCAAATCGAGCCGGGCCGAGAGCGTGCGCCCGCCCGGAGCCGACACCAGCAGCCGCCCGATGCGGGCCGGGTCCAGGGCCGCCGGGTCGGCGCCGAGGCGTTGCAGGTAGGGCCGCACCTCGTTCGACACGTACTCGCCGCACACCCGGTGGAAGGGGTACTGCCGCTTTTCCACCAGCACCACGCTATGCCCGCGGGCCGCCAGATCAAGGGCCGCGGTGAGGCCCGCCAGCCCGCCGCCGATGATCAGCACGTCGGATTCCAGGGCGGATTTGGTCACGCAGCAGAGAGCATAAAAGGACGAGAAACGCGGGCCGGCAGGATATTATTGCGCAATTATCGAAAAGCTAACATAAGCTCCCTATATTTTGATAACCTATTTCAAAATAGCGCGTTACTTTTGTGGTCGGTTTGCACGGCAAGCCCGCCCGCTAATTTGGTTGGGCACTTTTCCCCGCTTCTCTATGTCCAAACAACTACTTTATCTGGTTCTGGTGGCCGTTTTCAGCGTGTGCTGTCTGCAAAGCAGCCTGCCCGCCGCCGCCCAGGCTTCCGCTCCTGCCGCCGTTCGGCCGGCCAGCAGCGGCGAAGAAAAAAGCATTCTGGTTTACCCCAACCCCAGTACCGGCATCGTGCACGTGGCCGTGTCGGGCTTCGAAGGCCGCCGCACCGAGCTGCGCGTGCTGAACGTCATTGGCACGGTGGTGTACCGCGAAACCATTACCGAGCTGGACAACCGCTTTACCCGCACGCTGGATTTGAGCCGGTTCGCCAACGGCCTCTACTACGTAAAAATTGACGCCGACAACACCAGCGTAATGCGCAAGCTGGTTATCCGCTAGCGCCTTTCAATACTTTTTGCTTAAAAGCCGCGGCCCAAAGAGCCGCGGCTTTTTTGTGCCCGCTCGTCCTCGGTACGGGCTGAGCGGCCGCTAAACGGCCTCACGGAAAAGCCATAAAAAAAGCCCTTCCGGACAGGAAGGGCAGTCAAGGTTCGGGTTCGGGGGAAATCAGCGCTGTACCCGAACGGGTACGGGCTGCAGCTGGGGGGTGCGTCCGCCCAGCAAACGGTCGAGCAGCGCGGCCAGCTGCTCGGCAAGGGAAGCGAGAATCATCATCGGCGAATCGGGAGAAGACGAGAAAAACCTCTACGGTAAAGGTAGCCTTCTAACGCGGGACTACCGAGGTTGGGTTCAATTTTTCGACCGGTGCCATCTGGCCCGCCACCAACGCCCGCATTACCCGACGAGCGTCGCGTCCTACACCGGCCAGCAGGGCCGAGTCGCGGCTGTTGAGCCAGGGCAAACCCAGAAACGCCAGGCCCGGCAGGGCCGTCAGACCCCGGTGGTGCACGGGGTAGCCGCGCTCGTCCAGCACGGGCAGCTCCATCCATCCAAAGTCGGGGCCGAAGCCGGTGGCCCACACCACCGCTTCCAGCGGCGAGGTGATGAGCCGCTGCCCCTGCAGGCGCCGCTCGTCGACGGCCGCCTCGGCCCGGCCCATCCACTGCACATTGGGCAGGCGGCGCAGCTGCCGCAAATCCTGGCTTACCACCGGCTCGGGGCGTTGGTGCAGGCGCGCGCCGATGCGGCCGTGCCGCGAAGCCCGCATCAGCCCCGACACCCGCAGCATAATCCACAGCAGGGTGTTGTTGGCCAGAGCAGGGGTCCGCTCGTCGAAGGCCAGGAACACCGGGCGGTTGGTGCGGGCCAGGTCGGCGGCAATCTGCAGGGCCGAGTTGCCGCTGCCCACCACCGCCACCGGGCCCTGGCCGGGCAGCTGGCTTGGGCGGCGGTAGTCGCGGCTGTGCAGCTGGGTTACGGCGGCGCCGAGCTGGCGAGCCATCGGCGGCACTTTGGGCGCCTGAAACCCGCCGGTGCACACCACCACGTAACGAGCAATGTAGCAGCTGCCGGTCTGGGAAAACGCCTCATAGCCGCTACGGGCAATAGCGCGCAGGTGCACGATGCGCTGCCGGGCGTGCACGTCGAAGCCGAAGCGGGCGGCGTAGCGGCGCAGGTATTCGGCGGCTTCGTCCTTGGTGGGGTAGCGCAGTGGGTCGCCCGGCCACGGCCACCCCGGCAGGCTACTGGCCCAGGCCGGCGAAAACAGCTGCAGCGAGTCGTAGCGCTCGGCCCAGGCCGCTCCTACCGCCGCCTGTTCATCCACCAGCAGGCATTTCAGCCCCAGCTGCCGGGCGTAGTAGGCCGCGGCCAGCCCAGCCTGCCCGGCCCCAATGATGAGGACGTCGGTGCGGAAGCAGGGCTGGGCAGCATCGGAGTAGCGTTCAGACATAACAGGTGCGGAAGGCGCAGGCGGAGCTATCGGGAAGGGGGGGCGCACCCGGACGGATGCATCATCGAGGGTCAGGCCGTGGGCAGCGGTACTGGCAGCGGCCGCTGTTGCGTGCGGCCCGAGGCGGGCAGTACGGCTTTCAGCTGCTGGGCGGTGTGGTGGGCCAGGGCCATGATGGTGAGCATGGGGTTGACGCCGCTGCAGGCCGGGAAGGCCGAGCCGTCGGCCACGTACAGCCCGGGCACCTCGTAGGTTTCGCCGCTGGGGCTGGTGGGGTGCGTGGCCCGGTTGCCGCCCATGCGGCAGGTGCTCATCTGGTGGGCGCTGTAGAGATTGAAGCGGTTGGGCTGCCAGCTCAGCCGCGGCAGCCCGTCGAGCACCTCGCGGTTCTGAATCCGGCCGTCGCGCACCTGCAAAGTGGGCAGGGTGCCGTGGGGCAGGTACACCGTATGGGCACCCGCCGCCGCGTGAATTTCGGCCGCCGTGGCCACGGCCCGCAGCATGTTGGCCCGGTCGAAGGCGCTGAGTTGGTAGTCGATGAGCGGGGCGCCCTGCCGGTCGGTGCGCACGCGGCCGCCGTCCCGGTCCCGGGTCAGCACGATGAAGGAACCCAGGTTCGGCGCCTGCTGCATCAGGCGTTTGTGCTGCTCGCCCGACAACCAGGGCAGGGTCATGGCCATGAGGCCGGCGTGGGCCGGGGGCGTTTCAATCTTGGCGCCGAAGTTGGTGCCGCCCAGCCGGGCGCAGCTGTCGTTAACCACCGACATGCTCGGGCCGTACCAAGCCTCGATAGGCCAGGGATACACGCCCGAAACGGCCACGGTAGGGTGCAGGTGCAGGTGGCGGCCCAGGTGCGGATGCCGCAGGCCGCTGCGCAGCAGCAGCGCGGGCGTTTGAATGGCCCCGCCGGCCGCCACCACGCAACGCGCGCGCACCGTCACGCGGAAGCATTGGCCATCGGCGGCCGTGTACACGGCTTCGGCTCCGCTGGCCCGTCCGGCTTCGAGGCTGATGCGCTCGACGCGGGTGTTGGGCAGCAGCCGGGCCCCGTGGGCGGCGGCGGTTTTCAGGTAGGTATTCAGCGTGCCTTGTTTGATACCGTACCGGTCGCCAAAGGTGCTGAAGCCCAGGCCGCGGAAGTGCGCGTCGGAGTCGTCCAGGCCCTTCTCGTTGCGCGGAATCAGGCGTACCTCGTGGCCCAGCTTGCGCGAGCCGTCGAGCAGGGCCTGGTTCTGGCCGTTGTGGCGGGTGTAGTCGGTGTTCACGCTCAGCGCTTCAGTCACGGCGTCGAGGCTGGCTTTGAAGGACGCCTGGGTGAAGTGCGGCGCCTCATGCTCGCGGGCCCACTCCTCCAGCACGTAGTCGGGCGTGCGAAACGAGCCGGCCCAGTTCACAGTAGTGCCCCCGCCCAGGCAGCTACCGGCCAGCAGCGTCACGCCGCCATCGGTGGTGCTCAGGGTGCCGCGGGCGTCGTAGAGGTGCCCGATCATGTCGGCCTCGCGCTGGGTAAAGTCGCAGCCGTGGCAGTAAGGACCTTTGTCGAGCACCAGCACGTCGTGGCCGGCCGCAGCCAGCTCGCCGGCCACCACCCCCCCGCCCGCGCCGCTGCCAATCACCAGCACCTCGCAGTCGTAGTTAACATCAGCGGCAGGCTGCAGGGTAGGCAGAGGACGCGGCGTGTCCACCACGCCGTCGGTCAGGGCCAGCGGGCCGGGGTAGCCGATATCGGTCCAGTTGGGGTTCAGCTCCTGCGCGGCCGCCCCGCCGTAGTACAGAAAGGTGCAAAGCTTGCGCAGGGCCTGAAAGCCCTGGCGCAGCGGGGGCAGCAGGCTGCCGGCCCAGGTCTGCAGCAGCTGCTCGCGCTGCGCCTCATTCAGCTGCCCGAACGATTTGAGCGGCCCCCACCACGTGAGCCCCAGCAGCGGGCTGCCCAGCAGGTCGAGCAGCTGGGCGAACTGTCGCTGCGCGGCTACGGGCTGGGCGGCAATGGCGGCCAGCAGCTGCTCCTGGTTGATGCCCTCGGAGCCGCGGCGCAGCCAGAACCCGCCGGCCGCAGCCTGCGCCGGAACGGCCGGAACGAAGGCATCGGCCAACAGAGCCAGGGTAAGCCGCTGTTCAGGAGAAAAAAGCATGGCCACGAGGGTAAAAAAGTAAACCGGGCGGCTACCGCCTGTGTGCTAAATACAACATTCCCGCAAGAACTCGGCAAGCCGAACAATTTGGCCCTAAAGTCCGGTATCCACCCGGGAGAATCCCCCGTAGCAAGACGCAAAATACCGCTTGCTCAACGCCTGTGAAATACCCACTAGCGGGTATTTTTCATGCTACCACCTTTAAATAAGGCAGCTCACAACTCCTTTCCGTGCAATTTCAGCCGCACGGCATCCCGGCTACAGATAGCGCAGCAGCCAGTCGATGAGCTTGCGCACCTGCGGGGTGTAGGGCGGGTAGAAGGCCTTGAGCGCGGTGCGGCCCACGCGCTGGCGTAGCACGGCCTTTTCGTTGGAGAACTGCAAAAAGCCGTAGCGCCCGTGGGTTTTGCCCAGCCCGCTGTTGCCCACGCCGCCGAAGGGCAATTCGGGGTGGCCCAGGTGCAGGATGGTTTCGTTGACGCAAGCCCCGCCGGCCGGAATGTGCTCGAGCAGGTACTGCTGCTGGGCCGTGCTGCGGCTGAACACATACAGGGCCAGCGGCCGGGGCCGCTGGTTCACGAAGTCGGCGGCCTGCATCAGGCTGCCGAAGGACAGTACCGGCAGCAGCGGCCCGAAGATTTCCTCCTGCATCAGCCGGCTGTCGGGTGCTACCTGGCTGAGCACGGTGGGCTCGATAAAGCACTGGCTCTGGTCGACGCTGCCGCCCAGCTCGACCACGGCACCCTGGCGCTGGGCATCTTCGAGCAGCCCCGCCAGGCGCTGGAAGTGGTGGCCGTTGACGATGCGCGCAAACGAGTCGGAAGCGGCCACGCCCCGCCCGTCGGCGTTGTAGAAGCGCTGCACCACAGCCCGGATTTCCCCGATCAGCGCGGCCTGTACGCGCTCGTGCACCAGCACGTAGTCGGGCGCCACGCAGGTCTGGCCGGCGTTGATGCTTTTGCCCCACACGATTTTCTCGGCCGCGTCGCGCAGGTCGGCCGTTTCGTCGACGATGACCGGCGACTTGCCGCCCAGTTCCAGCGTGACGCTGGTCAGGTGCTCGGCGGCGGCGCGCATCACCACCTTGCCCACCTGCGGCGAGCCGGTAAAAAAGGTGTGGTTGAAGGGCAGGCTCAGCAATTCAGTGGCCACTTCCCGGTCGCCCTCGACTACGGCTACTTCGGCCGGGTCGAACACCTCGCGGGCCATGCGCGCCAGCAGGGCCGAGACCTGGGGCGTCATCTCGGAGGGCTTGATGATGCAGCAGTTGCCGGCGGCCAAAGCCGAGATGAGCGGGTCGACGGCCAGGTAAAACGGGTAGTTCCAGGGGGCAATGATCAGGCACACGCCCTTGGACTCGACCTGCACCCAGGAAGTAGTGCCCAGCAAGGCCAGCGGCGTGCCCACCCGGCGCGGGCGCATCCACTGGCGCAGGTGCTTGAGGGTGTGGCGCAGCTCGGTTTGCGCGGCCCAGATTTCGGTGACGTCGGTTTCTTCGGCGGGCTTGCGGAAATCGGCGTACAGGGCCTGCTGAATGGCGGCGCGGTTGGCCGTCATCCACTGGCCCAGGCGGCGCAGGCGGGCGGCACGGGCCTCGGCCGGCTCGCGCCGCAGCACTTCGCTGCGGGCCTGCTGCCGGGCAAACAGCCGGGGAATGTCGAGGGCGTTGGCAACGGGGGCTTCGGGCAGCGGCATGCGGGCAACGGGAAACGAGGTGAGCAACTCCAAGATAAGCGAAATAGCCCCGCCGAAGTTGCCGCATTCCGAAAGTAGCCGCCGGCCGCGCCGGCCCGCTGGGGCTTGGTTTCCGGTGGTGCCGGCCTGGCATTCAAGTGAGCCGGTACGGTTTGCGGGCCTGGCGGGCGGCCACGCACCGAAGCCGGAAGCAACTTTTGCCAGGCCCCGGTTTCTATGTACGGCGCGCCGGCCGGGGCCGAAAATGGTTCCGTTGGGCGCGGCGCTTCGTTCCGTTTGCTTCCTTTTTCCGCATGAAAACAACGCGTATTCTCACTTTGGCCGCCACCTTGCTGGCCGGCCCCGCCGCCCTGGCCCAGGAACTACCCCGCCGTGCCTTCGTGGGCATCAACCTGCGCGGCATCAACGACAGCATTCAGCAGCGCCACCGCCTGCCCAACCAGCAGGGCATTCTGGTGACGGGCGTGCGCGCGGCATCGTCGGCCCAGGCCGCCGGGCTGCAGGGCGGCGACGTGGTGGTGAAAGTGGGCGACGCCGCGGTGCAGGACGTACCGCAGTTCGTGGGCCTGCTCAAGCAGTATCCCACCGGCGCCACGGCCACCTTCACTTTGCTGCGCAACGGCAAAACCATCCGCCGCAAAGTGGCCTTCAAGCCCTACCCGGCCGAAACCAGTGCCTTTCACGAGGTGCAGTACTCGTCGGTGCAGTTTGGGCCCAACCAGCTGCGCACCATCATCACCCGGCCCCGGGGCAGCGCCCAGCAGCGGCATCCCATGGTGCTGTTCATTCAGGGCGTGAGCTGCCACTCCGTCGACAACCCGCTGGCGCCCGCCAGCACCGAGCGGCGCATCATCGACTCGCTGAGCCGCCACGGCTACGCCACCATGCGGGTGGAGAAAACCGGCATGGGCGACAGCCGCGGCACGCCCTGCATGGAGTCGGACTTCGAGATGGAAACCGGGGGCTACAAGGCCGGGCTGGCCGCCATTCGCCAGCTGCCCTGGGTCGACCAGGACAACATCTTCCTGACCGGCTTCAGCATCGGCGGGGTGATGGCGCCGCTGGTGGCCCAGGGGCAGCCTATTAAGGGCATCGTCACCTGGGGCACGGCCAGCCGCAGCTTCATCGAGTACCTGCTGGCAAACAAGCGCAACCAGAGCACCCTGCAGGGCATGCCCTACGACCAGATCAACGAGCAGCAGCAGCTCTACGCGGCCGTGCTGCACCTGCTGCTCACCGAAAAGCAGACGCCCGAGCAGGTGCTGGCCCGCTACCCCAATGCCGGCGAGCTGTTGCGCTTTCCGCAGCACTACCGCTACATGCAGCAGTGGCAGCACACCAACCTGGCCGCGGCCTGGCAGCAGCTGAACACCCACGTGCTGGCCCTGCGCGGCGCGGCCGACTACATTTCCTACGACGAAGACCAGCAGCTCATTGCCGACATCGTGAACCGCGCCCACCCCGGCAAGGCCCGCTACCAGCGCCTACCCGATGTGGATCATGGCTTCGTCCGCGCCCGCGACATGAGCGAGAGCCTGAAGCTGAGCGAGGCCGCCGCGCCCGCGCAGAACTTCGAGTTCATGACCGTTATCGTGCGCTGGCTCGACGAGGTGCGCAAGCAGAAAGCCTGACCTCCACTGGCCCAACATCAGGTATTGAGGATTTCGCCGCCATTGGGGTGCAGGGCCTGCCCGGTGATGTAGGACGAGTCGGGGCAGGCCAGGAACACGTAGCAGGGCCCTACTTCCGAGGGCTGGCCGGGGCGCTTCATGGTGGTGTCTTTGCCGAAGGAGGCGACTTTTTCAGGCGGGAAGCTGGCTGGGATGAGCGGCGTCCAGATCGGGCCCGGCGCCACGGCGTTGACGCGGATCTGCTTTTCGGCCAGTTGCTGGGCCATGGAGCGGGTGAAGGCCGTAATGGCACCTTTGGTGGAGGTGTAGTCGACCAGCTGCTGGTTGCCGCGGTAGGCGTTGATGCTGGAGGTGTTGATAATGGAGTCGCCCGCCTGCAGGTGGGCCAGGGCGGCCCGCGTCACGCGCACGAAGGAAAAGAAGTTGACCTCGAAGGTGTCGCGCCACTGCGCGTCGTCGACCTGCTGCAGGTCCTCGCTCACGAACTGCTCGGCGGCGTTGTTCACCAGCACGTTCAGCCGGCCCAGTTCCTGCACGGTCTGATCGACGATGGACTTGCAGAAGCCCGCGTCGCGCAGGTCGCCGGGCAAGGTCAGACAGCGGCGGCCTTCCTGTTCCACCAGCTGGCGGGTGGCGTAGGCGTCCTGCTCCTCGCTGGGCAGGTAGGTGAAGGCCACGTCGGCGCCCTCGCGGGCAAAGTGCACGGCCACCGAGCGGCCAATGCCCGAGTCGCCGCCGGTAATAAGGGCCACCTTGCCCTCGAGCTTGCCGCTGCCGCGGTAGCCGGGCCGGATGTACTCGGGCTGCGGGGTCATTTCCTGCTCGATGCCGGGCTGCTGGTCTTGCTGCTGCGGGGGCAGCGTGGTGGGTTTGTTTTCCATGAGGCGTACGGGAATAAGCACGGAAGTGGAGCCCCGAAAAACGGCGTGCCCGGTCCGGGGGTTATTGTTCAGATTGCGCCCCGGCCCCGGGCGCGGGCTGACGCGGAGACATTCCTGGTTTTCTATATTTAAGCCGGCCCCGGCTGCTACGGCCGTCGCCCCGCTCCTCGCTTCGTTGTTTCACCCGGCCGGCAGTTGCCGCTGCGCTTTCCCCCAAGTGCCCATGAACATTGCCAAAGTCGTCAAGAACCGGCACCTGCTGTATCTGATCTGCAAGCTGGGCTATCGGCGCAACCACCGCAACCTGCAAGACCTGAAAATCTTTCACCAGGGGCGCTTCTACCTCTACAACGTCGAGGGCTTCGGCATTGCGTCGGAGGGCTTCAACTGGTACCTGACGCGGGAACACCTCGAGCAGGCCCTCTACGCCGTGGGCTGCAAGTACTACGTGCCCCGGCCCGGCGACACGGTAGTCGACATCGGGGCGGGGCTGGGCGAAGAGTCGTCCATCATTGCCCGGCTGGTGGGCCCGCAGGGGCGGGTTTTCGCCATCGAGGCCAACCCGGTGGTGTACGACGTGCTGCGGCAGGTGCTGGCCGACAACCAGCTCGGCAACGTTTCGGTCTACAACCTGGCGCTGAGCCCGGTGCGCGAGAAAGTGGTTATCGAAGACAACCCCGCCAACTACCTCGGCTCGACGCTGGACCAAGCCAGCACCGAAAACCTGCACGAGGTGGAGGGCTGGCCGCTGCAGGACTTTTGCCGGCAGCAGGGACTGCGGCGCATCGACTTTCTGAAGGTCAACATCGAGGGAGCCGAGCGGTTTCTGAGCGACTTTTTCGCTACCACCGACGTAGTGGTGCCCCACGTGGCCATTGCCTGCCACGATTTCCGCTTCCGCAAAGAGCACAACGAGTTTTTTCGCACCAAGGAGCTGGTGGCCGACTACCTGGCCGCCAACGGCTACCAGCTGCAGTTTCAGCACACCGGCATCGACTACATCGACGACTGGGTGTACGGCACCAAGCTCTAGCCGACCGCGGAGCGGGGTTTTCGCCGGCAAAGAAACTGCGCGACGCCGGCCGGTGTTGGCTGCCCGTGCCCCGGCCAAGCTGCCTCGGACCGGGCGCGGCCCGCTATGCCCCGGTTTGCCCTTCTTCATTTGCTGATGCCCGCCGTGCTGGGCCGCTGGCTGCTGGCCGGCCTGCTGGGGCTGCCCGCCGCGCTGGGGGCCCGGTCTGCCCCACCCCTGCCGCCGCTGGTGCTGCGGGCCGCGCCGCTGCCGTTCACGCCCACCGAGTTCTACGTGGCCGCGGTGCTCGACGAGCGGGCCGACCGCAGCGCCGTAGCCTGGCTGCTGCCCCCGCCGGCGGCCGGCGGCAAGCAGCAGCCCGCACAACCCGTCGATTTGCAGGGCGGGGCGCAGCGGGCCCTGCAGGACTACGTGCGGCAGAGCCTGGCGCGCAATCCTGCCCTGCGCCCGGTCACCATTCGGCTGCGCGAGTGCCAGGTGCGGGAAGCCCCGGCCGCCGGTGCCCCGGGCCGGGTGGAGGGCCGCGTAACGCTGAGCATGGCCTTTGACTGGGAGCGAAATGGCCGCCGCATTCACCTGACCGACTACCGCGGGGCAGCCCGCTACCTGCGGCCCGCGGCCCAGCCGGGAGGCGCCGAACCCGCCCTGCGCCAGGCCCTGGCCGAAAGCCTGGGCTACCTCCACCACTGGATCAACCGCGAGGTAAACGGCAACGCCAAGCTCGCCACCAGTCTGCGCGTGCAGGCCACCGACGTCACCGGCCCCGCCGCCGACACCCTGTACTACTCGCCCGCGCGGCCGCTGCAGCTGAGCGACTTTCGGGCCGCACCCCGGCCGGCGGGGCGCTACGCGGCTTCGGTGTTTCCCAGCTTTGCCTACACGGCCCAGGCCCGCACCGTGGGCGGGGTGCTGCAGCTGCAGCTGCGCGTGCAGGTGTTCGTGGTGCGCAGCATGTCGTGGGTAGCCGATGATGCGCGCACGGCCCACACCCTCAGCCACGAGCAGCGCCACTTCGACCTGGTGAAGCTGGTGGCCGAGCGTTTCAAGCGCAAGGTGGTGCCCGACAGCCTCACGCTCGACAACTACGACGCCCGCATGCAGTACCAGTTTCTGCAGTCGTGGTGGGAGATGAACCGCCTGCAGGAGCAGTACGACGGCGAAACCCAGGGCGGGCAAAACGAGGCGGCCCAGGCCCGCTGGAACCAGCGCGTAGCCGCCGAGCTGCGCGCCTTCGGCCTCAGCCCTGCTCCGTAGCATTTGCTTGCCTCCAGGCCAGCAAAAAAGGCCCGCGCTACAATAGCGCGGGCCTTTTTTGCTGGCGAACCAGTCTTCGTGAACTGTCCGGCTGATCGGGATCTAGTGCGGGTTCAAACTGACTAGTCTTTCACTTTGCGCTGGCCGTCGTCGGCGTCGCGCTTCACCTTGGTGCCGTTGGGGTACTCGATTTTCCGGTCGCCGTCCTTGTCTACTTTCACCACGGTGCCGTTGGCGTACTCCACCTTGGTGCCGCTGCCGTCTTTTTTGTACTTGACGATGGCCGGGCCGCGACGGCGGGGCGTGGTGCCGTTGGCCGTGGCGCGGGCGTCGGCCTCGGAGGCTTCCTCGGCGTCGGCGTAGCCGTAGTAGCGGGCCCGGTTGGTTTCGTAGGTGCGGTAGCGGGTGTCGTCGTTGATGACGGTGCGCACCTCGCGGTCGGTGTCGGCGTCTACCTGTCGGATGGCGGCGTAGCGGCCGGTGGTGTCGGTGGTGTACTGGCTTTCCAGTTCGCCCACGCGGCGGGCGCGGGTGTAGTACACGGTGCGCAGGCGGCGGGTCTGGGTGGTGTCGGTCAGGCTGAGGTCGGTGGCCACCATATCGGCGGTGCGGTTGGCCTCATCCTGGTACACGGTCATATCCGCGTCGTCGTCGATGACCACGGCCGTGTCGGCCGCGGGCGTGGTGGCCGCGTCCACGGCCGCCGATTTGTCCTGCTGGCACGAAGCCAGGGCCAGGGCGGCCGCTACGGGCAGGAACAGCAGCTTATTTTTCATGGGAAGGAGTAGCAAGGGGTGCAACATAGCGCGCGGCGAATACCGCGCCGTTGGCCGCTTTACGGCGGAGCTTGCGGCGTGGTTGCCGCCCCCGGCCGCCGTAATGCCCACTCCAAACCCACGGCCGGCACTACTTAGCGGCGCGGCGGCACCACGATGATGTCGCCGCTGTCGACGGCGCCCTGGCCCACGGCGCGGGAACGGTGGCCGCGCAGCAGCTGGAAGCGGCGGAAGTAGGCCGGCAGGCCCTCGGCGTTGAGCTCGGCGGCGGTGCGCAGCTCGTAGTGCAGGTGCGGAAAGTAGGAGCTGCCCGACGAGCCCACGCGGGCCAACGGCTGGTCGGCGCGCACTTGGTCGCCCACCTTCACCAGCAGGCTATTTTGGCGCAGGTGGCCCAGCACGCTGAACTCGCCCTGGCCGTGGTCGAGCACCAGGTAGTTGCCGTAGAGCAGCAGCGGGTCCTTGCCGACCAGGTCGCGGGGGTCGAAGTAGTCCTGGCCGTTGTCGTTGTCGGGCTGCCGGGCGTAGGCGGCCACTACGCGGCCGGCGGCGGGAGCGTACACCGGCTGCTCGTAGCCGGGGTACTGGGCGTTCTGCTTTCCGTCGCCGCGGTGCATTTCGCCCTGCTCGTTTACCACCACGAAGTCGTGGGCGTAGCGCATGAAGTTGCGGCGGATGCCCACCTGCTGGGCCACGGGGTGGTAGTAGTCGAGGCGGCGGTGGTGGGCGTTTTCGTCGTGGCCGTCCCACACCAGCAGGCGGCCGCTCAGGGGCACGCGCAGGGCGGCCCGGGGCTGGTAGCGCCGGGGCTGCACCTCCACGGTGTGGCTGACGGTAGTGCGGCGGGCGTCGCGAAACTCGAACGCGTAGCGCAGCCGGCCCACTGCCACGTCGGGCGGGAAGTAGTCGAAGGGATTGAAGACCAGGGCCGGCTGGCCGGGCGCGAATACCCGGTGCGAGACGATGCTGATGGAGGGACTGAAGCCGTTGTTGTCGATGAACTTGCGCAGCACCAGCGCCCCGCCGGGGTCGAATACCGACACCTCCACCTTTTGCAGCCAGAGCGAGTCGGCCCCGGCCTGCACGGCGAAGTCGAAGTTGAGGTGGGAGCCCGCGCGCTCTTCCAGCCACACCTGGGCCGGGGCAACGGTAATGGTAACGGCCGGCGGCGCGGCGGCCAGTTGCAGGGCCAGAAGCAGGGACAGCATGGCAAGGCGGGTTGAGGGTTGTGCAGGGTCAGATGCCCACCGCGCCCGCGGCGTTGCCTGCCCGGCCGTTCGGCGCGCTACTTCTGCGTTTCGTCCAGTTTCTTGCTCCGGCGTTCCGCGCCCGGGCAGGTGGCTTCCCGTATACCCACCGTATAGGCACTGTATAGGCCGGCCGAAAGGGGTGCCGCGGAATAGTGCCAAATCCCGGAGCCACTTCCGTCCCGCTTCCCTGCCGCCGTACGGCGGGCGTCCTTGCCCCACCGGCCGGCCTTCGTAGCTTCGCCGGCGCTTTTCTGCCCGCCGCGCCGCCATGAAATACCTGCTCCCGAGTTTGCTGCTGGGCCTGCTGGCCTGCTCGTCCGACCCCAGACCCGAGGCGGCTACCGCGCCCGCGCTACCCGTCCCCAGTGCTCCGCCGGCAGCTTCCGCCGCCGAGCCGGCCGCTAACTTCCCCGAGCTGGTGCCGGGCGTCTACGAGGTGTCGGATTCGACCGTGTGCGCGCTGGCCATTACCATCGAGCGGCAGGGCCGGGGCTACACTTTCGCCAGCGGCGAGGTGCGCGGCCGGCTCCGGGTAGAGCGGGAAGCCGAGCGGGTGCTGCTCACCTTCGAGGGCTGGCAGGCCGCCGAGCCGGGCCGGCGGGCCCACGCGGCCGACAGCGGCTACATCGGGGGCGAGTACGAGCCGGAGCGCATCCTGCTGCAGAACTACGGCAACTCGATGAACGAGTACACCCTGCTGCCGAACTGCGACGCCAAGTTTCTGACCCTGGAAAAAGTGCGCTAGGCCCGCGGCCTTACGCCCGCGCCCTGTGGGCGTACCTTTGTGCGGGGCCGCCGGGCGGTGGCCCGCTTACCCCGCTCGCGCATGGCTCACCGGCACTTTCTTCTGCATAAGCCCTACGGCTACCTTAGTCAGTTCGTGAGCGACGACGCGCGGGAAAGCCGCAAAAAGCGCTTCCTGGGCGAGCTGTACGATTTTCCAGCCGGCACCATGGCCGTGGGTCGCCTCGACGAGGCCAGCGAGGGGCTGCTGCTGCTGACCACCGACGGGGTGCTGAGCGAGCGGGTGCGCAGCCGCGGCGTGGAAAAGCAGTACTACGCCCAGGTCGACGGTCGGCTCACCGACGAGGCCCTGGTCCGGCTGCGCGAGGGCGTGGAAATTGGCCTGCGCGACGTGAAGTACACCACCGCCCCCTGCCAGGCGCAGCGGCTGGCCGCGGCCCCCGATTTGCCCCCGCGCAGCCGCCCCATCCGCGACGAGCGGCATGGGCCCACCAGCTGGGTTTCCATTACCCTCACCGAGGGCAAGTTCCGCCAGATCCGCAAGATGACGGCGGCGGTGGGCTTTCCCACCCTGCGCCTTGTGCGCGTGCGCGTGGGCAGCCTGCAGCTGCTCGACCTGCCCCCGGGTGCGGTGCGCGAGGTGGCCGGCTTCGGGCTGTCCGCCCCCGGCAACGCGGCGGCTCCCGAATTCGTTGATAATGCGGCAGCCGGCGCCGCCGAAGTTCTCGTACCTTCGCCGTAATCCAACCATCGGTTCAGAACGCTTAACTTCACGTAGCACCGACCGACGTAACGATTAAGCACACCCGAACACTATGGCAAGATCACAGGGCACCTTTGGCAAAAAGGAGAACGAGAAGAAACGACTAAAGAAGCGCAACGACAAAGCCGACAAGAAGGAGGAGCGCCAGGCCAATGCCAAGAAAGGGCAGAGCCTGGAGGATATGCTCGCCTACGTCGACGAGAACGGCAACATTTCGGCCACCCCGCCCGACCCCACCAAGAAAAAGGAAATCAACGCCGAGGAAATCCAGATCAACATTCTGCGGCGCGAGGACATGGAGGAAGAGGACGCCGTGCGCCGCGGCACCGTTACGTTCTTCAACGACTCGAAGGGCTACGGCTTCATCAAGGACGCGCAAACCCAGGAAAGCATTTTCGTGCACGCCAACGGGCTCATCGACAAGATTACCGAAAACGACAAGGTGACTTTCGAGGTGGAGATGGGCCACAAGGGCCCCACCGCCGTGAGCGTCCGCATCGAGAAGGCGCCGCCCGTCGCTTAAGCGCCGCGTCGTCTGCTTCGCTTAACCAGGCGCCGCTCCTTTCGGGGCGGCGCTTTTTTGCGTGGCTGCTTGTTGATTGTTCATCCTTGCGGCTTGGAACGGACAACTATCAACTGACAACTGATAGCTTATCACTCACATCATTGGGCGGTTGCGCGGCCGGGCAGCGCGGAGTTAAATTTGTAGCAGTAGCCCCCTGGTAGTCAGCGGCTCCGCCCCTCTTCCTTCTGCTTTTCCCGCCCATGATTGCCGCCGACCGGTTTGCCAGGCTGCGCCAGTGCGCCTCCGACCCCAACGCCTACGCCGCCCTGCAGCCCGGTCTGCGCTACTTCGACCACCCCGCGGGCTTCGTGGCCTACCGCCGCACCCTGGCCGGCAACGTGGTGCTGGGCGACCCCGTGGCCGAGCCCGCGCAGGCGTCCGTGCTGCTGAGCGCCTTTCTGCAGGCCCACCCCGGCAGCGTGTTCGGTTACCTGAGCGAAACCGGCGCCGCGGCCCTGGCCCAGGCCAGCGGCCGGCGCATGCGCTTCGTGCGCATCGGCACCGAGCGCTGCCTCGATTTAACCCAGCCGCTGAGCTTCTCGGCCTCGACCCAGGGGGCGCTGAAAAAAGCCCGCAAGGCCCGCCTGCAGGTGACCGAGCGCAACCTGAGCGAGCTGGGTGCCGCCGACCTGGCCCAGCTGCGCGCCATCAACGCGGAGTTTATCCGCCTTTCGCCCTCCAAAAAGGAAATCGGCTTTATCTCGCGGCTGCTGCAGCTGGCGCCCGAGCCCGACGTGCGCTTCTTCGTAATTGAAGCCGCCGCCACGCCCATCGGCTTCTGCGTGCTCGACCCCTGGTACGAGGGCGCCCAGCTTAAGGGCTACCAGCTGCACCAGTTCCGGCTGCTGCCCACCAAAATCTGGGGCGTATTTCTCTCGGTGGTGGCCTTGCTGGCCGAACAGCTGCGGGCCGAGGGCTACCGCTGCCTCTCGCTGGGCGGCTGCATCGGCCCCATCAGCCCCGGCGAGCAGGCCCTGCCGGTTTCGGGGGTGTACGACTACTGCCGCGACCTGACTTTCCGGCTGATCGACCGCTACCACCCGCTCACCAACCTGTCGAAAAACAAGTTCGAGTTTGCCGGCACCGACCTGAACCGCTACCTGGCCGCCCCGCACCGCCTGCCGCTGATTCCGCTGGCGCGCCTGGCTCGGGCCAACAACATTCTGTAGCGGCCGCATTATCGGCAACCGGCCGTTAATTTTGGGTTTGCTTCACCCAAACTTTCGGCTTGATGCCTGCTTTTCACTTGCTGCGGCTGTTCCTGCGGCCTCTCTTCCTAGGTGTGTTCGGGGCAGTAGCCCTTGCGGCCTGCGCCCCGGCCGTCAAGCTGCAGTCAACCCAGCGCCTGCCGCCCATTGCGGCTCAGGAAGCCTTTCTGGTCCTGAAAGAGGGCGAAGTATTCGACGTGCAGGGGCAGGAGTTGGGCGACATCCGCATCAAGGATACCGGCTTCACGCTGAGCTGCAACTACGATAAAGTGGTAGCCCTGGCCGTGACGCGGGCCCGGCAAATGGGCGCCAACGTACTCTGGATCTACGAGCACCGCCTGCCTAGCACCCGCAGCACCTGCCACCAGATCCGGGCCAAGGCCATGCGCGTGCCCGATGTGACGGTGTACGAAAAGGAAATCGTGTGGACCCCTGAACGGCGGCTGAAGCAGTCCGACTTCAAAGCCAGCACCAAGAACCGGCCCTTCGCCGCGGCCACCAACTCCAGCATGCGCTACCGCTACGACGCCACACTTTTCGGCCCGGTAAACGTGCGCATTGAAACCTACTTTGACTGCGGGACTTCCTATTTTAAACCCTCGGAGCAGGCCCGCACCTTGCTGGCCCACGAGCAGTTGCACTTCGACATCACCGAACTCTTTGCCCGTCGCCTGGCCAGGCAGCTTCAGCAGGAAGTAAGCACCGTGCAGGAGTTTGAGCAAAAGCACGAGGCCATTATGCGCCAGGTTTCCCTGGAGTGGCACGCCATGCAGGACCAGTACGACAGCGAGGTGTACGCCGACCCGAATAAGCAGCCGGGCTGGCAGCAGCGCGTTGCCCAGGACATGAACGCCCTGCAGGACTACGCCCACAAGTCGCTTCAACTCAGCCGCTAGCTCGCAGGAGAGTTTCCTCGACCACTCAGCTAAGCTCAGCCGGTTACAGCAGCAGCACGTCGATGCGGTGGGCGTGCACCATCTGCTGGGTTTCCGACCAGGCGAAAACGGTGAAAAAGCCATCCTGCGAGGCCACCAGGGCCAGGGCGTCGCGCTGATCGTGCACGAACTGGGCGGCGGCCAGGTGGCGGGTGCCGCCGTTCTGGGCCGGGTGCAGGTAGCGCGCCACGCTGTCGACCACCGGCTCGGTTACCACCAGCTGATCGACGGGCACGCTGTGGGCGGCGCGGGCCACCTTTACCCCAAAGGCCAGCAGGTGGTAGTCGTGGGTGATGACGGTGGCGCCGTCGACCGCCGTGAAGCCGCCCACGATGCCAATGGCGCGCTGAATTTCCTCGCGCCACTGCCAGCGGGCCTGGGCCAGCTGCCGGCCCTCGGCAATGCCGGTGTAGGCCGGCTGCACGGGGTAGGTCATGGGCTGCACGACGGAGGCCAGCCACTGCGTGGAGTTGGGAGGTACCAGCAGCACCAGCCCGCCGCGGCCGTGGGCACGCATGGCGGCGGCCAAATCGACCAGCACGTTGTCGGCCTCGCCCCGCGCATCCACGCGCCCGGGCAGAAAGCGCTGCAGCCCGGGGCAGTCAACCACGGCCGCGTTATCGGCATCGACCAGCTGCAGCTGGTCGCCGCGCAGAATGGCCACGTTCACGAACTTGCCGAAGCCGTCGGCGCGACGGTGCTTGGCCACCAGCAAACCGGGCTCGACCACCTCCAGCACCAGGCACAGGGGCGGAATGCCGGTGGCCGTGCCCCACACGTAGAGGCCCTCGTCGTCGTGCCACACGCCCAGGTGAATGCCGGGCTGCACCACGGCCGGGGCCAGCTTGAGCAGGTTGTAGGGCATGAGGCGGCGTTTCCCGAACAGCACCGGCTGGGTGGCCTGCCCGGGCGGCAGCCAGGCCAGGGAAATGCGCGGGGCCTGGCCCTCCTCGCGGCGCAGGCTGGCCCAGAACGCGGCGTCAATCATCACCTCGACTACCGCCGCGGGCGGGGCCGGCGCCAGCTGACTGAGCGCCTCGGCCGGGGCAGCCAGCCGCTGCCCGGCCAGGTGCTTTTCGATCATGGGCGCCACCATGCGGGCCGCCAGGTAGGTGGGTTCGGAGAGCATAGCGGAAAAGTACGCAGTAAGCGTTTCCGAAGATGGTGGAGCCACGCCGGCGCTGTCGCAAATGCCCCGCGAATTGTCGCATTCAGCCACCTTGGGGCCGGCCATATGCTAATATATTTGGCATACACTTTCCAACCATACTAGTCATGGCAACCAACATCTTCGTCAACCTGCCGGTGCAGGACCTGAACGCTTCCGTGGCGTTTTTCACCCAGCTGGGCTTCCGCTTCAACCAGCAGTTTACCGATGAAAACGCGGCCTGCATGGTGGTCAGCGACACCATCTACGTGATGCTGCTGGTGAAGCCCTTCTTCCAGAACTTCACCGACAAGCAACTGGCCGACGCGCGCACCAGCACCGAGGTGATTGTGTGCCTCTCGGCCGACAGCCGCGAGGAAGTGGACCGGCTGGCCGACGCCGCGCTGGCCGCCGGCGCCCGGCCCTCCAAGCCCCTGCAGGAGCATGAGTGCATGCACGCCCGCAACTTCCAGGACCTCGACGGCCACCTCTGGGAAGTGATGTACATGGACATGAGCGCCGTGCCCCAGCCAGAGCCGGCAGCCGCCAGCGCGGAGTAGCCGGGGTTGCGGCAACGCCGGGGCCGAATGCCCCTCCTACCGGCTTTCGGAGGGCAATCAGGCAGCGCCCAAAACACCCGTGCCCGCCCGGCACCCAGCCAGCTGGCTGGGTGCCGGGCGGGCACGGCAATGCCGCCACCGGACAGAAAAATACCCGGGGCGGCGGCAACTGGATAGACTGCTCAGGCGGTTAGCGCACTACGAAGCCTTTTTCTTCCCAGGCTTTCACGTTCTGGGTACGCACGAAGCGGGTTTCGATGTGGCCCCAGGCATCTTGCTTGTACATCACGGTCTTGCCCTGCTCACGTACTTGCAGGGCCTGCATGTGCTCGGCGTGCGAGAGGGTAACGGTGGGTGCCGATTCGGCTTTGCTCGCGCGGGGGCGTCTGGAAGGAGTTGACATAGTGCTCTAACCGCTGAGCGGCCTAAAAGGGTCGGATTTGGGGCAATTAAGGTCGGCTTTTTTTTCCGGGCACCATTTTCGGGCCGGGACCGCGTAGCTCGGGCGGCGCGAAGGCCGCGCCACAATCACCGTTCAGCGCCGGGAATCGAGGTTTTGCGGGCCGGGGTTACTGTTTCCACTTGCGGGCGATGTTGCGGGCGGTTTCCAGCATGTGCGGCTCCCAGTGCTCGATCTGCCAGTCGGAGCAAGCCAGCGGGGAGGCCTGCAGCTGCTGCCAGGCAGCCGCGTAGGACGGGGCCGTTTCCAGGATGCGGGCGAGCTGCCGCTGCTGCTCGTGCAGGCCGGCATCTTCGGCGGCGGGGCCGCTGGGGCCGGCCGCGGGCGGCTGAAAGGCGCCGGGCTGGTGGGCGGGCCGGCCGGCGCGGTGCTGCTCGACCAGCGTGCGCATGCGCTGGAAGTCGTGGCGGAACCGGGCCTGGCTTTCGGCGGTGGCCAGGCCGCTGCCCAGCTGCTCGAGCACCACGTACTTCAGCCGGGGACAGCGGGGCAGGGTTTGCACCAATAGCTCAAACACTTCTTCGGGCACGGCCTCGTCGTGGGTGTCGCGGCGGATGCGGCGGGTGGGCAGCAGGGGCGAATCGTCCCAGCTGCCGCCGGAAATGTGGATTTCGCGCACCCGATCGAGGGGGTAGCGGGCAATCAGCTCGTCGTAGGGGACGGCGAAGTTGTGGAGCTGGCAGTAGAGGTTGTGCAGGTCGAGGATGAGGAAGCCGTTGACGGGCCGCAGCAGCTCGTCGAGGAACTCGCCGTGGCGCTGCACTTCGTCGAGGGAATAGGCAAAGGCCAGGTTTTCGAGGCCCACGGGGCAGCGGGCGGCGTCGGCCAGGCGCCGGAGCCGGTCTTGCCCGATGCGCAGGGCGCGGGCGGAGTAGGGCACCGGCAGCGGGGCGCCGTGGTGAAAGTTCTGCCCGGTGAAAAAGCCGAAGTGCTCGGTCACGTGGTCGAAGCGAAACTTGGTGGCGGCCCGCCGCAGCTGCCCCAGCCACTGCTGCTGCTCGGCGCTCCAGCGGCCCGACAGCAACGAGAAGAACACGCCGTGGCCCACCAGCCGGCCGGCCTCGCCGTAGGCGTGCAGCAGGTTGGTGAACCAGGCGGGCACTTGCTCGTGCGCGTACAGGGCGTCGAACGACCACTCCAGGGCTTCTACCTGCCCGGCTTCGAGCAGCGGGTAGGTGGCGGCCAGGATGTGGGCGTCGAGGTTGCAGGCGACGGTGGCGCAGATGGTGGGGGCAGCTTCCATGCCGGGGCGCGGGGCTTAGCCCATGCCGCAGGCGGGGCAGCCCTCGGGGCCTTTGCTGCTGCCTTTGCCCTGGTCGCCCTGCTCGCCTTTGGGGGCGGGGGCGTCTTTCTTGTCGCAGCTGGTGGTGTGCACGGTGAGGCCGATGAGCACGGCGCCGAGCACGGCTTTGGGCAGTTTCATAGCGGGGAAATGGTTTGGGTACGGGAGGAAATTTCAGCTAAGCGAGTCCCGGACGGGCGCCGGGGTTGCATGGGCGGTTTCAACTTCGGTGCCAGACGGTCGCAAAACGCCCGCTGATTGTCGCAGGGGGCCTGCGGCGGGTGGGGGCGGCGCCGCTATCTTGGCCCACTGACAACTTCCCCTGATTATGCGCAAACTCAAGCTTCAGATGCAGATGACCGCCGACGGATTTGTGGCGGGCCCCAACGGTGAACTGGACTGGATGGCTTGTCCCTGGACCGCCGACCTGGAACAATACGTGACGGCCCTCACCGAGCCGGTGGATACCATTGTGCTGGGCCGGCAGCTGGCCGAGGGCTTTATTCCGCACTGGGCCGCGGTGGCGGCCGACCCGGCCCACGAGGAGCACTGGGCCGGCCGCACGTTCACCGACACGCCCAAGGTGGTGTTCAGCCGCCGCCTGACGGCCTCGCCCTGGCCCAATACGGTGCTGGCAAAGGGCGATTTGGTGACGGAAATCACGGAGCTGAAAAGCCAGCCGGGCCAGGACCTCATCACCTACGGCGGCGTGAGCCTGGCGGCCTCGCTGGTGCAACACGGCCTGGTCGACGAGCTGCACCTGTTCGTGAACCCGACGGCCATCGGCCGGGGAAGGTCCATTTTTGCGGAGCTGACGGCCCACCAGCCCCTGACGCTGGTGCAGGCCACCGCGTTCGACTGCGGCATAGTGGGGCTGCACTACGCACCCCGGCGCGGGTAGCCGGGCCGGGGGGGGTGGGGCAACATTCGCCGCCGCCGGTGGTTGTGCTGACGGCTGGCCCGGGCCTGGGCCCGGCCAGCCGTTTCCCCTTACCCGTTCCTACTGCCTTGAAACTTCTGCTCACCTGCCTGCTGGCGCTGCTGCCCTTGTTGGGCCGGGCCCAGTCCTCTGCGTACCAGCTCAGCACCCACATTCTCAACATCAGCACCGGCGCGCCGGCCCCCGGCGTGACGGTGCGCCTCGCCAAGCTTGACCCCGCCAAGCAAACCTGGGCCACCGTGGGCGAGAAACAGACCGACGCCGCCGGCCGGGTGGGCGATTTTCTGCCCGCCCGCGGCCCGGCCGGCAGCCCGGGCATCTACAAGCTCACTTTCCTGACGCAGCCCTACTTCGCGGCCCAGCAACAGCCCTCGTTTTATCCCTACATCGAGGTGGTGTTTGAGATAAAAGACGGCGCCCACTACCACGTGCCCATCACGCTTTCGCCCTTCGGTTACTCCACCTACCGGGGCAGCTGAGGCGCGGCTACCGGCCCCGCAGCATGTGGGGCTGGGACGTTGCGGGTCGCCGGGAGGCGACAGCGCCGTACGCCGTCAGGAAGCTGGTTGCTGCGGCCCCGGCTCGTTGTTTAAACCGTCGTCCTGAGCAACGCGAAGGACCTTACCACGTCAGAACGACTCGTTCACGCGGGGTAAGGTCCTTCGCGTTGCTCAGGATGACAGATAACATTGTCGCGTCACCTATGTCTCAGGATGACGGGCAAGTTTGGCGGGCGCATCAGTTATGCCGCTCACCATGACATACGAGCTGGGCGCATCGACCACGGCGCGGGGCGGGGCTTTTACAGCTGCGACTTCACCACTACCTGGCTGCGCAGCCAGATGCGGGCTTCGGCCTCGGTGCTGAAGTGGTGGAAAGTGGGGGCGCGGGGCCAGTCGAGCAGCTGCGGGTCGAGGCGGTTCAGCCAGGCCATAGTTTCGGGGGGGCTGATGAGGGCGGCGTAGCGGTAGTTGCCCTGCATGACGGCGCGGGGCAGCCAGTGGGTGGCCACCCAGTGCTGCTCGTCGGGGCCTGATGGGGTTGATGCGCAGGTGGTCGACCAGGGCCTTGCCGGTGCCCAGGGCGCGGATGACGCGCAGCAGGGCGTTCATGGCTTCCTGGTAGTCGGCGAGGCGGCGCGGACCGGGAAACCAGCGCATGTAGGCGAAGCCCTCGGGGTCGGCCCACACTTCGGCCACGGCGTTGGCGAAGCGCGGGGAGTCGGGAGCGGCGGGCATAGGCAAGCGGCGGTGCGGTAGGTTGGGCGCGGGCAACGGGGACGTGTACGGGTGGAAGCGGCGCGGGGGTGGCCGACGCCGGGACGGTGGGGACAAGGGACAGCCGCCCATTTTTACCTCAACGGGCCTTCGAACCGGGTTGGCTGTTTGTTGTATATTTTTTCATTTCAAAAAAATATACAACAAAGGTGACGCAGATTTTGTTGTATATTTTTTCGTTTTCCCAAAATATACAACAAGCCCATGCCCCGCCGCGCCCTGCCTTCTCCCCACCTCCTGGCTCGCATCCGCACCTGGTTTGGCTTGCGGCAAAGCGACCTGGCCCTGTACCTGGGCATCACTCAGCAGCTGGCGCAGGGCATCGAGGCCGGCCGGCGCCGCCTCACCACGGCCGTGGGCGAGGCCCTGCTGCCCCTGGCCCGGCAGCTGCCTCCATCGGCCGACCTGCTCGAAGCGCCCCTACCCACCACCCTGCCCGCGGGTACCCCACCACCCGATGCAGCCGAGCTGGATTTTCGCCGCCGCGTGTGCCAGCAGCGGGCCGGCCGGCTGCGGGCCGAGGCCGACGGGCTGCGGCGCCAGGCCCACTACGCCCACCGCTGGGCCCAGGCCCAACCGGCCCTGCAGCCGCCCCCCGACGCGGCCGACCCCGAGCGGGCCGCCTGGCTTACCGGCTGGCTTGAGCGCCGCGCCCGTCCGCTGTCGGTGCCCGATGCTACGCGCTACCACTTGCTGCTGGCCCAGGCCCGCGCCCTCGAAGCCGAAGCCGCTGCCCTGGCCGAGCTGCGGCCCGCTGCCCAGCCTGCTATATAAAAATATTATAGTCTTTTATTTGTTTATTCATAACAAAGGAGATATTAGGGTACACTTTAACCTTCAAACCCTTACCACAATGCCTCCCAAGTATTCCGCCCTCACCGACCATGGGCTGTGTGACAAGGCTACGGCCGAAATCGACTTTGTACTGCTTACCCACTCGGCCCGCGACGTGAACAGCGACCTGGCCGACCAGCGCACCGAGCGCAGCCAGACCAGCACGGCGCGGCAGCTGGCCGAAGTCGACGGCAAAATTGCCCGCGTCGACAAACTGCTGGAAATGCCCGACCTCGACCCGCAGATCCTCGAAGACTACACCGACGAGCGGGCGGCGCTGCTGGTGCAGCGCAAGAAGCTGGTGAAGCGCGCCCGCCAGGCCGCCGGCCTCAACGAGTTTATGGCCGACGTGGAAGACGAGCAAACCGCCGCCAACGTGGCCCTGCTCACCGCCATCAAAGCCGGCATTGCCGCCCACCGCGCTACCCTGCCGTCCTAGGCCCGCGCCGAAGCCGGAACCCGGAGCCGCCCGCCACCTTGTGGCGGGCGGCTTTTTTGGTGGTCATTGCCAGGGCGGCGTACACCTAACCGGGCGTTATTTTGCGCCACAGTACACCAACCGGCTTCCCCATGCGGCTGCAACAGNGGTAGTAAATGAGGGTGGTTTATATGCTGCTTACAATCACAAGGAGATTAATGCATCTGGGTATCATATTCAATACAGAGGTTTATACGACAAAGCAGTATTTATTAGCGCGGAATATTATCAGTATTAAGAGTGTATTTGGGTTTTGTCGAAGTTCCTCTAGAACGTCATGCTGAGCTTGTCGAAGCATCTCTACCGCTTCGTTGAAGTCTACCAGACAAAGCGGTAGAGATGCTTCGACAAGCTCAGCATGACGTTCTAGAGGAACTTCGACAAAACCCAAATACACTCTTAATACTGATAATATTCCGCGCTAATAAATACTGCTTTGTCGTATAAACCTCTGTATTGAATATGATACCCAGATGCATTAATCTCCTTGTGATTGTAAGCAGCATATAAACCACCCTCATTTACTACCGAATGAAGCAAGTTGCTGAATATAAAATCTAATCTCATCAACACCGGTATTGACTGAGTGGAGGAAATTTTGATAAACCGATTACTATTCTTTATCAAAGTCGAAAGATCATTTCGAGAATCTTTGTAGTAGCTAACAAGAATGCTCGTTGTGTCATCTCGATGGGAAATAATGCAGTATGCGGGTAATTTATGTTTGACATTTCCTGCTTTTACATATTTAATAATATACTCCTTTACAAAAGCCGGAACAAAATAATAGATTGAATCTTGACTTTGAGCAAATGAATTACTGTTCGACAACAGTAAAAAGAACACGATGCTTAATATTTTACGCCATTTATTCAACAATCCCGATTCTTGTTTCAAGCGCATGCCGAAGGATTTGGGTATTTCAGAATGCTTTGCCATTTTGGTCAACTTTGGGTATATTCTCAGAATCTCCTACGTTTGAGCAGCGGCTTAAACATTGGACCTTCTACACTCAGAAAGGTACCACCAACATGCAAATGGCTGGCCCGAGGTCGAGCTGGCCGTTGGGCTGGTTGCCTTGCGGGCGGTCTTTGAATGGCCCGGTTCTCGGTCGCGGCCAGGCCAGCGCGCTTCGTGGCTTCGGCATAGGTGGGGCGGCTTAGCTCATGCGGGCAGTGCAGAGGCCGGGCGTACCGGCGGTACTGCCCCGCGGCCTACATCATTATGTGGGCTACTGGCAGGCAGACAGATGCCGGAGCGGCTTTACCTTGCGGCGGTCATTTGCTCCACGTCATGAAAAACCTTCTGCTGCTGCTTGGCGGCCTGCTGCTGAGCCTCGGGGCCGCGGCCCAAGCCAAGCCCGCCGAGCTGCTGCTGCTGGGCACCTTCCACTTTCACAACCCCGGCGCCGACATCGTCAAGACCAAAAGCTTCGACGTGCTGGCGCCCAAGGCCCAGGCCGAGCTGGAGACGATGACCGGCCGCCTGGGCAAGTGGCGCCCCGACAAGGTGTTTGTGGAATGGGACTGGAACAACCAGGCCGAGCTCGACGCGCTCTACCAGCTCTACCTGGGCGGGCAGTACGAGCAGGCCATCGGGGCCAAGTACCCCAAGCCCGGGCAGCGCGACTTCTACCTGAAAAACGAGATTATCCAGCTGGCTTTCCGCACCGCCAAAAAGGCCGGCCTGAAGCGCGTGTACGCCTTCGACTACACCAGGACCACTTTTCCCTTCGACAGCGTGCAAAAGGCCATGCAGCAGGCGCGCCAGGATGCCCTGATGCAGCGCGTAGGCGAAACCCTGAAAAAAGTCGAGGCCGAGCAGAACCGCAAGCTCAGCACCCTCACCCTGACCCAGCTGCTGCTCGACTTCAACGCGCCGGGCAGCATCCGCGAGGACAAGGCCGTGTACCTGGATTTGCTCAACAAGGCCGGCAGCATCGGCAGCTTCGCCGGGCCCTGGCTGGTGTCGGAGTGGTACCGGCGCAACCTGTACATGTACTCGGTAGTGCAGAAAACCGTGGAGCCTGCCGACCAGCGCGTGCTGGTGCTGGCGGGCGCGGCCCACACGGCCATGCTGCGCGAGTTTGCCCAGTTTGACTCGCGCTTCCGGCTCAAGGAGCTGAAGGACGTGATTCAGTAGCGGGGCGCGGGACGGGCGCGGCAGCCGGGCAACCGCGGCTTCCAGCCAAACGGGCACCTGGTTCAGAAACGCCGCGGCGGCTGAGGCACGAGTTTCTTCAGCCGCCGCGGTTTTTCAAGGGCCGGGGACTACTTATGGCTGAATGAGCACGCGGCAGTGCTGGGCGCCGGCGCGAAGCAGGTAGAGGCCGGCAGGCAGCCCCGCCACGGAAAGCGTGACGCCGTCGGGGTGGGTGCTGAGCGCGGGGAGCGCGCAGACGCGGCCCCGCGCATCGAGCAGCAATACGGTGTGGCCGCGGGTGCCGGCTACGCGCAGTTGCTGGCGCGCGGGATTGGGATAGGCATGCAGCTGCAGGCCGGCCGCCGGGGCCAGCGCGGCCGTTACGGTGCTCACGGTGAAGGCGGCGGAGGAGAGCGGGCCGTTGGGGGTGCTGAGCACGAAGGGCGCCGCCCCCAACGGAACGCCGGCGGGCACGGTCACCGTCAGTTGATCGGGCGAATTGAGGGTGAAGGCGGCCGGGCGCCCGGCCAGCGTAACCTGGCTGACGGCTTCGAAGCGGCTGCCGCGCAGCACCACGCGGGTGCCCACGGGGCCGCGGGCGGGGGCGGGCGCCTGCACGGTGGAAGGCAGGGTGAGCTTGCCCACGTACACGTCGGCCCGGCCGGGGGCGCTGTAGGACGCGGCTCCCAGCGTGATGGTGCCGGAGAAGAGGCCGCCCAGGTACAGCGTGCCGGCGGGCGTTGCGGTGAGGGCGGTCTGGTCGGAGTTGCCGACATCGGCGGGCAGTGGGTGGGCCCGCTGCCACTGCCGGCTGGTGACGTCCAGCTCGGCCCAGTAGGCTTTTTCGGTGGCGGTGGGCGCGAGGCTACGGGTGCCGAAAGTGGTGGGGCCGCGCATTTCGCCGGCCACGTAGAGGCGGCCGGCGCCGTCCAGCGCCGCGCTTCGGACGCCGTTTTCGGTGCCGGTGGGGCGCAGGGCCCACTGCCATTGCCAGCCGGGGGCGCTGAGTCGGGCTACTACGCCGTACTCGCCCCCCACGCTAGGAAAGGCCGTGGTGCCCACCGTGGCCGCACCGCGGCAGGAGCCCACCACGTACACGCCGCCGCGGTTGTCAGCCACCAGGGCCGAGGCGTAGTCGTGGCTGCTGCCGCCGAAGCGCAGCGCGCCCTGCCAGGCGCCGGTGGGGCTGAGGCCCGCCACGAACCCATCGTAGCCGCCCTGGCTGGTGAGGGTGGTAGCACCAAACTGCACGCTGCCCTGGAAGTAGCCGCTCAGGTAGGAATTGCCGGCAGCGTCGAGGGCAAAGCCCCAGGCCATGCCGGGGGTGGGGGCGACGGCGGCGGTAATCCACCGGGGTTGCCCCGTGGCGGAAAAGCGGGCCGCAAACAAGCTGCGGTCGGGCAGGGTACCGGGCACAGTGGCGGCGCCCAGCTTGAAATTGGTGCCTTTGCAGTAGCCGCCCACCGTCAGGCTGCCATCGGCCCCTACGGCCAGGCCCTTAATGCCCGAGCCGTTGTTGGCGCCCTGGGCCCACTCCCACGCCCCCGTGGCGGCCGACAGCGAGCCAAACACGGCACCGTGGGTACACACCACTGGGGGGATGGTGACGGTGCTGCTGCCCAGCACGTAGGTGCCGCTGCTGAGCGTGCCGGCCACGTACACGTGGGTGCCGGTGGCGTCGACGGCCAAGCCGGTTACTTCCTCGAAGATACCGTTGCCGGTGGTTCGGACCCAGAGCCACTGCCCGGTGGGCGAGACTTTGGCCACGAACATGCTCCAGCGGCTGGGGGCCGGCACCACGATGCTGCCCGCGTGCACGGCGCCGGTGTGGCGCCCGGCCAGGTAGACGTTGCCGGCCGCGTCGGTGGTCATCTTCAGCACCGAGTAGTTGGTGCCGATGCCCTCGGTGCGGGCCGTCCACTGCCAGGTTTGCGCGGCGGCGGGGCGAGCGTTGAGCAGCGCCAGCAGGACCAGCAGCGGGTAAGCAAGACGAGTAAACAGGTGCGGCATACCGGAAAGAGATTAAACAATTGTCGGACAGCGGCTAAACTTAGGCATTTGCCCGCGGGCCGCAACGCGGCCCCCGCCAAAAACCAAACGGCCAGCCCCGGGGTGGAGCTGGCCGTTGGGCTGAGTGCCTTGCGGGCGGTATTACATGTGGATGGCCCGGTTCTCGGTGGCGGCGAGGCAGGCTTCCTTCATGGCTTCGGCGTAGGTGGGGTGGGCGTGGCTCATGCGGGCCACGTCCTCGGCGGAGGCGCGGAACTCCATGGCCGTTACGGCTTCGGCAATGAGGTCGGCGATGCGCGGGCCGATCATGTGCACGCCCAGGATTTCGTCGGTTTCCTTGTCGGCCAGCACCTTCACGAAGCCGTCGAGGTCCATGGAGGCGCGGGCGCGGCCCGAGGCGCGGAAGGGGAAGGAGCCGGTTTTGTAGGCGCGGCCGGCTTCCTTGAGCTGCTCTTCGGTGTAGCCCACGCCGGCCACTTCCGGCCAGGTGTACACCACGCCGGGAATCAGCAGGTAGTTAACGTGCGGCTTCTGGCCGGCGAGGCGCTCGGCCACGTACACGCCTTCTTCCTCGGCCTTGTGGGCCAGCATGGCGCCGCGAATCACGTCGCCGATGGCGTAGATGCCGGGCGTGCTGGTTTCGAGGTGGTCGTTGACTTTGATGCGGCCGCGCTCTTCGAGCTGCACGCCGGCGGCTTCCAGGTTCAGGCCCGCGGTGTAGGGCGAGCGGCCCACGGCCACCAGGCAGTAGTCACCCTCGAACTTCACTTCCTCGCCCTTGGGGTTGGTAGCGGTTACCGTCACGGTGTCGCCCGCGCGGGTGGCACCGGTGACTTTGTGCGAGAGGAAGAACTGAATACCGATTTTGCCGAGCACGCGCTTGAGCTCCTTGCCCAGCGCGCCGTCCATGGTGGGAATAATGCTGTCGGTGTATTCCACCACCGACACCTTGGCGCCGAGGCGGGCGTACACCGAGGCCATTTCCAGGCCGATAACGCCGCCGCCAATCACGATCAGGTGCTTGGGCACTTCGCGGATGTTGAGGGCCTCGGTGCTGGTGATGATGCGCTCCTTGTCCTGAGCAATGAAGGGCAGCACGGTGGGCTTGGAGCCGGTGGCAATGATGACGTGCTTGGTTTCGATCTGCTGGGCCTCGCCGCCCTCGGTGGGCGTGATGCTGATGTGGTTTTTGTCGATGAACGAGCCCACGCCGCGCAGCACCTCGATCTTGTTCTTCTTCATGAGGAACTGAATGCCGTCGGTGTTGGCCTTCACCACCCCGTTTTTGCGGTCGATGAGCTGGTTCATGTTGATGCGCAGCTCGCTCAGCTCGATGCCATGCTCCTTGAAGGTGTGGCCGGCGTTGTGGAAGTGCTCGGTCGAGTCAAGCAGCGCCTTCGAGGGGATGCAGCCCACGTTGAGGCAGGTGCCGCCGAGGGTGGGGTATTTCTCGATGAGGGCTGTTTTGAAGCCGAGCTGGGCGCAGCGGATGGCCGCCACGTAGCCGCCGGGGCCGGAGCCGATGACGGTAACGTCGTATTGGTTCATGCTGAAGTCAGTTGGGGTGATGCGCTGCGGGCAAAGGTAAGGCAGAATGCCCAGCGCCGGATGCTGACGTTGTTTAGCCGGTTAGCCCTTTAGGTGGTTAGCCCGCAGAAGGAGCAGAGGTTACCACAGAGGGCGCTGAGTTGTTCCGGCGGCATTGTTTCAACGCCGGCAACCAAAGGTCAACGGAGCTAACACCCGAACGGCTGAAGCCATGACATGCCCTTCTCGGCTACGCTGATCTGCGATTCACAAAGAGGAAAGTTGCCTTGTCCAACGCTCAGTCCACCGACGCTGGAGGCTTGCGGGCCTTGCAAAATGGCAAGGCCTGTTTAACGCCATTGCACATTAATAACCCCGGTTACTAACAAGTAAGTAAGCAAGTTTACTACAAGGCAAATGGGCCAATGGGGTACTCCGCTTAGCAAATATGGCTTTGGGGTCACACATTTCCGCTACCGATTTACCGGCGCTGTAGCGGCCGGCTAACCGGCGGCAACGGCGGGGCGGAAGTCGTGGGAAGTACCAGGGTTAGGATGCCGCCGGGGTGGCCGCTAGGTTTGCGGGACCGTAGAAGGCTGCGCTGCGTTTTTGCCGCCGCCGATTTTGCGCTGTTGACTATGCCTGCTGTTGCTTCTGCTGCCCCTCGCCCTTCCGCCCTGCTGGTAGGCGCGGCGCTGGCCGCTTTGTATTTGATCTGGGGCTCTACCTACCTGGCCTCCAAGGTGGCGCTGACGGCCTGGCCGCCGTTTCTGCTGTCGGCCACGCGCTACCTGCTGGCGGGCGGCGCGCAATACATAGTGATGCGCCTGAGCGGGGCAGCCGCTCCCAGCCGGCAGGACTGGCTGCGGGCGGCCGTGGTGGGGCTGTGTCTGCCCTTGTTTGGCAACGGCGGCACCACCTTCGCTCAGCAGTACATTCCCTCGGGGCTGGCCGCGCTGCTGGTGGCCTCGGTGCCCATGTTCCTGGCGGTGTTGGGCTGGTGGAGCGACCTCACGCCCCGGCCCAACGGCAAGGTGCTGCTGGGTTTGGGGCTGGGGCTCGGCGGCATGTACCTGCTGGCCAGCACCCGCAGCGCGGCGCCGGTGCTCATTCCGGGCCAGCCCGCGCTGGGCATTGCCGCCGTGCTGCTGGCCTCGTTTATGTGGTCGGTCGGCTCGCTGTACTCCAAGCAGAAACCCATCGGCGGCTCGCCCTTCCTGGGCGTAGGCATGCAGATGCTGTGCGGGGGCTTTTTCCTGCTGCTGGCGGGCCTCGTGCACGGCGAGGCGCCACGCTTTCACCTCACGGGCATCGGCCTGAAGCCCTGGCTGGCCTTTGCCTATCTGGTGTCGTTCGGCTCGTGGGTGGCGTTTTCGGCCTACATCTGGCTGCTGCGCGTAACCCAGCCGACGCTGGCCGGCACCTACGCCTTCGTGAACCCGGTGGTGGCGGTGTTGTTGGGCTGGGCCTTTGCCGGCGAGGCGCTGAACCTGCAGATGACCGGCGGGGCGGCGCTCATTGTGCTGGCCGTGATGCTGGTAGTGCTGGGCGGAGCCCGGCCGGCCCGCAGCAACCCGGCCCAGCCCGCGGGGGCCGAGCTAGGCAGCGTAGAGGATTAAAGTCGGCCCGGCCGAACTACGACCGGCCCAGCAAGAGCTTGCCGCCGCTAAATACCAGCGCGTCTTCCACGAAGCCCGTCCAGGGTTCCTGCAGATCGGTTTGCTGATCGGCCAGCCGGCGCAGGTGAAAGGCCGCGAAGGTGCCCGCCGCCGCCGCGGTGCCGCCCACCAGGGCGCCGCGCAGCAGCTTTTGGCGGTTGAGCTTGTAGAGTACCGCCCCGGCCAGGGCCCCCGACAGGGTGCGGCCCGCTACGCTGACGGGGGCGGTGCGGGCGGGCATGGCGGGTAGCTTGTCGCCCAGCATCTCGGCGCCGGCCAGCAGCTTCAGGCCGTGGGCTACCAGTGGGGTTTGCAGCCAGCGCAGCGGCGCTTGGGTGAAGCCGCCCGCGGGCCGGTGGCGCAGGTGGTGGCTCACAAAGGCCAGGGCCGACATGCTGCGCATGCCCGCCAGAAAGCCCAGGCCCACGGCCTGCCAGAAAACAGTTGAACGGATTAGGCGCATGGCGGGGGGATACGGGATGGAGTAGCCTTAAACGGGCGCCGGGCAGCAAAAGATCAGCCCACGACCGGGGCCTGAGCGGCTGATGAGTACATTGGCAGCGGTGCTGCTGCCTGGCCGGCCGCGCCGCTTGCCAACCCACTCTCCTACCCTTTCCCCAACCCTCTTCCCATGCTTGCCAACTCTGCTGCCCCGCCCGACATTGTTTCCGAAGTCGACATCAAAGCCCTGGTGAACGGCTTCTACGACAATGTGCGCACCGACGCGCTGCTGGGCCCGGTGTTCAACGCCATTGCCCAGGTATACTGGCCCCAGCACCTGCTGACCATGTACGCTTTCTGGAATTCGGTGCTGCTGGGTGCGCCCCGCGCCGAGCCGCCGGCCTTTCCCCGGCACCTGGCCCTGCCCACCGATGCCCGCCACTGCCAGCGCTGGCTAGAGGTTTTCCACCAAACCGTCGACGGCCTGTTTGCCGGCACGCGGGCCGAGGCCGCCAAAGCCCGCGCCCGACAAATCAGCCAGCTGCAGCAGGCTCCGCAGTAACTCCGGCCCGCTTTTCGGGGGCATATGCAAACGGCGGCTTCCTGGGCAGGAAGCCGCCGTTTGCATATGGTATTGGGCCGATTCTTATATGCCCAACAGTAGGCGGGTCGGGTCTACCCTGCTGACTCAGTGGCTGGAGGCTTTTTGTTTTTGCGGGTAATGCCGCTGCAGAAACTCCTCCAGTCGCTGCATATTCGGGTACTCCAGGCTGTCGATGCACACCGGGTCGCCCAGCCGAAAATGCAGGCTCAGCACCTTGAGCGAATTATATGGCCGCCGGGTGGGCTGCCGAACGCTCCAGCGCAGCAAGTGCGCCATGGGCTGTTCGGCCACCAGAATATCCGGCAGTTGCTCGAGGCGGCATACCTCCCGGGTGAGCGTCAGGCGGAAGCGCTTGAGCGACGCCGCGTACCACAGCAGCGGCACTATCCCGCCCAGCACCAGTACCAACAATATGCCCCAGCCAGTGGCGGGCTGCTGCTGCAAGTCGGTGTTGCGCACGGCCAGCAGGCCCAGCAGCCAGCACATGGCGGCCAATAGGTAGCACCCGCCCTTGGAAAACCCGTTGGTTGACTCGATCTGGACCACGCGCAAAAAGGTCAGAAGGATACACGCAAAAGCCGCACCCCTGACCCGGAGCGCGGCTTTTGCCTATGGTGATGCCGACCCTTACACGCCCAGCAGCAGGCGGGTTGGGTCTTCGAGCAGCTCCTTCACGCGCACCAGGAACGACACCGACTCGCGGCCGTCGATGATGCGGTGGTCGTAGCTCAGGGCCAGGTACATCATGGGGCGAATCACCACCTGCCCGTTCTCGGCCACGGGACGCTGCACAATGTTGTGCATGCCCAGGATGGCCGACTGCGGGGCGTTGATGATGGGCGTGCTCATCATGGAGCCGAACACGCCGCCGTTGGTGATGGTAAACGTGCCGCCGGTCATCTGCTCGATGGTGAGCTTGTTGTCGCGGGCCAGCGTGGCGAGGCGCACGATTTCCTTTTCGATGCCGTCGAAGGAAAGCTGCTCGGCGTTGCGAATCACCGGCACCACCAGCCCTTTCGGGGCCGACACGGCGATGCTGATGTCGCAGAAGTCGTTGTAGATGATGTCGGTGCCGTCGATCTGGGCATTCACGGCCGGCCACTCCTGCAGGGCTACGCACACGGCCTTGGTGAAGAAGGACATGAAGCCCAGGCCCACCGAGTGCTTCTCCTTGAACTTGTCTTTGAACTTGTTGCGCAGGTCCATGATGGGCTGCATGTTCACCTCGTTGAAGGTGGTGAGCATGGCCGTCTCGTTCTTCACCGCTACCAGGCGGCGCGACACGGTCTTGCGCAGGTTCGACATCCGCTCCCGGCGCTGGTTGCGGTTGCCTGTCTGGTTGTTGGTTGTTGGTTGTTGGTTGTTGGCTTCAGGCTGAGCAGCCGGCTTGGTGGCCGAAGCGGCCTGCGGAGCCGGCGCGGCTTGCGGCTGCGCTTTCAGGGCATCTTCCTTGGTGATGCGGCCGTCGCGGCCCGTGCCCTGCACGCCGGCGGCGCTGATGCCTTTCTCGTCGAGAATCTTGCCGGCGGCCGGCGAGGGCGTGCCCGCGGCGTAGCCCGAGCCACCAGCGGCGGGCTGCGCGGCTGGAGCAGCAGCCGCTTGCGGAGCCGCCGGAGTGGCCGCGGCAGTCGGAACGCCCGTGCTGCCCTCGATGCGGGCAATAACGGCGCCGATGCCGATGGTTTCGCCTTCTTTGGCGGCGTGGCGCAGCGTGCCGGTGCCCTCAGCGGGCAGCTCAAACGTGGCCTTGTCCGATTCCAGCTCGGCAATGATTTCGTCGCGCTGCACGGCGGCGCCATCGGGCTTCAGCCACTTGGCCACCGTTACTTCGGTGATGGACTCGCCTACGGTCGGAATCTTCATTTCCACGGTAGCGCCGCTGCCCTCGGCGGGCGCAGGCGAGGCCGCCGGCGCAGCGGGTGTGGGCGTATTGGCCGAGCCGGCCTGCGAGCCACCGTAGCCCGACTGGTTGCTGGCCTGCGGGTTTTCCTGGCCGGCAGTAACTGGATCGGCGGCCGGAGCGGCGGGGGCCGTGGCCGGGGCAGCTGCTGCGGCGCCGTCGCCGCTGATTTCGGCAATGGCGGTGCCGATGCCGATGGTTTCGCCTTCGGCCACGCGGATGCGCAGGATACCGTCGGCTTCGGCGGGCAGCTCAAACGTGGCCTTGTCCGACTCGAGTTCGGCCAGAATTTCGTCGCGCTTCACGGCCTCGCCGTCTTTCTTGAGCCACTTGGCGATGGTGACTTCGGTGATGGATTCGCCGACGGCGGGTATTTTGATTTCCAGAGCCATGTACTAGCTGATTGGAGGAGAGTTCTTGGGAGAGGGAAAATTAGGCAGATGCCGCGGAACGTAGCGCCGAACGACTGGCCTTAAGGTTGTCGCTCAACGATAGGGGCACTACGACTTGGCGCCGTAGTACCCCTTCGCGCTAGTCCTGCTTCTTGGCTACTTCAACCGTGGCTTTGATGTTCTCGGCATCGACCTCGGGCGTGGCAATGCCGAAGGCGCGGGCCACGATCTGCTTTTGCTCCTGCACGTGCACTTTGTTGTAGCCGGTAGCGGGCGAGGCCGAGGGCTTGCGGGCCACCACGTCGCCCAGCTCGCGGCGCAGGTAGCGCAGCATGTAGTTCCAGTAGCCCATGTTTTCGGGTTCTTCCTGCACCCAGATCAGCTCGGCCTTCGGGTACTTCTTCAGCTCGGCGTCGAGCTGCTTTTTCGGGAAGGGGTGCAGTTGCTCGAGGCGCACGATGGCCACGTCTTTCCGCTCGCTCTTGGTTTGCTCCTCCAGCAGGTCGAAGTACACCTTGCCCGAGCACAGCAGCACGCGCTTCACCTTCTTGGCTTCGGCGTAGGTGTCGCCCAGCACTTCGCGGAACGAGCCGGCGGTGAATTCCTCCACCGGCGACACGCACAGCGGGTGGCGCAGCAGGGACTTGGGCGACATCACCACGCAGGGCTTACGGAACGACCAGGCCAGCTGGCGGCGCAGCAGGTGGAAGAAGTTGGCCGGCGTGGTGATGTTGGCTACCACCATGTTGTTTTCGGCCGAGAGCTGCAGGAAGCGCTCGGGGCGGGCGTTGGAGTGCTCGGGGCCCTGGCCTTCGTAGCCGTGGGGCAGCAGCATCACCAGTCCGTTCATGCGCTGCCACTTGCTTTCCGACGACGAGATGAACTGGTCGATCATCGTCTGGGCACCGTTGGCGAAGTCGCCGAACTGAGCTTCCCACACCACCAGCGCCGTGGGGTTGGCCATGGCGTAGCCGAATTCAAAGCCCAACACGCCGTACTCGCTCAGCAGCGAGTTGTAGATGTGCAGCTTCTCCTTCTGGCCCTCAATGTTGTTGAGCGGAGTGTAGGGCGCCGAGGTCACCGCGTCGTGCAGCACGGCGTGGCGGTGCGAGAACGTGCCGCGCTGCACATCCTGGCCGCTGACGCGCACGATGTGGTTTTCGAGCAGCAGCGAGCCGTAAGCCAGCTGCTCGCCGGCGGCCCAGTTGAGCATGCGCGTCTCGTAGAACATCTTGTTGCGCTCCTTCAGCAGGTTCTCAATCTGCTTGAGCGGCTTGAAGCCCTCGGGCAGCGAAGTCAGTGCCTTGGCCACTTTGGCCACTACTTCTTCGCTGATGCCCGTTTCCGGCGACTGGTCGAAGTCCTCGTTGGTGGAGCGCCGCAGGCTGCGCCACTCGTTTTCCAGGGCCTGGTACTTGTAGGGCAGCGGCTTTTGCTTCACCAAATCGAGGCGGGCCTGCAGCAGGTCGCGGAACTCGCGGTCCATCTGCTCGGCCAGCTTGGCATCCACGTCGCCGCGCTGTACCAGCACCTCGTTGTACACCTCGCGCGGGTTCTTGTGCTTGGAGATGATGTTGTAGAGCGAAGGCTGCGTGAACTTGGGCTCGTCCGACTCGTTGTGGCCGTGGCGGCGGTAGCACACCATGTCCACGAACACGTCGGCGTGGAACTGCTGGCGGTACTCGGTGGCCAGCTGCACGGCAAACACCACGGCTTCGGGGTCGTCGCCGTTCACGTGCAGCACCGGCGCGTCGATGATCTTGGCCAGGTCGGTCGAGTAAATCGACGAGCGGGCGTCCTCAAAGTCGGTGGTGAAGCCCACCTGGTTGTTGATGACGAAGTGCAGCGTACCGCCCGACTTGTAACCTTCCAGCTGCGACATCTGGGTGACTTCGTAGCCAATGCCCTGGCCGGCCACGGCGGCGTCGCCGTGAATCAGGATGGGCAGAATGCGGTCGTAGTTTTCGGCGTACTGGTGGTCGAGCTTGGCGCGCACGAAGCCCTCCACGACCGGGTTCACTGCCTCGAGGTGCGAGGGGTTGGGCGCCAGCTTCAGGTTCACCTGCTTGCCGCCGGCGGCATCCACTTCCGACGAGTAGCCCATGTGGTACTTCACGTCGCCGTCGCCCATGGTCAGGTCCGGTACGGCCGTGCCCTCGAACTCCGAGAAGATCTGCTCGTAGGTCTTGCCCATGATGTTGGCCAGCACGTTCAGGCGCCCCCGGTGGGCCATGCCGATCATCACTTCCTCCACGCCCAGCTCGGCGCCCTTCTGAATGATGGCGTCCAGCGCGGGAATCGTCGTTTCACCGCCCTCCAGCGAGAAGCGCTTCTGACCGAGAAACTTCGTGTGCAGGAAGTTCTCGAACACCACCGCCTCGTTGAGCTTGCTCAGGATGCGCTTCTTGTACTCCACGCCGGGGTTGAACGACAGCGAGTCGCGCTCCACCTTGGTGCGGAACCAGTCGAGCACCTGCGGGTCGCGGATGTACATGTACTCGAAGCCGATGGTACGCGTGTAAATCTTCTGCAGCGCGTCGATGATGTCGCGCAACTTGGCCGCGCCGCCGAGGCCCAGCAGCTCGCCGTTTTTGAAAGTCGTGTCGAGGTCGGCCTCGCTCAGGCCGAAATCGGCGAGGCTAAGGTGGGCCTTGCGGTCCTTCCGCTCGCGCACCGGGTTGGTGCGGGCTACCAGGTGGCCCCGGCTGCGGTAGGCGTGGATGAGGTTGCGCACCGCCGTTTCCTTGTCGGCCGACACGGCGTCCGAGGAGCTAATGGCAGTGGTTCCCAGCGTGGAAGCGGCGGTCGTCAGTACGCCTGAGCCGGTAACCTGCTCGGCACCGCCTTCAGGGTAGGCCTGCGAGAAGTCGAACCCTTCAAAAAACTTGCGCCAGCCAAAGTCTACCGACTCGGGGTCAGCTTTATAAGCCTGGTACAGCTGGTCAATGTATTCGCCGTGGGCGTTGGCGATGTAGGAATATGCGTCCATGAGAACGGATATGGTGGGAGAGCAAATGTAAGGCCTAAGCTAGTAAGCACAAATTCATATTCGCATACACAAATACAACTGCGTATCAGACACGAAACGCTGATCCGCTCTCTCCATGGATTACCTGTCGAGGGCTGCCCTAATAAAGCCTAAGCTAACGGTAAAGAATTACCCAGGGTTGGCGTAGTTGCCGGCGGAGGGCTTGCCCCCCTATTCAAGTTTAGGCTGCTAGCGGCGTAATGCATTGGAAGCTCTGCGTCTTATCGGCTTCTAAACCCGCCCTGCCTGCAGATCCAGCCCTACCCGCTCTGCAGCATGTTTTAAACTTTTCCTTTGCAACACCCGTTGTAGCTACCCTCCTATCCTGCTCCAGTTGTTAAAACGGGCATTTTTATAATTTAATTCATAAAAATTATCACAAAAATAAAATCAAACCTCTATCTTCAGCTTCTCTGACATCGGTAAGCACCGCTGCTAAGTGCCTGCTTCACCCATATGAATCCCGACCGTGCGCCGGCCGGACCTCATCCTCCCCAGGGACAAGCGGGAGTGCACGAACCCCAAAGCCATGTCTATCGCGCTTTTTCTGCTCTACCTATTTTTTCCCACCCCCAAACTCCCCGTTTCCCGGAACTTGCCCCTTGCGCCGCTGGCCTCGCGCATGGTTGCAGTGAAACCTTCGCCAGCCCAGGTAGCCTACCAGCGCCCACCCCGCAAGCTGCCTACCTACCGCGTCACGGCCACCGTTTACATGGCCGAAACTCACCAGACCGATGCGGAGCCGCTGATTACGGCCGACAATTCCCGGATTCCGCCGAATGCTTCCAGTAAAACCCGCTGGATTGCGCTGTCGCGCGACTTGTTGGAGCGCTGGGGCGGGCCCTTTGCCTACGGCGACTCGGTACGCGTGCACGGCATTTCGCCCCAGCTCGACGGCAACTACATCATCCACGACACCATGAACCGCCGCTTCAAGCGCGGCATCGACCTGCTCGTGGGCCAGCACGAAGACCACTACGGCCGTTGGTCCAACGTCCGCATCACCCCCGTACCCGCTCCGCAGCCGACGCCGGCTCCGCAGTGGCAGGCAGGCTAGGCCAGCGGAAAAGTATTCACCACTAAAGGCTGCCCGTCACGGTCGTATAAATAGCTCAGCGGCTGGGCCGGGTCGCGCAGAATATCGGCCAGCCCAATGCGCCAGGGCTGCCACAGGCTTTCTAAGGCTTGGCCGTAGGCGGCATTATTCCAGGGGTTAAAGACCACGCCGGTAATGTCGTCGAGGAAGGTATCGAGCACCAGCTGCTCGTCGCCGGGCTTCATCGGGCGCGGGAAATATTCCGGTACCGCATTAAACAAATAGGCCCCGTAGTACACGCGGGCCTTGAATTCGGCCAGCTGCACCGGATGCAGAGGCCGGTTTTGCACGTCGGCTTGTACGCGCTGCATCACGTCGGCAATAATGGCGTTGTCGAGCAGGCAGCTAACCACGGCTACGTTGCCCAGGCGGATGCTGAACACCATTGTGGCCAGGTCGTCGTCGTAGGCAAACGCCGGGTCGCCGGGCTCGTTGGCTACGTCGAGCAGGAACACGGAGGCCGGCGTGAAGTCGTCGTAGCGCATGGGCACGCGCAGGGCCTGTAGCACCTGGAAGAAGCTGCGAAAGCGCGTAAACAGCGGCCGGTTTTCCGACAGCGGGTAGCGCGGCATAATCAGCGGGGCTTTCTCGCGCGCCAGCTCGTTGACGAAGATGCCATAGAACATCTTGCCCAGCCACAGAAACAGGATTTGGCTGTCTAGCTCGCGCAAGTTTTCCGGGCTGGCTTCCGTGGCCTGCGCTACGCGGGCTTCCAGCGGCTCGATATGCCGGGCGCGGCAATCGTCGCAGCAGGGAATGCGCGTTTCGGCAAAAGTCGAGGTGCTTTGATCCAGCATCTGGATGGGCTGCGCGGCCAGGCCGTAGCGCTCCATCAGCCAGTCGGCAAACACGGGTACGGTGTCCGTAGCCAGGTTCAACGCCGCGCCGCACAGAAAGCAGTCGGGCGTGCCGAACTGCATGCGGGCAAAAGGATCGTAGAGGGCAAAACGGGAAGCGGGAGCTGACATAGACCGCAAAAATACGCCGCCAGCCGCGCCCAATCGTATTGGGCGCGGCTGGCGGCGTATTTTTAGCTTGTTCGACTTTAGCGCGAGAGCGTAGAGCCCATCTTAATCAGCAGCTTGCCCAGTTGGGCCAGGGGCGGGCCGTAGCCGGCGGTAGCCTCGTCGGCAACTTTGCTGGTTTCGGCCCCGAGCGTAGCCAGGCTTTCAGCCACGTCGTGGGCTTCCGAGTTGCCATCGGTCAGCTGCTCGCGCAGGGTTACCAGGGCCTGAATGATCTTGGCCAGCCCAGGCTTCTCCGTGGCCCGTAGCACTTCGGTCCAGCGGTCAATCTCGCGCAGGCCATATTCATTCTCTTTACTGGGTACTCCGTCGTTGAGCAAGGCCAGGGTGTCGTCGATCAGGGCTGAATGCTGGCCGTCGGTTACGTCGAGCGGGGCCTGGAATTCGGGGTGATGCGTGGGCGTGGGCGTAAGCGAGTCCATAAGTTGCCGAAAAAAAGCCTGGCCGAATGAAGCGCGGTGGCTGCTGGGATATACTAGCCGCGCTGTGAAAAAGTTGACCGGTCCCCAATACGGCCTCGGCTGCTGCCCCGCGTACCTATTCAGGAAAAAAGCTGCTGGAGCTGCGGCGGCTTACCAAACGATTCGCGCAAAATTGCCGGGCGATGGGTTACCTCTGTACAGAGGCGGTATTAAACGGCATTCACAACCACCTTCACTTGCTTTTGCCATGAAAATCTCCTTCAAAACCTTGCTGCTCGTTGCTGCTTTCGGCGCATTTGCCACCACCTCGTGCAGCGAGAAAACCCAGGACAACGCCGAAGCCACCACTGAAAGCGCCGCCAACGACGCTGCTGCCAACACCGAAGCAGCCGGCGACGCCGTAGAAAACGCTACCGACAACGTGGCCGCCGACGCCAACGCCGCCGTAACTCCCGAGAAAGGCGACACGGCCGTGGTACGCGACCAGCCCGCCAACGGTGTAGTTGAAGAAACCCACAACCACTAGTCGGCCCTACCGACTACGGTTTCGAGCCGCTGCTTCCCCCGAAGCAGCGGCTTTTTTATGCATTTTCCCGGCCCGGCGGCGTTTCGGCCAGCTCCAGCAGCACCTCGTAGTAGGGGCGGCCGCAGGCGCGCGCCTTCAGCCAGGCATAGAAGCTCAGGGCCTGCAAATCTTCGCGCTCCAGGGGTAGAAACCGCGGCATCTGCCCAACGCGCGCGGCAAAGTCCGGCCGCTGGGCGGCGGCCGGGTCCCCAATCAAGTCGCGCACCAGCGCCAGGTAGCTCAGCAGGTAGCGGTACTGGCCGCCTTCGGCGCCGAACCGGTCGCGCACGAAGCGCTCCAGGGCCCGCAGCCGGTGGCCAGCCACGTCGGCGTGGCCCATTTCCAGCTGGGTGAGCAGCTCGCCCAGATTCTTGTTGAGCAGCCACTCCACCCCCATCCGCGCCTCGCACCAGTGGTCGGAGCGGCCGATGGCGTGCAGGGCCTGATTGGTGTGGGCAAAGCGGCCTTCGGCAAAGTAATGGAAGCCCAGGGCCAGTTGGGCTGTGAGCTGGTCGCGGGGGTCGAGTGCCTGACTGCGCAGCAAATCTTTCAGCAGCTGAATACCGTCGGTATTGCGGCGCAGGAAAGCGTAGTTGGCGGCCAGCAGAAAAATGTAGCGCGGGTAGTATTCATCGCGGTGGCCCCGGGTGCCGGCGGCCAACAGCCCGTGCAGCTGCTCGAGGTACTGCACCGACTCGGTGAAGCGGCGGTTGCGATAGAGGGCGTGGGCAATCATGTAGAGCAGGCCCAGTTGGTAGGCACGCTGCGCCGGCGCAAAGCCATGGCGCTTTTCCATCAGGTGGTAGCAGCGCCGCACAAAGGGCTCGAAGGTGGCAAAGTCGCGGCGTACCAGCATGGCCGAGCGGGCAATGGACAGCAGCCGGAACAGCAGCGAGGGGCGGCGGGCAAAGGCCTCCTGCAAGTCGTACTCGCGCAGCACGTCCTGCATAATCTGGTCGAACGAGGCGCCGGAGCGCCCCTGGGCGCGGGCCTGCTGCAGGCGCTGGCGCATCAGGCTGTAGGCAATGGCGGCGCGTTCCTCCTCGTCGGCCGCGGGTTTGTTGAGGTTGCGTCGGCGGATGATGTCGTCAATGGGCTCGGCGTGCTCCCGGTGGGCGTGCTCAATCTGCAGGTTGTAAACCGTATTCAGCAGTTCGTACTGCTCGTTGTAACGGGCCAGCTTCTCGGCCTTGCGCAGGGTATTCCAGGCCAGTCGGGGCACGCCTGCCTCGAATAGGTGCTGGGCCAGGCTGAGCTGCCCGCGCACGGTGGCCGCGGCAGTGGGGTCCTGGGTGCGCTGCTTCAGCAGCAGAAAATCGGTTACCTGTCGCAGCAGGCGCTTGCGCAGGGCGTAGTAGGCCACCGCATTGGGCTCGTCGGGGTACAGGCGGGTAATGAGGGCCTCGGCCCCGAGCGGCCGCAGCTGCCAGAGCAGCTCGCACAGGCGGACGTCCTGACGGCCTTTCTCCTTGCGGCGCTGGCGCTGCAGAAAGCGCAGGAACTCCTTGCGGTCATCGGCCGAGAGGGTGTTGAGGGTAGTGCGTAAGTCGTCCATGCAACCGAAGCGGGGGCTAAATCCCTCAATGCTACGCAATCGGGCGCGCAATACCACAAGAGTTAAAGTCCCTTTACCAGCGCTTATCACACTGATATACAAGGCAAACCGGTTGCTGGATCAAAAATAAAAAGCCTGAAAAAGCCCACAATTCTCCATCGTTTCTGCCCGGTTCGGGCGTACTTTTCCCCTGTTCTTCCATTTCTGCTCTGCTGCCATGCGCTGCCTTTTGCTTTTACTCCTGCTGCTTCCCTTCGGCGGCTGGGCCCAGGACCTGCTTACCAAACGCAACGGCGACGAGGTGCCGGTAAAGGTGCTGGAAGTCACCCCCACCGAAATCCGCTACAAGCGCACCGATAACCCTGACGGGCCGCTGTTCGTGGTACCGCGCGCCGAGGTGTTCATGATCAAATACGCCAACGGCACCAAGGACCTCATCACGCCCCCAGCGGTTGGGGCCGCTGCACCTGCCCCGGGCAAAGCAGTACCGGCGGTGCCACCGGGCAGCCCGGTAGTTCCGGGCGACCAGGAAGGCGCCTGGGACGGCATCAAGCTCAGCGGCCCGCGCCTGGGCTTTACCGTTCTCACCGGCGGCGCCGCCGATTACGCCGAGCGGGAATTCCGCCTCAATCCTTTCCTGACCCAGTTTGGCTGGCAGTTTGAGACGCGCCTGTTTCGCATGCCCAACGGCACGGCCGGGCTGTTCGAGTTCGTGCCCCTGATCGGGGGGCTGGAGCAGGGCAAATTTGTTCCCAGCCTGAACGCGCTGCTGGGCATCCGCGGTCCGAAGGGCTTCGAGCTGGGCATTGGCCCTAACCTGACGCCGGTCAGCGCCGGCGTGGCCCTGGCGGCCGGGGCCACCATCCGCACCCAGAGCGGCGTCAACTTCCCCATTACCCTGGCCGCAGTACCCGGCAACGGCGGCGCCCGCATCAGCCTGCTGATGGGCTTCACCACCCGCCGCCCCTAGCCCACCGCGTTTCCCCGCCTCCGATGACCTCCCGCCTGCTTTTCTGCCTACTGCTGGGCGCTGCTTTCCGCGTTCAGGCCCAGCAACCCGCCACTTCCGCGCCAGCGGCTCGCTCCGTACCCGACGTTATCCTGCGTATTGATGGCAGTGAACTACCGGCCAAAGTACTGCTGGTGGGCCCGCAGCAGGTTCGGTACCTGGCCTTGACCGACTCGGTGCTCCAAACCGGCGATACGCTGAGCTTGGCCCGGCAGGAAATCTTCCTGATTCGGTTTGCCAACGGCACGCGGGAGTTGATGCGCCCTGCTGCGGAGCCCGCAGCCGCGGCGGCCTCGCCGCTGGCCGGGCTGTCGGAGTCCGAGCGAATTGCCCGGGGTCGCAACGACGCCCGCGCTTATTACGTGCCACCCAAGGGCGTTTTCTGGGGCACCTACGGCGCCACCTTCCTGGGCGCGTACGCCGGTATTGGCGCGGGAGCAGCCATTGCGGCCACCCCGCCGAAGCGTGCTACCCTGGTGGCTCCCCAACCCGGCCTGCTCGACGATGCGGCCTATTTGCAAGGCTACCGCCGCCAAGCCCAGAACCGCAAGCTTGGCAAGGCTGCGGCCGGATTCGGGGCGGCGGTGGGCACGCAGATTGCGCTGCTCGTGCTGCTGTTTGCTTCCATTACCCGGTAAACAGACCGCGCAAACCTAGTCCTGAACGAGGTGGTCAATCTATCCATCCGGGCCGCAGCGCCGTATGGATGATTTTCGACTCAACCACTCTCAGGGCCATGACTACTTTAACTTCTTCGGCGGCCTCCTACCTGCCGGGCACGCCTTCCCAGGGTCTGCGGACGCTGGCCCGGTTCGGCTTTGCGGCCAAGGGCGTCGTGTATATTCTGCTGGGGGCGCTGGCCGTGATGGCCGCCACCGGCCTGCGCGGCGGCCGCACCGCCGACAAGCAGCAGGTGCTGCAAACCATTCAGGACATGCCCATGGGCCGCTGGCTGCTGGGCTTGGTGGCCTTAGGCCTCGCCGGCTACGTCATCTGGCGGCTCACCCAGGCCATTCGCGACACCGAGGGCAAGGGCCACGACGCCAAGGGTCTGGCGCAACGGGCCAGCTTTGCCTTCAGCGGGCTGATTTACGCGGGCTTGGCTTACTACGCGGGCCGGGCGGCCTTCGAAAACACCGACGCCGGAGCCGGTAGCGGCGGCAGCACCCGCCAGTCGTTGGTGGCCACGCTGCTCGAGCAGCCCTTCGGCCAGTGGCTGGTAGGGGCCGTGGCGCTGGGCCTGGCGGGCGCGGGCCTGTATCAGATTTACCGGGCTTACTCGGGCTCGTTTGCCAAGCACGTCAATTCCGGCAGCCTGCCGGCCGAGCAGCAACGGCTGGTTCACCGCATGGGCCAGCTCGGCTACACGGCCCGCGGCATTGTGTGGGGTATTCTGGGCTACTTCATGCTCCAGGCCGCCCTGCAGGCCAATCCGCGCCAAGCCCAGGACACCGAGCAGGCCTTCGATCTGCTGGCCTCGATGGGAACCGGCGTGCTGGTGATAGTGGCCCTGGGCTTCGTTTGCTACGGCCTTTACATGATTGTGCGGGCCAAGTATCCCATCCTGCGCGGCGTATAAGTGCGCTAACCAGAACAGATCCTCACTCAACCCAGTGCATTAAAAAAGCCCCGGCCGCGATTCAACCGCGGCCGGGGCTTTTTTAGTGAAAGAGAGGTTAGTGCGCGGCGGCTACGGGCGCAGCTTCGCTGGCGTAGTCGCGCAGGTACTCGTAGCGCGGAGTGAGTTGGCCGTTGCGGACAATGGTAGCCCGCTCAATCACGCCTTCGGGGTCGCCGCCGAACAGGTGGGGCAGCACGTTGTCGATGAGCTGGCGGCCGAAGTCGCGGGACGCGTTGCGCGGCAGCTCGCAGGGCAGGTTATCCACGGCCATGACGGTGATGTTGGCGGGCCGCGAGTACGCCGGCTCCAGCTCCCCGGTAGCGGGGTTGTAGTCGAATGCCGGCTCCGGAATGCTGGTGCTGCGCTTGGTAGTAGGAATCGAGCCGTCGATGTCGCAGGTTACGTCGGCAATGGTGGTAATGCGGAAGTCGGGGCGGCGGGTGTCGGCCTCGGTGAACAGGCGCGGGGCCTCGGGGTGCCAGTAGGCGCAGGCAATGAGCAGATCGGTTACCGGCAGGTATTTGCCGAAGGTCGATTCGTACTCGCCGGGGTGCTGGTGAAAGTCGGGCGTATCCCACACCCGCTCGTCGCGGCGCCGGTTGTAATCCGAAGAGCGGAGCTGGGTGTACACGGGCTCGGCGAAATCGAGGTAGAGGTAGTCGTACACGCTCACCCGGCGCAGGCCCATCTTCTCCAATACCTCCAGCGCCCCCTGCGCCACCCGGCCCGAGCCGGTTACGGCAATCTTGATGGGCGGCAGCGCCTTCACCTTGAAGTACTCCTCCTGCATGTCGTCGAGGTCGGTGCACTGGTAGGCGGGCTTGAGCTGGTAGAGGCCGTGCTTGCGGCCGTAGGTCAGCAGCCCGTTGTAGGCCCCCACGATGCCGGCCCAGCGCCCGAAGGCCACGATTCGCTCCCCCCGGCCGTTGGTGAGCATCTCGTAGTCGATCAGGGTGATGTTCTTCTGCAGGATCTGGCGCAGCAGCTCGCGGTTGGCGGGCTGCTTTTTTACCGTGTGCGAAAAGAACAGGTAGGTTTTGTTGGGCACGAGCTGGGCCACGGGCACTTCCTTCACGCCCATGAGCACGTCGCAATCGGTCACGTCGGGCTGCACGGCCAGGCCCAGGTCGCGGTACTCCTGGTCACTGTAGCTGCGGATGTCGCTGCTTTGGGCCACCACGCGCACCTGCGGCCAGGCTTGCTGCACTTCCACGCATTTTTTGGGCGTAAGCGGCACCCGGCGGTCTACGGGTACTTTACCCTCGCGAATAAGCCCGAGCTTGATGGTTGACATTGCGGTAAGAAACTAAGGGTGTGGGAACGGCAAATCTATTGGTTTCGGCCGGATGCCGGCCCGCGCGCCGCCGCAGGACCGACCAGCAAGCCGGCAGACGGGTCGCACTTTTTGCCCGGAAAATGGTTTAGGGGTGGAGGCTTTTGGCCTACCTTTGTTCGGGTCTTTCCGAGGCCCGTTTTCCCCGCCAACCCATTCGTTTTCTGTATGAAGTTGTCCTTCAAGCCCGCCGACGTGTTCGTTGACCGCCACAATGGTCCTGACGCGGTGGCCGTGGCCGAGATGCTGCAAACCATCGGCGTAGACTCCGTCGAGCAGCTCATCAACGAAACCGTACCGGCCCGCATCCGCCTGAAGCACGAGCTGAACCTGCCTGCCGCCCTCACTGAGCGGCAGTTTTTGCATAAGTTCAAGCAGATTGCCGGCCAGAACCAGGTGTTCCGCTCCTTCATCGGGCTGGGCTACCACGACACCCAGATGCCGCCGGTCATCCTGCGCAACATCATGGAAAACCCCGGCTGGTACACGGCTTACACGCCCTACCAGGCCGAAATTGCCCAGGGCCGCCTCGAAGCCCTGCTCAACTACCAGACCATGGTAATTGACCTGACCGGCCTGGAAATTGCCAACGCCAGCCTGCTCGACGAGGGCACCGCCGCCGCCGAGGCCATGAACATGTTCCACGGCCTGACCAAGAAGAAAAACGCTACCAAGTTTTTCGTCTCCGACCAGGTGCTGCCCCAAACCATCGACGTGCTGCGCACCCGCGCCACGCCGCTGGGCATCGAGCTGGTCATCGGCGACCACCGCAGCGCCGACCTCGCGGACGACAACCTGTTCGGCGCCATTGTGCAGTACCCCGCTGCCGACGGCGAGCTGTTCGACTACACCGACTTTATTGCCCAGGCTCACGACAACGGCCAGTTCGTGGTCGTGGCGGCCGATCTGCTGGCTTTGACGCTGCTCACCTCGCCCGGCGAGATGGGGGCCGATGCCGTGGTGGGCAACTCGCAGCGCTTCGGCGTACCGCTGGGCTACGGCGGCCCCCACGCCGGCTTCCTGGCTACCAAGGACGCCTACAAGCGCGTGATTCCCGGCCGCATCATCGGCCAGAGCGTGGATGCAACCGGCAACAAGGCCTACCGCATGGCCCTGCAAACCCGCGAGCAGCACATCCGCCGCGAAAAAGCCACTTCCAACATCTGCACCGCCCAAGTGCTGCTGTCGGTTATTGCCGGCATGTACGCCGTGTACCACGGCCCGGAGCGCCTGAAGCAGATTGCCTCGAACGTGCACCTGCTCACCCGGCAGCTGGCCAGCGGCCTGCAGGAGCTGGGCCTCGGGCTGAACGTGGAAAACTACTTCGACACCATCAGCCTGAGCCTGGAAAGCTCTGAGCTGCGCCAGGCCCTGCAAACCGAGCTGGAAGCCCAAGGCATCAACCTGCGCTACTTTGCCGACGCCAACGTGGGCATTTCGCTGCACGAGAAAACCGACGCCGAGGATGTGGCCGACATCCTGCGCGCCTTCGCCAAGGTGCTCGGCAAGCACCTGCCCACGCCGGCCGAAACGGCCGACGCCCCCGTCGATGCCGAGCTGAGCTGGCCCAAGGAACTGATTCGCACGAGCGAGTATCTCACGCACCCGGTCTTCAACACGCACCACTCCGAGCACGAGCTGCTGCGCTACATGAAGCAGCTGGAGAACAAGGATCTGAGCCTGACGCACTCGATGATTTCGCTGGGCTCCTGCACCATGAAGCTCAACGCCACCGCCGAGATGATTCCGGTGACCTGGCCCGAAATTGGTCAGCTGCACCCCTTTGCCCCGCGCGAGCAGGCCCAGGGCTACGCCCAGATTTTCCGGGACCTGGAAGCCTGGCTGTGCGAAATCACCGGCTTCGACGCGGTGAGCCTGCAGCCCAACTCGGGCGCCCAGGGCGAGTACGCCGGCCTGCTGGTGATTAAAGCCTACCACGAAGCCCGCGGCGACTTCCACCGCAACGTGGCGTTGATTCCGGCCTCGGCCCACGGCACCAACCCCGCCTCGGCGGCCATGTGCGGCATGAACATCGTGGTGGTGAAAAGCACCGAGCAGGGTGAAATTGACCTGAACGACCTCAAGGAAAAGGCCGAGAAGCACTCGGCCAACCTGAGCTGCCTGATGGTGACCTACCCCTCGACGCACGGCGTGTACGAGGAAAGCATCATCGACATCTGCCAGCTGATTCACGAGCACGGCGGCCGCGTGTACATGGACGGCGCCAACATGAACGCCCAGGTGGGCCTCACCTCGCCCGCCAACATCGGTGCCGACGTGTGCCACCTGAACCTGCACAAAACCTTCTGCATCCCCCACGGCGGCGGCGGCCCCGGCGTGGGTCCCATCGGCGTGGTAGCCGACTTGGCGCCTTACCTGCCCGGCCACGTGGTGGTCGATGCCGATGGCCGCTCGGGCGGTGCCGTGTCGGCGGCGCCCTGGGGCTCGGCCAGCATCCTGCCTATTAGCTACGCCTACATCAACATGATGGGCGGCGACGGGCTGAAGGCAGCTACCCAGACGGCTATTCTGAACGCCAACTACCTGAAGGCCCGCCTGGAGGAGCACTACCCGGTGCTGTACACCGGCGCCAACGGCCGTTGCGCCCACGAAATGATTCTGGAATGCCGCCACTTCAAAAAGGCCGGCATTGAGGTCGAGGACATTGCCAAGCGCCTGATGGACTATGGCTTCCACGCGCCCACCGTGTCATTCCCGGTAGCGGGCACGCTGATGGTGGAGCCCACGGAGTCGGAAAGCAAGGAGGAGCTGGACCGCTTCTGCGAGGCCATGATCAAGATCCGCCAGGAAATCCGCGAAGTGGAGGAAGGCCGCGCCGATGCCAAGGACAACCTGCTCAAGCACGCTCCCCACACCGCCGCCGTGCTGCTGCACCAGGAGTGGACGCGCCCCTACTCGCGCGAGCAGGCCGCCTACCCCACCGACTTTGCCCGCCGCTTCAAGTTCTGGCCCTCGGTGTCGCGCATTGACTCGGCCTTTGGCGACCGGAACCTGATCTGCGCCTGCACGCCCATCGAGGCCTACGTCGACCAGGAAGAGCACCTGGTGCCCACCGACAAAGGGCCGTCGTACTAAGCAGACCTGGCTACTTAAACCAGCAACGCCCGGCACCGCAATGGTGCCGGGCGTTGTGTTTTTGGCGGGGTGGAAAAGAGGGGGAAGAAGGGTTAGCGGCCGAAGCAGCTACGGTACAGGAAACCGGTCTGGGCTTTACCGGTGGGGTCGGTTACGCGGGCTTTTACGAAGTAGGCGTCAACTGTGTCCATCACCTGCACCTCCATGCCGGAGGCGACGGTCATGAGCTGGGGAGAGTCTTTCTTCATGCCGTCGTACAGAATGCATTCCACCACGGTATTGCGCGCCACGGGAGTGCCGCCGCCCCGACTTCCCGAGGAAGTATCGTCTTTGGCCGTACTGCAGGCCGCCAGGGAGGCAGCCGCGAAGAAGAGTAGAATTTTTCGCATAGGGGAGGATTATGTTTGGGGGAAGATACCGAAAAAGCCGCCTCAGCCAATAGGCAGGAGGCGGCTTCTTGCGGCCGGAAGCGTCCGGTGGCTTAGCGCCGGGCCAGGCAGGCCCGGAACATGTAGCCGGTTACGGTCTTGCCGTCCTTGCTCAGGCTGGCCCGCACGAAGTAGGCGTTGGTTGAGTCGAGCACCAGCACCCGCGCGCCGCTGTCGACGGTGGTCAGCATCTCCGACTGGGTGCTGGCCGTGGTGTACAGGCCACATTGGGTGTTAGTCTGCCGCTCCACGGGCTCGGCGCGGTGCGGAATCACAGCGACATCGTCCTTGGAGGTGGCGCAGGCGCTGCCGAGCAAAGCCATCCAGAGTAGATTTTTCATAGCGGTAGGGGAAAGTGCAGAGCCGTAATATTCAATTCATATGTATTAATTCAAAATAAAATTGGCTTTTAATATTCTAAACTCCTGACTTCAATCCAGCAAAGGGGGAACGGCACGCCCTTGATTGCTGTTGAAAATGCAGCGGTCGGTCCGGCCTTCTTCCGCCCCGACCAGCTGATTTTCCACTTCCTCTGATTTACTGACATGAACCGTTTTCCTAAACTTCTGGCTCGTCCTCTGGCTTTGGCCGCGGTAGGCCTGAGCCTGCTGCTGGGTGCCAGTGGCTGCGCCTCGGTGCCGCGCGTGGGCGTCACATCCGACTTCGACCACGCCGTGAACTTCCGTGCTTATAAAACCTGGGGCTGGTACCCCGATCAGCCTACCGACGCCGAGGGCGGCCCGGCCAAGGGTTACAACTCGTTTTTCGATAAGCGCATGCGCGCGGCCGTGGATGCTGAGATGAAGCGCAAGGGCCTGACCCTGGTAGAAAAGAGCCCCGATGTGTTCGTGGCCTACAGCGCCCGCGTAGAGGACAAACAGCGCACCAACCCCAACGCCTACGGCCCCTATGCCTACTACCCTTTCTGGTACGGCCCCGGCGCCAGCCGCTGGAACCAGGTAACCGACTACAAAGCCGGCAACGTCATTATCGACATCGTAGATGCCAAGCGTAAGGAGTTGGTGTGGCGCGGTTACGGCCAGACCCAGGTTGACCAGCAGACAATTTCGGAAGCCGAAGTAAACCGCATTGTAGCCGGTGTGCTGGGCGACTTCCCCCCCAGTGACAACACTGCCCGCCGCTAGTTTTCCCTATGCTGATAGGTCAACGCCCGGTTACTGACCGGGCGTTGCAGTTTCAGAAAGGCTGGTCAATGGTACCCGCATGCAAAAGCCCGCCGGCTCAACATGAACCGGCGGGCTTTTGCGTTCAGTTGCGGCCGTTAAATCGGCACGTTTACGTGGCGCTCGGCGTGGTAGGAGCTGCGCACCAGGGGGCCGCTTTCCACGTACTTCAGCCCCCGGCGCAGGCCCTCTTCCTTGTAGTGGGCAAACAGGTCGGGGTGAATGAACTCGGCTACTTCGATGTGGCGCTTGGTCGGCTGCAGGTACTGGCCCAGCGTCAGGATGTCGAGGCCGTTGGCGGCCAGGTCGTCCATGGCCTGATACATCTCGTCTTTGGTTTCGCCCAGGCCCAGCATAATGCCCGACTTGGTACGCTTGCCGGCCTCCTTGGTGCGGCGAATCTGCTCGAGGCTGCGGTCGTACTTGGCCTGCGGACGCACCAGACGATAGAGGCTGCCCACGGTTTCCATGTTGTGCGACACCACTTCCTGGCCGCCGGCAATCATCGTATCGAGCGCGGCCCAGTTGGCTTTCACGTCGGGAATCAGGGTTTCGATGGTCGTAGCGGGCGAAAGCTGCTTGGTTTGCACCACCGTTTCGTACCACACGCTGGCCCCGCGGTCCTTCAGCTCGTCGCGGTTAACGGAGGTGATGACGGCGTGCTTGACGCCCATGAGCTTGATGGCCTCGGCTACGCGGCGCGGCTCGTCGAGGTCATACTCGTTGGGGCGGCCGGTGGCCACGGCGCAGAACGAGCAGGAGCGCGTGCACACGTTGCCCAGAATCATGAAGGTAGCCGTGCCGGCTCCCCAACACTCGCCCATGTTGGGGCAGTTGCCCGATTCGCAGATGGTATGCAGCTTGTGCTCGTCCACCAGCTTGCGCACGTTGGCGTAGGCCGGGCCCACAGGCAGCTTCACGCGCAGCCAGTCGGGCTTGCGCGGTTTGGCGGGCGCAGCGGCTTCGGGTTGAATGACGGGGAGTAGCAGGAGTTCGTCCATGAATGCAAAGGTAACGCGGAATCGGCAGAGCACGGGCCCGATAAGCCGGGTTAGCAGCCCGCGGCGGAACACAAAAAACGGGCCCCGAGGCCCGTTTCGTTCCTGCATTAACCGCTCAGCGCCCGAAAAGTCGACGGGGCGGGCGCAATAATTACCAGCTTAGTTGCGGTGCCCGATGTAGAGCGTCACATACAGCGAGGAAAACACCTGGTCGTTGAGCTGCTTGTTGGTGAGCTGGGCCGAGCGCAGGATGGTGAGCGGCGAGGTGTAGGCTTCGAGCACTACGCCCGCTTCGAGGCCTGCCACGGTGTCGCGGTAGCGGCCGTACTCGAAGTTGAGCGCGCCGCGCACGTGGGCCCCGACTTTGGGCTTCAGCTCGTGTATGCCGGAAAACAGCGGGGCGCGGTCGTAAATGGGCTTGTTGGTGCCGGGGTCAAACTGCTCGGCGCGGATGTCGTCGGGTGCCGAGTTGGGGCGGCCGGGGTTGGGCTCCGAGTAGTCGTAGTACACATAGTAGGGCAGCAGCAGCCCCACCGAGGGGCCGGCGCCGGCCAGGGCGCTGATCTGCACACCTGAGTCGGGAGCCTTGCGGAACACGGTGCGCTGCACGCCGAAAGTGGGCCGCAGCACAAATAGGTAGTTGCTTTTGCCCACCACGTAGATGCCGCCGAAGTTGTTGGCCACCCGGATTTCTTTGGGGTGCTTCACTTCCACGCCTTCCACCATCCAGAAGCGCGACCAGTCGTCGTTGAGCACCCGCATGGAGCGCAGCGCCACGCCGCCAATCAGGCCGGCGTTGGAGTTGAAGTTGATGCCGTAGGTCAGCTCCTTGCGGTAGCCAACTTTCTCCTGGGCATCCTGAGCCGAAGCCGTGGGCACCGCGGCCACGACGGCTGCCAGCAGCAAACCGAAAAACAGCAGGGTACGAGTACGCACGGCTACAGCAGAAAGCAAGGAGTGGGCAAAAACGGCGCGCCTGCCCGCGGGCCGCGCCTTTCCGAAAGTACGTAATTTTGAACGCATACGTCTGACGTTTTCAAAACTTTATGAGCACTGCCACCGCCCGCTACGCCGGCCAACTGCGTACCGAAGCCACCCACGTCGCCTCGGGCACCACCATTCACACCGACGCTCCGCTGGACAACCACGGCCGGGGCGAGGCCTTCTCCCCTACCGACCTGGTGTGCACCGCTCTGGGCGCCTGCATGATGACCATCATGGGCATCGTAGCCGAGCGCCACGCGCTGGATCTGACGAGCGTAACGTTCGACGTGACCAAGCACATGGCCGCCGACCCGCGCCGCATCATCGAAATCGAGCTGCTGTTTCGCATGCCGGCCGCGCTGCCCACCGAGAAGCGCACCCTGCTCGAACGCGCCGCCCGCACCTGTCCGGTGGCTCTGAGTTTGAACCCCGAAATCCGCCAGACGGTTCAGTTTTCCTACGAGGCCTAAGCCGGCAAAACCGGGGCGCCCCCGCAGCGGCTGGTGCGGCTGGTAGCCGGACCGAGCTGCCGCGGGGGCGCCCCAGCGTTTTACAGCAGCTGCCGGCGGATTTCGCCGAGCTGGATGTTCATATGCGAGGCGCTGTAGTGGCAGTTTCCATCGCGAATCAGCAGCAGCTGAGGCGACTCGTGGCGCACGTCGAACTGCTGGGCTATTTCGTTGGAAATGGGCCGGTAGCGCAGCAAATCCAGGTAGTAGGTTTTCACCTGGCCCAGGTCGGCGTCGGGCCACTGGCGCTCCAGGCGGGTTTTGGCCATGGCGCTGATGGAGCAGGAGGTGCTGTGCTTAAAAATCACGACGGGCTGCTCGGCCGACTCGCGCACGATGTCGGTCAGCTGCTCGGGCTGGGTAAGCGGAATCCACTGCATTTATTCGGTCGGTTGGGGTTTCTTCTTGCGCCGGTTGGCCTGAAACGACGGGTCGCTCACGCGGGCGGTGCCGGTGTTGTCGAAGCGGTAACGGTTGCGCTCGTCCTCGGGGTTCCGCACGCGCTGGCCGCTTTCCCCGGGGCGCATGGCCTGCTTGTCCACCGCCAGGTGGGCGCGGCGCAGGTCTTCGGCGGCGGGGTACTTGCGGGCATCGCGCAGGGCCTTGCGGGCTTGGCTGCGGTTGTGCTTGCTGTCGGTAATCTGGGCGGTGACCGGCTGCGCCAGCAGGGCACTCAGCAGAACGGCAACGAATGAGGAGCTACGTAGCAGACGAACCATGAGACGCGGGGGATATAGCCGGAAAACCGGATTCTTGTACGGGAGAAGGGCCGCCCGGGGTGCGGCTGGGGCCTGATGCTTAGAACGTAATGCCGAAGATGCGCCGCTGCCCCACTTTTTTCTTGAGCTTGCGCCGCTCCAGCTTGGGCTTTTTGAGCAGGCCGTTGCGGTCGTAGCTGTTGCGCTGCACCTTGGCCGGCTCCTTGCTCGCCGACATATCGGTGCCGTCGGCGGCGGCTTCGACGGGCGCGGCGGCCTTTTTGCGCTTCTGCTTGGGCATCACCGGGCCCTTGGGGGTGGGCAGGCGGTAGGGCCTGCAGCCCGTAGCCGCGCCGGCCAGCACCAGCAGCACCAGCCCCAGCCACCAGAGCCGACGAAGCGAAAACAAGGAAGACGAGCGCAGCACAACGAGCACCATAAGAGAGCGAAAATTACAAAGGCCGGGGCACATATGCCCCGGCCTTTGCGTTGCCGCCGGCCCGCCCCCACCGGGCGCAGCCGCCGTGAATCGAGCCGCCTAGTACGCCAGCAGCTTTTCCACGCACTGGCGCAGGCGGGCGTCGGCCAGGAAATTCTTTTCCAGGGGCGGCGCGAAGGGAATGGCCGTATCGAGCGAGGCCACGCGCTGAATGGGGGCGTCGAGCGAGGTAAAGCAGTGCTCGGCAATCCAGGCGCCGATTTCGCCGCCGATGCCGCCGGTGAGCGTGTCTTCGTGCAGCAGAATCACGCGGCCGGTTTTCTCCACCGTGCGGCGCACCGCGGCCTCGTCCCAGGGCAGCAGGGTGCGCAGGTCCAGGATGTCGCAGTCCAGGCCCATCTCGTCGGCCAGCTTCTGGGCCCAGTGCACGCCCAGGCCGTAGGTGATGATGCTCAGCTCCTGGCCTTCGCGGGCCAGGCGGGCCTGGCCGATGGGCAGGGTGTAGTACTCGTCGGGCACCGGCTCGGAGATGGAGCGGTACAGCAGCTTGTGCTCGAAGTAAATCACCGGGTTGGGGTCTTCGATGGCGGCGGCCAGCAGGCCCTTGGCGTCGTAGGGGGTGCTGGGGTACACCACCTTCAGGCCCGGGGTGTGCACAAACCAGGCTTCGTTGCTCTGCGAGTGGAAGGGCCCGGCGGCCGAACCGGCGCCGGTAGGCATGCGCACCACCACGTCGGCGTGCTGGCCCCAGCGGTAGTGGCTTTTGGCCAGGTTGTTTACAATCTGGTTGAAGCCGCAGGTCACGAAGTCGGCAAACTGCATTTCCACCATGGCCTTTTTGCCCTTGATGCTCAGCCCCAGGCCCGTGCCCACGATGGCCGACTCGCAGAGCGGGGTGTTGCGCACCCGCTCCTTGCCGAACTGGGCCACGAAGCCGTCAGTAATCTTGAACACGCCGCCGTACTCGGCAATGTCCTGGCCCATGAGCACCAGCTCGGGGTAGCGCTCCATGCTCTGGCGCAGCCCATCGGAGATGGCGTCGACGTAGCGCTTGTCGGTGCGCGGGGCGCCGGGGGCGGGGCTGTGGTCGGGGGCCACGAAGGGCTTGTACATGTCGGCCACTTCCTCCGGGGTGTCGGCCGTTACCTCGGGCGTGTCGAACACCACGCGCCAGGCCTCGTCAATCTCGTCCTTGATGGTGCGGCGGTAGCGCTGCTTGGCTTCCTCGTCGAGCACGCCCTCGGCCATGAGGTAGCGCTCGAAGTTCTCCACCGGGTCTTTCTGGGCCCACTCGTCGAACAGCTCCTGGGGCACGTACTTGGTGCCCGAGGCTTCCTCGTGGCCGCGCATGCGGAAGGTGAGGGCCTCCAGCAGCACGGGCCGCGGGTTCTGGCGGATGTCTTCGGCGAGGCGGCGCACCGTGTCGTACACCTCCAGCACGTTGTTGCCGTCGACCTGCACGGCCTCGATGCCGTAGGCCGGGCCCTTGTTGATGAAGTAGCCGTGGCGGAACTGCTCGTTCGAGGGCGTGGAGAGGCCGTAGCCGTTGTTTTCGACGATGAAGATGACCGGCAGCTGCCACACGGCGGCCACGTTCAGGCCCTCGTGGAAGTCGCCCTCGGAGGCGCCGCCGTCGCCGCTATACACCACCGTTACCTTGCCGGCGCCATCGAGCTTCGAGGCCAGGGCAATGCCGTCGGCCACGGCCAGCTGGGGCCCCAGGTGGCTGATCATGCCCACGATGTGGTGCTCGTTGGTGCCGAAGTGGAACGACCGGTCGCGGCCCTTGGTGAAGCCGGTTTTCTTGCCCTGCCACTGGGCAAAGAGCTGGTCGAGCGGCAGCTGGCGGCCGGTAAACACGCCCAGGTTGCGGTGCAGGGGCAAGATGTACTCGTCGGGGTGCAGGGCCAGGGTCGAGCCCACCGAAATGGCTTCCTGCCCGATGCCCGAAAACCACTTGCTCACCTTGCCCTGGCGCAGCAGAATGAGCATTTTCTCTTCGATCATGCGCGGCTTTACGAGGCCTTCGTAGAGGCGCAGCAGCTCGTCGTTGGAGTAGTCTTTGCGGTCGAATTGCATGGGGTGGGAAAGGGCCGGTTGGGTTAGGCGGGCAAAGGTAGAAGGTTGGGCGAAAGGGCGAAGGCCGCCCGGCGCCGATTCCCGACCCGCACCTGCCGCCCCTTGGCGGCTGTTTATCACCGAAACGGTCGTTGCCAGGACCTTTTCAGTCATCCCAAGCACCGAATCGGTCCTTGCAAGGACCAAAACGATGGTTGCAACCACCAAAACGGTCATCCAAAGCACCGAAACGGTCATCACAATGACCAAATCGGTCATTGCAACGACCGATTTGGTCATTGCAATCAGCAAAACAGCCTTCGCAAGCACCGAAAAGGTGGTTGCGAAGGCTGTTGGGGGTAGCGGCCGGGTGGAAAGCCGCGCGGCCTAGGCCGGTTCGGGGCTGGTCGCTTTGGGTTTAGGGCCGCCGGTCTTACGGGTGTTCGACTTGGCGTAGTAGGCGGCAACCTGCTGGCGCAGCTCGCCCAAGTCGGCGGTTTCGCCGTTGTCTTTCTTGATGTCTTCGTGGATGTTGTTGACCTGAAAGATGATGTCGGAGCCAAGCACGTTCAGGGCGTTGTCGAGGCGGGTCAGCTCGGGTTGCAGCTGGTTGCGCAGCGTGTGCAGGTGGCGGTAGGCCACGATTTTAGCGCGCAGCTGCTCGGGGTTGGTGGATTTGCGCATCACGTCGGGGGCCTGCTCGGCGGCCTGCAGGGCCGCATCGGCCAGGGGCAGGCGCTCGGGCGAGATGGTGGCGGAGGTGAGCAGGCTCACGGGCTGCTGGGGCACGAAGCTGAGCGCGCTTTGGAGGTCCTTGATGGATTGGCCGGCGGCCGTGACGTTGTTCGCCGCCACCGCAGCGGTAAAGTGGTTGCCTTTGGGCATGGTACGAAAAGGATAAGATGGAAAGAATGGGTGGGCGTGAGCAGTTTAGGCAAAGCGCCGGATATAGTCAAGGGCCCACCGCCCACCGAACCTGCGGCCGGTTTCGTAGGTTGTAGCCTCGTTCCGTTTCCCGGGCGCTCCGCCTGCTGACCCTATGATCCACTTCCAGGAATTTACCCTCGCCAACGGCCTGCGCTGCATCGTGCACGAGGACTTCACCCAGCCCATGGCCGTGCTCAACGTGCTCTACAACGTGGGCTCGCGCGACGAAGACCCCGCCCACACCGGCTTTGCCCACCTCTTCGAGCACCTGATGTTCTCGGGCTCGGTCAACATTCCCAGCTACGACGAGCCCCTGCAGCGCGTGGGCGGCGAAAACAACGCCTTCACCTCGCCCGACATTACCAACTACTACCTCACCCTGCCGGCCCCGAACATCGAAACCGGCTTCTGGCTCGAGTCGGACCGCATGCTGAGCCTGGCTTTCTCGGAGCAGGGCCTCGACGTGCAGCGCAAGGTGGTGGTGGAAGAGTTCAAGCAAACCTACCTCAACCAGCCCTACGGCGACGTGTGGCTGAAGCTGCGCCCCTTGGCCTACCAGCAGCACCCCTACCGCTGGCCCACCATCGGCCAGGAAATCGGCCACATCGAAAACGCTACCATGCCGCAGGTGCGCGCCTTTTTCCAGAAGCACTACTCGCCCGCCAACGCCATCCTGGTGGTGGCCGGCGCGGTCACGCTGGCCGAGGTGCAGCGCCTGGCCGAGAAGTGGTTCGGCCCCATCGAGGCCGGCGTACGCTACGAGCGGCAGTTGCCGCGCGAGCCGCGCCAGACCGAAGCCCGCAGCCTCACGGTGGAGGCCGACGTGCCGCTGAGCGCCCTCTATAAAGTGTACCACATGCCCGGCCGCGCCGACGAAGCCTACTTCGCCGCCGATTTGCTCAGCGACGTGCTGGGCCGGGGCAAGTCGTCGCGCCTGTACCAGCGCCTGGTGAAGGAACGCCCGCTGTTCAACGGCATTTCGGCCTCCGTCAGCGGCTCCCTGGAGCCGGGCCTGCTGGTCATCAGCGGCAAGCTCAACGCCGGCGTGAGCCTGGCCGAGGCCGACGCCGCCGTGGAGGAAGTAGTGGCCGAGCTGCGCCAGACAGCCGTGGCCCCCGACGAGCTGGAGAAAGTGAAAAACCAGGCCGAAGCCAGCATCGTGTTCGGCGAAGTAGAGCTGCTGAACCGCGCCATGAATCTGGCCTACTACAAGCTGATCGGCAACGCTGACCTCATCAACCAGGAAAGCGCCCGCGTTCAGGCCGTGCAGCCCGCCGACGTGCTGGCCGCCGCCCAGGAAGTGCTACGCCCCGACAACTGCTCGACGCTCTACTACCAGGCCCGCACCCCGCAGCCCCTGCCCGTCGAAGCCGAAGGGGCCCTGGCCTAAGTCAGCGCAACCCGCTTGAAACCACAGATGCCCCGGCTGGACCAGCCGGGGCATCTGTGGTTTAGGAGCAGTACTTGACCCGCGCCTGGTACTTACTCGGGCCGGCGCTGGCCGTTGTTGTAGTCCTGGCTGCGGGGGCGCATACTGGGCTTGCGCTCAATGGGCCGGCCCATGTAGTCGGAGCGCAGCCGCGAGGCGGGCAGCAGCGGTGAGCCGGGCGCCACGCTCATGCCCTCGATACGCGGGGGCGTGTTGCTGGCCCCGCCAAAGTCGCCGCCGAAACCGCCGCTGGCCCCGGCCTCAACGCCGGTGCTTTGCCCGCTGGCTGGCGGGGCCGGGGTAGTGGCCGTGGCCGGCGCGTCCGATACGGGGTTGGCCGCGTCGGACTGGCTGGGCGTACCCCATTCGTCGGTAGCGGGCTTGGTGGCCGCCTTCGAGGTGGTGGTTTGCTTTTTAGTCGTCGGTTTCTGTTGAGCGTGGGCCCCCGTGAAAGCCATCGTCATCAACAGCACAAGGAAAGTCAGCCGTGTCATGGGGTTGAGAAAGTAGAAGGGTGAACGGAATACCACCGCTTGTACGTGCAAACCACCGACGCGGACACATAAGTTCTTATTGCTGAGCTTAATAGAAACCGATTTTCCTATATAGCCGCTAGCGTTTTTTGCGGCTGCTGGTCTTGGCGGGCGTGGCCGTGGAGCGCAGCGAAGTGCTGCCGGCTTTCACCGCGGGCTTGCTGGCCGAGGTCAGTTTGTTTTTGGGCTTGAGCGGGCGGCCCATGTAGTCGGTGGTGAGCGGCATGGGGCGGCCCAGGCGCATGCCGGGGGCCAGCTTCACGTCTTCGGAGTTGCGGGGCACCGGGCGGGCGGCGTAGCCGCGGCCCGAGCGGTTGCGGGTCTGGGCCTGCGCCGCGTCGGCACCGACAAGGGCCAGGGCCGCGGTCAACAAAAAGGGAGTCAGCAGGGTACGTAGCATGGCGCAGGAATTAAGGTGAAGCCGAAGTCGGTCAGCCTGATACGGCGCTGCCCCCGCCGGGGATGTGCCAGCGCCCGGCCCGGACCGTTGCCAGCGGTGGCGGCCGGCGGCTATCTTTGCCGGCGATATGCAGGACACGATTCAACAGCTCGGCCAGGAAATCGAGGCCTACGACGTTACGACGGCGCAGCAGCTCGACCAGTTTCGCATTGCCTATACCGGCCGCAAGGGCCGCATTGCCGACCTTTTCGACCAGCTCAAATCGGTGCCGGCCGAAGACCGCCGCGCCGTGGGCCAGCAGCTTAACCAGCTCAAGCAACGGGCCCAGGAAAAGTTTGACCAGCGCCGTCAGCAGCTCGAAGACGAGGCCGCAGCCCAGCCCGCCGACCCGGGCTACGACTACACCCTGCCGCCGGTGCCGGGCGCCCTGGGTACGCGCCACCCGCTGAGCCTTACCCGCGATGAAATCGTGCGCATTTTCGCCCGCATCGGCTTCAACGTGGCCGAGGGACCCGAAATCGAGGACGACTGGCACAACTTCTCGGCCCTGAACTTTGCCGAGAACCACCCCGCCCGCGAAATGCAGGACACCTTCTTCCTGGCGGATGGGGTGACAAGTGACACGGAACAGGTGACAAGTGACACGGAACAGGTAACGGGTCAGCACGAAGACGGGTCACCTGTCACCTCATCGCCTGTTACCTCATCACCTAATCACCTTTTGCGCACGCACACCAGCACCGTGCAGGTGCGCCTGATGCAGAGCCAGAAGCCGCCTATTCGCTCCATCATGCCGGGCCGGGTGTACCGCAACGAAGCCATTTCGGCCCGCGCCCACATGGTTTTCCACCAGATCGAAGGGCTGTACGTGGACGAGAAGGTGAGCTTCGCCGACCTCAAGCAAACCATCTATTACTTCGCCCAGGAATTCTACGGGGCCGACGTGAAGATGCGCATGCGCCCCTCCTACTTCCCCTTCACCGAGCCCAGCGCCGAGGTCGACATCTCCTGCCTGATTTGCAAGGGCGCGGGCTGCAACATCTGCAAGTACACCGGCTGGGTTGAAATCCTGGGCTGCGGCATGGTCGACCCGAACGTGCTGCGCAACTGCGGCATCGACCCCGAGCGCTACTCCGGCTTTGCCTTCGGCATGGGCTTGGAGCGCCCCACCATGCTCAAGTACCAGATCAAGGACCTGCGTCTGTTCACCCAGAACGATATGCGCTTTCTGCGCCAGTTCGAGGCCATTCACTAAGCCCGCCTCCGCCGGCCCGCTGTCGCCCCGCGCCGTGCCCTGCACGGGTGTGGGGCGACAGTTGTATTTTTCGGCCCGTCTTCCCTGCCTTCCCGCTGCCATGCCCGATTCCTACTCGCTTTCCGCCATTCAGAAAATTGCCGTCGTCGGCGCCGGTACCATGGGTGCGGGTATCGCGCAGCTGTGCGTGCAGGCCGGCTACCCCACCCAGCTGTTCGACCTGAACCAGGCCACCCTGCTGCGGGCCCGGCAGTCCATCGAAGCCGGCTTGGGCAAGCTGGAAGAAAAGGGCCGCCTGACGGCGGAAGAGCGCGCCGCCGCTCTCGGCCGCCTGCAAACCGTGAACGAGCTGGATGCGGTGTGCGCCGACCTCATCATCGAAGCCGTGGTGGAGCAGCTGCCCGTAAAGCACCAGCTGTTTGCCGACCTGGCGGCCTGTAATGGCCCGCGCACCATCCTGGCGTCGAACACCAGTACCTTTCCCATCACCCAGCTGGCCGCGCCGGTACGGCAGCCCGAGCGCGTGGTGGGCATGCACTTCTTCAACCCCGCCCCGCTTATGCCCCTGGTCGAGGTCATTTCAGGCGCCGCCACCGATCCTGCGGTGGCCGAAACCGTGCGGCAGCTGGCCCTGAAGCTGGGCAAGACGCCCGTGCTGGCCGCCGACGCGCCGGGCTTCATCGTGAACCGCGTGGCCCGGCACTACTACGTGGAGAGCCTGAAAGCCGTGGAAGAGCGCGTGGCCCCGCTGGAAGTGGTCGACGAGCTGCTGGAGGCCACGGGTTTCCGCATGGGCCCCTTCCGCCTCATGGACTTGATCGGCGTCGACACCAACTTCGCCGTCACCAGCTCCCTGTTCGCGGCCTTTCACTACGACGCCAAGTTCCGGCCAAGCCGCGTGCAGCAGCAACGGGTGGATGCCGGCCACCACGGCCGCAAAACCGGGCGGGGCTTCTATCAATACTAGCCGGCCCGAACGGAAAACCGCCCCTGCGGCGTTAAGCGTCGGAGCCCCACCTGCTATGAAGCCGTCACCCTTTTTTTCCTCGATCGTTGCGCGAGCCGGCCTGCTGGTAGTGTTGGCGGGCCTCGGCAGCTGCTCGTCCAGCTCCACGCCCGAGCCGCTCATTCCCTCAGCCATCGTCAACGAAGTGGTGTACCTCACCAACCAGGAAGCCGCCCCGCTGCGCTTCGACCGGGGCTATATCTACCTGAACGCCGGCGTGCGGGGCATCATCGTGGTGCGCCAGAACGCCCAGCAGTACCTAGCCTTCGAGCGCAACTGCCCCTACCAGCCCTACGACGACTGCGCCAAAGTCAGCATGGACCAATCGGGCTTGTACATGGTCGATTCCTGCTGCAGCTCCACGTTCGACCTCTATGGACAGACCACGGGAGGGCCGGCCCGGCGCCCTCTACGCCAGTACGTGACGGCCCTCAGTGGCAACCAGCTGAGCATCACCAACTAGTAGCGTCGGCATTTTTTTTTGCGGTAATAGTTTGCGGAATCAAGCCGAAGGCCTTAATATTGCACCCGCAACGGCAATCAACCGCCGCCATAACCGCTTCCTTAGCTCAGCCGGTTAGAGCATCTGACTGTTAATCAGAGGGTCCCTGGTTCGAGCCCAGGAGGGAGCGCAAAGAAGCCCGATAATAGACTGAAGTTCAGTTTGTTATCGGGCTTTCTCTTTGTTGGTGGTACAGCTCACGGGACAACGCTGACGAAATGCCCCAATAGCCAGTTGAGTGAGCAGCTTTAGAGCGGAATGATAATGGGCTGATGATTTGCTTGTGGAAGCAGCCCGTGCATGACCCAATCCGTCGGGAGCTTCATGTACCCCGTGGTCGTGCCGTCGCTGCACCCGTACCACTCGACCACCGCCACTTCTTCGTCCACGACGACCTGTACTTGGTTCTCCGGGTCCAGCAACACCCCGAAGATGGTCGCAGCGCCGACCGTGGTGCCCAGCAGCGTCTGAAGCCGTTCCGCTGGAGCAAACGACAACCGGGCGACGCCCAGAGCGCTGCTCGCGGCTTTCGTATCGAAGGGTTTGGCGGCCGCCGTGACCAGCAGGTAAAATGCGGTTTGCTGGCGGTTGCACAGCAACAGCGTTTTGACTATTTCGACCCGCAGTTGCTGGTTGATGAGCAGGCAGTCCGCCATCGAAATAGCTTCGTCCGTATCCACCCGCTCGAAGGGCACGCCAGCGGCCTGTAGGGTCGCGTACACCTGCGCCTGCAAGAGCGTAGTACAAGTAGCCGGAGCAGTCGTTTGAATGTCGCTGATGAAAAACATAGGTGACTTTAAGGAAGGAACGCGAAAGATTGCGCGGTTTACTCGCCGGCAGCGAGTTGAGCAGGATGCGGGGTAGTTTGCGTTGCTCCCACGCTCGCGGCCACGATGCAGGCCACTGCCAGCCACTGCCCCGTAGTTAGTTGCTCGCCCAGCAGCAGCCAGCCCGATAACGCCGCCGCAACGGGCTCCAGGCTCATCAGAATACTGAACGTGCGCGTGGACATGGTTTTGAGCGCGTGCAGCTCCAACGAGAACGGCAGCACGCTGGAAAACAGCGCCAACAAGGCCCCCAGCAGCAGCAGGTGGGGCGTCAGTAGTTGAAACCCACCACTGGCCACGCCAAACGGCAGCACCGGCACCAGGGCCACCAGCATACCAACGGCAACCCCTTGCTGACCTGGCAGCAGGGTGGCCGTGCGCCGGCTCAGCACGATGTAGGCTGCCCAGCACCCACCGGCCGCCAGCGCCAATCCGAGTCCCCACGGGTCGAGGCCCTGACCGCTCCACGGGGCAATCAGGCAAATGCCCGTGGCGGCGAGTACCGCCCACACTACATCCACCCAGCGGCGCGCTCCCGCCAGAGCCAAGCCCAACGGGCCGATGAACTCGACCGTGACGGCCAAGCCCAGCGGCACACGGGCTAGGGCCGAGTAGAACAGTAGGTTCATCAGCCCCAACGACAGGCCGTAGGGCACCACAGCACGCCACTGTGCCGGCTGCAACCGTCCCAGGCGTGGCCGAACCACCGCCAGCAATACCAGCACCGACACACCGATGCGCAGGCTCGTGGTGGTGGCGGCCCCCAACAATGGAAATAGCCCTTTGGCCAGAGCAGCGCCCGCCTGCACGCTCACGATAGAGAGCAGGACCGCTGGCAGCGCAGGCATACGGGTAGCTTTTGTCACAACACACGCTCCAAGGCCGGGAAGTGGGTAGCCCTGGGCAGTACAAAGTTCGGGGGCGGTGCGAGGCGAATACAGTACCAGTTTTACAACTTTGCACGGATACAGTTGGCCCGCCCATGAAGCCCGAATTGTTGTACGTCCGCATTGCCACGGCGCTAGAGCAGCAAATTCGGAGCGGCGTGCTACCGGCCGGCGCGAAGCTGCCCTCGTTGCGGGCGGTACAGCAGCTGCACGGCGTGAGCCTGAACACGGCCAAGCAAGCCTACCTGGAGCTGGAGCGCCATTTTCTCATCGAAGCCCGCCCGCAATCAGGGTTCTACGTGCGCCGGGCAGCAGCCCGTCCACTCGCGCTGCCGGCGCCCAGCGCCCCGCCAATCCAGGCCGCGCCCGAGCCGGTCGAGGCCCTGATTGCGCGCATGTACCGGACGCTGGAAGACCCCTCGCTGACGCAACTCTCGATGGCCGTACCGGATGCTGCACTGCTACCCGTAGCCAAGCTGCGCAAGAGCGTAGCCACGGCCCTCCGAACGGCGTCAGCCGGTGGCACGGGCTACGACACACTGGCCGGCAGCGAGCGGCTGCGCCAGCAGGTTGCCCGCTGGGCCTTCACCTGGAGCGGCACGTTGCAGCCCGACGACCTCGTAACCACGGCCGGCGCCATGAACGCGCTGACCTTCAGCTTGCAGGCCGTCACGCAGCCCGGTGACGTGGTGGCCGTGGAAAGCCCCGTGTACGTGTGGGCCTTGCAACTGATTCGCAGCTTGGGCTTGCAGGCGCTGGAGTTGCCGACGCACCCAGTTACGGGCATCGACTTGGACGCGCTGCGGCTGGCCCTACCCCGGATTCAGGCGTGCTTGCTCATCCCCAACTTCAGCAATCCGCTGGGCAGTTGCATGCCCGACGCCCACAAGCAAGCCGTGGTGCAGCTGCTGGCCAGCCGCGAGATTCCTCTCATCGAAGACGACGTGTACGGCGAACTGTACTATGGTGACCGACGCCCCCGCCCGTGCAAAGCCTTCGACGAACAGGGGCTGGTGCTCTGGTGCAGCTCCGTATCGAAAACAGTGGCCCCCGGCTACCGGGTGGGCTGGGTCGCGCCGGGCCGGTTCAAGGAGCAGGTGTTGCGGTGCAAACTGTTGCAGTCCCTAGCCGCGCCGTCGCTCCATCAGGAGGCCATTGCCGAATTTCTTGCGCATGGTCGATACGAGCAGCACCTGCGCGGCTTACGGCGGACGTTGCACGCTAACAGCCGCGCCTGCCAGCAGGTCCTGGCTACCCATTTTCCGGCAACTACCCGGGTCACCCGGCCCACGGGCGGCTTTACCCTCTGGGCTGAGCTGGACGAACGCGTGGACACTCAACGGCTGTTTGACGCGGCCCTACGCCAGCGTATCATTATCGCCCCGGGGCGTCTGTTCACCCAGCACGACCAGTTCAACAACTGTCTGCGCCTAAGCTACGGACTGCCGTGGAGCACGACCGTCGAGGACAAACTGCGGCGCCTTGGCCTTCTAGTACAAGAACAACTAGACGGCCACTCAGCCTAACGGCTCGACTGAGTTGCAGATCAACAGGGAATAGCTGATAATGTGCCGGGGGCTATGCGGTCGGATTGAAACGCAAAAGCCAGACCGGGTGGGGGCTTTCGTGGTGTGCTTAATTTTTTGGCACGCGCACATCTACGGACCAGCAACAGCCCCATAGATACGACTGTGAAAATACTCAACAACTTGCGGCACAGCATGGGCGAAAAACCTGCCTCACATGCAAGTGGAGGCCGTTTTTCGCCCATGTGGTAATTGTCAAGGGATTCCTCGTATTGTACTCAGCAATTCGATGTTTTTAGGCCGCCAAGGAATGGCGGCTCCCTTCATTCGCTTCGATTAAACCCCCTTCAGCAAACTCCCCTCCCTGAACGTCGAGGTCCAACTGATTACATGAGTGGCAAACAGTACCAGATTTGGGCCTTTCCGCCTCGCGGGTATCATCGGGGCTGAGCGCCTCCAGGTGCTCGGGCAGGAGCAAGTCGTAGGGGTGTGGCCCCGCTCGCTGCTCGGCTTGCTTCAACAGCTGCCGGAAGACCGCCCGGTTGCGCACGAAGGTGGACTTCGGTATGCCAGGCCGTACTTCCTCCCACCACTCGGGGCCTACGCCAGCTTTAAGTAGGGCGGCGTGGTTGAAGGGCAATCCGGCGTAGTCCATCGGGATTCGGCGGGTCGTAAGGCCCCACTGTTTGTGCAGGTGCCCCGCGACGGAAACCAGCACATCAGGGGCAGGCAGATCGGCCAAAGTCACTTCTTCGCGGCCCGTGAGCTGTTGCAGGTTGCGGGCGCGGGTGAATACCACCTCGAACCGCAACATATGGCGGTATCCCATCGGCAGCGGTATGCCTTGCTGAAAGGCGTATGCCCCCTTGTCGTAGTACTTCAGGTTGTAGGCCGAATGTAGGGCCACTAGCTCCAGCGGCCGGGTTACGCCGCGAGGCGGCTTTATAGCCCAAAACGGTTGGCCCTTGTGGTGGACGAGTGTGCCCAGGAATGCCTTAGGGGAAGTCGGTACGGCTAGATTGACCCCAGCTTCCAGCCGCCGTACCACCAGAACCTCGGGTGGTAGGCGGAGGGACGCAGCGAGGGCAGCGCAGGCCTCCGTCACCTCAGCCGCCGCAAACACGCCGTAGTTGGAACCTTGCGAGAAGGTGTGCAGGGAGCCCCGCACGCGGCCCCGGTACTGCCCGGGGCGGTAGTCAATGCGCAGGCCCCGATACTCTGCCCGGAGGCGGCCATGCTTGTCAAGTACGCCGTTGCAGTCTGCGAAGGCGGGCGAGTTCAGGAGTGCTTCCTCGAACTGGCTCAGGGGGTGGGGAAGGTCAAAGTCTAAATGCAGGTTGTCGTACACTTCATTGCGCCGAGAGGCGGTTTACCAAAGGCAGTTCTCACCCGCCCTGGTCCATAATGGCTGCCCCAGAGCGCCAACCCCGCGCAATGCAGAGCTGGCGCTCATCGGCAACCGCGTGGGCAGGTGCGCCTTCGGCGGGTGGTTGTGGCTGAACGGAATTAAGAGGCCTCCTCTACGGGAAGGTGTGCGAGCCAAGTGGGCAGCGTTGGCAGAACAGTCTGCACGGTAGCGCGGGCAGTTCGCTCGTTCGCTGGGCGACTGCGGCGGCGGTAGCGTTGGTCAACCACCACTACCAGCGCCCATCCAGGGCGTCCAGCAGCGGCCTTGCCCACCAATACAACGAGCGTTGGGCCTGACCCTTCTGCGTGTCGGTCGAGCTTATAATCGCCGACGAAAACGCCTTGTAGGGCCGGCATACCAGGGAGTTGCGGCATAGGCACAGAACGTAGGCCCGTAAGCAGTTCTTTTACGCCCTCCAAGGCCTTGCTTTGCAGTATAAGCTCACACTGCCCGGGCAGGGTGTAGCGAGGGTGTGGCGGGGCCAAATAGACGGTTTGCAAAGCCTTTACACCCGGAGCAGTAGGGTGACACTCCCGTATGAGTTCGTAGTGCTGATCCTTCTGGCCCAGTCCAGCCAAATAAGGGGTTTCCCAGTGCTCATAGAGCAGTACTGCTTGAGCTTTGCCGGGTTTGGTTAGCGGGGCAGCACGTTTGGATTTTGAGGCGCGAAGGACCGGGGAAGTTGCCGGGCGTTCGGGCGTTTGGCGCGGAGCGCGGAGCGGGTTGGTAGTGCTCATTGTCCTAGCCTTTGCGGTGCTGGTACTTGGTGTGCCGTTTGCCCGCCTCCAGAATGGCGGCGCGCTCGAAGTACACGCGGCGGCCGAGGCGCACGAAGGGAACAAGCCCCTTGTTTTTCCACTCCGAGAGGGTGGTTTTCGAGATTCCGAACTCGCGGCAGACATCGGGGATGGACATCAGCGCGTCGGACGCGGCCGGGGTGGCGGGTTGTGCGGCGGGAAGTAGTTCCGCCAGAAGGGAGCGAAGCAGGTCGCGGAAGGAGTCCGTCGAGTCTGCGAGCAAGATGAGGCTTTGGCCCTGAGGCATTAAAAGGGTTTAGATTGTCGCATTACCTACAGGGAGAAATTCCGCGAGGTTTGCTTTTACAATATTAGGGACCGTCTAGCGCCTATTTCTTTGATATTTGGCCCAAAACTGTCCTTACCCTTTTCAGGCTGTTACTACTTGATTGCCAGCGAGAAAATTTTCACCCCCCCCCGCCTACACCGCTACACGCAGAGCCGGGGCACTGCGCCGCTGCACGTATTCCTCGAACTCGTCCTGCACGACGGCGTCGGTAATCTTGACGTAGCGGTGCAGCATCTTGTAGTCCTTGTGGCCCGTGATGCGCATCACCGTCTCGGGCCGCATCCCGCCCTCCAGTGCGAGGGTGATGAACGTGCGGCGGGCCGTGTGGGTGCTAACTAGCTCCCACTTCGGGCTTTTGGTCGTCTGGCGCACCTTGCCCCGCAAATGGGTGGTCGCGGTGGGAGTGTTGATCTTCGCCAGCCGCGCAATCTGCTTCAGGTCGATGTTGGTCTTTTGGTTGCTTTTCACGGGCAGCGCCCGCGCCTCCGAGTGCCCGAGGTACTTGGCGATGATGGACTGCGCCAGCGGCGACAACGGCACCCGCAGCAGGTCGGCCGTTTTGAGGGTGGTCACCAGCAGGTGGTCGTCCTGAACTTGCTCGGGGCGCAGGTCTTTCACGTCGGAGAACCGCAGGCCCGTTTCGCACTCGAACAAGAAAACGTCGCGTGTCCGCTCAAGCCGGGGAAGGTAGTCGAGGTTGAGAGCCGCAATGGCGTGCTTTTCCCCCTCTGTCAGGTAAACTACGTCGGGCTCCAGCGCCTCCAGCTTGGTGAACTTCTTGAAATGCGTGTACTCGTGCAGCCCCTGCTCGAAGGTCGAGCCGAGGAACACCTTCAGGTTCTTGACGTGGTTGTTGATCGAGGTGTTAGACAACCCGGCCGTCTTGAGCAAGTAGGTCTTGAACGCCTCGCAGAACGTCTTATCCATCGTGGCAAACTCCAGCCGCATCCGGCGCAGCTTCACGTAGTCCGCTACGTGCTTCTGGAGGGTTAGGTAGCCCTTGATGGTATTCTTCGCCCGGTCCCGCTCACTGGCCTTAATCCACTCTGCCATGTACTCCAGCACACCAGCGGCCTGATTCTGCTGCGGGCCATTCAGTACCCGCGCCACTACTTGCCGCAGGTCGTCCGGCGCCACCATCTGGCCCTTTGCCGTCAGGCGCATGTAGGCCGTGTCCAGCTCCTCGGTGAGCTTCTTAAGGAGCGCGTTGGCCTCGGGGTGGTCGGGAAAGTTGCGGCGGAACTTTTGCCCCTTCGGGTCCCATTGGGTCGGCGCTACCGTGAGCGGGGTGTAAATTTTCTTGCGCTGGCCTTGCAGGTAGCAGGCGGCGTAGATGGCCGTTTCGGGGGCTTTACTATCGGTCAGGTAGTACTTGGTGCGAAGCATATCAAGCTCTTGAAGGGGGTTATCAAAGGTAGCCCCACCCACATCATGGGACAATTCACGGGACAAAATTTTTGAACTTACCCGTTTTCATCCTTTTCTGACTGTACTCAAAAGGCTATATAATCGCCGTTTAATGGCCATTTAGGCAAGGAGGCGATAGGACAGGAACAAAAGGTTCGACTCCAGGAGGGAGCGCACAAACAAAAAGCCCCGCCGTACCATACCGGCGGGGCTTTTTGTTTGGCCAGCCCTCTGCTGGGGTCATTTAACCTTTTGCTGCGGGGGCGAGTATGTAGCAGCACGATCCTATGCAAAGGTCGGCTCCCTGCACCTTTACGCCCCTCCGTCATGAAACAATCGACCGCCTGGCTGCCGCTGATACTCTGCCTGCTGTTGCTGCCCCTCACGGGCTGCGACGTAATAGGAGGCATTTTCAAGGCCGGCGCCTATACCGGCATTATTGCCGTGGTACTGCTGCTGCTGCTCGTCTGGTGGCTGCTCAGCCGCTTCCGCCGCCGCGGCTAGCCGTTGCCGGTAAACCCGAAAACGCCCGCGCCCGTCGTGACAGCACGACGGGCGCGGGCGTTTTCGGGTTTGCTCTACTTACTTGGTAGCAGGCTTGCGGTCGGGCATGGTCCCCACGATGTGGTCCCAGATGGTGGTACTTACGCCGAAGGCCACTTCATCCTGCCGGTAGTGGTGCATGGCGTGGTGGTGCCACCAGAACTTCAGGAAGTTTTTCGGCGGGGCGTACACGTGAATGGCGTAATGCACGAACAGGTAGAGCGCGTAGCCGAACACAAAGCCGGCCAGCACCCCGAAGCCGGCATTGCCAAACACGAAGCGGAAGATGAAAAACAGCAGCGAGGTCACAAACACCGTCAGGATGGGCGGCATGGCCAGGCGGGTCTTGTCCTTGGGAAACTCGTGGTGTACGCCGTGCATGGTGTACTGAAACTTGGCCTTGCGCGGCGAATCGGCCTTCATGTGGTACAGGAAGCGGTGCATGAGGTACTCGACCAGCGTAAAGCCAAACCACCCGGCCAGAAACAGGCCGAAGGCTGACAGACCCGTGAGCAGCCCCTGGCTGAGACCGTAGTACAGGCTCACGGCAGCTACGCCGAAGAAGATGCTCAGCGGCGCCGCAATGTGCGTGTGCGTCATGCGCTCAAGCAGGGGATTCTCGAACAGACGCGCCGAACCCTTGTGCTTGGGCTTGTGCAGTTGACCCGATGCGGGAGAGCTAACGTGTGATTCCATATCGAAAAAAAGACAACTGGTTGGCGCAAAAATAGCCACTACCGCCTAAACCACCCCGCCCAACAACTCAGCCAGTGGTCCGGTAGCGGCCAATCAGCGCGGCCACGGCCTCGGGCGTGCAGCCGGCAGCCGTACAGCGGAGCTTGGCTGCAGCATAAAACTGCCGACGGGCCTCGATGGTTGCGCAGAGCCGCAATTCGAGCGCCGCCGGGCTGGGCAGGCTGGCCAGCAGGGGCCGCTGCTGAGCGCCGGCCATTAGCCGCCGTACCAGCTCCTCCACCGGCACGTCGAGCCAAAGCGTGAGGCCGGTCTGGTTCAGGAAATCGGCGTTCTGGGCGAAGCAGGGGGTGCCTCCGCCGGTAGCCAGCACCATGCGCGGCTGCTCGGCTACCACCGCGCGTAGCACCTGGGCCTCCAGTTCCCGGAACCCGGCCTCCCCCCGCTGCTCAAACAGTTCCGGCACGGTCTGGCCGCTGCGCCGCACAATCTCCTCGTCCAGGTCGCGGAAGGGCAGTTCGAACCGCACCGCCAACGCCCGGCCCAGCGTGGTTTTGCCCGCACCGGGCATGCCTACCAGGTGCAGGCGAAAAACGGAATCCCGGGGAATGTGAGCAAGCATATCCGAAAGAATAATGGCGGTAACCGAGTCGTGGCGGTTGGCTGGCAACCGTCTGCGCGCACCAAACGAAAGTCAATCGGTCTTTCGTGAACTTGAATGCGGTTGGGGTAAAGGAGTAATTCCCGCGCGGCAGCCCTGGTCGGGCTACGACAATTTCACGCGGGGGTCGAGCACGGCGTAGAGCACGTCGACGGCGATGTTGATGACCACGAACAGGAAGGCTACGAACAGCGTGGCGCCCATCACCACGGGAAAGTCGAGGTTTTCCACCGCCCGCAGCGTCACGGTGCCCAGGCCCTTCCAGTTGAAGATGTACTCGATGAAAAAAGCGCCGGCCATAAGCGAGGCCAGCCAGCCCGACACGGCCGTTACCACCGGGTTGAGCGCGTTCTGCAGGGCATGGCGCAGCACCGTGCGGCGGTACGACAGCCCCTTGGCCCGGGCCGTGCGGATGAAATCCTGGCTAAGCACTTCCAGCATCGACGAGCGGGTGAGCTGCACAATCACGGCCAACGGCCGAATGCCGAGGGCAAAGGCGGGCAGCAGCAGGTTGCGCAGCACCAGGTGGGGTTGGGCACTGAAAGCGTCGGTTTCGTAGAGCTGCCCCGTGAGGTTCAGCCCGGTCCAGTGGCTCCAGTAGAAGCCGAAGGTCATGGCAATGAGGATGCCGGCCACGAACGAGGGCACCGAAATGCCCAGCACCGAGCCCGTCACCAGGGTACGGTCGACCCAGGTGTGGGCGCGCAGGGCCGCCACGATGCCCAGGGCAATGCCCACCCCCGCGGCCAGTAGCATGGCCGCCAGCGCCAGCCACAGCGTGCCGGTAAAGTGGTCGAGCAGGATGTCGAGCACGTCCTTGTTCGACTGAAACGAGCGACGCAGGTAGGGCGTCTTCAGCACCACGGCCTGCTCCGGGCCCAGCGGCAGCAAGGTCAGGCCGCCGTAGCGGGCGCGACTGGCCGAGTCGCGCGGGTGCACGCCCAGGGGCGACACGTCGTTGAGGTAGCCGGCCAGCTGCGCGGGCACGGGCCGGTCGAGGCCCAGGTCGGCGGCAATGGCGGCGCGGGTGGCCACGTCGCTGCGCTGCCCGGCCAGCAGGGCCACCGGGTCGCCGGGCAGCACCTGAAACAGCACGAACACGGTGAAGGCCACGCCCGCCAGAATCAGCAGCCCGTGCAGCAGACGACGCAGGATGAACGCGAGCATGGGATAGTTGTCAGTTGAGGGTTGTCTGTTGTCCGTTCGTTCAGGCGCAACGCGCCGAGCACCAGCCCAGGCAAACTACATCGGTGCCGACGCTCTAGCCAGCCTGCCGCCCCCGTACGCTTGGCACTGACAGCTGGCAGCTGATAACGGACAACTGTCTTACAGCGCCTCTTCCAGCTTGGCGCGGTCGGGAATGTCGTGGTAGTGGTACTTGCCCTTCACCACGCCGTCCTGCAGCAGTATGAAGCCGGGGTTGGAGCGGATCATGGACTTGAGCACGGTGGCGTCGGCGAAGTAGTACTTGCCCGCCAGGTTCACCTCGTGGCGGAACACGTCGAACTCCTGGGGGCTGCTGCTGGTGATGATAACCGGCGTGATGCGCTTCTGCGACGAGTCGATGGACGCCAGCAGGCCGTTGATGAGGGTGAACCGGTCGCGGTCGGCCTTTTCCACGTTCTGAATGATGAGCAGCAGCTTGTTGCCCTGCAACACTTCCTGGGTCATGTCCGCGTCGTCGGCGCCCCAAACCTTGAAGTCCACGATTTTGGGGCCGGCCTCGGGGTTGAGCGGCACCATCTGCTTGAACTTCCAGAGCGTGTCGGTGGGGTATTCCTCAAACTCCTGGGTCTGGCCGCCCTTCTCCATTACGTACTTGTAGCGCAGCGGCTCCGAGGGCTTCATGAGCTTACCGATGTCGTTGCCCACCTTGTAGGGCAGGAAGTCGAAGTAAGGCAGGTGGCCCAGCGCGTACACGCCGATGCCCACGGCCACGGCCCCGGCAAAGGTGATGTACATAGTGCCCAGCGTGCCCTTGGCAAACACCCGCCGCAGGTAGCGCTGATTAAAGAACACCACCAGCCACAAACCCAGCAGCACCAGGTCCTTGCTAAACGACTGCCAGGGCGTGAGCTTGATGAAGTCGCCAAAGCAGCCGCAGTCGGTGACCTTATTGAAGAAGGCCGAGTAAAACGTGAGGAAGGTGAAGAACACCAGCAGCACCAGCAGGGCGCGCAGCGTGAAGCGCAGCTGCCAGCGCAGCAGCAGGGCCACGCCCAGCACCACTTCCAGCGAGCTGATGACGATGCTCATCAGGCGGGCCTGGGGAATGAAGACCTTGAAGAACGAGCCGAAGTCCCGGCTGAACACGTCGAAGTACTCCTCCAGCTTCAGCGCGGTGCCAATGGGGTCGTTGAGCTTGATCAGCCCCGAGAAGATGAACAACGCACCGAGCAGAAACCAGCAAATTCGGACAAACAGGCGCATGAAGAAGAGGTGTAGGGGCACGCGTAGCGCGCCCGCCGTTGAGCAGTTAGCGTGGCAATACGCAAAGAACGTCAGACGAAGTGAAAGCCCCGCAGTATTGGGCGCGCCGGCCCGTATTTCAGGCTGGTTTCACGCCGGGGCCGGCCAGCGGGTGGCCCCGGCCTACTGCGGGTCGGCCGCGCCGCGCAGAATCAGGGCAAACACGGCGTAGTTGAGCATGTCGCGGTAGTTGGCCTCCACGCCCTCCGAAGCCAGGGTTCGGCCCTGCAGGTCCTCGATCTGCTTGGTGCGGTGCAGCTTCATCAGAATGATGTCGGTGATGCTGGCCACGCGCATCTGCCGCCAGGCCTCGCCGTAGTCGTGGTTTTTGGCGAACAGCAGCCGGCGGTTGGCCTCCACCTCCTCGTCGTAGGCGGCGGCCACGGCCGCGGGGTCCAGGTCCAGGGGCGCGGCGGCCGGCAGGCGCAGCTGCATCAGGGCAATGAGGCAGTAGTTGACGATGGCCACGAACTCGTCGTCGATGGGGTCTTCGACCAGTTGGGCACCCTTCTCCTGGATGGAGCGGATGCGCTGGGCCTTGATGAAGATCTGGTCGGTGATGCTGGGCAGGCGCAGAATCCGCCAGGCCGTGCCGTAGTCGTGCGTCTTGGCCAGAAACAGGGCCCGGCAGCGCGCAATGACGCTATCGTATTGGGCCTGGGTTTGGTCGTTCAAGGGCAAAAAGCTATTTTTAAGACAGTGCTTGGTGCTTAGTACCTAGTGCTTAGCACCTTACCGAAAAGCGTCTTTCACTTTGACCCGTTTCGCCGCGTACTAAGTACCGAGCCTGGAACTTCAGGTGCCTTTTTCATGACCGGCCGGGCTGCGCAAGATACGCTATTTAAGGTGAGGCAGACGCTGCGCTGCCCCGGCGGCCGCGTGCTCGATCTGAGCACGCCGCAGGTGATGGGCATCCTGAACCTGACGCCCGATTCCTTCTTTGCCGGCAACCGCATGGCCGACGAGGCCGAGCTGCTTCGCCGCGCCGAGCAGATGCTGGCCGCCGGGGCCGCGGTGCTCGACGTGGGCGCCTACTCCTCGCGCCCCGGCGCCGACGACATTTCGGCTGAAGAGGAGCTGCGCCGCCTGCTGCCGGGCCTGCAAGCCCTGCGCCGCACCTTTCCCGAGGCCTTCCTGTCGGTCGATACCTTCCGCGCCCCGGTGGCCGAAGCCGCCGTGCAGGCCGGGGCCGATATGATCAACGACATCGGCGGCGGGCTGCTCGACGAGGCCATGCTCCCCACGGTGGCGCGCCTGCGGGTGCCCTACATTCTGATGCACATGCGCGGTACGCCGCAGACCATGACCCAGCACACGCACTACGAGGCCGACTTGCTGGAGGAGCTCACGCGCTACTTCCGCGACCGGCTCACGGCTCTGCGCGCCCTCTGGCCCGATGCCTGCGTGGTGCTCGACCCCGGCTTCGGCTTTGCCAAGACCCCGGCGCAGGGCTACGAGCTGCTGCGCCGCCTGCCCGAGCTGCTGAGCGTATTGGATTTACCGCTACTGGTAGGAATTTCCCGTAAAAGCCTTGTCTGGAAGCCCCTGGGTCTCACGCCCGAGGCGGCCCTGCCAGGCACCATCGTACTCAACACCCTGGCCGTGCTGGGCGGCGCCCACCTGCTGCGCGTGCACGACGTGGCCGAGGCCCGGCAAACCGTGCAACTGGTTCATCACATCCTTAGCTCCTGACCACCCGTGTTCGACCCCGTCTCCATCGGCTTCCTGCGCATCGGCTGGATCGACGTCGTCGACGTGGTGTTGGTTACGGCCCTGTTCTACCAGATTTACAAGCTGCTGACCGGCTCGGTAGCCCTGCGCATCTTCCTGGGCTTTTTGTCGGTGTACCTGGTGTATCTGGTGGTGAAGGCCGCGGGCATGGAGCTGCTCACCACCATTCTGGGACAGTTCATGAGCGTGGGCGTGCTGGCGGGCATCATCCTGTTTCAGCAGGAAATCCGCCGCTTCCTGCTCAACATCGGCAAAGCCACGGCCTTTGAGCGCATGCGCATGTTTTCGTGGCGGCGTGAGCCGGTACAGCAGCGCATGAGCATCACCCCCTTCGTGGAAGCGGCCAAAAGCCTGTCGGCCAAGAACACCGGCGCGCTCATCGCCTTCCAGCAGGCGTCCGACCTGAAGTTCTACGCCGAGTCGGGCGACCTGCTCGACGCTTCCGTGAGCAAGCGCCTGCTGCTGAGCATCTTCAACAAAACCTCGCCCCTGCACGACGGCGCCGTCATCATTGCCCAGGGGCGCATCAAGGCTGCCCGTTGCATTCTGCCGGTAAGCGAAAACCCCGACGTGCCGGCGGCGCTGGGCCTGCGCCACCGCGCCGCCATCGGCCTCTCCGAAGCCACCGACGCGGTCGTGTTGGTGGTCAGCGAGGAAACCGGGCAAATCTCCCTGGTGCAGGGCGGCGAAGTGTACCGCAACCTCTCGGGAGCCGACCTGCGCGCCCGCCTCAACGAGTTTTTGTTTGACCTGCACGCCAAGCCCGGGTTGGTGAAGGGCACGGCCGCAGAGGTAGCAGCGTAAGAGTTTTCGTTAGCCAGCCACTTCTAACCTGCGGATAGATCAGGTATCAGCAAACGCGGGCTCGGCAGCTCGCAAAAAATTTCTTGAGTGCAAATATTTTTAGTTTAAATCTATTTTTACTATGTTTATTCCGTTGGGCTGCCCCGCAGTTCACCGGACCGGCATCTGCTAGCCGATCCGCCTTATCCATTACCGCGCCCCACCGCTTACCCACGCCCCACACACCGGTCGTGGCTCTTTTACCGCCGCTTTAGGCTTCACCGTGTCTGTTTCCTGCTGCTTCTGCCCAAGCACCGGCAGCGGGGCTTTGTATGTACCCCGGCGCCTTGCGGCGCTGGCCGGCTACACCCTATTCTTTTCACTTTGCCTGCTTCGACTATGGCAATTCATTACCCCCGCCGCGTGGTACGCACCGGTGACCCTGACCCCGCCCTGGTACGCGCGCTGCAGCGCCGCCTCAACCAGGTAGCCTGCGGGCCGCTCAAAGAAGATGGGGTGTTTGGCCCCACCACCCGCACTGCCGTGTGCCTGTTTCAGGCCCGGCACACCGATGCCGAAGGCCAGAGCCTCAAGATTGACGGCGAAGTGGGCCCCCTGACCTGGGAAGCCCTGTTCGGTCCCGACTCAGTAACCGAGCAGGTACCGGGTAATTCCCTGCCCCCGCTGTTGCGCACGGTGCTGGAAATAGCCGACGACGAAGTAGGCGTCTTGGAACAACCTCTGTACTCCAATAGCGGACCCCGGGTCAACCAGTACATCAAGCGGGCCGGGCAGCAGCCCGGGGTATTCTGGTGCATGTGCTTTGTGTACTGGTGCTTCGACGAGGCCGCCCAGAGGCTGAATATGGCCAACCCCTGCGTGAAGACGGCCGGCGTGCTCGACCACTGGCAGCGGGCGGTGAAGCGGGGAGTGCGCTACATCACGGCCCAGCAGGCGCAGCAGGACCCCGAACTAGTGCGCCCTGGTCAGGTCTTCGTCATTGAAACCACGGGCGCGGGCGCCGAATTTCGAACCGGGCACACCGGGCTGGTCGAGCAGGTGTACGGCGGCAAGCTGGTAACGGTGGAGGGCAACACCAACGCCGGCGGCTCGCGCAATGGCATCGGGGTATTCCGCCGCTCGGCACGCAAGCTCAACAGCATCAACGTGGGCTTTATCGATTATAACCTGTAGGCTGGTATGGCAACCTTTGATTTCATTGCCGACATCCACTGCCACCCGGAGATGAAGCCCTTCGGCAAAAGCTACCCCCAGGGTTTTCGCCACGACCCCGATCCGCGCCAGCCCAACAACGTGTGGAAACGCGACCGGGTAGACTTCCTGGAAAGCCTGGGGCTGCTCTTTGGCCTGACCAAATTCCGGCAAAGCGACCTGAGCTCGGGCACGCTGGGCCGGGTGCGGCTACTGGTGGTGAGCCTTTACCCGCTGGAGCGCGGCTTTGTGACCGGGGCCAACGGCCGCCGCCACGGCCCCCGCATCGACGCGCTGGTAAACCTGGCTACCGGCGTAGGCCCGGCCTGCATCGACGCTACCCAGGCCACGCGCGACTACTTTCCTACGCTGGAGCAACAGTATGAATTCTGGCGGCAGCTCGATGGCCGGCCCGTACCGCGGGGGCCGCACGCCGGGCGGCACTACCGCCTGTGCCGCACCGCCCAGGACGTGGAGCAGGCGCTGAATGACCCGCAGGCTACGGCCGTGGTGTTCAGCATCGAGGGCGCCCACGCCTTCGGGCCGGGCGCTATCTTCCACGAAAAGCCCTTCGACCACGCCCTGTTGCTGGAACGCATCACCAAGGTGAAAAAGTGGCCGCACCGGCCGCTGTTCGTCACCCTCATGCACCACTTCTACAACGAGCTGGGCGGCCACGCCCCGAGCCTGGCCGGCATCGTGGCCTTGTCGACCAACCAGCGGCACGGGCGCGGCGAACCGCTCAACGACCTGGGCCGGGAAGTCGTCCGCCGCCTGCTCGACCCGGCTGATGGGCGCATCCTCATCGACATCAAGCACATGAGCCGCCAGTGCCGCGACGACTACTACCGGCTGCTCGACCAGGAATACGGCCCACACACGGTGCCTATCGTGGTGAGCCACGGGGCCGTATCGGGCTCTGCGCTGGTGGCCAACAACCCTTTCCTGAACGAGGAAATCAACTTCGACGACGACGATTTGATTCGGGTGGCGCGGTCCGGGGGCCTGTTCGGCATTCAGCTCGACCAGCGCCGCATTGCCTCGGCCGAAGTCATCCGAGCAAACAAAAACCAGCTCGACCGGGGCCGCTGGCGCTGGGCCGGCTTGGTGTGGGCCCAGCTACGGCACGTGGCCGAAGTGCTCGACCACGACGGGCTGCCGGCCTGGAACACCGCCTGCCTCGGCACCGACTTCGACGGCATCGTGAACCCCATCCGCCGCTTCCAGACCCACGACGACCTGCCCAGGCTGGCGGACTTCCTGCTCGAACACTTGGAAGCCTATTTCAACCAGCGCGGCGGGCCGCCGCTGCAGGTAGCCGCCAACCGCGAGCTACCGCCCCAGGAAATTCTGAACCGCTTTCTGGGCGGCAACGCGCTGGCCCTGATTCAGCAGCAACTGGTGGCTTGATGTCTATTCAAGGGCGCCCAATGATTAACGCTTCCATTTAGCTTCTGTTAGCTTACCCATTTCTCCCGATTTATAGCTGTGCCCAGAAAGCCCCGGCAACTACCAGAGTCCGGGGTTTTCTATTTGTGATAATGGCTACCTTGGCCCGGTACATTTACCCGCATCGTCGTGCTTCCATCGATGAAGACACTTCTAACTACCCTGGCCTTTATCAGCATTGTCTGTAGCTGCGCTTTCGGCCAGTCTCCCTGGGTAGTGCCGCCGGGAGCCCCCCTCTACACCAATGGCGTATGGCTCGTGCATGCGGAAATCACGGAGTTGCATTCGCCGCAGCCAGGTACGGTCTGGGGCTGCGCACAAGAAGCCGAGCAATTAGGAGTGGGTGCCAGGAGATTCTGGAAGCGCTTTTTCTGCACGACCGACGATGGTCAAACCTGGCAGGATGCCAACATCGTCAACCTGGCCAACGGCATCAGTAGTGTAAGTCCCTTAGGTGCCCGCACGGCCTGGGCTCTGCATACTCAGGGTGGGGTGCAATCCTTGCTGCACACCACCACTGGCATGAATGGCTTTGCCCCCCTATCCAGCACTTTACCGGTCGCTTTCAGCAAAATTCACTTTTTCTCTGCTACCAACGGCATAGCAATTGGAGAAAGTACCAGCAGTGCTACCTGGGCAATTTATCGGACCACTGATGGCGGGTTGACGTGGGCTGCCATACCCAACCCACCTACTCGCACGCCTTCAAATGACATTAAGCGCATCATCAGCCTAGCTCCCTCCCGGGCCACTACCGCATGGCTGCAATCGACAAACGGAACGCTGCTGCGCACTACTGACGCGGGCCTGACGTGGGCAACAACTCCCAGCGTGTCCAACAACGTCAGCTTTGAAGACGAGCTCAATGGGTTGTACAGCTACTTTTCAGGCAGTGCACCACGCGTACTACACATTATGCGCACCACCGATGGCGGCCTGACCTGGACGGACGTCCCCTTTACCGGAACCAGTGTCGCCTTTAGCACCATGACTGCTGTGCCAAACAGTCCGGGCACTTACCTGGGCTATAGCTACCGCTATCCGGGAGCGAACAATCTAGCCGCCGGAACCGTGTATGTCAGTCGCGACCGGGGAACCACCTGGCAAGTAACGGATGCCAACTTTACCAGTGGGCAAGCGTCTTTTCTGGTAGCATCTCCGGGGCAGCTATGGGTCGGGCTCAATGGCCTCACCCGCTGGCCTAACACCGACGACCCGATGATTGCGCGCTACGGCGGTCTTGCCTTGCCGAGTCGAAAGCCCCGGTCAGCTTCCTCTTTCACCGCCTACCCCAATCCGACTACCGGGGTGTTCCAGCTAGCCGGCACGCTAACGGCAGGCACAACTGCGCGCGTGTACGACGCGGCCGGCCGCTTGTGCCAGCAAAGCCTCGTTTCGCAAACGGCCCCGACGCTGGATCTTTCGGGCCTGCCCGTTGGGCTCTATCAGGTGCAACTTACCTCTGCTAACGGTGAGCTGCAGAACCTGCGCGTCAGCAAAGAATAAGTCCCGGCAGCACTTCCCAGGATTTCCAACGACAAGGCCCGCCGAATCTTTGGCGGGCCTTGTCGTTGGGAGAGGTCAGCGGCAGCTCACGGCGTGTTCGTCACCACCTGTCCGGCTTCGGGCTGCTGGGCCGAGGGGTCTTTGAGGGTGCCCAACTCGCGGCCGACTTCGATAAAAGCCTGAATGGCCTGGTCGAGGTGGGCGCGGGTGTGGGCGGCGCTGAGCTGCACGCGGATGCGTGCCTGGCCCTTGGGCACCACTGGGAAGTAGAAACCCACCACGTAGATGCCCTTTTCCAGCATCCTGGCAGCGAAGTCCTGGCTGAGCTTGGCGTCGTAGAGCATAACGGGCACGATGGGATGCTCGCCGGGCTTGATGTCGAAGCCGGCGGCGGTCATCTTTTCGCGGAAGTACTTAGTGTTTTCCTCCAGCCGGTCGCGCAGCTCGGTGCTTTCGGTGAGCAGCTCCAGTACCCGCAGCGAAGCGCCCACGATGGCCGGGGCCAGGGTGTTACTGAACAGGTAGGGGCGGCTGCGCTGGCGCAGCATGTCGATGATTTCCTTGCGGCCCGAGGTGAAGCCGCCCATGGCCCCACCCAAGGCCTTGCCCAGCGTGCCAGTGATGATGTCGACGCGGCCCAGCACGTTGCGGTACTCGTGGGTGCCGCGGCCGGTTTTGCCCAGGAAACCCATCGAGTGGCACTCGTCAATCATCACCAGGGCCTCGTACTTGTCGGCCAGGTCGCAGATTTTATCGAGCTGGGCGATGGTGCCGTCCATGGAGAACGAGCCGTCGGTGACGATGATGCGGTGGCGGGTGCCCTTCTGCACGGCGTCCTGGAGCTGCTTTTCCAGGTCCGCCATGTCGTTGTGGACGTAGCGGTAGCGCTGGGCCTTGCACAGGCGCACGCCGTCGATGATGCTGGCGTGGTTGAGCGCGTCGCTGATGATGGCGTCCTGCTCGTTGAACAGCGGCTCAAACACCCCACCGTTGGCGTCGAAGGCGGCGGCGTAGAGGATGGTGTCTTCGGTGCCCAGAAACTCGGCCAGCTTGCGCTCCAGCTCCTTGTGAATGTCCTGGGTGCCGCAGATAAAGCGCACCGACGACATGCCGTAGCCGTGGGTATCGATGGCGTGCTTGGCCGCTTTAATTACCTCGGGGTGCGACGAAAGGCCCAGGTAGTTGTTGGCGCAGAAGTTCAGCACTTCCCCGGCCTCGTCGGTTTCGATTTCGGCGCCCTGGGGCGAGGTAATGATGCGCTCCTTTTTGTAGAGGCCGGCTTCCTTGATTTCGGCCAGCTGCTGCTGGAGGTCGGGCTGGAGGGTGGTGTACATCGGGTTGGAATTCGTGGGGAATCGGTAGCGCGAAGGTACGCGCGCCCGCCGCGAAGGTGGCGGGCTGGTTCAAAGCTACGGCCTGCCGGCCAATGATGCGCGGGGCCACCGGGAGGCTCCAAATAACAGCTGGCCAGCCAGCAAACGTCATGTTTTTGGCCCGGTCTGGCTGGTACCTTGGTGCTGAAACCGGCGGCGGCGGCCCGCCCTAACCCTCAACCACAATGAAGCACTGGGTAAAAATAGTTGGCTCCGCAATCGGTGGGCTAGCCGGGGTAGCAGCCGTGGCCGCGGCAGTTGGCGCGGTGCGTTGGAACCGCCGCACCGCCCGCGCCGTGGCGCAGCTGAGCGCGCCGGCCCCCACGGCGGTTTTCTCTTTTGAGCAGCTGCCGCCGGATCTACCCGGGCCCGTGGCCCGCTACTTCCGCTTTGCCGTGCGCCCGGGGCAGCCGCTGCTGGGGCGGCTGCGCGTGCGCGAGCAGGGCGAGTTTCGCACCGCTCCCGACCAGCCCTGGGCGTCGTTTACGGCCGAGCACCACGTGCAAACCAGCCCGCCCGGCTTCGTGTGGGACGCTAGTATCTACCTGATGCCGGTGCTGCCCGTGCGCATCCGCGACTCGTACCTGGCGGGCCGGGGCACCATGCAGGGCGTGGTTGCCGGGCTGATTCCGGTGGTAAATGAAAGCGGCCGGCCCGACCTCAACGAGGGTTCCCTGCTCCGCTATCTGGCCGAGGCCGTGTGGTACCCCACCGCACTGCTGCCGGGCCGGGGCGTGGTCTGGACGCCCATCGACGAGCACGCGGCCCTGGCCACGCTCCGCGACGGCACCACTACCGTTTCCCTGCAATTTTACTTCAACGAGCGGGGCGAAGTGACGCGCGTCTACACTCCCAGCCGCTACCGCGACGTGGCCGGGCACGGCGTGCCGACACCTTGGGGCGGCAGTTTCCGCGACTACGCCCGCATCGGGGGGCTGATGCGGCCACAGGCGGGCGAAGTCAGCTGGTTTCTGCCCACGGGCGCGTTTGCCTACTGGCGCGCCCGGCTGCGCTTCGAGCCCTGAGCCGTAAAGCCGCACCGGAGCCCGGCGGCTACTGGTTGATGAGCGTATGCAGCACGTAGTCCAGGCTCGCCTCGGGCGCCACCTTAACATCGGGCGCTACACCTACCAGGTCCAGGCGCTTGCCATCGGCGGTGTAGTAGTCGGCGGTGGGAACGCGCAGCACAAACGGCACGGGCAGGTCGAACCGGTCGCCGCTGAGCATTGCGCCGGCGGTGTTCTCGCCCACTACCACCGCCCGCTTGTTGTGCTGGTAGCTGTACACCAGCGGCTCGCAGGCGCTGGCGGTGTTTTGGTCTACCAGCAGGTATACCTTGCCCTTAAATGCCTGCGGGTCGGGCGGGGCAATCAGCGAGAGGCCCGGGGCCCGGTGCATGGCTTCCTGAATGCCCGCGTAGCTGGCCTGGGAGAAGGGCTGCAGGCTCCGGTACTCGGCCGGCGTGGGCGGCAGCGGGGAATGCTCGAACCAGCGGCGCGTGACGATGGCGCCCAGGTACACCGTGTCCGGCGACAGGTAGCGCGCCAGGGGCATCACCGCCTCAATGGAGCCGCCCTGGTTGCGGCGCAGGTCGATGATCAGGTGCTGGTAGGGCCGGGCCTTGAGCAGGTTCACGATGCTGTCCATTTCCGTGTGGGTGCCGTCGAAGGAACGCACCTGCAGGTAGGCCGTTTGCGGCGACAGCGCCCGCAGCGCCACGTTGCCCGCGGGGACGGCCGTGGTGGCGGTGGAGGTGTTGCTACGCGTAGCCGGCGCTGCGGCCGTGCGCCGCGACGAGAGGTCGAAGTGGCTGAAGGGCAGGCGGGCCGCGCCCAGCGTGAACACGGTTTTGAGCTGGTAATCGTCTAGGATGGTGCGACCCTGGCGGCGGAGCTGCTGCTTGAACGCCAGCCACGGGGCCTGCTGCAACAGGTGGGGATTGTAGAACTTGCGCTCCGTAGTCTGAATGGCGGAGTCGATTACCGCCGCGTAGTTGCGCAGCGGCTGTTTCTGGCTCAGGCGGCGGCCCTGCAAGGCCGTGCTGGCTTTGCCCGCGGCGAAGATGCGGCCCCGAAAGGCCCCGCGGTGAATGGTAGCGCGGAACTGCCGCTGGCTGTACACCGACTGGTAGTGGCCCTCCAGCACCAGACTGTCGCCGCTGGTTCGGGTCTGCCCGGCTATGTAAATCAGGCTGCCGTGGATGGTTTTATTGGCCAGGTGGTCTTTGTTGGCCGCCGCCTCCCGGGCAAACGGCTTCAGGGCCCCAGGCTGCGAGTAGAGGCGGAACGCGCCGCTCTTGAGCTGCAGCGTCCACAGGTTCAGGTCGCCCGAGGCGGCGTTGACAACCTGCCAGTGAGACTCGGCCGGTACGGACTTGGCCAGGACCGGGGCGGTCGGGGCGGCCACCAAGGCCAGAAGGGAAAGAAGGGCTGCTGTTTTCATAGCGGGTAGCGCAGAAGTGGGAAACGGGAGTTGGAAGGCGGCTGCCGCGGGCCGGAAACCGCGGCGGCACAGACGACCAGATGCCGCCGCCCCCCGGCCCGTTGCCCCGCTCACATATACATGTGAGGGCCCGCCGGCCCGGCGCCTGGGGCTGCCGGCCGGCGCCCGGGGGCGTATACTTGCGCGCCGCCTCACCTTGTCGCCTGCTCCCATGCGCCTGTCCCACCCACTCTGCCTGCTTGCCCTGGCCCTGCTGCTGTTCCCGGCGGCCGCTTCGGCCCAAACCACGCCCGCCTTTACCCCGCAGGTGCGCGAGTTCATCCGCACCGATGCCCCGCTCATTGCCCTCACCGACGCCAAGGTTATCGACGGCACGGGGCGGCCGGCCCAGCTGCACCAGACGGTGCTGCTGCGCAACGGACGCATCGAGCAGGTGGGGCCGGTGAAGAAGGTGAAGGTGCCCAAAGACGCGCAGGTCATCAACTGCGCGGGCAAGACGCTGATTCCCGGCCTGGTGATGCTGCACGAGCACCTGTACTACACCATGCCCACGGGCGCGTACTTCAACATCGCCCAGATGCCCTACTCCTTCCCGCGGCTGTATTTGGCGGGCGGGGCCACCACCATCCGCACCGCCGGCAGCATCGAGCCGCAGACCGACCTGGCCATCAAGCGCATGATTGGCGAAGGCAAGCTCATCGGGCCCTACATCGACGTGACGGCGCCCTATATGGAGGAAGCGGCCCTCGACATTCCGGCCCTGAATACCATCAAGGGGCCCGAGGACGCGGCCCGCACGGCCCGGTTCTGGGCCGACAAAGGCTGCACCTCCTTCAAGATGTACATGCACGCCACCCGTGCCGACCTCGCGGCCGTGGTGCAGGAGGCGCACCGCCGCCAACTCAAGGTTACCGGCCACCTCTGCGCCGTCAGCTACCGCGAGGCCGCCGAGCTGGGCATCGACAATCTCGAGCACGGCTTCATGGCCAGCTCCGACTTCGCCGCCGGCAAGCAGCCCGACCGCTGCGACTACCCCGCCGCCCGCCGCGGCCTGCTGCAGCTGCCCGCTGGCGCGCCCGAAATGCAAAGCCTGATCAGCTTCCTCATCAGCAAAAAGGTGGCGCTGACCTCCACCCTGCCGGTGTTTGAGCCCTACACCGGGCGCGAAATCGTGCTGGGCGGCGGCCTGGAAGCCCTGATTCCGCAATTGCAGGAGCGCGAAACCAGGACCTGGGAGCAAAACCAGCGCAAGGATTCGGCCAGCACCGCCCTGTTCAAAAAGGAAATGGGCTGGGAAAAGCAGTTCCATGACGCGGGCGGCCTGCTGGTGGCCGGCACCGACCCCACGGGCGCGGGCCGCACCATTGCCGGCTACGCCAACCGCCGCCAGGTAGAGCTGCTGGTGGAAGCGGGTTTCACGCCCGTACAGGCCATCCGCATCAGCTCCCTGAACGGGGCCATCTACCTCGGGCGCGACAAGGAAATCGGCACCATCGAAGCCGGCAAGCAGGCCGACCTGGTACTCGTCGACGGCGACCCGGAAAAAGACATTCAGCAGCTGCGCCGCATGGAAATCGTGTTTAAGCGCGGCGTGGGCTTCGACTCGGCCAAGATCTTCGAGTCGGTGAAGGGCAAGGTGGGGCTGAACTGAACGGCGCTGGCAAGCAGGTTCAGCGGCTTTAGCGGCGGCCAGCCTCGCGCTGCAGAAACGCCCGGGCGCCGGCCTGCCCGCTCTCCACCAGCTGCTGCTTTTGCGCGGCGCTCATGCGCTTGATGCGCGGGTTGAAACCTGCCGTGTTGATGCTTACGGTGCGCTGCCAGTCCCGGGGCTGGGCCGGGTTCAGGTTTTCGATGGCCACGTTGTAGAGCGCGCCCACGTAGCTGCCGAAGCTGTGAATGTCGTAGGGCGCCAGCGCCTGCCGGCCGGTAGCGGCGGTGTCGAGGGCAATCTGCTCGGGGCGGTCGAGGCGCAGGCCCAGGGTTTCGGGGTTGAACACCCGGCCGCGGGCGTCGGGCGCGGGGCCGGCCGGCAGGTAGCGCGGGTAGTCGAACAGATCTACCGGGAAGTTGGCCAGCAGGCCGCCATCCACCAGCACCTGCACGCGCTGGTCGGGCGCGGGCTTATCCGTCAGCACCCGGCCCTGCTCGTCGAGCAGCACGGCGCGGAAGTACAGCGGAATGCTCATGGAAATACGCACCGCGTCGGCCACGCGCAGGTGGGGGTGGGTTTCGTGGCTGAACACCTCCACGCGCTGCCGGGTGAGGTTGGTGCCGGTGGTGTACAGGTCGCGGTAGCGGCCGGGCTGCTCGCGGGCCAGCTGGTGCAGCTCGCCCAGCGTGAGGTTGGGGCGGCCGGTCTGGCGGCCCACCAGCTCGCTCAGGTAGCGGCTGAACTGGTCGCCGCGGTACCAGCCGTACTGCTTGAGCAGGCGGTGGCTGCCGCCGAAAAAGATGAAGCGCCCGTCGTTGAGGCGCTGCACCGGTGTGCTGTTGATTACTTCCACTATTTCCCGGGGCGCGTAGCCCACCGCCAGCAGCGCCGCCTGGATGGCCCCGGCCGAGGTGCCGCCCACCCGCTCGATGCCGGCCAGCACTCCACGCGCTTCCAGCTCCTGCAGCGCGCCGCCGTAGGCAATGCCCCGAATGCCGCCGCCCTCCATCACCAGGTTGCGGTAAGTAGGCGCCGGGGCCTGCGCCGCCGCTCGGCCGGCCAGCAGGCCCCAAAGCAGGAGCAGGCTGCCCAGCCGCCCAAGCCGGCGCCCGCGGCGCGTGTCGAATCGTATCATCGCCGGCAAGATACCCGCCGGCGGGTTCGCGTTGCAACGGGCCGCCGCGCCGAAGTCGGTATCTTTGCCCCGGCCCGCGGGCTACTTTCCTCTCGCATTTCCCCACCTGCTTTCCCCCACTTTTTCAGCATGAGCACAACCGGCACGGGCGACACGATTCTGGTAATCGGCGCTGGCGGACAACTGGGCTTCGAGCTCACCCACGAACTGCGCCAGCTCTACGGCGCCTCCAACGTCATTGCGGCCGACGTGCGCCTGCCCAAGCACCCCGAGCTGGCCGAGGCCGGTCCCTTCGTGCAGCTCGACGTGCTCGACCGCGCCGGCCTGGGCCAGGTGATGCAGCAGTACCGCCCCAAGCAGATTTATCACCTGGCCGCCTTGCTCTCGGCCACGGCCGAAAAGAACCCCGAGTTCGGCTGGCAGCTGAACATGGACGGTTTGTTCAACGTGCTGGGCGCCGCCCTCGAGTACGACAAGCCCCGCGTGTACTGGCCCTCGTCGATTGCCGTGTTCGGGCCCAACACCCCGCGCGACAATACCCCGCAGTACACCGTGATGGACCCCGGCACGGTCTACGGCATCAGCAAGCAGGCCGGCGAGCTGTGGCTCGACTGGTACTACCGCAAGCACGGCCTCGACGTGCGCAGCCTGCGCTACCCCGGCCTGATCGGCTACAAGAGCCTGCCCGGCGGCGGCACCACCGACTACGCCGTCGACATCTACCACCACGCCGTGCAGGGCCTGCCCTACCAGTGCTTCCTGGCGCCGGACACCTACCTGCCCATGATGTACATGCCCGACGCGCTCAAGGCCACGCTGGATCTGATGCACGCTCCGGCCGAGCAGGTGAAAATCCGCACCAGCTACAACCTGGGCGCCATGAGCTTCTCGCCGGCCGAAATCACCCGCAGCATCCAGCGCCACCTGCCTGACTTCCAGGTGAGCTATCAGCCCGACTCGCGCCAGCAGATTGCCAACTCCTGGCCCAAGAGCATCGACGACTCGCGCGCCCGCCAGGACTGGGGCTGGCAGCCCCAGTTCGACCTTGACCGCATGACCGACGACATGCTGCAGCACCTGAAAGCCGAGCCGCAGTACCTGGCCCCGCTGACGGCAGCCACGGCCAAATAGCGTTACTTAAGCATAACGTCCGAGTGGTGCCCCGGCTTAGAGCCGGGGCACC
>NZ_JBIYZW010000002.1:835813-994649 GCF_044628455.1 Hymenobacter sp. B81 | reverse complement strand
AGCCGGGGCACCACTCCGTTTACTCCGCGCCCCCGATAGCCGCCCCCGCCCCCGCTCCGTATCAGGCTTTCGGAAACCCGCCCGCTCCTGCCCATGATTGTCAACTACACGCCTACCGGCTGGCAGATCATCTACCAGCAGGCCCACGCCCTGCTGGCGGCCCAGCTGCTGCACCAGTGGCCCGCCTTTCTGCCGCCCGAGCGGTGGGTGGGCTTGCTGGCCGCCGCCGCCCAGCACGACGACGGCCAGCGCCGCTGGGACGGGCGCTACGCCCTCACTCCCGCCGGTGCCCCGGCCGACTTCACCACCAAGGAATTCTCGCTGGAGCAGGCCACCGAGCTGATGCGGCAGGCGCGGTTTCAGGGGCGCTGGCGCAGCCTGCTCACCAGTATGCACCTGGCGTTTCTCTACACCGACATCCAAGACCAGCACCCGGGCCTGGCGCCGTTTCTGGCCGAGCAGCAGCAGTGCCGGCAGCGCTGGCGCCGCGAGCTGAAAGTAGCCAAGGCCGAAGCTCAGCAGGCCTACGCCCTGCTGCAGTGGTGCGACCGGCTCAGCCTGATTCTGTGCCGCCACGAGCTGCCCGAGATGGAGCGCGCCCTCGAAGTCAGCCAGGGCCCCGACGGCCGCCGCTACGACGTGGCCCGGCGCGCCGCCGACCAGGCCGTAAAGGTGACGCCCTGGCCCTTCGCGGCCGCCGAGTTCAGCGTCAGCGTGGAAGCCAGCCGGCTGTCCCAGCTGCAATTCCGCGACGACGAGGAGCTGAGCCAGGCGTTGCGCCAAGCTCCGGTGGAAGTGCTGCAGTGGCAGCTGCGGGCGCCGGCCGGCTAAGCTCCGGCGCAACCGTGGGCGCCCTGTGGGCCGTAGTAGCTGCGCGGCCCGTTGGGCCCCGGCCCCTTTTTGCCTGCTTCATGTCCACGTCCTTCCGCTTTTCGGCCATTCCTTCGCTGTTTGGGTCCACCATTACCCAGTTCAACGAAAACAACTCGCTGCGCCTGGCCGCAGCCCTGTCCTACAACGCGGTCCTGTCGCTGCCGCCGCTGCTGCTCATCGTCATTGCCACGGCTGGGGCCTTGTTCGGTGAGGAAGCGGTGCAGGGCCGGCTGTTTGCCCAGCTCAACGGCCTGGTGGGCGCCGACGCGGCCAAAACCATTCAGGACTCCATCAGCGCCATTCACCAGCAGCAGCAGGGAGGCATGTCCGCGGCGCTGGGCATTGGGGCGCTGGTGTTCACGGCTACCACGTTTTTTGTGACCCTGCAGGAAAGCCTCAACAGCATCTGGAACCTGCGCGTGAAGCCCCGCTCCAACATGGGCACCGTCAAGCAGTTTATCCGCGACCGGGTGCTCTCGTTCGGCATCATCCTGAGCGTGGCCCTGCTGCTGCTGATTTCCTTTGTCATCAGCGCCCTGCTGAGCTTGTTTACCAGCTACCTGCAGCGGCTGCTGCCCGACATGGCCGTCATCTTCATCCGCCTTATCGACTTCGTGCTGTCGGTGGGCGTGACTACGGCGCTGTTTGCCCTTATCTACCGCTTTCTGCCCGATGCCATCATCCGCTGGCGCGACGTGTGGGTGGGCGCGCTGGTGACGGCGTCGCTGTTCGTGCTGGGCAAGTTCATCATCACTTTCTACATCTCCCAGGCCGAGCCCGGCTCGGCATTCGGCGCCGCCGGCTCCCTCATCATCCTGCTGATCTGGATTTACTACTCTTCCCTGATCATCTTCTTCGGCGCCGAGTTTACCCAGCAGTACGCCGACTGCTACGGCCAGCACGTGCAGCCCAAGGCCCACGCCGAGCGCATTGAAATCCGAGCCGTGCCGCCGGGCGAGTCCCAGGAAGAGCAGAGCACCGGGCGCCCCCACGCCGAGGGCCGCTGGCGCGCGTAGCCGCCCGAGTTACCCGCCTGCACTGGAGCGGCGCGCACCAATTCGCTCCCGGTCAGCGTTACGCTGGTAACTCACCGCCCACGGGGTTGCCGCCATGAAACGCCTGTTCCTTGCCCTGCCGCTGCTGGCGGCCTGCACCACCGATTCCGACGTCCGGCCCGACCCCGGGCCGGCGCTGTACCGCGTGCGCTTCGAAACCACCTGGAGCGCCGCCACTCACCCCCAGGACTTTCCCGCCGACGCGCACTTTTCGCGCCTGATTGGGGCGGCGCACCACGGCGCGGCCGCCTTGTTCCGGCCCGGCAGCCCGGCCAGCGTGGGCATTAAAGACTTGGCTGAGCGGGGCCACAACGCGGCGCTGATCGGTGAAATAAGGGGCCTGCAGGCAACCGGCGCGGCCGCGGCCCTGCTCGAAAGCCATCAGCTCTACACGTATGTGCCCGGCGAGCTGGTCGACACCGTGGCCCTCAGCGCCCGGCACCCGCGGCTGAGCGCCGTGACGATGATTGCGCCCAGCCCCGACTGGTTTGTGGCCCTGGAAAGCGAGAACCTGCTCGACGAGGCGGGCTGCTGGCGCCTCCACGCCGTGGTGCCGGCCCGCGCCTACGATGCCGGTACCGACAGCGGCCCCAGCTTTGCCTCGCCCGACCAGGTCACCAGCCCCGCGCAGCCCATCCAAATAATTACCAATGGCCCGCTCTCCCGCAACGGCGCGGTGGCCCCGTTAGGCGTTTTCCACCTCGACCGCATCCGCTAAGCCAGCGGGGGAATTGCCGTACCTTGCGGGGAATATCCCCTCGCGTATGACCCGTTATTTTCTCGTTTTGGCCGCGGCGCTGCTGCCGCTAGGCGCCATCGGCCAGTCCAAGCCGGCCACTGCTTCTGCCACCGCCCAGCTGGAAAGCGAAATAACCGCGGAGGTTTGCCGCGACTTTGAAAAGCAGCACAAGGTTCGCTCGCTCGACCAGCTCAGCAAGGACGAAGCCATGACCCTGATGCAGGAAGCCATGAAGCGCTCCATGATGAGCCGCGCCAAGCAGGTGGAGAAGCTGATGAAGGACGCTGGCGACAACTCGGCCGCCGTGCTGCGCGAAATGGGGCAGCGCGTGGGCGCCCGCCTGGCCAGCGAATGCCCCGTGGCCCTGGCCCTGTTTACGCGCCTGGCCGGCAACACCGCCGCCGTGCAGTCGGCCGACCTCACCATCGGCGACGCCGAACGGCCGCTGCTGACCCGCCTGGCCACTGCTATGTGCACCGATCTGACGGCCGTGGACGCCCAGCAGCCCCTGAGCCAGATGAGCAAGGAAGCGCGCACCGGCCAGATTCAGCAAAGCATGCAAAAAGTCCTGAAAGACCACGCCCGCGAGGTCAGCGAGCAGTACGGCCCCGAGCTGTTCATGGACGCGGATCGGATGCGCGCCCTAGGCATTAAAGTAGGCGGGCTAATGGCCGGCCAGTGCCCCAAGCTGGTGGCCACCTTCGGCCAGCAGTAAGCCCAGTAGCCGTATCAACGACAACGGCCCGGTTCGCGCACTGCGAACCGGGCCGTTGGGTTTTTAACCGGGGAGCTAGGCTACCTTTTCGCCCTGCTTCACGGCCAGCTGCCCGCAGGCCGCGTCGATGTCTTTGCCGCGCGAGCGGCGCAGATTCACCTGCACGCCGCGGTCGGCCAGGTATTTCATGAACGGGATGAGGCGGTCTTCGTCGGCGTTCAGGTAGGCGGCGTTGCTGATGGGGTTGTACTCGATCAGGTTCACCTTGCAGGGAATCCACTTGGTGATTTCCAACAGGGCCTTGGCGTCGTCAATCGAGTCGTTGATGTTGTCGAACACGATGTACTCGTAGGTTACCATGCGCTCGGTGAGCTGGTGGTAGTACTGCAGGGCTTCCTTGAGCACCGGCAAGGAGTTCGTTTCGTTGATGGGCATGATCTGGTTGCGCTTCTCGTCGGTGGGCGCGTGCAGGCTCAGCGCGAGGTTGGCCTTCACCCCGTCGTCGGCCAGCTTCTTGATCATCTTGGAGATGCCGGCGGTGCTGATAGTGAGGCGGCGCGCGGCCATGCCCAGGCCCTCCTTGTTGTCGGTAATGCGCTCCACGCTTTTCACCACGTTGGCGTAGTTGAGCAGCGGCTCGCCCATGCCCATGTACACGATGTTGGTGAGCGGCTTGCCAAAGTTTTCCTCAGCCTGGCGGGCGATGATGGCTACCTGGTCGAAGATTTCGGCCGCGTCGAGGTTGCGCTTGCGCTCCATGTAGCCGGTGGCGCAGAACTTGCACGTCAGCGAGCAGCCTACCTGCGAGGAAACGCAGGCCGTCATGCGGTCATCCTTCGGAATGAGCACGCCCTCCACGATATGGCCGTCGTGCAGGCGGAAAGCCGACTTGATGGTGCCGTCGGCGCTCTGCTGCTGCTGGTGCACCTGCACGGCGTTGATGACGAAGTGCTCTTCGAGCAGCTGGCGGGTGCTGAGCGAGATGTTGTTCATCCCGGCAAACGAGCTGGCCGCGTTGCGCCACAGCCACTCCAGCACCTGCTTGGCGCGGAAGGGCTTTTCGCCGTGCTCCACAAAAAAGGCTTTCAGCTCGTCGGCGGAGAGTTTGCGAATGTCGCGTCGCGAAGAGGCAATAACGGGCAGCGTAATCATAGCACAAAGGTACAACCAAACAGCTGCTTAGGTTCCCGGCCCGTCGCTCCGGCGGCTAGCCCCGCTTGTGCAGCCAGGCCGCGGCCTCCTCGGCCGTGTCGAAGTACTTCACCTCGAGCGGGGTTTGCAGCTGCATGACTACCTGCGCCGTGCCCAGGCGGTTGAACACGTTCTGCGACTGCACCACGGCGCAGTGCGCGTAGCCGCTTTCGCTCACGGCCCGCGGCACCCACTCCTCGCTCAGCCACTGCTGGTCGATGGGCGCGATGGGCGGCATGTTGCGGTGGTCGGTCAGAATGCGGTTCAGGCGCTGCTGCTTGAGCACGCTCAGGGCCTGCTCGTAGAGGGCGCGCAACTCCCCGCTGCTCATGGGCGCGCCCGTCCAGCTCAGGTGCACGTAGGCCTGCGGCTCGGCCCCCACGGCACCGGCCGCGTTGCGAAAATAGACGTGAGTGGGCAGGGAAGCAGGCATCAGCAGCTGGGCACCGTGAATGGTAAAATAAGGCGAATCTCACCGCCTGTGCAAGCCATTTATGGGACTTTTCTTTTCTACCGTTCGGTCATCTAACGCGTTTAGCTTGCCCCGGCTGCAGGCGGGCTCAGGCGGTTGGCTACGTCCGGCGGCAGCGGGCGCAGCTTGCGGGTATTGTAGTCGAAGCAGAGCATACCGGTTTTGGCGCGGGCTATTTCGCGGCCGCCGGTGGTCAGCACGTGGTACACCACGTCGAAGCCGTACTTGTGCGGGTCGGCCGCGGCCAGGTGCACGCGCAGCACGTCGCCGTAGAACCCTTCACCCTTGTACTCCACCGCCACGTCGGCCATGATCATTCCCAGCCGCGTGGCGGGGTCAAATTCGCTGAGCTGCAGGTGGGCCAGAAACTGCACCCGGGCCTCGTGGAGCAGGCTTACCAGCGCATCGTTGCCCAGGTGGGCGCCGTAGTTAAGGTCGGTAATGCGAATCGGCAGCTCCACTATGGTGGAAAACGCCTCGGGCAGAGCTATTTTTACTCGGGCCATACTCTTCCGTGATTAAATTGGCGAAAACAACGCCGGTACCAGCGGACAAAGCTACGCCTCAACCACCCGGCCAGGTGCTTCTCTCGCCGTTCCCCACTTCCAAAACGCCAGTTCCCTCCGCTATGAAAGTAGAAGTACGCACCACCGCCGATGGCTCGAGCACGCTGTACGTGCCTTCCCTCGACGAGCATTACCACTCCACCCACGGGGCCATTCAGGAAGCCCGCCACGTGTACCTGCAGGCGGGCCTGGAGCCCGCGCTGGCTTTGGCGACCAAGGGCCCGCTGTGGGTGCTCGAAGTGGGCTTCGGCACCGGCCTCAACGCCCTGCTCACCCTGCAGCACAGCCTCGACGCGCCGCTGCCCATTTTCTACGACACCATTGAGAAGTACCCGCTGTCGGCCGCCGTCATCCGCCAGTTGGGCGCCGAGCGCTACATTCACTGCCCCGAGCTGCTCGACTGCTACCAGCAGCTGCACGCGGCGGGCTGGGGCGTGCCGGTAGCCCTCACCCCGCAGTTTGCCCTGCACAAAATCATGGGCGCGCTGCAAACCACCGACTTGTCGGAAGACACTTACCAGGTGATTTACTTCGACGCCTTCGCGCCGGAAAAGCAGCCCGATATGTGGACCGACGCCATTTTTGCCCAGCTCTACGCCGCGGCCGCGCCCGGCGGCTGCCTGGTGAGCTACTGCGCCAAGGGCTCGTTTAAGCGCAGTCTGAAAGCTGCCGGCTGGCAGGTAGAGGCCATTCCCGGCCCGCCCGGCAAGCGCGAAATGACCCGGGCCTGGAAGCGGTAGCCCTCCAGCAGAGCCAGCAGGCATCACCCGCTGGCTCTTTCTTTTCTCACCCTTCGTTCGATGAGTTACTTGCGGGCCGCGTTGCTGGTGCTGGGTTTGGCCGTTCAGCAGCCCTTCACTGCCGACCCGGTTATTCGGGCCGAGAAGACCTACTTCGAGGCCGTGCGGGCCCGCGACGTGCCCTTGCCCAAAGCCCGGCCGGGCGAGTGGCGCCACGACCATCCCGAACCGGAACAGACCTTTGCCCAGTACCGCCAAAGCTTGATGCCCGGCGCCGACTCGGCGCGGCGCACCATTTACCTGCAGCCCCTGGGCTCGTTTACCCCGCTGCAGCAACGGGCGCTGCGCGAAACCCGCCGCTACCTGGCCGCCTTCTTTCAGACTCCGGTAGTGCTGCAGCCCGCACGCACGCCTTTCGTGCCGGCCCACACCCGGCGGCGGCTCGGCAAAGGCCCGGAACAAGTGCTGGCTTCCTACTTGCTGGAAAGCCAGCTGAAAGGTCAGCTGCCGCCCGATGCTTTGGCCCTGATGGCCTTCAGTCCCCAGGATTTGTACCCGCGCCCCGACTGGAACTACGTGTTTGGGCTGGCCTCCTACCCCGACCGGGTGGGCATTACCTCGCTGTACCGGCTGCAGGGCGGGACGCTGACGCCGGATAACTTTGCCCGGGGTCTGGCCCGGCTCATCAACCTGTCCTCGCACGAAATCGGCCACATGCTGCTCTTGCAGCACTGCCTGCGGGCCCGCTGCGCCATGAACGGCACCAACAGCCTGGCTGAAACCGACGCCACGCCCAACCGCTTTTGCGCCGAGTGCCAAGCCAAACTGTACCTGCGCCGCCGCTACGACAACCGGCAGCGGCTGCGGGAGCTGACGACTTTCTTTCAGGACCACGGGCTGCGCCGCGACTACCAGCTGGCCCGGCAGGATGCGCGCGGGCTGAAGTAGCGCGGCGGTCTTACTTTCGTCTTTTCTCCCCGTCCGTTCTATGCTGCAACGTCTCGCTCAAGCCCTATTTCCCGCCCGATTTGCTGCTGCCGACGATCGGTCGTTTGGCTTGTTTGGCCAGCGGGGTTTGCCCGAGCTGCTGCGCCGCCGCCGCTGGCGCGAAGTAGAGCAGGTGCTGCTGGCCGCCCAGCCCGACGAGCTGAGCTTGCTGCTGGACGAGCTGTGCCTGACCGACCGCTACACCCTGCACCTGCGGGCCTACCTGCAGGCAACCGATTCGGAGCTGGGGCGGCTGGTGCAGGGCGTGTACGACACTCACCGGGCCTGGGAGGCGCGCACCAGCAACTGGGCAGCCGAGGTGACGGAAGCGCAGGCCGACGGCTTCGTGCATTACCTGCTGGCCGCGCACCGCAGCCTGTCGGCCGAGTACGCGGCGCCGGGCCTGCAGCTGGAGGCGCTGGCCCGGCGCATTCGGGTGGAAATGGGGTTGAACGAGCTGCCGGAAGCCCACAAGACCTTCGCCGCCGCCGTGAGCCTGCACCCCGACCACGTGCTGACCTACCTGAACTACTTCAAGGCTCTGTCGCCGCGCTGGCTGGGTAGCCGCGACGAGCTGCTGGAGCTGATAACCTTCGCTGAGAATCCCGACACCCGGCAGCTGCTGCGGCTGGTGTTTCTGGTGGAGATGTTCAGCGACCTGCAGCAGGAAGACGAGCTTACTGCCGCCACCGAGCTGCGGCGCCAGCACGCGGCCACCCTGGAGGAAGCGCTGCAAAGCCCGCTGCCGCCGCTGAGCAGCACCATGAAATCGATTTACGCCCACAACTACTGGGCCTGCCTGTGCAGCATTCTGAACCGCGACGAACCACGCCGGGCCGCGCTCCGGCAACTGGGCACCCGCTTCACGCCCTACCCCTGGGCCTACTTCGGCGCCAAAACCCCGGCCCAGATCCGGGCACTGCAGCTGGGCTGACCAGCCCGGCCGGCGGCCGCGCGGGCCCGCTTCGCGGCCAACCCGCCGGCCCGATTGGATAACCCCGCCCGGCGCTTGAAAAAACGACCTGTCGTTTTACCGAAAACGCTAGGTCGTTTTCCCAAACACGATAGGTCGTTTTGCCCGTGACGACCTAGCGTTGCCAGCCCACCCCGGGCGGGACCGGGGCAAACCGGAGGGGTAGTTTCCCCCGCGGCCGGCCTGCAGTGCGCCGGCAGTTCAGCTGCCGGCTGGCGCGGGGTAGCCGGAAAGCGGCTTCTCGCGTAAGCTGGCAGAGCACTATGAGCCGTCAATTTCTCGAAACCGAAGGCCCGGGATGGGTCGAGCAGGGCATCATCAGCCCCGAGCAGCACCAGCGGCTGCTGGCTTTGTACCCCGAGCAGCACCAGCCCATCGGCCTGCTGCCGCTGCTGGGCAGCGGGCTCATTGGCCTGAGCGCGCTGAGCGTGGTGGCGGCCAACTGGCAGGCCCTGCCCGAGTGGCTGCGGCTGGCCTTGCTGATTGGGGCGCTGCTGGGGGCTTACGCGGGCAGCGAGTACTTTCTGCGGCGCGGGCAGCGGCCCCTGGGCATCGGCCTGGCCGGGCTGGGGCTGGTAGTGTTTGGGGCAGCCATTGTGCTTACCAGCCAGCTGTACCAGCTCATTGGCTACGACGCCACCGGGCTGCTGGCCTGGGTGGTGGCGGGCGTGGCACTGACTTATTTGCACCAGAGCCGCGGGCTGTTTCTGCTCACCGTGGCCATTGGGCTGCTGACGCAGGGCTACAGCACGGCCGAGCTCAGCGGCTACAGCTACGCCACGCTGGCCCTGACGGCCGGCGGACTGGGCTACTACTGGTGGCGGCGGCCCGACTCGCTGGGCGGAGCGGTGCTGGCGGCCGGGCTGCTGGGCCACGCGGCGCTGTTCATCGGGCACCAGCACCTGAAAATCACCTGGTTTTTTGTGCCGGCCATGCTGGTGTACGCCGCCGGCGACTGGCAGCCGCACCGGCCCGGCGCCCGCGCCCTGCAGGGGCCGCCGCTGGTGGCCGCGTTTCTGTTTATGCTGGGGCTGGCCATGTTCGGCGAGGCGGGTTCCTACACCGATCTGCTGCGGCCCCAGCTGCTGGCCTACCTGGCGGCGCTGCTGGGGGTATTTGTGGTGTCGGTGGCGGGCAAGCGGGCCCGGGGAAGGCTGAGCGGGGCTACCGACTGGCTGCTGCTGCTGCCGGGCTTTTACTTTCCGGCGGGGCTGCCGCTGGCCGTGGCGGCGCTGGTGGTGCTCTATGCTTACTCGGGCTCGGTGCTCTGGCGCGGGCAGCACGAGCAAAACGCCGACCGTATCAACCTGGGCACGACGCTGTTTGTGCTGACCACGATGGTGGCTTACTTCAAGCTGACCTGGGAGTTTATCGACAAGTCGCTGTTTTTCCTGCTGGGCGGGGCGCTGCTGCTGGGCCTGAGCTGGTATTTGCGCCGCCAGGCCCGCCGCGGTCTGCCCGCCGACTCGCCCTCCAACCCGCCGCAATGAACGCGCTCTTCGCCCTCACTCCCGAGCAGCGCCGCCGCGGCCGGCGCCTGGCCGTGGCGGCCCAGGTGCTGTTTGTGCTGGCCGTGGCCGCGGCCGGTTATGCCACCGACTACTTCGGCCATAGCGTGGCGCTGCGCACGGCGCCGGTGGATGCGCGTGACCTGCTCTACGGCGACTACGTGGTGCTCAGCTTCCGCATCGGCCAGCTCGACCGGCAGCTCTGGCGCGGGGCCAGCCCGCCGCGACGCCATCAGCCGGTGTACGTGGAGCTGCGCCCGGCACCCGATGGCAGCTACGAGGCCGTGGCCGTGCACGCCGCCGAGCCCGCGCGCGTACCGGCGGGGCACGCCGTGCTGCGGGGCTGGGTGCGCAATACCTGGCGCACGGGGCTGGGCATCCGGTACGGGCTGGAAAAATACTTCGTGCCCGAAGCCAGCCGCGAACTGCTGCGCAAGGCGCGGCGGAGCCCGTTGCTGGTGCACGTGCGGGTGGCAGGCTGGAGCCAAGCCCGCATTACCCGCGTGGAAACGCTGCCGGCCGAGTAATCAGCTGCCGAACTGCCAGATGCGGGTGGGCGTGACGCAGGCGTGCAGGGGCACGTCGCCGGGCCAGGCGTCGAGGATGCGCGCCACGGGCGGCTCGAGGCTGAGGCCGATGCGCCGGGCGTCGGGGCGGCAGAGGGGCAGGAAACGGTCGTAGAAGCCCTTGCCGTAGCCCACGCGCTGGCCCTGCTCGTCGAAGGCCAGCAGGGGAATGAGAAGGGCGTCGAAGGCGGCGGGCGGCAGCTCGGGGGCGTCGAGCGGCTCGGGAATGCCCCAGGCGTTTTCGCGCAGGACGGTGGCGGGCGTGAGCTGGTGGTGGGTGAGGCGGCCCTGGGCGTGCGAAACGGGCACGGCGACCTGCACGGGCGGCTGCTGCCAGAGCCGGTGCACGATGGGCCAGGTATCCAGCTCACGCTGGCGCAGAATGGGCAGGAATACGTGCACCGTGCGCCAGCGGGCCACGTCGAAGCCGGCAAAGAGCTGGTCGGCCACCTGGGCGCTGCGCTGGCTAAGCTCGGCTTCGGTGAGGGCCAGGCGGCGGGCGAGCAGGTGGCGGCGGAGGTCGGCTTTCAGCATGGGCAGGCGGGGTTTGCTCCGGGTGCGGGTGAGTTTGGTCCGGGGGCGGCGGGTTTTGCTCCAGCGGCGGCTGGTTTCAGTCCGACCGCCGGGAGTTTACGTCAAGTCAAGGCGTGTTACGCGCAAGTCGAAGGGTGTTATCGTCAAGTTGAATGGGGTTACACTCAAGTAGAAGGGTATTATCGTCAAGTTCGAAGGGTATAGCGTCAAATGAATCGGGTTACGCTCAAGTCGAAAGGTGTTGCGCTCAAGTCGTGGTAGGTTACGCTCAAGTCGAAAGGGGATACGCTCAAGTAGAAAGGTGTTATCGTCAAGTCGAGGTGGGGTAACGTCAAGTCGGGGTAGTTTATCGTCAAGTCGCAGGGGGTTATCGTCAACTCAGACTGGGTTATCGTCAAGTCGGGAGCTGGTTTTCCTGGTTCGGTTCCAGGACGGAGCAGCGGTGGCGGCGCGGCATAAAGAAGTGGTGCCCCGGCTGGGAGCCGGGGCACCACTTCTTTATGCCGGGGCTAATCCTTTACCGTGACGAAGAAGCCGAGCTTGGGCTGCATACCGGCCAGCAGGGCGCCCACGGCGGCCCGCTCCCAGGTGGCCTGGCTGGTGGTGCGCACGTACAGGTCGTTGTCGGTGAAGCCCAGGCCGGCCACGAAGGCCAGGGCCGAGCTGACGCGGGCCCGCTCGGGGCCGTCGACCCACTCCAGGCTGAGCAGGAAGTCTTCGTCGAGCACCAGCTGGTAGGGCGCCAGGTCGACGGTGATGGGGCCCTTCTGCACGGCCGAGGTGACGATGATGTCGCGGGCCACCAGCTTCACGTCGGAGGGCTTGCCGTTGGGCAGCAGGCGGTAGAGGTTGACGCGAAAGGTGAGCGGGCCGGCGTGGTTGTAGGCCACGTTGAAATTGGCGTTGAGCAGCAGGGTGGGCCGGCGCTTGAGCTGGATGATGCTGCCGATTTCGGTGCCCAGGTCGTTGGACGAGAGCGACAGGGTGCCGCCCTCCTTGTCTTTGTCGAAGCCCAGGCGGTGGGTGCGCTTGTACGGGCCCTTGGCTTTGACTTTCACTTCCTGCAGGGCAATGGCCTCGGGGGTGAGCTGCAGCTGGGGCTGGCGGGCCAGCTCTTCGAGCAGCAGGCGGCGCGGCCGGAAGCCCAGGCTGGAAACGCGCACGGTGTCGCGGGCGTGGGCGGTGCTGAAGGGCAGCGCGTAGCGGCCCTGCTCGTCGGCCACGGTGCCGATGCCCTTACCTACCAGCCCGATGTTGACGAAGGGCAGGGCTTCGCCGGTTTTGGCGTCGGTGACGCGGCCCTGAATGGTTTGGGCGGCCAGCGGCGCGGCGAAAAGCAGCAGCGCGGCCAGCAGCCACGATGCGCGGCGCGGGGCAAGGGCAGGTAGGAGCGGAAAGCGCATGCGAACTTATTCTTCTTCGATGACGGTGAACTGAAGGGCCAGCGGGTCGAAGGCGGCCAGCAGCTGCTCGATGAAGGCGGGGTTGTTGATGAGGATGCTGAGCACGTTGTCGTGGCGCTCCTGCAGGCCGCCGTCGGGGAAGAGCTTGTCCTTGAGGGCCGTGAGCTGGCCGTAGGCGGTTTCGTGGCGGGCTTCGGCGGCTTTCTGCAGGCGCTTTTCGAGGCCCGAGACGATGCCGCCCACTTTCTGCTGCTCGGCGGCCACGGTTTTAACCAGCGTGGGGTCGAGGCGCTGGGCCAGGGCCGACACGGCGGCGAAGGCGGCGGCCAGCTGCTGCTGTTGCTCGGCCAGCGACACTTCTTCCTGCCCCAGGGTAGCGCCGACCTGCTTTTTCAGCTCGGGCAGGGGGTGGAACAGGTCGTCGGTAGCCAGGCCCAGCTTGCGCAGCTTGCCCAGGTGGGTGCGGCCCACGTAGAGGGCCGAGTTGCGCGGCAGCACCACGGGCATGGGCACCCGGTAGTGGTCGAACACGCCCTTGAGCTGAAACCAGTAGGCGACTTCGGCCCCGCCGCCCACGTAGCAGAGGTTGGGCAGGGCCAGCTCCTGGTAGAGGGGGCGCAGCACCACGTTGGGGCTGAACCGCTCGGGATGGGCCTGGGCTTCGGCTACGGCCTCGGCGGGGGTGAAGCGCCGGTTGGTATTGCGCACCACGAGGTGGCCGTCTTCCAGCTCGAGCCGCTCGCGGCGGCCTTCGGAGGTGAGGTAAAACAGGTTGAGGGGGCGGGCGTAGACCTGGGGCTTGTACCCGGCGGCCTCGAGTTGCTGGTTGCTGGCCTGCACGGCGTGGTAGGCGGGCTGGCGCTGCAGCTCCTCGTGCAGCACCGGCACCAGGGCCTGCTTCAGTTCGGCGTCGTCGGGCTCGAGGCTGACCAGGCCGTACTGGCCGAACAGCGCGTGCACCAGCCGGCGGGTGGCATCAGCCAGGGTGGCGCTGTGCTCGTAGGCCTCGCGGAAGCCGGCGGGCAGCTCGGCCGGCAGCTGGCTGAGGATGGCCTCGGTGAGCCCGTCGAGCGGCAGGCGCCCCACCGGGCCGGCGCCGCTGCCGTCCACCGCCCACTCCAGGCGCTTGCCGAAGAGGTGGAAGTGGTTGATTTCGGCAAAGTCGTGGTCTTCGGAAGCCAGCCAGTACACGGGCACGAAGTCGTACTGCGGGTAGGCGTCTTTCAGCTGCCGGGCGAGCTTGATGACCGTCACGATCTTGTAGACGAAGTATAGCGGCCCGGTCATGAGGTTGAGCTGGTGGCCGGTGGTGACGGTGAAGGTGGTGTCGTGGGCCAGCAGCTCGAGGTTGGCCTGCACGGCGGCGGGAACTTCGGGCAGGGCTGCGTACTGGCGGCGCAGGGTGCTCACCAGGCGCTGGCGCGCTTCAGCGGAGTAGTGGGCCTGCTTGTCGTGCACCTGCCCGGCAAAGGCTTCCAGCGAGGGGAAGCGGTGGTAAAACGGCTGCAGTGCGGGGCTTTGGGCCAGGTAATCCGTAAGCAGGGGGCTGAAGGCGCCGGTAGCGGCGTAGGGCAGACAGTGAGCGGGCATGGGCGGGGAAGGAGCGTTGGGGCTGCAAGGTTCGCAAAAAAACCGCGCGGCCGGGCCAGGGTTCGAGCACAACCTTTTTTTCCGGGGCGCGTCATGCTAGCGGCGCGGCATTTCGGTATATTGCCTGAACCACCCACCCCCTCGTTTCCACCCACTTATGGATTTTTCTACGCTTCACTGGAGCTGGCTGGCGGCCCTGGCGCTGCTGCCCTGGCTGTATACCCTGTGGCACATTCGCCGCGGCGAGTTCCCGGGCCGCTGGGAGCGGCGCCGCTGGCTGCAAACGGTTATCTGCCTGCCCGGCATCGGCATGTGGCAGTACTGGACCAGCGGCGTGCACCGCCGCAACCTCTCGCACTAAGCGTCTGCGCCAGCAGCGGTGCGGCCTGCTGTCATTGCGAGGCGAAGCCGAAGCAATGACAGCAGGCCCCACCGCTGGCACCGCCCAAAATAAAGCACCGCCCGAAACCGATAATGCCGGTTTCGGGCGGTGACTGTTTTACGGCTGGTTCGTTGGCCAGGACCGATTGCTTCGCCTTGCTCGCAATGACAGCGGGGGCTACCCTCGGGCGGGCTTACTGCACCACCTCGCCGTAGAGGTCGAAGTCGGAGGCGCTGGTAATCTTGACCTGGGCGAAGTCGCCGAGGCGCACGTACTGGCTGGTGGCGGGCACCAGCACTTCGTTGTCGACCTCGGGCGAGTCGTACTGGGTGCGGCCCACCCAGTAGCCGCTTTCCTTGCGGTCGAAGAGCACCTTGTAGGTCTGGCCCACCTTGGCCTCGTTGAGTTCCATGGAAATGCCCTGCTGCAGCTCCATGATGGCGTCGGCGCGCTGCTGCTTCACTTCGTCGGGCACGTTGTCTTCCAGCGTGTAGGCGTGGGTGTTGTCTTCGTGCGAGTAGGTGAAGATGCCCAGGCGCTCGAAGCGGGCCTGCTCCACGAAGTCGTAGAGCTCGGCAAAGTCCTGGCCGGTTTCGCCGGGATGGCCGGCAATGAGGGTGGTGCGCAGGGCAATGTCGGGCATGCGCTGGCGAATGGTGTCGACCAGCTCCAGGGTGCGGCGCTTGCTGATGCCGCGGCGCATGGTCTTGAGCATGTTGTCCGAGATGTGCTGCAGGGGCATGTCGAGGTACTTGCACACGTTTTCGCGCTCCTGCATCACGTCGAGCACTTCCAGCGGAAACTGCGAGGGGTAGGCGTACTGCAGGCGAATCCAGTCGATGCCGTTCACGTCGGAGAGGCGGCGCACCAGCTCGGCCAGCTTCCGCTCGCCGTATTTCTCCAGGCCGTAGTAGGTCAAATCCTGCGCAATGAGAATCAGCTCCTTGGTACCCAGGCGGGCCAGCTTGGTGGCTTCCGTCACGAGGTTTTCCATGGTCTTGTCCACGTGCTTGCCGCGCATCAGGGGAATGGCGCAGAACGAGCAGGGGCGGTTGCAGCCCTCGGCAATCTTGAAGTAGGCGTAGTGCTTGGGCGTGGTCAGCAGCCGCTCGCCCACCAGCTCGTGCTTGTAGTCGGCGTTCAGGGTTTTGAGCAACTGCGGCAGCTCCAGGGTGCCGAAGTAGGCGTCGACCTGGGGAATTTCCACTTCGAGCTGGTCTTTGTAGCGCTGCGAGAGGCAGCCGGTCACGTACACCTTGTCGACCTTACCGGCCTCCTTGGCGTCGGCGTACTGCAGGATGGTGTCGATGCTTTCCTGCTTGGCGTTGTCAATAAAGCCGCAGGTATTGATGATGACCACGCCCGCCTCGTTCTTGGTCGACTCGTGGGTCACGTCGTAGCCGTTGCCGCGCAGCTGGCCCATCAGCACTTCCGAGTCGACCAGGTTCTTGGAGCAGCCCAGGGTGATGACGTTGACCTTGTTGGCCCGATTGCCTTTTACTTTCATCTGCAGTAGCGCGAAGGTTGGCTTCGCGTATCGTTGAGCGGCGCCACCCCGCGGGGAAGCACCTAATCCTGAACAAATTGCCCGCCTCTCGCCGCCGGCGAAAATCGGAGCGCAAAGGTACGCACGGCCCAACGCCTTTTCCTAGCTGGAACGTTCCTTTGGCTCAGGGGTGCCGCAGCGGCACGGAACGCTTCATCAGGATATCGGTTTGCTCGTCGTCGCCCAGGCGGAACACGTGCTGGCCGAACGCCACGAAGCCGTTTTTCTGGTAAAACCGGATGGCGCGCGGGTTTTCTTCCCACACGCCCAGCCACAGGTATTCGGCCCCGGCCCGCGCGGCCAGTGCCAGAGCCTGGTCGTAGAGCGCCTGCCCCAGCTGCTGGCCCTGGTAGTCGCGCAGCACGTAAATGCGCTCGATTTCCAGGGCGGGGGCCGCCTGCGCTTCGGTTTGCGCCGGGCCGGTGTTGACTTTCAGGTAGCCAACGACGCGGTTATTCAGCGTCGCGAGGTAGAAGGCCGAGTTGGGGTTGCGCAGCTCCGCCGTCAGCTTTTCGCGGGAAAAGCCTTCTGCCAGGTAAGCCTGCATGTTCGGCGCGGAATTGCTGGCCGCAAACGTCTCAACAAACGTCTGCCGGCCAATTTGCTGCAATTCGGCCACGTCCTCGACGGTGGCGGGCCGGATGGTAAGCTGATTCATATTCTGTCTTATGGAATGAGGCTGCCGCCTGAATGAATTGCCAAGCGGGCTGCGGACCTTCGGGACTTTCAGCTGCCCGACTAGCCTTTGCGAAACATGACCCTGCCCGAGATTCTGCAAACCACGTATCCGCTGCCGGCCGCCTCGCTGGCAAAAATCCAGGCCCTGGCCGAGTACGTGGAGCTGCCCAAAGGCACGCTGCTGTTTCGCGACGACCAGTTGGCCCGGCACATCTACGTGCTGCAGCACGGTCTGGCGCGGATTTTTGCCCGGCGCGAGGAGCAGGAAGTCACCTTCTGGTTTTCCACCGAAGGCGCGGTGCTGGTTTCGATTCGCGGCTACACCGAGCAGGCCCTGAGCTACGAAACCATTGAGTTGCTGGAGGACAGCCGCTTGTTTCGGCTCAACATGCACGCGCTGCAGGAGCTCTACCGCACCGACGTGCACCTGGCCAACTGGGGCCGGGTGATGGTGGAGCGGGTGTGGCTGCAAACCGAGCAGCAGCTCATTGCCCGGCAGTTTCGCAGCGCCGCCGAGCGCTACGCCGACCTGTTGCGCCAGAACCCGCAGCTGCTGCAGCGCGTGGCGCTGGGCCACATTGCGTCCTACCTCGGTATCAGCCAGGTTACCCTGAGCCGCGTGCGCGCCCAGCTCAAACAGGCCCCGCGCTCCTAGGGCGAAACGGCCTTCAGGCCCAGCACCGAGCCGATGAGCGTGGCAAGGAAAAACAGGCGCGCGCCGGTTAGCGGGTCGCCGAACACAAGCACGCCCAGGACGGCGGTGCCCACGGCCCCGATGCCCGTCCAGACGGCGTAGGCAGTGCCCAGCGGCAGCTGCGCCAGACTGAGGTTGAGCAGGTAAAAGCTCAGGGCCGCGCAGCCCGCAAAGCCCGCGTACCAACCCACCGACGCGGAGCCGGTGGCCAGCTTGGCCTTGCCCAGGCAGAACGCAAACGCGACTTCAGCCAAACCGGCCAGGACCAGAAATACCCAATGCATAGCGAAAAGGAAACGTGAGGCGACAAAGGTCCGGGCGCGCCGCCGCGTTTCTTTTTACCAATGTTAAAAACGCCATGCGCCCGCCGCCCCGCACCTACAAGCCCCGGCCGCCGGTCAGCACGCCGTAGGCGCCTGGCACCACGCGACGCAGGGTAGCGCCCAGCGCCACGGCTAGGGCCATTATGGCCAGCGGCAGCAGCAGGAAGGTAAGCAGCTGCTGGTTGGGCCAGCGCAGCAGCACCGCCTCGGTGGCGTAGTTGATCAGGGGCACGTGCACTACGTAAATCATGAACGCAAAACCCGTCAGCCACTGAAACCAGCGGCGGCGCATGGCCGTGCGCACCAGGGCGTTGGAGCCAAACCACATGACCAGAATGCCCAGCAGCTCGGCCGCTTTGTGCAGCAGCAGCATGGGCAGCACCGGCGGCTGGTCGAGGTGAAAAGCCAGCCAGGTTTTTACGCTCAGCAGCATCACCCACAGGGCCGCAAACGGCAGCAGCCGAAACCAGCGCGGTTGGAGCAGCACCTCTTTGTCGCGGCGGCGCAGCCACACGCCCAGGGCAAAGAAAAGCAGCCCGGAGCCCTCAAACAGCGGCGGCAGCCCAAAGTCGACCAGCCACAGCAGCCCCGCAATGCCGAAGTACACCTTTGGGGCGTGGTCCAGGGCCTTGCGCAGCCAGGGATAGGTGAGGTTGTACACCAGCAGGCTGCGCAGAAACCAGAGCTGAAACGGCACCGGCATCAGCAGCCAGCGAATCAGCAGCTCGCCCGGCGAATAGCCGCTTACGAAGGGATTTTCCGGCCCAAAAATGCTCAGAGCCGCATTCTGCACCAGCAACCGGGTGTAGGGGTGCTGCTCCAGCGCCCAGGTGCCGGCCAACCCAATCAGGCTCCACAGCAGGTAAGGCACCAGCAAGGTGCGCACCCGCCGCTTCACGCGCTGCCCGTGCGGCGTGCCTGCGTCGTGGTGGGCGAAGAGGTAGCCCGAAATGGCAAACAGGATGGGAATGCGGAATCGCAGCAGGCCGTTGGCCAGGAAATACTGCAGCCAGGTGCCCACCGACAAGGCCTCGTCGACGGGCGTAGCGGGCTGCAAGTAGCGGGAGTGCAGGTTGTAGGCGTGCACGTACACCAGCATCAGCATGGCTACCAGCGACCAGAACCGCAGCTTCTGGCTCAGAAACGGGTCGAGGCGCGCGGGCGCTACCAGCGGCGGAACGGAGGCTTTGTAGACGACTTGCATATTCAACCAGATGCAGCTGATGGCGCATCGGTTGGCTAGTTAGGCAGATAATCGGTCCGGCGCACTCGCACAATCGGGTGAGTTCCGTCAGGCAGCTTGTGCCTCAACGCGCCGCAGCCGGCGACCTGGCAATCAGGGCCTGCATCAGCTCCTGCGCGGCGGCCAGCACCGGTCCGCCGAGCGCGTCCTGCCACAGCGCGTCGAACGGGGCCTGCCCGAAGTGCAGGCCCGAGGGCGTGAGCATGCTGATGCGGGCTGTGCCCTTAGCTGGAGCGGCGGGCCGCGGCTGCTCCCAGGGACCAATCTGCGCTGCTACCCGCTCGCCGGCAGCTAGCAGCGCCTGAATCGGGTCAGCCAGCGAATCGTCGGGCCGCTCCCACACCACGCCGGCGCCGCTGTAGTTGTAGTAGCGGGCTGTGCCATCGGCGTAGGCCGCCACCAGGTCGAGTCCCTGCTCCAGGCCTACTTCCACTACTACGCCCAGCACCTGCTTGGCCTGAGCCGGTGGCGGCTGGTGGCCCAGCTCCCGCAAGGCCTGCCAGGCTTGCAGGTACTGACGAGCTTCGAGTCCTTCGGTGGCCAATACCCGGCGCAAGGCCCGCTCGGCTGCAGCCTGGTTGTTCTCTTGCATGGCCTGCTGAGCTGCTACAAACCACGTCCACGGCGCCGTGTCACCCAGGCCTGAGTCCGGTCGCGGCCACTCGGCCAGGGGTAGGTCGCCGAACATTACCTCACGAATACCGGAGGCCGGGGGCGCCGGGGCAGCACCGCGGAGCTTGTTGAAGAGTTGTCGAAACATGGAAGTCAACGCGGAAAACCGGCCCAAAGTAACGCAAAAGCGCCCCCGGCGCGGGACCGGGGGCGCTTTATTAGCAGCATGGGAAAACCAGCTTTACTTTTTCGAGAACAGCGAATCGACGAAGGTGCGGCGGTCGAACAGCTGCAAATCGGTCATTTTCTCGCCCACCCCGATGTAGCGCACGGGCACGTTCAGCTGGTCCGAGATGCCGATGACCACCCCGCCCTTGGCCGTGCCGTCGAGCTTGGTAATGGCCAGGGCCGATACCTCGGTGGCCTTGGTAAATTCCTTGGCCTGCAGGAAAGCGTTCTGGCCGGTGCTGCCGTCGAGCACCAGCAGCACCTCGTGCGGGGCGTCGGGAATCACCTTCTGCATCACGCGCTTGATCTTGCTCAGCTCGTTCATCAGGTTCACCTTGTTGTGCAGGCGCCCGGCGGTGTCGATGATGACCACGTCGGCCTGCAGGTCCACGCCCTTCTGCACTGCGTCGTAGGCCACCGAGGCCGGGTCGGTGTTCATGCCGTGCGAGATAACGGGCACGCCCACGCGCTGGCCCCAGATGATGAGCTGGTCGACGGCGGCGGCGCGGAAGGTGTCGGCGGCGCCCAGCACCACTTTCTTGCCCGCGGCGTGAAAGCGGTGGGCCAGCTTGCCGATGGTAGTGGTTTTACCCACGCCGTTGACGCCCACCACCATGATGACGAAGGGCTGGCCGGTGGTGCCAGCGCGCTCGAGCACGGCCGTCGAGCCCGCGTCGGGGCGCTGCAGCAGCTCGGTGATTTCCTCGCGCAGAATGCGGTCCAGCTCGCCGGTGCTCACGTACTTGTCGCGGGCCACGCGCTTCTCGATGCGGTCGATGACCTTCACCGTGGTATCTATGCCCACGTCGGCGTGCACGAGCAGGGTTTCCAGGTCGTCGAGCACCTCCTCGTCGACCTTGCTCTTGCCAACGACGGCTTTGCTGAGCTGGTCGAAGAAGCTGGTTTTGGTTTTCTCCAGCCCTTTGTCGAGCGACTCGCGCTGCTCGGGGGCTTCCTTGTCCTTCTTAAAGAAATCGAACAGGCCCATAAGAGGTCTGAGGGGTTAGGTCTTAGGGCTTAGTCCGGACGGACCAGCCAGAAAATGGGCCAGGAGCCAATGGGACCGGGCAACTAAGACCTAAGCCCTAATCCCGAATCCCTAACACGCAAAAAAGTCCCACGGAAAGGCGGGACTTCTTCACTATCGGTAGGAGTGCGCGGCGCGGTTGCCCGCGACCGAATCGAACTGCAGTTGAATCCTCAGCCCGCCGGTGCGCACCCGCTGCTCAGGCTTACTTAACGCCGGTGGCGATGAACTCCTGCACCTTGTCGACGGGCACCATTTCCTCCTTGAAGGTGTAGGCGCCGGTTTTGGGCGAGCGGACGGCGCGAATCACTTTCGCCCAGTCTTTGCCGCCCGGGGTTTTCAGGGTAGCTACTACTTTCTTAGCCATGGCTTAGCTTACTTGATTTCCTTGTGAACGGTCATCTTCTTGAGCACCGGGTTGAATTTCTTCAGCTCAATGCGCTCGGGCGTGTTCTTGCGGTTCTTCGTGGTGATGTAGCGCGAGGTGCCCGGCTGACCCGAGTTTTTATGCTCGGTGCATTCCAGAATCACCTGCACCCGGTTTCCTTTCTTGGCCATCGTGGTAGTGACAGGGCGTGGGTTTCGATTTCAGGACTGCAAAGGTACAGACCTTTTTCGATTTGGCAAATGCCTGAGTTATTTGTTATTGGTTTATTGTTTTTCGCCGCGGGTTTACCGGTGGCCTCAGGCCGCATTACGAGCCGGGCTGACCCCGCAAAACAAACCACGAGCAACGCAAACCGACCCGCTTATTTCAGGGCCGGCAGGCGAAAATCGTCGAGGGCGCTGGGCTGGGCCATCATCCGCTCCACCTCCGCCACGGTGCGGGGCGCGTCCTTCGAGAGGTTTTCGGGGGCGCTACTGGTCACCAGAATATCGTCTTCGATGCGCACGCCGATGTTCCACCATTTCCGGTCGCAAGGGCTGCCCTCGGGAATGTAGATGCCGGGCTCCACGGTGATGACGTTGCCGGCCTTGAGCGGGCCGTAGCTGCCGCGGTCGTGCACGTCGAGGCCCAGGTAGTGCGAGGTGCCGTGCGGAAAGTAGCGCCGGGCTTCCGCGGCCGTCTTCACGATGCCCAGCTTCACCAGCCCGGCTTCCACCACGGCGCGGGCGGCTTTGTCGGGGGCCTGAAACTCGTTGCCGGGGCGGCAGGCGGCAATGCCGGCGTCCTGGGCGGCCAGCACCAGCTCGTAGATCTGCCGCTGCTCAGGGCTGAACTTGCCGCTGGGCGGGGCGGTGCGCGTCACGTCGGCGGTGTAGCCGTGGTACTCGGCGCCGCAGTCCATCAGCAGCAGCTCGGTGCCCAGGCGGGGCTTGTCGTTGGCAATGTAGTGCAGCACGCAGGCGTTGTCGCCGCCGCCCACGATGCTGGGGTAGCCCTCGAACTCGGCGCCGTACTTGCGGTACACGTACTCGTGCAGGCCCTGCACTTCCATCTCACCCATGTCGGGCCGCAGGGCTTTCATCACTTCCTGCTGGCCCACGGTGCTGATGCGGATGGCCCGGCGCAGCAGCTTCAGCTCCTCGGGCGTTTTCACCTCGCGCAGCTGGTCCAGCACTCCGCCCAGGGCCGTGGCGTCGAGGCGGGAAGCGGGCCGCGCGGCCATTACTTTCTGGCGGTCGGCGTCGGTTTCGGCTTTCAGGTAGGTTTGCACGTAGGCGTCGGCCGACACGGCGGCACCCAGGCCGGCCAGGTAGGGCCGCAGGTTGGCGGCCCCGCTTACGCCGTAGCGCTGAATCATTTGGTGGGCGGCGGCCAGCTGCGGGCTGAAGTCGGCGGGCACTTCGGCCTTCTGGCGGAAGGTGGCTACCAGGTCGAACAGGTCGGCGGGGTCCTGCGCATCGTTGCGCACGTCGGCGGGCAGCTCGGTGAAGAGCACCCGGCTGAAGCGGTTCCAGGCAATGGGGGCGGCGGCAAATTCGCGGTTGTCGGCCACGTACTGCAGCTTCAGTTGCTGGCGGGTGCCCTCGGCGCCCAGGCGGCGGCCGGTCCATTGCTCGGCCCGCGGGTCGCGGGGCTGCACGAACAGCGCCTCCGTGATGCCCGTCTGGCTGCCAATGGTCTGCGGCTCCTGAAACAGCAAGAGCACGGCGTGGGGCTCGTCGTAGCCGGTGAGGTAGTACAGGTCGGGGTTCTGGTGGTAGCGGAAGTCCACGTCGTTGGCGCGGTTGCGCACCGGGGCGGCAAACACCGCGGCTACCGCACCCGCGGGCAGTTGCTGGCGCAGGGCCTCGCGCCGGCCGCGGTGAAAGGCCGGGTCCAGAAAATCCTGGGGCCGGCCGGGGCCGGCCGCGCGCTGGGCCAGGGAGGGCTCGGCCAAGGCCAGCAGGCCACCCAGCAACAGGGCGGCGGGCCGGGCCAGCGCGGCAAAACGACGAAGCAGCATAACAAGCAGAAAACAGCCGACGGACGGAACGGAGGCCGCCGGGGAGCACGGAAAAGGGGAATGGCGCCGGCGAGAATACCAGGAACCGGCCAAAACCAAAGAAGTGAGAATCCGGCCAAGGTTGCTGCCCGCGGGCAACATTCCCAACCAAATTCTCACTTCTGGTAAGCTTGCAACGCCCGCCAGGGCGCGGCGGCATTAGTACGTGACGAAGCCTTGCTGCTTGGCTTTCTTGAGCACGGCCATGATGCCGTTCTTGTTGATGGTGCGGATGGTGGACGTAGCCACTTTCAGCGTCACCCAAGCATCTTCCTCAGGAATGTAGAAGCGCTTCTTCTGCAGGTTCGGGAAGAACTTGCGCTTGGTTTTGTTGTTGGCGTGCGACACGTTGTTACCAACGCGGGTGCGCTTGCCGGTCAGATCACAAACTCGGGCCATGGCTATGTGTGTACTTGAAGTGACAATGCGGGAAACAGGGCCGCAAATATCGGTAAAAATTTAACACCGCCAAACCAGCCGGCTTGAAAACCAGCGGTTACCGCCCCAGCGCCCGCCGCAGGGCCAATCTAAATCCCCCAAGCCCTTGTTACCTTTGCCCCTGCACCAAGCGGGGACGGGTTCCGCGCTTGCCCTACCCGCCTGCCCTCCCCCGCTATGCTCAAGGACGTTTACCGGTTTGTTTCGCCCCGGTTTCAGAACCTCTTTCTCGATTACAAGGTCGCCTTCAAACCCCGCTACGGCCACGGCAAGCCGCCCCACGCGGGCCTCTACAGCATCATCGACGCGCACCGTGCCGACTACCAGGCCTTGCTCGAATCGTTTCTGACGCACCGCGCGGTATTCAGCAAGATCCGCGACGCCAAGGATGAAACCGACGCCAACCAGCCGGCCTGGAACAACAACTTCCTGCCGGGCCTCGACATCGTGGGCATCTACGGCATGCTGGCCCACTTCCGGCCCCAGCAGTACGTGGAAGTGGGCTCGGGCAACTCCACCAAGGTGGCCTACAAGGCCATCATGGACCAGGGCCTGAGCACCCAGATTACCTCCATCGACCCCTTCCCCCGGGCCGAAATCGACCAGCTGGCCTCGCGCGTCATCCGCCAGCCCTTCGAGAACATCGACTTTTCGTTTCTGCGCGAGCTGGGCGAAAACGACATTCTGTTCATCGACAACTCCCACCGCGTGCTGCCCAACTCCGACGCGACGGTGTTTTTCCTGGAAGTGCTGCCGCTGCTGCGCAAGGGCGTCATCGTGCACATCCACGACATCTACCTGCCCTACGACTACCCGCAGTTCATGTGCGACCGGTTTTACTCCGAGCAGTACATGCTGGCGGCGTTTCTGCTGGCCAACCCCGGCAAGTACGAAACGCTGCTGCCCAACTACTTCATCAGCGAAGATGCGCAGCTGCGGCAGGTGCTGGCCCCGCTGTGGCAGCAGCTGCCGGGCGTGGAGCAGCACGGCGGCTCCTACTGGCTGCGCATCGCCGAGTAAGCTCGCTTCACCGCATTATCCGCGCACCGCTGGGGAGTCCCCGGCGGTGCGTTTCTTTTTCCCGGGGCTTGGGAGCAGGCGGGCCCTATTGATGTCTCCTGGCTTACCTATCCTAGCGGCCTTAAAAGCATCCTGTGTTGGGAATTGGTTGCACTGCGTTCGTGGCAGTCTGACGTCCGTTGCTGCGGCCGTAAGTAGGCGTATAGCCGCAACTGGTCCTCCGCAAGCCCTACTTGAAACTGCCCGATAGCTTCGATTTACTGCTCAACTTCCTTCGGGTTATGCGCCCGGGCTTTCCCACTGGGAAACTCCAGCTATTCGATTTCGGTAACGGGCCGCTCCAGCCCGAAAAGCGGGAATTGGTTCGCAGAAGCGGTGATTTCGGGAGCCGTTAATGATCAAGCGGCTTAGCTAAGGCTTCCTGTAAGCTCGCCAGTAGGTCGGCGCTTTGCTGCTTCACTGCTCCCAACACGCTACGGGCGTGGGCTGTCGGATGGCCCTGTGCATCGTAGTACCGTCGGTTGCTCCGGTCAAGGAAGTGTTCGGCCGGAGTCAGTTTTAATTGGGCATCGGTCGGCAGGGTTCCCGTGGCTGACGGAACGTAGGGCTGCACGAGAAACGCACTCATCTCGCACCGGGCTTCGCCCTGCTGCACGGTTATGCGCAACTCCCGCCACAGCGTGGCCTGAAAGGCACCCGACGCGGCCCGTACCATGAAGGGCATCTCGACGTTGGCGCTTAAAACACCCTTAGCGGCATCGGTGACCGGCGGCACGTGGGTGTTGGGCGTCGCCACCCTAGGCAACCACTGGAACGCCCGGTCGTAGAGCTGGGCTTGGGTAGCCTCGGGCACGCGGAGCTGGGCGGCGTAGGTAATCTTTCCGCGGGCGCTGTCCATGGCCGGCGATGGGAACTGAGCAGCGGCCGGTAGAGCCAGCAGCAAGCCAACGACAAGAAGCAGTGGTTTCATAGGGCAGCGAAGCTATAAGACAGTCTGAACCGGGGAGCGTCAGCGCGCGCTGTGCTATTCAAGGGATTTGTAAAAATGGTGATTAACAATACTACTAGTTAGGTCAACACACATCATAGGTCTGTTGATTTCTCACTGAATTTGCCTCCCGGAACGGAAAAACAAAACATCATTCAGATGCCCAACCTTTATGGCTACTGACGCGGGCCGGCTTGCCTCAACCTACCTTTTCTCCGCCTTCTTCTTTTTCCAGGGGCAGTGCCGGCAGCCGCTGCCGCAGCAGCTGCCGCGGCGGCGGTGGTACTGTTCGGTGAAAACCATGTAGCCCTCGGGCGTGAAGTAATAGTCGCCGGGCTGCAGGGGTTGGGGAGTTGCGGGCATACGCGGCACTTAACCCCGCAGGGCGGCAATGCATTCAATTTCGACCAGGGCATCGAGCGGCAGGCGCGACACTTCCACGGTGCTGCGCGCCGGGCGGTGCTCCCCGAATACCTCGGCGTACACGGCGTTCATGCGCCCGAAGTCGGCGAAGTTTTTCAGGAATACCGTGGTCTTGACGATATCCGGCAGCCCCAGTCCCGCGGCCGACAGCACCGTGGCCAGGTTGTGGAGCGCCTGCCGCGTCTGCTCCTCGATAGTGCGAGCCTCAATCTGCATGGTGGCCGGCACCAGCGGCGTCTGGCCGGAGCAGAACACAAGGCCACCGGCCACAATGGCCTGGGCGTAGGGGCCCACGGCTTGCGGGGCGTCGGGGTGGTGCAGGGCGTTCATGGGCAGGAAATACGGGGAGTGCGGAAGCAGGTCGCAAAGGTAGCAGCCCGGCTTCGATGGCCGCCCGCGCCCGCCCGCCGCAGCCGATACCTTTTGTCATACTGCAACTGCGGGCCGTTACATTCCGGCCGGCCGCGTTTGCGTACTTTTGACTTCCCCCGCTCGTTTTTCCCACTTCAACTTTCCCAGCTTTATGTCCGTCAGCACGCCCCCGGCCCACGAACCGGCCACCGCGACCCACCAGCACAGCAGCCAGGAGCTGATGCAGCTCGAAGACCAATACGGCGCCCACAACTACCACCCGCTGCCGGTGGTGCTCAGCCGCGGCGAGGGCGTGCACCTTTGGGACGTGGAAGGCAAGCACTACTACGACTTCCTCTCGGCCTACTCGGCCGTGAACCAGGGCCACTGCCACCCGCGCATCATCGGGGCCATGACGGAGCAGGCCCAGCGCCTCACTCTCACCTCGCGCGCCTTCTTCAACGACCAGTTGGGCCGGGCCGAAAAATACCTCTGCGAGCTGTTTGGCTACGACAAGGCTTTGCTGATGAACTCGGGCGCCGAGGCAGTGGAAACCGCCCTGAAGCTGGCCCGCAAGTGGGGCTACCAGGAAAAAGGCATTGCCCCCAACCAGGCCCGCATCGTGGTAGCCGAGCACAACTTCCACGGCCGCACCACCGGCATCATTTCCTTCAGCACCGACCCCGACTCCACCGGCGGCTTCGGCCCCTACATGCCCGGCTACCAGGTGGTGCCCTACGACGACCTCGCTGCCCTGGAAGCCGCCGTGCAGGACCCGCACGTGTGCGCCTTTCTGGTCGAGCCCATTCAGGGTGAGGCCGGCGTGATGGTGCCCGGCGAAGGCTACCTGGCCCACGCCCACGCCATCTGCAAAAAGCACAACGTGCTGCTCATTGCCGACGAAATTCAGACCGGCCTGGGCCGCACCGGCGAGCTGCTGGCCTCGTGCTACGATGCCGTGCACGCCGACATTCTGGTGCTGGGCAAGGCCCTGTCGGGCGGTGTGCTGCCGGTATCGGCGGTGCTGGCGCGCAACGAAATCATGCTCACCATCAAACCCGGGCAGCACGGCTCCACCTTCGGCGGCAACCCCCTGGCCTGCGCCGTAATGGTGGCCGCGCTCGACGTGCTCATCGAGGAAAAGCTGACCGAAAATGCCCGGGCCCTGGGCGAGGTGTTCCGCGAACGGATGCGCCGCGTGCAGGCCAAGCGCCCCGAAGTGGTGGAGCTGGTGCGCGGCAAGGGTTTGCTCAACGCCGTCGTCATCCGGCCCCACGCCGACGGCCGCACGGCCTGGGACGTGTGCGTGACGTTGATGGAGCGCGGCGTGCTGGCCAAGCCCACCCACGGCGACATCATCCGCTTTGCCCCGCCGCTGGTCATCACCGAGGAGCAGCTACACGAGGCCTGCGACATCATCGAGCAAACCATCCTGGAGTTCTAACCTCCACGGTACCTCTGCCGTTGCAAGGGCTGCCCTATCTTGGGTGGCCCTTGTTTTTTGCCAATGAAGAAGGTTTTACGCCCCAGCCCGTGGCTGCTGATGATTCTGCTGATATTGGGAAGCTGCCGCGGCAGCCGGGTAGCTTATCAGCTGCCACCGGCCCCCGTAGCCGCTCCGGTAACGGTATCTGCATCATTCCTGTTGGCTGCGGCTCCTGAAGTTAAGCCGGCGCCGGTTATTGCTCCACCAGCTGCCAAACCTGCGCGGCCGGTGCCGCTGGCCCAGGCAGCACCAGTCCCGCAGCACCAGCGGCCGGCAACCGCTGCCAGGCGGCTCCGGCGCCTCGCGCCGCGGCAGTCGTCTGAAGCGGCCAGCCGGCCGCAACGGGCGGCCAGCCGGGATGGATTTCACCTGGGCCTGGGCATTGCCTTGATTGTGGGCGGCGTGGTGGCGGGCTTGCTGCTGGGCGGCTGGCTGGGCCTGGGCGTGGGGGCGCTGGTGGTACTAGGTGGCTACTACTTCCTGATTCTGGGCATCGGCGGCCCCGATGCCTGGCTGGAAGTCGGTCAGGAGTTCTTTAACATGTGAGCCTCCCGGGCGCAGCATCATACCGGGCTATCATCCGGCCCGGGCAACTCCCCGCGCAACTTTACCTTTGCCCCGGCTGTTTTGCCCGGTCCACCAACGCTACTCATGGCTAACCTCCCCACCCACCGCCCCCGCCGCAACCGCAAGTCCGAAGTCATCCGCGACATGGTGCAGGAAACCCGCCTCACCACCCACGATTTCATCTACCCCGTTTTCCTGATTGAGGGCCAGAACCAGCTGGTGGAAGTGGCTTCCATGCCGGGCATCAACCGCTTTTCGGCCGACCGCCTCATCGACGAAATCGGCCAATGCGTGGAGCTGGGCATCAAGGCCTTCGCACCCTTCCCCAGCATCAACGACGGCCTGAAGGACCGGCTGGCCAAGGAATCGGCTAACCCCGACGGGCTGTATTTGCGCACCGTGGCCGACATCAAGCGGCAATTTCCCGAGGTGGTGATGATGACCGACGTGGCCATGGACCCCTACTCCTCCGACGGGCACGACGGCGTGGTGGACCCCGAGTCGGGCGAAATCCTGAACGACGCCACCCTGGAAATTCTCGGCCAGATGGCCCTGGCCCAGGCCCGCGCCGGCGCCGACATCATCGGCCCCAGCGACATGATGGACGGCCGCGTGGCCTGGATTCGCGAGGTGCTCGACCGCAACGCGTTCAGCCACGTGAGCATCATGAGCTACACGGCCAAGTACGCCTCGGCCTTCTACGGTCCCTTCCGTGACGCGCTGGATTCGGCCCCCAAGAAGGGCGACAAGAAAAGCTACCAGATGAACCCGGCCAACCGCCGCGAGGCCCTGCGCGAGCTGGCCCTCGACGAGCAGGAAGGCGCCGACATGGTGATGGTGAAGCCCGCCCTGAGCTACCTCGACGTGATTCACGACGTGAAAACCCACACCAACCTGCCCGTAACGGCCTACAACGTGTCAGGTGAGTACGCCATGGTGAAGGCCGCCGCCCGCAACGGCTGGCTCGACGGCGAGCGGACCATGCTGGAAGTGCTGCTGAGCATCAAGCGCGCCGGCGCCGACGCCATCCTGACTTACTTTGCCAAGGAAGCGGCTGCGGTGCTGCGCCGGGGCTAACTCCAGGGCACTAAACATTGAAAACGCCTTCCCGGCGGCTACCACGGCCCGCCGGGAAGGCGTTTTCAGCGCCGGGCCCGCCGTTACAGCTGCTGGTAGAGGAAGCTGAGCAGCTGGCGGGTGGTTTCAAACATCTCGGCTATCTGGTGGGTCATCAGAAACAGGGCCACGTAGAACGGGCTGGGGTAGCTGTGCTGCCAGTGCAGCAAGGGCGCCAGCAGCCGTTCCCGCACCGGCGCCAGGTTGGTGGCTCCGGCGCCCAGCACGCCTATTGCCGCGCCGGCCAGCAGATCGGACGGGTAGTGCAGTCCCAGGTACACCCGCGGCAGGCAGATAACCAGCACTACGTAGACCAGCGCCGCCAGCCCCAGCCGGGGAGAGAGAAAAAAGAACCCCGTCGCCAACGCGAAAAACAGGGCGGCATGGTCGCTCGGAAACGAGCTTTTGTCCTTGGTGTGGGCCACGAAAATGGCTTTCACCGGCGTCAGGCGCAGCTCGGGGTTGTGCAGCGGCCGGGCCCGCATGGGGGCCGCCGCCACCACAAGCCGCGCCGCGCCCACGCTCACCAGGCAGCCCAGCAACACGCCCAGCAGCACGCTGCGCCGGTGCCGCACGCCCGCCGCCTCGCCGCGCTGAAACCACAGCCACCAGATAATGGCCATGAATACCCCGCCCTTGAGCAGGTTACTGTCGCTGATTACTGCTACCAGTTCGTCGAACCACTGGTACAGGTGCACCCATTGATTCAGGCTCTGTAAGCACAAACGGTCGAGGTCGGCTAGCATCACATCCCGAACTAAGTGGATGCGTAAGATATCAATTAAATAACCATTTAGTAATAATTACTATATAATTAGTTATATAAATACCCTGCTGCCTTAGTCCGGCTGCGCTGCCGTAGCAAAAGGCCAGCGCCTGCGCCGCCGGCTCCAGAGCAGAAATACCACCACGCCGGCTGCAATCATGGCCAGGCCCGAAAGCATGAACGCCGGGCCGGTGCTCCACAGAATCAGCAGCCAGCTGCCCACGGCCAGCACCACCGGCAGCGGGTACAGCGGCATGCGGAACGGCAGCCCCGCCGTGCCCCGCCGCCGGCGCAGCAGCACCAGCCCCACCGCCTGCCCCACAAACTGCACCAGGATGCGCATGGCCAGAATGGCGCTGATGACCTCCGAAAGCTTGAACAGCAAACTGAACACGAAGCCCAGCCCCCCCAGCACCAGCAGCGACACGTGCGGAAAATGCTTGGTGGGGTGCAGGCGGGCAAATACCGGCAAAAACTCGCCGTCGGCCGCCGCCGCGTAGGGAATGCGTGAGTAGCCCAGCAGCACGGCAAACAGGGAGGCAAACGCCACCCACAGCACCAGCGCCGTAGCTATCTGTGCCGCCCCCGGCCCGAACAGGTGCTCGATAAAGGTGCTCACGATAAACTCCGACTGGCTGGCCACCTGCCAGGGCAGCACCCGCGCCACGCTGTAGTTCAGCAGCAGGTACAGCGCCGCAATGCCCAGAATGCTCAGGAAGATGGCCCGCGGAATTACCCGGGCCGGCTCCTTGATTTCGGCCCCGAGGTGACACACGTTGTAGTAGCCCAGGTAGCTGTAGATGGTCTTGACGGTGGCCTGCCCCAGCGCCGCGGCCAGCAGCAGGCCCGGCCAGTTGGCCGCCCCGTCGGCGGCGGTGGGCAGCAGCGGCACCGCCCGCTCGCCCAGCCACAGCCCGCAGCCAATGAGGCCCAGCAGCAGCACCAGCACGCCCACCCACAGCGTCACGCCCAGCCGCCCCACGCTGCCGATGCGCCGGTAGAGCAGCGCCACCAACAGCAGCACCACCGTGCCGCTCACCAGCTTGGGCTGCCACCATTCCGTCAGCGGCACCAGGTAGCCGAAGTACTGCGCGAAGCCAATGGAGCCCGAAGCCAGCACCAGTGGCGCCTGCACCAGCGTTTGCCACACGTACAGAAACGAGAGCAGCCGCCCCCAGGTATGCTCGCCGTAGGCCAGGCGCAGAAAGCGGTAAGAGCCCCCCGCCTCGGGGTGCGCCGCGCCCAGCTCGGCCCACACCAGCCCATCTACCACCGAGAGCAGCGCCCCGGCAATCCAGGCCCACATAAAGTACGGCCCCAGCAGCTGCATCACCAGCGGCAGCACCACGAAGGGCCCTATCCCCACCATGTCGATCATGTTCAGGGCCGTGGCCGGCAGCAGCCCCAGCTCCCGGGGCAGATGCGCGGCAGCGGGCGCGGCGGCAGTGGTAGTCGGGGCGGTGTCGGGTAGCGGTGGAGTCATACAGGGCAGGTGGCGGTGGCGGGAAGGTAAAGGCGGAAGCCGGCCGGATTGTTGGCCCAGGCGGCCTCCCAACTTACCGTTTTATCGCCGCCCCGTGGTGCCCCGGCTCCCAAGCCGGGGCACCACTACGTTTACGCCGCGCCTGCCCCTCCCAGCCGGCCAGCTTCCCGGGGAAAATCGTTTCCAGCGTCGATGCACCAGCTCCCAGCGCCGATGCAATCATTTCCAGCGCCGATGCAGCCGTTCCCAGCGCCGATGCACTCGTTCCCAGCGCTGATGCAACACTTCCCAGCGCCGGGGAATCGTTTCCAGCGTCGATGCAACCGTTCCCAGCCACGGGGAAATGATTTCCAGCGCCGATGCACTGCCTGGGGCAACGGCTTCCCCCAGCACCCCGGTCGCCACTGCCCAACCGACGCGCCGGCTCCCACGCCCGCCGTCGTATCATTGCCCGCATGAATGCATCCCCCGCCGAAACCGAGGTCCTGCTGAGCCGCTTCCGCCAGGCCCTGGCCGACATCACCCTCTCCGACCACGAAGCCCGCCAGCTGCGCGCCCACGTGGCCGCCTTCCAGCAGCAGGGCGGCGACGCGGCCGAGCTGCGCCGCCGGGTGTTTCAGCTGGCCAAGGAGCACAGCAGCACCCCCCTCGACAAGGGCATCATCAACTGGCTGCACGCGGCCACCGCCCTGCTGCCCGATCAGGCCGCCCCCGGCGTGCGCCACGAGGTGCATTTCAGCCCCGGCGAGGCCTGCGTGGGCGCCATCCGCCGCTTCATTGCCCAGGCCGAGCGCCAGCTCGACGTGTGCGTGTTTACCGTGGCCGACGACCGCCTCACCGAGGCCCTGCTGGCTGCCCACCGCCGCGGCGTGCGCGTGCGCCTGCTCACCGACAACGACAAGCTCCACGACGTGGGCTCCGACGTGCGCCAGCTGCACCGCGCCGGCGTAGCCGTGCGCACCGACCGCACCGAGTACCACATGCACCACAAGTTTGCCGTGGCCGACCACGCCCTGGTGCTCACCGGCAGCTACAACTGGACGCGCTCGGCCGCCCTCTACAACCTCGAAAACGTGCTCATCACCGACGACCCGGCCCTGGTGCAGCCCTACGACGCCGAGTTTGCCCGCCTCTGGCAGCAGCTCCACCCCTTTGGCTCCTGAGCCCCTGCCCCCGCACTTTCCGGCCGGCGTCGTCGTTGGGGCAGCGGGCACCTCGTATTTTCGCCCCGGCCCCGGTGCCCCCTGATTTGCCCGTATGAAGAATTCCCTGCTTGCCCTCGTGCTGTGCGCGGCCCTGGCCTCGCCCGCCCTGGCCCAGAAAACCAAAGTCAAAACCAAAGGCGGCGCGGCCGCTACCGAGCTGCCCTTCAGCGCCCGGCGTCTGCAGCCCCTGTTTGGCGGCCTCACCCCCGAAGCCGCGCAGCAGCTGCTGGGTGAGCCGTTCATCAACGGCATTGCCCAAAGCTTCGCCTCCCGCGCCGAGGCCAGCCGGTTTTTCACCAACAAAGGCTACGAGTACCTCACCGAAGGCCAGCCCGACACGGCCCGCTACCGCTTCAACCTGGCCTGGGTGCTCGACCCCCAGAATTCCCACGCCTACCGCGGCCTGGGCATTCTCACCAGCGCCACCTCCCTCGACGAGTCCATCGGCCTCTTTGCCCGCGGCCTGGCCGCCGCCCCCGGCAACAGCCAGCTGCTCTCCGACCTGGGCGCCAGCTACCTGCTGCGCCACGAGCAAACCAAGAAAGCCAAGGACCTGAAGCTGGCCCAGCAGCACCTCGACCAAGCCGTGGCCGCCGATGCCAACAACGCCTACGCCTACCAGCAATTGGCCCGCGTGTACTACCTGCAGGGCAGCTACCCCCAGGCCTGGGAAGCCGTGCACAAAGCCCGCAACCTGAGCCTGAGCAACGTCGATTTTGGCCTCGTGAGCGAGCTGACGGCCAAGCTCGCCGACCCGCAGGGCGTGTTCAAATAGGCGACCCGGCGCAACGCGGCCCGCGCCGGGGGCGTATCCCCGTTGGTTTCACCAGACTTCACTCCCGTGCGCATCCTGCCTTTTATCCTTGGATCAGCGGCCCTGCTGGCGGCCCCCCTGCTGGCTTCGGCCCAGGCGCCGCGCCGTCATTTCGACGCCCAGGGGCGCGCCTTCTACCGCGGCCCGCTGCGGCTGACGGCCGGCGGCGGCGTGGCCCTCTACAACGGCGACCTGACCACCAGCCCCACCCAAAGCCGGCCCGGGGCCTGCGTGCAGGCCGGCGTTATTTACCCCTGGCGCCCGCACTGGGCCGTGGGCGCCGAGTTGGGCTGGTTTCAGCTCGGCTCCTACGACCAGCTGCGCGAGCGTAACCTGGCGTTCCGCTCGCGCAACCTCGCCCTGAGCAGCTACCTGCGCTTCGAGCCCCTCACCGACCCGGGCCAGTACTCCATCACGGGGGCCAACGCGGCTACTGTTAAACCCTTTCTGCAGGCGGGCGTGGGCTTGTTGCTTTATAACCCCAAAGCCTACACCGGCACCGAGCCGCTGAGCCAGCAGGCCATCCTCGACCCCGAGCGCGACGACTACCCCGCCACCGGCCTCACCCTGCCCGTGGGCGGCGGATTGTCTTTCCTGCTCGCCCGCGGCCTGTACCTCACGGCGCAGGGCACCTACGTGTTCACCTCCACCGACCACCTCGACGACATCAGCCGCCGCGCCAACCCGCTGCGCAACGACGGCTACGGCCTGGCCGAGCTCAAGCTCGAATACACCCTGCGCTAAGCCTTATGAGCACTTCCCCGGCTGAATTTGCGGCGCGCTGGTCCCTGCAGGGCAAGGTGCTGCTGGTAACCGGGGCCTCGGCCGGCATTGGGGCGGCCATTGCCGAGGAGCTGCTGCGCTTAGGGGCTACCGTGCTGGCCGTGGCCCGCCGGCCCGAGCCCCTGCAGCAGGCCGTAGCCGACTGGCAGGCCCAGGGTCTCGCCGCCTACGCCCTGCCCGGCGACGTGAGCCAACCCGAAACCCGCCGGGCGCTGCTCGTTCAGGTGCAGCAGAACTGGGAGCGCCTCGACGGGCTCATCAACAATGTGGGCACCAACATCCGCAAGCCTACCACGGCCTATGGCGAGGAGGAATACCGCCACGTAATGGCCACTAACCTCGATTCTACCTTTGCCCTGTGCCAGCTGGCGCACCCGCTGCTGCAAGCCAGCGGCGCCGGCGTCATCGTCAACATCTCGTCGGTGGCGGGGCTCACGCATCTGCGCACCGGCGCGGTGTACGGCATGACCAAAGCCGCCCTGGTACAGCTCACGCGCAACCTCGCTGCCGAATGGGCACCCGACGGCATCCGCGTGAACTGCGTGGCACCCTGGTATATTCACACGCCCCTGGCTGCCGGCGTGCTGGCCAACGACGACTACCGCCAGCAGGTACTGGGTCGCACCCCCGCTGGGCGCATTGGGGAACCCCGTGAAGTAGCGGCCGCCGTGGCCTTCCTATGCCTGCCCGCCGCCGCCTACATCAGCGGCCAAACCCTGGCCGTCGACGGTGGCTTCGTGGTCAACGGCTTTTAGCAGCCCGGGCGGCTGATGCCCGAAGCCGGGGCCGCTACTGTTGTTTCGGCTTTCAGCTATTGCCCACCGCAAATGCGCCCGCACTATCACTCCTGCACCGCATGAAGCCCAAATACCTTCTTTGCTTAGCCGTCGGCGCCCTGCTGGCGTGGTTTATTGTTGATGCGCTCAGCCAGCCCAGTCCGCAGGACCTGCCGGGCGGTTTCGAGGAAGTAGCCATGTTCCGCAACGAGAACAACACCGGCCCCATCGTGCGCATTTACGCCGTGACGGTAGCCGACACCAGCCGGTGGCAGGAAATGCAGCAGTACGGGGAGCTGATGCCGCACACCAAATACGGCACCACCAAGGTGTTTTTCTTCGTCAAAAATGCACCCGCTCCCACCCAGGTCCAGCCTGCCCAGCCGCACTTCCCGGCAGAGTTGAACCGCTACTGCCTGGCGGTCTACGAAAAGGACCTGATGAGCAGGGCATCCTTCGCGAAGCAGCCGCTCCACTAACTCACCCGCTACCAGGTGGATCATCGGCGCAGCCGTCCTGTTTTTGGTGGCTCAGGCTACTCCATTCCGCGTTTGCTCAGCCACGGGGCATAAGCTGCCTCAGCGCCTGATAGTAGCGGACGCAGGCCTGTTTGCCACCTATTTCCAGGTAGAGAAAAGGCTCGATGAGTTCCAGCTCCATTAGCCAGAAACCGCCGGCGGGGCTGTCGACCCCGTCGACGCGGGCGTAGAGGCAGCCGGGGGCAAAGCGCCGCACGATGTCGCGGGCAGCCTGCTCGATGTGGGGCGGGGCCGTCACCGCCCGGATGCTGCCGCCCAGGTAGTGCTGCACGCGGAAGTCGCCGGGCTTGGGAGTTTTCAGCACGCAGTGGCTCAACTCGCCGCCGAAGAAAACCAGCGACCATTCGCCCGTGGTTTGTACCTGCTCCACGAAGGGCTGCACCAGAAAGTCGGCCACGGCCAGCAGGCTTTGCAGCTGCGGTCGGGCGGTGGCAGCGGTAGCCGGGGTCAGCGCGAAGGTGTCTTTGGCCCCGCCGCCCACCGTGGGCTTCACCACTACTTTTTCGGTTCCCAGCTCGGTTAGCCAGCGTTCGGGCTCGGCGCGGCTGCCGCGGGGCAGGTGCCGCGTCGGCACTACGCCCACGCCTGCCGCCTGCAGATCGAGCAGGTAGGCCTTGTCGGCGTTGTAGCGCACGATGGCCGTGGGGTTGAGCAAGGCCACGCCGGCTGCGTCGAGATGGTCGAGCCAGCGGTGAAACTCGGCGGGGCGGTCGAAGTAGTCCCAGGGCGACTTGAGCACCACCGCGTCAAAGCTTCGCCAGTCTACCTGCGCATCCGACCACACGGCCAGGGACACGCGCAGGCCCTGGGCGCGCAGGTAGTTGGCCAATAGGTCGTCTTCGTTGGCCACGTTGGCCGCCGCGTATTGTTCCAGCACAACGCTGGTAACCAAGGCTAGGTGCATAGCAGAAACCGGCCGGTGCCGGAAATGGAGGCGCAACTTACGCCCGCAAAAACGGCCCGGCCTCCCCTGGGGAAGCCGGGCCGTTTTATACGGTCCGCACGGTGGGCCGTTTACTGCTTCACAAAGCGCGAGTGGAAGGACTTCTGCCCGTCGGACACGCTCAGCTGGTAAATACCGGGGGCCAGGCGGCTGACATCCACGCGGCCATCTTCGGCCAAGGCTGCCTGCTTGACTTCCGCCCCGCGCACGTCGTACACCCGCACCGATTTCAGCGGGGCCTGGTCGGGCAGCACCACGCTCAGCAGGTTGCTGGCCGGGTTGGGGTATACCTCGGCCCGCCGTTCCAGCTGCGCCCCGTCGAGACTGGGGCTGGTGCCGGTGAGGCTGGCTACGCCGGCCGGCGCAAAGGCCGCGCCGCCCGTCACGTTCACGGTGTAGTCCTCCGTTTCGCCGTAGCTGTAGCTGTTGCAGCTGGTAGTGGCCGAGTTGTCGCTCATCACCACGCGCAGGCGGGTAGCGCCGTTCTTGGCCGTGGCCGGCACCGTGAACACGCTACTGAGCGTAGTGGAAGCGGAACTGGAGCGGCTGGCCACCAGCTCGCCGGCGTCGGCGAAGTCGCCGTCCTGGTTGTAGTCGATGTAGACCTTGAAGTACTCGGTGTAGGCGGTGGAGGTGAAACCGGCCGAGTAGTAGATGGTCTGCGACGAGCCGGCCGGCAGCGTGGTGCTCAGGGCCGTGCCGTTGTAGTAGCCGGCATCTTTGCCGGAGCTGCGGTTGATGGAGCCCAGCTGCACCAAATCAATCCACTCGTAGCTCACGTTCGAGCCCTTCGAGGCGCAGTACGTCGGCGTCGTCGGCGTGCCACCGCCGCCGTAGGCTGCGCCCACGCCCACGGCGTACCAGGCGTTGGTCACGGCAATTTCCTGGGCCGAGCCGGCGCCGTACAGGTCTTTGGCCGACTGAATGGAGTAGGTGCGGGCCGCGGCGTAGTTGCTCGAGGCCGTCAGGTACACGCTCTCGGTGCGGTAGGCAATCTTGGCCGCGGCGTCGATGCCGATGCCCGTCACGCTGAAGCTGCTTCCGATGTCGTTGGTGCCGCTGCCGCCCACCGCCAGGCGGTAGAACCAGTGGTTGAGCACGCCGGAGTTGGTGTGCACTCCGCCGTAGTCGCCCGAGCCGGTGTACCAGTAGGTGCCTTTGTAGGTGTCGGGCTGACCTTCGGCGTTGGGGTTGCTCATCGAGCGCAGCGAGGGCCGCACGTTGTCGATGTCTTCGCCGATGAGCCAGGTCGACTTCGTGGGGGCCTTGTAGTACTCCACGGCCGCCCCCCAGATGTCGGAGAATCCCTCGTTCAGCGCCCCCGACTCGTAGGAGTAAGTAAGGTTGGCCGTGTAAGTGCACACGGCGTGGCCGATTTCGTGGGCCGCCACGTCCAGTGAGGTCAGCGCGTCGAAGCGCGAGTACCCGTCGCCGTAGGTCATGCGCGAACCGTCCCAGAAGGCGTTTTCGTAGCCGCGGCCGTCGCCGGGCGTGTCGTCGAAGTGCACGTAGCTGCGGATGGCGGCGCCGGCGTTGTTGTAGCTGTTGCGGCCGTGCACGTTCTTGAAATAGTCGAACGTGCCCTGGGCACCCCAGTGCGCGTCGAGCGCGGCGTTGTCCTTGTTGGCGTTGTTGTACTCCGTCCAGCTGTTGTCGGCGTCGGTGAAGTCCACCGCGTTGGTGTAGGAGTTGCTCTTGCGGCAGTTGTAGGTCAGAATGCCCGAGCCGCGCGATACGTCGCGCAGGCGGTACGAGCCGTTGTAGCTGTCGGTGGTGGTGCTTTGGGTGCCGCTGTAGCGCGTGGCCAGGGTGCCGGTGGCGGCCGCGTGCTTGATGATGGCGTCGACGAACACAATTTCCCCGCTGCGGGCGTCCACGTAGATGTGGGCGCGGCTCAGCGGCTCCTGGGCGTACACGTTGAACTTCCAGGCCAGGGTGGGCTGGCCGTTCTTGGCCGCGTCCATGCTCAGCTGGTTGCGCACAATCACCAGCTCGCCCTGCGGGAAGTAGCTGGCCCCGGGGTTGTTTTCGGCCTGCTTGAGGCCGGCTTCCTCGCGGGCGTCTTCCCACATGTACTTGCGGGCCCGCACAAAGCCCAGCGCTGCCTGCCGGGCCGCGTCGGCCGAGAGGCCGGGGCGCACGTCGAGGCTCAGCTGCTCGGCGTCGCCGCTCATGGCCTCGATGGCGCCGTTGCGGGCGTGCACGCTGTAGCTGGCGTGCTCCACCTTCACGCCCTTGTAGTACTGCTGAAACTTCTCGTGGGTGATGCCCAGGGCATCGACCTCGCGGCGCAGCGGGCGCATTTCGGTTTCGGGCGCCAGGGCTAGGGTGGCCTGCAGGGCCTTTTGGGCATCGGCGAGCTTGGGGCTGGTGCCGGGGCGGAACTGCACCAGTTCGGGCAGACCATCGGCGCCGCGCTGCAGCTGGGGGGCGCGGGCCGCATCCTGAGCCTGAGCGGTGAGGGCACTGCCTAGCAGCGCCAGCACCAGGGCCGGGTACTTGTGTGACATGGAACGGTGATTTGGTTGTGGGAAAGAAGGGGCGCAAACGCGGACCGGGGTCCGACGGCCCCAATTAATATAATTTTAACCAAACCACCCAATTCTTGATCATATATCAATTATCAACACTATTCTTTATCAATACCCAAGCCCAACAGCAACTTACCCGTAACAACCCTCGTACGAGGCCGGCTTCGGGCGCCAGGGCAGTGGCCCGGAATAATCCTGTACCTACATCAATGCATCTGGGTTCCTCGCAGCACGGTGGAATCCGGCCCGACTCGTTTCCGACTCGTCGCGGGAGCCCATAAACAGCCGCGGGCGGCGCCGGAACCAGGTTCCAATGCCGCCCGCTGACGGTGCTTCCTGCTCGGGCTTATTTGCGGCCCGCGCCCTGCAGGTAATCTACGGCCAGCTGGGCCAGGGTACGCACGCCCAGGCCGAAGCCGCCTTCGTCGAGGAAGAAGCCGGGGGTGTGGTGCGGGGCCGTGGTGGCTGGATCGACGCCGCGGGGCATGGCGCCCAGGTACAGAAACAGGCCGGGCACTTTTTCCTGGTAGCAGCCAAAGTCCTCGGCGCCGGTAACGGCCTTCATCTCGCTTACCGCCGCGCTGCCGGCCACCGCGCGCAGGGTGGGCAGCATGGCGGCCGTGAGGCGTGGGTCGTTGTAGGTGAGCGGGGCGGCGGGGCGGATGCTGACCTCGGCGGTGGCGCCGGCGGCTTCGGCCACGTTGGTGGCCACGCGCTGCACACTCTGGCGCAGCTGCTCGCGGGTTTCGGCGCTGAGGGCGCGCAGCGTGCCGGTCAGCTCCACCTGCTCGGGAATGATGTTGTTGCGCACGCCGCCGTGAATCATGCCCACGGTGACCACGGCCGCGTTGTCGGTCAGCTCTACTTCGCGGCTCACGATGGTTTGCAGGCTCAGCACGATCTGGGCGGCGGCTACTACGGGGTCGACGGCCAGCCAGGGGTAGGCGCCGTGGGCCGACTTGCCCTTGACCTGGATGGTGAACACGTCGGAGCTGGCCATCATGCCGCCGGCGCGGTACTTGAGCTGGCCGATTTCGGTTTGGGCGTTGACGTGCAGGCCAAACACAGCGTCGACGCGGGGATTGTCGAGCACGCCTTCCTTCACCATGAGGGCGGCGCCGCCTTCCTCGCCGGCGGGCGGACCTTCCTCGGCGGGCTGAAACACGAACTTGACGGTGCCGGCGAGGTCTTTTTTCATCGCGCTGAGCACGTTGGCGGCCCCCAGCAGCATGGCCGTGTGGGCGTCGTGGCCGCAGGCGTGCATCACGCCCACTTCCTGCCCGTTGTAGAGCACGCGCTCCTTGGAGGCGAAGGGCACCTTGCGCTCCTCGGTGACGGGCAGCGCGTCCATGTCGGCGCGCAAGGCCACTACGGGGCCGGGCTTGCCGCCGCGCAGGATGCCCACCACGCCGGTTTTGGCTACGCCGGTTTGCACCTCTAGGCCCAGGCGCCGGAGCTCGGCGGCCACCAGGGCAGCGGTGCGGGTTTCGCGGTTGCCCAGTTCGGGGTGCTCGTGCAGGTCGCGGCGCCAGGCTATGACCTGGGGCTCGACTTTGGCGGCCAGCGCGTTGATGCGGGCAGCGTGTTTCTGGGCCTGGGCGGCGGCGGGCAGCAGCAGCGCGCCCACGAGGGCGAGGCGGAGGACGGAAACCATAGGCGGGCAATCATCGAAGAAGGCGGCAAAGTACACCGGCGGCCGGCTTTCCCGCACCGGGGGCCGCCGAACGGCGTACTTTCGGTGGATTGCCCTGGTCTTACCCGCTCTTTCGCACTGCCATGAAGCTTTTGTTTGCCCTTGCCTGGGGCCTGCTCGGGCCCCTGCTGCTGAGCGCCCAGCCCACGCCCGCGCAGCTGGTGCCCTACCGCCAGCAGGGCCGCTGGGGCTACGCCGACCGCCAGGGGCGACTGGTGCTACCGGCGCTCTACGACGAGGCGGGGCCGTTTGTGGAAGACGTGGCCTGGGTGCGGCAGGGCGACCGGTACGGCTACATCAACGGGGGCGGGCACCTGCTCACGCCGGTGCATTTTGAGCGGGCCGGTACGTTTGCGCGGGGCCGGGCCACGGTGCAGCTGAACGGCGAAACCTTCGACATCGACCGCAGCGGGCAGCGGCTGACCGAGGCCGCGCCGCCGGCGCCGGAGGAAGACTTTCTGGAGCAGGGCGACGTGCTGCGGCAGGGCGGCAAGGTGGGCTTCCGGTTTACGGCCGGCGGCACGGCGGTGGTGCCGGCGGTGTACGACGAAATCCGGGACCTATTTCACGACGGGCTGCTGCTGGTGCGCCAGGGGGCGAAGTGGGGCGTGGTGAACGGCGAGGGCCAGCTGACTTTGCCGGTGGAATACGACGCCATTGAGGCCGGTGCGGCCAACGGCTACGCCCGGCCGGTGCTGCGCCAGGGCAACCGCTTCGGCTACCTCTCCCACGCGGGCACGCTGCTTACCCCGCTGAAGTACGCGGCGGCTGAGCCCTTCGTAGCCGGCGTGGCGCGGATAACCACCCCGGAGGGCCAGGTGGGCTACGTGGACGATACGGGGCGGGAATTCATTGGGCAGTAATCAATTATCATTTATCAATTAACATTTATCAGCGCAGCTGGGGTATTGGTGGCGGTTGAATGGATTCTGCGTCAAGCGGGGGTTGGTTAGCGTCAAATGGGGAGGGGTTAGCGTCAAGTTGGGGTGGGTTATCGTCAAGTATGGGGAGGGTATGATCAAGTTGGGAGGGGTTATACTCAACTCGAAGGGTGTTACGCTCAAGTCGAAGGCTGTTATCCTCAAGTCGCAGGGTGTTGCGCTCAAGTCGTGGGGTGGTATGATCAAGTCGAGACAGGTTACGCTCAAGTCGAAAGGGGTTTGCGTCAAGCTAAGGGTGGTTAGCGTCAGTTGAACGGTAGTTATCGTCAAGTGAATGGTGGTTAGCGTCAAGTGAGAGGTAGTTATCGTCAGGCAGGGGGTGGGTAGCGTCAAGCGGGGTGGGTTTGCTGCGAACTTTTGCGTAGCGTTGGGAGCAGTTGCTGTTACCTGATCATCGTTTTCGCTTCGCTATATGCCTGCTACCCTGCCCCGGGCCTCGGAAGAATTGATTACCGGCTTTGCCGAGCGGGTGGCCCGCCGCGACGAGCCCCGGCCGGACCTGACGTTTTTCAGCCCCGAGCGGGTGGCGGACCGCGTGGCGGGGGCCCTGGAGGCACTGCTGCCCCGCGGCCGGCAGCACCGGCGGGCCACGCTGGCGCGGCTGTGCCTGGTGTTTGTGGGCCAGCCGGCGGCGACGGTGGGCGAGCTGGATGCCGTGAGCGGGGTGCATCCGCAGACGGGCTCGCGCCTGCGGGCGCTGCTGCAGGCGCTGGGGCTGCTGGAAGCGCGGCGCGTGGCCGGGCGACGGGAGTTTGGGCTGAGCCGCTGGGGCGAGGACTGGCTGCTGGCGGCGGTGCGCGGGGAAGTGGCCCCGGCGCGGCCTTCGTAAGTTGAGCGACTGATTTTCTTTTGGTGATGCTGCCCCTGCCCATTCGTAACGTTGCCCTGAGCCCCTGCTCCGAAAGCTGGGCGGCCATGCCCTCTACGCCCCACGGCCGGCACTGCGCCAGCTGCCAGCGGGAGGTGGTGGATTTTCGGCAGGCCACGGCGGCCGACCTGGCCTGGGCCCGCCTGGCCGCGCCGGACGGGCGGCCGTGCGGAATGTTCCGGAGCGAGCAACTGGCGGGGGCCCGCCGCCCGGCAATGGGGCTGGGCCCGCGGCTGCGGCTGTTTCTGGTGGCGCTGGTGTTGGTGCTGGGCCAGGGGCTGAGCGCGCAGCAGGTGTATGCACAGCACCGGAAGCCTCAGACTTCCGTCAAAAAGGCGCCCGTTGCCGACTTGTCGGTAATAGACTTGTCCGAGCCCGATGTTCCCCCGGCACCTTTCGAAGGGCGGCACGTTTACCGATATGTCACGCAGATGCCCAATTACCAAGACGGTGGTTGGGAAGGTCTGAAGCAGACCATAGCTGCTCGCATTCGGCGGCCCAACGGACGGTATGGCCTGCGGAGTTGCCTCGTATTCGTCAGCTTCTTGGTTGACCGGCAGGGACACATACAGCGGCCCAAAGTGGTGAAGGGCATTCACCCCGATTTCGATGCGGAGGCGCTGCGCGTAATCGGGAACCTCGGGATATTTTCACCTGGCAGGCAAAACAGCCAGCCCGTTGACGTGGAGTGCGTAGTCCCCGTTCCTTTTCCCAATTGTGACTAAGACTAACCTGTTATGCTGCGCGCCCTGCCCATTCGCAACGTCCTGCTTGGTGCCTGCCCGGTGCCGGCCGCGGCCCTTACGCCCGTAGCGGGCGGGCACTACTGCGGCCAGTGCCGGCGCACGGTGCAGGACTTCACCCAGGCCAGCGCCGCCGAGCTGGCGCAGGCCCGCGCGGCGGCACCCGATGGGCGCGTGTGCGGGCAGTTCAGCGTGAGTCAGCTGGCGCCTGAAAGCCGGCCGCGGCGGCTGGGGGCGAAGCTGCGGTGGTTTGCGGCGGCCCTGGTTCTGATTGTGGTGCAGGGCTTGTCGGCGCGGCAGGCTTGGGCGCAGGTGCAGGCGCGGCCGGTGCCGGCGGGTGTACCGGAGCAGGCGCTGGATCTGGAGGAGCTGCGGGAACCGACCGCGCCGGCCAGGGCCAGACCGCAGCCCCGCGTATTCGGGCCTTACATCGAGCGGCTGCCGGGCTACCGGGGTGGCTGGGAGGCGCTGGGGAAGTTTGTGCGCGACTCGCTGCGTTATCCGGCGGGGCCGGGCCGGGGTCGGGTTTTCGTAGACTTTCTCATCACCGAAACTGGCCGGGTAGCCGACCCGCGGGTGCTACAGGGCGTGAGCCCCGAGCTGAACGCCGAAGCCCGGCGCCTGGTATTGAGTATGCCCGCCTGGGAACCCGCCATGAACAATGGCCAATCCATTCCGTGGCGCTACACGCTGCCGATTACGTTCGGGCCTGAACCCACTTCCCCCAAGGCCAAGAAGCGCCGCTGATTGCTATGCTGCACGAGCTGCCCATTACCAACATCCGCATCTTGGCTTGCCACGAAGACTGGCACCGCATGATGCCTACTGCGCAGGGCCGGCACTGCGCCAGCTGCCAGCGGGAGGTGGTGGATTTTACGCAATCGTCGGCGGCTAGCCTGGCGGCGGCCCAAGCGGCCGCGCCGGACGGGCGGGTGTGTGGGCGGTTCCGGCTCAGCCAGCTGGCCCCGGAAAGCTGCTCGACGGCGCTGCGGCTGCGGCCCCGGTTGCGGCAGTTTCTGCTGGCAGCGGTGCTGGTGTTCGTGCAGGGCCTGAGCGCCCGGCAAGCCTGGGCCCAGGCGCAGGGGCGGCCGGTGGTGCCGTTCCGGCCAGCGGCTGCCGCCCCGCTATACCAGCTGCCGGGCAGCCTGCCCGCACCGGCCGCCTCAGACGCCATAAAGCCGCCTGAGCCGACGGTTTACGGGGGCGTGATGGAGCTGATGCCCGTGCCGCCGGGTGGCATGGAGGGCCTGACGCAGTTTCTGGGACAGCACCTGCGCTATCCGGCTACGACTACGGTGGAGGGTAAAGTGTTCGTGAATTTCGTCGTGCAACGAGACGGACAGCTTACCGATTTTCAGGTGCTCAAGGGCCTGGACCCGGCCCTCAACGCGGAGGCCTTGCGCGTGCTGAAGCTGATGCCCCGCTGGACGCCCGGCCAGCAAAACTACCGCCCCGTGCCCGTAAGCTACACGGTGCCCATTACCTTCACCCGCGACGCAGAGACGCCCAAGAAGCGCCGGCGCTAACCTTATCCGCTGACGCTATGCTGCCCGAGCTTCCCATTCGCACTATTTACCTGCTGACGTTGGCCCTGATGCTATCAACCGGGCAGACCTGGGCACAAACTCCCGACGCCGACTTCGACTGCCCAACTATTACGGACTCTTCGGGCATTTTCCGCTTTGCGGACACTACCCCGATATACCGGCAGGACGGCACGGCGGGCCTGGTGAAATTCATTGCGGCAAACCTGGACCGCAGGCTGTACCGCACCAAAGCCGGCAAGGTGTTCGTCTCCTTTGTGGTTACGGCTAGCGGGGAAGTGCGCTGCCCCAAAGTCACCAAGAGTTTAGGCCCGCCCTACGATGCGGAGGCAGTGCGCGTCGCCAGCCTGTTTGGCCCGTTCATTCCCGGCACCAAGGATGGCAAGCCGGTAGCCGTCCAGTTCACGGTGCCGATTACGTTCGGAAACTCAGCCAAGCCGACGCCGCTGCCGCGGCGTTAAGCTACTTTGCTGCAACTGGCCACGGCGACGGGAAGTAGGACACGTGCCGGAAAGTTTTACCTTACCCCTCGCATCCCACCACACGGTTCGCCATGATTTTTACGCCCAGCCCCATGCTGCTCAAGCTGCTTTACACGCGCGGCAGCCTGCACAACCTGCCCGACAACGGCGGCGTTGCCTTTTCCCTGAAAAACCGCCTCGACACGGTGCGCCTCACCCACATCGACCACGTGCGGGTAAACGGCCAGCAGCTCGGCCCCGAGCACATTACCCTCGATTTGGGCGAAGGCAACCTGCGCCCGGCCACCGAGCTGAACCAGGGTAGCGGGGTGGAGTTTGAGGTGGGCCGCAGCATCACGGTGCGCCTGCGCACCGACGCCCTGCCCGAGGGCATGCACCCGGTAAGTCTGCAGTTTTCGGCCGAGCCCTTCGGCGAGCTGAGCGTGGAAGTGGAAGACGCCATCGTGCAGCAGGACGCGCAGCGGGTGCGCATTCCGCGCCACGACGGCGACGACTACTCCGAGGCCGCCATTGGGGCGCGGCAGCGGTTTGCCCAGGAGTTTTCGGGCCAGCAGTTCGAGCACATTCACAAGTACTCCTTCGACCCGCACGTGCTGCAGGGCAACTGCGAGCATTTCACCGGCGTGGCCCAGATTCCCATTGGGCTGGCCGGGCCGCTGCGCGTGAACGGCGAGCATGCCCAGGGCGACTTCCTGATTCCGATGGCTACCACCGAGGGCACCCTGGTGGCCAGCTACAACCGCGGCATGCAGCTGCTGAACCTGTGCGGGGGCGTGAAGTGCACCGTCATCGGCGACGCCATGCAGCGGGCCCCGGTATTCGTGTTCGACGACGCCCGCGGCGCCCGCGACTTCGGCAAGTGGGTGGAGGACACCATTGCCCCCATCCGGGCCGAGGCCGAAAGCACCTCGCGGGTAGCCAAGCTGCAGTACATCGACACCTACCTGGCCAACAAGTTCGCCTACCTGCGCTTCAACTTCTCGACCGGCGACGCGGCCGGGCAGAACATGGTGGGCCGGGCTACTTTCGCGGCCTGCTCGTGGATTCTGGAAAACTACAAGGGCGCGCCCATCCGGCACTTCTACCTGGAGTCGAATTTCGCCACCGACAAGAAGGCCTCGCAGATCAACGTGATGCGCACCCGGGGCAAACGTGTGGTGGCCGAGGCCGTCATCAAGCGCGACATTCTGCAGCAGCGCATGCGCGTGACGCCCGAGCAGCTGGCCTACCACGGGCAGGTGAGCAACGTGGGCGCGTTCATCTCGGGGGCCAACAATAACGGCGCCCACTCGGCCAACGGCATCACGGCCGTGTTCATTGCCACCGGGCAGGACGTGGCCAACGTGTCGGAGTCGTCGGCGGGCATCATCTACTCGGAGGTGACGGCGGAGAAGGACTTGTACCTGAGCATGACCATTCCCTCGCTCATCGTGGCCACCCACGGCGGCGGCACGGGGCTGGCCACCCAGAACGAGTGCCTGCGCATGATGGGCTGCACGGGCCGCGGCACGGTGCACAAGTTCGCCGAAATCGTGGCGGGCGTGGTGCTGGCCGGCGAGCTGAGTCTGGCCTCGGCCATCAGCAGCTCCGACTGGGTGAGCAGCCACGAGCAATACGGGCGCAACCGCTGATGTTAGTTGTCAGTTGAGCGTTGGTGGTTGTCAGGGCAAGAGGAGGCCCTGCTGACTGGTGTTCCGCTGCCAATGGTGCTTTCGGCCCCAAGCAGCCACCCTCCCCTGGGCTATTCCTACTCCCACGCTTAACCCTCCGACCGATGAAGCATGTAAGGCTGTTGCTGGGATTGGGCCTGCTGCTGAGCGCATCGGCCGCGTGGGCGCAGGCGGGGCTGAACACCCAGGATTTGCAGGACATCGCGCGCGAGCGTCCTTTTTCAGCCAAGAGCCTGAACGAGTCGCAGCGCCGCGAGGAGGCCGCCGGCCTGCTGTACCTGCACCCCGACTGGCAGCCCGGCCGGCTCTTCACGGCCGCGGGGCAGTGGCAACCGGCCACGGCGCTGCGCTACAACGTGTCGCTGCGCATCCTGGAAATGCGCGACTCCACCGGCGCCGCGCGGCTGCTGCCGGTGGGCAGCCTGCGCGGCTTTGCGCTGGGCCAGGGCGCGGCCGCCCGGGAGTTTCGCACCCGCCGCTGCCGCCTCAACGGGCGCGGACTGGTGCGCGAGTTCGTGGAGGTGCTGTCGGTCCCCGAGCAGGCGCTGCTGCTGGGCGTGGTGCACGAAGTAGTGGATGAGCCAGCCGTCGTAAACGCGGCCCTGAACGTGACCACGCGGCCGGCGCGCCGCTACGTGGCCCAGACGCTGGTGGCCGGCCCCGGCCGGCAGCCCGAGCAGCTGCTGTTGCCCCTGACGCTGGAGCAGCGCTCCGTGCTGCGCCTGTTCGGCGCCCGCGCCCCCGAACTGGCCGCCTACGCCCAAGCCCAGCAGCTGCGCTACGACCGCCTGCCCGACGTGCTGCGCCTGGTAGAACGGTACAACATTGATCAATGAGCCCTTTGCCATCCGTCAGTACCCAGCCAATCGGCGGCTGACGCGGGGGGCAGGGAAAACACAAACGGCAAAGCCGGCTCCGCAATGAGCCGGCTTTGCCGTTTCTGACCCTTGATCAAGGGCAAACGCCTACAGTGGGTCGGCGGTGACCTTGAAGCGCGAGTCGGTACGCACGCTGATGTCCTGGGTCACGGTTTCGCGGATTTTGGCTTCGGTGGTGAGCGTGTAGCTGTCGGCCTTGAGGTACTTATCGAGCTTGGTGCCGCTGGGCTGCAACTCAATTACCGCCTGGTTGCGGGGTACGTTGCTGAGCGAGGCCAGCGGCACGCGGTCGTTGGCGTCGGTGCTGATGTAGATGGCAATGCTTTCCAGGAAGTTGAAGTTGGCATTGTTGGGGTCGGTGATGGTGAGCGTGAGCTTGTCCAGGCTCACGTCCTTCACCAGGTCGGCCTGAGTGCCCTCGTTGCTGAACTTCTCGTTGGAGCGGGTGGTCACCGCCACCGGAATGGGCGGCAGCACGCCTATCACCGAGTTGCGCGCAATGCGGATGTTCTGAGAATCCTCGATGTAGAAGGTCAGCAGCTTGTCGATTTTTTTGCAGGCGGCGGTAGCTACCAGGGCCACAGCCAGCAGCGCCAGCAATACGTTTTTCATAGCAGGAAAGAAGTGATACCAGCCGCAAATACGGCGCCCCGCTGCGGCTGGTTTGGCGGCAGCGGGGCGCTACGGTCGATTCCTTCCAGGGTGCAGTCTGCTACCGGCGGAGTGCTGCCAGCCTGGCCAGGCAGCGGCCACAGACGGCTCAGCGTTTGCGGGCCTGCACCTGGTAGCGCAGCTGCAGCTTCAGGTTCACCACGACCTGGGTGCCGGGCTGCATTTCCACCGCGGGCTTGATCAGGTACGTCCCGGCTTTCAGCTGCTCGACCACCGATTGGCTGGTGGGCGTGAGCGTGAGCCGGGTGGCGCCGGGCGGAACGGTGGCGGACTGCGCCAGGATGCTGCGGCTCACGCCCTGCTCGTCGAGCAGGTAAACGGTCACCAGCCGCAGGAAGTCGAAGTTCTGACCCGGGGCGCCGCCCTCGATGGACAGCTCGGCGTGGCTGAGCGTGGCGGTTTGCACGCGGTCGGTGGAGGAGGTGTTGCTGGTGCTGGCCTCGCCGATTTTGGAGTCGATACGGCGCGTGGGCAGGTACTGCACGTCGGGCGGCGCCGACAGCGTAACACTGTTCATGAGAGTGGAATCGACCACCTCAAACGACACGGTGGATTCCTTTTTCTTGCAGCCGGCTGCCAGGGTCAGCAGCAGTAGCCAGGCCAGCGCGGGCAACAGGCGAAACGGGATATGCTTCATGGGGTAAGTATCAGAGGAAAAAGATAGCAGCTGCTTCCCGCCGCACGTCGGGGAAAGCAGCTGCTAAATTAAGCTATTGGCCTACCGTTGCTCATGTCCCGATTAATACTGACCTGACAACGAACAACTGACAAACGGCTACCCGCTTTAATCCATCATGTCGGCGGCTTTGGTCGCCTGGTGGGGGTAGTCGGGGTTCCAGCTCAGGGGGTAGCCTTGGTCCTCGTACTGCAGGGCCGTTTCCGTGAGGTAAAGCGGGCGGAAGGTGTCAATCATGACGGCCAGCTCGTGGGTTTCCTTTTTGCCGATGCTGGCTTCCACCGTGCCCGGGTGCGGACCGTGGGGCAGACCCGAGGGGTGCACCGTGAACGAGGCCAGGTCGACGCCGCGGCGCGACATGAAGTTGCCGGCCACGTAGTACAGCACCTCGTCGGAATCGACGTTGCTGTGGTTGTAGGGCGCCGGAATGGCCTCGGGGTGGTAGTCGAACAGGCGGGGCACGAACGAGCAGATGACGAAGTTGTGGGCCTCGAACTGCTGGTGCACGGGTGGCGGCTGGTGAATGCGGCCGGTAATGGGCTCGAAGTCGTGGATGCTGATGGCGTAGGGGAAGAAGAACCCGTCCCAGCCCACCACGTCGAAGGGCGAGTGGGCGTAGATCAGCTCGTGCAGGGCGCCTTCCTTTTTCACCAGCAGGCGGTACTCGTCGCGGCCCTCGTCCTCGGTCACCAGCTCCACCGGCGGGCGAATGTCCCGCTCGCAGTAGGGCGAGTGCTCCAGCAGCTGGCCGAAGTGGTTGCGGTAGCGGCGGCAGGTTTCGATGGGGCTGAACGACTCGATGATGAGCAGGCGCACCGGCCCCTCGTCGAAGTGAAACTGGTGGATGATGGTGCGCGGAATCACCACGTAGTCGCCGGGCTCGAAGCGCAGCTTACCCAGCTGGCTCCACAGCTCACCCGAGCCCTCGTGCACGAACACCACCTCGTCGGCCAGGGCGTTTTTGTAGTAGTAGTCCATGCGCCGCTCCTGCGGGTTGCAGATGCTCAGCATCACGTCGGCATTGCCCATCATGGTCTGGCGGGCCTGCAGGTAGTGGGTGCCGGTGGTGGTCTGGCCCAGGGTGCGCAGGTGCGAGGGCTGCAGCGGGCGGTCCTTCAGCAGCTGCGGGGCGTAGGGCTGGGGCGTGCCCACGCGCTTGATCTGGGTGGGCGGGTGCTTGTGGTAGAGCAGCGACGAGACGCCGTGGAAGCCCAAAGTGCCCACCAGCTGCTCGGCGTAGAGCGAGCCGTCGGGCTGGCGGAACTGGGTGTGGCGCTTGCGCGGAATCTGGCCGAGGCGATGGTAGTAAGGCATGGGCAACAGAATGGGTGCGGGTGGGGAAATGCGGCTAGTGAACCGGCTCTAAAGATACGGGCTGCCGGCATTCGGGGTGCCGGGCAGGCGGCCGCCTACATCATCATGCTATTTTCCGGCGCGGGCCGCGGGGCTTACTTGCGGGGCTTATCCACCCCCTATTTTTCTTTCCCTCCCTTTCCTATGAAACTGCGCCTGCACCTGCGCCACGTAGTCGCGTTCCTGCTGCTCAACCTGCTTGTTTCCGAGCTGCACGAGCTGGCCCACATTAGCCTGGGCGGGCTGGTGTGCGGCTGCTTCGGGCCGCGCACCTTCAACCTGTGGCAAACCTGCGCGGCCTGCGCCCACCCCACCCTCACGCCCCTGGTGACGGCCGCCGGCCCCCTGCTCTCCTACGCCGGCATGTGGCTGGGGCTGGCGGGCATGTACTCCAGCCGGCCCCAGCGCCGGGGGTTTGGCTTCAGCCTGCTCTTTGCCTCCCTGCCCTTCGCGCGCATCTTCACCGTGCTCATCGGCGGCGGCGACGAGCTGGTCATCGTACGCACCCTGCTGACCGGCAGCGCGTGGCTGCCCGCGGGCTTGTGGCTGATGAAGGGGCTGGTGCTGCTGCTGGCGGGCCTGCCGCTGCTGCTGGCCTACCGGCGCATCCGCAACCCGCGCCCCCTGCTGTGGGTGGCAGGCTTCGCCGTGGGGCCGCTGCTGTTTCAGTTCGGCTACCTGTTCCAGCTCATGAACGGCCTGCTGCAACAAGGCTTCCTGGCCGAGCCCTGGCTGCTGGGCACGCCCCTGCTCGTCACCCTGCACACGGCTCTGGTGGCCAGCCTGCTGCTGCTGCTGGGCCGCAACCTCTCCACGGTAAACGCCACCGTGTGCCCCCTGGAGCGCGCGGAGCCGCTGGGGTTGGCGTACCCGTGAGGTGGGGTGAGGCCCTTCAACAGAAAGCCCCCGGCCAGGAGCCGGGGGCTTTCTGTTGGTGGCTGTACCAGTGGGCGCTTAGGCGGGCAGGCTGTCGTGGCGGGCCTGCACCTGGGCGCGGCACTCCTGGTAGGCCGCCAGCTGGCGCTGAGCGGCTTCCAGCTCGCGGCTGCGGCGGAAGGCGCTGCGGCCGCCCGAGTCGCCAATCTGGCGGTCCTCCAGCTCTTCCCGGTCGCGCTTTAGGGCGCGCAGCTTCAGCTCTTCCCCGGTGCGGGCGGCCCCGGCGGGCATGGTGGCTATGCGGGCCTCGAGCGGGTCGATCTGATCGGTCAGGGAGGAAATTTGCTGCACCAGGGCGGTGGCCTCGTTGGTTTGCAGGGTATGGGAGCGGGTGAGGGCCGTTACCCGGAATTCGGCGCGGGCAATGTCCTCATCGGTATCAGTAATCACAGCCACGCACTCGGGCCGGTTAAGCAGCAAGTTGACGGGGTACGTCATAGTGGTAGAAGGGTAAAATGATGAAAGAAAAAAAATGCGCGGGGCCGGGGTACAGCCATAAGTGTGGCCCGCTTGAATATACAGGATTGACTATTGATTCAAAACCCAACGCCTTTTTTTTCAGGACCCTGCCGAGAGGTGGGCGCGCAGACAGGCGGCTTCGTGCTGCCAGGCGCTGCGGCGGGCCTCCAGCAGCGCCACGGAAGTAGGCCCGCCGGGTGCTTCGGGCAGCAGGGCATCGGCAGCGGCTTCGAACAGGCGGTGCAGCCAGCGGCGGCGCCCGGCCAGGGCCGCGGGCTCGGGCGGCCCCTGTGGATCGGGCAGCGGGGGTAAGGCCGCCAGCAGCACCGGGCCGGCGGACAGCCGACGCTCGGCGTAGCGCAGGCGCTGCCGGGCCACCCGCAGCTGCTGCCCCAGGCGCTGCTGCTGATACCGGCACTCGGCCAGCCGGGCCAGCAGCGCCGCCGGACCGGCCAAGGGCATTTCGCCGGGGTCGCCTGGGTCGTCGGGCGGGCTAGGGTCATCGGCCGAGGCGGGCAGCGCCAGCCACCAGGCGCGCAGCCAGGGCCGGGCGTGGGCGGGCAGCGCCTCACGCCCGGTTTCGATTTGCCCCAGCATAACCCGGCTCAGGCCCAGCCAGGGAATTAGCTGAGGCTGACTTAACCCATAATAGGCGCGCACCTGGCGCAACAGCACCGCATTGCTCATAAAGTCCCGTCGAATAGCTAACCATACCGCCGTAGGTCGATCCGACCTCACGGCTTTTCAAATTGGCAAAAAAGTCGTGAGGTACTCTGCGACCTAACGACTTTTTCAATCAGACCGAAAGTCGTGAGGTAAGCCGCGAGCTAACGACTTTTTCAATCAGGTAAAAAGTCGTTAGGTCGGTTCGGCTATGCTGGTCCTGCACCAAGCTTACTCTTCCGGCAGTTGAGCCGCCGCGCCAAGCCAATCTGCGGCTCGTGGCAGCCGTAATTTGCGGTATACATTGATCGTGCAGGCAGATGCGCTGCGGACAGCCCGTGCGGCACTGGCACACCCAGGCATCCACTGCCGCTGCAGACTCAAACGGCGCTGGCGTTGCACCGGCAACCGCCACCCGATACCTTGCCATCCAACAGCTGGGGGCGGTTGGTAGCCGTCAACCATACAGATAAAGCTTACGACCCCATAAATCCTTTTTCGCATACATCCATCCTGACAGACGCATCGCAGCTGTGAAACATTATGCAGGCATTGTACTCGGGTTAATCATCTCATGCCCACTCTACAGCCAGACGCCCAGCGGTGTTGACAAAGAAGCCAAGCTAAAAGCGGAGCGACAGCACATGGATAGCTTGGGAAGGGCCTTCTATCTCGAGCCGCCGTACGTTCTCGTATCCTACTACCGCAATAGCAAGCGTGTGCCTTGGTCCACCCGAATGACCTTTTTTATCAGCCAAGGAGGGCGTCGCCAGGACCTTCAACCGGTGAGTGGGAATACCTTTCTACTCCCTGACCTTAGCGCCGATTCACTTGCCTTAGGCCTGGAATATGCTGGGAGGACAATCTCCTTGCTCAAGCTCCAGGCTAACTGGCTGACGCATGGCGGCCAGGTGGCGTTTGGCACCATCGACCACTTTCGGAAGCGACAGCGGCAGGATGAGAAAGCTCAGCTTGACGACTATTACTGCCCTCTGACAGAGATAGGCATCCCCTTTTATGACCTGATCCGTGATGAAGACGTCACGAAGCTCGTCATGCAGACAGGACGCTGCGGCGTTATTTATCAAACTTATCGGCCCAGAGTATGGGGTGACCCCGTTGTGCTGACATCTTACACCCTGGAATGACATTAGGACCAGGAGTAAGTCTCAAATTCCCAACACGCTCTACATTTCAGCTTTGCGAACATCCAGCGAAACTTCATCCACTTCGCCCCGGCTCGTTCAACGAAGCGGTAGAGATGCTTCGGCTGCACTCAGCATGACTTAAGCCGGAAATGGCAACCCGCTTCTAGCCGTGCCGGCCAGGCTACTTCGCCTCGCCCAGAGCCAGCTTGCCGTTGCTTTGCAGCAGCGCCTGCAGGGCCTGCTGCAGCTCGTGGTCCTGCTCGCGCCAGGCCACGAAATACGCGTCCTTGCCGTAGGCGCTGCGGGCCACGTGGGCCTTGATCTGGCTGCGCAGCACGGCGGCGCAGCGGCGCAGGCCGGCGGCATCGGGCGCTACGCCGTCGCGGGCGGCGCGTTCGGCCAGGGCCTGCAGCTGGGCGTCGCTCACCTGAAACACCCGCTGAAACTGCTCGGCCGTCACGTCCTGCAGCTCGTCGCGGTGCTGCTGGTAGAGCTCCAGGGCAAACTCGAGCACCAGGTTCTGGCTTTGCAGGCGGGCCAGGTAGCGGTTGTGGGCCAGGGTGTCGCGGGGCACAAACACGTCGGGCATGATGCCGCCGCCGCCGTACACGGTGCGCCCGTTGTAGGTGCGGTAGCGCAGGTTTTCGGCAAAGTGGATGCTGTCGGCGTGGAAAGCCTCGCCGCGGCGGTAGCGCTCCTGCAAGTCCTGGTCGTAGGCCGCCACCCCGCCCTGGTACGACTTCTGAATGCAGCGGCCCGAGGGCGTGTGGTAGCGGGCAATGGTGAGGCGCAGCTCCGAGCCGTCGTTGAGGGTGATGGGCTGCTGCACCAAACCCTTGCCGAAGGTGCGGCGACCCACCAGCAGGGCGCGGTCGTGGTCCTGCAGGGCGCCGGCCACTACTTCCGAGGCCGAGGCGCTGCCCTCGTCGACCAGCACCACCAGCGGGCCTTCCTCGAACTCGCCCACGGCCCGCGAAAACGTCTGCGAGTCGTACTGGTCGCCCTTGCCGTCGGTGTACACAATCTTGCGGGTGCCGCCAATGAACTCGTCGGCCAGGCGGGTGGCGCGGTCGAGGTAGCCGCCGGGGTTGCCGCGCAAATCGAGCACCAGCTGCTGCATGCCGGCGCGGCGCAGGCGGCCCAGCGCGTCCTTGAACTCGTCGTAGGTGCCGGCGGCAAAGCGGCTGATCTTGATGTAGCCCGTGGTGGCATCCACCAGGTAAGCCACGTCGACCGAGGCGTTGGGAATGCGGTTGCGCGTCATGGCGAACGTGAGCGGGCGGGCCTGCCCGCGGCGCAGCACCACGAGCCGCGCCGTGCTGCCGCGGGGGCCGCGCAGCTTGCCAAACACTTGGTCGTTGGTGAGGCGCGAGCCCGACACCGGCTGCCCGTCCACGGCCACGATCCGGTCGCCGGGCTGCACGCCGGCTTGCTCGGCCGGGCCCCCGCTGAGCGGGGCCACCACCGTCACCGTGTCGCGAAACAGGTTAAACTCCACCCCTACCCCGTCGTAGTCGCTTTGCAGAAAGGCGGCGGCCTGCTGCTGCTCGCGGGCCGGGATGTAGACCGAGTGCGGGTCGAGGCGCTCGAGCAGGCGCTGAATGGCGTAGTCCGACAGCTCCTCGGCGTTGACCGAGTCCACGTACTCGCGGTCGACGTAGCTCAGGATTTCCTTGAACTTGAGGTAGCCCCGGGCCGTGGCATCGGGGTTCTGCTCCGACGGCCGGAAGGGATTGGAGCCCAGCAGCACCCCGCAGGCCAGCGCGCCAGCCAGCAGCAACGGCTGCCGCCAGCGGGCCCAGCGGCGGCGGGCGGCAGGGACCGGGCCCGACGGGTGGGAATCAGCGGCGGGAGCGTTCATGCAGAGTAGAGGAAGGCCAAATCAGCAGCGGGACGCAGTGGGGGCTGAACAAGGTATCAAAATTAGTGGAACGATTCCAAGAAGCGGGCACAATGCTCCCACATCGGGCAAGTTTCAACCCAAAAGCCAGCGAGGCCGGCGCATAATCCTATTGCGGATCGAGCTCTAGGAAGCTGCCGGCAAAGTTCGGCTTGTGCTGAACAGCTGTCAATCACACCTTTGGGTGGAGCACCCAACCGGCCCACAGCCATTCCTGCCGCTGCGTCGACCGTTGCTCCGGCCCCTTGGTTTCGGCCCGCGCGGGCCGTGGAAAGTGCTCGGGCAAGTGGATTTCAGCGGGTTTGCGGGCCGTTGGCGTATCTTTGCGCTTCCCGTTTCTGCTTCGTTCCCGGTTTCACCTCCTTACTCATGGGCCGCCTGCTTGCCATCGACTACGGCCACAAACGCGTGGGGCTGGCCGTTACCGACCCGCTGCAAATCATTGCCACGGCCCTCGATACGGTGCACAGCAAGGATTTGCTGGCCTACCTGAAGGCCTACCACCAGCGCGAGCCGCTGGAGGCCATAGCCGTGGGCATGCCCCGCACCCTGCGCAACGAAGCCACCGACGTGACCAGCGCCGTGGTGGGCCTGGTGCGCCAGCTGCGCCGCGAGTTTCCCGAGGTGCCGGTGCACGAAGTCGACGAGCGGTTTACTTCCCGCATGGCCCACCAGACCATGCGCGAGGCCGGCCTAAGCCAGAAAGCCCGCCGCGACAAAGCCACCGTGGACCGCATCAGCGCCACCATCATTCTGCAATCCTTCCTCGATTCCCGCCGATGATTTACCCCATCGTTGCCTACGGCGACCCGGTGCTCAAAGCCCGCGCCAAGGACATACCCGCCGACTTCCCCGCCGCCGAGCTGCAAAAGCTCATCGTCGACATGTACGACACCATGTACTACGCCAACGGCGTGGGCCTGGCTGCCCCCCAGGTGGGCAAGAGCGTGCGGTTGTTTGTCATCGACTCGGCTCCCATGGTCGAGGGCGACGAGGACGACGACGAGCCGGCGGAAACCGGCATCAAGCGCGTGTTCATCAACCCCGTGATGGTGAGCGAGACGGGCGAGGAGTGGGCCTTCGAAGAAGGCTGCCTGAGCATTCCCGGCGTGCGCGAGCGGGTAATGCGCTGCCCCGACATCGTGCTGCGCTACGAAGACGAAAACCGCCAGGTGCACGAGGAGGCGTTTACGGGCATGACCGCTCGCGTCATCCAGCACGAGTACGACCACCTTGAAGGCATTTTGTTCACCGACAAGATTTCGGGCTTCAAGAAGCAGCTCATCAAGGGCAAGCTCACCCGCATTGCCAAGGGTGAGGCCAAGGCCGACTACCGCCTGCGCTTTGCCGGCCAGCGGGGCCGCTAGCACCTCGGCTCGAACGCGAACTTTTCTTTGGCAAACGCCCGGCAGCGCCGGGCGTTTTTGCTTTATTTGGTGGGCGTCCCTGCCCGTATTCGTTTTATGCTTCGTCGCCCCGTATTTGCCGGCTTGCTGGCTTTATTGCTCTGGCTGCTGCCCCCGCACCCCGATAGCCGCGCCTGGGGCTTCTACGGGCACCGCAGCATCAACCGGCTGGCCGTGTACACGCTGCCGCCCGAGCTGGTGGGCTTCTTCAAGCAGCGCATCGAGTACCTCACGGTGCAGGCCACCCGCCCCGACTCGCGCCGCAGCGTGGTGCCCGACGAAGCCCCGCGCCACTTCATCGACCTGGACCGCTACGGCGACAGCGCCGTGTACCGCCTCCCGCGCAGCTACGCCGACGCCGTGGCTCACTTCGGCGAAGACTCCCTGCAGCGCCACGGCATTGTGCCCTGGCACGTGGTGCGCATGAAAGCCCAGCTCACCGAGGCTTTCCGCCGCCGCGACGGGGACCGGATTGCCAGCCTGGCCGCCGATATGGGCCACTACATTGCCGACGCCTGCGTGCCGCTGCACACCACCCAGAACTACAACGGCCAGCTCACCGGCCAGCGGGGCATTCACGGACTGTGGGAGTCGCGCCTGCCCGAGCTGCTGGCTTCCAACTACGACTTCTTCACCGGCCCGGCGCCCTACATCCGGAACCCCACCGATGTCATCTGGGCCACGGTGGCGCGCTCTAATGCCGCCGTCGATTCAGTTTTGCGCTTCGAGAAGGAGCTGAGCCAGCGCATGCCCGAAGACCAGAAGTACGGCTTCGAGGAGCGCGGCGGCCGCACCCAGCGGGTGTACTCGCAGGAGTTCAGCCGCGAGTATCACCGCCGCCTGAACGGGCAGGTCGAGCGGCAGATGCGCCTGGCCGTGCGCCTGGTGGGCGCCTTCTGGTACACCTGCTGGGTCGACGCCGGCCAGCCCGACCTGCGCAGCCTGGCCCCGCCCTCCGACGCCGAGCTGCAACGCCTGGCCGCCGAGGAAAAGCAGGCCCAGTCCGCGCCCCCCGTCAACGCCCCCGGCCATACGGATTAGGTGTTCGTTTTTGGTTGTTGGTTGTTGGTTGCTGATTGTTGTTCGTTATCCTGAGGCGTAGCCGAAGGACCTTCCCCCACCTGAACGACAACGCTGTTTAGCCTGTCGTTCAGGTGGGGAAGGTCCTTACCACGCGTGAACGACGCCGTAACAACGACTCGGCCTGACGTGGTAAGGTCCTTCGGCTACGCCTCAGGATGACGAACTAACGACAACAATCAACAATCAGCAACCAACAACTCATCACCCATCCCGCCGCCGCACCATGTAGACCACGCTGACGGGGGCGCCGTCGGGGGCGGCGAAGGCGCCGGGCAGGCGGCCGAACTCCACGAAGCCGGCCCGCTCGTAGAGGCGCCGCGCCGCCGGACTCTGCTCCGACACCATCAGCTCGACCTGCTCCAGGCCGTCGAGGGCGTCGAGGCGGTGCAGCAGCAGCTGAAACAGCGCCCGGCCCACGCCCCGGCCCCGGTACTCGGGTGCCACGAAGGCTCCCCAGATGGAGCCGCGGTGCTGGGTTTTGCGCCGCGTCTCGCGCACGAAGCCCATCATGCCAATCAGCCGCGGGCCGGCAAACGCGCCCACGATGAAGCGCCCCGGCCGGCTGAACTGCTGGGCAAACCGCTGGTCGACGAACACCGTTTCCTCCTCCAGCGTCGAGCCAAACGACTCGGGGCTGGCCGCCAGGGCCTGCAGGCGCAGCACCCGGTAGGCGCCCGCGTCGGCCGGCTGCAATTCCCGGTAGTCTATACTTTCGCTCATGGGAACGGAGCGCACCGCGCCGGATAATGGGGTGAAGCCTGCCTGCCCGCTTACTCTTACTGCTCTACGATGAAAAGCCTGCTGACGCTGCTGCTGCTGACCATATCGAACCTGTTCATGACGTTTGCCTGGTACGGGCACCTGCACTTCAAGAACCTGTCGTGGCTCAGTAAGTTAGGCTTGTTCGGGGTGATTCTGGTGAGCTGGGGGCTGGCCTTTTTCGAGTACGTGTTTCAGGTGCCGGCTAACCGCATCGGCTTCGAGGAAAACGGCGGGCCGTTCAGCCTGTTTCAGCTCAAGGTCATCCAGGAAGTGGTGTCGCTGACGGTGTTCACGCTCTGCGCCGTGTACGTGTTCAAGACCGATAAACTGGCCTGGAACCACCTGTTGGGCTTCGCCCTGCTGGTGGCCGCAGTCTACGTCATCTTCCGCAAGTGGTAGCCCCGGGTAGCCTCGGGGCCAGAAAGCATGGCGCGGACGCTATGTTTTTATAACTCAAGGGGCGGGCCGCTGCGTATGGAAGCTAGCCCGGCCGCTCAGGCCGACTGTTTCCGCCGCTTCCTTCCGTTTTCTATGCTTGCTTTTCTACGCCGCAGCCTGTCGGCGCTGTTCCTGTTGCTGCTGCTCACCTTCCCCGCCCTAGCCCAGAAAGTGGGGCTGGTGCTGTCGGGCGGCGGGGCCAAGGGTCTGGCCCACGTGGGCGTGCTCAAAGTGCTCGAGCGCCACGGCATTCCCATCGACTACATCGTGGGCACCAGCATGGGCTCGGTGGTGGGCGCGCTGTACGCGGCCGGCTACTCGCCCACCGAAATCGAGCAGCTGGTGAGCACGCCCGAGTTTCAGTACTGGGTGTCGGGCAAGCAGCCCGCCGACCGCACCTTCAACTACATCACCGCCGACCCGAATCCTTCGGCCCTGCACCTGGGGCTGGCCATTGACTCGTCGTTTAAGACCCGCGTGACCCCCAACCTGGTCAACGACGTGAACCTGAACTTCGTGCTGGCCAAGATGCTGGCCCCGGCCGGCGCCATTTCGGGCTACAACTTCGACCAGCTGTTCGTGCCCTTCCGCTGCCTGGCCGCCGAGGTGTTTACCCGCAAGCAGGTAATTCAGAAAAGCGGCTCGGTGTCCGACGCGGTGCGCAACTCCATGGCCGTGCCGCTGGCCTTCCGCCCCATCCGCAACCCCGACGGCCGCTACCTGTTCGACGGCGGCATCTACAACAACTTTCCGGTAGACGTGATGCGGGCCGAGTTCAAGCCAGACATCGTCATTGGGGTGAACGTGGGCGACGTAGCCTACAAGAAATACCCCTACGAGAAGGACGACCAACTGCTGCTGGGCTCCATCGTGTTTCTGGGCGCCGACGTGGCCGATACCCTGGCCGTGGGCCCCAACGGCGTGTTTATTCAGCCCGACCTGGAAGGCTACGGCGCCACCGACTTTGCCCGGGTGCGCGAGCTGATCGACTTGGGCCGCAAGGCTGCCGAAGCCCGCCTGCCGCTGATGGAGCGCCGCATTCCGCGCCGCGCCGACACCCTGGAGCTGGCCCGCCGCCGCCGCGGCTTCCAGGAGCGGGCGCCCAAGCCGGAGTTTGCCCGCATTGCCGTGCAGGGCCTGGGCGACAAGCAGGCCAGCTACGTGCGCCGCTTTTTCCGCCGCACCGGCAGCAGCTACACCATCGACGACATTGAAGAAGGCTACTACCGCCTGGCCTCCGACGACTTCTTCCGCAACATCTACCCCCGCATCCGCTACGACCAAACCACGCAGGGCTACGTGCTCAGCCTCGACGCCAGCCAGAACAACAACCTCTCGGCCGAGGTGGGCTTTGCCCTGGCCACCCGCCCCGTCGACAACTTCTACTTCGGGCTGGAATACCGCTTTCTGCACCGCTTCCTGTACCAGGCCAGCGCCAACGTGAGCATCGGCAGCTTCTACAACGCGGCCAAGGGCAGCTTCCGGGTGAACGTGCCGGCGCGCTACTCCTACTACGTGGAGCCCACCATCGTGTACAACCAGTGGGACTACCAGAAAACCGGGGGCCTGCTGGGCCGCGACGTGCTCAGCACCCAGGTGCGGCAGCAGGATCTGAAAGCCGGCCTGCAGCTGGGCGTGAGTCCCAACTACCGCAGCCGGGTGCTGGGCGAAGTGGCCTGGTTTACCCGCCAGGACGAGTATGCCAACGTGCGCGAGTTCAACAACACCGACCAGCTCGACGAAACCGACTTCACCGGCTACACCGCCGCCCTGCAGTTTGCCCGCAACTCCCTCGACCGGAAGCAGTACGCCACCAGCGGCCGCCGGGCCGTATTCACGGCGCGCGCCGTGTACGGACGCGAGCAGTTCATGCCCGGCACCACGGCCCTGCAGCGCGAGGAGCGCGAAGTGTACCGCCGCTGGCTGCAATTCCGGGCTTTCACCGAGCAGTTCTTTCCCCTGAAAAACAAGAAGCAAAGCTGGGGCTATTTCGGTGAGGCCGTACTCAGCACCCAGCCGCGGTTTTTCAACTACCGCTCCACCATCGCGGCCTCGCCCATCTTTGCCCCGCTGGTTGACTCGCGTAGCCTGTTTCTGGAAAACTACCGCTCGGCGCGCTATGTGGCCGCGGGCCTGCGCTTCACCCAAACGGTGCTGGGCAAGCTGGAATGGCGTACCGAAGCCTACGCGCACGTGCGCCACCAGCCCCTGCGGCTGAGCGACGACCAGACGGCCGTGCGCAGCAACCGCCTGGCCCTGGACCGCCCCCGCCTCACGGCCAGCACCGGCCTGGTGTACCCCACCCGGGTAGGGCCGCTGGCCCTGCACGTAATTCACTACGACGACCGCGCCAAACCCTGGGGCGTGTTCGGGCACATCGGCTACCTGCTCTACCACAACCGCGCGCTGGAATAGGGTCCAGCCGGCCGCGGTGCCAAACGCTGAGCGCCGGCTTGCCGCTACGCGCTGGAACAGTGAAAATCATGTGATTGCGCCGGGTGAGCGGAGACGGTAGTTTTGCCGGAAACCGAACCTCAACCCCGTTCAACGCTATGAAACGCTTCCGTCTCCTGCTGGCCGCCGTGCTGCTGGCCGCCACCTCCTTCAGCGCCTCGGCCCAGAGCCGCGAGATTTACGAAAGCCCGCAGTTCAAGACCCTGGCCCAGAACCACAAGCAGCTGGCCATTCTGCCCTTTGCCGTGACCATGACCACCAAGCGCCTGCCCAAGGGCATGACGCCCGAGTCCCTGCACGAGCAGGAGTTGCAGGAAGGCAAAAACGTGCAGAGCGCCCTGCACACCTACTTTCTGAAGCACCAAAGCTCCGACCACTTCACGGTGACTTTCCAGGACATCAACAAAACCAATACCCTGCTGGCCAAGGCCGGGGTGACGCCCGACAACATGGCCACCAAAACCAGCGAGGAGCTGGCCAAGATTCTGGGGGTGGATGGCGTCGTTTCCGGCACCTTCGTCACCGATAAGCCCATGTCGGACGGAGCAGCCGTGGCCATGACGGTGCTGGTGGGCATGTCGGGCCCCACCAACTCGGGCCGCACCAGCATCAGCATCAACGACGGGGCCACCGGCGAGCTGCTGTGGAAGTACGACAAGAGCCTTTCGCGCGGCCTGGGCTCCGATACGAGCACCATCATCAACGCCATTATGCGCAAGTGCTCCAAGATGTTCCCCTACGCCCGCTCGTAGGCCAACCCGCCCCGCCCTAGGAAGCGTCCTGCCATTTTTGGCAGGACGCTTTTTTTGTTGCGGCCCGCCCGAATCGACGCCCCGAAATGGGCGTCAGAATTTCCAGCCTGGCTTTTCAATTTAGTGCTACCAGTTCTATTTATTCATACTATATTGCCGCACTACTATTTTACGACGCGCCCCACCTCCTACCTGGTCCGCTTACCACTAGTCATTCTTACCCCGCTTTCCACGTTTCTTTTCATCTGCTGCTGACTACTCCCATCCGCTAAAAATCCTTCCGGTTTCCGGTTGCCTTGTTTCTGCCTGTCTGCCCCGGCCCAGCCGATGGGCCCGGCCGACTCTTGCCTGCTTCTTCCTTTTTTCCACTTCACCTTTTCCTCTTCTGATGGACGAATACATCGGTATTATCAAGCTGTTTGCGGGCAACTTCGCGCCCCAGAACTGGGCCTTCTGCAACGGTCAGCTCATGGCTATTTCGCAGAACACGGCGCTGTTTTCGATTCTGGGCACCACCTACGGCGGCGACGGCCGCACCACCTTCGGGCTGCCCGACCTGCGCGGCCGCGTGCCGGTGGGCATGGGTCAGGGCCCGGGCTTGAGCTATTACTCGCAGGGTCAGATGGGCGGCACGGAAACCGTGACGCTGCTGGCCAACCAGATGCCGGCCCACACTCATATGCTGAACGCCAGCAGCCAGCCCGGCGCCACCAACGCCCCGGCCGGCGGCGTGCTGGCCCTGCCCGTGGGCTCTACCGGCGGCGGCGAGGAAGTCACCGTCAACGCCTTTGGCTCGGCTATCGACACCCAGATGTCGCCCCTGGCAATTGGTGCGGGCGGTGGCAGCCAACCCCACGAAAACCGCCAACCCAACCTGGGCCTCAACTACATCATCTGCCTGCGGGGCTACTTCCCGCCCCGCAGCTAACCAACGGCTTTTCAATCGGCCTATCCGCCGTGCAGCGCTGGCCGGCCCGGCCGATTCAACTCAACTTTTTTCTCTTCTCCCTAACCCTCTCCCCTTTTTTCGCATGGAAGAATTCATCGGCATCATCAAGCTATTCGGCGGCAACTTTGCCCCCCAGGGCTGGGCCTTCTGCAACGGCCAGCTCATGTCCATTGCCCAGAACTCAGCGCTGTTTTCGATTCTGGGTACCACTTACGGCGGCGACGGCGTCACCACCTTCGGGCTGCCCGACCTGCGCAGCCGCGTGGCCGTGGGCATGGGCCAGGGCCCGGGGCTGAGCAACTACGTGCAGGGCCAGATGGCTGGCACCGAGAACGTGACGCTGCTGGCCAACCAGATGCCGGCCCACACTCATATGCTGAACGCCAGCAGCCAGCCCGGCGCCACCAACGCCCCGGCCGGTGGCGTGCTGGCTTTGCCCGTGGGCTCCACCGGTGGCGGCGAGGAAGTCACCGTCAACGCCTTCGGCACCGCTCCCGACACCACCTTGAACCCGGCTTCGGTGGGTGTTTCGGGCGGCAACATGCCCCACGAAAACCTCCAGCCCTACCTGGCGCTGAACTACATCATCTGCCTGGAGGGTATTTACCCCTCGCGCAGCTAACGCTTCGCCGCTCAACTCCGCTGCCGTTGCGCGGCGGCTAAGCCAAAAGGCCCGCCCTGCAAGCAGGACGGGCCTTTTTACGGTTTCGGCTCAACCGATGGGCAAACTACTCGGCCGCTTTTACCACCCGCACCGACTTAGTGCGTTGGGAAGTCACGAGCCGGGCGGTGTAGGTGCCGGCCGGCAGCTGCTTGGCATTAGCCCAGCGCACCTGCTGGCGGCCGGTAGCCTGGGCGTCCAGGGCAATGCGGTCGAGGCGGCGGCCCATCAGGTCCACAATTTCGATGGCCTGGGCCTGCTCCCGGGGCTCAATCCAGAACTCAAACGACAGCGCCTGGCTGGCGGGGTTCGGGAAGGCGCGCAGCTCCATGTCGGGCGCGGCTTCGAGGCCCCCGGCGCCGGGCTGGCTGCCGGCCTGGCGCAGGGCGCCGGCACCGGCCGTATTCCAGGTCAGCGTGTAGCGGATTTCGTTGCCGCCATTCTCATTGGCATAGGCGTACTGCGTCTGCCCATAGAGGTAGCGGCCGGCAATGGCCGGTACCCGCTGCGTGCCTTTGGGGTCGGTGTGCACGCGGCTGATGCCCTCGTGTACGATGTTGCCGGCTTCCATCTGCCGGGCCCACACGTCCTGGCCCTCGCCGATGTTGGGGTAGTTCTGACCGGTCCAGGCAACGGTGTAGTGGCTGTCAGCCTTGTCGCCGCTGTAGCTTACCACGGCCTCACCCGAGTACCGCTCACGGTCCACGTCGGGCGTCACCGGGCTCACGTTGGCGCGGAACGCGCCGTTGGACTTGCCTACGTTGCTGATGCCCCAGTACGAAACCGGCCCGCGGTTGACCACACACTCGCCCCCGGCCCAGTTGCCCACCACTTCCACGTCGAGCGGCCGGTTGGGGTCGGGGCTGGCGGCAATGCGCGGGGCGCCGAGGCCAATGCCCCACTCGCCGCGGTCTACTTCCACGAACTCCGCCTGCAGGTCGCCGTTGCAGGTACCCTGGAACTGAGTCTGGCGCACGGTGAGCAGCGAAACCTGCTGGTGGGTTTTGAAGTCGACGTAGGCGCGGTTGTACACGAAGGAAATGTAGTTGTCGCTGCCGCTGCCCACGGCCACGTCGGGCGAGAGGGACTGGTCAAGGAAGCGCACCGGCCCGGAGATGATGGCGCCGCGGCTGCATTGGGGCAGCTGGCTGATATTAGGCGTATCACCCATGTGCAGCACCGTGGCGTAGCCGAAGCCGTAGCGCACGTCCACGTCGTACGCCATCGAGTACGAAGCCGAGGTTACCACCACGTGGCTTTTCTCAATAATCGATTCCTCCCACACGATGGCCGTGTAGCCGCTGCTGTTAGCGTCGATGTTGGGCGAGGCGTGGTCGCGCAGCTCACCCACGCTGTTCACCGTCTGGCCCAGGTCGACGGGGGTGTGGAAGGGCACGAAGCTGCTGCCGTTCCACTTAAACACCTGGTAGCGGGTGCGCCACTTGCCCGTGGAGGGATTTTGCTGCAGAAACACCACCTTGGCAAACAGCGAGCTGCCTTCGTAGGTGAGCACCACGTCGGGGTCGGCTAGGTTGTGGGGGTTGGTGCTGCTGAGCTTGAGGGCACCCTGGTTGCCGCTGTGGTTCCAAGACAGCATCACGTTGTCGGGCGTGCCGTCGCCCGACATGTCCACGTCGTAGACCATGACCTGCACCCGGGCGGCCTTGGCCAGACGGTACACGTCGGTGCCCATGTTGAAAGTGCGGTAAGAAGAGGCGCTGCCGTGGGCCGTTTGATAGGGCGTGGCGGCATCATACAAGGTCTGAGCCTGGGAACCTGCGGGGCACAAGCCCAGCAGGGCCACGGCAGCAGTCAGACCGATAAGCGTATTTCTGTACATAAGCGGTAAGCGTAAAAAGGAATGGAAAAAGAGGAATAATCAACGGGGAGCTCCTGAAGCCCTTGGCCTCCTGTCTCGCGGGCCCTGCCCGCTGCTGCTGCTACCATGCGCATGCTGTTGACTGTGGTGAAAAACCCTAAAATCAGCCGAGCCCGAAAGCCCCGCTGTAGAGGACGAACACAGCTTCCCAACGGCGCAATTTTCATTGCACTAAATCAGGAAGTCAGCAACAGGTGTGTGGGAGTAGTGGAGCGTAATAATTCCGGGCGCTAAGGCAGCCCGGCCCCCAAATGTATTGTTTCGAACCAAGTCAACAAGGCTTTTATTAAAAATAATTTTATATAATTTTATCAATAATTATTTAGCGCCAACCGCCGCCCGAATCGAGCCCATTCTACCCGCTTGGGCCCGCACTGAAACCGCCCGAAACGCCACCGGCGCCGCCCCCGAATCGGGAGACGGCGCCGGCTTTAGCTGGTGGGCTGCAGGCGCTAGTGGCGCACCAGCGGCAGCGTGCGGGCGAGGGCCGCGCCGCGCACCTGCACGAGGTAGGTGCCGGGCTGCAGGGCCTGCACGGCCAGTTCGTGGTGTGCCCCACCGCTGAGCGTAGCCGTGTGCAGCACCCGGCCCGCGAGGTCGAGCACGCGCACCTGATAGCTGCCCGCGGGGGCGGCGCTCAGGTCGAGCCAGGCCGCGGCGGGAGCCGGGTTGGGGTACACCGTCAGCGCGGCGGCCGTCGCCCGCTCAAAGCGCACGGCCTGGATGGGCGAATAGGTGGCCGTGCCGTCGTGGTCGACCTGGCGCAGGCGGTAGTGCACGGTAGCGGCGCCCAGCGCGGCGGCGCCCGCATCGCGGAAGCGGTAGCTGCCCGGCTCGGCCGTGGTGCCGCGGCCGGCCACGGTGCCCACCCGCTCAAACGCCCCACCCGCGGAGCGCTCCACCTCAAACCGGTCGTTGTCCTGCTCCTGGGCCGTACCCCAGCTCAGCACGGCGTCCCGGCCGTCGGTTTGGGCCTCGAAGCGAGTCAGCGTGACCGGCAGCGGGGCGTTGATGCTGGTGGTAACCGAGGCGTTGTTGTTGGTGGGCGTGGGGTCGGGTACCACGGCCGAGGTGGCCGAGGCCAGCCCGGTCACCGGCCCGGTAGTGGGTGCCACGAAGCTCACCGAGTTGCTCACGGCCGGCGCGTTGCTGCCCAAGGTCGAAACCGGGTCGAAGCTCACCCAGCCGCTGATGGGGTCGTAGCTGCCGCCGCTCACGCTGCCGGCGGGCAGGCCGGCGGGCAGCTTCAGCTTGGGCTCGACATCGAGAGCAGCCACCGAGCCGCGGTTTTCGGTGGTCATGGCATAGGTAACGGTGGTGCCGGCCGTGGCCACGGCCGGGCCCGCCACGGTGGTAGCCACGTCGGCGCCCTGCACGGTGAGGCGGATGTTGGCCGGGCTGGAGGTGTAGTCGGCGCCCAGAATCGACTGCATGGTGTAGGGCACCGTTACGGTGCCGGCAAAGTCGCCCGAGGGTACAAAGGTTACCGCGCCCAGGTCGTCGACGCTGAACGTGCCCTGACCGGGCAGACTCAGGGTGGTCTGGCGGCCGGGAGCGTTGGGGTCGAGGTCCACCGAGGCCACGTCGATGCTGCTGCCGGGGGCCTGGTCGTTGTCGAGCACGTTCAGCGTGAGCGGGCTGTTGTAGGCCGTGCTGGCCACGTCGGTGTTGGCAAACGGCACCTGCACGATGTTCAGGTTGCGGATTTCGTGCACGTTGGTGCTGCCGCCGGTCGAGCCAGCAAAGCCCAGGCGCAGGTTCTGGGGCGGAGCCGGCACGGTGAAGTTGTCGATGGCCGTCTTCACGGCGCCGCCGTGCTGAATGCGCACGGTGATGCGGTAGGTGGTGAGCCCGCCGCTGGTGCTGGGCACCACGTCGATGAAGGCGCGGCGGTAGTCGGCCGCGCCGGGCTGGGCACGGGCCGTGGGCACGTCGAGGGCGAAGGTCAGGTCGCCGGGCTGGGTGCCGGTGAGGTAGGGGTAGTCGGTGGCCGCCGAGCCGTTGCCGGCGCCGCGGATGGCAATGCCGTTGGGTACCTTGCCGGTGGCATCGAGGCTGGCGGCGCCGCCCGAGCGCCCCTCCTGGCCATTGGAGTAGTTGCCGAACTCGTCGATGCCGATGCCAATGTAGCCGTTGGAAACGCCGGCTGCCGCCGGGGAAACGGTTTTCTGGGCGTAGCCCAGCGAGCCGCCCGAGGCCCCGATGCGGAAGCCGCCGGGCTGGTTGGCATCGACCAGGAACACGCTGAAGCCGTCGGCGCCGGTGGCGGTGGTTTTGCCGTAGGAAAAGAACTCAAACGAGATGGTGAAGCCTGCCCCGGCCGGGAAGCCCACGTTGTCGATGACGTAGCCGGCCTGGTTGGTCACGGCGTCGGTCAGGCGCAGGTAGCCCTGGCCCACGGGGTCCTGGCTGCCGCCCACGCCGGTGAGGCGGGCCGAGCCCCCAAAGCTGAAGTTGCTCGCGCCCGCGTCCTTGAACGACTCGTTGCGGGGAAAGGCCGGGGGCGTGGTTTGCCCGGCGGCCGGCAGCCACGACGAGCCCCAGGTGAGCATAATCAGGCCCCAGCGGCGCGCGCGCGGCGAGGCCGCCTTTAACAGAAGAGTACAAGTTGCTTTCATACGCAATCAAACGAGAAGGTGAAAGAGTAAAACAGTACCCAAGCAGGTACCTAAAGGAAGATGAAGGAAAATCAGCCCGCAACAGCGCGTCCTATCACTTTCTTATTAAAGTGCATATTGATGCAACTATTCATCGAAAATAACAGCATTTTACCTTCTTAAGCCTATATTTTCGATTACACAAGCATTAAGCTTTTATGACTCAAATCCCCTAACCAATTCTTGACAAAAATATAACTATATCAACCCACATAAACTCCAATAAACATTGCATACCATCACAACTACATTACTTATATTCAATTATACATCTAGTCTACCTGGCCAGCTGATGGAGCGGCGCGCCGGGAAATAGCGCGCGGGCACGCAACGCCTGCCTAGGTTTGCGCATCCGTTGCCCAATCGACCCGTTTTTGCCATGACTATTTTCTCCCGCCTGGGTGCGCTGGCCGGCCTGCTCGGCGCCACCCTCCCGGCCCTGGCCCAGCAAGAGCTGGCCTACACCGTCGACATCGACCCCACCGTCAGCACCAACGAGTTTCGGGTGACCCTGCAGCTGCCCAAGCTCAAGAAAGACCAGAGCGTGTACCAGTTTGCCTCCACCGCGCCGGGCACCTACCAGGTGATGGACATCGGCCGCTTCGTGCGCAAGTTCGAGGCCTTCGACGGCAAGGGCCGCAGCCTGGAGGTGAAGCAGCTGTCGGCCAACCAGTGGCAGCTGGCGCGGCCCGATAAAACCCGCGAAATCCGCTACACCGTGGCCGAAACCTGGGATACGCCGGTATCGGAGCACCGCATCTACCGCATGTGCGGCTCGTCGCTGGAAACCGACCATGCCCTGCTCAACTGGCACACGCTGGTGGGCTACCCCCAGGGCATGCAGGCGCGGCCGCTGAGCATCAAAGTGAACTACCCCCGCGAGTGGAAGGCCGGCTCGGCGCTGGTGCCCGACGCGCAGGGCCGCTACCACGCCCGCAGCTACGACCACGCCGTGGACTCGCCCCTGCTGCTGGGCCGCCTCACTGAGGCCAGCACCAAGCTGGGCGACGCCGAAGTGGCCCTGTACTGCTACTCCAAAACCGACCAGATCAAGGCCGAGCCCTTGCTGGGCCACATGCAGCAAATGCTCAAGGCCGCCCAGAGCTTCCTGGTGGAGCTGCCGGTGAAGCGCTACGCCTTTCTCTACCACTTCGAAGACCAGGACCAGGGTGCCTGGGAGCACTCCTACAGCTCGGAATACACCCTGCAGGAAAAGCCGCTGACCCCGGACGTGGCCCAGGCCATTACCGACATGGCGGCCCACGAGTTCTTTCACATCGTGACGCCGCTGAACCTGCACTCGGAGGTGATTGAGCAGTTCAACTTCGTGCAACCCACCGGCTCGCAGCACCTGTGGCTGTACGAGGGCGTGACGGAGTGGGCCGCCCACGCCATGCAGTTGCGCGCCGGGCTGGTACCGCTCGATCAGTACCTGAACACCCTGCACAACAAAGTGGCCTACGACCACCTGCGGGCCGACACCACCTACTCGCTGACCCGGCTGGGGCTGCGCTCGTTTTCCGACGAGGGCCAGCAGCAGTACGGCAACATTTACCAGCGCGGGGCTATGACGGCGGGTTTGCTCGACTTGCGCCTGCTGGAGCTTAGCGGCGGCAAGCGCGGCCTGCGCGAGGTGCTGCTGGAGCTCACGCGCCAGTACGGCCCCAGCAAACCCATCAGCGAGCAAACGTTCTTCGACGACTTCACCCGGCTGACCTACCCCGAAATCGGCGACTTTTTCCGGCGCTACGTGCAGAACGCCGAGCCCCTGCCGCTGCAGGAGTACTTCGCCAAGGTGGGCATCCGCTACGAGGCCGCGCACCGCACCGGGCGCAAGCTCGCCTCGCTGGGCACCAACGGCTACGCGGCCCAGGCCGGGGGCGGCGTGCAGTTTACCCAGGTGAGCCCGGCCCTGCAGGCCTGCGGCGTGGCCCCGGGCGACGCCTTCGTGGCCTTTGCGGGCACCGCCGTGACGCCCCAAACGCTGGCGGCCACCTTCGCCGAGCTGCAGAGCCGCCCGCCCGGCTCGGAAGTGGAGCTGACCGTGCGCCGCGATGGGGCCGAAAAGAAGGTGCGCTGCCGCACCCAGGAAAAAGAGGAAATCAAGCGCTACCACTTCGCGGCCCAGCCCGACGCCGGCCCCGCCCAGCTAACCCTGCGCCAGGCCTGGATGAAGAACCTCTAGCCTTTCCCGCCCTCCGGCAACTCCATCAGCCCGCTTCCGGCCCACCGCGGCCTGGAGCGGGCTTTTGCATGGGCACCAGCCCCCCCGGGCTCAATCAGAACCGCGCTTGGCAGTTGTTAAACCGTGCTCGGGTCAATTAGAACCGTACTCGGCAGCTGTTATACCATGCTCCAGTCGATTAGAACCGCGCTCGGCAGCTGTAAAACCAAACTCCGGTGCTGTAAAACCGTCCTCCGGGGTCGGTAAAACCATGCTCCGGTGCTGTTAAACCGCGCTCGGCTCGAATAGAACCGCGCTGACGTAGCGTAAACGCCCGCTGACGTGCTGTAAATGCGTACTGACATCGCGTAAATGCCCCATAGCGTGCTGTAAATGCGTGCTGACGTGCCGTAAGGGTCTTCTGACATGGTGTAAATGCCTGCTGACGCACCGTAAGGGTTTGCTGACCACGGGTAAATGCCGGCTGACATGGTGTATATGCGTGCTGACGTAGGATACGCGCGTGCCTGCGGATGAATAAGCCCAGAGTGGCCGGGGAGTCTCCCCAAAACGCAAAAAGTCCGGCTCCAGGGGAGCCGGACTTTTTGCCGGGAAAGTGGGTGCAACTACTCTATTCCACCACGACTTTCTTCACGGTTTGCTGGGTGCCCGAGGTCAGGCGCAGGGTGTACACGCCGGCGGGCAGGTGCTGGGTAACCAGGGTTTCGCGCACGGTGCCGCCCTGCGGACGAGCCTCCTGGCTGGCCACGCGCTGGCCCAGGCTGTTGTAGAGGGCCAGCTGCAGGGGCTGGCTGCTCAGGCCGCTGGCGCTGATGCGCAGGCCCTGGCCGTTGCGGGTCGGGTTGGGGTACACGTCGGCCGCGAGGGTGTTGGCGGCTTTCTGGGCCAGCACCCGGCTGGCATTCAGGTGCAGCACGAAGCGCGTGCCGCTGTGGCCGCCGCTGTGGGCGAAGGCGTACTGGCTGCCGGCGCTCAGGGGCTGGCGCAGGCCGCGCACGCGGTCTTCCAGCTCCACGCTCAGGTCGGTGGCGTTCAGCAGCTGGGCCACGCTGAGCTGCCAGTTGCCGGCCGCACCCTCAATTACCAGGGGTACCTGCTGGGTGGCGGCGGGCGCCAGGCCGTTGATGGCCAGGGCCTCGGTACCGGCCAGGGTGTAGAGGCGCACCGGACCGGCGGGCAGCTTCACGGCGTCGTGGGCGGCCTCCACGGCGGGGCTGGCGCCGGGCTGCAGGTACACGAAGGCCTCATCCTGCTGCTGGCTCAGGGCGTGGGTAGCGCTGAGCTGCACGACCGGGCGCTGCTCGGTGGCGGCGCCGCGGTAAAAGGCCGGGTCGGCGTAGGTGCTGAGGCGGGCGGCGTTCTGGAAGCTAAAGGCAGGCACATCCTGGGTGGTGCGCACGAAGAAGCCCTGCATGGCCCCAATCACGCCCCCCGAGAGGCTGCCGATGCCGTTCACGTAGCTGGCGTAGCTGCCGCTGTACTGGCCGTTGGAGCGGTACACGTACACGGCGTTCATCATGCCGGCCGGGCGGGCCAGCGAATCCCAGTCGATGGGCGACGGGTAGGGGTTGCCCAGCAAATGCCAGCCCGAGTTGGCGGTGGCACCGCGGGTGAGCGGGCCCACCGGCACGTCGCCGTTGTTGAGCGTGCCCACGAAGTCCACCGTCTGCGAAGCGGGGATGTTGACGGTGTAGCCGCGGCCGCGCAGCAGCGGCGAGCTGAGCGCGGTGGGCGACTCCCAGCCGAAGTCGAAGCCGGCCGTGGTGGCCGAGCTGCCCGTCAGGCGGCTTTCGTTGTAGCCGAACACCGTGGGGTAGGGCGTCACCAGTCCGGGGTTGGGCGAGCTGTTGTACTGCGGGTTCACCACCGGCGTGAAGCCCGGCGTGGCCAGGTCGGCCACGGTGGTGTTGCTCACCGGGGCCGAGTAATGGCGGTAGCCGGGGCCGGGGTTGAGCGCGGGCGTAATGTAGCGCTGCACCGTGGCCGTGCCGTTGACCGTGCCGCCGCGGTTGACCACCATGGCCGTGCCGTCGGCGTCGGAGAGCAGGGTAAACGCCTGGCCGTTGGTATTCAGGCTGCCGTCGAGGGTGAGCAGGCGCTGCACCTGCACCGGGCCGGCCAGCTGGGCCCCGGCCCCGCCCACGGCGAGGTTGAAGAAGCGGCTGGTGCTGCTGCCGCCGATGGTCTGGGCCACGGTGTCAGACAGGGCAATGGTACCGCCGGTGGCGTTCAGGGTGCCGTTGTTGACGAAGGCGCCGGCTACCTCCAGGGTGCCGCCGCTCTGGCTGAGCGTAGCGCCGGCTTCCAGCGTCAGGTTGTGGGCCTCGAAGGCGCCGCCCGCCAGCACGGGGTAGCGCGGGGCTCCGGCCGGAACGAGCACGTTGTCGTCGGCCGCGGGCACCTGGGCGGGCGACCAGTTGGCGGCGCTGTTCCAGTTGGTGGAGGCCCCGCCGGTCCAGGTCAGCACGCTGGGCAGCGGGCTGTACTGAATGCTGAAGGGCGAAGCGGCCACGTTGCCGTTGCCGGCGGCGTCCACCGCACTGTTGCCCCCGATGTTCACCGTCACCAGACCGGGGCCGGTGGGCGTGAGGGTAAACGAGTAGCTGCTGCCGCTGCCGCTGAAGTTCGCCGCGGTGGCGTTGCCCACTACCAGGTCGGCGAGGCTGAAGCCGCTTACGCTTTCGGAGAAGGTTACCGTGACGGGAATGGGGCTGGTGGCGGTGGGGTTGCTGGCCGGGCTGGCCAGTGCTACCGTGGGCGCCTGGGTGTCGATGGTCCAGCTGTAGCTGGCCGGGGTAGCGTCCACGTTGCCAGCCGCGTCGATGGCGCGCACTTCCAGCGTGTGGGCGCCGTCGGCCAGGCTGCTGAAGGTTACCGGGTCGGTGGCAGAGGTGAAGGGGGCACCGTCGAGGCTGGCCTGGTAGCTCACGCCCGACTCGTTGCTGCTGAAGTCGAACGTGGCCGAGGAGCTGTTGGTCAAGGCCGGCGGCCCCGAGACGATGAGCGTATTGGGCGCCTGGGCATCTACTACGAAGCTGTTGGTGTTGCTGCTGACGCTGACGTTGCCGACAACATCAGTGGCGGTGGCGCGCACCGTGTGCGAGCCTTCGGCCAGGGCTGTGGGCTGCGTGAAGCTCCAGCTGCCGCCCCCGCTAACGGTAGTTGTACCAACGGCGCTACCATCGACCACGACGGTAATGGTGCTGCCCGGCTCACCCGTGCCGCTGTAGGTAGGCGTGTTGTCACCGGTCGTGCTGCCGTTGGCCGGGCCGGCTACTACCGGCGCGGCGGGCGCCTGCGTGTCCACCGTGAAAGTGTTGGTGTTGCTGCTGGGGCTGGTGTTGCCGGCCGCGTCGGCGGCCGTGGCGCGCACGGTGTGGCTGCCTTCGGCCAGGGGAGTCACCGGGGTAAACACCCAGTTGCCCGCGCCATTGGCAGTGGTGGTGCCCACCGAGATGCCATCCACTATCACCGTTACCGTGCTGCCCGGCTCACCCGTGCCACTGTAGGCCGGGGTGTTGTCGCCCGTGATGCTGCCGTTGGCGGGCGCAATGGCCACCGGGGCGGCGGGGGCTACGGCGTCAATGGTCCAGCTGTAGGTAGCCGGGGTGGCGTCCACGTTGCCAGCTCCGTCAATGGCGCGCACGGCCAGCGTGTGCAGCCCGTCGGCCAGGCCGCTGAAGGTTACCGGGTCGGTGGCAGAGGTGAAGGCACTGCCGTCGAGGCTGGCCTGGTAGCTGACACCGGATTCGTTGCTGCTGAAGTCAAAGGTGGCCGAGGGGCTGTTGGTCAAGGCCGGCGGGCCGCTCACAATGAGCGTGTTCGGGGCCTGGGTATCTACTACGAAGGTATTGGTGCTGCTGAGGGGACTCAGGTTGCCCGCCGCATCGGTGGCCGTGGCCCGCACGGTATGGCTGCCCTCTGCCAGGGCTACGGCCTGGGTAAAGCTCCAGCTGCCGGCCCCGCTGGTCGTAGTGGTACCAACGGCGCTGCCGTCGACCACGACGGTAATGGTGCTGCCCGACTCGGCCGTACCGCTATAGGTAGGCGTGTTGTCGGCGGTCTGCAGGCCGTTGGCCGGGCTGCTCACTACCGGGGCCGCCGGGGCCGTGGCATCCACCATGAAAGTGTTGGTATTGCTGCTGGGGCTGGTGTTGCCGGCCGCGTCGGTGGCCGTGGCCCGAACGGTGTGGGAGCCATCGGCCAGGGCGCTGGGCTGGTTCAGCGCCCAGTTGCCGCTGCCGGTGGTCGTGGTCGTGCCCACCGAGCTGCCGTCGACAATGACGGTGACGGTGCTGCCCGGCTCGGCCGTGCCAACGAAGGTGGGCGTGTTGTCGCCCGTGACGCTGCCGTTGGCGGGCGCAATGGCCACCGGGGCGGCGGGGGCTACGGCGTCAATGGTCCAGCTGTAGGTAGCCGGGGTGGCGTCCACGTTGCCCGCCGCGTCAATGGCGCGCACGGCCAGGCTGTGCGGGCCGCTGCTCAAACCCACGAAGGTCATCGGGTCGGTAACGGCGCCGAAGGCACTGCCATCGAGGCTGGCCTGGTAGCTCACGCCCGACTCGTCGCTGCTGAAGTCGAAGGTGGCTGAGGGGCTGTTGGTCAGCGCCGGCGGGCCGCTCACAATGAACGTGTTCGGAGCCGTGGTGTCGATGCTGAAGCCCACCGTGGTAACGTTGCCGGCCGCGTCGGTTACCACCAGGGTGTAGCTGCCCGTGCCGCTCACGCTGCCGCCCGAGGCGAAGGCGGAGCCGTTGAGCGTGGCCGTGCCCTCGTTAAAGGAAATCGTGCGGCTGCTGTTGTAGGTAGCGCCGCCCGTCACGCCCGTTACCACCGGGGCGGTTTTGTCGATGGTGTACGTCTGACCGCTGGTGTAGGGCAGCCCCGTTACGGGGGCCGACAGGCCGCTGGCGTTCTGCAGGTTCAGGCGCACGGTCCCGTCGCCCGAGCCGGTGTTCACCGTCACGGTGTAGGTGCTGCCCGAGCCCGACACGCTGCTCACGCTGGCACCCGACAGGCCCGAGGTGGTCAGGGAGAAGTTGCCGGTGCTCAGCCCCGAAATGCTCTGGGCAAAGGTCACGGTGAAGCTCACGCTGGCGGCGTTGGTGGTGGCCGCGCCTACCCGGTTGATCGACGACACCGAGGTAGCCACCTGCTCGTCGAGCACCAGCTCGTTGTACTGCCAGCCGCTGTTGTGGGCGGCAATGGCGGTGCGGCCGCTGCCGTCGAGGTTGTAGCGCGTGATGCCGGTGCCGCCGGTGGCGTTGGCGTCGGCCACGTAGATTACCCCACTCGCCGTATTGATGGCCAAGTTCAGGGGGTTGGCGAAGTTGGCGGCGCCGGAGGCCAGTACGGTGGAGTTCGAGCCGTCGAGGTTGGCCACTACCAGCGCGTCGCTGCTAGCCGTGGCGCTGCTCTGCACCCAGTACAGCTTGTTGTTGAGCGCCTGCAGGTCGTTGTACTGCACCCCAGTTGCGGGCGCGGCAATGGCGGTGCGGCCGCTGCCGTCGAGGTTGTAGCGCGTGATGCCGGTGTTGCCAGTCACGTTGGCGTCGGCCACGTAGATGTAGCCGGCCACGGCATCCACGGCCAGGTTCGTGGGGTTGGCGAAGTTGGCGGCGCCGGAGGCCAGCACGGTGGGGTTCGAGCCGTCGAGGTTGGCCACCACCAGCGCGTCGCTGCTGGCCGTCCCGCTGCTCTGCACCCAGTACAGCTTGCCGCCGGCTACCTGCAAATCGTTGTACTGCCAGCCGCTGTTGTGGGCGGCAATGGCGGTGCGGCCGCTGCCGTCGAGGTTGTAGCGCGTGATGCCGGTGCCGCCGGTGGCGTTGGCGTCGGCCACGTAGATGTGGCCCGCGGCCACGTTCACGGCAATGTTGAGGGGGTTGGCGAAGTTGGCGGCGCCGGAGGCCAGCACGGTGGGGTTCGAGCCGTCGAGGTTGGCCACCACCAGTGCGTCGCTGCTAGCCGTGGCGCTGCTCTGCACCCAGTACAGCTTGCTGGCACCCTGCCCGTGGGCGGCCAGGGCCCCGGCCCACAGGCCTACGCCCAGCAGCAGTCGGCGCCATTGTCCGCCCCGGCTGGCTGACTCGCCCGGGGCAGAATTACTTGATAAGCGGGCCCCTCGCGTGTCGGGCCGGGTAGCGTAAGGTTTTTGCATGGACGATGAGTGGTAAGGAATTGAAGGAAAAAGCAAAGGCGTAGCTGCGCGGCCACCAAGCGGCGGCGGGAATGGCAGCTAGTAACTTCTGGAGCCGGCGAAAGCCGACGCGGCTGACCACCGCCCGGGGCAGCGGTGGGCAGGGAATGCCCGGGAAAAGGCCGGGGGCAGGCAAAACCGGTTCAGGCCCGGGGCAGCCGACGGTAAATAGCTTTCTGAAACGAAAAATGAGCCTGACATGAAAAGTATATAAGTTTCTTAATAGGTGGCCAAATATATACAATCCCAAGATTCACCCGCAACATAAGCCCGGCTTTTTTCCAGCACCCGACGGTTATATCCTATTCAGGCCAGGAGGGGATGCGCCCGGAAACGCCCGGCCCCGGCTGCGGAGGCAGTCGGGGCCGGGTTAGTAATCCTCAAAAAGAGCTGGACCGTAGGGCGTCGAGCCCGGGTTTACCGGTCGTTGCCGCGGGCCAGGTCGAAGCTGCCCTTGCTGATGGTGACGGGCGTCTGCTTCATGTTATTTTTCAGGTCCAGGTAAGTACCCGTGCCCTCGAAGGTGCCCACGATGCGGTCGGCGTAGGTGGTGATGGTAACCGTGCCCTTGTCGATGGTGATGTCGCCGGCCGCGCCCTCGCCGTTGCTCACGATGGCGCTGGTAGCCAGCGGGTAGGTACCGGGCTGGTTGCGGGCGGCGTTGGGCAGGCGCAGAATGATGCCGGTGGGCTTTTCGTGGCTGGCGTCGAGCTCGGTGCCGCGGCCCGAGAGCTGGGTCCAGTACCCGATGGCCGAGCCGGGGCGGGTGGCCGCGTCGGCGGGGTGGGCAATGGTTACGCGCTGACCGGCGTAGGCGCCGCCGTCGAGGGTGAAGGCAAAGGCCTCGGGGTTGACCGCCGGGGCCGGCGTGGCGGGCGCGGTGTAGTGGTCGGCCGCGTCGGTGCTGGGCGTGGGCGCGGCCGAGGTAGCGCCGGGGCTGCTGGCCGGGTCGGCGGCGGGGGTATCGGTGGCGGCTGGGTTGTTGCCCGAGCAGGCCGACAGGGCCAGCATTGCGGCCCCGGCGGCCAGGCCGGCGAAGGAAAAGCGCGACATAAGAAGCAGGAAGAGTGGAGGAACAGACCCCGCCGGCGAGGCCCGGCCCGGGGCCTGCAAGATAGAGGCCGCCCCCGGCCCGCCCAATCACATCAATATGCGAGACTTCGCCATTTCACCGCCCAGGGCAGCCCGGCTCCGGCGGCTTGCCCGGTACCAGACGAGACCGGCAGACCCGGCCGCTAATCCGGTGCGGTGACCGGCCGCAACGCGGGGTGTGCTAGCGAACCTTCCCCTCAGCCCCCGCCGGCTGGGCCTGCAGCCAGAAGTAGGCCGAGGCCACGTCGTCGAAGGTCGCTACCACGGGGCGCTGGATGAAGCGCACCACGGCCTCGGTGGCCTGGCGGGCGGCAAAGTCGCGGGGATATACCCAGGCAATGTGGCGCAGGCCGGCCGCCAGCATCTCGTCGAGCCACCAGCTGCCCCAGAGCGTGAGCTGCACGCTGGTGCGGGTGATGTTGGAGTTGTCGTTGAGAATGCGCGAGCAGGGGTGGGCGCGCAGCGCCTCGAGCAGCAGCAGGCAGCAGCGCTGCGACGAGTCCTGGTCGTGCTCCCCCAGCCAGTCGGCGTAGAGCCAGCGGTTATCGGCGTCGTAGCTGATGGTAATGCCGGGGGCGGCGAGCAGCGGAGTAAGCAGCATGCAACAAGTCGGGGCGCGCGGGACTACAACGGCTGGGGCACCGGGGCCGGCCGCAGGCGCCGGCGGCAGTCGGCCAGCCAGGCCATGGCAGCCTGCTCCTCGGTGAAGCGCTGCACCTTGTAGGGCAGGTGACCGAAAAACGACAGCGGCGGCACCTGCGGGTCCTGCTCAATTTCGCGCAGGTGGTGGGGCATAAACAGGTAGGCCAGGCTTACCTCGCTGTTGAGCTGGGCCAGCCGGGGAAAGAAATGCTGCACCATCCAGGCCGAGTGGCCCTTGTTGGAGTCGCTGCGGCGGCGCGCGTCGATGAGCCAGAGCCGGCAGCCCTGGGCCAGGGCCGCGGCCAGCAGCTGCTCGTAGCCCGCGTGCAGCTCCTGCTCGGTGGGCTGCCGCATCCAGCGCCCCACCAGCACCAACAAATCGGCGCGGTATTCAATCTGCAACACTTCAGTCGACACCATAGCACACCAATTGGGGCGGGAAGATACGGGGTTTCGGGCCGGCCGCTACTCTACCTCCCGGGGCAGCTCGATAAAAAACGTGGCTCCCTGCCCGGCTTCGCTTTCCAGCCAGATGCGCCCCTGGTGCAGCTCCACAATGGTTTTGATGATGGACATGCCCAGCCCGGTGGTTTTCTCGCCGCGCAGGCCGGGGCGGCGGGCCCGGGTAAACTTCTCGAACAGGCCGGACTGCAGCTCGCCGGGAATGCCAATGCCGGTGTCGGCCACCGTGATGAGCACGTGCCCGGGGTGCTCGTGCAGGGTTACGGCAATGTGGCCGCCCGCGGGCGTGAACTTGATGGCGTTGCCGATCAGGTTGTTGAACACCTGCATCAGCTTGTTTTCGTCGATGCTCAGGTAGATGGCTTCCGGGTGGGCTTGCAGCGTGAAGCGCAGGTTCAGCTGCTGCTGCTGGCGGCGGTAGTTGTCGATGGTGATGCCCACACGCTCGACCAGGTTTACCCGCTCGCGCCGCAGCTCCACGTTCACCGACTCCAGAAACTCGTGGTCGACGAAGTCGTGGATCAGGTCGGTGCTTTCGCGGCAGGTTTGCTCGATGATGCGCAGCAGCTCGTGCAGGCTGGGGTCGGACAGGTGCTGGGTGCGGGCGCGCACCTCGGCGGCGGCGCTGTGAATCACGCCCAGTGGCCCGGCCAGGTCGTGGGAGAGGATTTCGAGCGTGGAGTTCTTCTTGTTGTTGAAGCGCTCAGCGTTGCGCGCGTACTCCTTGGCGGCGGTAACGTCTTCCACCAGCCCGCTCAGCAGCTGCCCGCCGTCGGGCTGGGGGTGCAGGGCCGCGTTCAGGCACAGCCACTGCAGCTGCCCGTCGGGGTGGAGCAGGCGCACTTCCACCGCTTCGTGCAGGCGGCCCTGGCTGAGCTTAGCAAAGCACTCGGCGGCGTAGTCGCGGTCGTCGGGGTGCAGGCGGGCGAGCAGGGCCGGCAGCTCCTGGGCGGCCTGGGCGCGGCGGCCACCCAGCACGGCTTCGTAGGCGGCATTCACGTAGTGCAGCCGCCGGGCCACGAGGTCGTACACAAAGAACACCTGGCGGAGGTTTTCCACCACATGCTCAGCAAGAAAAGCAGTTTCGGGCATTGCGGCAGCGGGCAGGAAGGAGGAATAGAAGCAGGGCGGCTGAAGCCGGCCCCGACGTTCCGGAACGGAAGTACCCGCTGGTACGTCAACCCCGGCATAACGACGAAGGCAAGCCCCGGGTTAAAGGGCAACTTCGGCGCGTACGGTAGGCGGGGCACCAACCACGGATAATATTTTTATCACTACCTGGTGCATAAACAGGATAATCCTCCCATCTTGCCTCTACCCCCTCTGGCCGGCCTTTATCCTTTATACCCCGGCTATTACCCGCTTACCACCTGTCTGTTTTCCGCGCGATGCAACGTCGCCTGGCCGCTGCTGCTATGGTTTCTCTGCCCCGGGCGGCCAACCGGTTTCCCCACCTGGGATAAAGCCTGGGCCGCCGGGCGTGAACTGCTGGCCGGGTTTGCCGCAGCGGCTGCCGGTGAGCCTACCAATTGCTAATTCTCCTAATCAGAAACCCTATGCCTAACGTTTTACCCGCCTGCCTCGCTGTTTTCGGGCCCGCTCCTGCTTGCTTATCTCGCGACCATCTGCCCGGCAGAATCTTCCCCCTACCAGGGGGGCCAACCGATTGTCGCCAAACTCTGACCTGGGTACTCGCGCTGGCCCTGTGGCTTGTTGTTGCGCCCTCGGCCCGGGCTCAGCAGCGCAGCAGTTCCTTTAGCCAGGCCGCACGGCTGGCCGCGGCTGTCAGTAGTGCCAGGCCCAACGATTCTACTTTTTTCCAGATTCTGGCAACTACCTACCCCGACCAGGAGCAGCCGGTGCTGGCCTCGCGCATCTACCAGGACTTTCGCGGCAATCCGTACCTGGGCGAGACGGTCGAACAGGCTTATGAGCGGCTGCGTCCGAAGCTTCTGGGAGTTTTCCTGCGGAACGATACCGCCCGCGCCGCCCAGGTCCTGTTCGACCAACACTATACACTGGCCCTGGAGCGCTACCAATTGGTGAAGCAGATGCGCCAGGACGTGAGCAAGCTTATTCTGGCGGCCCCAGCCAGTGAGCTACGGTACCAGGACAGCATCTTCCACGGCCACTACACAATCAGGGAGGCTGAGCTGAACGACCCCGCCAAGCAGGCCGCCTTTCGCGAGGTATTTCTGCTGAAGGCCTTGGCCCGCTTCACCGCGGTATCGGAGGGGCCGGCCACGATGACGGCCGGGCAGCTGAAATACCTCCAGGCTAAGCTGGGCGCCCCCAACATCAACCGCATCCGGGAGCTCGACAACAACTTGCTTCCGGCCTTGCTGCAGCAGCTCACCGGTTACGTGGCCCGGGCCCTGGCGGCTCAGGAGCAGCAGCTCAAAGGCGACCAAGCACAGCTTGGGCCTGCTCCCGGCCGCCCGGCATTATCCAAGGCAGCCCGCGCCAATTTGAACAAGGATGCTCAGCAGCGGGCTGCCGACATAGACCTCATTACCTCTACCCTGTTGCCCGATACGCGCTCGACGCTGCTGCTCAACCGCTCCCAGATTCTCACGCTGGCCCCCGCCATCCCGCAGCCGGCCGCAGCGCCGTCTCTTGAGGCAGCGGCCCTGGATGGGCTGGCGCGGTTTGTGGCCAAGCGCCTGAAGGAAGAGCTTAACGCGGCCTTTTTCGAGCGGTTTAATGCCCTGCTGCACGACGAAAGCTATGTGGAGCTGCGCACGATGTTTCCCAACACGACCCGCCTGGTTACGGCTGGCTCGGTAGACTACAGCGCCATTGTGCAACTGTTGCGGGCCGCCTTCGAGAAAGACCTGCGCGACCTGTTCTTCAACTTCCACGGCCTGCTCAACCATTCCCGCTACCAGCGGCTGATGCTCACTGACTCCACCAGCACCAGTCGAGAGAAAGAAAGGGCCCAGCTGCTGCGCTACACCCACGTGCTGCTGTTTACGCTGGGCGAAATGCAGCGCGGCACGCACCCGGTTAGCATTATCAGCCGCATCAACCAACAGCTACACACCATATCAGCGCCCGCCGAGGCCCGACAGGTGGCCGGGGTGGTGCACGTGCTAGCCGAATCCTTTTTGCAGGAAGGACAGCTCGAACAAGCCTGGGCCGATGCCAAGCAGGTGCAGGCGCTCATCAACCAACCGGCCAACCAAAACCTGCAGCTGCGCTGCTTCCTGGGGCTGGTGCACCAGCGTCTACTCTACCAGCCCGTGGCGCTGCCCGTGCTGGCCGACGGCAAGCGCCTCTACCAGCTCGTGTTTGGCTTTGCCCGCCTAGCTACCGATATGCAGGAGCAGGTAGATACCCTGCGCCGGAAAGTGAAGGCCACCAAGCAGGCAGACCGCCTGCAGCCCGAAGACTTTATCCGCCTCTACCAGCTGGGCCTCGAGGTCACCAGCTTTGCCTCGGAACAGGTGCTGCTACGGCCCCTGCCGCAGGTCAAGGAAGTGGAGCGCGTCAGCCAGGCCGTGATTGATGGCTACCAGGCGGCGCTGCACGGCCGCTACGGCGTGACGGTGTCCAACGTGATGCTGCTGGTGCAAACCACTGTGCCCGACCAGCTGCGCAACCGCTCCCAGCTGCTTAAATATGCCCCCTTCATGGCCGCCATGGCCGAAGCCCGCAACCCCGAGCAGATGGAAAAGGCCATTGAGGCAGTAGCCCTGCCGGCGGGCAGCTCATCCATCAAGCGCAAGAGCTTCACCAATATTTCTCTGAATGCTTTTCCGGGTATCACCAGCGGACGGGAGTTTGCCTACGTGCCCAAAGCCGGCACCGAGGACGTCACGGGCAGTTGGAAGCCCAACCTGGGCTTTACCTCCGCCATCGGCCTGAGCTTTGCGCGCGCCCTGCGCGGCAACGTGTATAGCACCCGCAACTACCGCAGCAAGCGGGCGGCCCTGCGCACCGCGCAGAACTACCACTACTACAACAACCGCGGGCAGGAGCACTACCTGAAAGGCCGCTCGTTAGGCGTGTTCGTTCCCCTCATCGACATTGGAGCCCTGGTGCTCTACCGCCTCAACGACTCGCTCAACAATGCCCCGCTGCCCGAGAAGGTGCGCTTCCGGCAGGTGATTGCGCCCGGCCTGTTCTTCATGTACCACACGGGCCGCTCGCCGGTGTCGCTGTTTGCCGGCGCCCAGCTCAGCCCCCGCCTGCGGCAGTTCCGTACCGACGCGCAGTCGGCCGTGCAGGAGGCCAACGCCCTGCGCCTCAACGCGGGCATCACCATCGACCTGCCCCTGCTCAACTTCTACTCGCGCACCGAGCGGCAGCAGGGCAACGACGACTCCGGAAGCATCTACACCAAGCGGGTGGAGGATCTGGAGAAAGTGGTCGAGGCCCTCAAAGTCGATTCGGCAAAGGCCGCCGCCCGCGTCCAGCAGCCCAATGCCAAGCAGCGTCACCTTGAGGCCGACGCCCAGGCAACAGCCCTTTACAATCGCGCTCAGGAAGAATTAAGACAAGCCAAGCGGTTTCTAAAACAGTAGCCCATGCCGCATCTACTCAAGCTCCTGCTCGCCGCGGCCAGCCTGGCCGTGTTCCTGGGCAGCTGCAAGGCGCACCGCAACCCCAGGCGCCACGTTACCTTCGCCCAGCTTAAAAGCGCGGCGCAGCCAGCCGCCCGCACAATTCGCCTGTACCTCGATGCCCGCGGCGACCTGTATCCCGACGAGCAGCTGCCCACCGACGCCGCGCTGCGCCGAAACAGCAGCAGCTTTTTCCTGAGCGACTATTACCTGCAAGAGGCTAACCGCCCCCAGTTGCTTGCGCTTTGCCGGCGCTATGGTGTACCCACCCCGGCCGCGCCGAGCGACGATGATTCTGCCTGGCAGCAGGTGCAGACTCGCCTGGTAGAGCAGCACACCCAGGCCCTGAACACTCTCCTCGCTTCGTCGGCCGGCCGGCCCCTGGTCATCCTGATTCACGGCTTCAACGTGAGGGCCACCTCCCACACCGCGCAGGGTACCACCCCGGGCTTGTACGACGCCGTGCGGGGAGCTATGACAGCGGCCGCCCCAGCCGCGTTTGCCAACGCGGTATTCCTGGAAGTATTCTGGGACGGCCTGCAGAAGGACTTACCCGTTGGCATCTGGGCCGCGGCGCAGCTCAATGCCCGCTATGCCGGAGTGCGGCTGCGGCAGGTGGTGGCTGGCACGGCGCCCACCACTCCCATCCGGGTGTTTACGCACAGCTCGGGGGCCATCGTAGCCACGCATACATTCTGGAACGTGACCTCGCCTTACACGGGCTCCGGGGTGGCCTCCATCGCCGAATTCCAGCGCCTGTACCGCGCACACCCCACCCCTACCCATCCCGACGTGCGCCTGGGTTTGCTGGTACCCGCGACTACCGGCAATGCCTTTTTCGGCACCAACCCCGAAATCATAGACTACCTCGAACGTACGCCACCCACCGCCGCCCCGCCCACCCGGCACGTGACCATTGGCATGAACGAGCGCGACTATGCCCTCAACAAAGCCGGTCTTAGCCCCCCTTCGAAGTTCGGCACCACTACCCTGGGCTGCCGACCTTGGGACTACAAGCGAGTCGAGGATGCCATTGGCAGTGCCAACCTGGACTCCGTGCACTTCTGGTACCCTAAAAACGGCAAGCCTTTGCAGCGGGAAAGCAGCGGATTCCGGTCGGCGCGGTACGAGGCCCACGGCTGGGAAACCTACCTAAGCCCGCAGCGGCGCCACAACTTCACCCGGTTTGTGCGCCGCATTATGCAGCAGTCCCGGGCGGGTGGTCAATAATCTACCCATTGCTTGATCTGCTGGCTCTGGTAGCTCGTGCGGGGGCAGCTAAGCCCGCCGCTCCGCACGAGCCAGCCCCTATTCCTTTACCAGCTTGGTGCGCAGCTCCTGGCCGCCTACGCGGCAGCGCAGCAGGTACACGCCGGGCTTCAGGCCCTGGCCGATGTGTTCCACGGTTACGGCCCCACTCACCGGGCCCAAGTTACGCTGCCAGCAGGTGCGGCCCAGGGCGTCGGTGAGCAGCAGCTCGGCGGGCTGGGCGGGCGCGGGCAACAGCAGGCGGGCCGTGGTGCTGCCGCCGAAGGGGTTGGGCGCCGCCACCAGTGCGCTGGCCCCGTGGTCGAACGCGACCAGGCGAATGCCCAGGCTGTGCAGGGTGCCGTCGAGGTCGCGCTGCTGCAGGTGGTAGTAGCGCAGCCGGTCGCCCGCGGGGTTGGCGTCAAGGTAGCGGTAGTGCCGGGCGCTGCCGCTAAAGCCGTCGTGGCCGGGGCGCAGGCTGGCCAGGGGGCGGTAGCGCTGCCCGTCGGTCGACACACTCAGCTCGAAGCCGGCATTGAGCTGCTCCTCGGCGGTGGTCCAGGTGAGCAGGGCCTGCGTGCCGTCGAGCCGGGCGGCAAAGGCCGTCAGCGTTACCGGCAGCGGGCCGGTCGCCCGGGCCAGGGCCAGCCACTCGTGCCGGCGCGCGTGCCGGGGGCCGCTGGGCGTGGTGGGCTCCAGGCCGCCGGCCTGGGCCAGGTACAGCGAGTCGGGGGTGAGCAGGGGCACCAGCTGCCCGGTCTGCACGGTCTGGGGCTTGGCGGGGCCCAGCACCCACTCCTGCGCGTCGAGGTCGTAGGCCCAGGTTTCGGGCAGCAGGCTGGTGCCCACCAGCCGCTCCCGGGTTTCGCCCCCGGTGAAGTACACCCGGCGGCGCCCGCCCGCTTCGGCGCCCGCGGCGCCCATGTAGCGCACGGGGCCGGCGGGGTAGTCGGCCACCCGGGTCCAGGCAATCTGCAGGGGGTTGACCGGGTTAATCTCTCCCCGCCAGGTTTCGGCCGAGCGGTAGTTGAGCTGGCCGGTTTCGCCGCCGAGCAGCAGCAGGGTGCGGCCCACCACGCCCAGGCCGTGCGAGTACACCCCGGGCCCCGGCAGCGGCGTGGCGGCCGCCCAGGTATTGCGGCGCACGTTGTACACCTGCACCTGGCTTAGGTCGCGGGTGCCGTCGCTGCCGCCCACCACGTACAGCAGCGAGTCGCCCACCACGGCCGAGCCGTAGGCAATGCTGGCCGTGGGCAGGGGCGCGCCGCTGCTCCAGGTGTTGCGCTGCGGGTCGTAGATGTCGAGCCGGGTCGAGCCCGTGCCCATGAACACGCCATCGACGCCGCCGGCTACGTACACCCGGCCCCGGATGGTGTGGGCCCCGAAGTAGCAGCGCGCCTGCGGCATGGGGGCGCGGGGCGCCCAGGCGCCGGTGCGGTGGCTGTAGCGCCACACCTTGCCATCGGGCACGGCCCCACTGTCGACGCCGCCCAGGCTGAGCAGGTAGGTGGTGTCGCCGGCGGCACTGCGGTAGGCGGCCAGGCCGTGGCCCGAGCGCGTTTCGGGCAGGTCGGGGCGACGGCGCCAGCCCGGCAGGGCGGCCACGTTGTACACCTGCCGGCGGTAGCTGCGGGCGTTGTCGGCCGGGTACGCGTCGCCGGGCAAGGCGGCGGTGGCCGTGAGGGTGTAGGCCCCGGCGGGCGGGGCCCAGGCCGGGAAGCTCAGCTCCCGCTCCTGCCGGCGCGGGCCCAGGGTTATGGTTTGGGTATGGCTGTAGCCGCCGGGCGCAGCCGTGAGCGTCACGCTCAGGGTTTGCGCGGCGCTGCCCATGTTCTGCACCGTCACGCGGGGCACCACGGGCTGCCCGGCCAGGGGCGTGCGCGGCAAAGTGAGGTGGTGCACGCGCACGTCGGCGGCGGGCAGGCGGCCCAGCTCCACGTCGTCGATATACATGCCGGCCCCGTCGTGGTTGGTGTAGCGGAAGGCCAGGTACACCCGCTGCCCGGCGTAGGCCGACAGGTCGAGGCGCACCTGCTCGAACCAGCCCACGGGGTAGCTGGTGGCGTCGAAGCGGGCCAGGGTGCGGGTAAAGCTGCCGCGGGCGCTGTCGGTGGTCGAGAGTTTGATGGTCAGCGAGTCGGGGGTGCCGGGGGTGAACAGGGGCAGCAGCCAGAACTTGAGCGAGTCGCCGGCCGCCACGCGGAAGCGCGGCAGCACCAGCCAGTCGTCGCCGTCGCCGCCGAACTGCGGAAAGATCAGGGCGCTGGCGGTGTCTTCCACGGCGGTCAGGTCGGCTTCGCGCCCCCACTGCAGGTTGCCCAGCACGCTTTCGCTGCGCCAGCCGGTGGGGGGAAAGGCGCGGCCCTCGAAGCTTTCGTGCAGGTAGCCCTGGCGGGTTTGGGCGCCGGCCCCCAGGGCCGACAGCAGCAGCCAGCAGCCCAGCAGCAGCCGAACGGGCACGGGTAGGAGTGGTTTCATAGCGGGGGCAAGGGAGCCGAATGGAACGCCAAACCTATGGCCTCCCCCGGGATTCGGCGGCATGGCGCGGCCCACATAATGATGTGAGCGGCAGGCTGGAAGAAGGGTGAGCGGCGGACCCAGGGCCCCTGACGCCCACCCGGTGCTGCCCGCGCCCGGCCGACTTGGCTTTCCGTCGGGACCGGGCGCCGCTTTCCGGCTGGCGCGCTGCTGCGGGAAAAAACGCGGCGGAGCCGTCCCCGAAGCGCCCTGATGCGCCCCAGCAAACGGCTTTTTGCTTCGGGCCGCTACCTTTCGGCCTCCGGCCGAGCTTGCCGCTCCGGCCAGCCTTATTCCCTAGTCGTTTTTCCGATGCCCGACAACGCCCTGCACGAAACCATCCTGCTGGTTCTGGGCCTGCTGTTTACCATGCTGCTGCTGGTGATGCTGAGCCAGAAGCTGCGCATCTCCTATCCCATCTTCCTGGTGCTGGCCGGGCTGGCCCTGAGCTTCGTGCCGGGCCTGCCGCTCATCGTCATCGACCCCAAGCTGATCTTCCTGATCTTCCTGCCCCCTTTGCTCTACCAGGCCGCTTGGGAAACTTCCTGGCAGGACTTCTGGCGCTGGCGGCGGCCCATCGGGCTGCTGGCTTTCGGGCTGGTATTTTTCACTTCCACCATCGTGGCCTACGTCTCGCGGGCCATGATTCCGGGCTTCACCCTGTCGCTGGGCTTTCTGCTGGGGGGCATCATCTCGCCGCCCGACGCGGTGGCCGCCACCTCGGTGCTCAAGGGCATCAAGGTGCCGCGGCGCGTGACCAGCATCCTGGAGGGCGAAAGCCTGATCAACGACGCGAGCAGCCTCATCGTGTTCCGGTTTGCGCTGGCCGCGGTGGTGTCGGGCACCTTCTCCTGGCAGGAGGCAGCTACCAGCTTTCTGCTGGCCAGCGTGCTGGGACTGGGCATCGGCCTGGCGGTGGCCCAGGTCTTCTACCTCATTCACCGCTACCTGCCCACCACGCCCAGCATCAACACGGTGCTCACCTTCCTGGCGCCCTACGTGATGTATTTGCTGGCCGAGGAATTTCACTACTCGGGCGTGCTGGCCGTGGTGGGCGGCGGCCTGCTGCTCTCGGCCCGCTCGCACCGGGTGTTCGACGCCGACACCCGCCTGCAGGCCAACAGCGTGTGGGCCAGCGTGGGCTTCGTGCTCAACGGGCTGGTCTTCATTCTCATCGGCCTGGAGCTGCCCGTAGCGGTGGCGGGGCTGGGGGGCTACTCGCTCAGCCAGGCCATTTTCTACGGCCTCACCATCAGCGTTATCGTCATCCTGATTCGCCTGCTGTGGATGTACCCGGCCGCGTTTGTGCCGCGCTGGCTGAGCCGCCGCATCCGCACGAGCGAAACCAGCCCGGGCTGGCAGGGCCCGCTCATCATTGGCTGGGCCGGCATGCGGGGGGTGGTGTCGCTGGCCTCGGCTTTGTCGGTGCCCCTGCTGCTTTCCGACGGGCAGGCGTTTCCGCAGCGCAACCTGATTCTGTTCATCACCTTCGTGGTCATCCTCGTTACGCTGGTGTTCCAGGGCCTCACGCTGCCGGCCCTGATTCGCTTTACCGGCGTGGCCGCCATCGAGGAAAGCATGCCGGCCGAAGAGCAGGAAGCCGGCATTCGGCTGCGCCTGCGGCGGGCGGCCCTGGCCCACCTCGACCGGCACTACGAGGCCGACATGCGCGACAACGAGCTGATCGGGGCGCTGCAGCACCGCATGCAGGCCGAGGCCCAGCGCACCGGCAACCTGCTCGAAGCCCTCGACTACGACGAATCGAAGCGCCGGGCCCTGCAACGCTACCACCAGGTGCTGCTCGACGTGCTGCGGGTGCAGCGCGAAGAGCTGTTTGTGCTGCGCCGCGAAGACGTGTTCGAGGAAGAGATGCTGCGCCACCAGGAAGCCCAGCTCGACCTCGACGAAGCCAAGATCAGCCACATGCCGCACTAGCGGGGCGGCCCGCAAACTACCAAGGCTTTTCCGCGCTGTTGTTGGCCGTCCTGCTGAGCCCAGTCGAAGCATCTCTACCGAACAGAGAAGCGGTAGAGATGCTTGCCTAACGGCAACCTTCGGCTGCGCGGGGCCGGTCAGGCACTCCTAAGCAGGGGCGCCCAAGCCAGGGCGGACAACCGTTCCCAGGGGGGCTAGGGGGTGCTCCACCGCTCTTTTGACGAGTTGGAGGCGCGCCGCCGCACTCCAGGAGCAGGTCTGCTTTCGGCAGGCCCAACGACCCGGGCAGTCGGCGCGGCTTTGTGCCCGCCCCGTAAACAACGCCGCCCGCCCCGGCATACCGGGGCGGGCGGGGCTCCTGCCAGGGACGGGGCTATCAGGCCGGCAGGCTGGCGCGGTGCGCGGCGAGGGCCGCTTTGGCCAGGTTCAGCTCGGCCACCTGCACGGCTACCTGGCGCGCATCCACGGCGAGGCGGAATACGGCCACCGGGCCGTTGCTGTCCAGGGCAGCGGCCAGGTCGCCGCGGCGCTTGACGGCGGCGCGCAGCTCGGCCTCGCGGCGCGGGCGGTAGCGGCTGTCGGCGGCCATGTTGGCCAGTTGGTTGGTGAGGTCGGTAATGTCCTGGTCGAGGATGGTTATTTCCGCGGCCATGTCGGCAGCGCGGATGGTGGCCTTGCCGTCGCGGTGGTCGTAGTTGGCCTGGCGCAACGTCAGGTCATCGATTTCGAGTTGGAGTTCGGTCTGGGCGTCTTCGCACAGGGCCGGCGTGGTGAGTAATTCAAGCGGAAGAGACATACGGGTAAGGGGAAAAAGATGAAAGAATACGCTGGTGCCCCTAGCAGTGGAGCCGGAGTAAGAATAGCAAAAAAACCGGATAAACAATAACATAATCAATATTTTTCCCGGCATAGTACCCCCGACTGGTCGTAGCCCAGCTCAGCCGCCCGCGGCGGCTACCAGCGGGGCCAGGGCAGCGGCTTCGGCGTCGAGGGTCAGCAGGCGCAGCACGGCCAGGGCCTGGGCGGCGCGGGCGGCGGGCGTCGGCGCGGCCGCCTGCACGTCGGCGGCCAGCACCGCAAGCCAACGACCAACGTGCGCCTGCTCGGCGGGGTCGGGCAGCGCGGCCGGCCCCAGGGCCGCCTGCAGCTGAGCCAGGCCCCACTCGCGCCGCTGCTGCAAGGCGGCACCCTTGCCGGCCTGGTGCAGCTGCCAGCGCAGCCGCGAGGCCTGGGCCAACACCTGCGCCTGCCGCCAGCGCAACGGGGCCAGGGGCAGCGCCGCGCCGAAATCGGGCAGCTCGACTACCGGCGGCGGGGGCAGCGGCGCGGCGGCGAAGCGGGGTGCAACCGGCCCCTGCCCCGTGGGCGGAGGCAGCAGGTCGCCCAGGCGGGTGAGGCGCTGCTCCACCGGCCGGGAGGGCCGGCGCCGGCCGGCTTCGACCTTGGCCACGAGGCTGGCACTCACGCCCAGGTAGCGAGCCAGCTCGGCCTGCGCCAGGCCGAAATGGGCCCGAATGGCGGCTTCGAGGGTGTTGGAGGGAAGGGCAAGGGTAAGGGCGCGGGCCACGGGCAAGAGTTGTCCAGAACTACCCAAAAAATACGCGGTTCTGGACAAGATTAGTCCGGAACGGTCGATTTTTTTGGTGATTCTGGACAAGCCGTGGAGCGGCCTCAACCGCAGGCTACTCCCCGCGGCCGATGCCGCTGACCGCCGCACAAGGGTCAGGCGCCGCGCTGGGTGCGGAAGTTTTCGATGCGGGGCCACCACTCGGGTTGCTTGGGTAGGTGCAGCGCCTGGCCGGCAAACTGCCGGATGCCGTGCGCCTCGCCGGCCAGCTCGCCAAAGCCCTCGGCCAGGCGCACGCGGTAGTCGTCGTCGACCCACAGCAGCCGGCGGTCGAAGGCGCGGTGCAGGGTGGGCGTCAGGGCCAAGCCGTTGGGCAGGGTGTCGTCGTGGCTCACGGCCCAGGGCACGATGTGGCAGGCGTCGAGCAGGGGGTTGGGCGCCGAGCCGCGGGTGCTCACCAGCTTCAGCCCCGAAATGGCGCAGGTGTGGTCATAGGCCGCGAGCACCACGCGCTTGAACAGGCCGCTGCGCACGGCCACGTCCAGCTCGTCGGCGGCGGCGACGTGGGTGCGGTAGAGCGCGGCGGGCTCCTGCAGCATCTGCTGCTGAATGGCTTGCACGGCCGCGGCCCCGGCGGTGGGCTGGTAACGGGCGCGGGTGTGGGGAAAGTAGCGCCCTAGCAGGGCCTGACGCAGCTCCTCGCGGGCGGCGGGCTGCTGCAGCTGGGCCCACAGCTCGGCGTCGAGAAAGGCGTAGTCGACGGTTTCGCGCAGGCTGCGGAAGCTCTTGACCGAGCGAGAGGCCGTGAGCAGCACTTCCAGCCCCGGCCGGGTGCGTAGGTGCCAGAACTTGTCGCCCGAGAGGTGGTAGAAGGGCAGCGAGAAGTCGTTGGCCTTGAAGAGAGCCGAGGCACTCAGGGCGCCGCAGAGGCTGCGGAAGGCGGCCAGCAGCTCGGGGGTGATGTAGATGCGGTTGCCGAGGATGCTGCCGTCCTCGATGCCGTCGAGCACGGCCAGCAGCAGGGCCGGCTTGTAGGGGGCCTCGCCGTGCTGGCGGCTGGAAGCTACGCGCAGGTGGGTGAAGCGGTGGAGGTAAAGGCTTACAAGTGACCCGCGCACGTTACCGAATGGCTGTGATATGTGATTATCAAAAAAGCCAACCCTTAAATAGCAAGCTATTCTATTGGTATTGCCATTTAGCGGTAAAGCACCGGATTTCGCATGCTGGTTCTCCCGCGAGAAAATTTCCCTGTTTTGTGACAGTAGCGCTCAGGGTAATCATAGTCGCCGTATTCTGCCCAAACCCGATAAGCTTGGTAACTCAATGGCCGCTCCAAGTTGAATGGTATAGGTTCGCCTGTTCTGATGCAATAACCCATTTCGGGCTTGGCATTTTTTGTTTCCACCCTTCTTTCATTGAATTTCTGGGGAGTTGGGTTAGGGCTTGCGGCTTCCACTTCAGCCCGGGTTGGTCGAGCAGTTGAAGTAATGTCTTGCTGGAAGTCTAGCTCAAACTTAAAATCTGCTAACCGCCTCTTCTCATAAGTTCGCCCCATGAGTAAGGCTTCAACATTGTCACAGAGCACTTGAGAAGTCATGTAATCTTTCCCACCCAGCAATCCACCTAAAAATTTTGACAGAGCCTTCTGCTTAAACACCGGACGTTTCGCAAAAATAACATCGTGCTCTTTTGCGACACGCATTGCCCCAAAATAAGCTTCATCATCGAGGGTCTTCTTATTTATTGCACTACTCAGCGTGTTCATTAACTCGGAGTGCTCCGTATAAACACCAAACTCAATATTATTTTTAAAAGAAAAGTCGTATAAATTTATTGAAGTAATAACTCCCTTCGTTTCGTTGCCATAGTATTTGGCATGAAGATTAGGCACATACACTATTGTCACATTTGGAAATTGGCAAAAATAACTAATATCCTCTTTACTAACACTACGCGATACATCCCTTTCATTTTTACCAAATACTATTAATATATGCAGCTGCGGATTCCCTTTGTGCTTTTCGAGCAGTTTAGGAAAGTATTGATCTAGTTTGATATAAGGAGACATCAGCACTAATTGATCTTTAGCACTGAATATGATGTCATAGATAACGTCCTCTAACTCTTTGCCGGTAACAAATCGAGCCATAGAAGTAAAGCAGTTGGTTTACTGAAGTGGTTTGGGGCGTTCCAAGTTGTGAAACTTTTGAATCTATTTACTAGCTGCTATAAAAAACAACAGCGTCCAGGTACCTACGCATAGGCACCTGAACCTTATTATCTGGGCTTTCGGCGAGCTTACTCCGCTAGCGCACCCGCCCGGGCTCTACGTCACCTAAGCGCTTTTCCTTAGCCTTCCCTACCTCGGTAAGCAATACTCCCCACCCCGAAATCTTGCGTGCAATCAAGGTTTGCGGGCGGTGGGGCGGCGTGCTTTGCGGCATACCAACTCTTCCTGGGTTATGCAGCATGTTTCGCCCGTTCGCCTGCCCCTGATTACCGGCGGCAAGACCTTGCACGATGTGACCGAAGACGTGGCCCGCCACGTGGAGGCCCGCCCCAACCGGCGCTGGCTGGCCGCGCTGGGCGGGGCGCTGCTGCTGCTGGGCATCTTCTTCTACTCGGTGTACCGCACGCTGTGGTACGGCATCGGGGAGTGGGGCCTGAATAAGACGGTGGGCTGGGCCTGGGACATCACCAACTTCGTGTGGTGGGTGGGCATCGGCCACGCCGGCACGCTTATCTCGGCCGTGCTGCTGCTGTTCCGCCAGAAGTGGCGCTCCTCCATCAACCGCGCCGCCGAGGCCATGACCATCTTCGCCGTCATCTGCGCGGCCATGTATCCCGTGCTTCACCTCGGGCGGCCCTGGCTGATGTTCTGGGTGTTTCCCTTCCAGAACCCATTTGGCTCGCTGTGGGCGAACTTCAACTCGCCCTTGCTTTGGGACGTGTTTGCCATTTCCACCTACTTCTCCGTCTCGCTCGTGTTCTGGTACACGGGCCTGGTGCCGGACTTCGCCACCATCCGCGACCGGGCCACGGGCCCCATCGCGCGCCGCGCCTACGCCCTGTTGAGCTTCGGCTGGAAGGGCGGGGCCAAGCACTGGTCGCGCTACGAGACCGTGTCCTTGATCCTGGCCGGCGTGTCGACCCCGCTGGTGCTGTCGGTGCACACGATCGTGTCGATGGACTTTGCCACCTCGGTCGTGCCGGGCTGGCACACCACCATCTTCCCGCCCTACTTCGTGGCCGGAGCCATCTTCTCGGGCTTCGCCATGGTGCTGACCCTGATGCTCATCACCCGCGTCGTGTTCAAGCTCGAGGACTACATCACCCTGGAGCACATCGCCCTGATGAACAAGATCATGATGATTACCGGCTCGATCGTGGGCGTGGCCTACATCACGGAGTTCTTCATCGCCTGGTACTCGCAGGTGGAGTTCGAGCAGTACGCCTTCATCAACCGGGCCACAGGCCCCTACTGGTGGGCCTACTGGGCCATGATGACCTGCAACGTGATTTCGCCCCAGCTGGTGTGGATCCGCCGCGTGCGCTACTCCATCCCGGCCACGTTCATCCTCTCGATCATCGTCAACATCGGCATGTGGTTCGAGCGCTTCGTGATTATCGTCACCTCGCTGCACCGCGACTACATCCCCTCCTCCTGGGCCATGTTCTCGCCCTCCTGGATCGACATCGGCATCTACGTGGGCACCTTGGGCCTGTTCTTCACCCTGTTCCTGCTCTTTGCCAAGTTCTTCCCCGTCATCAACATGGCCGAGGTCAAAACCATCCTCAAGTACGGCGTCGACAACGGCCCCACCTACGGCGGACCCAACCACGGCGCCGGGGCCGCGCCGGCCCAACGCCAGCCGGACCCGGCCGCCCCGCAGCCCCGGGTGCTGGCCCGGTAGCTGCTTTTGCTTACCCCGCTCCCTCTTCCTTTCTCTGCTATGGTGATTGACCTCCTATTTGGCCTGCTGGTGGTACTGGGGTTTCTGCCCCTGCTCACGGCCTACTGTGCCTACAGCTACGGCCGCTCGTTCTGGCTGTGGTTTGGGCTGGGCGCGGCCCTGCCGCTGCTTTCCTTCGTGCTGCTGGCCCTGCTGCTCCACCGCAAGGAAATGCAGCCCGGCGAGCAGCTGCTCAGCGAAGCCCGCGCCACCCTGGCCGGCGCCGAAGCCGAGGCCCGGGACTTTAACCGGGCAGTGGAGGCGCTCAGCCAGGCCGCCGCTATGGGTGAAGCCCGCCCGGCCGCTGCCCGGGCCCGCCCGGCGTAGCCGCGGCCGGGGCTTTGCTGACCCAGCCCCTGAAACGAAACGCGCCGCCGGAACTGCTTCCGGCGGCGCGTTTACTCAAACTCAGGTTCGCCCTTAGTTCAGGCTGCGGTAGCGCACGCGCTTGGGCTCCACGTCGCCCAGGCGCTTTTTCTTGGCTTCCTCGTAGTCGGAGAAGTTGCCCTCGAACCACACCACCTGCGAGTCGCCCTCGAAGGCCAGGATGTGGGTGGCTAGGCGGTCGAGAAACCACCGGTCGTGGCTGATGATGACGGCGCAGCCGGCGAAGTTTTCCAGCGCGTCTTCCAGCGCCCGGATGGCATTCACGTCGAGGTCGTTGGTGGGTTCGTCGAGCAGCAGCAGGTTGGCGCCCTGCTTGAGGGTAGTGGCCAGGTGCACCCGGTTCCGCTCGCCGCCCGAGAGCGAGCCGACTTTCTTTTCCTGGTCGCCGCCGCGGAAGTTGAAGTTGCTCACGTAGGCGCGGGCATTCACCGGGCGGCCGGCCAGCAGCATGGTTTCGGTGCCGCCCGAAATTGTCTCAAACACCGACTTGTTGGGCTCCAGCGTGTCGTGCTGCTGATCCACGTAGGCCGTCTGCACGGTGGGGCCGACTACGAAGGTGCCCGCGTCGGGCTCGAGCTGGCCGGTGATAAGGCGGAACAAGGTGGTTTTGCCGGCACCGTTGGGCCCGATGATGCCCACGATGCCGCCCTGGGGCAAGGAGAACGAGAGGTTCTCAAACAGCAGCTTGTCGCCGAACGATTTGGTCAGCCCCTCGGCCTCGATAACCTGGGCGCCCAGGCGCGGGCCGTCGGGGATGAACAGCTCCAGCTTCTGCTCCTTTTCCTTGGCATCGGCCGACACCATCTTGTCGTAGCCGGCCAGGCGGGCCTTGCTCTTGGCCTGGCGGGCCTTGGGGGCCATGCGCACCCACTCCAGCTCGCGCTGCAGGGTTTTCTGGCGCTTGCTCTCGGTTTTCTCTTCCTGGGCCAGGCGGTTCGACTTCTGCTCCAGCCACGAAGAGTAGTTGCCCTTCCACGGAATGCCCTCGCCGCGGTCCAGCTCCAGAATCCAGCCCGCCACGTTGTCGAGGAAGTACCGGTCGTGGGTCACGGCAATGACGGTGCCCTTGTACTGCTGCAGGTGCTGCTCCAGCCACAGCACCGACTCGGCGTCGAGGTGGTTGGTGGGTTCGTCGAGCAAGAGCACGTCGGGCTCCTGCAGCAAGAGGCGGCAGAGGGCCACGCGGCGCTTTTCCCCGCCCGAGAGGTTGCCGATGATGGCGTCGGGCGCGGGGGTGCGCAGCGCGTCCATGGCCCGCTCCAGCTTCGAGTCGAGGTTCCAGGCGTCGAGCTGGTCGAGGCGCTCCTGCACCGTGCCCTGGCGTTCCAGCAGCTTGTCGAAGTCGGGGTCTTCGCCGCCGAAGGCCTCGTTGATTTCCTCGAATTCCTTGAGCAGGGCCACCGTTTCGGCGGTGCCTTCCTGCACCACTTCCAGCACCGTCTTGGTGGGGTCGAGCTGGGGCTCCTGCTCGAGGTAGCCCACTGAGTAGCCCGGCGACCACACCACGTCGCCCTGAATCTGCTTGTCGACGCCGGCAATGACCTTCAGCAGTGAGGACTTACCCGAGCCGTTGAGGCCGAGCACGCCGATTTTGGCGCCGTAGAAAAAGGAGAGGTAGATGTTCTTGAGAACGGTTTTCTGCGGCGGGTACACCTTGGTGACCCCGGCCATGGAGAAAATAATGGTGGGCTGGTCGCTCATGCGGGCAGAAGGGAAAAGAAGTCGGAAAGGCAGCGGTGGCGGCGGGCCCGAAGCCCGGGCTGCAACCGCCCGGCGGCCGGGGCCGTCGGTAGCCACAAAGCTACTGTGCGGGCGCTACAGTACCTTGCCCTACCGGAAGCCAACCTTTGCCCCTTGCCCAACGTTCGGGCAATTCGCGCTTGTTTGGCAGTGATTTTCGGTGCTTCTTTGGAAAACACAAAAGCCGTACATTCGTCCGTTTTTCGCGCTCCTCTCTTCTCTCCGCTCACACCTATTTCCGCCGCTCTATCCCTATGGAACAGCAAGAACACCTGCTGAACCAGGCCCGCCAGTTTGGCTACATCCAAGACGACCAGGTTTGGCTCCGGCCGTTCATGGATTTGCCGGCCCGCCAGGTCGGCCAAGTCAAGGATACCCCTGAGGCTGCCCTTGTTTACTTTGCCCAACGCTTCGAGGCCTTCCGCGCCAAAGTCGACGACCTGCTGGCCCGCATCACCGAATCCGAGAACAAGGGTTCGTTTCTGATGAAAGCCCTGCACCTGAAGGAGCAGATTGCCTCCTTCGACGGGCTGGGCGACTTCGAGGAGCTGCACCGCCGCCTTACCCAGGCCGAAGACGACATTCGCTCCCTGGTGTCGCGCAACCGCGAGAAAAACCTGGCCACCAAGATCAAGATCATCGAGGACGCCGAGGCCCTGCACGACACGGTGGACTGGCAGGGCGGCGCCGACCAGCTCAAGGACCTGCGCCAGGCCTGGATCAAGACCGGGCCGGTCAACAAGGAAGTCACCGATGAAATCGAGCAGCGCTTCCAGGCCGCCGTCGACCACTTCTTCGCCCGCCGCAAAGCCTTCCAGGCCGACAAGAAGGCCATGACCAACCGCGCCTTCGACAAGTACAAGGCGCTGATTCAACGCTCGGAAGCCCTGCAGAACTCCGACGACTGGGAGGGCACCACCCAGAAGCTCAAGCAGCTGCAGCAGGAATGGAAGGACGTGGGCGGCTCGCTGCCCCGCAAGCAGGCCAACGAGCTGTGGACGCGCTTCCGCGCCGCCCACAACCGCTTCTTCGACCGCCTCAAGGACCACATCAGTTCCAAGCGGGTGGAGGCCAAGGACACGTACATGGACGACAACCTGGGCCGCAAGCGCGCCCTGGTGGCCGAGGCCGAGGCCCTGCTGGAGCGCCCCATGAACGAGGCCGTGAGCCGCGCCAAGGAGCTGCAGGCTGCCTGGAAAAAGGTAGGCCCGGTGCGCGGCGAAGAGTCGGACCGGGTGTGGGAGGCCTTCCTCTCGGCCTGCGACCGGATTTTCGAGCTCAGCGCCCTGGAACACTACGTGCGCAAGCGCATTCCGCTGGAAGGCCCCAAGCCCGGCCCGCAGGAGCAGCTGAACCTGCGCCTGACGGCCCTGCGCGACTTCATCAAGTTCGACCGGCAGGAGCAGGCCGTGCTGGAGGAAAACCTGGGCAAGCTCAGCGACGCGCCGGCCAACGAGGCATTCCGCAACATGCTGCAGAGCAAAATCCGCACGTTCGAGCGGAAAATCCGCACCAAAAACGACCTCATGGAACTGGTGCGGCGGCGCTACGCCGGCACGGCCAACATTTCCTGATAGTTTACGTTGGCCGGACATGGCTGCCACGCTGGCACTCCCAAGCCCCGGCTAGATTTTTGTAGGCGCCTGCGCGCTGCTTTTACCCACCTTTTTCGTTCATCCCCGACTTATGTACTGGACCCTGGAACTCGCCTCGTACCTGGAAGATGCTCCCTGGCCCGCCACCAAGGACGAGCTTATCGATTACTCGATCCGCTCGGGCGCCCCGATGGAAGTAGTAGAAAACCTGCAGGCCCTCGAAGACGATGGCCAGCCCTACGAGAGCATCGAGGAAGTGTGGCCGGACTACCCGACCAAAGAAGACTTCATGTTCAACGAAGACGAATACTAGGAACTGGTTATTAGTTGTCGGTTGTCAGGATCTTTGGGGCCTGAAGCCACCTGCCTGATGAGTCTGCAGACTGACAACTCACAACTGACAACGGACCACTCCTTTCCCACGCTCGCCGTGGAAAATCTGGTTGCGGGGTACGAACGACGCGTTCTGCTCCGCAACCTTTTTTTGCGCCTTACCGGGCCGGCCTTCGTGGCCATTGTGGGGCACAACGGCGCGGGCAAGACCACGCTGTTCCGGGTGCTTACCGGGCAGCTGCCCTACCAGGGCCGCATCGAGCTGGGCGGCCACGATTTGCGGCAGCTGCCGCGCCGCGCCGCCGACGGCCTGCTGGCCCACCTGCCCCAGCGCAACCTGGTGACCTTCCCGGTGGAAGTGCGCGAGTTGGTGGTGATGGGCCGCTTCCGCCACCGCCGCGGCCTGCTGGCCGGCTACGGCCCCGCCGACTACGCCCTGGCCGACGCGGCCCTCGCGCAGGTAGGGGCCGCTCACCTGGCCCACCGCGACTTTCCCCAGCTCTCGGGCGGCGAGCAGCAGCTGGTGTGGCTGGCCCAGCTGCTGCTGCAGGACGCCGCCCTCTGGCTGCTCGACGAGCCCACCCAGCAGCTCGACGTGTACTACCGCCGCCGCGTGTTCGCCCTGCTTGAGGACTGCGTGCGCCGGCGCGGTAAAACCATCCTCTGCATCACCCACGACCTCGACCAGCTGCCCAACCTGCCCGGCTACCTGCTCAACCTCTCGGCCCCCCATCCTAGCCTGGAGCCACTAAGCGAAGCCTCCGTTGCCGCCGCCCGCGCCTGGCTCGAAAACGAAGCCTCGCTGCACATTTAACATTGATCATTTACCATTTATCAGCCGTTCATGCTGCCTGATAAATGATGTGCCGCGACGCACAACCCCACTATCGTTGAACATCTGATAAATGCTAAATGGTAATTGATAAATGATCAATGTCTTTGCCCCGGGCGGCCGCGCAGCAGGTGGACGATGGAACGCAGAAAGGGCCAGGGCGTGACGGACTGCATAATGCGCAGGTTGTCGGGCCAGCTGGTGCGCTCGTCCAGGAAAGCCAGGATGCGCTCGACGGGGTTGCGCTGAAACAGCTCGGTGAAGATGCGCTGGGTTTGCTCGCCGCGCCGCTGCATGATGTCGAGCAGCAGGCTGTCGAACACGCGAAACTGCCACTGGTCGCCGGTGAGGTCTGCCGGCAGCTGGCCGGTGGCCGCCAGGGCCGCCGTGAGCCGGGCCGCGTGCTGCTGCATGCGCAGAAAAGCGTAGCCGGTACTGGCCTTCACCCGCCCGCCGCGGGTACCCAGGTGCACGATGTTGGGCCCGCTGCGGTCGGCGAAGGCGTGGTCGGTCATGGGAATGGCCCCCTGCTCGGTTTCGCGGATGCGGTAGGGCCGGCCCCGCAGCTCGCGGTGCAGGTACTCGCGCAGGGCTGCCTCGTACTCTTCCCGCGGCAGCAGCGTACCTGAAAACAAGGTATACTCGACCAGCGCCCGCCGCGCCTCAAACGGCAGCACGTACATAAACCGGCACTCGTGGTGCTGGGGGCCGCGAAAGTCCATGAACACCGGGGTGGCCGGGTCAAACGCGTCGAAGTCGGTTTCGATTTCCCAGCCCACGAAGTGCTGCCAGAGGTAGCGGCGGTCGGGGCGGCGCTCCAGGCCGGGCGGGCGGCTGTCGAAGGCGTAGCGGGCCGTGAAGGTGCCCAGGGGCGTGTGAGCCGCCGCGCCCACGGCGGTGGTTTCGAGCTGCTCGACGGGGGTGGCTAGCCGGGTAAACTGTGCGGGGCGCTCGGCCAGCGCGGCGTGCACCGCACGGTAGAAATCGAGGCCGCGCAGAGTGGCGTAGCGGTAGCGGCCCAGGGGCCGCACCACGTCGAGCCCCGGGCTGCGGAAGGCCAGCTGCCGCCACTCGCCGGCCAGCAGGTGGTCGAAGGGCGTGGGCTGGTCGGTCCAGAACGACCAGGTACGGTCGTTCTGGTTTTTGGCTGCGGGCTCCAGCAGCAGCACGCGCCGCTCGCGCAGGCGCGGCTCCCGGTAAATGGCGTAGGCCAGGCTCAGGCCGGCCGCGCCGCCGCCCGCAATGATGTAGTCGTAGTCGAACCGCACGGGCACAAATAAACACGAACGGCGGCCTTTGCCGCCGCCGGAAGTAATACCGCCAAGTAAGCGCGGAAGTTATCAGCCGGAGCGGAACCGACTGCGGAACCGGCTTCAGACTGGTGTCAAACAAAACCGGCGGGTGCAGCCCTGCCGCACCCGCCGGTAAACAATCTGCTGCCGCAGCCCGCTTGCTTAGAAGTTGGGCGAGAGCAGGTACTTGCTGTAGAAGTCGTCGATGATCTTCACGGCCGACTCGGCGTCGTCCACCAGCTGCACCAGGTCCATGTCTTCGGGCGAGATGTTGTGCTCGTCTTCCAGCATCACCTGCTTAATCCAGTCGAACATGCCCTGCCAGTAGCGCGTGCCCACCAGCACGATGGGGAAGCGGCCGATTTTCTTGGTCTGGATCAGGGTAATGGCTTCGAACAGCTCGTCGAGGGTGCCGAAGCCGCCGGGCATGCCGATGAAGCCCTGGGCGTACTTGACGAACATCACCTTGCGCACGAAAAAGTAGTCGAAGTTGATGATCTTGTCCGAGTCGATGTAGATGTTGTGGAACTGCTCGAAGGGCAGCTCGATGTTGAGGCCCACCGACTTGCCGCCCTCGGAGCGGGCGCCCTTGTTGCCGGCCTCCATGATGCCGGGGCCGCCGCCGGTGATGACGCCGTAGCCGTGGCGCACCAGCTTGGCCGCAATTTCCTCGGCCATCTGGTAGTAGGGGTTTTCGGGCTTGGTCCGCGCCGAGCCGAAGATGGACACGCAGGGGCCGATTTTGGACAGCTTCTCGAAGCCCTCCACGAACTCGGCCATGACCTTGAAGATCTGCCAGGAGTCGGCAATCTTAATCTCGTTCCAGTCCTTATCCACGAACGCCTTGCGGATGCGCTGCTCGTCGTCAATCTGCACCGTCCGCTCGCCGTGGGTTTGCTCGCGGATGTCGCTAATGCTCTTGGCCTTGTTTTCGTTGACGTCGGGCTGCACGATGGTCTGGCCGCTGCCGACGTTGTGGGCCTCTTCCTGGAGCTTGGTTTTGCTGGTTTTTTTCAGTTTGGTCATGGCCACGCTGAGGGTTTAAGACGGGTCCGCCTGGGAGCTTACTACCGCACAGAGTCTGGCGCGGCGAACCGGAAGGTGAAGGGGAAAGAATAAGGCAAAAGAAAAGCCGCTCCGCCGGGAGGCGGAGCGACCAAAAGTACGGACCTGCAAATTAGTTATTTATTAAGCCGGTCCAACCAGGCATGGTAAAATTGTTACTCCCGGCGGCTCCGGCAACCCATTCCCCAACCAGGATCCGGCCCCGCGGGGCTTACTTCGAGCGAATGGCAATAACCGGGTCCATGTTGGAGGCCATAACGGCGGGGATAATGCCCGACAGCACGCCGATGACCACCGACACGCTCAGGCCCAGGGCAATGTTGCCGAAGGAGAGGAACACCTTGAGCGCATCCTGCGGCACCAGCGTTATCAGGAACACCAGGAACAGGCCCGCCGCCCCGCCGATCAGGCACAAAAACACGGCCTCGAACAGGAACTGAAACAGGATGAAGTAGTTCTTGGCGCCCAGGGACTTCTGAATGCCAATGATGTTGGTGCGCTCCTTCACCGACACGAACATGATGTTGGCAATGCCGAAGCCGCCCACCAGCATGGCAAACGAGCCGATAACCGCGCCGGCAATGCCGATGACGCTGAACAGCTGGGAAATGGCGTCGGCCAGCATCTCGGGGCGGTTCAGGGCAAAGTTATCTTCCTCGCGGGGCTTCAGGCCGCGGATGTTGCGCATGGCCCCGCGGATTTCCGACTCGAGGTTGAGCAGGCCGGGGTCGTCGTCGCGGCCCTTCACGGCCAGCACGCCCTGGGCCCCGCCGCCCATGCCGCCGGTGCTCAGGGTAAACATCTTGCTGAAAGCGCCCAGGGGCACCAGGCAGTTGTTGTCGTTGCTGGGCGTGTCGAGCAGCTTTTTGCCTTCCTTCTGCATCACGCCCACGATGGTGAACTTCTGGCCGCGGGTGCGAAACTCCCGCCCCAGGGCCGAGCCGTGCGGGTACAGGTTGTGGGCTACCTCGTAGCCCACCACGGCCACGTTGGCCGAGCCTTCTACTTCCTGGGGCAGAAAATAGCGCCCTTCGGTCACGGGCACGTCGGACACGCGGCGGAAGTCGTAGGTGACGCCCTGCACGGCAATGCCCTCCACGCTGTTGTCGCCGGCCTTGAGGGTGTTGCCGCCCTGGGCCGCGAACAGGGCAATGCCGCGGTGGCTGCTGGCCGGCAGCACGCGCTGCAGGGCCCGAAACTCACGCTGGGTGGGCAAGGGGCGGTTGAAGTATTTCCACCAGGGGTAGTCGCCACCGAAGGCCCAGGGCCACTTCTGCACGTAAATCACCTTGTCGCCCACGAAGCTCATGCTCTGGCGCACGTTGGCCTCCAGCGAATCGACCACCGTAAACACGGCAATGATGGCGAAAATGCCCACCGTGACGCCCAGCAGCGACAAAACCGTGCGCAGCAGATTAGAGCGCAGCGCCTGCCAGGCAAACCGGAAGCTTTCGAAGATCAGGCGCAGGGTTTTCATTCAGTGCAAGGGTGAAAAGGTGAAATGGTGCGGGCAGAACCGCGGCGGCCGCGCTTTGGCTGCGGCTGCGGGGAGCGGGGGCCAATAAGCCAGTTGCTTAGCGGCCCGCTCGTGCTGGCAGCCGCGCGCGGCCTCACCATTTTCGGGCGAAAAGTAACGATATATCCCGCCGCGTTACGTACTTTTGCGACTCGAATTTTTTTTGTATTTACCCCAGGTCTTGCCTGCCCATCCCGACGGCCATGAAACTGTCCGAATTTAAGTTTGACCTGCCCGAAAGCCTGGTTGCGCAGCATCCGGCCAAAAACCGCGACGAGTCGCGCCTGATGGTGCTGCACCGCGACAGCGGCCGCATCGAGCACCGCACCTTCAAAGATATCATCGAATACTTTGACGAGGGCGACGTGCTGGTGGTGAACGACACGAAGGTGTTTCCGGCCCGCCTCTACGGCAACAAGGAGAAAACCGGCGCCAAAATCGAAGTGTTCCTGCTGCGCGAGCTCAACAAGGAGCTGCACCTGTGGGACGTGCTGGTCGATCCGGCCCGCAAAATTCGGGTGGGCAACAAGCTGTACTTCGACGACGACGGCATCGTGGTGGCCGAGGTAATCGACAACACCACCTCGCGCGGGCGCACCATCAAGTTTTTGTTTGACGGCTCGGACGAGGACTTCTACAAGGCCCTGCACGATTTGGGCGAGACGCCCCTGCCCAAGGAGGTAATCCTGCGCGAGCCGGAAGCGGCCGACAAGGAGCGTTACCAGACCATCTACGCCAAGAACACCGGCGCCGTGGCCGCTCCCTCGGCCGGCCTGCACTTCACCCGCGAGGTGATGAAGCGCATGGAAATCAAGGGCGTGGACGTGGCTTCGGTTACCCTGCACGTGGGTTTGGGTACCTTCCGCCCCGTCGACGTGGAGGACCTGACCAAGCACAAAATGGACTCGGAGAACTTCATTGTGCCCGCCGAGGCAGCTACGATTGTGAACCGTGCCCTCGACCGCAAAAAGCGCGTGTGCGCCATTGGCACCACTTCCATGCGCGCCATGGAGTCGTCGGTGTCGGCCAACGCCCGCCTGAAGGCCACCGAAGGCTGGACCGACCGGTTCATCTTCCCGCCCTACGAGTTCAAGATTGCCAACTCGCTGCTGACCAACTTCCACCTGCCCGAAAGCACGCTGATGATGATGGCCTCGGCCTTTGCCGGCCACGAGCTACTGATCGAAGCCTACCAGCTGGCCATCAAGGAGAAGTATAAGTTCTTCAGCTACGGCGATGCCATGCTGATTCTGTAACCAGGGCAATGAGGTGACAGGAGACCCGTAACAGGTCACGCTGGTACTCTCAAAGCCATAAAGCCCGGCCGTGTTTCCACGACCGGGCTTTACTTTTACCTCAATTCTCCGCGTGTCACCTGTTACGGGTCACGTGTTATCTGTCACCTGTTACCCAAAGCCAGTGTCACCTGTCACCCCATCACCCCAGTACCGATACGCCATCATCGTGGCGGGCGGCAGCGGCACGCGCATGGGCGCCGACCGGCCCAAGCAGTTTCTGCTGCTGCGCCACGAGCCGGTGCTGCTGCACACGCTGCGGCGCTTTGCGGCCCCCGAGCTGGGCGTGGCGCGCATCGTGCTGGTGCTACCCGCCGACCAGTTTGCCACCTGGCAGGAGCTGTGCGCGACCCACGGCGTGAGCATTCCGCACGAAGTGGTGGCGGGTGGGGCTTCGCGCTGGGCTTCGGTGCGCCGCGGGCTGGCCGCGCTGGTCGATTGCGCGGCCGGCACCGTGGCCGTGCACGACGGGGTGCGGCCGCTCACGCCGCTGCGCGTGATTGAAACCACCTACGCCGCCGCCGCCGAGCACGGCGCCGCCATTGCGGCCGTGGCGCCCAAGGACTCGGTGCGGGGCCTGTCGAAAGACGGCTCGTACGCCCTGGACCGCGCGCGGCTGCGGCTGGTGCAAACGCCCCAGTGCTTCGAGCTGGAGCTGCTGCGCCGCGCCTACCAGCTGCCTGAGCTACCCACCTTCACCGACGATGCCAGCGTGGTGGAGGACCTGCACCCCATTCGGCTGGTGGAGGGCGACTACCGCAACCTGAAAATTACCACGCCCGAAGACTTGCTGCTGGCCGAGGCGCTGCTGCGCTGAACAGCCGGCGCGGCCCCAGACTGCGGCTGGCCTGCTAACTTGCCAGTCTAACTTTCCCTTCCGATGCCCGACTACACCTGTCTGCTCTACGAGGTGCGCCCCGACGGCGTGGCCACCATCACCCTCAACCGCCCCGACGTATTCAACGCCTTCAACGACGCGCAGAGCTACGAGCTGCAGGACGCCCTCAAGCAGGTAGCCCGCGATGCGCAGGTGCGCGCGGTGGTGCTTACCGGGGCCGGCCGGGCGTTCTGCTCGGGCCAGGATTTGAAGGCCTCGCAGCAGGTGGCGGCCGAGGGCGGGCAACGCTCGTTCTACGACTCGCTGCACAAGCGCTACAACCCCATCATCCGGGCCATGCGCGCCCTGCCCAAGCCCATCATCTGCCGCCTCAACGGGGTAGCGGCCGGGGCGGGCTGCTCGCTGGCCCTGGCCTGCGACGCCATTGTGGCTTCGTCGGAAGCTTCGCTGATTGAGGTGTTCATCAACATTGGCTTGGTGCCCGACTCGGGTTCCTCGTACTTTCTGCCGCGGCTGGTGGGTTCGCTCAAGGCCTTTGAGCTGTGCGCTCTGGGCTCGAAGGTGCCCGCCGAAGAGGCACTGCGCCTTGGGTTGGTCAACCAGGTGGTGGCGCCCGAGCAGCTCGACGAGGCTGCCTACGGGCTGGCTGCCCGCTACGCCGCGGCGCCCACCAAGGCTATCGGGCTCATCAAGCAGATGCTCAATAAATCGGGAGCGGCCTCGCTCGACGAGATGCTCGACTACGAAGCCTACTGCCAGCAGATTGCGGGCGAAAGCGCCGATTACCAGGAAGGTGTGCAGGCCTTCGGCGAAAAGCGCAAGCCGGTGTTTCAGGGCAAATAAGTCCGCGCTGCAACGGTGCGCCAACGGCTGGTTTCTGCATCAGGAAGCCAGCCGTTGGCCTATACCGACGAGTCGATGCCGGAGCGGGCTTGCCGGGGCACTATGCAAGCAAGCGGAAACCCGAACCGGGGCGCTAAAGCGGGCAGGGGAAATTTTCCCGGGCGGGGCTCACCCCCACGCGGCTTTTTGCGTACACGCCCCACGGCCCCGGCCGATTCTGAACCTACAGCCAACCCCTTCCGAACCTCTTTCGCCTGCTGAACTATGGACACTCAACTGGAGCAACACCTCGAAAAGATTATGCCTGAAGACATTGCGCGCACCTTCGAAAGCGCCTACCACGTCATTCAGGGCAACAACGAGCACATGGAAGATTTGCTGCGCCACGGCGGGCAGCTGCTGCGCAAGGCCAGCCGCCGGCTAACGCCCACGCAGATGGTGCTCGGCATTGCCGTGCTGGCCGTGGGTGCCGTGTTCGTGCTTACGCGCTATTCCGACGAAATCAGCGACGCCATTGAGGACTTTACCGATGGCGACGACAACCAACAACCGGCTAAAGACGACAAAGGCCCGAAGAACAAGCAATAGACTTTCAAGGGCTTACCTGCTTCGCCCCGCCCAGCTACTACGCGGTAGTTGGGCGGGGCGAATTGCGTTTCACATCATCATGTGGTTGCACTACGACAAGGCGCGGCTGTAATCTTGCAGCACAGAAAGCTCACACCCGCCCCGAATAATACAACCTCCTTTGCTATGAAAACGCTCTGCTACACCCTGCTGTTTGCCGTACTGGTTTCGGCGCCTCTGGAATCGAGTGCTGCTGAAACGGCGGCTGCCCCGGTAACGACGGAGGCCGCGGCTTTTTCGACCAACGATGCCGGCAGCTACGCGGCCTTCAAGCGCAAAAAGCGCAAGGCCAAGCGCCGCATGGCGGCCCGCCGCCGCAACCGCATGCGCGGGGGCTTCTAGCCCCGGGCGCTACGCCGCCGGCTCCAGCACCGCAGGGTCGTTGTGGGCCGGGGAGTTGACCCGCGTGGTCACGGTGTATTCCTTGAGAATGCCGTCGGGCAACGGGCGCAGCAGCGCCTGGTGCCCGGCGGCTTTTTCGTGGTCGTCGAGCCAGGCCAGCTCGGCGGCGCGGTCGGGCAGGATGACGGGCATGCGGTTGTGCAGGCGGGCCATCAGCTCGTTGGGCTCGGTGGTGATGATGGTGAAGGTGGGCACTACTTCGCCGGTCTGGCGGTCGGCCCACTCGTCCCAGAGGCCGGCAAAGGCGAATGGCTGCTCGTCGTGGCGCAGGATGCGGTGGGGCACCTTGCCGCGCCCGGCGGCTTGTTCCCACTCGTAGAAGCTGTCGGCCAGCACGAGGCAGCGGCGGCGCTGCAGCAGCTGGCGGAAGGAAGGTTTTTCGGCCAGGGTTTCGGCGCGGGCGTTGATGGGGCGGGGGGCCTGCTTCAGCTCGCGCGTCCAGGCGGGCACCAGGCCCCAGTTCAGCAGTTGGATGCGGCCGGGCGCGTGGTTGGTGATGACGGGCAGGGCCTGGGAGGGGGCAGCGTTGTAGGTGGCCGCCAGGGGCTGATCGAATCCGGCCTCGAAGCGCTGCTCGACGCCGGGGGTGGGCGAAATGAAGGTGTAGCGGCCGCACATAGCTTTTGGGGTCTTGGGGTCCTCAACGTAGAAGCGGGGGGTGGTGTTGGGCAGCGAAGGTAGGTCAAGGCTCACTGGGATAGTCACTGCCCTCAATCTCTCTACACTGGCCTTGCTTTAGCAGCTTCAAAGTGGTTGCGAGCTGGCCCTGATCGGCCAAGGTGGTATCGCGCTGACCGCCCGGTGTCAGCGCGACCAGGAACACAGACTTCCGCCAGCTGTTATCGGCCTGCCGGTGCTGCTGGTACCAGATGACGCCTTTCGTGTTGTCCAGCACCTGTCCGTAGAATGCCCGAGCGCGGTAAATAGGTGAGTAGTCGGCGTAGTAGTGTTCGGTACCCGGCCGGGCGTAGCGGTTCTGGCCGTTGGCCACTGCCAGGGTTCCATTGGCCGGGGAGTGGATGTAGAGGCCGGGGTTGGCGTCGCACTGGTTGCAGTAGCGGCCTGCGAAGATGAGATAGGGCGCCTGGCGACCGTTGGCTATCTGGCCGATGTAGGCTGGCTGCAGTAGGCGGGTATCGTACTCTTGACCGTCGCGGAACTTCAGCACCGAGCCGGCTACCTGTTGAAATAGCCACGCGTCCTTTTGGGCCTGGGCCGCTGCCGCAGGCTTGGCCGCGGGTTTTGACGACTCATCGGCGGCCGTGGTTAGCGTTTCCCTATTGATGGTGCAGGAGCCCGCGAGGATCAGCAAGCAGAGGCCAAAGCCGGGTTTAGCAAGCGGAAGCATAACATAATAAAACAAGTGGGTATTATTCTGGGCACTGCGACTAACGGGCGAGCTGACTCTGCCTAAACACGCTGCCCTTCCCTACCGGACGATGACTTCGACGCGGCGGTTGCGGGGGCGCTGGCGGGGGTCGGCGTTGTCGGCCACGGGGCGGGTGCCGCCGTAGCCCTGGGCCAGCAGGCGCAGCGAGTCGATGCCGCGGCCGACGAGGTAGCGGCGCACCAGGGCGGCGCGCTGCTGGGAGAGCTGTAGGTTTTTGGCGGCGTCGCCCACGTTGTCGGTGTGGCCGGCAATTTCGAGGCGCAGGCTGGGCTGGGTTTGCAGCACCCGCAGCAGGCGGTTGAGCTCGGGCTGGGAGGAAGGCAGCATGCGGGCTTTGCCCTGCTCGAAGTAGAGCTGGCGCAGCTCGACGGTGGTGCCCTTGCTGAGGGTGGAGAAGTCAGGCAGCGAGTCGGTGGGAGCGGCTGCCGCGGGACCCAGAGTAACCTGCGCGGGGAGTTGCTCGGTTGCAGCCGAACGAGCGGCAGCGGGGCGCACGGCGGGCCGGGCGGCGGAAACGGCCCGGCGGCCTACTACTACGGCCGTCGGGGTAGGCGTGATTTTGATGGCCGGCTTGGGGGCAGCGGCTACCGGCGGCGGGGCGGGTGCGGGCTTGGCGGCGGTTACGGGCCGGGCCGACTGCGGCAGGGCGGCAAACAGGGCCTGCTGCCCTACGGGCACAAAGTCTTCGGCCCGGTCGGCGCGGCGCCAGCGCAGCAGGGCGCGGCTGTCGAGGATGGTCTGGAAGTAATCGACGCGCAGGCGGTAGTAGCGGCCGGCTTCGAGGCGAATGCGCACGGTGGCGGGTACGTGGTCCTGCTCGCGCCAGGCGTTGATGAGCTGCTTGCCGCCCAGCCACACCCGCAGGCCGTCGTCCATGACGGTGGAAAACTCGTACTCGGCCGTGGCCGGCACCAGAATCCAGCCTTCCCAGCGCACGGAGAAGTACTCGCCGCCCAGGCCCGGCACGGGCGGCTGCTTTTTCCAACTGAAGTCGATGGCGGGGTCGATACGCCGGTGCACCAGGCGCTGGAAGTTGGTACCGTTGTAGTAGGAAGCCTGCAGCCCGGTGCCGGTGGGCAGGGCCGAGGTCTGGGCGCGGCTCAGCAGCGGCAGCAGGGCCAGCAGTCCGGAAAGCAACAAGGGTTTCATAGCTTAATGATAACGCCGGGCGCCAAGTATTCCGTGTGCGGCGGGCGTCCCGGGCTACCGGCTAGCCTTTTCCCGGCGCCGGGCGCGGTTTCATTTTCGGGGCGGCTGTCGTATCTTCGCTGCAGCTTATCCAGAAAGACCGAGGGACTGGGCCCTGTGACGTCTTAGCAACCAGCCACTGCGGCGGAGGTGCTAACTCCCATCCGAAGCGAGTTTCGCGTTCGGAAAAGATGAGCGGAACCGGCACCTTCTCGGGGCGCCGGGGCTTTCTGGATACGCTAGCGCGCACCTATTCCGGAAAGCCTTTATGCCCCAGCTCCCTGCCTCACCCCTCGCCGATTTGCTCGCCCGCCGCGCCATTGTGCTCGACGGCGCCATGGGCACCATGATTCAGCGCCACCAGCTCACGGAAGAAGACTTCCGCGGCACGCGCTTTCAGGACCACCCCAAGCCCCTGCGCGGCAACAACGACCTGCTCTGTCTGACGCGCCCCGACGTGATTCGCGGCATTCACGCCGAGTATTTCGCCGCGGGCGCTGACCTGGCCGAAACCAACACCTTCTCGGGCACCACCGTGGCCCAGGCCGACTACGGGCTGGAGCACATCGTGTACGAGCTGAACTTCGAGGCCGCCCGCCTGGCCCGCGAAGCCGCCGACGAGTACTCCACGCCGGAGTGGCCGCGCTTCGTGGCCGGCGCCATTGGGCCCACCAACCGCACCGCCTCGCTTTCGCCCGACGTGAACCGGCCCGGCTTCCGCGCCATCACCTTCGACGAGCTGGCCGAGGCCTACCACGAGCAGGTGCGCGGGCTGGTGGATGGCGGCGTGGATGCGCTGCTGATTGAGACCATTTTTGATACACTGAACGCCAAGGCGGCCATGTTTGCCGCCCAGCGCTTCTTCGACGAGGGCGGCCGCGTGGTGCCCATCATGATTTCGGGCACCATCACCGACGCCTCGGGCCGCACGCTTTCGGGCCAGACGGTGGAAGCGTTCTGGAACTCGGTGCGCCACCTGCCCATCCTGAGCGTGGGCCTGAACTGCGCCCTCGGGGCCAAGCAGCTGAAGGTGTACCTGCAGGAGCTGAGCCGCCTGGCCGACTGCTACGTCTCGGCCTACCCCAACGCGGGCCTGCCCAACGCCTTCGGCGGCTACGACGAAACGGCCCGGCAATTTGCCGACGTGCTGGAAGAGTACCTGCAAGAGGGCCTGGTGAACATTGTGGGCGGCTGCTGCGGCACCACGCCCCAGCACATTGCCGAGGCCGCCAAGCTGGTAACCAAGTACCCCGGCCGCGCCATTCCGGAGCGGCCCCGCGCCACCCGCCTGAGCGGGCTGGAGCCGGTGAACATTTATCCCGAAAGCCTCTTCGTGAACGTGGGCGAGCGGTGCAACGTGACCGGCTCGCGCGCCTTCGCCAAGCTCATCCGGGCCGGGCAATACGAGGAAGCCGTGGCGGTGGCCAAAGCCCAGGTGGACGGCGGCGCCCAGGTGCTCGACGTGAACATGGACGAAGCCCTGCTCGACTCGGTAGCGGCCATGACCACCTTCCTGAACCTGATGGCTTCGGAGCCCGACGTGGCGCGCCTGCCCATCATGATCGACTCGTCGAAGTGGGAGGTGATTGAGGCCGGGCTGAAGTGCACCCAGGGCAAGAGCATCGTCAACTCCATTTCGCTTAAGGAAGGAGAGGAAGCCTTTAAGCACCACGCCCGGCTGGTGCGCTCCTACGGGGCGGCCGTCATCGTCATGGCCTTCGACGAGCAGGGCCAGGCCGACAACTTTCAGCGCCGCATCGACATCTGCCAGCGCGCCTACCGCATCCTCACCGAGGAAATTGGCTTCCCGCCCGAAGACATCATCTTCGACCCCAACATCCTCACCGTGGGCACCGGCATCGAGGAGCACCGCCGCTACGCTATCGACTTTATCGAGGCCGTGCGTTGGATCAAGCAGCACCTGCCGGGCTGCCTCACCAGCGGCGGCGTGAGCAACGTGAGCTTTGCTTTCCGCGGCCACGACCAGGTGCGTGAGGCCATTCACGCCGCCTTCCTCTACCACGCCATCAAGGCGGGGCTGGACATGGGCATCGTGAACCCCGGTCAGCTCATCGTGTACGACGAAATTCCGGGGCCCTTGCTCGAAGCTGTGGAAGACGTGCTCTTCGACCGCCGCGCCGACGCCACCGAGCGGCTGGTGCAGCTGGCCGACATGCTGCGCCTGATGAGCGGCGGCGCCGGGGCCAAAGCAGCGGTGACGACCGAGGAGTGGCGCGGCTGGCCGGTGGAAAAGCGCCTCTCGCATGCGCTGGTAAAAGGCCTGACCGACCACATCGAAGCCGACACCGAGGAAGCCCTCAAGCTGCTGGGCCGCCCGCTGGCCGTAATTGAAGGCCCGCTGATGGCCGGCATGACCGTGGTGGGCGACCTGTTCGGCGCGGGCAAGATGTTTTTGCCGCAGGTGGTGAAGTCGGCCCGGGTGATGAAGCGCGCCGTGGCCTGGCTGGAGCCTTACATGCAGGCCGAGCGCGACGCGGCGGCGCTGAAAGGCGGCACCGAAGCCCGGCAAACGGCCGGCAAAGTACTGCTGGCCACCGTGAAGGGCGACGTGCACGACATCGGCAAAAACATCGTGGGCGTGGTGCTGGCCTGCAACAACTACGAAGTCATCGACCTGGGCGTGATGGTGCCCTTGGAGCGCATTGTGGACGAAGCCGAGCGCATCGGGGCCGACATCGTGGGCCTGAGCGGCCTGATTACGCCTTCGCTCGACGAAATGGTGTACGTGGCCCAAGGGCTGGAAAAGCGCGGCTTGCGCGTGCCGCTGCTCATCGGTGGCGCTACCACCTCACGCCTGCACACGGCCGTGCGCATCGGCCCGGCTTACTCCGGCCCGGTGGTGCACGTGAACGACGCTTCGCGCGCCGTGCCGGTGGCGTCGGCCTTGCTGGGCCTGGGCCGCGACGCTTTCGTGAACGACATTGCGGCCGAGTACCTGCAGCTGCGCAACGACCACGCCGGCCGGCAAAGCAACAAGGATTACGTGCGCATCGAAGACGCCCGCGCCGGCGGCTTCCAAGCCGACTGGGCCGCGGCCGACATCACCAAGCCCTCGTTCCTGGGCACGCGCGTGTTCGAGGATTACCCGCTCACCGAGCTGCTGTCCTACATCGACTGGACGCCCTTCTTCCACGCCTGGGAGCTGAAAGGCCGCTACCCGCGCATTCTGGAAGACGCTACCTACGGCGAAGCGGCCACCAAGCTATTTGCCGACGCGCAGATGCTGCTCAAGCGCCTGGTCGACGAAAAGCTGATTCAGGCCCGCGCCACCGTGGGCTTCTGGCCGGCCAACACCGTCGACCACGACACCATTGAGCTGTACCGCGACGACACGCGCCAGCAGGTGCAGGCCCGCACCTTCACGCTGCGTCAGCAAAGCCTGAAAGCGCCCGGCCTGCCCTACCTGGCCTTCTCCGATTTCCTGGCGCCCAAAACCAGTGGCCGCGCCGACTACCTCGGCGGTTTCGCCGTGACGGCCGGCATCGGGCTCGATGAACTAGTAGCCAAGTTTGAGGCCCAGCACGACGACTACTCCGCCATCATGGCTAAGGCCCTGGCCGACCGCCTGGCCGAAGCCCTGGCCGAGCGCCTGCACGAGCGGGTGCGCCGCGAGCTGTGGGGCTACGCGCCGCAGGAACACTTCTCGAACGAAGACCTGATCAAGGAAGAGTACCGCGGCATCCGGCCCGCACCGGGCTACCCCGGCTGCCCCGACCACACCGAGAAAATCACTTTGTTTGAGCTGCTCGGCGGCCCGGAGCAAACCGGCATCACGCTCACCGAAAACCTGGCCATGCACCCCACCGCGGCCGTCAGCGGTTTCTACTACTCACACCCCGAGGCGCGCTACTTCGGCCTGGGCCGCATAGCCAAGGACCAGGTGGAGGACATGGCCCGGCGCAAGGGCCTGCCGCTGGCCGAGCTGGAGCGCTGGTTGTCGCCGAATTTGAACTACGAACCCACCGCCGAGCCCGTGCCGGCCGCCCAGTAACCGTCTTTTTTTGTTGAGCCACGCCTCGCAGACTGCCAGTTTGCGCCTCCTATGAAAGTTACCGACCACCTGGCCCGCGCCAACGGCAAAACGCTGTTTTCCTTTGAGGTGCTGCCGCCCAAAAAGGGCGAGAATATTCAGACGCTGTTCTCCAACATCGAGCCGCTGATGGAGTTCAAGCCGCCGTTTATCGACGTGACCTACCACCGCGAGGAGTACGTGTACCGGCAGCACCCCAACGGCCTGCTTGAGAAGAAAACCGTGCGCCGCCGCCCCGGTACCGTGGGCATTTGCGCCGCCATCAAAAACCGCTTCGACGTGGACACCGTGCCCCACCTGATCTGCGGCGGCTTTTCGAAGGAGGAAACCGAAAATGCCCTCATCGACCTGCACTTCCTGGGTATCGACAACGTGCTGGCTTTGCGCGGCGACCCAATCAAGTCCGAGGGCCGCTTCGTGCCCGAGCCCGACGGCCACGCCTACGCCTGCGACCTGATCGGGCAGGTGGCCAACCTCAACAAGGGGGAGTACCTCGACGAGGAGCAGGACGACACCTGGGCCACCAACTTTTGCATCGGCACGGCCGGCTACCCCGAAAAGCACTTCGAGTCGCCCAACTACGCCGCCGACCTACGCTACCTCAAGCACAAGGTGGACCGCGGCGCCGAGTACATCGTCACCCAGATGTTCTTTGACAACGAGCAGTTCTTCAGCTTTGAGAAGCGCTGCCGCGAAGCCGGTATTACCGTGCCCATCATTCCGGGCCTGAAGCCGCTCACGGCCAAAGCCCAGCTCACGGCCCTGCCCCGCTCCTTCTTTCTCAACATTCCCGAGGAGCTGGCCGAAGCCGTGCACCAGTCCGCCACCAACGAAGCGGCCCGGCAGATCGGCATCGAGTGGTGCATCAACCAGTCGAAGGAGCTGATGGCCCACGGCGTGCCGGTGCTGCACTACTACAGCATGGGCAAGTCGGAAAGCGTGCGGCGGGTGGCCGCCGAGCTGTTTTAGCGCCCGTTTTCTTGCTGACTTGCGCTGCCGGGCCCCACCGCCCGGCAGCGGTATTTTGGGGGAGCCGGTTTGGGTTGCACCCGCCGGCTTCGAACGCCGCGCTGTGGGCTGCGTACATTATCGACCGCGCCGGCTCACTGCCCCTGCTGGTTTCCCGCTCCTTATGCGCTGATACCGGATCATTGCCGCCATGACTGACCGCCAGCAACACCTCGACGAGCTTTTTCTGCGCCTGCGCACGGCCACATCCCCGCTCGAAATCGAGGCGCTGCAGCAGGGCATCTGGCAGCTGTGGCTGGAAGTCGACGACCCGGCCCTGAACAAGGCCATGGAAACCGGCATGCGCGCCCTCTCGGCCGGCGACTACGGCCAGGCCATTGCCGACTTCACCTGCCTCATCGAGCAGCTGCCTGACTACGCCGAGGGCTGGAACAAGCGGGCCACGGCCTACTACCTGCGCGGCGAATACCGCGCCTCCCTGCACGACATTGCCCAGACCCTGCGCCGCGAGCCCCGCCACTTCGGCGCCCTCTCGGGCAAGGCCAACATGCAGCGCATGGTGGGCGACCAGCGTGGTGCCCTGCGCACCCTGCGGCGGCTGGGGAGGCTGTGCCCCCACCTGCCGGGCCTGCAGGAACAGCTGCGCGATGTGCAGGACAACCTGGACGAATCGGGTATATAGTCACCCGGGCTTTTTCATCTTTTGAAGATAAAGGCGCTGGCACTCACGGCAAAAAGTTGTAACTTTCCCTTCGCCTAGGCCTGTACCTTAGGCGCTAAGCCCGTTTTTAACGGCTTTTTCGCTCTACCTGCTTCTTTCCCCGTCATTTGCATCCAACTGCGAATGCCCAGAATACCACTCAATGAAAGCACTCGTACTCGCAGCATGTTTGGCGGCCTGTCCGCTGATTTCTTCGGCCCAGGGAAAAGTTCGGACCACCGACCTGGACAGCGGCCGGGTGGACAAAGGCCAGAAGGTGGGTGTGTGGAGCTACTACGCTTTTACCGCCAGCGGCCGCAAAGTGCTGGTGCAGCGCTACGACCACAGCAAGCGCAACCTGCTGTTTTTCCGCCAGCCCGATGAGCGCCCCTACCGCCTGCAGCTCGACGGCGAGTGGAAGCGCGACTACCTCGACCGCCCACCGCTGTTTCTGGGCGGCGACGGCGCCCTCTCGGCCTTTACCCGCCAGCTGCGCTACCCCGACCAGGCCCGCAGCAAGCAGGTGCAGGGCCGGGTGGTGGTGACCTTCGTCATCGACACCCTGGGCGCAGCCCACGACCACAAAGTACTGACCGGCATTGGGGCGGGCTGCGACGAGGAAGCCCTGCGCGTGGCCAGCCTGATTCCGGCCCAGTGGATTCCGGCCCGCAAGAACGGCCGCGCCGTGCCGGTTGAGTACGAGCTGCCCTTCGTGTTCCGGGTGCAGAACGCCTCGGGCGGCCAGTAAGCCCGCCGTAGTATCCCTGCGCAAAGGAAGCGCGTACATTGGGGCATGAAATACGCCGTTGCCGTTCCTTCCTTCCGCGCTGCCGGGGCCGTTTGGCTCGCGGCCGCCCTGCTGCTGACTGCCTGCGACTCTACCCCGCGCGAGCGGCAGGAGGCCGTGCGCAACAGCGCCCGCGAAATCGATACCATTGCCAACGAAGCCGGCAACGTGCTCAAGCGCGCCGGCAGCCGGGCCGCCCGCTGGGACTCCGTTTCGCGCCAGCGCAACCGCCAGCCCCTCGACGATGCCGCCACCCGCGCCTTCAACGAGGAGCTGATGGGTACCTACGCCGACGTGGAAAAGCTCACGGCCCAATCCATCGAGCCGGCCTACGCCCAGCTGCTGCAGCAAACCCGGGCCAAGCGCAAGACCTGGACCCAGCGCGACTGGGACTACGCCACGGCCGTATTCCGCCGCCTCAACGAGCAGTACCGCGCCGTGCGCCTGGATTTGCCCGCCCGCGACGAACTGCGCATCAAGGCCCGCCAAGCCGAGTTCGAGGCCCTGGAAACCAGCCGCGACCTGCGCGACCTGGGCCAGGCCGTGCGCGACAAGCCCGTAGACCGTCAATAACCGCCGCCGTTTTCCCGCCTGCCCCGCCGCCGTGCGGGGCTTTTGCTTGCCCATGCTGCGCCTGATTTTCCGTTGCCTGCTGCCAATCCTGCTGCCGGCAACGCTGGCGGCCCAGTCGCCGCGGCTGATTGAGAAGGCCGAGCTGGTTCCGGCGCAGGACCAGTGGCTGATGCCCGGCGACCGGCTGCAGGTGCGCGTGCTGGCCCTGCCCGGCGCCCGGGTGTCGATGCTCAACGGCCGGCCGCTGGCCGAAATGTCCCCGGCCCTGGTGCAGGGCCAGCGCGGCGTGTACCAGATCAGCTACGTAGTGCAGCCCGGCGACACGCTCTTCGGCCGCCCGCTCAAAATCAGCCTGACCGCGCCCGATGGCCGCCGCGACTCCCTGCTCACGCGCCATACCGTGCGCTTTCTCGACCCCCATCAGCCGCAGCTGGCCCGCACCCGGGGGCCACTGGCCTACCTCAACTACGGCCTGGGCGAAGACCGGCTCGGCGGCGCCAAGTTCGGCTACCTCGACTCGCTGGTGCAGCTGCACCTGACCGGCCGCGTGGGCAACCAGTACCGTGTGCGGCTGGCCGAAAACCAAACGGCCTGGGTGCCCCAGGAAGTGGTGCGCCTGCTACCGCCCGGCGGGCTGCTGCCCCCGGCTCTCACCGGCTCGTGGAGCGTGAGCGGCGACGAGCAGTTCGACTACGTACGGGTGCCGCTGCCCGAGCGCCTGCCCTACCGCTCGCAGCTGCTGCCCGAGCCCACCCGCCTGGTTATCGACGTGTTCGGAGCTACTTCCAACACCAACTGGATAACCCAGCGGGCAGGTCTGCGCGCCATTGGCGACGTGTACTACGAGCAGCCCCAGGCCGACGTGTTCCGCCTCGTTATTCCGCTGCAACACCGGCACAGCTGGGGCTACAGCGTGGGCTACCAGGGCAAGGTGCTCATCGTGCGCGTGCGTCGCCCGCCCGAGCAGCTGCGCCTGCGCGGCCTCACCATTGCCGTCGATGCCGGCCACGGCGGCAGCAATCCTGGCGCTACGGGTGCCACCGGGGCCCGCGAGAAAGACCTCACGCTGGCCATTGCCCGGCAGTTGCAGGCCAGCCTGCAAAAGCAGGGCGCCACGGTGCTGATGACTCGGGAAGCGGACGTGAGCGTGGACAACGCCGACCGCATTCTGCGCCTGCGCCAAGCCCTGCCGCACCTGCTGGTGAGCATTCATGTGAACTCGGCTGGCAGCCCCGAGGTGCAGGGCACCGCCACCTTCTACCGCTACGTGGCGTTCCGGCCGCTGTCGAGGGCCATCTACGACGAGCTGCTGAAAACCGGGCTCAAGCCCTGGGGCAACGTGGGCGCCTTCAACTTCGGCCTGAACGGCCCCACCGAATACCCCAACGCGCTGGTGGAAACCGCTTTCATCTCGAACCCCGACGACGAGCGGCGCCTGATTGACCCGGCCTTTCAGCGGCAGTTGGCCGAGCGCATTGCCGCGGGCCTGAAGCAGTTCCTGAAAGATGCCCGCCAGCCCGGCCTGCGGGGCTGGCTGAAGCGGCGGGCCGCCCTGAATTAAGTAGCGGCTGTGGACGTCACATGATTATGCGATGGACAGACATACGAAGACGTTCGTAGAATTGCAGCACCTCTCACTTCTGCTGATTCGAAGCTATGCGTGCTGTCGTTTTCGTTGCCTTCCTGCTGGCTGCTGTGGCCTTGCTTCCCGGCCTGGCCCCCTCGGCCGCCGCGGCCCCACCCGATTCGGTTGATGCCTTTATGCGGCGTGCCATGCTGCGCCACCACATTCCGGGCGCGGCCGTAGCCGTGGTGCGCAACGGCCGGGTGCTGAAGCTGCAGACCTACGGCGTGGCCAACCTCTCGTGGCAGACCGCCGTGACGCCACAAACTGCTTTTCAGTTGGCCTCGGCCACCAAGCCGCTCACGGGTACCTTGCTGGCTGTACTGGTGCAGGAGGGCCGACTGAAGCTGGACGCGCCCATCACCGCCTACCTCGACTCGGTGCCACCGGCCTGGCAGAGCATCACGGTGCGCGAGCTGGCGGCCCACCAGTCGGGCATCAGGCTGGTGCCCCTGGAAACCACCCGCAACACCCGCCACGCCCTGCGCACCGCGGCAGCCCTGCCCATGGACTACGCGCCGGGCACCAAGGACTTTTACGTGAGCACCGACTACGCCCTGCTGCAGGCCATCATCGAGCGGGCGACCAAGCTGCCGTTTGAGGAAGCCCTGCGCCAGAAGGTGCTCACGCCGCTGCGCATGACTGCCACCCGCTTCAACCAGGCGCAGGACGGCGGGCTAGTGCGCAGTGCCCGGGTGCTGCCGCAGGTAGCCGAGGTGTATTCCTGGCACGCTCCCGCCGGGGAGTACCGCGTCAGCGACATGCGCTTTCCCGATTGGTTTGCGGCGGCCGGCGGCATTTACGCTTCCATTCAGGATTTGAGCAACTGGCTGGTGAGCCTCGACCGGGCCACGCTGCTGAAGCCGGCCAACGCCGCCCTGCTCTGGGCGCCCAACCGCCTGCGCAACCACACGCCCACCAACTTCGGGCTGGGCTGGATTGCCGAAACCTATCAGGGCCACCGCTTGGTGGGCCACAGCGGCGGCCCCGCCCTGGCCGACATCGTGCGCTTTGCCGAAGGGCCCGAGCCGCTCAGCATTGTGGTGCTCACCAACACCCGCGGCGGCTTTCCGCCCTACCTGGCCAAGGCCCTGGCGCACTACTACGTGCCCGGCCTCCAGCAGGACCGCCCCGAAAACTACAAGTGAGGCAAACGAAGCAGGCCGCTCCAATTACCGGAACGGCCTGCTTCGCTTGGCTGATTGTTCGTTTAGAAGGGGTAGCCAATGCCCAGGTTGAGGCGCATGCTGCGGCTGGGGCTGCCGCCGTAGGGCACGCGCACGGGCACGGCCGCATCGAGGCGGATGACGATGAACTGGATGTCGATGCGGATGCCGGCGCCGGCGCCCACCGCCAGCTCTTTAAAGAAGGAGCCCGGCTTGAACTGGCCGCCCAGGCGCGTGGAGTCTTCGTTGACCAGCCACACGTTGCCCGCATCCACGAACAAGGCGCCCTTCACGTAGGGAAACAAGTCCTGGCGGTACTCCAGGTTGCCTTCCAGACGGATGTCGCCCACCTGGTCGTAGAAGCGGGTGCCCAGCTCCGATTGCGCGGGCCGGTAGCTGCCGGGGCCGATTTCGCGCGGGGCAAAGGCCCGCACGCTGTTGGGGCCGCCGATGCCGTACTGTTTGAGGTAGGGCATCACGTCGGAGTTGCCGTAGGGCCGGCCTACCCCGATGAGCAGGCGCGAGGCAATCTTGTTGCCGCTGGTGGGGTTGGAAGTGACGCGGTAGTAGTTGCGCAGCTCCAAATCGACCTTGGCGTACTGCGAGTACTCCTGGCCCAGCAGCTCGCGGCCCTGCTCGCCCTCGCCGCCCAGCCCGCCCAGGCGGCTCAGCCCGCTGGCCAGCAGGCCCGCCGACTCGATGCCCCCGCTGAAGTACACCTGGCTGCGGCGCTGCTCATACACCTGGGTGTTGTAGGTATAGCGGTACGAGCCGGCCGGCACGAACTGCTGCCGGAAACTATTGGCCAGGAAAGGCCGGTCGCGCAGCAGGCGGCTGAACTCGGCCGAGCTGTCGGCCAGGCGGATGTACTGCAGGTCGATGGGGCGCAGTTCCTGCTCGTTGGTAATCTTGGTTTTCCAGCTGTAGCCGTAGTTTAGGTTGAAGTAGTCGACCTTAAACGCCTCGCGCCGCTCCACGAAGCGGTAGCCCGCCCCGAATACGGTGCGCGGCTGAAAGTCGGAGTTGGGCAGGCGCACGTCGAGGAAAGGCAGCGGGGGCGTGATGAGCCGCGGCACCAGCAGCTGCGCGTTCACGCCCAGCTCGTAGGAGGTCAGGCCCAGCGCCGGGCCATTGGCGCCTTCGGTGGCGCTTTTGCCGCCCTGTCGGGTTTCAAACGAGCCCACCAGGTTTAGCAAGAGCTGCTCGGCACCGCGCAGGGCCGAGCGGTTGCGGTACTGCACCGTGAAGCCCGGCCCGGTGAAGCCGTTGGTTTTGTTGACCAGCTGAATTTCGGCCCGTAGCGACTTTTTCTTGAGCTGCGTCATGCGTACCGAGGCGTTCAGGAAGCCGTAACCGGCCGAGTCGGGCTTCTGGCGGGCCTGCCGAAACTGGATGTCCACAAACTTGAAGGTGCCCAGGCTCATCAGGCGGCTCAGGGTCTGGTCCTGCCGGCGGCGGCGGTACAGGCTGTCGGGGTACAAAAACACCGCGTTGGTAATGGCTTTGGCCTTGAAGACTTTCTCGTCGGGCACATAGCGGTACTTCTTGTACATAATGGGCCGTACCGACTCGGTGGTATCGGTGAGGCCGTAGCGGGTGTTCAAGGTCACGCGGTTGAGCACGTAGGGCTGGGCGGCGCGGTCGGGAATGCTGCCTTTCACCCGCAGGTACACGTCCACCTGGTTGTGCTCGGTGCTGTCGACCTCGTAGAGAATGTAGTCGGGGTTGAAGAAGTAGTAGCCGTGCTGCTTGAGCTGGTCGTCGATGCGCGAGCGTTCGGTGATGAGCGTGTTCAGGTTGTACGGCTCGCCCACCTTCAGCAGCGTGCCCGCCTGGGTTTTGCGGATGTCGTTGTCGAGCAGGGTGTCGCGGTCGGGAAAGTGAATTTCCTTGATGGTGTAGGGCCGCTGCACCGTGGCGGTGTAATCCACGGTAGCGGTGCGCCCCTTCACGTTGGGTTTGGTTTGCACCCGCGGGCTGGCAAAGTAGCCGTTGTTGTAGAGGCGATTGATCATCAGCCCCTTCACCTTCTGGGTATCTACCTGGCTCAGCAGCACCGGGGCCTCGCCGTACTTCTCGGCCAGCCACTTGCCCAGGCCCTTAGTTTTGCCTTCGCCCATGTGCCAGAAGTAGAGCTTGGGGCGCAGCCCCAGAATGGAGGCGTTGGGCTTGGGCGTAATCACGGTTTCCAGCTCGGTCTGAATTTCTGCCTCGCGCGGAATGGGGTAGGGCGAGGTGAGCTTGACCGTGCTGCCGGTGTAGAGCTTGTCGTTGTCGGGAATAAACTTGGTGCCGCTGCACGAGGCCAGCAGGGCCAGCGCCGCCAGCACTGGTCCCCAGGTCATCGTCCGCATTCCCGTCGGTAGTCGTTTCATCAGGGTCATCGGCGGGCTAGTTCAGGGCGTTGTTTTTGAGCGTGTCCTGGGCGGCGGCTTTTTCGGCCTTGCGGGCGCGGCGGTCGGTGCGCACGGCCTGCTTCACCTCGGGCGCCACTTTGGCAAACAGCTCCTGCAGGTTGTTGTAGTCGCGCTGGAAGATCAGCGAGGTGCCGGTGCGGATGAACTGCCCGTCGATGTCCTCGTAGGCGTTGTTGCGGAAGGCGCGCAGGCGCAGGCGCCCGTCGCTCAGGATGTTGTACTCGATGCTCACGTCGCCGGCAAACTGGCTGGCCGCCGAGGCCCCGCCCGCGGCCTGGTTGCCGCCCCCGCCCAGCGGCACGTCGGTGCCCAGGCGCACGCTCAGCCGGTCGTTGAACAGCTGCCGGCGCACGGCCACGTTCAGGTCGGTCTGGTTGTACTGCTGCCCGGTGCCCGACACGGCCGCGTAGGAGTCGACGCCCAGTTCCAGGCCGATGCCCGCCAGGTACTCGCCGGTGAGGTTGTTGAGCTGGTCGGTGAGCACCTGGCTGGCCGAGCCGCGCAGCTGGTTTTCCACCAGCCCGCCCGGGGCAGCGGTGCTCTTCAGCGGGTTGTCGGCAATGAAGCGGTTGAGGGCGAGCAAGGCGAACACCTGCTTGTTTAGCTCGTTCTGCTCGGAGGGCTGGCGCAGCTGCTCCAGCTTGGCGCGCACCGGCTCGGCCACCGGGCTGGTGGTGTTTTCGGGCACCCGAATATCGAAGCCGATGGTGGGCTTGAGCAGCTCGTCGGTGACCTTCAGCAGCACCTCGAAGGGCAGGCGGTTGCGCGCCAGGTTGCTGATTTCCGAACCCGCGTCGAGCTGATTGGCAATGAGGTCGGCGGCCACGGCGCGCACCCGGTAAATGGCCGTCACGCTCACCTGGGCGTTGAACGGGTCGCCGTTCCAGAGAATAAACGAGCCGGGCTCGATGTCGAATTTGCGCTCGGCCAGGTCGTAGAGCGAGAGTTGGTACTGGCCCTCGGTCACGCCCAGGCGGCCGGTCAGGCTCTGGGCGCCGCGCTCGTCGAGCACCGCGTTCAGGGTGCCCTCGGCCCGCACGCGCAGGTTGTCGCCGGCCGCTTCGTCGATGACGATGGTAAAGGGCGTACGGTCGGTTACGGTGATGGTGGCGCGCACGTCGTAGCCCGTGGCCACGGCGGCGCTGTCCACCTCTACCTGCGCCAGCAGCGCCGAGTCGGGCTTGGGTGCGTCCTTGTCGATGAACACCACAATGCCTTCGCGCTCCACCGCCACGGGGTCGTCGGTGGGCACCACCACGGTCAGGTCCGAGCCGTCGGCCACGGTGGCACGGGTGCGCACCACGGGCCGGTTCAAGTCGCCGCTCACCCGCGAGTCCGAGTCAACGAACAGCTTGCCGTAGTACAGCGGGTTGTCGCGGCGGGTGCTTTGCACGGCCAGGAAGTTGTTGGTTACGGCCGTCAGGTCGAGGCGGTACTGGCCCACCTGCGCCAGGTCGCGGGCCGGAATGATGTAACCATTGACGACGGCCTCACTACCCAACGAGTCGATGATGGCGAAATCGTTGAAGTGCAGGCCCCGCTCGTTGAGCACCAACTCCTCGTCGCTCACGCGGAAGGGCGCGCCCAGCTGCGAGAGGGTGAAACCGGCTTCCTGGAAGCGCACCGCCCCGCGCAGCTGCGGGGCGGCCGTGGTGCCCCGGATGGTGAGCTGGCCGGTGAGGGCGCCGCTGGTTTCGCGGATCTGCCCGGCCGAGAAGGGCTCCACGGTTTTTAGGTTCAGCCGCGCGATGTTGGTGGTTACGTCGATGGCCCCGCTGGTCTGGTAGTAGCCCTGCACGCGCACGTCGTTGCCGTCCTGGCTGCTGAGCTGGGCCGTCAAGTCGTAGCGGTCGGCCACGTTGTTGACGGCCTGGGCGCGCACGTCGCCGAGGATAAACTTGTTGTAGGCCAGCTGCGTGAGCGTGAGGTCGGCGGTGAAAGCCTGGCCGGGGCGGCCCAGGTTGTAGGCCACGGCCTGCCCGTTGAGCGTGCCGCCGATGAGGGAGTCCTGCAGCCCGGCGGCGCGGCCGATGGCGTAGAGGTCGAAGTTGCCGATCTGCACCTGCAAGGGGTTGCGGGCGCCAGGCAGGGTTTGCAGGGCCAGAAAGCGGTCGGCGGCGCCCTCGTTGCGGCTCAGACGCACGTTCTGGGCCTCGATGGCGCCGGTGGCGGGCGTGTAGCGCACGAAGTTGTTGGGGGCCACCACCCAGTCTTTGCGGTCCACGGCCAGATCGGGTGCGAAGCTGAACTGGTAGGTGCGCCCGCCGCCCAATACCTGCAGGGTGCCGCCCAGGTTCAGCCGCTCGGCCGAGTCCGACTCGGCGATGCGCAGGCGGGTGCCGATCTGGTTGTTGGCGATGCTGCCCGTCAGGCTGGGGTTGGGCACGCGCAGGGTCGTGTCCTGCCGAATCTGGTCGAGCAGCACGGCGTAGTCGAGCTTCTGGGCGTCGGAGCCCACGCGCAGCTTCAGCGAGTCGAAGGCAATGCCCTGGTAGCGCATAAAGGCCACGTCGGAGCGCACAGCCAGGCTGGCGGCGCGGCTGTCGTAGCTGCCGCTGGCCTTGAAAGGCGAGATGCGCGTGAGGCCGGTCACGAACTTGGGCAGCAGCCGGGCCCCCGATTGCGGCACCTGCACCTCGAAGGTGAAGTTGCGGGCCACCGACGAGGCGCGGTACTGCACGTCGGGCAAATCGAAGTAGCGGTCGACGTGGCGCTGCAGCTCGGTTATCATGTCGCCCAGGCGGGTATTGCCGCGCACGGTGGCATTCAGAATGCTCGAAGCGAAGTCTACTTCGGTGCGGCCGGTCTGCTGCACGATGCGGGCATTCACCGAGTCGAGCGGAATGGTTTGGTTGTTCGACACCACCACGATGTTGTTGCCCACAAGCGTGCCGTTGATGGTATTCAGGTCGGAGCCCGACAGGTTGGCGTCCAGGTCGCCCTGCACGCGCAGGTCGCCGCCCGAGTAGAAGCCCAGCGCCGTCAGGTTCAGGCTCTGCAGGTTGCCGCTGAAGGCGTACACCGGCGCGTTCGGGTTGCGCAAATCGATGTTGCCCTTGATGGCGAAGGCCGCGTTGGCGTCGCCGCTGCTGCGGGCGTCGATGGCGTACTGCTGGCCCGTGATGCCCACCGTCGCGTCGATGTTGCGGTAGGTGTAGTTGCCGTAGCGGGCGCGGTCGAGCCGGGCCACCAGCTTGCCGCGCATGGTCGTGGGCTCGAAGCCGGCGCCCACGTAGGAGCCGCGGCCCGTAACGGGGCCGATGTCGGGCTGCTTGAGCAGCCGGCCGAGCTGGAAGTTCTGGAAGCTGAAGCGCGCGTCCACCGGCTCGCGGCCCGCGGGGCCGGGCCGTAGGTTGGCCGCAATGGTGGCCCCGCCGAAGGAAGTGTTGGCTTGCAGGTTCAGCGCCAGGTCGTTGGCGGTGGGCCGGCCGCGCACGGTGCCGCTGAGTGTGGCGCGCTCGGGCAGCTCAATCACGTCCTGGGGAATCAGGCCGGCCGGCAGCAGGTCGTTGAGGTCGCGCTTCGTGGTGGTCAGCTGCCGGATGTTCAGATCGGTGTAGAGGCGGCCGTCGGTGTTGGGCAGCCCGCGAATGCGGCCCGAGGCGCGCACCACGGTGTTGCGCAGCCCCACGATTTCCACGTTGTTGAGCGCGAAGTTGTCGAGGCGTCCGTTCACCTGCCCGCTCAGCAGCACCGACTGGTTGGGCCCACTGGTGAAGGGCTTTTCGGTGATGAGGTCGGGGGCCAGGTACAGAATGTCGCGGAAGCCCAGGCGGGTGTCGCGCAGGTCGGCCTCCAGGCGCGTTTTGCCCAGCTGCCGGGTGTCAGCCAGCGCCCCGAGCGAGTCGAACCCGATGGCCAGGGTCCGGCGGATGCGGGTGTGCGGGGTCACCAGGTCGAGGTTGTCGAGGCGAATCTGCACCGAGTCGTACACCACGTCGGCCGCGGCCCGGTCGACGCGGAAACCGCTTTGCTCGCGGCCGGCCAGCAAATCGATGCGGCCGGTGGTGCGGTTTTCGGAGTAGCTCAGGTTGCGCGTTTTCAGGGCCAGGTCTTCAAACAGCAGGTGGTTGTAGTCCATGGCCGGCAGGCGGGTGCGCTGGGGTTTTTCGTCGAGGTTGTCGAAGGCGAACTTCACCCCGCTGATGTCCGACTCGCGCAGCGTGAGGGCCCAGGAAGTAGCCGCGCCGGTGGCCTGCGTCACGGCCGAGTCGAGCTTGCGCACGGCTTCGGCCGGGTTTACCACCCGCTCGGCCACGGGCACCGTGGAGTTCTGGGCGTAACGGATGTCGGCCTCGCGCAGCACCAGCTTGCGCAGGCCGATGCGCTGGCGGATCAGGTCGATGTTGTCGGCTGTTACTTCGGCCTGCCCGATGCGGGTGCTGATGTATTGCTTGGCGGCTTCGTTGCGGTAGTTGAGCGCCACGTTGTCGAGCACGGCCTGGTCGAGCCCCAAAGTGAGCGTGAGCGGCTCGGCGGGCGTGTCGGGCGGCACCTTGGTCTGCGTAATGTTGATACCGGTGTTTTTGAGTGCGGCGCGGCTCACCCGGTACACCGAGCGGTCCACGTCCACTTCATCCATGCGCACGGCCAAATCGCCCACCCGGGTGCGCACGTTCATCCCATCTACTTCCTCGCGGTAGGTCAGGAAGATGTTCTGCAGGTGCGCGTCGCCGATGTCGTACTTGAAGCCGCCCGTGGAGTCGGCGGGCGTTACGGTGGTGGTGTCGCCGGTGGCAAAGGCCGCCAGGATGTAGTCGAAGTTGTAGGTGGAGTCGGGCAGGGTGCGGGCAATGTGCACGGTGCCGTCCACCAGCTCCACGTTGCTCACGTTGATTTCGGACTTGGTCAGGGCCCACAAATCGATGCCCACGGCCAGCCGGCCCACCGAAACCAGGGTGTCGCCCTGCTGATCTTCCAGGTACACCCCGTCGAGGGCCAGGCCACGGCGCCAGTCGGTGCGAAACTTGGCGATGCGCACCTCGGTGCCGATTTTATCCTGCAGGTAGCCGGCGGCCTTGCGGGCGGCAAAGTCCTGCGCCGCAGGAAACTGCAGGGCCACGACGACCCCGATAATGAGCAGCAGGACAAACGCCAGCAGCCCAAGCACGACGTAGAACAGGCGGCGTAGGGAAGTGGACACAGAGTAGCGTTAAACGGGCAGACGGAGAGAGGCAGGCTTTCCCAACGAAAAAACCCGGTCACGGGTTAGCTTGCCGCTACGTGCCGGCCCCGGCCTTGCCCCCGTCGGCCCGGCGCTTTGGGTGCGGCAATTGCTCTCGGTGGCGGGGGCCGCAGGCGGCACGGGGGCGGCTTTTTCTTTTTGCCGGGCCGCAATCGTTTCCGGTCCGGCCGGAATTTGATTCCGGTTACGGAGCGCGTAGCTTCGGGGAATGTTTCGCCGAAACGCCCGTTTCGGCTGGCTTTGCATTTCCCCTATGCGCGTTCGTTTCCGCCTTCCCTATTTCACCGCCTGGGGCCAGCGCCTCGAAGTACGCGGTGCCGGCCCGGCCCTGGGCGACTGGCACCCCGAGCGGGCGCTGCGCCTTGCCTACGACCCGGCCACCGGGCTCTGGGAGCAGGAAACCGAGCTGCCCGCCGGCACCGCCGAGCTGCGCTACAAGTACGTGCTGGTGGAAGCCAGCGGCGCCACGCACTGGGAAGGCGGCCCCGACCGCGTGGTAACCCTCGGCGGCGAGTCCTACGGGCGCCTGATACTCGACGAGTTCTGGCACGCCCCCGAGCTGCCCGACTACGAACTGCAAACCAACGCCTTCACCCAGGCCATTTTCCGCCGCCCGGCCGACTCGCAGTGCCGCCCGGCCCCGCTGCGCGCCCGCACCGCCGACGCCACCGTGCGCTTCGCCCTCACCGCCCCGCGCGTGCCCGCCGACCGCTGCCTGTGCGTGCTGGGCTCCGACGAAGCCCTGGGGGCCTGGGACAACCGCAAGGCCGTGGTGCTGTCCGACGCCGGCTTCCCGCAGTGGCAGGCCGACGTGGCCCTGGCCACGCCCGAGCGGCCGGTGATGTACAAGTACGGCCTCTGGGATGCCGAGCAGCGCCAGTGCGTGGACCTGGAAGCCGGCCCCGACCGCGTGCTGCCCGCCCTGAGCGGCCGCGACACCCTGCGCTGGCGCCGCGACGAGCAGTACCGCCACCGCGAAGGGGCCTGGCGCGGGGCCGGCGTGGCTCTGCCGGTGTTTGCCCTGCGCAGCCGCCAGGGCCTGGGCGTGGGCGAGTTTCCCGACCTGAAGCTGCTGGTAGACTGGGCCGTGCAAACCGGCCTGAAAATGGTGCAGGTGCTGCCCATCAACGACACCACCGCCACCCACACCTGGGTCGACTCCTACCCCTACGCGGCCATCTCGGTGTTTGCCCTGCACCCCCAGTACCTGCGCCTCGACGCGGTAGCCGAGCTGCAAGACCCCGCCCTGCGCGCCGAGCTAGACCAGCTGCGCGCGGAGCTCAATAGCCGCGACCACGTGGACTACGAGCCGGTGATGCAGGCCAAGTGGCGTTTGCTGCGCCAGCTCTACCAGCAGGAAAAGGCCGGCTTCCTGGCCGACCCCGACTACCAGCAGTTCTTCCGGGAGCAGCAGCAGTGGCTGGCGCCCTACGCCGTGTTCAGCGGTCTGCGCGAGCGGTTCGGCACCGTTGACTTCCGCCAGTGGCCCGCCGCTTTTCAGCAGCCCGGCGAGCTGACCACCACCCTGCTCGACCCGGCTCACCCCGAGTTCGACGAGTTCGGCCTGCACCTGTTCACCCAGTTCCACCTCGACCGGCAGCTGCTGAGCGCCGTGGCCTACGCCCGGGAGCACGGCGTGGTGCTGAAGGGTGATTTACCCATCGGCATTTACCGCCACTCGGTGGAAGCCTGGACCCAGCCCGAGCTCTACCACCTCGACCAGCAGGCCGGCGCCCCGCCCGACGACTTCTCGGTAACGGGCCAGAACTGGCGCTTCCCTACCTACAACTGGGAAAAGATGGCCGAGGACGGTTACGCCTGGTGGCGGCAGCGCCTGGGCCACCTCAGCCGCTACTTCGATGCCTTGCGCATCGACCACATTCTGGGTTTTTTCCGGATCTGGGAAATTCCGGCCCACGCCGTGGAAGGCTTGCTGGGCCACTTCTCCCCCGCCCTGCCCTTCTCGCGCCAGGAAGTGGAGCAGCGCCTGGGCTGGTTCGACTACGACCGGCTGGCGCGGCCCTACATCCGCTGGCACATTCTGGAAGAGCTGTTCGGCGCCGAAGCGTCGGCCGTGCGCGACGAGTTTCTGGACGAAGCCGGCTACGGCGCCTTCCGCTTCCGCGAGTTCGTAGACACCCAGCGCAAAATCGAAGCCGTGGTGGCCGACCGCCTGGCCGCCGCGCCCGCCGATCAGCACCCCGCGCTGCTGCGCCTGCGCGAGGGGCTTTACCGCCTGCACACCGAGGTGCTGTTCGTGGAGGCCGAGGGCTCGGGCGGCCAGCTCTGGCACCCGCGCATCACGGTAGACAAGTCGCGCACCTTCCGCGACCTGGACGACGAGTCGCGCCGCCGCATGCACGAGCTGTACGTGGACTTCTTCTTCCGCCGCCACGAGGAGTTCTGGCGCGAACAGGGTTTGGTGAAGCTGCCGGCCATCCGCTACGCCACCAACATGCTCATCTGCGGCGAAGACCTGGGCATGGTGCCCGCCTCGGTGCCCGGGGTAATGCGTCAGCTGGGCATGCTGGGCCTCAACATTCAGCGCATGCCCGCCGCCACCGGCATCGAATTCTCGCACCCCAACGACGCGGCCTACCTGTCGGTGGTGTCGCCTTCCTGCCACGACATGAGCACCGTTCGCGGCTGGTGGGAAGAGGACCCGGCCCGGACGCAGCGGTTTTTCGAGCAGCTGCTGGGTCACCGCGGGCAGTCGGCGCCCTACTTCTGTGAACCGTGGGTGGCCCGCGAGATGGTGGTGCAGCACCTGCACTCCCCCGCTATGTGGGCTATTTTCCCGCTGCAGGACTTTCTGGCCCTCGACGAGCAGCTGCGCCGGGTAAATCCGCAGGACGAGCAGATCAACGTGCCGGCCAATCCCGAGCACTTCTGGAAGTACCGCCTGCACCTGCCGCTGGAAGAGTTAATTCAGGCCACCGGCTTCAATCAGCAGGTCCATCAACTCATGGAAGCCAGCCAGCGCAGCTAGCAGGTATTAGATTTTTTTTAGCCCGTTGAACTGTCCGGGCCCGGCAATTGTCCCGGGCTCGGACAGTTTTTTTATGCCCGGCCCTGGTACTGATGAGCTTCCCCGCAGAAGGCAATTTGTTCGTCGGATAAGTCAGGATGGCACCTTGCAAAATATCATTCTTGCTATATACCCTCACGAATAATCATTCTCGCAATAGCAGCATTATCAGCTCATTGAGTTAATTTTACGCGCCGTTATAGAATTCACAACTATAACTGTACCAAGACTCGCTTTTTTCACACTTCTCATACGCTTAATGACAACAAGATTACGACTGCTGACCTTGCTGCTGGCGCTGCTGCCGCTGGCAACCTGGGCTCAGACGCCTTTTCTTCGGGAAAGCACGGGTAGCCCCTACCCGGCCGGTTTTGAGCATCCTATTCAGAGCCGCCGCCCGGCGGCGGCCAGCACGGCGGCCCGGGCGGCAGCCTGCGCCGTTACTACCACGTTGAACTTTGCCCAGCGCACGGTTGGGGAAGACTGGAAAAACCTTGCTCCTATTGTGGTGGGCGCGGCCCCGCGCAACACCACCATCAGCACGGCCGGCACCTACGTCGAGCCGGTGGGCGGCACCGAAACCTCGCTGGCCGTAGGCGACCCCAACTTCCTGGGCAACACGCTGATGTGGTACACCAACTACACCGCGGCCACCAGCTCGACCACGCAGATTACCTATTCCTTCAACCGCCCGGTCAACAACTTCTCGCTGCGGATTCAGGACGTGGACGTGGGCAGCAACTTTATCGACGCGGTAACCTTCGACGCGCTGCAGCCCGACGGCACCCCGCTGAGCCTCTCGACCGCCAACGACGCCTCGGTGCAGTACAACTCGGCCTTCACGCGGCTGCAGAACAACACCATCCTGGGCATTCAGAACAACGCCGACGGCCAGGCCAACGGCACGGTGACGGTGACTTTCAACAAGCCCATCACCAGCTTCAAGATTACCTACCAGAACCGGATTCAGAACCTGGCTGACCCGGGCGTGCAGTACATCGGCATCGACTACATGACCTGGTGCACCCAGGCCAACATCACCACCACGCTGGTGGGCCCCGACCACGCCCAGCCGACCACGCAGGTTACCTACAACGTGGTGACCCGCAACTCGGGCGACTACGCGGCCACCAATGTAATTCCGCAGGTGCAGCTGCCCGCCGGCATGCGCACCCGCCTGACCCTGCCCACCGGCAGCGTGTACGACAACGTAACGGGCCTGCTCAGGCTGCCCGCCGTGGCCAACCTGGCCGTGGGCGCCACCAATACCACCTCGTTCAGCTTCACCATGAACGGCACCGCGGTAACGGGCACGGCCAGCGCCACCATGGACACCGACGACTCGGACCCGGCCGACAACAACGGCTCGTTGCCCGCGGCCACGGTAACCACCGGCGTAAACGTGCGCCCCAACGCCCGCAACCAGAGCGCTACCATTCGCAGCAGCGCCACGGCATTTTCCAGCCTGCCCGCCCTCGACGCTACGGATGCCGACGGCGACGCCATGCAGAGCTTCACCATTGTGGGCTCGACCCTGGCTAACCTGACCACCTACGGCCGCCTGTACTACATGGATGGTGCGACGCGCCGCCAGATTTCGGGCAGCAGCGACGTAACGCTGACCCCGGCCCAGGCCGCCAGCCTGCAGTTTCAGACCCTGACGGGCGCTACTACCGGCACTACCAGCTTCCAGTACACCGCTACCGACGTACCCGGCGGCGTCGACTTGAGCCCGGCCACCTACACCATCGATATCGTGGCCGACCTGCCGGCCGTGTACACCTCGCCCAACACCTATTTCCGCAGCACGCTGACCAACGGACAGGTTCTGGCTACGGTGAGCGACCCCGACGGCAACATCACCGTGGCTACCGTTACCCGCACCGGCGGCACGGCCGGGGGCATCAACTTCAACCCGGTCAACGGTGCCTTCACGGCTTCGTTCAGCAACAACCCTGGCCGCCCCGCGACCGGCCTGCACACCTTCTCGGTAACCACTACCGACGCCCTGGGCGGCACCACCACCCAGAACGTGAGCATCCGCATTCTGGGCGACGCCGCTGAGGTAGAGGCCGTGTACTCCACGCCCAACCGCTTCAACCGCGACGGGCTGGCGCTGAACTCGGTACTGGCCACGGTTACCGACGGCAACGCCGACATCGTATCGGCCACGCGCACGGCGGGCACCCTGCCCACCGGCATGGGCTTCAACACCACCACGGGCGAGTTCTTTGTTAGCTCCAACACGCCGCCCACCGCCGCTACCCGCAACTTCACGGTAGACACCCGCGACGCGGCCGGCGGCACCTCGTCGGACGTGCCGGTGAGCATCGTCATCTTCAACGACACGGAATCGGCCTACACCGTGGCCGCGGCCCGCAACGTGGATAACTACCCGGCTGGCTTTTCGCTGGCTTCGGCTTCGGATGCGGATGGCGCTATCAGCTCGGCTTCGCTGGCCTCGGGCACCCTGCCCGCCGGCGTAGCGTTCAACACCACTACCGGCGCATTCACCGTTTCGGACCCCGCGCTGCTGGTAGCCGGCAACTACGCCTTCTCGGTTAACACCGTGGATGCCACCGGCGGCAAAACCACCCAGCCGGTCATCTTCAGCCTGACGCCGGACCGCGAAGCATCCTACGCGGCCTCGCCGGTTTCCTTCAACCGCGACGGGCTGGCCCTGAACAGTGTGCTGCTGGCGGCCCCCGCCGACGCCGACGGCACCATCTCGACTTTCACGCTGGCCTCGGGCACGCTGCCGGCCGGCATCAACTTCACGGCCAGCGGCCGCTTCGTGGTCAGCTCGAACACCCCGCCGGCCGTGGGCACCTACAACTTCGTGGTGAACACCGTGGACGCTACCGGCGGTAAGACCGCCGTGCCGGCCACCATCAACATCTTCGAGTCGGAGGCCGTGTACACGGTAGCGCCGGCCCGCAACGTGGAAAGCTACTCCGCCGGCTTCTCGCTGGCTTCGGTAGCCGACGCCGACGGAGCTATCAACTCGGCCACGCTGGCTTCGGGCACCCTGCCCGCCGGCGTAGCCCTGAACGCCACTACCGGCGAATTCACCGTCTCGAACCCGACCTTGCTGGTAGCCGGCAGTTACGCCCTGAGCGTGGCCACTACGGACGCCACCGGCGGCAAGACGACCCAGCCGGTTAGCCTGGTCTTCACGGCCGACCGCGACGCCGTGTACTCGGCGCCGGTTTCCTTCAACCGCTCGGCCCTGACCAACAACCAGGTGCTGGCTTCGGTAACCGACGCCGACGGGGCCATCAGCTCGGCCACGCTGGCCTCGGGCACCCTGCCCGCCGGCATTGCCTTCAACCCCAGCACGGGTCAGTTCACGGCCGCGTTCGGGGGTAGCACGGGCGTTACCCGCCCGGTGGCCGGCACCTACAACTTCACGGTGAACACGGTGGACGCCACGGGCGGCCGCACCACGGCCCTGCCCGTGCGCATCACCATCTTCAACGACACCGAAGCCGTGTACTCGACGCCCAATAGCTTCAACCGCGACGGGCTGGCTAACGGCACCTCGCTGGCCACGGTTACGGATGCCAACGGCGCCATTACCGCCGCGACGCTGGCCTCGGGTACCCTGCCTTCGGGTATGGGCTTCAACCCCGGCACCGGCCAGTTTACGGTGAACAACGCCATGGCTCCCCTGGCCGGCACCTACGACTTCACGGTAGCCACCACCGACGCAACGGGCGGCACCTCGCCGGCCGTGGCCGTGAGCATCACGGTGTACAACGACACCGAAGCGGCGTACTCGACTGCCAACACGTTTAACCGCGACGCGCTCAGCAACGGCACTTCACTGGCTACGGTAACCGACGGTAACGGCGCCATCAGCTCGGCTTCGCTGGTTTCGGGCACCCTGCCTTCGGGCATGGGGTTCAACCCCGCTACCGGTCAGTTCACGGTGAATTCGGCTACGGCTCCCGCCGTCGGCGTGTACAACTTCACGGTGAACACGGTAGACGCCACGGGCGGCCGCACCACGGCCCTGCCGGTACGCATCACCATCGGGGCCGACCAGGAAGCCGTGTACAGCTCGCCCAACCGCCACAACCGCGAGGCGCAGGTGCTGAACTCGGTACTGGCCACGGTAACCGACGCCGACGGCGCCATTAGCTCGGCAGCTATTACGGCCGGTACCCTGCCCTCGGGCATGGGCTTCAACCCGGCTACCGGCGCGTTCTTCGTGAGCGTAGGTGGCGCGGGCCGGCCGGCCAACGGCACCTACACCTTCACGGTGAGCACCACCGACGCCACCGGCGGCACCAGCAGCCAAGTGGTATCCGTGGTGCTGTTCGGCGACGCCGACGCGACGTACTCGACGGGTAACGTCTTCAACCAAGATGCGCTCAGCAATGGCCGCACCCTGGCCACGGTCACCGACGCCAACGGCGCCATTACCACGGCTTCGCTGGCTTCGGGCACGATGCCCGCCGGCCTGCAGCTCGACGCCACCACCGGCCGCGTGTCCGTAGCCAACGCCGGCGCCGTAGCCACCGGCAACCACGTTCTGTCGGTAAATACGGTGGATGCCACCGGGGGCCGCTCGGCCGTGCCGGTGACCATCACCATCAACCCCGACAAGGAGGCCCAGTACACGGTGGCGCCCAAGCCCAGCGGCGCCTACGCCGACAACCAGGCACTAGCCACGGTAACCGACGCTGACGGCACCATCACGGTGGCCCAGCACAGCGCCGGCGTACTGCCTCCCGGCGTGGCCCTGGATGCGGCCACCGGCCGCCTGTTCGTGAGCAACCGCCGCGAACTGGTGCCCAACGGCAACTACCGCGTCACCATCACCACCACCGACGTCACCGGCGGCATCACCACCCAGGAGCTGCAGCTGAGCATCAACGCCCTGCCCCTGCCGGTGGAGCTGACGCGCTTTGAGGTGCAGGCCGCGGGCTTCGACGCCCAGCTGAACTGGACCACGGCCTCGGAGAAAAACAACGACCGGTTTGAGGTGGAGCGCAGCTTCGACGGCCACGCGTTTACGGCCGTAGGCCAGGTACAGGGCCACGGCAGCACCGCCCAGGCCACTACCTACGCCTTTGCCGACCGCGGCGTGGGCCGCCAGCCCCGCCTGGTGTACTACCGCCTCAAGCAGGTCGACTTCGACGGCACCACCCAGTACGGCCCCATCCGCTCGGTGCGCTTTGGCGCCAGCCCGGCTACCCCGGCCGTGGAGCTGTACCCCAACCCGACCACCGGCCTGAGCTACCTCGACCTGCAGAGCCTGCCCGCCGGCACCTACCAGGTGCGGGTAAGCGACCTGGCCGGCCGCACGGTGCTCACGACTACGGCCGGCACGGGCAGCCCCGAAAAGCTGGACCTGAGTGCCCTGCCCAGCGGCTCGTACGTGGTAACCGTCAGCAGCCCGGCCCTGCGCCTGACCAAGCAGCTCGTCAAGCGCGACTAGTCCGGTTTTACTTGCCCGGCAAAGCCCCTTCCCTCCCCGGGAAGGGGCTTTCTGTTTTTACTGCCCTGGGCCGCGGGGAACTACGACTTGCTGAATAGCTGCTTCAGCCCGCCTAATGCTCCCAAGAATAGTGCGCCGCGAATCATCTTTTAGCGCACAAGATTCTCGGAATGTTTCTGTTAAATGCAAATAATATATTTAGCTTTGCCCGTCCGAACCATCCTGAATTTTGCCGATTAAGCACCATTCAGCTGACTATGGGTCTGTTTGACTGCCTGCCCGGGCACGGGTTTTGGGGTATGAATTCTGGGTTGTCCTTGACGATTTTCTCTTTACCCGCTATCTGCTTTCCCCAAGCACAAGGCCCCGCCGTGGCCGTCAACCCCGCTCCTGCCCCGATCTAATTTGCCATTTCGCTCTTCTAACTTTTCCGTGCGCATGAAAAACCTTACTACTGTTTACGGCCCGGAGCCGGCCGGCCGCTCGTTGCGACAACGAGGGGCCGGCGCCACTGCTCCGGCTGAGCGGCTCACCCGCTCGATGTACTACCTGCTGACGCTGCTGGGCCTGTTGCTGGCCCTGGCCCCGGCCGCCCAGGCCCAGACGACCTGCACGCAGACCACCAGCCTGCTGTTTTCGGATGCTGCCTACAGCGGCAGCTGGATTAACCGAACCGCGACTCCCGTACCAGCCAACTCCGAGCTGACGACCATTGAGACCGGCGCGGTGCCCAATGGCGGTGGTAGCGTAACCCTTACCCGCAGTAACGCTCAACTGGGCGGCGCCCAGTCGCTGGAGTGGTCGGCCGACTATGGCAGCGGCGACGACGATGAGACGTCGGTAACCTTCACCTTTTCGCGGGCTGTCACCAACCTGCGCATCAGCGTCATCGACATCGACGCCGCCAGCTCAGCGGCCGGCGCCAACTTCATCGACGAAGTAACCTTTGCCGGTGCCAATGGCGGCACATCCGTTGTGCCTTCCCTTAGCAAAAGCGGAACTGGCTCGGGTACCGTAACCATCACCGGAACCACGGCCCGCGGCAATAACTCCAACGCCACGGCCGCCAACTCGGTCGTGACGGCGCAGTTCGCTTCTCCCATTACTACTCTCACCCTGACCTACCGCAACCGCAGCACCGATAACAACCCGGACGCGCAGGCCATCGGTATTACCAGCATTCTGTGGTGCACGGCCCCTCCCCAGGCCGTGAATGACGTGGCGGCTGCGGTCAGCTACCTGGCTACCGGCATCAGCCTCGACATTTTGGCCAACGACCTGCAGGACGCCGAGCTTCGAGCCACCAACAAAGTAGATCTGAACCTCAGCTCCGGCGGGGTTCAGAGCACCTACACCAACCCCGCTACCGGCATTCAGTACACGGCCAACACCAACACGGGTGCCATCACCTACACCAATCCCAGCAAATTTGTGGGCACCACCACGATCAGCTACGAAGTCGTGGATGTGAACTTACTACGCTCCAACACGGCCACGCTGACCCTGACCCTGACCAACACCGCCCCGGTAGCCACCGACGACCCGCTGACCACCGGCACCGGCCAGAACGCCACGGTGAACGTGCTGACCAACGACACCGACGCCGACGGCAACGCCTCCATCAATGCCGCTTCGGTGCTGCTGATTCAGGGCGCCAGCACCGGCACTTCGGGCATCGCCGGCTCCAACGGCGGCGGCACCTTCTCCGTCAGCAATACCGGCGTGGTCACCTTCGTGCCGGCTGCCGGTTTCTCGGGGACTTCGGGGGTGCGCTACACCGTGCAGGACGAGAAGGGCCTGACGTCCAACCAAGGCATCATCAACGTCACGGTGGTGGCGCCTCCGGTGGCCAACAACGACTCGGATACGCGCTCGTACACCAGCACGGCCACTATCAACATCCTCGGCAACGACTCGGGCGGCCAAAGCACCCTTAATGCGGCCACGGTTACCCTCATCGGCACCACTACCGGCACCAGCAACATCAGCGGCACCAACGGCGGCGTGTTCTCCGTCAATGGCAGCGGCGTGGTGAGCGTGGTATCGGCGCCGGCCTTCACCGGCAGCAGCCGAGTTACCACCATCAACTACACCGTACGAAACCAGCAGGGACAGACTTCCAACCCGGCCACGCTCACGGTTACCTTCACCAACGCCGCCCCCGTGGCCGTGGCCGATGCAGCCAGCACCGGCACCGGCCAGAACGCCACGGTGAACGTGCTGACCAACGACACCGACGCCGACGGCAACGCCTCCATCAATGCCGCTTCGGTGCTGCTGATTCAGGGCGCCAGCACCGGCACTTCGGGCATTGCCGGCTCCAACGGCGGCGGCACCTTCTCCGTCAGCAATACCGGTGTAGTCACCTTCGTGCCCACCGTCGGCTTCTTTGGCACCTCGGCCGTGAACTACACGGTGCAGGACGCCAGGGGCCTGACCTCGAACCAGGCCACCATCACCATTACCGTCACGCCGCCGCCCACCATCAGCGGCCGGGTGTTTGAAGACGTGAACTACGGCGGTGGCTCGGGTGTGGACTACGCCACGGCCAACGCCAGCGCCGCTACCTCGGGCTTCCCGCTGCTGAGCGGCAGCGCCACCGACCGCATCGGCCGGCCGAACGTGCGCGTGGAGCTGTACCAGGCCAATGGCACCTACACCCAGCAGTTTGTCACCACCGGCCCCAACGGGGAATACAGCTTCCCCAGCACGGTGGCCCTGCCCAACACCGGCTACATCGTGCGCGTGGTGAGCGGCACCGGCACCGGCCTGCGCTCGGTGCGCACTCCCGGCGCCACGGGCGTGTTTGCCGTGCCCACCTATGTGGGCGCCGGCCCCACCGCTTCCGAGCGCGTGGGCGGCCAAGACCCCACCCGCATTGACGCCGGCAACAACACCGGCTCCCAGGCCATCAGCTCGCTCACCGCGGGCGGTGCCACGGCCCAGGTGCAGTTTGCCCTGACTACCGGCGGTGCTGGCACCACCAGCACCGCCGACTTCGGCTTCAGCTACGACGTGGTGGCCAACAGCAACGAAACCGGGCAAGGCTCGCTGCGTCAGTTCCTGACCAACGCCGGGGCCCTGGCCAACACCAACCTCGACCAGCGCCCCTTCAACAACAACGGTACCCCGCTGGGCCGCGACTTTGCATCCGGCGAGGAAACGTCCATTTTCATGGTGCCCGACGGCAGCCAGCGCCCCGGCCTGCGCAGCGGCCTGACCAACCAGCTGCGTAACGCGGCCGGTGCCCTGGCTGCCACCGGCGACCGGCGCGTGCTCATCACCCTGGCTTCGGCCCTGCCCCAGATGGCCGCGGCCGGCACCGTGGTCGATGGCACCACCCAGAGCACCCTCTTCAACTCCAACCCCGGCCAGCTGGGTAGCGGCGGCATCGGCCCCGGCTCGGTGCGCGTGGGCACCAGTGGCCGCGTGCTGGCCCTGGTCGAGCGCCCGGAGGTGGAAATCTCCTCGCCCTCGTTTAACATCTTCACCTCCACGGCCAACAACAACGCCCTGCGGGGCGTGTCGGTGCACGGCGGCGGGCTGAACGTACAGGTAACCGGCGGCACCAACTTCATGCTCGACCAGGCGCTGGTGGGCATTGACGCCTTCAGCCTTGCGGTGCCGGCGACCAACGCCACCTCGGGCACGGCCATCACCCTGACCAATGCTTCGGGTACGGTGCAGAACTGCATCATTGCCTACGCCGGCAACTCGGGCCTGAACTACTCGGGCGGCAGCGGCCAGGCAGGCTACACCATCCGCCAGAACGAGTTCGTGCAGAACGGCCGCACCACGGCCGGCGGCGACGCCATCAGCGTGGGCGACAACGGCGCGGCGGGTCCCCTGCTGATCGAGGAAAACATGATCCGCCTCTCCAACAGCAGCGGCATTCAGTTTGAAATCGGCAGCGTGAGCAACAACATCGTGCGCCACAACACCATCCGCGACAACGGCGAGGGTGGCCTGGCCTCCAGCCGCCTCGAAGGCTCGGGCATTCACTACCTGCGCCGCAACACCTCGGTAGTGAGCAACAACCAGGACCTGATCGAACAGAACGTCATTACCAGCAACCAGTCGTCGGGCATCGTGGTGAACACCGGCCAGTGGGGCCTGCGCTTCAGCCGCAACGCCATCTACGACAATGGTTCCCGCACCGACGCCGGCGCCCGCGGCCTGATCAGCATTGACTTTACGGCCGGTCCCAACGACCGCGTGGGCGGCGACGCCAACTACGGTCAGGGCAACGGGGTGACGCCCAACGACGGGGCCGTAACGGCAACCGGCGCCGCGGCCGCCCCCAACCGCGGCATGGACTACCCCGTCATCACCAGCATCACCAAAACGGCCCAAGGCAAGCTGCGGGTGCAGGGTTACGTAGGCTCGGCCCCCGGCCAGTCGCTGTTCGGCGGCGCCATCATTGAAGTCTTCAGCGCCGATGACACCGACACCAACCAGAACGGCCCCACCACCACCACCAGCGGCGACAACGTAGCCCACGGTGAGGCCCAAACCTACGTGGGCACGGTAACAGCCGCCGCCAACGGCAACTTCGACGGCGTCATCGACGAGCCGGCCGCCAACATCAACATCGGCGACAACATCACGGCCACGGCCTACCTGCCTGCCTACGGCACCTCCGAGGCGGGCGTGAACCGCGTGAGCTCCTTCCAGGTGCTGCCCGTGGAGCTGACCCGCTTCGTGGCCACCCGCCAGGGCACCGACGTGGTGCTGGACTGGGCCACGGCTTCGGAAAAGAACAACGACCGGTTTGAAGTTGAGCGCAGCCTCAACGGCACCGACTTCGTGCGCGTGGGCTCCGTGGCTGGCCACGGCACCACGGCCGCGCCCCACAGCTACCGCCACACCGATGCCGGCGCCGGCACCCTGGCCCGCCAGCTCTACTACCGCCTGCGCCAGGTGGATATGGATGGTACGGCCACCCACTCGGGCATCCGCACGGTGGAGTTTGCCGCCAGCACGGCCCCGGTAACGCTGGCCCCCAACCCCACCACGGGCCAGCTCCACCTCGATCTATCGTCGCTGCCCGGCGCCACGCTCACGGTAACCGTGACCGACCTGCTGGGCCGCCGCGTACTCACCCAGACGGTGGAGCGTAGCACCAAGGCCCCGCTGTCGGTGCGCGCGCTGCCGGCCGGCACCTACCTGCTGAGCATCGACGCCCCGGGCGTACACCTGACGCGCAAGTTCATCAAGCACGACTAAGCCCCGCGCTTATTCCGGCAAAAGCCCCGCATCAGCTCGATGCGGGGCTTTTTTTGTCCTGGGCTAGGCCTAGGCTGCCGAGGCCGGGACAGCCGGTGACCTAACACTTTTCTCGCGGCCTTAAAAAAGTGTTAGGTCAATGGCTACTAACATTTTTCTGTCGATGTGTAAAAAGTGTTAGGTCATCAGTTACCTAACACTTTTTATGCGGGGCGCCCCGGTTGTTAGGCAGGCGCAGACTGGCCCAGAGCAGCAACGCCACCCATGAACCGGATTTCCCCGACCAGCCTATCCAGCCGGGGCTTCGATAAGCTCACCTAAAATTGCGGGCCACGAAACGTGTGGGTACCACCCCGCACCCACACCAGTTCACCGAAGCTGAAAACGAGTGAGAATACCGGGGATGGTTCACAAAAAAGCCCCGCACCAGATCGGTGCGGGGCTTTTGCTTGAAGCGGAAGTGCCGTTAGCGCAGCACCACGCGGTGGGTGCTCAGCTCGGCGCCGCTGCTCAGACGCAGCAGGTACACCCCGGCGGCCTGACCGCTCAGGTCGAGCGGGTGGCTGGCGGTGCCGGCCCGCAGCTCGGCGCGGTACACCGGGCGGCCCAGCACATCGAGCACTTCCAGCTGCAGAGGCCGGGCGGCCCCGCGCACTTCCACGGTCAGCTGCCCGGCGGATGGGTTGGGAAACACCTCCGTCTGCCAGCTGGCGCGGGCGGCGGCCACGGCCGTTACGCAGCCGGTGCCCACGAACTCGTCGGCGCCGATGTCGGGCGTGGTCGAGCGGGCTTCGCCGTCGATGTCGATCCAGGTGCCCGGCAGGGCCAGGGCCTTGCCCTCGAGGCCGCAGTTGTCGGCGGCGGTCAGGTGCAGGTCGTTGGCCGACACGAACACCGGCGGCACCGACACGCTGCGCTGGTCGGCGCCGGTGGCGGTGCGCAGGGCTGGCAGGGTGGCGGCGTCGGTGCCGGCCACGCTGGCCAGCACGCCGCGGGGGCCGCTCACCACGTAGTCGTTGGCGTTGGAGGTCGTCAGTGCCGAGGCCGCGCCGGCCAGCAGCAGGGCGTGGGCTTTGCCGCCCGCGGGCGTCACGCTGAGGTTATTGACCAGGATGTTGTTGACCGCCGTCAGGCCCGTTACGCCGGTGTTCACGGCCAGGGCCGCCGATACCGGGGTGGCGCCGCCGGCCAGGGTACCGCTCAGGTTCACGGTGTTGTGCGTGAGGTTGTAGCCCCCGCCGCTGGCCACGTAGATGCCGTGGGGCGCAAAGGCAAAGCCATCGTCGCCGTAGCTGAGCACGTTGCCGATCATGTTGGCGTCGACCAGCACGCTGGCGGCCGCGTCAGTTGAAGCCAGGCGCAGGCCCACGGCCCCGTAGGAAGTAGCGGCGGTGCTGCCGGTGTGGGTGATGTCGTTGATGACGTTGGCCCGCACGAAGCCCTCCCGCGAGGTGCCGCTCACCTGCACGCCCGACACGGCCGGGCTGGCGGCGCGCGTCACGCCCGAAATCAGGTTGTCGCGCACGTCGAAGTGCTGGCTGCTGAGCACCACCACGCCGGCGGTGCCCAGTTTCTCGGCCGCGGCCACCGCCCCGATGACGTTGCCCTGCACCCGCACCGAGTCGCAGTTGCTTTGCAGCTGCACGCCCACGTTGGCGCGGCTGATGCGGCAGTCCTCAATGCGGCCCGCCACCACGCCGTCGAAGGCCACGCCGTAGCCGGTGGTCGACGAGCCGGCGCTCAGCTCGGTGTTCTGAATGATCAGGTTGCGGCCCGAGGCGAAGACGACGCCGCTGGCGCCGCCGGTGCCGTTGTTGCGCAGGCGCAGGCGGCGGTTGGTGCCCGCCGTGCCGCCCCCGTTCAGCACCACGTAGCTCGCGTCGATGATGAGCAGCGGGGAGCTCGACGAGCCGCTGAACTGCACCGGCCCGGTGCCGGCGGCCGGCTGAATCACTACCGCATTGGGCGTGGCCGTGGGCGTGGGCCGGGTGCCGGGGTTGGCGTTGATGGTGATGGGGTAGGTTTCGCTGGGATAATCCGCGTCGATGAGGCGCAGCAGCAGGTTGCCGCCCAGCTGGCTGCGGTTCAAATCGGCCACGGCGGCGGTCAGCGTGGGGTAGTCGGCCGGGGCCGAGACGCCCACCGTCTTGATGCCGCTCAGGAAACCCAGCACGCGGAACACGTTGGGCTGGTTGGGGGCGCTGCTGATGGCGGCCACCGAGGTAGCGGCAAAGCCCGCGCCCGGGCTGGCGCCCACGTTGGGTGTGGCGGCCAAATCCTGGGCCACCACGAAGTACTCGATGGAGTCGCCGGCGGCCGGGGCCGTGCGCAGCTTGCTCACGTCGAGGCTGAAGCTGAAGGGCGAGGCCGCATCGGGGGTTTCGGTCCACTTCCAGCCGTTGCCCGAGGCGTCGTTGGCTACCCCGAAGGCGTTGGCGTCGGTGGTTTTCTTGTAGTACAGCCGCGGGCGGGTGCCGGGGGCCACGTTCACCCCGCTGGGGTCGGTGATGCTCACGCCGCTGAGCGTGCGGTTGGTCAGGGCAGCGGTGTTGCTCAGCTCAGTGTACACGATGGCCGGCCCGGCCAGGTCGGCGCGCACGAAGCTGCCCTCGTCGGCGCCGATGTCGGGCGTGGTAGTGGAGCGGGTTTCCAGGTCGATGTCGGTGGCCACGGCCAGCGCGCCGGCCAGGGCCTGCCCGGCGCTTTCGGCCTGGGTGGGCACGGTCGGGCTCAGGTGCAAATCACCCGCGGCGGCATCCACGAAGGTGGGATTCTCGCTCACCGAGGTTTGCTCGGCCGGGGCGGCCAGCTGCTGGTAATCGGCCAGCGTGACGGCCACCACGGGCGGGGTGGCCACGCCCACAAAGATGGGGTGCTCGGCCGAGGGCGAGGCGCTGTAGTAGAGGTTGTTGCCCGAGCCCGGGGCCAGGGTCGCCAGCGAGGCAGTGGCCTTGAAGAAGGCCGCGCCCACCCCGCCCCCGCCCGGCGTGAGGCCGGTCACGCGGTTGACGAAGATGTTGTTGGCCACCAGCCCGCCGGTATTGGCACCCGAGATAAAGAAGGCGCCGCTGCGGTTGCTGGCCACGGTGGCGGCGTACTCCACCAGCACCGTGTTGTGCAGCACGCGGTTGGTGGTGCCCCCGCGCAAACTCAGGGCCCGCACCGCCGTGCCGGCCGTGCTGTTGGGCGCCTGCACCCCGCTCACGAAGTTATTGACCACGTTGTTGGTGGTGCCGCCGGTGATGTCGATGCCCACGGCGAAGGCCGTGGTGCCGGTGGCGCGCACGTCGTGGATGCGGTTGCGCAGGATGTTGTGGGTCGCGCCGTTGTTGACGTAAATCACCTCCAGAATGCCGCTGCCGGTGGCGCGGGTCAGGAAGTTGCTCAGGCGGTTGTCGGTCAGGTCGGCGCTGTTGTTGGTGCCGGTCGAGTACAGACCGTACACCGAGCCGGGGCCCTGCACGTCGCTGATGTCGAGGCCGAACACCTTCACCTGCTGCTGCCCGCTCAGGTACACCGCGTACACGCTGCCCGTGGCGGGCGGCCCGCCGGTGGCGGGAATGCCCAGCTGCCGAATCTCGCTGCGCCCGCCCGGCAGGGTGCCGATTTCATTGTCGCTGTCGTTGTTGGCGCTGGGTCCCACGAAGTAGTAGGCCACCGTGCAGTTGCTGACGGCGTTGTTGTAGAAGCGGTTGGCGTTGTTGCCGCCGTCGAGCAGGTACACGCCGTAGCTGCGGGTGGGGTTGCTGCGGTTCAGCTCGATGCGGCAGCCCTCCACGCGGTTATTGGTGGCCCCGCCCTTCAGCCAGAGGCCAAACTCGGAGTGGGCCACGCCGCTGTTGCTGGGGTTGTCGCGCAACACCAGGCTGTCGAGGCGCACGTAGTCGGCCCCGTCCAAGGTCAGCACGGCGTCGGTGGTGCCGCTGCCCACCTGCTGCAGCACCGGCAGCCCGCCGGGGCCGTCCTTGGTGAAGCGGATGGGGTTGGCGGCGGTGCCCGAGGCCGTCAGGGCCGGGATGGTTTCGGTGAACGTGGCGCCGGCCTTCACGCGGAAGGTGACGCCGCCCGGCCCCACCCCGCCCGCGTTCAGCGCCTGCACGGCGGCCGTCACGGTGGCGTAGTTGTCGGGGCCCGCCCCCGCGGGGTCGATGGTCTTGGTGCCCGATAGCTGGGCAGCGGCGGCGTGGCTCAAAGCCAGGGCCGCCAGCAGCAGGTAAGGGTGTCTCATAGGCAGCAGAAAAAGGAAAAGTCATTCAAGTACTGCAAAATCCCGCAGTGCATCAACGTTCCGGCCGCCCGCCTCCAGCGGAGCGAGGGTTTGCCAACAGCTCGGCCGTAACCCCCGGGGCCGCTTGGGGGTTTTAGGCCGGTACCCACTCGCGCTTTTATGGTCACCAAACCCCGTCGCCCCATTCGCCGCCCCCGCCACGTGCCGCCCACCGACTACGACGTGGTGATAGTGGGGGGCGGGGCCGCCGGGCTGAGCGCCGCCCTGGTGCTGGGCCGCTGCCGCCGCCGGGTGCTGCTGTGCAGCAGCGGCGCCCCGCGCAACGCCCCCGCGCCCGCCATGCACGCCTTCCTCTCGCGCGACGGCACGCCCCCGCAGGAGCTGCTGCGCATCGGCCGCGAGCAGCTGCAGCCCTACGCCACCGTGGAGCTGCGCGAAGCCTGCGTGCAGGCCGCCCGCCGCGACCCCGCCACCGGCACGTTTGCCCTCGACCTCGACAGCGGCGCCACCGTGTCGGCGCGCAAGGTGATTCTGGCGACGGGCGTGGTCGACGTGCTGCCGCCCGTGCCGGGCATGCGCGAGCTGTGGGGTCGGGGCGTGCTGCACTGCCCCTACTGCCACGGCTTCGAGGTGTGCGAGCAGCCCCTGGCCGTGTATGGCCGGGGCAAGGCCGTGGCCGGGTTTGCCCTGCTGCTGAGCCGCTGGTCGAAAGACGTGGTGGTGTGCACCGACGGGCCGGCGGGCCTCACCGAGCACGCCCGGCGGCGCCTGCGCCGCCACGGCATTGCAGTGTACGAGCAGAAGCTCACCCGCCTGGTAGGCCGCCGCAACGGGCAGATCAACTACCTGGAGTTTGCCGACGGCGAAAAGCTGCCCCGCTACGCCCTGTTCGTGCACCCCGATCAGCAGCCGCGCAGCGACCTGGCCGACCAGCTGGGCTGCCGCCGCCTCACCCGCGGAGCCGTGTGGGTGGACAAACGCACCATGACCACCGTGCCGGGCGTGTACGCCGCCGGCGACGCCACCCCCGCTGCCCAGCAGGTGCTGGTAGCCGCTGCCGAGGGCGCCCAGGCTGCCATCAGCCTCAACGAGCAGCTCACCCGCGAAGAGTGCGCCTAACCGCCGCGCAACCAAATTCTGCAATGGCGCAACGAAAGTCGCACCGGCGCAACCAAAGTCTGCGTTGCCGCAACCAAAATCCGCACCGGTGCGACAAAAGTCCGCCCCGCCGCGATAAAAAGCCGCGTGGTTGCGGTTCCGAACCGCAACCACGCGGTAAAAAGCCGCGACTTCGCGGTTCCAAGCCGCAACATTGCGGTTCCGAGCCGCGAAGTCGCGGCTCGGAACCGCAGTGGCGCGGTAAAATGCTGCGACTTCCCGGTTCCGAGCCGGTCGGTCGCGGTAAAAAGCTGCGAAGTCGCGGCTCCCGAACGCGACTTCGCAGCCCGGAGCCGCGATGGGCGCACGCGGGCGGCGGGTGGAGCCGGCGGCGGCGGGCAAGCCCCGCCAAGAAGCGGCGGCGCGGCGGAATTTATCCCACTTTCAATCAGCTACTTGCCCGGAAAATATATCCCACTGATAACCTTCTTTAAAGTAATTGGCTCTCTAGCGCGTCGTACCTTTGTGACGATCAGGAAGTGCGTAAGATGAAGTCAGTATATCCGTGGCTGGGACTGTTGCTCCTGCTCACGCTTGGCAATAGCGCCTGGGCCCAGCGCATGGTGTTTTCGGGCCGCGTTACCGAAGCCGCCACCGGCCAGCCCGTACCCTTTGCCTCGGTATTTGTGAAGGGCACCACCTTCGGCACCACCGCCGACGACGAGGGCCGCTACCAGCTGCCCGTCGGCCACCCCGTCGACTCGGTTACGGCCTCGGCCGTGGGCTACCGGCCGCGCAGCCGCGCCGCCGGCTCCCAAGCCCAGCAGGTGCTGAACCTGGCCCTGCCCTCGGCGGCTGTGGCCTTGGGCGAAGTCACCATCCGGCCCACTGAAAACCCGGCCTACGCCATTCTGCGCCGGGTGCAGCAGCACAAGAAGCGCCACGACAAGCGCGAGCTGTCAGCCTTTGAGTTCGACAGCTACAACCGCATCGAGGTGTCGCTGTCGGACATTTCCAACCGGCTGGCGCGGCGCAAGGTCATCCGCGACATGACGGCCGTGGCCGACGGCGTGGGCGAATTGGCGCGCAATGCGGCGGGCAAGCCCACCGTGCCGCTGTTTGCCTCGGAGGTGCTGTCGCGCTACTACGTGCGCCACCGGCCCGCCCGCGAGCGGGAAGAAATCAAGCACTCCAAGCTGCACGGCGTGGCCCCGCAGGACGGCACGCTGCTCTCGCAGGTGCTGGGCTCTTCGTTTCAGGACTACGACTTCTACCCCAACTGGCAGGTGGTGATGGGCAAGGACTTTATCTCGCCCATTGCCGACGGCTGGCGCCTGACCTACGACTACGACTTGGAAGACTCGGTGATGATTGGGGCCGACCGCTGCTACCAGCTCAAGGTGATGCCGCGCCGCCCGCAGGATCTGGCCTTCACCGGCCGCATCTGGATTACCACCGACTCCTACGCCCTGCGCCGCGTCGACCTGGAAGTCGACCCCAAGGCCAACATCAACTTCGTCGACCAGATTCGGGTGTACCAGGATCTGGCGCCCACCGCCGCCGGGCCCTGGCTACCGCAGCGCACCCGGGTGGTACTGGGCCTGAAGCCCACCAAAAAGCAAAGCGGCCTGCTGGTGCGCTTCACCACCGTCAACTCCCGGTTCGACGCCGGCCACCCGCGCGCGCTGCCCTTCTACGACCAGCCCTTCGCCGCCGCGCCCGACGCGCTGAAAACGCCGGCCGGCTTCTGGGAGCAGCAGCGCCCCGACACGCTCTCGCGCCAGGAGCAGCAAACCCTGGCCGTGCTCGACTCGGTGGGCAAGCTGCCCTCGGTGCGCACCTTCCTGGAAGTGGCCGACCTGGTGGTGAACGGCTACCAGGAATTGGGCCCGCGCGGGCGCTTCGAGCTGGGGCCGATTTTCAGCACCTACAACTACAACAACGTGGAGGGCCACCGCCTGCGCCTGGGCTTCCGCTCGACGCCCGAGCTGAGCCCCAACTGGCTGCTGCAGGGCTACACCGCCTACGGCACCCGCGACGGGGAATTCAAGTACAGCCTCTCGGCCGACCGCGTGCTCTCGCGCCCGAACTGGACGGTGTTCAGCCTAAAGCACAGCCACGAGCTGGATTTGGTGGCCTTGCTCGACAACGACCTGGCCCTGGAAAGCCCGCTGTTTGAGGCCGCGGCCCGCTTCGGCAACATCCGGCCGCTGCTGCCCCTGTGGCGCGACGTGACCAGCATCGGGGCGCAGTCAGATCTGTTCCACAACTTCACCCAGAAGCTCACGCTGCGCCGCCAGCACTTCGACCCCATCTACAACTTTGCCTACTACACCACGCCCGAGCACCAGCCCGGCGCCCCCACGGCCGACCAGCTGACGCTGGCCGAGCTGGTAGTGGAGTCGCGCTACGCCCCCGGCGAGGTGCTGATTCAGAATCAGAACCGCCGCTACGCCGTGGGCCTGATGAAGTGGCCGGTGTTTACGGGCCGCTACACCCTGGGCATCGACGGGCTGCTGGGCAGCGACCTGCGCTACCAGAAGTTCAACTTCACCATGACCCACAGCGTGCAGCTGGGGCAGCTGGGCCGCACCGAGTACATCGTGGACGCGGGCTACATTCCCAGCACCGTGCCCTACCTGGTGCTGAAGGCCCACCTGGGCAACGAGTCTTTTATCTACACCACCAACGCCTACAACCTGATGAACTACTCCGAGTTCATCAGCGACCGGTACGCCTCGCTGCACGCCGAGCACTACTTTGAGGGCCTGCTCATCAACGCCGTGCCCCTGCTCAAGAAGCTCGACTGGCGCCTGGTGGCCTCGGGCAACCTGCTCTACGGCGGCCTAAGCCAGGCCAACCGCGAGGCCGCCCCGGCCACCGACCTGGCCGGCACGCCCCTGCCCACCTTCCGCACCCTGGGTAGCACGCCCTACGCCGAGCTGGGCTACGGCGTGGAGAACATCTTCAAGTTCGTGCGCGTCGACTTCGTGCACCGGCTCACCTACCGCGACCTGCCGGGCGTGAAAACCTTCGGCGTGAAGGTCTGCGCCCAGTTCAAGCTGTAGCCGCCGGCGCGGCGACCCACGCGGGCCCAAACCCCGAAAACGAAAGCCCGGCCGGCATCAGGCCCGCTGCAGCCACGGCTCGGCCGGCGCGGCGACGTGGCGGGAGCGGCGTAGCTGGGAGGGTGCCACGCCAAACTTGCGCTTGAAGGCCGTGGCGAAGTGCGCCGGATTGCTAAAACCCACCGACTCGGCCACGTCCTGCAGGGGCTGCTCGGTGAGGGCAATCAGCTGCTGGGCAATGGTGAGGCGGCGCTCGGCCACGTAGCCAAACACGGTGGTGCCGAACAGCTGCTTGAAGCCCTTCTTGAGCTTGAAGTCGTTGGTGCCAAACTGCCGGGCCAGCTCCAGCAAACTCGGCGGCTGGGCGTAGTGGCAGTCGAGAAAGTCACGGATGGCGTAAAACAGGTCACGCTCCTGGGTGGAAAGCCGCGTCAGGGCCCGGGCCATTTGCTCGTGCTGCTCCACAAACAAGTCCAGGAACCGGGCTTCGAGGAACATCTTCTTGAGCGCGCCGGAGTACGGGCACTCGGCAATCTGCTGGATGATGGCGCGGGTGGCAGCCGAGGCGGGCGCGCCGTCGGGCACCAGCACGAAGGGCTCGTTACCACTCAGCCGCCGCTCGTGCAGGCGCAGCCACTCGTCGTTGCTTATCACCAGGTTGCGGAAGAACTCCGGCTTCAGGTGCACCGCGAACATGTGAAATTGCTGCCCGGTGCTTTGCTGGGGCCGAAAGGTGTAGTGGTTGCGCGTGGTCTGGTCGGCCACGATGTTCTGCCGGCCTTCGCCCAGGTGCAAGGGCCGGTTGGCGCAGCTGCGCGATTCGACGCCGCCGGTAAACTGGAACAGCATGCCCACCCACGGACCCAGCACTTCCAGTTCGGCTTGCAGGGGCTGGTGCAGCCGCCCGGTCATGCTGGAGAGCTGATACCCGTCGAGGAAGTAATCGGTAATGGTGGCAGAACTGCCCTGCTGGCCGCGCCAAATGGTATCGGCCTGAATGACGCTGGCGTGCTGCTGCACCTCCGTCTGGCAGTTGTCCAGCACTTCGGGCGACAGAAATTCAAAGAAAGTATCCATAGGACGAGCGGTGCGACAAAAGTAATGATGAACAGGACTTTGCGCCCCCGACCTGTGATAGGAGCAAATACGAAAATCCGTTTGAGAAAAGGAAAGCTCCGCCCCGCGAAAGTATCCTACGGCCGTGCCTTCAGACCTTTGAGACGCAAATGCTTGGTGGCCCGGCCGCTGGGTTAGGCCAGGTAGCCGGGCCGCCACGCATTTGCCTGCCCTCTTCTCTACCCACCGTTGCTATGACTACCTTTTTCTCCCAACCGGCCGGGCGCCTGAGTTTGCCGACCCGCCCCGGCTCCGTGCTTTGGACCGCACTGCTGGCCACCTGGAACGCCGGGCTGCCCCAGGAGCCGGGGGCCTCGCCCCGTTACCAGCAGCTGCTGCGTCGCCAGCACCGCGTTACCCGGCTGTTCTGGCTGGGCACCGCCGCCATCTTTCTGAGCGCCCTGCTAGTCGCGGCCTAGCCCCGCGGCCAACCGCGTTCAAGGCATTCTTGATTTCAATCAAGTCGGAGCCGGCAAAAAAGCCCCTGTTTTGCGGGGCCAAAGTCCCTGCTCATGCCCGCTGTGTCCGCCCGCCTGCCGCTGCTATCGACCTGCCTTCGCGGGTTGAGCGGGTGTGCCGGGCCGGTTCGCCCCCGGGTTATTACGGTTCAACCGGGTTTGCGCCCGTTTGGGCCGGCTGAGCTTGCGCTAGCCTTGTTTCGCTTGCATCTTTACGTAGACCCGCAGCCAGTCAAGGGGTTAGAGTTTTGCCCCCCAGGCAACCCTTTTTCCCGCTGCGGACTCTATGTGCTGACTACCGCCCCGCTCTTTGCCTACCTCTTGCTATGACACACCCCACTGCCCCCCGCTACGTTTCGCTGGAAAAGAAGCTGCGCCTGACCAACGTGCTGCTGCGCGTGTGGCTCACGGCGGGCGCCGCCGCCACCGCCGCCTCGGCCCTGCTGCTCTAGGCCCGTTACGGCCAGGCCGATAACGACCCGGCCGCCGCCCGAAAGCAACCCCCGGCGGCTGCTTCGGGTACACGGTAGCTCATGCGGCCCCGCACCCGGCCGCGGCCCGGCCTATGAGCAACCGACACACCTACGACCTGGGCCTGGTAGGCAACTGCGCCTACCTTGCCCTCATCCGCCAGGATACCTCCCTGCAATGGCTTTGCTGGCCGCGCTTCGACAGCGGCTTCGTTTTCGGCGGCCTGCTCGACGAGCAGCAGGGCGGCGCCTTTAGCCTGCTGCCGGCCGACGGCGAGTACCGCACCCGCCAGTACTACCTCGACAACACCAACGTGCTGTGCACCGAGGTGGAGTGCGCCCGGGGCCGCTACCGCGTCACCGACTTCGCACCGCGCTTTCACCAGTACGAGCGGTACTACAAGCCGCTGATGCTCATCCGCAAGCTGGAGCCCCTGGAGGGCACGCCGCGGGTGCGGGCCGTGTGCCGGCCGGTGGGCGACTACGGTCGCACCCCGCTCACGGCCCGCCGCTCGTCCAACCACATTGCCTTTCGGGGGCTGCCCGAGGAAATTCGGCTGACCACCAACGTGCCGCTGAGCTACGTGCTGGAGGAAGAAGACTTTGCCCTCACCGAAACCAAGTACCTGGTGCTGACCTACGGCGCGCCGCTGGAGGCCGCGCTGGAAAATACCTGCGAGCAGTTTCTGCGCCACACCGTGCAGTACTGGCGCACCTGGGTGAAAAGCACCAGCATCAGCAACTTCTACCAGACCGAGGTGATTCGCTCGGCCTTGGCCCTGAAGCTGCACCAGTACGAGGACACCGGCGCCATCATTGCCGCCACTACCACCTCGCTGCCCGAGGCCCCCGGCTCGGGGCGCAACTGGGACTACCGCTACTGCTGGATGCGCGACACGTTCTACATCCTCAATGCCTTCAACAACATCGGGCACTTCGAGGAAATGGAGCAGTACTTCCACTTCATTGCCAATATTTCGACCAAGGTGGGCGACAAGTACCAGCCGCTGTACTCCATCAGCGGGGCCTCCGAGCTGGTGGAGCAGGAGCTGGATCTGACGGGCTACCGCGGCAACCGCCCGGTGCGCATCGGCAACGACGCCTACACCCACGTGCAGAACGACGTGTACGGGCAGGTGCTGGTGGCTTTGCTGCCGCTGTACGTCGACCGGCGCTTCGTGACGCGGGAGCGGGCCAATTCGGAGAAGCTCATGTTCGATGCGCTGTCGTTTATCGAGCGCACCATGGAGCAGCCCGACGCGGGCCTCTGGGAATTCCGCAACCTAGCCCAGTACCACTGCTACACCTACCTGTTTCACTGGGCGGGGGCCCACGCGGCCTACAAGGTGGCCCAGTACCTGGGCAACGCAGGCATGGCCGCCCAGGCCAGCCGGCTGATGGAGCAGGCGCGCGAGAAAATCGAGGCCTGCTACGACCCAGTCCGGGGCGTGTACACCAACGCCATCGGCTCGCCCCACCTCGACGCCAGCGGCCTGCAGCTGATTCTGATGGGCTACCTGCCGCCCGACTCGGAGCGGGCCCGCACCCACCTGGAGGCCCTGGAGCACGAGCTAAAAACGCCCGAGGGCCTGTTTTATCGCTACCGCCACGCCGACGACTTCGGCACGCCCGAGACGACCTTCCTGATCTGCTCGTTTTGGTACATCGAGGCGCTGGCCTGCGTGGGTCGCCTCGACGACGCGACGCGGGAGTTTGAAAAGCTGCTGGGCTACACCAATCACCTGGGCCTGCTGAGCGAGGACGTAGACGCGCGCACCGGCTCGCAGTGGGGCAACTTCCCGCAGGCCTACAGCCACGTGGGCCTGGTGAATGCCGCCTACCGCATTGCCAAGAAGCTGGACCGCCCGAACTTCCTGTAGGCTGCCCCCTGATTTTTTGCACGCTGCCCGGGCACTCTCGTGAGTTGCCCGGGCAATTTTGCGCGCTGCCTGAACGCTTTCGCGGGCTGCCGGGCAATTTTGCTGGACTGCCGAACGGCTTTTACAAGCGGCCGCGGCACTTTCGCCCGCACAACTTTCGGATGGCTCCTGACTGTCTGCACATAGAGGACGTGGCAGCCGGCCGCGCTAGGGCTGCTCGGCGAGGCTGGCCAGCAGGCGGCGCACCTCGGCGGGGCCGGGCAGGTGAAAGCGCGCCAGGGAGCGTTCGTGAGCCCCGACCTTAACGGTGTAGGCCGAGCGGGGCATGGCCCGGAAGGTGTCCTCGTCGGTGCGGTCGTCGCCGATGGCCAGAATAAAGTCGGGTTGCAGTTCCTGCAGCCAGCGTGAGGCCGCCACGCCCTTGTCGACGCCGGCGTTCTTGATTTCGATGACTTTGTTGCCCTCCAGCACCTGCAGGCCGGTGCTGCCGGCCACGAAGCTCAGGTGCGACACCAGCTCGCGGGCACGCAGCTCGCCCAGCTCGTCGTCGGTTTTGCGGTAGTGCCACACCAGGGAATACTCTTTTTCCTCGATGAAGGAGCCGGCCGTGCGGTTGACGTGCAGTTCGAGCACCGGGCGCAGGTCGCGCTTCCAGTCGTTGCGCAGGGCCTGAATCATGCCCCAGTCGTGGCCGCGGCGGCGCAGCCACACGCCGTGCTCGGTGATGAAGTCGAGCGGCAAATCACCCAGCCAGGTGCTGAGCGTGGCCCGATCGCGGCCCGAGATGATGACCACGTGGTTGCGCTCGTCGGCCGTAAGGGCGCGCAGCAACTGGCGCAGGGCCTCGTCGGGCTGCACGCGCTGGGGGTTTACGTGAAAGTTGACGAGGGTGCCGTCGTAGTCGAGCAGCAGCAGGCGGCGCTGGGCGCTGTGAAACTCGCGGCGCAGTTCGTCCGCTACGGCAGGGCCCAGGGTATCGGTGGCCATAACCTGCTGCTTGATTTTGATGTAGGCGAGGCGGTTCATAAACAGCTCGACCCAGTTGTGAATGTCGTAGCGACGCACCAGGGCCTGCATGCTGGTCAGGTGCTGCTGCTGCTCGTCGACGGGCATGGTGAGGGCGCGCAGCAGGGTTTCGGACACGGCGGCGGTATCGGTGGGGTTGATAATGAGCGCGTCGGACAGCTCGCGGGCGGCCCCAGCCCGCTCGCTCAGGATGAGCACGCCGCGGCCTTCGTTTTTGCTGGCCACAAACTCCTTGGCCACCAGGTTCATACCGTCGCGCAGGGGCGTAATCAGAGCCACATCGGCCAGGCGGTAGAGAGCGGCCAGCTCTTCGAGCGGAAACGAGCGGTAGAAGTACTGGATGGGGTTCCAGGTGATGGTGCGGTAGGCAGCGTTGATGCGGCCCACGCGCTCGTCGATTTCCTCCTTGAGCTGCTTGTACTGGCTCACCTGGTCGCGCGAGGGCACCACCAGCATCAGCAGCGTTACGTGGCCGTGCAGCTCGGGTTGCTGCTCCATCAGCAGCTCAAAGGCCTGCAGGCGCTCGGGTATGCCCTTAGTGTAGTCAAGGCGGTCGATGCTGAGCACCACTTTTACCTCGCTGCCCAGGGCTTGGCGGTAGTCCTGCTCGATGCGGCGCGCTACTTCCGACGCGGCCTCGGAGGCGTACTTGTCGTAGTCGATGCCCATGGGAAAGGAATCGACCAGCACCGAGCGGCTGCCGGTTTCAATGAGCCCGTTCTGGTTGGTGTGGCCCAGCAGGCGGCTCACCGAGCTCAGGAAATGCCGCATGTAGCTGTAGGTGTGAAAGCCGATGAGGTCGGCGCCGAGCATGCCGCGCAACAGCTGGGCGTTCCAGGGCAGCACCCGCATCAGCTCGTAGGAGGGAAACGGAATGTGCAGGAAAAACCCGATGCTGGCCCCGGGCAGGGCCTCGCGCAGCAACTGGGGCAGCAGCAGCAGCTGGTAGTCGTGCACCCAGATGGTATCGTCGGGGCGGGCCACGGCCAGCACCGCCTCGCAGAACTTCTGGTTGACGGCCTGGTAGGCTTGCCAGAGCCGGGGCTCGTAGACGGCGTGCTGGGGAAAGTAGTGAAAGGTCGGCCAGAGGGTTTCGTTGCTGAAGCCCTCGTAGTAGTCGCGGATTTCGTCCTCGGTGAGAAACACCGGCCGCATGTGGTCGGCCTGCAGCTGCTCGGTGACGTGCGCCTGCTCGGCTTCGTCCTGCAGAAAGGTGCCGGGCCAGCCCACCCACAGATTGTCGCCCTGCCGGTAGACGGCCCCCAGCCCGGTAGCCAGGCCGCCTTCACTGGGCGAAAACGCCAGCCCGTCGTCGGTGCGGCGCACTTTGGTGGGCAGGCGGTTGGATACGATAATAGTCCGGGACATGCGCGGAATTCGGTTGGTTCAGCCTAGGTCTTACGGGCAATCAACCATTTCTGCCGGAATTATTCTCCTAGCCTTGCTCCGCGCTGACCGCCGGCCAGGCCCGCAACCATCACATCATCATGCGGTAGCGGCGCTTGTTGCCGGGGGGTATATTTGCTTTTGATGTTGGCGCTGCTGAGGCGCCGCGTCTCATTGAGTAATGGTGAAAGCTCCGCTCCTCTGGGCCGGAGCTTTTTGCCTTTTCAGCCCCCTGAAGTTTGCCGGGTGGCCGCGCCCAACTACTGCTCCGCGCGCCTGTGCACCACCAGCCGCCGCGGGCCCAGCAAGGCAGCCAGGTCGGGCAGGTCGTAGCGGCGCAGCACGCCGGGCAGCACCAACGCGTAGGGCGCCGGGGCTACGGGCTGCTCCAGCAGCAACTGAAAAGAGGGCAGCCCCTGGTACAGCTCGAGGCGGGCAACTGCCGGGGTGAGCACGGCCGCGTGCAGCGCCGCCGGGGCTGCCCAGCCCGCCGCGTGGATTTCCAGCGGGGCCGCGCGCCAATCGGGCTCCTGCTCTACCAAGCGCAGCAGTGCCAGCACGTCGGCTACGTGCGCGGCCAGCAGCGGCTCGCCAGCCGCCAGGGCCAGCTGGGCCGGGGACTTGGTATCGGAGCCGGGGCCGCTTACCGGCTGGGCGCTACCCAGCCCCCGCAGGTCGGCCAGCACTACGGCCCAGCCCTGGCGGCGGTACGCCGGCAGCAACGCCGCGCTGTCGGCCAGGGCCTGCCGGCCGCGGTCCGACAGCCACAGCACGACTTTGCTGGGGGCCGCGCCATTAGCGGGCCGCGCCACCCAAACCGATAGCGGCTCCTGGTTCGGGCGCCGAATCACGCCGGCCCGCAGCCCGGCGGCCGCGCCGGGCTGCCATTCCACGCTCACCGCGGGCTCGGCGGTCGGCAACCCCAGCTGCTGGCGCACGGCGGCCGTTAGCTCGGCGGGGCGCAGCTGGCGGCGGCGAGCGGCCCACTCGCGGGCCAGCAACAGGTGGCGCTGGGCCAAGTCCTGCTCGTCGCCGAAGGTGGTGTTGACCTGGCCAGTAAGGGTGCAGCGCAAGGCTTTTTCCGGTAGCACGGCTTCTTCGCCGCCCCCCACCGCTTGCTGGTCACCCGCCAGCTGGCGGCGCAGCCACTGCGCTACGGCCTCACGCTGCAGCCGGGCCGCGTCGGCTTCCACCGCCCCGGGCAGCTCACCGATCTGTCCGGCCTCGCCCAGGGCCGCGTACACCGGCTGCAGTTCCTGGTAAATGCTCGGCTGAGCGGAAGCGGCGGCCGCGTGGGGGCCGGCAGCCAGCAGCAGCGGGCGGGGCGCCACCATAATAGGCCAGTCGGCGGCGGTGAGGCCGGCTCCCTCCAGCCCCGGCACGGGGCCACAGTCAGCGGCGTGGTAGCCGCTGAGCGCGGCCACCCGCACGCGCTCGTCGTAGCCAGCCAGCCAGGCAGCCCGGCTGGCACCCTCGCCCTGGCCCAGGCAACCCAGCCGCTCGGGGTTTACTTCGGGGCGGGTGAGCAGGTAGTCGAGGCCGCGCACGTTGTCCCACAGCTCGGCGGCGGCGGTGCTGGTACCCAGCAGGCTGGCGCCGGCGTTGAGCAGGTGGCGTTCGGCCGCGGCCTCGGCCACCAGCGGCTGGCCCTCGGCATCGGTCAGCTGGCGCCGCTCGCCCTGGCAAATGGGGTCAGCCACGAGCACCACCAGGCCGTGGCGGGCCAGCAGACCGGCCGTTTGCTGGGTTGCCACGGCGGCCTTACCGGCGGCATCGGCCGCGCCCAGCAGTAAAACGGCCGGGAACTGCCCGGCGCCATCGGGCACGTAAAGGTTGGCGGTGATGCGGTGCCGCGGCAGGCTTTCGTAGATGACGCGCTCGACGCGGTAGCCGGTCTGCGGCACGGTGCCCACCACCACGGCCTTGAACTTAGCCTTGAGCGGCAGCGGCCCCAGCAGCCGCCCGAAGCGCGCCCGCACCGTGTCGCGGTAGGCCCGCGTGCCCGCCGCCGACGCCAGGGCCTGGCGGAGGTGAACCTGGCGCTGGCTGCCCAGCCCGGCCGGTTGCGGTGCAGAGTGGGCGGCGAGGTTGGTGGTTTGAGTAGCGGGCGGAGCGGACAGCAGCTGGGCCCGCAGCGCACCCGGCAGCAGGCAGCCGGCCAGCAGCGCGGTAAAAAAGTGTTTCATAGCAGGGCGTAAGGCGGCGAAACGGACGGCTCCGAAACGAGAGCGGCGCCCCGGCCAGCAAGGCCGGGGC
>NZ_JBIYZW010000002.1:771132-835723 GCF_044628455.1 Hymenobacter sp. B81 | reverse complement strand
CGCCCCGGCCAGCAAGGCCGGGGCGCCGCTTCAGCGCGAAGCAGCCGGGCGTGCTTACGGCTTTTCGGGCAGCAGGGTGGCGTCGGGGTAGTTGCCGAGCACGGGCTGTCCCGGTTCGCCCTGGGTTACGGCTTCCACCAACAGCTTGCCGCCCACGAAAGCGCCCTTCCACGACTCGCCCAGCCCGCCGAACACTTCTTCCCGGTCGCCGCGCGAGCGAAGCTTGTTGATGCCCACCTTGAAGGCGCGGATTTCGCGGGCCGTGCGCTGGGCCCACTTCTCGTCGTCGGAGGCCAGGGCTGCTACCAGGGCACCGTTTGAGATGTTCATCTCGCCCACCAGCTCCTCCACGCGGTCGACCAGCACGATGGAGTCGATGGGGCCGAAGGGCTCCTTGAAGTACAGCTCGCTCTGGCGCGGCAGGTTCACCAGGGCCCGCGGGGCGCGGTAGGCCGAGCGGTCTTGCCCGGGCAGGAACAGCGCGTCGTCGAGCTGCCCCTCGAAGATGGGCGTAGCGCCGGTTTTGAGCGCGTCGGCGTAGAGGCGGTCGAGGTCTTCGGCCTGGGCGCGGTTGATGACGGGGCCGAAAGCCAGCTCGGGCAGCTTGTCGGCGGCGTTGTCGACCAGCGTGGGGTTGCCCACTTTCAGGCTGCGGGCGGCCTCCCAGTAGGTTTCCAGGAACTTCGGAAACAGGCTGCGCTGCACCACGAAGCGCACGTAGGCCGTGCAGCGCTGCTTGCCGTAGTCGTAGCCCTTCCTGAGCTGGTCGGCCAGGCTGTTCCAGTCGCTGTAGTCCCAGATGCCGTAGGTGTTCACGCCCTCCATTTCCAGCATGTAGCGCTTGTCGTGGGCAGCCAGGGCATCGGCAATGTTGCGGCCGTTGTAGCGCCCGCCCACGAAGCTCAGGCAGTCGATGGCCTCGTTCTTCACCAGCACGTCGCTCAGCTCGCCGCCGGCGCCGCTCACCAGCGTCACGGGCAGGCCGCAGCGGCGGGCCAGGGCAAAGGTGAAGCTCAGGGAGATAAAGCCGCCGTCGGTGGGCGTTTTGGCAATGACGGCGTTGCCGCACAACACCTGGGTGAGCACCGCGTGCAGCAGCACCGACATGGGGTAGTTCCACGAGGCGATGTTGCTCACGAGGCCCAGCGGCCGGCGCGTGCCCAGCATGTCCTCGATGTGGTCGACGTACCACTGCACGCCGTCGATGGCGCGGTCGATGTCGGTGAAGCCCAGCTTGTAGGTTTTGCCGATTTCCCAGATCAGCAGCTTGCCGGTCAGTTCTACGTGCTGGCGCAGCAAATCGAGACAGTCCTGCACGCGGCGGCGGCGCTCGTCCAGCTCCACGCCGGCCCAGTCGGCGGCTTCCTGCTTGGCGGCGCGCACGGCCCGCAGGGCGGTGGCGTGGTCGAGCATGGGCAGGGCACCCAGCTCCGAGCCATCGACCGGCGAGGTGAAGGGGCGCGGGGTGCCGGGCTCCTGCCAGCGGCCTTCCAGCAAGTTCAGAAAGCGGCCGTCTTCGGTCAGGATTTCCGGCGTAATCTGCTTGACCTGGGCCATGAGGCCCCCAAACTCCACCTGGGGCGAAACGATTTTAGGCATGAATCAGCGAATGAGAAACGAAAGAAAAAGCCCGCGGGCAGTACCCTGACCAGTCGCGGGCTAACTAAAACCTACCCGGCCGAAGCCGCCGCCACGCAGGCCAGCAGCTCCTGCACCAGGTCGGGTGAGCCGATGACCAGGGGGCAGCGCTGGTGAAAGTCGGTGGGCACCACGTCGAGCACGGCCTGGGTGCCGGTGGTGGCCTCGCCGCCGGCCTGCTCCATCAGGAAGGCCAGGGGGTAGCACTCGTAGAGCAGGCGCAGCTTGCCCTCGGTTTGGGCCGCGGTGGGCGGGTACAGGTAAATGCCGCCGGTGAGCAGGTTGCGGTGGTAGTCGGCCACCAACGAGCCGATGTAGCGGCCGGGCAGACCGCGGCGCTTGCAGCTTTCCAGGAAGGCACGCACGTAGGCCGGGTACTCGTACCAGTAGCCCTCGTTGCAGGAAAACGTGCGGCCGGCGGCCGGGATGCGCAGGTCGGGGTGCGAGAGGAAAAACTCGCCCAGGGAAGGCTCGTAGGTGAAGCCCGTGACGCCGTGGCCGGTGGTGTACACCAGCATGGTGCTCGAGCCGTAGAGCACGTAGCCCGCGGCCACCTGCCGGCGGCCGCCCTGCAGAAAGTCGGCCGCGGTGGCCTTGGAGCCCACCGGCGTTACGCGGCAGTAAATGGAAAACAGCGTGCCGATGGACACGTTCACGTCGATGTTCGACGAGCCGTCCAGCGGGTCCATGGCCACCACGTACTTGGCGTGGTCGTTGCCGGTGTAAATGAGGCCCTCCTCTTCTTCCGACAGCACCGCGCAGGCCTGGCCGCCGTTGCGCAGGGCCCGCACGAAGCGCACGTGGGCGGCCATGTCGAGGCGCTGCTGCTGCTCGCCCTGCACGTTCTGGCGGCTGAAGGCGCCGGTCACGTCCGAGAGGCCGGCGCGGTTGACTTCGCGGTTGATGATTTTGCCGGCCAGGGCAATGTCGCGCAGCAGCTGGGACAGCTCGCCGGTGGCAAAGGGAAACTCGGCCTGCTTGCGCATGATGTAGCGCTCCAGCGTGATGCCTACGGGCGAGGCAATAAGGTCTTCGTCGGGCGCGGTCATGGCGGGGCGTTTTTCGTTTTTGGTTATTTGTTGTTGGTTTCTGGTTGCTCGTTGTTGGTCACTCCCAACTGCCAACTGACAACCGGTAACTGACAACTGGCAACTCCCGCCTCAACTTTTGGGGTCGGCCTGCTTTTGCGACTGCCACGTGACCACCTGCCAGCCTTTCCTGGGGTCTTTGATCTGCACCACTACGTACTTGAAGCGGGCGCGGCTGGGCGCGGCGTCGGGCGTGGCGGGCAAGGTAGTAATGACGATGATACCGTTGACCACGGCGGCCCGCCCGTCGTTGTAGGCGCGCACGTGCAGGGCTTCCACGTCGATCCGGTCGTAGCGACTCTGCCCGTCGCGGATGCTTTGAATGTAGTCGGGCTTGCCGTTCTGCTTGCCGCTGCCGTGGATGTACACCAGGTCGTCGGCCAACACGCGCTCGAGCAGGGCGTAGTCCTTGCTGACCTGGGCCGCGAAGCGCTGCCGCTCCAGGGCTTCCATCTGCTGCTGGGCTGCCCGGTTTTTCTTGCTGACCGCCGTCTGCGCCCGCAGCCCGGAGGTGGTCGTGAGCACCAGCAAAAAAGCCAGCATCAGGAGTCGTTGCATGGGTTGAGTTGTCCGTTGGGAGTTGGCAGTTGTTAGTTGCCAGTTACGAGTTGTCCGTTGTTGGTGCTTAGTGCTTCACTTTGGGTTTTCGTGGCCTGGGGTTCGGCGCCGGAGGCAGCACCGGCTGCCAATCCGTTACCCCCGACCAGGCACCAGACACTGACAACTGCCAACTAACAATTGACTAGTCCAGCTCGATCTGCTTCATGCGCGGGGCCAGCAGGTGCATCAGGCCCCAGGCCAGCAGGTAGGCGCCGCCGCAAATCAGGAACATGATGAAGTAGGCTGTTTCGAGCTGGTTGATGCTTTCGTAGTACACAAACATGCGCTTCTGCACCAGGGCCGAGAGCAGGATGCCGCCCAGGCCGCCGGCCATGCCGCCGATACCCGTCACCGAAGCCACCGCGCGCTTGGGAAACATGTCCGACACGGTGGTGAAGATGTTGGCGCTCCAGGCCTGGTGGGCCGCCGCCGCAATGCCGATGACCAGCACCGCCAGCCACATGTTGATCTGGCCCAGCTGCTGGGCAAACACGATGGGCAGCACGCACAGGGCGATGAGCAGCATGGAGGTTTTGCGGGCGCGGAACGCCGGCCAGCCGTTGCGGATGAAGTTCAGCGGAATCCAGCCGCCGCCCACACTGCCCACGCTCGACAGGATGTACACCACCGCCACCGGCAGGGCCACGTCGGTACCTTTCAGGCCGTACTGCTTGTTGAGGAAGTCGGGCAGCCAGAACAGGTAAAACCACCAGATGGGGTCGGTCAGGAACTTGCCCAGCACGAAGGCCCAGGTTTGGCGGAAGCTCAGCAGCCGGAACCAGGAAACGCGCGGTTTGTCACTGGCGTCGTCGGCCTGACTTTCCGCGTCGCTGTGGATGTAGGCGTACTCGGCCTGACCCAGGCGGGCCTGCTTGGCGGGCACTTCGTAGTAGATAAACCAGAGCACCAGCCACACAAAGCCCAAAGCGCCGGTGATGATGAAGGCCCACTGCCAGCCCAGGGTTTCGGCAATGAAGGGCACCGAAAGCGGGGCAATGATGGCGCCCACGTTGGAGCCCGAGTTGAAAATGCCCGTGGCCAGCGCCCGCTCGCGCTGCGGAAACCACTCAGCCGTGGCCTTGATGGCCGCCGGGAAGTTGCCGGCTTCGGTCACGCCCAAAAAGGCGCGGGCCACGCTAAAGCCCAGCGTACCCGTCACAAAGGCGTGGCCAATGGCGGCCAGGCTCCACAGAAACGTGGCCAGGGCGTAGCCGATCTTAGTACCCAGCTTGTCGATGATGCGGCCCGCGCCCACCATGCCCAGCGAGTAGGCCACCTTGAAGGCAATTTCAATGTTGGCGTAGTCGCCCGCGTTCCACTTGAACTCGGTTTCGAGGTAGGGCTTGAGCAGGGAAATGACGGCCCGGTCGAGGTAGTTGACGGTGGTGGCAAAGAACACCAGCGAGCAGATGGTCCAGCGGTACTTGCCGATGTGCTCGGCGCTGAGCAGAGCCGGGCCGGCGGCGCGCTCCACCGAAGAGGGGGTGGTCGTGGGCATGGCGGCTAGGGCTTAACGGTGGCTACGAATTCGAGCAGCCCGGCAATGCGCCGGCTGAGCGCGGCGGGGTCGTCGGCGTTCTTGAACAGCTGGCTGCCCATGCCCACGCAGTTCACGCCGGCCCCAAACCACTCGCGCAGGCTCTCCACGGTGGGCTCGACGCCGCCCGTGACCATGATCTTGACCTGGGGCATGGGGCCGCGCACGGCCTTCACGTAGTCGGGGCCCACCACGCTGCCGGGGAAGATCTTCACGAGGGCCGCCCCCAGGCGGGTGGCGTGAAAAATCTCATTGAGCGTCATCACGCCCGGCACCCAGGCTACGTCGTGGTGGCGGCAGGTGGCGGCTACGTCGGCGGTGGTAATGGGCTGCACCACGAAGTCGGCGCCGGCCAGGATGAAGGCTTCCGCGTCCCGGGCGTTGTAAATGGTGCCAATGCCCAGCAGCAGCTCGGGGCACTGCTCGCGGGCGTAGCGCCGCAGCTGGCCGAACACCTCGAAGGCGTTGTCGCCGCGGTTGGTAAACTCAAACACCCGGATGCCGCCCGCGTAGCAGGCCGACAGCATGCGCTGGGCGTAGTCCACGTCGGCGTGGTAGAACACCGGAATAACCGGCGAGGCCAGCACGCGCTGCAGCACGTCGGCGGAGGAAATCTTCGGGTCGTATTGGGTGGCCGGGTTCATGGGGAAAGCGGGGTTGAAGGGTTAGCGGAGCAGGCGCCCGGAGGTGTTGCCCCGCACGATGTGGTCGACCTCAGCCGCGGTGGCCAGGTTCACGTCGCCGTGGATGGTGTGCTTGAGGGCCGAGGCCGCAGTGGCGAAGGCCAGGCACTCGGCGGCCGGCCGCTGCTGCACCGCTCCGTAGATAAAGCCGGCAATGAAGGCGTCGCCGCCGCCGATGCGGTCGACCACGGGCGTGAGGTCGTAGTAGCTGGTTTCCTGGTAGCCCTGCTCATCCACCAGCATGCCCTTGATGCGCTCGTGCGAGGCGCTCTGGGTTTTGCGCTTGGTGGCAATGACCTGCCTGATCTGCGGAAACTGCTGCCGCAGCTGCTCGGCCATGGAGGCAAAGCCGTTGGGGGCATCTGCCCGGGCCACGATGCCGAACAAATCTTCGGCATCGCCCTGGGAGCACACCACCACGTCGCAGCCGGCCGTCAGCTCGGGCATCACATCCTGGGCCCGCTGCCCGTACTGCCACAGGTTGCGGCGGTAGTTCACGTCGGCCGACACGGTGATGCCCAGCCGGCGGGCCGCCCGAATGGCGTCGCGCGTGGCCTGGGCCGCCCCGGCCGATACGGCGGCGGTGATGCCCGTCCAGTGCAGCCACTGCGCGTCCTTCAGAATGTCGTCCCAGTCGAAGGCCGCCGGGTCGAGCTTGGCAAAGGCCGAGTCGAACCGGTCGTAGACGATGCTGCTGGCCCGCAGCGAGGCGCCCACTTCCAGGAAGTACAACCCCAGGCGGGTGTTGGGGCTGAACACGGTGTGGCGCATGTCCACGCCCAGGCGGCGAAACTGCTGCACCGCGGCGCGGCCCAGCTGGTGGTCGGGAAAGCAGGTAACGTGGGCGGCGGGCGCGCCCAGGCAGGCCAGCGAGGCGGCCACGTTGGCGTCGCCGCCGCCGTAGGTGACTTCCAGCTGCGCGGCCTGCTCGAGGCGGTAGTTCAACGGCGGCGCGAGCCGCATCATGATTTCGCCAAACGTGACAATCTGCTTCATTCCGGGGGGCCAAGACGCCGGCGGGTACGCCGGGGCCGAGGGTTAAAGTGAACGGGGTCGACCAACAACTTCGGCAGGAAAAGCCGCGGGGCAATCGGTCAGGCCCAACAAAAACACCGGCATCGTTTGCGGGAACGTTGCCGACGGGGATGGTTTATGGTAATCGGTTATTGGTTTTTGGCCTGGGGCTGCTGATGCGGAACCAACAACCATAAACCACTCACCAAAAACCAACGAGCAACGACCTAGTGCGCGGCCACGGCCACCGGGCCGGGCTGGGCCACGGTGCGGAAGCCGAAGTACTGCTCGGCGTTGTGGAAGCAGATGTTCTGCACCGTGCGGCCCAGCAGCTCGATATCGGCCGGCAGCTCGCCGTTTTCCACGTCGCGGCCGAAGACGTTGCACAGTATGCGACGGAAGTACTCGTGGCGCGGGTACGAGAGGAAGCTGCGCGAATCGGTGAGCATGCCCACGAAGCGGCTCAGCAAACCCATGTTGGAAAGGGCGTTGATCTGCCGCTCCATGCCGTCTTTCTGGTCGAGAAACCACCAGCCCGAACCGAACTGCATCTTGCCCGCCACCGAGCCGTCCTGGAAGTTGCCGATCATGGTGGCGAACAGCTCGTTGTCGGCGGGGTTGAGGTTGTAGAGAATGGTCTTGGCCAGCTTGTCCTGGGTGTCGAGCCGGTCCAGAAACTTCGACAGCGCCGGGGCCTGCGCGAAGTCGCCGATGGAGTCCCAGCCGGTGTCGGGGCCGAGCTGGCGCAGCATGCGGGCGTTGTTGTTGCGCAGCGCGCCCAGGTGAAACTGCTGGGTCCAGCCTTTCTCCCAGTCCATTTCAGCCAGCAGCACCAGCACGGCCGACTTGAACTGCAGGATTTCCGCCGGCGCCAGCGCCTGCCCGCCCCGCACCTTGGCGAAGATGGCGTGGATTTCCGCGTCGGTGTAGTCAGCGGCGTACATCTGCTCCAGGCCGTGGTCGGAGAGGCGGCAGCCCAGGGCGGCAAAGTAGTCGTGGCGCACGCGCAGGGCGGTTTCCAGGTCGGGGAAGCTCACGATGTCGACCGCGGCGGCGGCGCCCAGCTTATCCAGGTAGGCGTTGTAGGCAGCCGGGTCTTCGGGCGACATGGCTTTGTCGGCGCGGAAGGTGGGCAGCACCTGCACGCCGAACGGATTGGCCGCAATAGCGCGGTGGTGCTCCAGCGAGTCGGCCGGGTCGTCGGTGGTGCAGAGGGTCTGCACGTTCATCTTCTTCAGCAGGTTCTGTACCGAGTACTCGGGCGTGCGCAGCAGCTGGGAGCAGTGGTCGTAGATGCGGCGGGCCGACTCCTTGCTGAGCAGCTCCGTCACGCCGAAGTAGCGCTGCAGCTCCAGGTGGGTCCAGTGGTAAAGCGGGTTGCGCAGGGTCTGGGGCACGGTTTCGGCCCACTTCTCAAACTTCTCCCAGTCCGAGGCGTCGCCGGTGATAAACCGCTCGTCTACCCCGTTGGTGCGCATGGCCCGCCACTTGTAATGGTCGCCGTAGAGCCAGATCTGCGTCAGGTTCTCAAACTGCTTATCCTCGGCAATCTGGTCGGGCAGCAGGTGGTTGTGGTAATCGATGATGGGCATGGGCTGCGCGTACTCGTGGTAGAGCACGCGCGCCGTTTCGGTTTGCAGCAGAAAGTCGGGGCCGAGGAAGGGCTTCATGGCTTGGTTTATCGTTTTTGGTTGTTGGTTTTTGGGCGATTAAGCGGGCGGTTGCGCGGTCTTTGTTTGGCCAAAAACCAACAACCAATCACCAAAAACCAGCCTACAGGCTCACGCCGCGCTTCCAGGGAATGAAGTCGGTCTGGCCGTGGCGCACGGCGGCCACTTCCTCGCCGCTGGCCACGCGGATGACGTACTCCAGAATCCGCTCGCCGGCCTGCTCAATGGTCTCCTCGCCATCGATGACGGTGCCGGTGTTCAGGTCGATGATGTCGGGCATGCGCCGGGCCAGCGGGGTGTTGGTGGCAATCTTCACCACCGGGGCAATGGGGTTGCCGGTGGGCGTGCCCAGGCCGGTGGTGAACAGCACCACGTTGGCGCCCGAACCGACTTCTGCCGTGGTCGATTCCACGTCGTTGCCGGGGGTGCAGAGCAGGTTCAGGCCGGGCTTGGTTACCGGCTCGGGGTAGTCCAGCACCGCCACCACCGGCGACGAGCCGCCCTTGCGGGCCGCGCCGGCCGACTTCATGGCGTCGGTAATCAGCCCGTCGCGGATGTTGCCGGGCGAGGGGTTCATGTCGAAGCCCGAGCCCACGGCTACGGCCGAGTCGCCGTAGGCCTTCATCAGGGAGCTGAAGCGCCGGGCCGTTTCCTCGTCCACCGAGCGGTCGACCAGCTCCTGCTCCACCCCGCACAGCTCGGGGAATTCGGCCAGAATAACCGAGCCGCCCAGGGCCACTACCAGGTCGGAGACGTGGCCCACGGCGGGGTTGGCCGAGATGCCCGAGAAGCCATCGGAGCCGCCGCACTCCAGCCCGATGCAAAGCTTGCTCAAGGGGGCCGGCTCGCGGTGCTGAGCGTTGGCCTGCATCAGGCCCGCAAACGTCTGGCGCAGGGCCGTGCTGATGAGGGCTTCCTCGGTGCCGATTTTCTGCTGCTCCAGGATGTAGAGCGGCTTGAGAAACTGCGGGCTGCGCTTGTTGATTTCGTCCTGCAGCATCGACACCTGCGCGTTCTGGCAGCCCAGGCTGAGCACCGTGGCGCCGGCCACGTTGGGGTGGGTGATGTAGCCGGCCAGCAGCCCGCACAGCGTCTGGGCATCCTGCCGAATGCCGCCGCAGCCGCCCTCGTGGGTGAGAAAGCGCACGCCATCCACGTTTGGAAACAGCCGCGGCTTGGCCTGCCCGTCGAGGGCCGTTTGCAAGTCGGCCTGCAGAATTTCCTCCACCGATTTGCCGGCCCGCATCAGCTGGATCAGCTCCTGGGTCTGGGGCTGGTAGCTTTTGCGGCGGCCGTAGCCCAGGTCGTCGACCAGGGCTTCTTCCAGCACTTGAATGTTGCGGTTTTCGCAGAATACCAAGGGAATTACCAACCAGTAGTTGGCGGTGCCCACGCGGCCGTCGGCGCGGTGAAAGCCCAGGAAGGTGCGCTCCTGCCACCGGCCCACGTCGGGCCGGGGCCAGTCGAGGCGGCGGGTGCCGGTCTGCTCAAACGAGTCGGTAGCGTGCTGGATGTTGGCCGTGGTGAGCAGGCCGCCCAGCGGAATCCGCTCGCGCACCTTGCCCACCAGCACCCCGTACATGTGCACCAGGTCGCCGGGCTCCAGGTCGCGGGTGGCTACTTTGTGCTTGGCCGGAATGGCCTGGGTGGTAGTAATCATACCGCCGTTCCAGGGCACGGGCGTACCCACGGGCAGGTCGGTGAGGGCGACCAGCACGTTGTCCTGGGGGTGAATCTGGGCTACGAGATGTTTCATTTGTCGAGAAAGACCTTTTCGTTGAGGTAGGCGCCCACCGTGGCGTACACACCCTGGGCCAGCATCTGCCGCAGGTAGGTGGCCACCTGCGCGGCGAAGCCCGGCAGCAGGGTCAGGTCGTGGCCCCACAGGGCGTGGCTTTGCAGCACAGTGCGGGTGAGTTCCTCGGGCTGCAGGCGCTGCCAGAGGTCGGCGAAGTAGCCGGCCTTGTCGTCCTGAATGGGGTAGGTTTCGCCGTTCGACTGCCCGTACCAGGTGCCGTTTTCCTCCTGCACGCCGCGCATGAACAGCAGGTAGGCCGCAAAGCCCAGGCTGATGTACTGGGGCACCACCACCAGCTGCTGGTAGTAGTGCAGCAGCGTGGGCACGTTGCGCATCTGCATCTTGGCCGAGTAGTTCATGGTAATCGACAGCCAGCGGTGGTCGATGTAGGGGTTGCGGAACCGGTCGAGCACCTGCCCGCCGAAGCGGTGGGCCAGCGTGGCGTCGACGGGGTAGGGAATGCCGGGCAGCAAATCGGCCAGCATCAGGTTGCTGATGAAGGCGGCCAGCGCGTCGTCTTCCATGGCGGCGCGCACCGTCTCGAAGCCGCTCAGGAAGGCCAGCCCGCAGCTGAGCGTGTGCGTGCCGTTGAGCAGGCGCAGCTTCAGCTCCCGAAACTCGTTGATGTCGGGCTGAATGATTACGCCTTCGTCGGCCTGGGCAAACGAGAGCACCCGGCGCACGTGCTCGTCGCCCTCGATGGCCCAGAGGCGGAACGACTCGGAGATGGTCAGCAGCTCGTCTTCGTAGCCCAGTTGCCCGGTCAGGGCGTTGCGCGTGGCCGCGTCGGGCCGGCCCGGCACGATGCGGTCGACCAGGGAGTTGCAGACCTGGTTGGCCGATTCGAGCCACTCCAGGAAGTCGGTGTCGAGGTCGTTGCGGTGGGCCAGCTCCAGCAGAATGCCTTCGAGCTTGCGGCCGTTGTCGGGCACCAGCTCGGTGGGCACAATCACCAGGCCCTTGGTTTTGTCGCCGCCAAAGGCCTGGTAGCGGGCGTAGAGAAAGGCCAGCAGCTTGCCGGGAAACGATACCGGCGGGCTTTGCCGGATGTCGTCGGCCACCAGCTGAATGCCCACTTCGGTGGTGTTGCTGATGACCACCGTCAGCTCGGGGTTGGCAGCGCACCGGAGAATTTCCGCCCACTGGCTTTTGGCCGACAGCACCCGGCTGATGGCCGCGCACACCACGTTTTCCTCGATGGTCTGCTCGTCTTCGACGCCGCGGATGCAGAGCGTGTACAGCCCGTCCTGGCGCTCGAAGGCCGAAATGTCGCCGCCGTCGGTGCTTTTCACCACCACGATGCGGCCGTTGAACAGGCCCTGGCGGTTGGCTTTGTCGATGAAGTAGTCGGGCAGGCCGCGCAGCAGCACGCCGGTGCCAAACTGCAGCACTTTTTCGGGCAAAGCCAGCAGCTGCGCGTCGGGCAGGCTGGCGGCCGGACTGGCAGCGGCCAGCGCGACGGTACGAGACAAGTAGCTCATGACAGGGTTCTTATAATCCGCTCTTTCCGTTCTCCCACTTTTTTTGCCACTTGGGATACTCCGTGGCTAATAGCTTGGCGGGCCAGGTGCCGGCGTAGGCGTAGCCGGCCCGTCGTTCGTTTTCGATGTCGGCCAAGGCGGCCTTTTTTTCACCGGCGCGCCCCACGTAAATGGGCTGGTTGGTGTCGAGGTCGTAGAAGCGCGCCCACAAGGTGGCGCCGGCCTCGGCCACAACTATCCTGTCCCGTCCTGTAGGCTGGCTGGGGTCCTGAATTTCTTTTATTGCGTAGCCCGGCATTTTCACCGCCTCGAGCCAGGCCACGGCGGCGGCAATGGCCGCGCGCACTTCGGGGCCGGGGTTTTCCACGCCCATCAGAAAGCGCACGATGCCCACGGTTTCCATGCCGCTGAGCGAAGGCAGCTCGAAGGCCCGGGCCTTGCAGGGCAGCAGGGTGCGGCGGTCGTGCTGGGCGCCCCAGGCCGTGAGGCGGCCGCGCTGCACGTACTGGGTGCGCAGCATGCACTGCACGCCGCGCGCCACGGCCTGCTTGGCCGGCTCCACCAGGGTGTGGTCGAGCAGGGCAAAGTCGCCCTGCTTGCCGGCCACCTCGCGCAGCACCTGCAGGGCGCGCACCATCGCGTCGTCGTTGTAGGTAATCTGCCCGCGGTAGCCGCTGCTGTCGGGGTAGAACTGCGGGAAGCCGCCGCTTTTGAGCTGCATCTGCAGCAGGTAGCGCACCCCGCGCTCGGCGGCCTGGCGGTAGGCCGGGTTGCTGGTGCGCTTGAAGGCTTCCGTCAGGTAGCGGATTTCGCGGGTGGTGGCGTTGTTGTCGATGGTGGCGTCGCGGCGCCCGGCATCGGCGCGGGTGGCGGCGCGCTGGGCCCGGCTCAGCGGCTGCTCGTAGTTCACCTTCACCTCGCCCACGGCCTTGGGCCAGCCGCCGATGGCGCGCTGAAACACCAGCATGTGCTCGGCCACGCTGTCGAGGGCCACGGCTACCCGAGCCAGGGGCGTGCCGGCCGGGGCCTCGGGGTTCCAGCGCCCGCCGAAGGTCCAGGCGGCGGTAATCTGCCGGGCCTGCGGGGCACCCTCGGCCGAAGCCAGGTTGTCCTGCATCCAGGCGAAGTTGCCGCCCTTGCGGCGCGCCTTGGCGTAGTACACGCGGCGGCCCCAGGCGGGCGTGCCCGGACCTGAGGGGGCGTGGTAGATGTCGGCGTCGGCCATGTTGCGCGGGAAGCGGCAGCCCACCAGGTAAAACTGCGACTCGCGGTGGTAGCGACCGAGCTTGAACTGGTCTTCGCCCTCGAACGAGCAGTTCTTGAGCACCGTCTTGGAGTCGCGGTGGCCCGAGCCGTCGTGCCAGATGGCGGCCGAGCGGTTGTGGCAGATGAAGCGCACGTTTTCGGCGTAGGCCCAGCCGCGCGGGCAGTAGAAGTCTACCCCGCCCTCCATGGTGCAGTCCTTGAAGTAGTACATGCCGCCCTCGGTATCCCAGGGGCTCACCGTGTCGCCGCCCAGGGCGCGGAAGGTGCAGCGGCGCACCATCAGGCGGGTGGTGCCGGCGAAGGTGCGCAGGGCCATCTGGTGGCCGGTTTTGCTGACCACCTTCTGCCCCCGCGGGTCACTGGGGCAAGGCAGGGTCTGGTCGCCCGCGGCCTCGAAGCCGTAGCTGTTGACTACCGTCAGGTTTTCCAGGGTGATGTCGGGGGCGTTGCGTAGGTTCACGGTGGCCACGCCCCAGTCGTCGGTGTTGCCGGCGCAGCGGGCCGCGTCGCGGGCCAGGGCGAAGGTCACCACGGTGCCTTTCTCGCTTTCGCCGCGCAGGGTAATGTGGTTTTTGCCGTCGATGAACAGCTGCTCGCGGTAGGTGCCTTTCCTGATCAGGATGATGCGCGGCCGGTCGGCGTGGTCGGGCAACGAGGCAATAGCGGCCTGGATGGTCCGGAACTCGCCCGAACCATCCGCCGCTACGCTCACCTGCTGGGCATTCACGGAGGAAGCATTTCCCCAAATCCCCACCGTGAGCAGGAGAGCGACCTTCTTAAACCACTTCCACTTCATCATCTGCACTATCAGCTGGTGCGCCCGAAAAAGGCGCGCTATACAAAGTCTTCGCGCATGGGCGTGAACACGTCAATTAGCTCGCCGGCCTGCCGGCACACTACCCCGTGCCACTCATTGGCGGGCACGTGAAAGGTGTCGCCGCCGCGCAGCTCGCGGGTTTCCTCACCGATGCTGACCGCGAACACTCCGCTGGCCACGTAGCAGGCCTGGGTGTGCGGGTGCTGGTGGCGGGTTCCCACGGCGCCGGCCTCGAAGGCCACCTTCACCATCATCAGGGCCGCGTCGTAGGTCAGCACCTGGCGGCGCACGCCGGGGGCCACGGTTTCCCAGGGCCGGTCGGGGCCCTGGGAAAACCAGTGGGAAGCAGAAGCCGTGGGCATGGGGCTAGTAACCGAAGTTCTGTTGGATGTTGCGGTTCACGTCGACCGAGCCGGCCGGGTAGGGCAGCAGCTCCTTGCCGCGGCCGGGCTGGTACTCGGCGGCCACGCCGCTGCCGTTGCTGGTCAGGCGCTGGGTGCCGAAGGTTTCGCTGGTGCCGTTGGGTTTGGTGTTGAGCACGTAGGCGTTGTTCACGGCCTGGCGCCAGTTGATCAGCGTAGTGCCGCTGGGCCGCGAGGCCGGGCTGGGGCGGTAGAACGAGCGCGCCCACTGAATTTTGCCGCTCACCACGCGGTAGTACATCACGCGCGGCACCTTGCTGTACACGCCGGTGCTGTCGCGCAGGTCGCGGATCTGGGCTTTCACCTCGTTGAGCTTGGCTTCGAGCAGGTTCCAGCGCAGCAAATCAAACTTGCGGATGCCCTCGCCGCCGAACTCCAGGAACCGCTCTTGCACAATGGCGTTGAACATGTCGGCCTTGCTGCCGGTGGCGCCCAGCGTAGCCGCGGCGCGGGCCGAGTTGCCGCCGAAGCCGCGGGTGCGCACTTCCATCAGGGCGCTCAGAGCAGCTGCGGTGGGGCCGTTCACTTCGTTCTCGGCCTCGGCAAACATCAGCAGCACGTCGGCGAAGCGGATGATGGGCCAGCTGTAGCCCAGGTAGTTGCTGGTGCCGGGCAGGGCCGGGGTACGCCAGTCGCGTCGGAACTTGCCGTCGTAGATGCTGATGAGCGTGGTGGCCGCCTGGTTGTTGTTGGCCGCAATGGTGTAGGGCGCCAGGGTGATGTCGCGGCGCACGTCCAGCGAGTCGAAAGCGTAGAAGTAAGTGGGCGTGGCCGTGACGGCGCCCTGGGTGGTGCCGTAGGTGGTCGAGTTGTTCAGGCGCGGGCCGTTGTAGTAGCCCAGCTTGCTGTCCGAGAGGGCCGTGCTGCCGCCCATGCCTACCTCGAAGATGATTTCGTTGGCCGACTCACGGCGCAGTTCGTTGATGCTCTTGAAGGTTTCGGCGAAGCTCGGGTTCAGGTTATGCTCGCCGCGGTGGGCCATCAGCTCCAGGCATTCCTGCCGGGCAATTTCGTAGTAGGTCAGGTAGTCGCTGGGGCGCTCCATCTGGCCGGTGCGCGGGTTGGCCGACCAGCCGCCGCGGGCCAAAGCCAGGCGGGCGCGCAGGGCTTTCACGGCCCCCTTGGTAATCCGTTCGCTGTTGGTGCCGGCGGCGCTGCGCCAGGGCACCAGCTTGGCGGCCGTGGCCAGGTCGGCCAGCAGCCGCTCGTAGGTGGCGTGGCGGGGCGCGTTGCCGGGGTTCAGGTTGTTTTCCAGGGCCAGCAGCGCGGCCGGCTCCCACTGGGTGGGCACGTCGCCCCAGTTCCGAATCAGCTCGTGGTAGAACTGGGCGCGCAGCGTCAGGGCCTCGCCGTGCAGGCGGTGCAGAGTGGCCGTGTCGGCAGGCGTGCCGCCGTTGTAGAGGGCCATGCGCGGAATGTTGTAGATGCACACGTTGGCGCGCTCAATGCCCTGGTAGAGGTTATTGAACGGGTTGGTGATGTCGCCGTTGGTGGGCAGGGCGCGGTAGCGGCCAATGCCGCGGCGGCCCGAGTCGAAGGTGCCGCTGCTGCCCTGCATCTCGTCCGTGTCGTAGGGGAAATACAGGCTGATGCGGATGCCGTAGGTTTGGTCGCCCGAGAGCAGGTCGTAGGCGCCGAGCACGGCCGTGGTGGCGCCGGCCGCCGTGCCGAACACGTCTTCGGTGGTGGAGTAGGCGTCGGGGGTTACTTCCAGGAAGTTCTCGCAGGAGGAGAGGGTGCCGGCCAGGCCGGCGACGGTGGCCGTGGCCCACACAGCCCGGCGAAGTGCATTGCGTTTCATATGCGGAGGAAAGCTGGGTGGGTTACAGGGAAAGGTTCACGCCGAACAGGAAGGCGCGGCTGCGCGGGTAGGCGGCGTAGTCGACGCCGGGCGTGAGCGGGGAGCCGCGGCGGGTGTTGGCCTCGGGGTCGTAGCCGGTGTACTTGGTGAAGGTGTACACGTTGTTGGCCGTGGCGTAGAAGCGCACCTGGGTCATCTTCACCCGGGCAATCAGCGCCTTGGGCAGCGAGTAGCCCAGGGTGAGGTTGTTGATGCGCAGGAACGAGCCGTCTTCGATGGCCCAGGAGTGCAGGAACAGCTGGCGGGTAGGCTGCCAGATGCGCGCGTTCTGGTTGGCGGCGCGGGCCGCTTCGGCGTTGGCGAAGCGCTGGCCGTTGGCGTCGAGGGTGCGCCACCGCTCGTTCATCACGTCGAGCATGTTGCTCACCGGGTTGATGGCCGAGGTAAACTCAATCTTGTTGGCGTTGTACACGTCGTTGCCCACCACCCAGTTCAGGAAGATGCTCGCGTCGAAGCCCTTGTAGGCAAACTGCTGGTTGAGGCCGCCCACAAACTTGGGATTGGCGTTGCCGATGACGGTGCGGTCGGCGTCGGTTACGGCGCCGTCGCCGTTCACGTCCTTGAGCTTGATGACGCCCGGCTCGAGGCGCGGCGCGCCCACAATGTTCAGGTTCGATACCAGCCCGGTTTTGGGCACCCAGGTGTTGGTGGCGGGGTTGTAGCTCTCGAAGTCGTCGACGGTGTAGAAGCCCTGGCGGCCGTTGTCGAAGTCGGTCACGTAGCCGTACATCAACCCCACCGGGTCGCCCACCCGCGCCAGGTAGTCCTGGGCAATGTTGTTGGTGCCGGCCCAGCCCGACGAGATGCCCGTGATTTCGTTGATCGGGCCCAGGCTTTCAATTTTGCCGCGGTTAAACGAGGTGTTGGCCGAGGCCGTCCAGGTAAAGTCGGTGGTTTGCAGCACGGTGCCGCTGAGCTGCAGCTCCAGGCCGCGGTTGCTGGTCGAGCCCACGTTCTGCAGCTGGCGCAAAAAGCCCGAGGTGGGCGACACCGGAACGTTCACCAGCAGGTCGCGGGTGGTGTTGTAGTACACGTCGGCGGTGAACTGCAGGCGGTTCTGGAACATGCCCAGATCCACGCCCAGGTTGCGCGAGACGGTGGTTTCCCACTTCAGGAAGGGGTTGGGCAGCACGTCGGCCACGGTGGCGCCGTAGCGCACGTGGTTGAGGTAGTACTCGCTGCCGCCCACCTGAAAGAGTTGCTCGCCCAGGAAGTCGGCAATGCGGTTGTTGCCGGCCAGGCCGTAGCTCAGGCGCAGCTTCAGGTCCGAAATAACGGCCACCGGCTTCAGGAAGTCTTCCTGCGAGATGCGCCAGGCCAGCGAGCCGGCCGGGAAGTAGCCCCACTGGTTGCCGGGCCGGAACTTCGACGAGCCGTCGGCGCGGAAGGTGAACGTGGCCAGGTACTTGTCGGCCAGCGCGTAGTTGAGGCGGCCGAAGCCCGAGAGCAGGGTGGACTTGCTGGGCTGCCCGGTGCTGGGCAGCACCGGCTGCGCGCTCACGCCGGGGGGCAGCACGCCCTGGTTGATGTTGGCAATGGCGCGCTCGGGCGTGATGTTCAGGGGCAGAAAGTTCGTCTGGATGTACTGCGTGGTGCTGTTCTGCTGGTACACCTCCTGGCCCAGCAGCGCGTCGAAGCGGTGCAGGCCCTTCTCCAGCGAGTAGGTCAGCACGTTCGAGTTGTTGAAGGTGGTTTGCAGGCCCGTGGTGAGCGAGGCAAACGGCAGGTTCTGGAAGCCGCCGGCGGGCTGGCGGATGGTGGGCGAGTAGCGCCCGTTGAAGGTTTCCACCCGCTGGTCGTTCAAATCGACGCCGGCCGTGGAGCGCAGCACCAGGTTTTTGCGGAAGCTGAAGCTGGCGTTGCCGGCCAGGTTCAGGGTGCGGCGCCGGTCGCGGCGGTACTCGCTGTCGATGGCCAGCACCGGGTTTACCAGGCTGGAGTTGGTGTAGAATTCCTCGTCGAACACGTTCGGGTCGAAGGCGCCCGGGAAGGGCACGGTCAGGGGCTGAAACTGCACCGCGTTGCGCAGGCGCGAGGTCACCGACGAGCCGGCCGTGGACGTGCCCGCGCCGTTGGACACCTGGTTGTTGAAGCGGGTGTTGAAGCCGAAGCGGAACTTCTCGCTCACGGTGTTGTCGAAGCGGAAGTTGATCAGCTGGCGGCTGTAGTCGGAGCCGCGCTGAATGCCCTGCTCCTCGTTGTCGGTCAGGCTCAGGGCAAACGTCGAGCCCTTGGTGCCGCCGCTCAGCGAGAGGTTATGGGTTTGCTGAAACGCGTCGCGGCCGAACACGCGGTCCTGCCAGTCGATAAAGGGCGCGTTGCGGCTGGCGTTGAGCGTGTCGCCGCCGAAGTTGCGAGTGCTGAACACGTCCTCGAAGGTTTCCAGGCCGCCGTTGCCGCCCGCGCCGATGTTGGCGGCGCGCTCGTACTGGTAGTTCACGTAGTCGGCGGGCTGCATCAGATCCAGCTTGCGGGCCAGGCGACGGAAGCCGGCAAAGCCGTTGTAGCTGATGACGGTTTTGCCCTCGCGGCCGCCCTTGGTGGTGATGATGACCACGCCGTTGGCGCCGCGGGCCCCGTAAATGGCCGTGGCCGAAGCGTCCTTGAGCACGTCGACCGAGGCAATATCCTGGGGCGAAATCACCGACAGCGCGTTTTCCACCTGAATGCCGTCGACCACGTACAGCGGCGAGTTGTCCTGGGTAACCGAACCGCCGCCGCGCACCCGGATCTGCACGTTCTGGTTGCCGGGCGTGCCCTCGGCCGAAGTCAGCTGCACGCCGGCCAGGCGGCCGGTCAGTGCCTCGGCGGCCGAGTTCACCGGAATGTCCTTGATCTGCTGGGCGTTTACCGACGACACCGAGCCGGTCACGTCGCGGCGCTGCACCTCCTGGTAGCCGATAACGACCACGTCGCTGAGAGTCTTGGCGTCTTCCTTCAGGCTCACGTTCACCTCGCTGCGGCCGCTCACGGCCACGTCCTGCGGCTCGAAGCCGATGGAGCTGATGCGCAGCGTGACCTCGCCGGCCGGCACGTTCAGGCGGAAGCGCCCGTCGGGGTCGGTGGTGGCGCCAATGGTAGTTCCCTTCACCACGACCGTCACGCCGGGCAATGGTTCCGATTTGTCGGCGGAGCGCACGGTGCCTTGCACCGGGCGCTGCTCCTGCGCCGAAGCTACCAGCGAGATGCTGGCCAGCGGCAGAAGCAGTAGTAAGGGTCGTTTCATGTGGGAAGGGGGTTGTGGTGTGGGAATCCTGAAGGGGGAGGAAGAAGCGGCGCGCTAGCGCAGCTGGGCAATGCCCACCGCGTCCATGTCGGTGTATTCGCGGTTTTCGCCGGCCATGCCCCAGATGAAGGCGTAGCTGCTGGTGCCGCAGCCGCTGTGCACCGACCAGGGCGGCGAGAGAATGGCCTGCTCGTTGGCCACCCACAGCGGGCGGGTTTCGGTGGGCTCGCCCATCAGGTGCAGCACGCGGTGCTCGGCGGGCAGGTTGAAGTACAGGTAGGCCTCCATGCGCCGGTCGTGGGTGTGGGCGGGCATGGTGTTCCACACGCTGCCGGGCTGCAGCTGCGTCAGGCCCATCACCAGCTGGCAGCTCTGAATGCCCTCCGAGTAGATGTACTTGTAGATGGTGCGGCGGTTGGCCGTTTCCAGGGCGCCCATCTCCACCGGCGTGGCCTCGGCCTGGGTGCGCAGCGTGGTGGGGTGGGCGTGGTGGGCCGGGGCGCTGAGCAGGTAGTAGCGCGCGCCTTCGCCGGCAAACTCCACCGCTTGCGCGCCGCGGCCCACGTACAGGCAGTCCTGGTGGCCCAGCTCGTACACCGCGCCGTCGACGGTCACCTGACCGGCCGTGCCCACGTTCAGGATGCCCAGCTCGCGGCGCTCGAGGAAGTACTCGGCTTTGAGGCTGGCGGGATTGGGCAAGCTCAGCGGCGCCGCGCCGGGCGTGGCGCCGCCCACAATCATGCGGTCGTAGTGGGTGTACACCAGCTCGATCTGGCCGGGCACAAATACCTGCTCAATGAGAAAATGCTCCCGCAGCTGGGCGGTGTTCATCTGGGCGGTTTCGCGCGGGCTGCTGGCGTATCGTTGAAGCATGAGGTCTTGTTCGTTTTTTCGTGGTTGGTTTTTGGTTGTCGTCTCTGGCTGCCGGCCATCCGCAGGACCTGGCAACTGTCAACTCGCAACTGGCAACTGATAACTGCCAGCTACCGCCCCATCCAGCCGCCGTCGACGGTGAGGATGGTGCCGTGCACGTAGTCGGCCGCGGCCGAGGCCAGGAACACGGTGGGGCCTTTGAAGTCGTCGGGACGGCCCCAGCGGCCAGCCGGAATGCGCGCCAGGATGCTTTGGGAGCGGTCGGGGTCGTTGCGCAGGGCCTCGGTGTTGTCGGTGGCGATGTAGCCGGGGGCAATGGCGTTGACGTTGACGCCGCGGCCGGCCCACTCGTTGGCCAGGGCCTTCACCAGGCTGCCGATGGCGCCCTTGCTGGCCGCGTAGCCCGGCACCGTCACGCCGCCCTGAAAGGTGAGCAGCGAGGCGGTGAAGATGATTTTGCCCGCGCCCTGCGCGAGCATGCGGCCGCCGATGGCACGGGCCAGCCGGAACGGGGCGTCGAGGTTGATGGTGAGCACCTCGTCCCAGTAGGCGTCGGAGTGCTCGGCGGCGGGCTGGCGGCGGATGGTGCCCGCGTTGTTGATCAGGATGTCGATGCGCGGAAAGTCCTGCTGCACCCGCTCGATAAAGGCATCGACCTGGGCGCGCTGGCTGAAGTCGGCCTGGTAGGCCGTAAACGCGCGGCCCAGGGCCCGCACCCGCTGCTCGGTGTCGCTGCCGCTCAGCGCCAGGGAGGCCGACACGCCGATGATGTCCGCCCCGGCTTCGGCCAAACCCAGGGCCATTGCCTGGCCAATGCCTTTATTGCAGCCCGTAACCAGGGCGACCTTGCCGGTCAGACTAAACGAGGTGGGGTGGCTCATGGGCAAAACGGAGGACGGGGTTTGGTAACTTTCCGGTAAAACCCCGGGATTTTTGGTAGACTTGACCCGGGCTGAGGTTTGTTAAATTTCATAGCCCGGGCCACAAACCAACGAGTAGCACAATCTTTATTTGTGCAATCGTTATCGGGAACGTTGCCACCGGGCCGAAATGCTTGATTTCAAGCGTTTGTTGGTTGTCGATTCCGAAAAATCCGTCCTGCACCCACCTGCCAAAGCGCCCCTGCTCCTACCACCTTCAATTGCACTCAACTAAGCTTTCCGCTCTTGGATACCGTCACCATCAAAGACATTGCCCGCGCCCTGAACCTGTCGACCTCCACCGTGTCGCGGGCGTTGCGGGGCAGCTACGAGATTAACCCCGAGACCAAGCGGCTGGTGATGGAGTACGCCGAGCGGCTCAATTACCGCCCCAACCCCATTGCCCTGAGTTTGAAGGGCAGCAGCAGCCGCGCCATCGGCGTGATTGTGCCGCAGATTGCCAACTACTTTTTCTCGCAGGCCATCAACGGCATCGAGGCCATTGCCTACAACCGCGGCTACCACGTCATCATCTTCCAGACCCACGAGTCGTACGAGCGCGAAGTGGCCAACGTGCAGCAGGCCGCGGCCCGCAAGGTCGACGGGCTGCTGATTTCGCTTTCGAGCGAAACCTCCGACGTGAGCCACCTGAAGGAAATGCAGCAGAAAAACCTGCCGCTGGTGCTGTTCGACCGCGTGTCGGACGAGCTAGAAGCCACGCAGGTGGTGGCCGACAACTTCGGCGGGGCCTTCGCCGCCACCGAGCACCTCATTCAGCAGGGCCGCCGCCGCATTGCCCACCTCACCATTCCGCCCTGGCTCAGCATCACGCAGGAGCGCCTGGCCGGCTACCGCGCCGCCCTCGAAAAATACGGCCTGCCCTTCGACGATAACCTGGTGCGCTACGGCACCTTCGGCCCCGACGAGGCCGGGCAGATGGTGGACAGCCTGATGGCCCTGGAGCCGCGCCCCGACGCCTTCTTCACCGCCTCCGACCGGCTGGCCCTGGGCTGCCTGGCCGCCCTGCAGCAGCGCCACGTAGCCATTCCCGAAGAGGTGTCGCTGATCGGCTTCACCAACCTGAACGTGGCCGATCTGCTGTCCCCCTCGCTGAGCACCGTGGTGCAGCCGGCCCAGGAAATCGGGCAGGTGGCTGCCGAGCGCCTCATCGAGCTCATTGAGCGCAAGCAGCGCGCTACTCCCATCGGCACCGTGCGCATTCCCACCGAAATGGTCATCCGCGAATCCACGCGACGGTAGTTGGTTTTTCGTTTTTGGTTGTTGGTTTTTGGTTGTCTGTCATCCTGAGCCAAAGGCGAACCGCAGGTCGACGAAGTCAAGGACCTTGCCCCGCGTGAACGACGCCGTAACAACGACTCGGCCTGAAGTGGTAAGGTCCTTCGGCTACGCCTCAGGATGACAGTTCTGAAACCACCGACCCTAACGACCAAAAACCAACAACCAAAAACCAAAAACCAGTTACTCTACCCGGAACCAGTCCACGTCGGCGCTGCCGGAGTCGTTGAACTTGCTGGGGCGGGAGCAGAACAAGCCCATTTTGGCGCCGATCCACTTGCCCTCGCGGGCCTGAAACTCCGCGCCCAGGGGCTGAAACGTCTGACCGTCGTAGCTGTAGCTGAACTGGCACCGGGCACCGGCTTTCACCGCCACGCGTAAATAAAGCGGCTCTTTGGCTTGAGCAGCGGGCACTTCCACGGGCGCGGTGCTGGTTTCGGGGCCCAGCTTGTCGGCGTTGCGGCACACGCTCTGGCCGAGCAGCAGCTTGCCGCCCTGGTAGGTGAGCGAGAGGTAGGCGTAGTCGAGGCCCATCATGATCAGCCCTAGCTTCTCCCCTTCCACCCGCGGCGAAAACGTGAGCTTGGTGGTGGCGGTGAAGGTTTCGGCGGGCAGCTTTTGCAGCAGCAGGTTGGGCGCCTGCCAGAGGTTGCGGAAACCCTCGGGCAGCAGCACCGAGTACAGGCGCAGGTAGCCCTGCGGGCCGTTGGGGTAGGCCCAGTAATCCTGCGCATTGGCGTGCCACTGCCACTGCAAACCCAGGCGGTTGCCGCTGAACTCGTCGGAAGTAGCGGGCGTGGCCAACGGCTGGGCTTTTCCTTTCACGCGGGGCTTGGCGTAGGTCAGCACCGGTTCGCCCTTGCCGTCCCCGTCGGGGTCGTGGCCGATGACGGGCCAGTCGTTTTTCCAGCTCATGGGCTGCAAATGCACCACCCGGCCGTAGGCTCCCTGGTCCTGGAAGTGCAGAAACCAGTCTTCGCCGGTGTTGGTGTCGATCCAGGCGCCCTGGTGCGGCCCGTTGACGGCGGTGCGGCCCTGGTCCATTACGATGCGGTCTTCGTAGGGGCCGAGCACGCTGCGGCTGCGCAGCACCGTTTGCCAGCCCGTACTCACGCCGCCGCCGGGCGCAAAGATGTAGTAGTAGCCGTTGCGCTTATAGAACTTCGGGCCTTCCAGCGTGGGGTGCCGGGCGTGCCCGTCGAACACCAGCACGTCGTCGCCGATGAGGCTCAATCCGTCGGGCGCCATGGGACTTACGGCCAGCACGCTCTTGATGCCCGCCCGTGAGCCGGCGAAGCCGTGCACCAGGTAGGCGCGGCCATCTTCGTCCCACAGCGGGCAGGGGTCAATCCAGCCCTTGGCTTCCTTCACGCACACCGGCGCCGACCACGGCCCGGCCGGGTTTTTGGCCTTGGTCACAAAGATACCCAGGTCGGGGTCGGGGTAGTAGATGTAGAACTCGCCGCGGTGAAAGCGGATGGCCGGGGCCCACACCCCGTTGCCGTGCTGCACCTCACGGTAGCGCGCCAGCGGGGGCTGCTGCTGAAACACCGCCCCGATGATGCGCCAGTTTACCAGGTCACGCGAGTGCAGAATCTGCAGGCCCGGCACGGCATTGAAGCTCGACGAGGTCAGGTAGTAGTCGGCGCCCACGCGCACCACGTCGGGGTCGGAGTAGTCGGCGTAGAGCACCGGGTTCTGGTAGCGGCCGTCGCCCAGATCGGGCACCCACACTTTCGAAAGGTCCGAAGACTGGGCCGCTGCCAGCCCGGGCAGCGCCAGGCCAGCGGCTAGGAGCAGGGTTTTCAGGGGGCGACGGAGGAAGTGAAGCATGAGCAAAACGGGGTGTAAAAAAGCGGCGCGGACAAGCTGCCCGCGCCGCCTTCGGCTGAAGTGTTCTTACCGGCGCTTACCCGCTGATTTGCTGCCGGTCTGCTCGAGCAGCCAGTTGGCCACGTCGCGGCCGGCCTGGAAGTTTTCGTATTCGGCCGGAATCTTGCGGCCGTCGGTGTACTCGTTGTAGAGCCACGGGTCGCCGATGGCCAGCACTGCGCCCTTGCCCAGGGTGGCCGTGGCCAGAATCACGTGCTCCCCTTTCTTCACCAGCGGCTTGGTCGGGCCGCTCAGTGCCAGCGTCGACAGCTCCTTCACGTAAGCCGTGCGGCCGGTTTTGAACACGCTCGAGCCGCCGGTCAAATCCACCTTGCCTTGCTCAAACTGGTCCTTCTGCACCATGTTCAGGCTGGTGTCGGTGAAGCGGATGCCGAAGGCCTGGGCCAGCTGGTTGAAGTGCCGGATGTCGCAGTTCGAGGTATCGTTGGCCATGAGCATGAGCACGCCACCGGCCTTCACCCAGTCGGTTACGGCCTGCACGTCGGCGGCCTGCACGAAGTTGGGCTTGGCGGTTTCCTTCTTGCTGTCGGGGTCGACGATGATGTACACGTCGAGGCCCTTCAGCGAAGCCGCCGTGGGGGCCGTGGGCACCGCAACGGTGGTGGCGCCCAGCTCGCGAAACTGCTGGCCCCAGAGCCAGAAGCCGCCGTGGCTGCGGTCTTCCCAGGTGTAGTGGAAGCGTTCCTGCTGGCCGGTGAGGTTGCTTTTGCGGTACTCGTTGTTGAAGTAGTAGTCGAGGCCCACGGTTTTGCCCCGACCGGGCGCGGGCGCAGCGGCTAGCTCCATTTCCAGGCTGGCCAGGATGAACGGTCCTACGCCCTTCAAATCGTTTTTGCGCAGCGGCTCCGAGAGGTAGTACTCAAAGCTGCCGTCGCGGTAGGGCTTGCCGCCCAGGCCGCCCACGCTCACCGTGCCGTTGAAGGCCAGCGCGCCGTTTTCCTCGGCCACGAACTGCTTCAGCAGACCCTCGTAGCCCTTCTTGGCCACGGCCGCGTACTTCCGGTCGAGGTAGCCCAGGCGGGCGCCTTTCTGCAGAAAGTACACGAACATGCTCGAGCCCGAAGCCTCCTGGTAGTTGCCTTTCCGGCTGGCCTGGTCGACTACCAGCGCCCAGGTGCCGGTTTTGGGGTCTTGGTACTTGGCCAGCACCGGAGCCAGCCGCTGGGCGTACTTGATCAGATTTTCACGCTCGGGGTGGTTCGGCGGGAAGTAGTCGAGCACGTCCACCAGGGCCATGGCGTACCAGCCCATGCCCCGGTCCCAGAAGTTAGGCGATTGACCCGTGGTTTTATTGGCCCACTGCTGCTGGCGGCTTTCGTCGTAGCCGTGGTACATCAGCCCGGTTTTGGGGTCGACGAGGTGCTTTTCGATCAGCGCAAACTGCTTGGCTACGTCATCGAAGCCGGCGGGCTGGTTGAATACCTGGCTGTACTCGGCGTAGAAGGGCTCGGCCATGTAGAGGCCGTCGAGCCACATCTGGTTGGGGTAAATCTTCTTGTGCCAGAAGCCGCCAGCCTTGGTGCGCGGCTGACCTTCCAGCTGCTTGCGCAGCAGGTGCGCGGCCTTGGCGTACTTCTCGGGCTTGGGCACCGACATCTGGCTCAGCGTGAGCAAGGCGTGGCCGGTGGTCAGGTTGTCGAGGTTATAGTCTTCCAGCTTGTAGGTGCGGATGCTGCCGTCTTCGCGCACAAACTGGTCGATGTCCTGCTTGAGGTAGGTGAAGTAGCGGGCGTCGCCGGTGCGCTGCCACACCCGCTCCAGGGCCTTCAGCATCAGCCCCTGCTCGTAGTCCCAGCGGGCCGTTTTGCGGTTGCCGATCAGGATGGAGTCGGGGTGCCAGGAAATGAACGCGTCGCTCATGCGCTGCGACAGGGGCTTGGCAGCCGCGGGGGCCGTTTGGGCCTGCACCGGGGCGCTCAGCAGGCCGGCGGCCAGCAGCAGGCCGAGGGAGAAACGGGTGGCTTTCTGCACGGGCACGGGCTTAGCGCTGCGAAACGGTTACGGTTTTCTTCGACACCTTGTCGCCGAACTCCACGGCCTTTTTGGCCTGCTTGGTGTCGGTGTTGGTCAGCTTCACGTCCTTGGCCCGGTCGCCGGTTACGCGCATCAGCAGCTCGGCGCCGGGCGTGTATTTGATGCCGTCGAGGCTGATGTTCTTGCTGTTCTGCACTTCCATCACCGGCATGGTGTGCTTAGCCAGCAAGGTCACGTTCTTGAGCCTGATGTTCTCGGCTTCGATGCACACCAGGCCCTTGTCGCTCTGCAGCACGGCGTTTTCGATGCTGATGTCCTTGATGGCCATTTCGGGCAGGCCGCGCACCAGAATGGCGGTTTCGGCGCCGTTGCAGGTCACGTTGCGGATCTGAATCTTGCGGAACTGCGGGGTGCCCTCGTTTAGCGGCTTGGCCTCGATGACGGGCGGCGCGGTCGATTCGCCGGCCAGCGGCACCGGGTCCTTGGCCATGTAGTACATGTCGAAAATGATGGCCTGGCCCACGATGTTGCGCATGTCCACGTTCTCGATGAAGATGTTTTCCACCACCCCGCCGCGGCCGCGGGTGGTCTTGAAGCGCAGGCCCACGTCGGTGCCGATGAAGTTCAGGTTCGACACGTAGATGTTGCGCGCCCCGCCTGACATTTCGGAGCCCACCACGAAGCCGCCGTGGGCGTGGTACACCGTGGTGTTGCGGATGATGAAGTTCTCGGTGGGCATGCCCCGCTCGCGGCCCTGCTCGTCGCGGCCGCTCTTGATGCAGATGGCGTCGTCGCCCACGTCAAACAGGCAGTCTTCCACGATGCCGTTCCGGCACGACTCCAGATCCAGCGCGTCGGTGTTCTGGCCGTACTCGGGGTTCAGGGCCGTCACCCGGCGCACGATGATGTCTTCCGACATGAGCGGGTGAATGGTCCAGGCCGGGGAGTTCTGGAAGGTGACGCCCTCCAGCAGAATGCGCTTGGAGCGGGCAAACACCAGCATGTCGGGCCGCAGGAAGTCGCGGATGTCCTCGTAGTCCTTCACCTCCTTGCCCGGCCGCAGGTAGAAGGCCTCCGGAATGGTGGAGCCCTTCAGCGACGAAGCCGAGGGGTACCAGATGTCTTTCTTGTCGTTGAGCACGCCGCCCGAGGCTACCAGGCGCTTCCACTCGGTTTCGGTCAGCTTGCTTTTCTTCACCGAGCGCCACACCTCGCCGGCGCCGTCGAAGATGCCGTGGCCGGTAATGGCAATGTTTTCCAGGTCCTGGCCGTAGATCTGGGCCTGGTTGCGCACGGCCGCCACGCCCTCCCAGTTGGTTTTGATGAGGCGGTAGTCGGCGCGGTTGGCCGAGAACTGCACCAGGGCCCCTTTGGCCAGGTGCAGGTTCACGTTGGAGCGCATCTCGATGGGGCCCGTGAGCCAGTGGCCGCGCGGCACCAGCACCACGCCCCCGCCCTTCTGGCTCACGGCATCGATGGTTTGCTGAATGGCGCGGGTGTTGGGCGTCACGCCGTCGGCCACGGCGCCGTTTTTCACGATGGAGAGCGTGTCGGCGCGAAACGCGGTGGTTTTGACGGCCGGCAGGTTGGGAACCTGGGCCAGGGCGGGGCCGGCAAGCAGCGCGGCAAGGCCGGCGAAAAACGATGCTTTCATGGGGAAACGGGAACGGTCCGCCCCACGGAAAGCGGGCGGACAGGCGGGCACCGAAAACGCCTCACCGACACCATTTGTGCCAGCCCGGCCGCTGAACGGCCGGGGCTTTCGGTATCTGATATTAGCCCCCAGCCGCCGCGCCGGGGTTATCGAAACCCGCTTTTATTTGCGCAATCGTTATCGGGAACGTTCCCAGCAGCGGCGCTTTAACGGGGTTTTAACCGCCTCGCCCGCGGCCTACACCATCAGCTTGTAGCCCACGCCGCGCACGTTCACAATCTGCACCTGCGGGTCTTCTTTCACGTGGCGGCGCAGGCGGGTGATGAATACGTCGAGGCTGCGGCCGTTGAAAAAGCTGTCGTCGCCCCACAGCTCGCGCAGCACCTCGGAACGGCTCAGCACCTGGTTGCGCTGGTCGTAGAGGCGCTTGAGCAGCTCGGCCTCGCGGTGCGAGAGGTCGGCCGGGCGGCCGTCGAGCAGCAGCTGCTGCCGGGGGTAGTCGAAGCGGTAGCGGCCGATGGGCAGCGGGCCAGCCGGCGCGGCGGGCGCGGGGGCCGCCCGGCTGAGCTGGGCCTTGATGCGCACGATCAGCTCGTCCATGCTGAAGGGCTTCTTCAGGTAGTCGTTGCCGCCCAGCTCGAAGCCGCGCACCACGTCGGCGGGCTGCGAGCGGGCCGTGAGGAACAGGATGGGCACCCCGGCATTTTCGCGGCGAATCTGCTCGGCCAGGGAAAAACCGTCGAGTCGGGGCATCATCACGTCGGCCACCACGATGTCGGGCGCCTGCTCCCGGAACAGGCGCAGCCCTTCCTCGCCGTCGGCGGCGTAGCGCACCGCAAAGCCGCGCACCTCCAGGCTGTCCTTCACAATGAGCCCCAGCGAGGCTTCGTCTTCGATGAGCAGTACGGTAGGCATTGGGGTGATGAGGTGACAGGTGACAGGTGACAGGTGACAGGTGACAGGTGACAGGTTGGTACTGGCCCTGTGGTATTGGGTTCTGCTTACCCCGTTCAGCCGTGTGGTAAATTTTTGGGGTTGGTAATTTTTTACCACACCGGCCCCGGGGAATTGTGTGGTAATCTTTTCGGAAAGGCAAGAATTTACCACAAGCCTGGCCGGGGATATCTAGGTCCGTGGCGCGTGTTACCTGTCACCTGTCACCTCATCACTTGTTACCTACTTCGGCAGCCACAACGAAAACTCGCTTCCCTGGCCCGGTTCGCTGCGCACGCTGATGCGGCCGCCGTGGCGCTCCACCACCTGCCGCACGTAGTAGAGGCCCAGGCCGAAGCCCTTAACCGGGTGCAGGTTGCCGGTGGGCACGCGGAAGAACCGGTCGAAGATGGCCTCCTGGTAGCTGCGCGGAATGCCCAGGCCGTCGTCGCGCACGGTCAGGTGCCAGCCGCCCGCTTCCTGCCGGCCCCAAATGGCAATGGTGACCTGCTCGCGCGAGTACTTGATGGCGTTGTCGATGAGGTTGTTGAGCACGCCGGCCACGTGCACCGGGTCGAAGCGCGCCACGTCGGCCGCCGGCACGTCGACCTCGAAGCGCACCGGCTTGGGCGCTTTCAGCTGGTGGCGGGCCACCAGCTCGCTCACCAGGGCGGCGGGCTGCACCGGCTCGGGGTGCAGCTCCAGGGCCTGCCGCTCTTCCACGGCCATGTTCAGCACCTTTTCCACCAGCTCGGAGAGGCGCTGCAGCTCGGTGCGCGAAATGTTCAGGTAGGTCTGGGTTTTCTGCGGGTCGTCGAGGGCCCCGAAGTGCTGCAGCGCTTCCACGGCCGCCGACGCCGTGGCCAGCGGGGTTTTCAGCTCGTGGGTCATGTTGTTGATGAAGTCGTTCTTGACCTCGGAGAGCTTTTTCTGGCGCAGAATGGTGGAAAGCATCAGCAGAAAGCAGCCCGTGGTGAGGCCCAGCAAAGCCACCGAGCCGGCCAGCAGCCCGCCCATCTGCCGCAGGATGTAGCTGGTGGGCGCGGGAAAGGCGGCCTGCACGTACAAATCGCGCAGCGGGTTCAGCGGCAGCGGCGGCGTCTGCACCGGGTAGCCGGCGCGCGTGGAGCTGTCGGCAAACTGCACCAGGCTGACCTGCCCGCGCACAGGCGCGATGGTGAGCGTGTCGAGCACGAAGGGCGTCTCAACCTGGCGCAGGCGCAGCTCGGCCCGGTAGGCGCGGCTCAGGCGGCCCAGGTCGGGGCTGCGGCTGCCGGCCCAGTCGCGGATGAGCAGGCGACCCAGGTTCCGGGCCAGCGTGTCGGGCACGCCGCGGCGGCCCGGGCCGGGAGAGTCGAGGCGGGCGCTGAAGCGCAGCTGGCGGGTGCGGCCGCGCACCACGCGCAGGGTGTCGGCGCGGCCGTGGGCGTCGGGCAGTACCACAATGCGGTTGGCGCCGGGCTGCTCCGAGTCGAACTGCCGGAACACCACCCGCCCCAGCTGCCCGTCGCGGGAGCTGAGCAGCTGGCGGGCGTAGGCCAGCTGCTGCTGCTGGAGCACGGCGGCCAGCGCCTCGCGCACGGTGCGCCCAAACTGGGTGGCCGTGAGCTGGTAGGTACTCCAGAGCCAGTAGCCCTGAAAGCCGTTGATGCCCAGAATGCAGAGGGTCATCAGCCAGAAGATGGAGCGAATGCGCCGTTTCATGCACGCCGGGGCCAAGGTTCGAAGGCGAAAATAGCCGGTAATGAGGGGTTTTGGGGGCGCGTTAACACTGTTTAACACAGTATAACAGTGCTTAACACCGCCGCGCCGGTGCTTTGGGGCATTCATTCTCCTTTTCCGCAGCCCCATGAAAAAGCTTCTGCTCCTGCTCGCCGCCGCCGGCGTCTGCCAACTCGCCGCCGCCCAACCCTCCTCCGGCCGCATTCAGTACGAAGTCACCCAGAAGGTCGACGCCTCCCGCATGCGCGTCGTCATGAACGGCCAGGAAGTGCGACCCGGCAGCCCCGACTTTCCCGCCGACATTCCCGACGTGCGCACCTTTGGTATGACGCTGAGCTTTGCCGGCGGCTACGCCAAGGAAGAGCGCGAAAACAACGCCGTGCGCACCATCGTCACGGCCGACGGCGCCGGGGGCGCCGCCAGCGCCCCGCAGACCACCAGCCTGGGCCGCCCCTTCGACGAAGCCGTGTACACCGACCTGACCAAGCGCACCTTCAGCACACTGCTCACGGTGAAAAAAGACGACGTGGCTACCACCTACCGCGCCGACGAGCCCTTTCCGCAGCCCAGCGGCTGGCAGCTGAGCGAGCAAACCAAGAAGATTGCCGGCTACACCTGCCGCAAGGCCACCGTGCCCTTCCGCAAGGAAACCTACACGGTGTGGTACACCACCGACCTGCCCTTCACCTACTCGCCCATCAAGGAGCTGGTGCCCGAAAAAGGCGTGGTGCTGGCCGTGGAAGGCAGCCGCGAGCAGTTTCGCGCCTCGAAAGTCGATGCCAAGCCGGTCGCCGAAAGCGAGGTGCGGCCCAGCGCCCAGGCCCGGCAGGTGTCGGTAGCCGAGCTGCAGGAAGTGCGCGAAAAGGCCCGCGCCGACTTCCGCCAGCGCATGCTCGACAACCTGGGCAACCGCTAAGCCCCCGCTCCATGCGTTATCAGTACCTGCTTTTCGGCTTGCTGACGGGCCTGCTGGGCTTGCTCGCCGCCCTTTCGGCCCAGGCCCAGCCGCCGGCAGCGCGGACCGCCGGCAAAGCCACGCTCACCGGCACCGTGCTCGACTCGGCCAGCGGCCAGCCCCTGCGCGAGGCTTCGGTGTCGCTGCTGGCGGCCCGTGACTCGTCGTACGTGATGTTTTCCATCACCGATGGCGACGGGAAGTTTGCCCTGCGCAACGTGGCACCCGGCCGCTACTACCTGCTGCTCACGTTTCTGGGCTACCGCAACCGCCTGCCCCCGGTGCTGGTGGCAGCCGGCCAGCCCACCGTGGCCGTGGGCGAGCTGCGGCTTCGGGCGCAGTCGCACACCCTGGGCGAGGTGATCATTCAGCAGGAGCGCGCCCCGGTGAGTTTGCAGGGCGACACGCTGGCCTTTAGCGCCCGGGCCTTCAAAACCCAGCCCAACGCGGCGGTGGAAAGCCTGCTCAAGAAGCTGCCGGGCGTGGAGGTCGACCGCGACGGCACCATCCGGGCGCAGGGCCAGGCCGTAAACCGGGTGCTGGTCGACGGCAAGCCCTTTTTCGGCGACGACCCCCGAATGGCTACCCGCAACCTGCCGGCCGACATCATCGACCAGGTGCAGCTGTTCAACCAGCAGAGCGACCAGGCTGCCTTCAACGGCATCGACGACGGCCAGCAGCAGCGCACCATCAACCTGGTAACCAAGCGCGACAAGCGCAAGGGCTACTTCGGGCAGAACAGCGTGGCCGCCGGCACCGACGGCCGTTACCAGACGCGGCTGGGCGTGAACCGCTTCAACAACGGCCGGCAGCTGTCGGCGCTGGGCATGGCCAACAACGTGAACCAGCAGGGCTTTGCCGACAACGGGGGCCCTGCCGCCGACAACGGCCCGGCCCCCGGCATGCTGGGCGGCCCGGGCGGCGGCGGGGGCATGGTAATGCGCGCCCCGGGCGAGCGGCGCAACGCCCCGGCCGCCAACCAGCCCGCCAGCAGCATCAGCGAGTCGGCCGCGCTGGGCCTGAACTACCGCGACGCCTGGGGCAAGCGCACGGAGGTGGCCACCAGCTACCTGGCCAGCCGCAACACCGTGGTGACCGACCAGCAAAGCCGGCGCGAAACCGTGGCCCCGCCCGGCGCCCCCGGCGAAGCGGTGCAGCCCCTGGTTACCGCGCAGGACGCCTACGACCGCACCCGCACCAGCAGCCACCGCTTCAACCTGCGCCTCGACTACCGGCTGGACTCGCTCACCTCCCTGCGCGCCACGCCCTACCTGTCGTGGCAAACCACCGCGCCGCAGCGCCGCCTCAGCCAGCAGGCAAGCGTGGGCGCGCAGCTGCTGAACCAGGGCCAGAGCCAGTACCGCGGCACCGACCGCAGCTGGGCCGGGGCGGGCAGCCTGCTGCTCATGCGCAAGTTCCGGCGCGACGGGCGCAGCATCTCGGCCAACCTGAGCCCCAGCCTCAGCGACCAGACCGCCGAAGCGCGCAACGAGGCCACCAACGCGTTTTTCGGCCCCGACGGCAGCGCCACCACGCGCGGCCTCCACCAGCAGCTCGACCAGCAGGCCGAGGGGCGCAGCTACCAGCTGAACCTGGCCTACACCGAGCCGCTGAGCTTGCGCAGCAAGCTGGAGCTGCGCGCCAGCCACCGCCAGAACGGCAACTACGCCAACCGCGCCGTGCGCGACTACAACGACGCCACCGGCCGCTTCGAGGAGCTGAACCCGGTCCTGAGCAACCGCTTCCGCGGCGACTTCGTGGCTCAGCGGGCGGGCCTCACCCTGCAGACGCGCCGGCTGCGCTACACCTACAGCCTGGGTTTCGACGCCCAGCAAACCACGCTGCGGGTGCGCAACTACTCGGCCGACACCTTGCTGAGCCGGCGCTTTACCCACCTGCTACCCAACGCGCTGCTCACCTACAACGGCAGCCGCAACCGCAGCCTGCGCCTGAACTACCGCAGCCGGCTAACTGCGCCCACTACCGAGCAGCTGCAGCCCGTGGCCGACAACAGCAACCCCCTGAACGTACAGCTGGGCAACCCCGCCCTGCGGCCCGAGCGCAGCCACAACCTGGTGGCCACCTACAACCAGTTCAATGCCCGCAACAACCGCAGCGTGTTTCTGCTGCTGAACGCGCTGCAGGTGCAGGACCGCATTGCGGCCGCTACCACCATTGGGGCGGGCGGCGCACAAACCACCCGCCCGGTAAACGCCGACGGCTACCGCAACCTCACCGGCTTTCTGTCGCTGGGCCAGCGCCTGCCCGCCCGCCAGCTCAACCTAAACCTGACTTCCAACGGCAGTTACAGCCAGGGACCCAGCTTCGTGAACGGGCAGGCCAACGAGACGCGCAGCTGGACGCTGGGTCAGGGCGCCAGCGTGAACTCGACCTTCAACGAGAAGCTGGAGTTTGGGCTGAGCGCCAACGTGAGCTACCAGGCCGTCCGCTACGCGCTCCTGCCCGCCCAGAACGCCGCATTTCTGTCCCAGACGCTCACCGCCGACGTGTACTACCACCTCACGCCGCGACTGATCATCAGCAGCGACTTGTGGTACCGGCGCAACACCGGCCGCGCGGCGGGCTTCAACCAGCCGGTGGCGCTGTGGAACCTGGCCCTGGCCCGGCAGCTGTTCCGCAACCAGCAGGGCGAGTTGAAGGTGCAAGCCTATGACCTGCTGGGCCAGAACCGCAGCCTGGTGCGCAACGTGACCGATACCTACCTGGAGGACGTGCGCAGCCGGGTGCTCACCCGCTACTTCCTGCTGAGCTTCAGCTACCAGCTGCGCCGCTTCGGGGTGTAGGCCAGGGGCGGGCGCGGTGTTTGCCGGATCTTTTATTTGGCCCCACGCCGCTCTGGTCTCGCAGGCTGGAGCGGCGGTTGCGTTATGGGGTGAGCCAAGCAATATTTTATTTTAATATAGTTTTAACCACAAATGATTTCACTTTATTAGCATACAAAACCGCTGCCGCTCCGCGACGTGCCGGTTATCCGGTACCCGTTGGGCGGCAGTGAGGCCCTTCATTTCCTACCAACTACTCGTATGCGGCACCTGTACTTTTGGTGGCGGCTTTCGTCGCTGTGTTTATTGGGCGGCCTGCTGGCCGGCCCGGCCCTGGGCCAGCAGCGCCCGGCCTCCTCGCCCTGGCAGGCCGACGCGGCTGCCCAGACCGCGGGCCGCCGCAGCGCGCTGGCCGCAATGCTGTACCGCTACCAGGCCCTGACGGTGAACGTGGCCGCGTTGCGGGCTACGCTGGCAGCCGCGCCCGCCGAGGGCTCGGGCCAGAGCGCGCCGGTACTCACCCTGCCCCTGCCCGACGGCGGCAGCGCCCGGTTCCGCCTGAGCGAAGCCCCGGTGATGGCGCCCGAGCTGGCCGCCCGCTTTCCCGAAATCCGCACCTACACCGGCGTAGGCCTCGACGACGCTACCGCCACGCTACGCTGCGACTTCACGCCGCGGGGCTTTCATGCCCAGGTGTTGTCGCCCGTTACGGGCAGCTTCTTCATCGACCCGGTGAGCTCCGACGATCCGCAGCACTACCTGAGCTACTACAAGCGCGACCTGAACCGCGCCGCCCGCCCGGGCCTGAACTGCGGATTTCAACCCACGCCCCAGCAGGCCGCCGCGCCGCTGCCCAGCCTCAACCCCAGCCTTCCGGCCACGGCCGGCCGCTCGGCCGCGGGAAGCGGGGCCACCCTGCGCACCTACCGCCTGGCCGTGGCCGCCACAGGCGAGTACACCACCGCCCGGGGCGGCACGGTAGCCAGCGCCCTGGCCTCCATTGTGACGACCGTAAACCGCGTGGTGGGTGTATACGAGAAGGAACTGGCCGTGCGCATGACGTTGATCGGCAACAACAACAGCATCATTTACACCAACGGCAGCACCGACCCCTACACCAATAACAACGGGGAAGCCATGCTGACTCAGAACCAGACCACGCTGACCAGCGTGATTGGCGCGGCCAACTACGACATCGGCCACGTGTTCAGCACCGGCGGTGGGGGCATTGCCTACCTGCAAAGCGTGTGCAACGCCAGTCTTAAGGCGGGTGGCGTAACCGGCTCGCCCAACCCCACCGGCGACGCCTTTGACATCGACTACGTGGCCCATGAGATGGGCCACCAGTTCGGCGGCCGCCACACCTTCAACAGCACCAGCGGCAGCTGCAGCGGCAACCGCAGCAGCGCCACGGCCTTCGAGCCGGGCTCGGGCTCCACCATTCAGGCCTACGCCGGCATCTGCGACTCCGACGACCTGCAAAACAACTCCGACGCGTACTTCCACAGCGGCTCGTTTGAGGAAATGCGCGCCTTTATTGCCTCGACCAGCTGCGGCACCAGCACCAACACCAGCAACACCCCGCCGGTGGTCAGCGCCCCGGCCAACGGCAAAACCATTCCGGCCAATACGCCCTTCAAGCTCACCGCTTCGGCCACCGACGCCGAGGGCGACGCGCTGACGTACTGCTGGGAGCAGATGGACCTGGGCCCGGCCGCGGCCCTGACCACTGCGCAGGTGGCTAACTCGACGGTGCCCCTGTTCCGCTCGTTTACGCCCGTAACCAGCCCCACGCGCTACTTCCCCCGGCTGGCCAACATTCTCAGCCCACCCGCTGCCAACAGCATCAGCGCGCTATCGGAGCGGCTGCCCACGGTAACGCGCAGCCTGAAGTTCCGCTGCACGGCCCGCGACCAGCACGACAGTGGCGGCACGCTGGGCGTTATCGGCGGCGTGGACTACAGTCCCTACGTGACGCTGAACGTGGTGAGCACCGCCGGCCCGTTTGTGGTGACGGCGCCGAACACGGCCGTAACCTGGGCCGGCAACTCCACCCAGACGGTAACCTGGAACGTGGCCAACACCAACGCGGCCCCGGTGAGCTGCGCCACCGTGAACGTGCGCCTCTCGACCGATGGCGGGCAAACCTACCCCACCTTGCTGGCCGCCGGCGTACCCAACAACGGCTCGACCACCGTAACGCTGCCCAACACGCCCACCACCCAGGCCCGCCTGATGGTGGAAGCCGCCGACAACTATTTCTTCGACCTGTCCGACGCCAACTTCACCATCACGGCCGCCCCGGGCACTTTGTCGGTTACCAGCTTCTCGCCCGTCAGCGGCCCGGCCGGCACGGTGGTTACCATCACCGGCACGGGCTTCACCGCCGGGACTGGCACCCTGGCCGTAAGCTTTAACGGCACCGCGGCCCCTACCCTGGCGAACATCACCGCCACCAGCTTTCAGGTAACGGTGCCGGCCGGCGCCACCACCGGCCAGCTGGTGGTAACCAAGGGCAGCAGTACCGCCAACGCCGGCATTTTCACCGTGACGCTGGTGGCTACGGCCGCCGCCAACGGCCCCATCTGCGCCGGCAGCACGCTTAACCTGAGCGCCGGCGGCGGCGGGAGCTACAGCTGGACGGGCCCCAACGGATTCAGCAGCACTCAGCAGAACCCCAGCATTCCGAACGCTACCCTGGCGGCCAGCGGCACCTACACCGTGACGGTAACCAGCGGCAGCAGCAGCGGACAGGCCAGCGTGGCGGTGCAGGTAAATTCCTCGCCGGGCGTGGTCAGCATCACGCCTTCGTCGGCCACTACCTGCCCCGGGGGACCGGTTTCGCTCACGGCCAGCGTGCCGGCCCTCAGCACTACGTTGCTGAGTGAAAACTTCGACGCGGCAACTCTACCCGCCAGCTGGACCGTAGCCAGCAACGGTACCCCGACGCCGGCTACTACCGAATGGAAAATCCGCAACACGAACTACAGCCATAACCCCGGCGCAGGACTGCCTCGCCTCAACAATTTCGAGTTCAATAACTCCCGCTTTATTCTGGCCAACAGCGACGCGGGCGGCTCGGGCTCCGTTACCAGCACCACGCTCACCTCACCGGCATTCAGCACCGTGGGCTACAGCGCCGCGCAGCTCAGTTTCCAGCATTTGTTTGAGTACTACACCGACAGCCAGGGCTTCGTGGAAATTTCCACCGACGGTGGCACCACCTGGACTCCCCTGGCTACCTACACCAGCACGCAGGGCACCACTACCACGCCCGCCACGCCCACGCTCAGCCTGAGTGCTTACCTGAATAAGTCCAGCGTGCGGCTGCGCTGGCGCTACGAAGCGCCCTGGGGTTACTGGTGGGGACTCGAAAACGTGTCGGTTACGGGTACGCCCACCCCCATTTCCTATGCCTGGACGCTGGTGAGCGGCAACGGTCTGCCGGCCACTGTCAACACCGCCGGCCTTTCGGTGAGCCCCACTGCTACCTCGACTTATCAGGTTACGGCCAGCAACGGCGGCAGCTGCACCAGCACCGGCACGGTGACGGTAACCGTAGTCACCGAAAGCGTGTGGACGGGGGCCGTTTCCACCGATTGGTTTGCGGCGGGCAATTGGGTGGGCTGCGTACCCAGCGCCGCGATTGACGCCCGCATCCCGGCCAGCCGGCCGCGCTACCCCAGCCTCACGGCCACCGCTGCGGCGCGCACGCTCACCATCGAAAACGGCGGGGCCCTGACGGTGGGCACCCGCACCCTGCAGCTAGCCGGCAGCTTCGTCAACCAGAGTGCTACGGCCTACACCGCCACCGGCACGCTGGTTCTGCAAGGCACCAACCCGCAGCTCAGCGGCGTCAGCTCGGTTAACAACCTGACCCTGGAACTGAGCAGCGGCGCCGTAACCCTGCCCGCCGACCTGACCGTGAACGGCGCCCTGACCCTGACCAGCGGCCGGCTGAACACCGGCCCGCGCACCGTTACCCTGGGCACCACCGCCACCATCGCCGAAACCGAAACCAGCTACGTAACGGGCACGGTGCAAGCCACCCGGGCCCTGGCGGCCGGCACGGCCAACAGCTTTGGGGGCCTGGGCCTCACCCTCACCCCGGCCGCCGGCTCGGTAGCCCCGGGCAGTACTCTGGTGATTCGCAGCACCGGCACGGCCGTAACGGGGGAGGGCAACACCGGCATCGAGCGGTACTTCGACATCCGGCCGGCCACCAACGCAGGGCTGAACGTAACGCTGGCTTTCCGCTACTTCGACCACGAGCTGAACGGCGCCCACGAAACCGACCTGACCCTGTTCCGCTCGGTGAGCGGCCCGGCCGGTCCCTGGCAACCTCAGGGACAGAACGGCCGCAACGCGGGCACCAACACCGTCACCAAAACCGGCATTGCGGCCTTTTCGATCTGGACGCTGGGCGACGCCACCCGCCCGCTGCCCGTAACGCTGACGTCCTTCACGGCCGAGCGGCAAAACACCGGGGTGCAGCTCGGCTGGATTACTGCCGCGGAGCAGGACAACGCCTATTTCGCCGTGGAGCGCAGCCCCGACGGGCTGACGTTTACGGAGCTGGGCCGCGTGGCAGGCCAGGGCACCAGGGCCACTGCCCATTCTTACACCTGGCGCGACGAGCGGCTGCCCGCTGGCACGACCACTCTGCACTACCGCCTGCGCCAGGTCGACCACGACGGCACCAGCAGCTACTCGCCGCCGCGCCTGGTGACGCTGCCGCTCACGGCTCGCTTCGCCGTGTTTCCCACCACCATTGTCGACGGGCAGCTGCGCTATGAGTACCAGGGGCCGGCCGCCGAAGCCGTGCTCGACGTGTACAGCGTAACCGGTCAGCACCTGCGCCGCGTGGCCGGTGAGATTGGGGTCGGAGGGGCACTGCCGGTTCACGAGCTGCCCGCGGGCTGGTACGTGCTCAAGCTGATTACCGCCCAGGGCCACCACACCGCCCGCTTCTACCGGCCATAGATTCCTCCGCGACCGTTCCCCGCTACGAGGGCTGGTCCACTGCCGGATCAGCCCTCGTTCTGTAGTCGGGTCGGCGGCCCGGGCGCCCCACAGGCCAGCTTGCTACCTTCGCCCATGCTTTCACGCATTTTCCTGCTGCTTCCGTTGCTGGCCCTGCTGACGGCCCCGGCCCGGGCGCAAAGTCCGCAGACGCCCGGGCTGCGCCGGGCCCTGCACCTGGCCCGCCACGACACCACCCGGGTGCTGCTGCTGGCCGACCTGAGCGCGTCGTTCCGCTACTCGCATTTCGACTCGGTGCAGTGGTACGCGCAGCGGGGCCTGCGGCTGGCGCGGCAAATCGGCTACCGCAAGGGCGAAGGGCGCTGCCTCTCGCGCCTGGCCATCCTGATGAGCGAGCGGGGCAACCTGCCCCAGGCCCTGCGCATCGATCTGGCCGCGCTGCGGCTCAACGAAGCCAGTGGCGACCGGGAAGGCATGGCGCGCACCCTCAACCAGATCGGCCTGCTCTACCAGGCCCTCGAAGACTACCGGCCCGCGCTGTCGTACTACTTCCGGGCCCGGGCCATCTACGAGCACGAGGAGGTGGGCGACGACTCGCAGCTGGTGAGCGTGCTCACCAACATCGGCGCCACCTACGAAGGCCGGCAGCAGCTCGATTCGGCCGTGCGCTACCTCAACCGCGCCTACCAGCTCACGCGCGAGTCGCGCACCGTGGGCCGGAGCTGCTGGGGCAACCCGCTGCCCTACGTGCTGCGCGAGCTGGGCCTGCTGCAGGCCTCCCTGGGCCATCCGGCCGCCGCCCTCGCCTACTACCGTCGCAGCGCCCAGGCCGCAGTGCCCGAAAACGACGTGCGTAGCGCCTGCCGCGCCTTTCAGTACCTGGCCGAGCTGTACCACCGCAGCGGGCAGACCGATTCGAGCGTGCACTACGCCCGCCGGGCGCTGGCCCTGGGCCAGGGGCTGCCCTACATCATTGGGGTAGTACGCACCAGTCAGCTGCTGTCCGCCACTTTTCAGCAGCAAGGGCAGCGCGACAGCACGCTCAAGTACCTGCGCATTATGGTAGCGGCCCAAGATAGTCTCTACAACCCGCAGCGCATCAAGCAGCTCGACGCCATCGGCTTTGCCGAGCAGCAGCGCCTGCGCGAGCTGGAAGACGAGCGCGCCCAGTATGCCGACCGCCTGCGCACCTATGGTCTGCTCACCGGCCTGGCCGGGGCCTTGCTGATTGCGCTGCTGCTGTGGCGCAGCAACCGCCTGCAGCAGCGCGCCAACGTTCGCCTGCGCGCCCTGCACACCGAGATGCTGGGCCAGAAGCAGGAACTCACCGACCAGCGCGACAGCCTGGGCCGCATGCTGCACGAGCTGAAGGCCACCCAGAGCCAGCTGGTGCTACGCGAGAAAATGGCCTCCCTGGGGCAGCTGATGGCCGGAGTAGCCCACGAGATTCAGCACCCGGTGAGCCACGTGCGCAACTTTGCCGGCATCAGCGCCGAGCTGAGTCAGGAGGTGGAAAAGGAGCTGGCATCGGTGCCCATGAGTTACGATAGCCGCGAATACCTGGCCGAGATGCTGGGCAACCTGCGCCAGAATCAGGTGCGCATTGCCCAGTACGCCCAGCGGGCCGACGGCATCGTGCGCGGCATGCTGGAATACTCCCACGGCAGCCCGGGGCCCCGGCAGGAAACCGAGCTGAACGCCTTCGTAGAAGACTATCTGCGCCTGACCTACCACGACGCCCGCGCCAAAAACCGCCAGTTTCACGCCGCCCTGCTCCCTCGCCTCGACCCGCAGGTGGGCACCGTGGAGGTGGTGCGCCACGACCTGGGCCGGGCGCTAATCAGCCTGTTCACCAACGCCTTCTACGCCGTGCAGCAGCGCCAGCAGGCCGGCGAAGACGACTACGTGCCGCAGGTAAAGGTGAGCACCCACCAGGGCGAAGGCCAGGTGGAAATCCGGGTGCGCGACAACGGCCCAGGCATTCCGGCCGCCGCGCTGCCCAACGTGTTCGAGCGGTTCTTCACCACCAAGCCGCCGCACGAAGGCACCGGCCTGGGTTTGGCCCTCACCTACGAGCTTATTACCAAGGGCCACGGCGGCACACTCACGGTTGCCACCGAGGAAGGTGCTTTCACCGAGTTTACCATTTCCCTGCCCCTCAAGCCCCAGCCGGCCGGTGCGCCGGTTGCTGCGGGCTGAAGCCACTGCGGGCTGCAGTTGATAGTTCCCAAAACTAGCCCCGGGGTCATCGGCAGCTGCCAATGACCCCGGGGCAAACTTGCTTCTGAGCTAGGAGGCCGCGACCGGACTAGTAGCGGCGGTTCAGGGCGTTCAGGTCGTCGAAGGCGTGCTTGAGACGGCCCACAAAGGCCTTTTCGCCGTCGCGCAGCCACACGCGCGGGTCGTAGTACTTCTTGTTGGGCGAGTCGGGGCCCGAGGGGTTACCGATCTGGCCCTGCAGGAAGGCTTCGTTCTTGACGTAGTAGTCCTTGATGCCCTCCCAGAATGCCCACTGCAGGTCGGTGTCGATGTTCATCTTGATGGCCCCGTAGCTGATGGCCTCGCGGATTTCCTCGCGGCTGGAGCCCGAACCGCCGTGGAACACGAAGTCGATGGGCTGGGGGCCGGTGTGGAAGTGCTCCTGCACGTACTGCTGCGAGTTTTTCAGGATGATGGGCTGCAGCTTCACGTTGCCGGGCTTGTACACGCCGTGCACGTTGCCGAAGGCGGCGGCCACGGTGAAGCGCGGGCTCACCTTCATCAGCTCCTCGTAGGCGTAAGCCACTTCCGAGGGCTGGGTGTACAGTTTGCTAGAGTCCACGTCGGAGTTGTCGACGCCGTCTTCCTCGCCGCCGGTCACGCCCAGCTCGATTTCCAGGGTCATGCCGATTTTGCTCATGCGCTCCAGGTAGCGCTTGCAGATGTCGATGTTCTCCTCAATGGGTTCCTCGGAGAGGTCGAGCATGTGCGAGCTGTAGAGCGGCTGGCCGTACTGGGCATAGTGCTTTTCGCCGGCGGCCAGCAGCCCATCGATCCAGGGCAGCAGCTTTTTGGCGGCGTGGTCGGTGTGCAGAATCACCGGCACGTTGTAGAGCTCGGCCATCAGGTGCACGTGCTGGGCGCCCGAGATGGCGCCGGCAATGCTGGCCTGCTGCTTATCGTTGGCCACGCCCTTGCCGGCGAAGAACTGCGCCCCGCCGTTGGAAAACTGAATGATGACCGGCGAGTTGACTTCCCGGGCCGTTTCCAGCACGGCGTTGACGGTGTTGGAGCCGGTTACGTTCACGGCCGGCAGCGCGTAGCCTTCGGCCTTGGCGTGCTGAAACAGGGATTGAACTTCGTCGCCGTGCAGGACGCCGGCGCGCAGGGAAGAGGAGGGAGATTCCGCCATGAACAAAAGTGCTTGGGTTCAGCCGATAGAAACGGCGGGCAAGATACTCCATCGGCTTCGCTCGCGGGCGGCCCCAGGCGGAATTAAAAGCCGGCACCTCATTCGGCAAGCCTCAGCCGCTGCCTCAGCCGCTCACAAACCGCCGGACCGGAAATGAAAAATCCTCAGCAAGAGCAAGTCTTACTGAGGATTTTTGGAGGTAGCGGGGACAGGACTCGAACCTGTGACCTTTGGGTTATGAGCCCAACGAGCTACCAACTGCTCCACCCCGCACTGTTTGGTTCTGCAAATGTAAGAGGCTTTTTCGGAAAAGCACGCCCCCGGGTCACACTTTCCCACCCAAAGTGGCTTGCCGGCTGATAATCAACCGGTAAAATTTTCACTTCTCCGCTTTCCCCGCACCGCCAGCCTGCCCCGTCGCTCTGCTTATGCCCCCGGCCCGGCGCTTTAGAAGCGGCTGGTGATGCCGAAGTGAATCTTGGAGGCGTTGAGGGCGAAGCGCTGGGTGCTGGTGCGGCCGGTGGAGTACACGAACTGAAATACGCCCGCCCCGGTCCGAAAGCTCAAGCCCGCGCCCAGGCCCGTCGGGGCATCTTCGCCGGTCTGGCCGGGCAGGCCCCGGCGCAGGTAGGCTTGGTCGGCAAACACGAATACGTAGGCTTCGGGGCCGGTGAACTGGCGTAGTTCCACGGTGCCCACGCCGTACTGCCCGGCATAGAAATCCAGCTCGTTGAAGCCCCGCAGCGTACTCAGTCCACCCAGGCGAAACAAATCGTTCAGGAACAGCCGCTGGTTGAGCAAAGCCTCGCCGCGCACCCGGGCCAGAATGACGCCCTGCTTGCCCAGCCGGAAGTACCGCTCGAGGCGGCTGCTCAAGCTGATCTGCGTGGAGCGCAGCGGCAGGCCCTCGTAGAGCTCGGGCTTGAGTTCGGGGTTTTTGCTGATGGTTTTGTTGCCCACCGCGCCCTGGGCCAGCAGCAGCCAGCCCTGCCGGGGAAAGTAGGGGTCGTCGAGCGAGCTGAGGGCATAGTCGAGGCCGTAGGCGGTGTAGCGCGAGTCGATGTTGCTGGGCAGCGCGGTGCGGGTGCGGAAGGTGCTGTCGGCCAGCAAGCGGGAGTTGCGCTGCTCCAGAAACAAGCTCAGCCGCCCGGCGCGGGGCGTGGCGTAGCCCACCTGCAGGCGCGGGCGCAGGGTGAGGAAGTCGTTGTTTTGCTTGAACAGGTTGAAGGTGGCGCCCACGTCGAGCGGGGAGCCCAGGAAGTTGGGGTGCTGGTAGCCGGCGTCGAGCAGCTGCGAGGCCACGTCGACCTTGCGCCACTGCACGCCCAGCTGCTTGCCACTGCCGCCGAGGTTGCGCAAATTCAGCGTCACGTCGCCCGTAAGCTGCACTTTCTTCTGGCCCACGGTAGGCGAAGGGTTGGGCAGTACGCCCACGATGGCGTCGAACTGGTTGGCGTTGCGGTCGTCGAGCAGCAGAAACAGGCGGGCCCGGCCGCGGGCAAAGCGCACCTCGGGCTCGGCGCGCAGCTGCAGGTAGGGCAGCTGGCGCAGCAGCCGGTCGGCCCCCTCCACGCGCTGCTGGCTGTAGGGCTGGTTGGGCTCGATCTGCAGGTAGCGGGTGAGAAAGCGCTTGCGCGTCTTGGTGTTGCCCACAATCTGAATGGAGTCGAACACCACCACCGGGCCGCGGTCGAGCACCAGGGTGGCGGCCACCTCCGAGCCGGTGAGCTGCACCGAGTCGAGGCGCACCTGGGCGAAGGGGTAGCCCTCGTTTTCGGCCGTCGTAAGGATGCGCTGCTGCAGGCGGGCCAGGTCGGCGGGGCTCATGGTCTGGCCGCGGTACACCCGCTCGCGGAAGCCGCTGCGGCTCAGCAAATCGTCGCCCACGTTGCCGGGCTGCAGCCGCGCCCAGCGAAACCGCTCGCCCACGTAGAGCTGGGCAAGCAGGGTGTCGCCGCGCCAGCGCAGCTCGTCGGCCGAGGCCGTGAGGTAGGCGTCGGCCTGCAGGGCCAGCACCAGCTCGCGCACCGTGCGCAGCGCCGCCAGGGTATCGGCCGCCACGGGGCGCAGGCGGTAGCGGCGCAGCACGGGCTGGTCGGCGGCTTCGGTGGCGAGGCGGATGTACTTGGGGCGGCCGGCGGGCAGACGCTTGGCCGTAGCGGCCGGAGTGGGCGCCGGCACCGGGGCCGGTGGGGCGGCGGTGGGCGGCAGGTTGGGGGTGGCTACCGGCGAGGTGGTTTGCGCCCACGCCGCGGCGGGCCGGCCGGTGGCCAGCACGGCAATCAACCCCAGAAACAGCAGCGGGCGGGTGTACATTTGCAGGCTCGTAACGCAAGTAGCGTCGTTTTCATTTCCCGCGCCGCTTCGGCCGGCTTTTCTCGGTGCGCCGGGCCGCGGCGAACTACCCGCGCCCGGCGGCTGTTGCCCCATCCGTACCTTCCTTTTCCCGCGGCCGTGGCCGGACTCTACCTCCACATTCCCTTCTGCAAGCAGGCCTGCCACTACTGCGACTTCCACTTCAGCACCGCGCTGGGCCGCAAGGGGCAGGTGGTGGCGGCGCTGGAGCGGGAAATGGCCCTGCGCCACGACTACCTCGGCGGGGCCGAAATCGGCACCATCTACTTCGGCGGCGGCACGCCGTCGCTGCTCACGGCGGCCGAGCTGACCACGCTGTTTGAGGCCATTTACCGCTACTTCCCGGTGGCCGCCGGGGCCGAAATTACCCTCGAAGCCAACCCCGACGACCTCACGGCCGACAAGCTGCGCGAGCTGGCGGCCTCCCCGGTCAACCGCCTCAGCATCGGCCTGCAAAGCTTCCACGAGCCCCACCTGCGCCTGATGAACCGCGCCCACTCGGCCGAGGAGTCGCGGCGGGCGGTGCTGCTGGCCCAGGACGCGGGCCTGGCCAACCTCAGCATCGACCTGATTTACGGCGTGCCCACCGACCCCGCCGGCGACCACGCCATCTGGCAGCGCGACCTGGACCAGGCCCTGGCGCTGGGGGTGCCGCACCTCTCCTGCTACGCCCTCACCGTGGAGCCCCAAACGGTGTTTGGCCGCCGGCAGCGCCAGGGCCTGTTCCGCCCCGCCCCCGACGAGTTTGTGGCCCGGCAATTTGAGTTGCTGCTCGAGGCCACCGCCGCCCACGGCTACGAGCAGTACGAAATCAGCAACTTCGCCCAACCCGGTGGCTACTCGCGCCACAACTCCAGCTACTGGCAGGGCGTGCCCTACCTGGGCCTGGGCCCCAGCGCCCACTCCTTCGACGGGCTGAGCCGCCAGTACACCGTGGCCAGCAATGCCCAGTACGTGCAGGGCCTGCTGGAGCGCGGCGAGCTGCCCGCCACCCGCGAGGAACTCAGCCCCACCGACCGCGCCAACGAGTACCTGATGACCAGCCTGCGCACCGCCGCCGGCTGCAATCTCCGCTACCTGCGCCAGCACCTGGGCGTGGACCTGGCCACCCGGCACGCCGCCTACCTTGCCGAGCTGCAGCAGCAGGGCTGGGCCACCCTCGCCGCCGACACGCTGCGCCTCACCGACCGCGGCAAGCTGCTGGCCGACCAGATTACCCTGGAACTGTTTCTCGAAGCCCCGAGCGCGGACTAAACCGGTAGCGACCAGCACTACAAAGCCAAGGGGCCGTATCCAAAGGCGTTTCTGGTCTTCGCTAAGACCATTTCGGTGTTAGCTAACACTATTTTGGTCTTAGCGAAGGCTGTTTCGGTCCTGGTTAAGACCATTTCGGTCTTACTAACACCGATTCGGTCTTGATTAAGGCTGTTTTGGTCTTACCTATGGCTGAATTGCTACTGGCCAATGCAGAATCACCCTAACGAAGGCCGTTTCGATGCTGTCCAAAATAACATCGCGCTAGCAAAGGTGGCGTTGGTAGCACCTAATTGCTTATTCCCAATTGTATATACCGTCAACATGAAGATTTACCTGTTCCGAAAAAAGATTGAGCACAACCGGGTCACAGAACTATTTAGAGGATATTTTTGCCCTCTGAATCAATATCATATCACATTCAGATTTTATTCTTCAGCCGCGCTGCGCTGAGCTTATCACTCACTTTAATCTTCTTAGCCGGCTGCGGCAAGGATGAGGCTAAACCCACCGCTTCCTACAGCGGGTCCGTCCGTCTCTACAAGCGCAATACTACGCTTGCCTCTGAGCACGGTCACGTGCAAGTGCAGGTAGACGGCCGATCTGTTACGGCCGAAACCGACGCGGCCGGCAACTTTACCTTGACAGGGTTACCCATCGGTTCACCTACCCTGCAATTTAACCGCCCCGGGTACGGCCGCTTCGTGCAGACGGTTGAGGTGACGAAGGATAACACGCCGGCGCCCCCGGTGCGACTGGGCGAGCTGCCCACCACAGTTTTCAGCACGTTCGACATTACCCCTTACGGCGCTTCTATCGTAGTGCACGGCACCATCAGTCCGCGCCTGACCCAACCTCAAGCACACCGCCTGTTTGTGGGCTCGGACTTCCGCACCCTGAGCAACACCAACTACCTGCTGAGCGTGGGCTTTACTGCCCCAGCCGGGGCTGATCGGTTCCAGGACACGATCAGCAGTACCGTCCTGCGCGGAGCCGGTTTGCAGAGTTTTGCGTTGGTCTACATTACGGCCTACGCCGATAATCCTATGGCTGACACCTACATTGATGCCACCTCAGGCCGGCGCATTTACCCGGCTACGGCCCCACCGTCTCTGGGTAGCACCTTCGTAAACCTGCCCTAGGCTCTCTGCATCAGGCATATCCTTAGCTTTTATTAAACCCCGCAACACTCCCAAAGCCGTACAGGCTGGTCTGTTGCGGGGTTTGGTCGTGTATAGCAGCATCACCCCGTGAAATATAGTGGCGCTACGCCTGCTGGTCATGCGGGATATTTCGACCGTACCCACTCCTACTCGTACTCTACTCAACGCTACTGCGGTGGGTATCAGGCTCGCGGCTTCGAGGGGCAAACGGACGGCCGCCGAGGCGCGTAGAGCCGGGGCAGGGGGGCGGGTTGCGGCTTCGGTCCCGTTGCGTAACTTGTCGTCAGCCCCCTTCCCACGCGTAGTTTTCCTGCATGCAGCGCCTCATTGATGCCGTCGAATACGGCGCCGATTTTTTTGTCGAGGAAATCCTCATCCGGGCCATCGTGTTCGACAACTCCGATGACGTGACCGTGTGGGCCACCACCGTGTTCGACCAGCAGCTGTACTTCTTTCACCTGGGTTTGCCCTTCGCCAGCCTCGACGTGCTGCTGCGCCAGGCCGCTACCCGCGCCAGCGCCCTGCAGGAGGAGGTAGCCGATGCCCTGGCCAACGGCCCCCGCCCCTGCCTGCTGGAATACACCTCCGAAGAGGCGCCGCCCATTGACCTGCCCGGCGTGGCCCTGAAGCTATCCTTCACCTACCCCGTGGAAGACGAGGACGCCGAAGGTCTGGAAGACCTGGAGAACCTAGCCGGCGCCCTGGGCGAGGAGGAAGAAGAGGAGCGCGAGGGGGAAGACGAAGAGGAAGAAGCCGCCGCCTCCGACAACGTGTTTTACCTCGAAGGCATCTTCCGCCGCCTCGATGCCTGACGCCACCGCTGAACCCCGGTTTTACCTGATTCCCGGCCTGGGCGCCGACGAGCGGATCTTCAGCCGCCTCACGCTGCGCGGCCGGGTGCGGGTGCTGCCCTGGCTGCCGCCCCTCGACCCCGACGAGCCCCTGCCCGCCTACGCCGCCCGCATGGCCGAGCAGGTGCCCCTGGACGAGCGGTGCTGGCTGGTGGGCGTGTCGTTTGGCGGCACGGTGGCCCTGGAAATTGCCCGGCTAAGGCCCCTGGCCCTGGTGGCTCTGGTGTCGAGCATTCCCGAAGCCGGGGCGCTGCCGCCGCTGCTGCGCTTCGTGCGGGCTACCGGCGCGCAGCACTGGGTGCCGCCGCAGGTGCTCAAGTGGTTTCCGCGGGTGGGCCAGTGGTACTTCGGCGTAAACGACGGCGAGGAGTACGCCCTGTTCAAGCAGATTCTGCGGGAGCAGGAGCCGCGCTACACCCGCTGGGCCATTCGCAGCCTGTTTCGCTGGGACAGCCGCGGCGTGGGCCCCTGCGTGCAGATTCTGGGTACCCGCGACCGAATATTTCCGCCCGGCCCCAGCAAGGTGGAATACCTCATCGAAGGCGGCACCCACTTCATGGTGTACAGCCACGCCGCCGAAGTCAGCCGCATCCTCAACCAGCTCGCCGCCGACTTCGCCACCGAACCGCCCGTGGTGCCGTAACTGGTTGTTGGCTAAGGCCTATGTTTAATGCGTCGTTGAACGCGGCGTCTTCTGCGCAATCTTCCGCGTTTTCTGCGGGCACCCCGCACTATTCATCCGCTCATGCTCACTGCCACGCTCACCTACCACGGCCGTACCTACCGCTTCAACCCGGCTGCTCCGCTGGACATTGCCCTGCCGCTCGCGCCGGGGGCCGATCAGGTGAACTGCTTCTGGGCCGAGCCGGTAGCCATTGATGTCATTCGGGTGGGCGACTTCGTGGGCTCGGTGGCCGCGGGCGGCAGCACCAACTACCAGCGAGTGCACCTCACGCCCCACGGCAACGGCACCCACACCGAGTGCTACGGCCACATCAGCCCCGACCCCGCGGCCACGCTGCCGCGCTGTCTCACCCGCTTCCTGTTCGTGGCCCAACTGATTTCGGTGGCCCCCACCCTACGCGCCGACGGCGACTACGTGGTGGAGCTGGCCGACGTGCAGCCCCTGCTCGAAGCCGCCACGGCCCCGCCCGAAGCCCTGGTGCTGCGCACCCTGCCCAACGACGAGGCCAAGCGCCACCGGCAGTACTCGGGCAGCAACCCGCCCTACATCAGTGCGGAGCTGGCCGAGTACCTCGTGGCCCAGGGCATCGAGCACCTGCTGCTGGACTTGCCCAGCGTGGACAGAGAGCTGGACAACGGTGCGCTGGCGGCGCACCACGCCTTCTGGCAGTACCCCGCCCCGCTGCGCCCCCAGGCCACCATCACCGAGCTCATCTTCGTGCCCGACTCCGTGGCCGACGGCCTGTACCTGCTCAACCTGCAGGTAACCATGCTGGAGCTCGACGCCAGCCCCAGCCGCCCCGTGCTCTATACCCTGGAATCCGCCGAGGCTGATAACTGGGCCGGCCACTGAAGGTTGGTGCTGGGCTGCCAGAATGCAAAAAAGCCCGCCGGGAAGGCGGGCTTTTTGGTTGCTTAAAGTGCAGGGGCCTACTAGGCAGCCGCTTCTACTTCTTCCGTTGCCGGAACAACCGTTACGAACGAGCGGTCTTTGCGGCCCTTGCGGAACTGCACGGTGCCGTCGATCATCGCGAACAGGGTGTGGTCTTTGCCGATACCCACGTTCTGGCCGGGGTGGTGCTTGGTGCCCCGCTGACGCACGATGATGTTGCCGGAAATAACCGACTGACCACCGTAAATTTTCACGCCCAAGCGCTTGGAATGCGACTCGCGGCCGTTGTTGGAAGAGCCTACGCCTTTCTTGTGTGCCATGGTATTTGGAAGAGTTGTCGGGTTGCTAGTTGTCGGTTGTCAGCTTGCTGTATCAGCGCCTCCAGGGCCCTGCCAACTGACAACTCAATACGGACAACTACTTAGCCGATGCTGTTGATCATTACTTTGGTGTAGTCCTGGCGGTGCGTGTTGAGCTTCTTGTAGCCCTTACGACGCTTCTTCTTGAAGACAATCGTCTTGTCGCCCCGAACGTGCGCCAGGATGGTGCCCGTTACTTTGACGTCCGACAGAAACGGGGCGCCCACGCTCAGGGTGCCGTTGTTGTCGGTCAGCAGTACATTGCCCAGCTCTACTTCGTCGCCGACGTTGCCGGCCAGCTTGTGGGCGTACACAAATTTATTGGCTTCGACTTTCGTCTGCTTGCCGGCTATGTCTACGATTGCGTACATCAGTTCTCCGCGGGTTTTCTGAAAATGGAAGGCAAAAGTACAAGACCTATTCCACATACGCAAGCCTAACGCGCTAATCATCACTTACTCGGCCCGAAAAATCGCTGAATGCCTACAGGCAGGAACGCGTACGCCGTGCACACGCATAGTATTTTTGTGGACAACTTTCATTTTCCACACACGAAATGTGGACAACTTTTCGTAAACGTTGGCTTTTCCGCCGAATGATTGGCTTTTCAGGGGAAATTTTCGGTTTAGCGGGCTGGGGCGGCATAGCAAAAACTTAACGCATAAAAAAGCCGGACGGGGCGGCATTGGTAGCGGCGGCCGGGCTATCTTTGGTCTTCGGCCGGCCCCACTTGGTAGCTGCGTCGAGCCCAACATTTGCTGCTGAACCGGGGTTGGCAGCCCGCACCCAACCGGCCGACCGCCGGCTTTTTCGTCTTTTTTCCTTTCGTTGCCCGCTTATGGAACCGCTTCTTGTAGAGAATCCCAACCGCTTCGTGCTGTTCCCCATCCAGAACAACGACGTGTGGCAGATGTACAAAAAGGCCGAGGCCTCGTTCTGGACGGCCGAGGAAATCGACCTGAGCCAAGACCAGAAAGACTGGGACGGCCTCAACGACAACGAGCGGCACTTCATCTCGCACGTGCTGGCCTTCTTCGCGGCCTCCGACGGCATCGTGAACGAGAACTTGGCCGTGAACTTCATGCAGGAAGTGCAGATGCCCGAGGCGCGCTGCTTCTACGGTTTCCAGATCATGATGGAAAACATCCACTCGGAAACCTACTCCCTGCTGATCGACACCTACATCAAAAACCCCCAGGAGAAGGACCGGCTCTTCAATGCGCTGGAAACCGTGCCCTGCGTGAAGAAAAAGGGCGAGTGGGCCCTGAAGTGGATCAACTCCGAAAACTTCGCCGAGCGCATCATTGCCTTCGCGGCGGTGGAAGGCATCTTCTTCTCGGGCTCGTTCTGCTCCATCTTCTGGCTGAAAAAGCGCGGCCTGATGCCGGGCCTGACCTTCAGCAACGAGCTGATCTCGCGCGACGAGGGCCTGCACTGCGACTTTGCCTGCCTGCTCTACAGCTACCTGCAAAACAAGCTGAGCGAGGAGCGCGTGCACGAAATCATCCGCGACGCGGTGCAGATCGAGCAGGAGTTCGTGACCGACGCGCTGCCGGTAAACCTCATTGGCATGAACGCCAAGGCCATGAGCCAGTACATCGAGTTTGTGGCCGACCGCCTGCTGGTGAGCCTGGGCTACCGCAAGATCTACAACGCCGCCAACCCCTTCGACTTCATGGAAATGATTTCGCTGCAGGGCAAAACCAACTTCTTCGAGAAGCGCGTGGCCGAGTACCAGAAGGCCGGCGTAATGAGCGAGCGGACCGAAAACGCCTTCTCGCTCGACGAGGACTTTTAATCGGCACCGGCTAGCATGACCGCCTTTCCGGCTGTTCTAACCGACCGTGTCAATGCTGCTCTGGCACAGCATCTGGGCCTTTGGCTGAGCGAAGAAAAGTGTGCTGCCATCCAGGGCAGTTATGGCTTCGAGACGAGCCTGCTGGTCAAGCAGGTCTACGAAACGGCGGTGAGTGTAACGGTGGATTGGTCTACACAAACTATGATCGAGGCAGTAGCCAATGTTCGTCACACATTGCAGCACGCTTATCCTTGGCTGGAAGAGAGTAGTATCCAACGCTTAACATCCTGCTTTGCTTACGCCTGGAAGTGAGGCCCACAAAAAGCCCGCGGCTTCGGCCGTGGGCTTTTTCTTTGCGCCCACCGCGGGCGCGACAACCCTACCGGGGTACCAGCACTTGGGGCGCCGCCAAACCGCTATACTTTCAGCTACCATGCGCAAACCGCTACTGCTCGCCGCAGCCCTGCTGCTTACCGCCTCGCTGGCCCACGGCCAAATCTCCTTTGCCACCCTGAACGGCCAGGCTGCAGGGGCTTACCAGGCCAAGCGCTACGCCGAATCGGGCAAGCTCTACGACCGGGCCTTCAAAGCGAAACAGGCCCGGCCCACCGCCGGCGACTACTACAACGCCGCCTGCAGTTGGGCCCTGGCCGGCAACCCACGTCAGGCTTTCCGCTACCTCGACCAGGCCACCGAAGCGGGCTGGGAAAACCTGGCGCACCTGCAGCAGGACCCGGACCTGGCTTCCCTGCACGCTGACAAGCGCTGGGCCCCGATGCTGACCAAGCTACAAGCCGCGGCGACCCGGCGCGAGGCCAACTACAACCGCCCCCTGAAGCAGCAACTGGATTCCATCTACGCCTTGGATCAGGGCGGCCGGCAGCGCTACGGAATCATCCTCAACAAATACGGGCAGAAATCCCCGCAGATGGATTCCCTTATTCAGGCCATGGACGTTATCGACGCCCGCAACCTGCGGCGCATCACGGCCCTGCTCGACGCGCACGGCTGGCCGAGCAAAGCCGCGGTGGGCAACACGGGCACGCAGACGGTGTTCCTGGTACTGCAACACTCGGACCTGCCGACCCTGCAAAAATACTTTCCCCTGGCCCAGCAGGCTGCCGAGCAGGGCAACTTGGCCAAGTCGGAGCTGGCGCTGATGCAGGACCGGCTGCTGATGTGGCAGGGCAAGGGGCAGCTGTACGGTAGCCAGGTGGTGCGGAACCCCAATACCGGCAAGCTGGAGTTTGCGCCCATCGAGGACGAGACCCGCGTAGACGAGCGCCGCGCTACTGTGGGCCTGGGTCCCCTGGCCGATTATGCCAAACGGTTCGGCTTCGAGTACACGCCCAAGAAGTAACGAGGGCTTCCACCCTCGGCAGCCCGCGGCTCCGGCTGCGGGCTTTTTCGTGGAATACAACGCAAAGCTCCCCTCCTTTTTGAAGGAGGGGACGCGGTGGCATTAGCCGCCGCTGGGGTGGTTGCGTCGTTGCTGACTGCCGCGCCGCTTGCAACATCAGGCCGGTTTAATAGCTTGGTTATATGCCGAACTCGTTCCGCCACAACCGCCAGGAAGTCAAGGCCCGACGCAAGGAGCTACGCGCCAACCTGACTCCGGCGGAAGCAGCCCTGTGGAGAGCCTTGCAGAATGGGCAGCTGGCGGGCCGAAAATTTCGCCGACAGCACAGCGTAGGGGCTTACGTGCTTGACTTCTACTGTCCGGGCGAACGGCTGGCGGTGGAGCTTGACGGGCAAGCTCATGTCGATGTGGTGGGGGCCGCGCACGACGTGGTACGTACTTCCTACCTGGAAAGCGTGGGGATTCGGGTAGTGCGGTTCGAGAACAAGCTCGTGTTTGAGCAGCTGGAATGGGTGTTGGCAGCTATTCAACGGGCGTTTCGCGGCAACGAGGCAGCCTGATTGGCCTGCCCAGGATCGGGCAACGTCAGCAACGACGGAACCACCCCAGCCACCGCAAAAGCGGCGGCGTCCCCTCCTTCAAAAAGGAGGGGAGCTTTGCGGCCGGGCACCGACTCTACGGCTTGCTGCGTGTGCTTTACGTCCACTCCTCCGGCTATGCAATCTGGCCCAAACCGGCAACCCGATTTTGCAGCCCGCAGGAACCATTTCGGTTCCGAAACAAACCCGGCAAAATCGGCCCGGGCGGGGGTGCCAGCGCATTGTGGAAAACTTTCTGCCCGCCGATTGATTCACCTGCAACCCGCGGCGGAGTATCTTCCGGACATCATCGGCGCGGGCCTGGGAGCGGAAGAAGCCTGCTGGGCTGCTGGCCGGCTTCTGTGCCCGCGCTGCCGCAACTTCTTCTACCCCACACCTTTTCGCCTCTACTGCCTATGTTGGTAATCAAACGCGACGGCCGGCGCGAGTCCGTCAAGTTCGACAAAGTCACGGCCCGCATCGAGAAGCTCTGCTACGGCCTGAACATGCTGTTCGTCTCGCCCATTGAGGTGGCCAAAAAGGTCATCGACGGCATCTACGACGGCGTCACTACCATCGAGCTGGACAACCTGGCGGCCGAAACCGCTGCCTCGCTCACCACCAAGCACCCCGACTACGCCATCCTGGCGGCGCGCATCGCGGTGAGCAACCTGCACAAGGTCACGAGCAAGTCGTTCTCGTCGACCATGAAGCGGCTCTACACCTACGAGGACCCCAAGACCGGGGAAAACGCCTCGCTCATTGCCCGCGACGTGTGGGAAATCGTGCACAAGCACGCCGCCCAGCTCGACTCGGCCATCATCTACGACCGCGACTACAACTACGACTACTTCGGCTTCAAGACGCTGGAGCGAAGCTACCTGCTGCGCCTCGACGGCAAGGTGGTGGAACGCCCCCAGCACATGCTGATGCGCGTGGCCGTGGGCATTCACAAGGAAGACATCGAGCAGGCCATCGAGACCTACAACCTGATGTCGGAGCGCTGGTTCACGCACGCCACGCCCACGCTGTTCAACGCCGGCACGCCCAAGCCGCAGCTGTCCTCGTGCTTCCTGCTCACGATGAAGGACGACTCGATCGAGGGCATTTACGACACCCTGAAGAACTGCGCGCTCATCTCGCAGAGCGCCGGCGGCATCGGGCTGGCCGTGCACAACGTGCGCGCCACTGGTAGCTACATCAAGGGCACCAACGGCACTTCCAACGGCTTGGTGCCCATGCTGAAGGTGTTCAACGACACGGCCCGCTACGTGGACCAGGGCGGCGGCAAGCGCAAGGGCGCCTTCGCCATCTACATCGAACCCTGGCACGCCGACATCTTCGAGTGGCTCGACCTGAAGAAAAACCACGGCAAGGAGGAGATGCGCGCCCGCGACCTGTTCTTCGCCCTGTGGGTGAACGACCTGTTCATGAAGCGCGTGGAAGCCAACGGCGACTGGACGCTGATGTGCCCCAACGAGTGCCCGGGCCTCGACGAGTGCTGGGGCGACGACTTCGAGAAGCTCTACCAGAAGTACGAGCGCGAGGGCCGCGGCCGCCGCACCATCAAGGCGCAGGATTTGTGGTTTGCCATCCTGGAAAGCCAGACCGAGACCGGCACCCCCTACATGCTGTTCAAGGACGCGGCCAACCGCAAATCCAACCAGCAGAACCTGGGCACCATCAAGAGCTCGAACCTGTGCACCGAAATCATTGAGTACACCGACGCCAACGAGGTAGCGGTGTGCAACCTGGCTTCGCTGGCTTTGCCGCGCTTTATCCGCGAAGAGAACGGCAAGATCTTCTTCGACCACCAGAAGTTGTTTGAGGTGACCTACCACGCCACCAAGAACCTCAACAAGGTCATCGACATCAACTACTACCCCGTGGTGGAGGCCGAACGCTCGAACCTGCGCCACCGCCCCATCGGGCTGGGCGTGCAGGGGCTGGCCGATACCTTCATTGCCCTGCGCATGCCCTTCGAGAGCGACGAGGCGGCCGGGCTGAACAAGGACATCTTCGAGACCATCTACTTCGCCGCCGTTACGGCCTCGAAGGACCTGGCCAAGAAGCACGGCCCCTACGAAACCTACGCCGGCTCGCCCATCAGCCAGGGCAAGTTCCAGTTCGACCTCTGGGGCGTCACGCCCGAGTCGGGCCGCTGGGACTGGGACGCGCTGCGGGCCGAGGTGCTGGAGCACGGCGTGCGCAACTCGCTGCTGGTAGCCCCCATGCCCACCGCCTCCACGGCGCAAATTCTGGGCAACAACGAGTCGTTTGAGCCCTACACCTCCAACATCTACGTGCGCCGCGTGCTCTCGGGGGAGTTTATGGTGGTGAACAAGCACCTGCTCAAGGACCTGGTGAAGCTGGGCCTCTGGAACGAGCAGATGAAGAACGACATCATTGCCGCCAACGGCTCGGTGCAGAACATTCCGGCCATTCCCCAGCACATCAAGGACCTCTACAAGACCGTCTGGGAAATCTCGCAGCGCCGCATCATCGACATGTCGGCCGACCGGGGCGCCTACATCTGCCAGAGCCAGAGCCTGAACCTGCACGTGCAGAACGTGAACTTCGGCAAGCTCACCAGCATGCACTTCCACAGCTGGAAGAGCGGCCTGAAAACCGGTATGTACTACCTGCGCACCAAAGCCGCCGCCGACGCCATCAAGTTCACGGTGCAGAAGCAAGCCGCCGAGACCCTGGAGCCGCTCAACGTATCGGCCCAGAACGCCGCCGATATGGCCTGCTCCCTGGATAATCCGGAGGCCTGCGAGGCTTGCGGGTCATAGGATGTTCGAGGACCATGAGGTTGATTTCGGTAAAGTCAACCGGTTCTATTGCCGCGGTATGAGCATTGAAGAGGAGGAAATGGAGGAATTGCTGAAATTTCCTCCTCCTCATGTGCAGTACTACCGCAAGGAGGGTGGAGCTTACGAAGTTGTTGGCTACACCAAACAACGGAAGTTTCTTTCGGTTACTTTTACGTTAGAGGATGCCCGCCTCGTCATAGAAGACGTAAATTTGCCGAGCTATGAAACCATCCAAGACGTCATCCTCCGCCAACTCGCAGCCGGTGGCTCCCCTTTCCATGACCGGTAAGACGGTAGCAGAGTACGAAGGCTCCCGCATTAGCGGGCCGCTTTCCCAGCAGCAGTTCCTGGCCTTCTTGCGTGATAGAGGCCAAACCGCCCGCTAAACTGACTTTGATAAATTGAAGGCCCCAACCAAGCGGTTGGGGCTTTTTGTTTAGGCTTCATCGGAGGCTTTCATCTCTACGTCCTCCCTACCGCTACAGGCAGCGCTTAAACTTTCCCTGTATGGACAAAAACCTAGAGGCTACCCTCGATTATATCGTAGCAAATCTGGTAGCGGGTAACTACCAACGCTTGCTTGTCGAAAGCCAGGTAAGACGAATGGAGCCAGAAGACATACAGGCGGCTATTGCTGAACATGGTCAGCTTACTCTCCCGCCGGCCAAAGGCAAGAAAGAGGTGTACGTTACCGAGGTTCGAGGTAGCAACGAGGTGCATATCGATTATTTCCTCTGGGTAGATGGCAGTCTGAGTGATTTAATGGTACGAATAGTCGCGTATCAGCCTTTGTCCGAAGGCAAGTTTAGCTTGTGGGACATTTACGCCCCCTGATGCCTCCGCGGCCCCCTTCAAAAACCTATGTTTACCTTCTCCGACGCTACCGCAGCCGTACTAGCCGCGGCGGGTTGGCACCCCGGCCGCTCCATCATTACGCTGTACTACCGGCTTAGCCTGTGGCTGGCGGGCTACCCGTGGCTTCTGGCCGTCGAGCAGTTCTTGCGGGAATACGGCGGCCTGCGCCTCACCTTCCCCAGCAAGAGCGCCCGCACCGATACCCTGCACTTAAACCCCAACCAAGCCGCCGCCGGGCGTGATGCCTGCTGGATTCGGGAGAACTACGCCCGACGCCTCGGCAACCACCTGCTGTGCCCTATCGGCGAGGCCTACACCGACCACCTGATCCTGTTCATGGACGACGCCGGCAAAGTGTACGGCGGCTACGACGAGTTTCTGTGCTTTATTGCCGACAGCGGCGCGGCCGCCCTTGAAGCTATTTGCCAGGGGCAGCCGATGCCAGAGATTCCCGAGTAAGGCAGTCCATTTCCATGCTTTCCTCCTACTGTTGGGCAGTGTCAGTGTCTGTAGGCAGACCGATGACCGCACCGTTCGGTCAGTAACTCATAGCCAGACTACCTGAAAGCCTGCGAAACGGGGGCCGGCGCGTGCCAGCCACGGCGGCGGCTTTTTGCATTTTGATCCAATGAAACAATATGCCTTGCTAGTCGCATACGGTACCTTCGAAGCCACCCTTTCGCTCTGATTAATTAGGATATGCGCTTTCGATTTATGCCGCTGGAAAAGCGGGATGGGGCCTGGCAAGTGAATTTCTTACCCCTGGCCATTTGCGTGTCCCTCCTTAATCTACTATTCATGGCCTTGGTGTACTGGTGGCCTGAAAGCTCTTCAGTAAAATTACGGCGGGTGCCGGCACGCGCGATGAAACACCCGGTAGTTGTAATCAGCCAGAGCGCTGCGCTGCGGGAAGCGGCAGATGATGCAGCCAAACAGCTTAAAACTTTGCACAAGGGCGACACCGTGGACCTTTACGTGGCGCAGCCGGATGGGTGGTACTTCATTACCTCGCCCAACCCTCAGCCTGCAACCTACGCTCTGCCTGGGTATAATGGCGGGGTAGCGGGCTATTTACGACACCAAGACCTACAAGTACCTGACTCCACTCTACTTAATATCAACCGACAACAATAGCATTGTGTATTCTTGTTAAAAGCCCATTCTTCCAGCGTATTTGGCATAGTTTAACAAATCAACTGGCTGAAAGGAGCTGCAGTCACAGCCTTGGCAGGCTTAGATATGTATACCCCACCTAGTGCGAGTTACACTCGCGCCAAGCCCGTGCCGCATTGCGGTAACTTGCCAGCCCATTGCCCCTACCCCATGCCCCGCCCCGCCTTCCTCCTTTCGCTTCTGCTTTTGCTGACCGCCCCCAGCGCCTTTGCCCAAACCGGCAAGCCCGCCCCGAAGAAGCCCAGCGCCGCCCAGCTGCGGCAGCGGCTGCAGGGCACCTGGCTGGAAAGCCCGCAGAGCGGCCCCGTGTACCAGGTGCGCGGCAAGGCCCTGTATTACCCCGAGTTTCCCACGGTGCCGGTGCGCTACACCCTCACCCCCAGCACCCTTACCATCCACAACGAGGGCGTGGCCTTCGTGTGCCACCTCCACCAGCTCTCGACCGACAGCCTGGTGTACGTCAACCAGTTCGGCCACCGCACGCGGCTCTACAAGCAGCGGTAGCGGCGGGGGCCGAGGGAGTAGTATTCACTTCGGCGCCTACCACCCGGGCCAGCCCCGGTAACTTCTCCAGGGCCCGGAAACAATAGTTTTCGAGCTCTGGAGAAGTTCCAGCTCGTTCCTCACATCGTAGTCAGGCGCTGGAACTTCTCCAGGGTCTTCCTACAATGGTTTCCGCCTTCTGGAACTTCTCCAGCTTGCTACTAGCATGGTTTCCGAACGCTGGGAAAGTTCCAGAGGACGGAAACCATATTTTTTTGTCCGCTGGAGAACCAGCCGACGGGACAATTATCTATATTCCAGCAGTAATACCATTTACCATTCCGTATCCATGTCAACTCCCTTAACTCCCGAGCCCGGCGCCAAGCCCACGGCTCCGGCCCCGGTGGTGCGCCGCGCCGCCCAACTCCCCCACAACCTGCCCGCCCTGCTGGCCGTGGCCGACAGCGTGGCCCGGCAGTGGCCGACCTCGGCGCTGCCCGAGTTGCTCTGGCTCAGCAAGGCCGAGTTTGCCGCCCAGGTAGCCGCCCTGGCCGGGGGCCACGCCGCCGCCGATGCGGCCGGCGACGCCCGCTCGCCCCAGGTCAAGCGCCTGGAGGCCCTCGACAAGCAGCTCAACAAGTCGCTACGCTACGTGAAGGGCTACCTGGCCGAAGCCTACGACGCGCCCGAGGCCTACTACGGCGAGTTCGGCATCGAGAAGCGTGGCAAAGTTTACGAGCTGCCCCGCGCCCGGCCCGAGCGCGTGCTGGCCCTGGGCAAGCTGGTGGCCGCCCTGCCCAGGCACGGCTTCGGCACCAAGAAGTTCGGCACCGCCCACTGGCAGCCCCTGGCCACCGAGTACGCCGCGCTGGTGCAGCAAACCACCGCCACCAGCGGCGACCGAAGCGGCAAGGTGAGCACCAAGGACCAGGGCGAGGCGCAGGTACGCAAAGCCCTGCGCGCCCTCATTCACCACGTAAAAGCCCACTACCCCGACACCTGGAAAGCCGAGCTGCGCGTGCTGGGCTTCCAGAAGGAATCGTACGGCAGCTGAGGCCCGACGACCCAGGTCGGGCAACCAACACCCGACGTTGTTTCAAGCCGACCGCGCTTCCCACACCCGCTTCCCGCCCTTCCCCGCACCGACCACCGTTCGCGAAAAGCCCGGCCCCTGGCCCGGGCTTTTTTTGTGCGCGGCCCGGCCGGCGCTGTGGGGGTGCGCGCCGGCAGAGCTGATGCCCAGCCGGTGAAGCGGAGGCGGTAGAGACGCCTAGTGGGCTCTGGCTATCAGCTTGCCTATTGGGGTGGCAACGCCTCAACGGGCGATAAATACGCTTCAACCGGCGGTAGGCACGCTTTGCCCCGGGCAGGCGCAGCCCGGCGGGCCGCCGCCGAATCTATGCAGGCAAAACCAGCGCGCCCTCTTCTTTTCCTGCTATGCGACACGTACTTCCCTTCGCCTGCCTGCTGCCGTTGCTGCTGGCGCCCGCCCCGACCGCGTGGGCCCAGTCTTCGCCCGCCGTGGCCCCCGCGGCCCGCGGCACCCTGCGGCTGCAGGGCCGGGTGCTGGACGCCCACACAAGCCAGCCCGTGCCCTTTGCCACCGTGGCGCTGCTGCCCGCCGGGGGCGGCCCCGCCCTCGACGGCGCGCTCTGCAACGAGCAGGGCCAGTTCAGCCTGGCCCGGCTGGCCGCCGGGCGCTACGAGCTGCACGTGAGCTTCCTGGGCTACGGCCGGCAGGTGCGCCCGGTAGCGCTGACGGCCGGCCAGCCGGAGCTGGATTTGGGCGTCATCAGCCTCCAACCCGAAGTGCGGCAGCTGAGCGAGGTAACCGTAACGGGCGAGCGGCCCGTGGTGGAAGCCCAGCCCGACCGCCTGGTGTACAACGCCGCCCAGGACGCGACCAACCGCGGCGGCACCGCCGCCGACGTGCTGCGCAAGGCCCCCATGGTGAGCGTGGACCCCGATGGCAACCTGCAGCTGCGCGGCGCCGCCAACGTGCAGGTGCTCATCAACGGCAAGCCCACGGCCGTGGCCGGGGGCGTGGGCGACTTGCTGCGCCAGCTGCCCGCCGACCAGATCAAGGCGGTGGAAGTCATTACCGCGCCCTCGGCCCGCTACGAGGGCGAAGGCTCGGCGGGCATCGTCAACATCGTGCTGACCAAGGCCACCCTGCGCGGCCTCAGCGGCACGGTGGGGGCGGCGGCCGGCACGCGCATCGGCAACCTGAACGTGGGCCTGAACCTGCGCCGCGAGCGGCTGACGCTGACCACGGCCCTGAACGGGCAGGGCTTCTGGATTCCGGGCCGGCAGCACGTAGACCGCACCGACCAGCTGCCCAACGGCGGCTGGGGCCGGCTCACCCAGCGCAACACCGGGCGCAGCGACGGCGGCCTGGGCAGCGGCCGCCTCAGCCTCGACTATGACCCCGCGCCCCACCACGCCCTGAACCTGACCTGGCAGGGCAGCACCTTCCAGAACCGCCTGCTCACCGATGCCGATACCCGCTACCAGGCCAGCAACCCCGACCTGGAGCAAGCGTTTCTGCGCAGCTTCGTGGACCGGGGGCGCCGCCTGAGCTACGACCTGACCGGCTCCTACGTGCGCACCTACCCCAACAGCCGCCGCGAATGGACCGTGCTGGCCCAGCACGCCCGCACCCAGACCCGCCGCCGCTACGACGTGGAGCAGTTTGCCGCCGAGCCCGGCGCGGGGCGGCCGTATTACGAGGAAGAAGGCGGCAACCTGGCCCGTAACGTCGAAAACACGCTGCAAACCGACTACGTGCAGCCGCTCGGCGAGCAGCAGACCGTGGAGCTGGGGGCCAAGCTGATTTTGCGCGAGGTGCACAGCGACTACCAGGCGGGCGTATTCGAGCAGGCCAGCGGCCGCTTCGTGCCCCAGGCGGCCCTCACCGGCGCGTTCGACTACGCGCAGCGCGTACTCGCCGGCTACGCCACCTGGGCCACGCCGCTGGGCAAGCGCTACAACCTGCGCCTGGGCGGCCGCCTGGAGCACACCGACGTGGCCGGCCGCTTCCAGGACCGCCCCGACCGCGTGCGGGATGCCTACTTCAACGCCCTGCCCAACGTGGCCCTGACGCGCAACCTAAAAAAGCCCGGCGCGGCCGTGCGCCTGAGCTACTCGCGCCGCCTCCAGCGCCCCGGCCTGTTTTACCTCAACCCCTTCGTCAACCGCCTCGACCCGCGCAACGTGCAAACCGGCACGCCGGCCCTGGCCGCCGAGGTAACCGACCAGGCCGAGCTGGGCTGGACTACGTTCGTGGGCGCTTCCACCATCAACCTGAGCCTGTACACCCGCCAGACCAACAACGCCATTGAGGGTGTGCGCGTCACCGACGCGCAGGGCGTGACCACGCTCACCTACCAGAACGCGGCCCGCAACCGCGCCGTGGGCCTGACTGCCTTCGGCGCGGTGAAGCCCCTGCCGAAGTGGGACCTGAGCGGCAACGTGAACGTGTACTACGCCCGCCTGCACAGCCGCTCCCTGGGCATTGCCAACGACGGGGTGGCGTATACGGCTTCGCTGAACTCGGGCTACAAATTCGACCGGGGCCTGAGCCTGCAGTTCTTCGGCCAGCTCAACTCGCCGCGGGTGCTGCTGCAGGGCCGCCTCTCGGCCTTTCCCTTCTACGCCCTGGGTTTGCGCAAGGAAGTGCTCAAAGGCAAAGCCGACCTCACGCTGAACGCCGATAACTTCCTGCGCCGCCGCTACCGCTTCGTCAACGACTTCGAAACGGCGCAGTCGGTGCAAACCAACCACTTGTTCATCTACAACCGCGGCGCGCGCCTGGCGTTCAGCTACCGCTTCGGCCAGCTCGACCACAAGCAGCCCCGCCGCCCCCGCCGCAGCCTGCGCAACGACGACGAAAAGCCGGCCGAGACGACGGGGCAGTAGCCGCGAAGCAGATGCCGTGGGGCGGGGCCGGGGCAGCGCCAAGCTGGGCAGCAACGCCCCGCCCTTAAAACCCTGGAACTGAGCGGCACCCTGCCGGTCGGCCAGGACCAGGCTTTCGTTGCTCCTAGTCTCCCCGACGCCAAAATCCTGAGCGTAACGGCCATGGTACCCGTGAATGCCGACCAGATTCCGCCGGGCTTCACCCTGAACCCGGGCGTGCTCTACGGGGTGTACATCTACAACGGCAGCGTGGTGCTGCAAACCGGCAACACCGGCAATTCCTCCGGCGTCTACGGCCGTCCGGCCCGCATCCTGATCATCTACAAGGAATAACCACCTGCGCAGCGCGAACGGAACCAGAGGTCGGCGCAGCCAACGCTTACGCTCTCATGCACCCCAGCCGAGGACTGCGCTAGACGGCCTAAGGCTGCGCGGGCTGCTCCAGCAGCCAGGCCACGGCCGCGTCGTTGGTTTCAAACGAGCAGTACACCAAGGGCAGGTTCTGGATGTGGGTGGTCACGTAGGCCGTGGCCAGGCGCACCATCACGTCGGGCGACACCAGCACTGCGCCGTAGCGGTAGCCAGCCACCCGCACGGCCTGCGGCAGCCACTCGGCGGCTATCCACTGCTGCTCGGCCCGCGAAAACGGCGGCATGTGGCGCTGGTCGATGAGGATGCGGCTCCACTGCTGCTGCTGCAGGGCCTGCGCCATGTGCGCGAACAATGCCTGGCTGTGACTGAGTAGCCGTTCCCCGCGGCTCCAGACCACGCGCAGGTACCCGGCGGGCTCGATCAGCAGCTGCCCCGCGGCATTTTCGAAGTAGACCGGGGGCCGTGGGGCATGTTTCATCGGCCGCAAATATAGCCCTCCGGTGGCCCCTAACCGCTTTTCCCATCCGATTCTATCCGGCCCGGGCTGCCCCCGGCAACGCCGCAATTGCATCCTGCTTGCCCGGCTTCACGCCGCTTATAATCAGGAAATTATATATATGACTTGGTGCAGCCAACGGCCTGAAAATGCCGAATTTCAGATACCGCTTTGGTAGCTGCCCCGCGGCAACGCTGGCAGTTAAGTGCTTTCCGTCCCGTTTACCTCTTTTTGCTATGAAAACGCCCACTGCCCTACTCCCTCGCCTCTGGCTGGCTTCGGCCTGCCTCGGCCTGGGACTCACCCTACCGGCGCAGGCCCAAAGTCCCCTTCGCCCCCAGCCGGTCACCGTCGACCAGGTAGCCGAGTCTACCTACCTGGTGCGCGTGAGCAACCCCCGGCAGCAGCGCGGGGAAGTGCGCGTCGTGCGCATGCGCGACAATGCGACCCTGTTCAGCCGCCAGACCACCAGCCACACCTTCGGCAACCGCCTGAACATGCGCGAGCTGCCCGACGGGCAGTATGCCTTCGTGGTGAAGGTGGGCAAGGACACCCATAACTACCTGCTCGACATTCACACCACGGTGCAGCGCACCACGCGCCTGGGCTCGGTTTCGATGGCCACGCTTACGCCTCAATAAACTAGGGGGCCGGAGGCCTGCTGGCTTCACCCGCCGCTTCTGCTGGCGCCGCTGCCCGGGGCAGC
>NZ_JBIYZW010000002.1:693796-771040 GCF_044628455.1 Hymenobacter sp. B81 | reverse complement strand
TGGCGCCGCTGCCCGGGGCAGCGGCGCTTTTTTATGCCCGAAGGCCAGGAGTACGCAGGAGTGCGCGGCGCCAAAGCCGCTATCTTACGCTTGCTACCAACTCTTCCTATGCCCATTTCGTCCCGCCTCCTGCTGGTTGCTCTGTTGCTGACGGGCGGCCCGCACCTGCCGATTCGGGCCCAGCCAACGAGCGGTGCCGGGCTTACCCCTCCCGCCGACACGGTATCGGCCTTGCATGAGCTGTTTCAAGCCAAGCGCAAAACCAGCGTCTTCTTCGGTGGCAGCACGGTAGTCACCCTGGCGCTGCCGGTGGTGGTAACCGGCGCTGTGCTGATCAATGGATTAAGCGGAACCCGTGCCCCGAGCGCGGCCCTCCCCTTGCTGAGCCTGGGGGTAGGAGTGGGCGGAACTACGGCCCTGCTGACCCGCTATAGCCGCTATACCAAGCGTAACGAGCAGCGCGTGCTAAGCCGCTACGAACAATCCGGCCGGCTGCCGCCCTGGGTGCGCCGGCGCCTACGCGAGCGGCTGAGCCAGCCCTGAAGCTTGGACGCAGGAAGGGAACCGACTTCAGCTTACCCCAGCGGGCAGGAGTGAGCAGGGCGCGGCCGTAGCCTTGGTGGCGTAGGTTGCGTCGGTTACCCATCTTACTTGTTTCCGCCATGCGCCTTCCTGCCTTGCTGCTGACGCTGCTGCCCCTGAGTGGCTGGGCCCAACGGGTCGAGCTGGCCCTGCGTGAAGCCGAGCAGCGGGTAGTAGTAACCGTTGACGGTCAGCCGTTTACCAGCTACTACTTCCCCGGGCCGGCCGTGCTGAAAAAGCCCGTCCTCTACCCCATCATCACGGCCGGTGGGCAGCCCATCACGCGCGGCTGGCCACTGGCGCCGCGCCCGCACGAGCGCATCGACCACCCGCACCAGGTAGGGCTGTGGTTTAACTTCGGCGACGTGAACGGGCTGGATTTCTGGAACAACTCCACCGACATCCTGCCCAGCCACAAGGGTCCCTTCGGCACCATCGTGCACACCGGTATCACCCAGCAGGCCAGCGGCCGGGGCCAGGCCACGCTTACCGTCACGGCCGACTGGCTCGATGCGCAGCAGCGCCCTCTGCTGCGCCAGACGACTACCTACGTGTTCCGCGCCCGGGGCCGGCAGCGCGCCATCGACCACCACACCACCCTCACGGCCTTGGCGCAGCCGGTAACGTTTCGCGACAACAAAGAAGGCCTGCTGGCTTTGCGCGTGGCCCGGCAGCTGGAGCACCCCAGCCCCAAAAAAGCCGTGCTGCTCGATGCCGCCGCTCAGCCGCTCCGGCCCGCTGTGGTCGACTCGGCCGGGGTGAGCGGGCGTTACCGCAGCAGCGAGGGGCGCACCGGCGAGGCCGTGTGGGGCACCCGGGCCCGTTGGGTTACCCTCAGCGGCACGCTGCCCGGCGCCGAAGCCGTATCGGTAAGCCTGCTTGACCACCCCACCAACCTTGGCTACCCCAGCTACTGGTGCGCCCGCGGCTACGGCTTATTCGCCGCCAACCCGCTGGGCCCCGCCGCCCTCACCCAGGGCCGGCAGCCGGCTATGCACTACACCCTGGCCGCGGGCGAGTCAATCAGCTTCCGCCACCGGTTGCTGCTGGCGCCGGGCGCCCTTACCACCCCGCAGCTCGACCAGCAGGCGCAACGGTTTGCCCGCGGCCGCGGTCTGTAGATATCCTACTGAGGCAAAGATTATCGATGGCCGGCAGGCCCACATTTTCATGTGTGCGGCGGCGCGCGCCGGTGGCCAGAACCGGCTTACCAAAAGGCTGCCCCAGGAGCCGTACAGCCGCTTAGGCATTATCCAATTAAAATTCGCATCAACCCACAAATTCAGCCACTTACCACACAATTATGTAGGCCCGCGCAAGCAACCGTTGGCGGCTTGGAAGCACCTATGGGGTAACGCTTTCGCCCTGCTCTGCCCCAAAGGCAGCGGGGCATTTTCACCCCAACCCCTTTCCAACCTACCGCTATGAAAACCTCCCTGCTCCAAGCCTCCCGCCTGCTCGTGCTAGCCGCCGTTGCCAGCTTTGGTCTGAGCTCGGCCGCCCAAGCCCAATCGGCTGGCGCCAAGCCCGTCTCCGTCGACCAGGTGGCCGACTTCACCTACCTGGTGAAAGTGTGCAACCCCACCCTGCAGGCCGGCCAGGTGAAGCTGGTGCGCATGAGCGACAACGCCGTGCTGTACCGCAGCACCAGCTACAGCCCCACCATCGGCAAGAAGATCAACTTCCGCGAGCTGCCCGACGGCCAGTACGCGCTGGTAGTGAAAGTGGGCCAGGACGTGCACCGCTATACCCTCGACATGCACACCCGCATGGAGCGCACCTCGCGCCTGGGCTCGGTCACGATGACGGCCATGGCGGTAAAGTAACCCCCGCTGCCTAACCTCAACGCGCCACCGCCCGCCGCGGTGGCGCTTTTTTGGGGCGCGTCGAATGCGTTTGGGCCCGACCCCATTCCGCCATACTTTGCGTCTACCTCACTTCCCTTTGCCTGACGGATGAATCTTCTGCCCCCGCTGCCCGACCACATACCCGTGCTGGAAACGCCGCGGCTGCGGCTGCGCGGCTACCGCTCCAGCGACTTTCCGGCCTACGTGGCCATGTGGCAGCACCCCGACTTCTACCGCTACCTGGCGCCGCAGCCTCTGCCGGAGGAAGACATTTGGGGCATTCTGCTGCGTGCCGCCGGGCACTGGGCCCTGCAGGGCTACGGGTTTGGGGCCGTGGAGGAAAAAGCCAGCGGTGAGTTTATCGGGGCCGTGGGCTTTGCCGACCGCCACCGGGCGCTCGACCCACCCAGCAATGGAGCCCCGGAAATTGGCTGGGTGCTGGCGGCCCGCACCCACGGCCGCGGCTACGCTACCGAGGCCGTACAGGCCGCCCTGGCCTGGGGCGACGCTCACTTTGGCGGCGCCCGCACCATGTGCATCATGCACCCCGACAACGTGGCCTCGCGGCGGGTGGCCGAGAAGTTCGGGTACCGGGAGTTTGCCCGCACGCTCTACAAAAACGCGCTGACGGTGCTGCTGGAGCGTCCCGGGCGGTAAAGCAGCTTGTGCTCAGGTCTGGCTTTCCAGCGCGGTGGCGGGCGGCGGCACCTCCACGTTGGCCGAGCGCGGGAAAGCCAGAAAGTGCGTGACGCGCGGCGGCTCGGGGCCCGCGTGAAACCGGCGTACCCGGGCCCGTACCAGGGCATCTTCGCGGGTGAAACGGTGGTGCTGGCGCTCATGCTCGCCCCAGGTGGCCACGTAGAAAAACTCGGTAAGGCACTCGGGCCGGCTCACGTCGGCAAACACCCCGGCCCGCAGCGCCCCGTCGCGCAGCCGCAGCCGGGTGAGCTGGGCCATGGCGGCGCGGAAAGCCGGCTGATCGGCCGCCGGTACCTGGTACTCTACCATCACCACCACCGGCCCATCGTCGGGGTCGATGCCGCTCGTAGTCACGTTGGGAATGGGCCAGTGGCCGGCCGGGGCCAGGTCGCGGTCTTCGGCCGGGCGCAGCGGGAAGGGCCAGGCCAGCAGCAAGCTCAGCAGCAGCCAGCCGGCGGCCAGCAGCAGCGCCGCTTCCAGGTTCAGGCGGTCGGCCAGCTCGCCCCACACCACGCTGCCCAGCGCCAGCCCGGCCTGAAACACCAGCATGTAAATGCTCACCACCCGCGCCTGCACCCACTTGGGCACGTGCAGCTGCACGCTGGTGCTGAAGGAAGTCATGCTCATCAGCCAGGCAATGCCCGACACGAACATCACCGGGTAAAGCCAGTACACCTGGCGCACCAGGGCCAGGCTCACGTTGGTGCCCACGAAGACCAGCGTACCCAGCAACACCCGCTGGTTGAAGCTCAGGCGCGCACCCACCCGCCCCAGCAGCAGAGCCCCCGTAACGGCCCCGGCTCCCAGCCACGAAAGCAGCACGCCATAGGCGCCCGAGCTCAGGTGCAGGCGGTGAGCGGTAACCAGCGACAGCAAAGCCCACATGGCGCTGGCGCCCATCGAGAAGCCAAAGGCCCGCACCAGCACGGCGTAGATGGCGGGCGAGTAGCGCACGTAGCGCAGTCCCGCCCGCAGCGCCCCGGTGAAATTCTCACCGGGCCCGTGGCGGCCGGCTTCTTCGGCCGGCCGCCGCCAGCGGTACACCACCAGCCAGGTGCCCACAAAGGAGAATCCGTTGAGCAGGAACACGTAGCCGGGCGAGTAGTAGGCAATGATGACCCCGCCCAGGGCCGGACCCAGCGCCCGCGCAATGTTGTTGCTCACCCCGTTCAGGGTAATGGCCGAGGGCAGCACCGACCGCGGCACCAGCTCCACCGTCACGGTTTGCCAGATGGGGCCGTTCAGGGCCGCGCCCACCCCCAGCAGAAACGTAAACGCCAGCACGCCCAGCGCCGAAATTTCTCCCAGCAGCGTGAGCGTACCCAGGCCGAAGGCCACCACGCCCATGAAGCCCTGGGTAACCAGCAGCATGCGGCGCCGGTCTAGCAGGTCGCCCAGGGCGCCGGCGGGCATGCTCAGCAGAAACGAGGGCAGGCTGGTGGCCGTTTGCATAAGCGCCACCAGCAAAGCCGAGGTGGTGAGCGTCGTCACCAGCCACACGCCCGCCACGTTCTGCATCCAGGTGCCGATGTTCGATACCACCGAGGCAATCCAGATAGCCCGGAACATGGCGTAGGTGAAGGGTGTGCCCAGCGTCACCCGGGTGGGCAGTTCGGCGGAAGAAGAGGAAGACGCCATAAAATCAGAACAGCTGAAGCCTGGAATGGTAGGCGGCAGCCTGCCTACGGCCGGGTAGCAAGCCGGGGTTGCACGGGCGCCCGAACCCAGGCCGCGGCAGGCTTGACGGAAGCATAACGCTGCGGTGCCTTTCAGCTCACGGCCCGCGCCCACCTTTGCTCCGGCAAATGCCCGAGGAGCCGGGTGGCTCCCGCGACGTTCCCTTCCCTAACCCCGTCAGCTTATGAAGACTTTCCCGCGCCCCGCCGCCCAACTGTTGCTGCTGGCTGCCCTGGCCGGAGCCAGCTTATCCGCCTCGGCCCAGTCGGAGCCCGCCGCGCCTCAGCCCGTGGGAGTTGAGCGAGTGGGCGAGTTCGTGTACCTGGTGCGAGTGAGCAACCCGCAGCGGCAGCCCGGCCGCCTGCAGCTGCTGCGCCCCGCCGACGGCAGCGTACTCTACGAGGACAGCAGCTCGCAGGCCTCGTTCGGGCAGAAGCTCAACGTGCAGCACCTGCCCGACGGCGAGTACCAACTGGTGGTGAAGCTGGGCCCCGCCCAGCACCGTTTTACCCTGAACCTGCGCACCACCACGCAGCGCACTACCGACCTGACCACCGCCCGCCGCTAGTCCGGCCCCGCACTTGCGGCAGCTGGCACGGGCCCCGCGGTCCGTGCTTTTTTGTGCGCCTCGGGGCCGGTTTTTTTCCGCCGCCGCCAGTTGCCGGGGCGGGCCGGAGCCGGCAGTAAAGTGACGGACGGGGCCGCCCAAACGCAGCTTACGCCCACGAAAACCGACCGGCCCGAGCGGATTTTTCGAGTAGATTTGGTTTCCGCCGGCATTCGTTCGTCCACCTTCCTACTTTTTCCATGCTGACCCAACCCATCCAGCAAGCACTAAACAAGCAGATTGCCATGGAGGCGCAGTCGTCGCAGGCCTACCTGGCCATGGCGTCCTGGGCCGAAATTCAGCCCGGCCTCGACGGCGTAACCAACTTCTTCTACCAGCAGAGCGACGAGGAGCGGGTGCACATGCTCAAGCTCATCCGCTACGTGAACGAGCGCGGCGGCTTTGCCGTGGTGCCCGCCCTGCCCCAGCCCAACATCACCTTCCAGTCGCTGAAGCGGGTGTTCGAGGAGTTCCTGCGCCACGAGATGGCCGTATCGGAAAGCATCAACGAGCTGGTGGGCCTGGCTCTGCAGGAAAAGGACTTCGCCACCCACAACTTCCTGCAGTGGTACGTGTCGGAGCAGATCGAGGAAGAAGGCCTGGCGCGCATGCTCAACGACAAGCTGGAGCTAGTGGGCGACGACAAGGGCGGCATCTACCTGTTCGACAAAGACATCATGCTGTTCCGGGCCAACGCCTCGCCCAGCGGCCGGGTATCCAGCGCGGGCTAGCGGCCGGTACCGCCGCCCCTTCGGCTCCGTAAACCAAACGCGTCGCCCCGGCTTCCGCAAGGAAAACCGGGGCGACGCGTTTGGTTTACGGAGCCGAAGGGGCGGCGGTACCGGCCGCTAGCCCGCGCTGGATACCCGGCCGCTGGGCGAGGCGTTGGCCCGGCTTCCGCAAGGAAAACCGGGGCGACGCGTTCCGGCCAAGTGCGGGCGGCTACTGGTTGCGTACCGGCGGCTCGACGGTAATGATGCCGCGGCGGCGCGGGGCAGCCTGGGCTTTCTTCTTGGCCTTTTTCTTGGCCGAGAGACGGCGAAACACGTTACGGCGGTACTTGCGGCGGCTGTTGCCCTTGTACTTCTTGTAGCTGGGGCGCGGCACGCGCGGCGGCGCCGCCACGGCGGCCACGGCCTCCATAGCCTCGGTAGCGGCCTCAGCGGCCAAAGGTTCGGCCAATACCGCCGACGGGTCCATCAGCAGCAGGGCGCAAAGCAGCAGGAGCAGGTACTTTCGCATAAAATCGGGAAGAAGGTAGTGGGCGAAACTGCCGGGAACGGGCGTCGGGCCGCGCCGCCACGGCTTGTACGCAGCAGCTCCCGCCGCGGCTTACCGCATACATCGTGCCTCAAGCAGGCAAGTTTGAAGCGCCGTTCCGGGAATACCCACATCTGTCCGGAAATATCCGGAGCCACTTTACCATTTCAGCTACCTGACTACTTGCTCACTAGCTCGACATTAACCCGTTAGAGTCAGCTGCATTTTCATGCCATTATTATAATTTTTATATCTATGAGCCAGCCATTTTCTGCGGAATAACCACTAAACTTGAATTATCAGTCGAAGTACTGTGCCGGCCCCCTCAGGCCGCTTTCAAGGCTCTTTTGCCCGGTTGGATAAGTGAAGAAAGTATTGGCCCTGCTGCTGACCGGCCTGCTGACCGGCTCGGCCTGGGCACAGACCGGGGTGGCCGTGCCCGAGCTGGCGCACTGCGACGAGTTGATTGAGCAATTCCGGCAGCGCTGGAAAATACCGGGGGTTTCGGTGGCCATCAGCCGCCACGGCCGCCTGGTGTACGCCCGCGGCTTCGGCCACGCCGACCTGGCGCGCACCGTGCCCATGCAGCCGCACCACCAGCTGCGGGTAGCCAGCGTGTCGAAGCCCGTGACGGCGGTGGCCGTTCTGAAGCTGGCCGAGGACGGCCGCCTCGACCTCGACCACCGGGTGTTCGGCCCCGAAGGCTACTTGACGGCTCCCTACTACAACGAGGTCATCCGCGACGAGCGCATCTACGACATCACCCTGCGGCAGCTGCTGGAGCACTCGGCCGGCTGGAACCGCAACGCGGGCATGGACGGCTTTGCCAGCTCCGACCCCATCGAGTTTCCCTTGCACGTAACCGAGAGCCTGCAGGTGCCCAATCCCGTGGGCGACTCCACGCTGTTGCGCTTCATGCTGGGCAAGGGCCTCGATTTCCGGCCCGGCAGCCGCTTTGCCTACTCCAACGTCGGCTACCTGGTGCTGGGCAAGGTGCTGGAGAAAGTAACCGGCCAATCCTACGCAACCTGGGTGCGGCAGCAGGTGCTGGCCCCGGCCGGCGTGCGCGAGGCCCACTTGGGCCGCAACCTGCTGGCCGACAAGCTGCCCTACGAAGCCGAGTATTTCAGCAAAAGCTCGGCCCTTTCCTGCTACGGTACCGGCGAGCAGGTGCCCCTGCCCTACGGCGGGCGCAACCTGGAGGCCATGAGCGCCCACGGCGGCTGGGTGTTCTCGGCCCGCGACCTGGTGCGCTTCATGCTGGCCGTCGACGGCTCGCCCTCCCGCCCCGACCTGCTCACGCCGGCTTCGGTGGCCAGCATGGTTGAGCCCTCGGAGCAGAACCGCCGCTACGCCAAGGGCTGGATGGTGACCAAAGACCGGGTGCGCTGGCACACCGGCGCCCTCGACGGCACCGCCAGCTGCGTGGCCACCAACTCGGAGGGCTATACCTGGGCCATCCTGCTCAACGGCCGCCCCGCTCCCAACCGCTTCTGGAACGAGCTGGAAGACCTGGGCTGGGACTGCATCGGCGGCTCGAACAACTGGCCCACGTTCGACCTGATGCCGCCCACCGAGCCAGTGAGCCGGCTGCGCTACGCCCCGGTCGCCGCGCCCGACGCGGCCCGCCTGAGCTGGCGCAAAGGCAACGGCAGCCACCGGCTGGTGCTGCTGCGCGAGGGCAGCCCCGTGGACGTGCTGCCCCAGGAAGGCCGCAGCTACGCTGCCAGTTCCGTGTTCGGCCTGGGTGCCGGCCTGGGCCACGACACATTCGTAGTCGGCGCCGGCGCCGATACGGCACTGACCGTCAGCAACCTCAAGCCGGGCCACGCTTACTACCTGAGCGTGTTCGAATACCAGCAGACCGACGCCACGGGCCAACAGCCGGTATACGCCTTCGAAGGCCACGCGCGGCTGCAGTTCAACCAGCCGGTGCCGGCCGTTCTGGCCAAGGCCCACACGAAACAGGTAAAGAAGAGCAGCCGCTCGCGCCAGGCCACGGCTGGCAACCGCCGCAAAGCCCAGCCGGACCGGCCCGTCGCGGCTCCGGAAACTACCGCTCCGACCGATTACATGGCCTGGCTGCGGGAAAAAAGCCGGGGCATCCGCCGCTGGCTGAGCGGCAGCTAAGCTCGGCTATCCACCTCAGTTCTGCGCCGTAAGCCAGCGCACGGCTTCGCCCTCTTCGGTAAACTGGTTGAGGGAGCAGTTGTCACCGTGGGTGTGGGGCAGGGGTGGCAGGGTGTCGTCCTGCACGTGGTCGAGCTGGTAGGGCGCCACCAGAAAAGCCAGGTAGGCCCGGCGGTGCAGGTGCTGGCGCAGGGTGGGGTAAAATACCTCGGTCAGCCAGTGCACATCGCGGGCATCGACCTGCACGCGGCGGCGCGCGTCAATCAGCCAGCGGCAGCAGCTGTTACAGGCCGTGGCAAAACGCAGCATTTCCTGGTAGCCGGCGCGCAGCTCGGCCGAGGTGGTCGGGCGCGTCCAACGGGCCGTAACCACCCCCAGGTCGGCCCGGTGAGCCAGCTGCAGGAAATCGGCGGTGGCGGAAGCAGTGGGAGTAGAGGTAATCATGCACGAATCGGCGAAGCCGGAAATGACCAGTGCTGGTACGGCGGCGGCGGCGCTGGTGTTCGGCGCGCCGCGGCGGGCGGGCCGAAAACAAACCCGGCGGCCCGCTGCTGCGGACCGCCGGGCGCGGGTGAAGTCGTTGGTCAGAAGCCGGCTTACCAGATTTTGGCGCGGTCGTCGTCGGTGCGCACCATTTTCTGGCCGGGCTGGCAGCCAAAGGCCTGGTAGAACTGGGGCATGTTCATCAACGGCCCAATGGTGCGGTACTGGTCGGGGGAGTGCGGGTCGGTCAGGATCTGCTGGCGCAGGGCCTCGGGCCGAATGTTGGAACGCCGCAGCTGGGCCCACGACAGGAAAAAGCGCTGCTCGGGCGTGAAGCCGTCAATTTTGGGGCGCGGGCCCGAGCCGTACTGCTTCTGCAGCTGCTTTTGCAGCGCGCCGTACACCACCGTGAGGCCGGCGAAGTCGGCCAGGTTCTCGCCCATGGTCAGCTTGCCGTTCACGTACACCGAGTCGAGCGGTGAGAAGGCGCTGTACTGGCGGCCTACTACCGCGGCCCGCTTGGTGAATTCCGCCGCGTCGGCCGGCGTCCACCAGTCGCGCAGGTTGCCTTCCGAGTCGTACTGGCGGCCCTGGTCGTCGAAGCCGTGGGTGATTTCGTGGCCGATAACCCCGCCGATGGCGCCATAGTTCACCGCATCGTCGGCCTTGGGGTCGAAGAAGGGCGGCTGCAGGTACCCGGCCGGAAACACGATTTCGTTCATCGGCGGGTTGTAGTAGGCGTTGATGGTGGAGGGCGTCATGCCCCACTCGTTGCGGTCGATGGGCCCGCCGAACTTCTTCACATCCTGCTGGTAGTCCCAGGCGCGGGCGGCCAGCAGGTTTTTCAGGTACGACTCGCGCGAGACGCTCAGCGCCGAGTAGTCCTTCCACTCGTCGGGGTAACCGATTTTGACGCGCAGGGCGTTGAGCTTTTTGAGGGCCTCCTGCTTGGTCGGCTCGCTCATCCAGGTGTTGCTCTGGATGTGCTCGGCCATCGAGGCCTTGATGTTGCTCACCATCTCCAGGGCCTTCTGCTTGGCCTCGGGCGAAAACGCCTTGTCGACGTAAAGCTGGCCGAAGGCTTCGCCCAGGGCGTTGTCGGTGGCGGCCAGCATGCGCTTCCAGCGGGTGGGCTGCTGCTTGGTGCCACTCAGCACCTGCTGAAAGCGGAAGGCCTCGGTGCCGTAGGCCTGGGGCAGGGCCGCCGTCACCGAGCGCACCAGGTGCCAGCGCAGGTAGGTTTTCAGGTCGGCCAGCGGCTCGGTTTTGAGCAGGGCATTCACCTCGTCGAAAAACGCCGGCTGGCCCACAATCACCTCCTGGGCCTTACCCAGCTGCAGGTTGCTCAGCAGGGCGGGCAGCTGCAGGTTGGGGTAGCGCTTGGCGGCGGCGGCCAGGGTCATCTGGTTGTAGTTCAGCTGCGGGTCGCGCAGCTCCACGCGGGTACGGGCAGCTTTAGCCAGGCGCGTTTCCAGGCGCTCCACGGCGGCGGCGTTCTTTTTGGCCGTGGCCTCGTTGTCGCCCAGCAGGGCAAACATGTTGGTCAGGTACTTGCGGTAGGCCGCGCGGATGTTCTCGGTGCGGGCGTCCTGCTTGAAGTAAAAGTCGCGGTCGGGCAGCGTGAGGCCGCCCTGGTTGAGGCCGATGACGTAGCGGGTGGTGTTTTTCTCGTCGATGTCGATGCCCGCGCCGAAGAAAGCCCCGGTTTGCAGCTGCTTCTGCCGGGCCAGAGCGGCCAGCAGGGTTTTCTGGTCTTTCACCGCCGCAATACGGTCCAGCTCGGGCTTGAGCGGACTCAACCCGGCCTTTTCGATGGCCACGGTGTCCATGGCCGAGGCGTAGAAGTCGCCGACTTTCTGCAGGTTTGAGCCTTTGGGCGCGCTGCTGTTGGCCGCGGCGTCTTCCAGAATCTGGCGCAGCAGGGCCTGGGTCCGCTCGCCCAGCAGGTTGCGCGGCCCCCAGCGCGTGGCGTACGAGGGTAGCGGGTTGTTCTTGAGCCAGTTACCGCCCGAGTACTGGTAGAAGTCCTCGCAGGGCGACACAGCGGGGTTGATGTCGGCCGGATTGATGCTCAGGCCCTTGATGACGGGCTCGGTCGAGGCGGTGGCACCGGCGTCCGCCGCGGTGGAAGCGGCCGGAGCCGTGGCCGCGGGCGGATTGCTGGCCGCGCAGCCAGCCAGCGTCAGCAGGCCGAGCAGGGCCAGGCCCTGGGGCAACCGGGAAGAAAGGAGAGTAGACATAGGCGAACGGTGGGAAAGGAACGAAGCCAAAGACCCGCCCGGGCAAGTTAGGCTGCTTGGGCTATTTCGCCGCGGGCCGGGGCTTGGCGCGCACGTACTGGTCGGGCCAGGCCACGTCGGCGCCCAGCTCGTGGGCCGCGCGCAATGGGAAATGCGGGTCGCGCAGCAGCTCGCGGGCCAGCAGCACCAGGTCGGCCTCACCGTTTTCGATGATGGCCGCGGCCTGCTCCGGCTCCGTTATCAGGCCCACGGCGCCGGTGGGCAGGCCGGTTTCCTGGCGGATGCGGGCGGCAAACGGCACCTGGTAGTTGGGGCCCACGGGAATGTCGGCACGGGGCACGTTGCCGCCGGTCGAGCAGTCCAGCAAGTCCACGCCCTTGGTTTTAAGCACCGCCGCCAAGGCTACCGAGTCGTCGGCGGTCCAGCCGCCTTCGGTCCAGTCGGTGGCCGAGATGCGCACCAGCAGCGGCAGCTCGGCGGGCCACACTGCGCGGGTAGCCTCCGTCACTTCCACCAGCAGCCGAATGCGGTTCTCGAACGAGCCGCCGTAGCGGTCGGTGCGCTGGTTGCTGAGCGGCGACAGAAACTCGTGCAGCAGGTAGCCGTGGGCCGCGTGCAGCTCCACCACTTTGAAGCCCGCCTCCAACGCCCGCTCGGCCGCGGCGCGAAAATCAGCCACTACTTTCTTGATGCCGGCCTCGTCGAGGGCCAGCGGGGCGGTTTCGTCGGGCGCGAATGGCCGGGCGCTGGGGGCCACCGTGGGCCAGCCGCCGGCGGCGGCCGCTACCTCGGCGCCGCCTTTCCAGGGGCTGGCGTGGCTGGCCTTGCGCCCGGCGTGGGCCAGCTGAATGCCGGGCACCGCGCCCTGCGCCTCGATGAAAGCCGTAATGCGCCGCAGAAACGGTACGTGCTCGGCTTTCCAGATGCCCAGGTCGTCGGGCGTGATGCGGCCCTCGGGCGACACGGCGGCGGCTTCGGTAAGCACCAGGCCGGCGCCGCCCACGGCGCGGCTGCCCAAATGCACCAGGTGCCAGTCGTTGGCGAAGCCATCTTCGCTGCTGTACTGGCACATGGGCGACACGACAAGGCGGTTTTTCAGGGTGATGCCGCGCAGGGTAAGCGGGGTAAACAGGGAACTAGGCATAACAGGCGAGGAGATTCGGAATGGGAAAGCGGCTAAACTGCCAACGCCGGGACGAGGTTTCGGCGGCACCCAAAACAGGGCAGCCCCGCTGCGCGTGGCAACGGGGCCGCCTGGGTTACGGCAGCTTCTGAAGGCGGCTGAAACCGCCCACTCTGCTACCCCAGCAGGTCTTCTGCCGAGCGAAAGGCTGTCAGGTTGCACCAACCAAACGTCTTGCCGAATCAACCGAACAGTCATGCTGAGCGAAGTCGAAGCATCTCTCCCCCTTCGCCAGACAGAATCTACCCGTCAGCAGTCATTTTCACCCCGTCAGCACGCATTTACAGCACGTCAGCACGCACTTACACTATGTCAGGAGGCATTTACAGCACATCAGCTGACACTTACATACCTGTCAGCACACACTTACAGCACGTCAGCAAGCATTTACAGTGTGTCAGCACCTGCTTACAGCCCGTCCTGCTGAGCGGAGTGCAGTGCCCGAAGCCTCACTCCCACGTCGCCTGGCACCCCTCTCTTTTGGATAGGGGCCGGAGTGAGGTTCCGACCTACTTCTTCGCCTTGGGCAGCTTGCCCACGAAAGCCGTTACGGCCTGCTGAAACTCCTTGGGGTTTTCCTGGTAGGGGTTGTGGCGCCCGGGCAGCAAGGCCACCTGCTGTTTGGGGAAGCGGAACGACTTGTAATGTTCGGGGCCGGTGGTCTGGTCTTCGCGGCCGGCCACCACCAGCACCGGCATGGTCAGCTGGGCCGAGGCGGGCGTGAGGTCCTGCACGTAGTCGGGGTAGCGGAACACCTGGCTCGACAGCTCGCGGTTGGTGGCCACACTACGGACTACCTGGTTGGCGCGGGCCGCAGCCGTGTCGGAAGAGTACTGCAGCTTGTCCATCAGCTTCTTCTGATTGAGCATACCCACCACCATGCCCCAGCGCTGGGGCAGTGGCTGGGCCGGATCGAGCGGCGGGCGGCCTTCGGCGGGCAGCAGGGTGTAGCCGTAGCTGGTCATGTTCTCCATAGCTGCCGGCAAATTCAGAATGCTGTTGACCAGAATCAGGGCCTCCACGCGGTCGGGGTGCAGGCGGGCGTACTCGGTGGCAATGATGCCGCCGAAGGAGTGCGCCATCACCGTCCACTTCTCCAGGCCCAGCTGCTGACGGGTGTCTTCCAGGTCCTGCACCAGGCGGGCCAGGGCGTAGTTTTTCTGCGGGTCGCTGGGCGAGCGGCCGCTGCCGCGCTGATCCACGTAAATCAGCTGCAGCTGGTTTTCGAGGGCGCGGCCCCCCAGGGCCTCGAAGCTGTGGCTGCCCGCGCCGGGCCCGCCGTGCACGAACACGCAGGGGCGGCCCTGCCCGGCCACTTTCACAAAAAGCTTCACGCCGTCGGAGGTGGTGACGGTGGGCGTGCCGTTGGCGAGTTTGGCGGTTTTCTGCTGGGCGGCGGCCGGGGCCGCGCTCAGGGCGCCGAGCAAACAGAACAAGCCCAGACGGCGGGCAAAGGAAACGGTGGGGCGCATAAGGCGGCGGTTTGGAAGCGAATAGTTGGGCCTCAAGATAGAAACTCACCGCCGACTGCGCGCTGGCCCAATCCGGAAATGACCCGCCGGCAAAACATATTAGTCACCGCCGGGTATGCAGTCCTATACCCGCCTTCTACCATGCTCCGCACCATTCTCCGCCAGCACCGCGCCGTCAGTGCCCCCATTGCCGACCTGGTTACCTACCGGGCCCTGCCCACGCAGGCGCTCGAGCACCTCGACCCGTTTCTGTTTCTGAACCACCACGGCCCGCAGGTGTACCGGCCCCACAACCGCGGCCTGCCCTTCGGCCCCCACCCCCACCGCGGCTTCGAGACGGTAACCTTCATCCTGGAGGGCGACATCATGCACCAGGACAGCGGCGGCCACCGCAGCGTTATCGGGCCGGGCGGCATTCAGTGGATGACGGCCGGCAGCGGGCTGATTCACTCCGAGGTGTCGTCCGACGAGTTCAAGCAAACCGGCGGCCCGCTGGAAATCCTGCAGCTGTGGGTGAATTTGCCCGCCCGCCACAAGATGGTGGCCCCGCAGTACCAGGGCCTGCAGCAGGCCGATATTCCGACCGCCACTGCCGACGAGGGCCGGGTGCGCCTGCAGGTCATTTCGGGCCAGTGGCTGGGCACCGCCGGCGCCGTGCAGCCCCTGGCCGACGTGCAGCTGGCCACCGCGCACGTGCAGGCCGGCGGTCAGCTCCAACTCACCATTCCCGCCGAGCGCACCATCTTCTGCTACACCGTGCGCGGTCGGCTGCGCGTCAACGGCCAGGAAACCGAGGCGCGCCGCTTGGTTGAGTTCAGCAACGAGGGCGACGAGTTGCACCTCGAGACGCTGGAAGACAGCGTGCTGCTGCTGGGCCACGCGCGGCCCTTCCAGGAGCCCATCGTGGCCTACGGTCCCTTCGTGATGAACAGCGAGGCGGAAATTCGCCAGGCCTACCAGGACTACCAAAGCGGCAAGTTCGGCCAGTGGCAGGACTGAGTCGGCAGGACGCCAAGGCGGGCAACGATCCTGGGCTGCGAGCGGAAATTATTGTCAAGAGCTGGCAACAATTCTGGTTCAGTGAGCGGGATTATTGCCAGCCAGTTAATCAGCTTTGCCAGCCGGCAGAATCTTTTCGTAGCAGAAAAAGCGCAGCCCCGGCCGGAATGCCAGACCGATTTCGCCCGCGAACCGGTAGCCCAGCTTGGGGAAGAGCCGCCGGGTAGCCTGGTTCTCGGAGTTGGTATCCACCCGCAGCCGGTTCAGGCCCCACTCACGCGCCAGCACCTCGGCCTGGGCCAGCAGGGCTGCCGCCACGCCGCGCCCCTGAAAATCGGGGTCGACGGCCAGCCGGTGGGTAACCACCGCCGGGGCCGCCGGGTCCCAGTCGGCCAGCGTGTACTCGGGGTCCTGGTCGGTGGTGAGGGCGGCCACGCCGGCCAGCCGACCGTCGAGCTCGGCCACCCACAGCTGCTCCCGCGCCAGGTCCTGCCCAAACACCGCGGCATTGGGGTAGCTGGCCTCCCACTGAAAATTGCTCGCCGCATGCATCAGCGGCACCACCCGGCGCACCAGGTTCATGATGGCGGGCAGATCGGCAGCGGTGGCGCGGCGAATGAGTAACATAGTCACAACAACAAAGGCGGAAGACACGAGGCAAGTTACTCCACGGCTACGGCCTCGGCTACCGGCTCGGGGGCGGGCTGAGCGGCGGGCGCCAGCCGGGTGAGCGAGCGGTACGCCAGCCCTACGCTCACGGCCAGCAGCAGGGCCCCCATGTAAAACGGGGCCCCTGGCAGGTACACCGGCGCCTGCAGACCCGTGAAGTACGAAAACAGGTTGGTCATCAGCGGCGGCCCCACAATGGACGTGACGCTAACCAAGCTGGTGAGGCCCCCCTGCAGCTCGCCCTGCTCGGAAGCCGGTACCTGCGCCGAAATCAGCCCTTGGAGGGCTGGGCCGGCAATGCCGCCCAGGCAGTAGGGCACCAGAAACACGAACATCATCCAGCCCTGGGTAGCCAGGCCAAACAGCAGCATACCCAGCCCGTACAGCCCAATACCCCAGTACACCGACCGCTCGTTGCCCAGGCGCGGGTTGATGTAGCGAATCAGGCCACCCTGTACGATGAACACCAGCAAGCCGATAGCGAAGAGCGAACGGCCCACCCATTGCTCGTTCCAGCCAAATTTCTCCATGGTGTAGTACGACCAGGTACTTTGGGTGGCGTGCGCGCCCACATAAATGCACAGCAGCGCCCCTACCAGCCCCATTATCACGGGGTAGCGCCCCAACTGCCGCAACGAGCCCACGGGGTTGGCCCGCTTCCACTCAAACGGGCGGCGGTTTTTGCGGGCCAGGGACTCGGGCAACACCAGCAGCCCGTAGAGCCAGTTAACGAACGTGAGAGCGGCCGCGGCCAGAAACGGTGCTTTGGGCCCAAAGTGGACCAGCTCGCCGCCGATGGCCGGCCCCAGCATAAAGCCCAGGCCAAAGGCCGCGCCCAGCAGCCCGAAGTTCTTCGCCCGCTCTTCCGGCGCGCTGATGTCGGCAATGTAAGCCGCGGCGGTGGTCATGCTGGCCCCGGTGATGCCGGCAATAAGCCGCCCCACAAACAGCCAGCCGATGGTAGGGGCGAAAGCCAGAAACAGGTAGTCGAGCCCGAAGCCCAGCAGGGAAAATAGCAGCACCGGCCGCCGCCCGTATTTGTCGCTGAGGTTGCCCAGCACCGGCGAAAACACGAACTGCATAATGGCAAAGGCAAACAGCAGCCAGCCGCCGTAGCGCGAAGCGTCGCTGAGCGTGCCGTTTACCAGGTGCCGGATCAGGCTGGGCAGCACGGGAATGATGATTCCGAAGCCGATGGCGTCGATCAGGACGGTGACAAAAATGAAGCCCAGGGCAGCCGTGCGTTTATCGGCCATAGCGTTGAGGGAAAAGGAAACAGAAAAAGGTGCGGGCAGCGGCGCTAAGCCCCAAATGTATAGCTGATTAGCGCCCCGCCGTTGGGCGGGTTTCCACCACCCGCCGCAGGTTTTGCAGGCCTCGCTCGAAGTCCTGGCCCACCATTTCGTCCATGAACAACCCGAAATAGCGGCCCACCGGGTTGAAGCCCATGTCGCTTTCCATGCTCCAGGTAACTTTGGTGCCCTGCGCCGTGGGTTCCAGCAGGTACGACGCGTAGCCCAGCCCGCTGCCGTCGAAGTTCATTTCGGTGTCGATGCGCTGCTGAGGCTGGGCCCGCACGATGCGCAGCGTGCCGTTGCCAACCTGGCGGTGGTTGCTAAGCCAGGAGTAACTGGCTCCCGGGCCCGCGGCCGGACCGGCATAGCTCAGCTGCATTTGGGGGTCGATCTTGTGCCAGGGCGACCAGGCCTCCCAATTGCGCAGGGTGTTAATCTGGTTGAAAACGGCGGCGGGCGGCGCCTGCATGGTCAGCGTCCGCTCGACGCGCACCTGTCGGGGCAGCAGCAGGCCGATCAAGCTTAGTCCGGCTCCCGCTGCAAGCAGGCCAAGAGCAACTTTGGGTAAGGTTTTCATAGCTGAATGAAGGTACATTGCGAATTCAAGGTATTAAATATTTTAGCATAATACTATTTATATTAGCAAAAAACTTCCACCTTTTCCTTCAAATCATGCTGCAAGGACTTCGCACCGTAGTGTATCCGGTAAGTAACCTGGACCAGGCCAAGCAATGGTACGCCGCCGTTCTCGGCCAGGAGCCGTACTTCGCCGAGCCATTTTATGTGGGCTTCAACGTGGGTGGCTACGAGCTGGGGCTCGACCCCGACGGAGTAGCGGCCGCGCCGGGTGGCCCGGTAGCTTACTGGGGCGTGCCCGATGCCGCCGCGGCCTACGACCAGCTTCTGGCGCTGGGCGCAGAAGCCCACGAAGCCGTGCGTGAGGTGGGCGGCGGCATTCTGCTGGGCACGGTGCGCGACCCATTCGGCAACCTGCTCGGCGTGATTCAGAACCCGCATTTTTCCCTGCCGCCCCAGTCCTGACTTATTGCGTTCGGCAGCTCCGCAGCCCCGGCTGCAAAACCCGCCGGCCAGTTGCAACCCACTGATAACGTACTCAGTAAAAAGCGCGGATTCGGTTTTCTCACCTCAAAGCTCAACGATCATGGCGATTCAACGGTATGCCGCCGATTCGTTCGGCGACTCACTTCCGCAAAGCTTCTCGGCCATGCTGGACCGCTTCTTCAACGACTCGTTGGCGCAGCGGGGCCGCGTGAGTGCCTTTTCGCCGCAGGTAGATGCCTACGAAACCGAGCGCAGCTACGAGATTGAAGCGGCGCTGCCGGGCCTGAAGCGGGAAGACATTAAAGTGGAGTTTCATCAGGGCCGGCTGACCATTTCCGGCGAGCGGCGGCTGGAGCAGGAACGCAACGACCGGCGTTACCACGTGCTGGAAAGCCAATACGGCTCGTTCCAGCGCAGCTTCCAGCTGCCCGACGTAGCTAACGCCCAGGGCATCGAAGCTTCGTTTGAGGATGGCGTGCTGCACGTGACTGTGCCTAAGGACGAGCAGAAAACCATGCGCCACCAGATTCAGGTACGCGGCAACCGCGGGGGCAACGGCGGCCAGCTTTCGGAGCGCATGGGCGAGCAGGCCACGGAGGTTCGCGTAGCGCAGGGCTCGTCCCCACAAGCCAACGCCAGCTCGTCGGCCAATGCCGGTTCCGCAGCCGAGGCCGGCTTTGCCTCCTACGGCGACGGGCTGTCCGACGAAGCCACTTCCCGGCGCGGGCGCGTAACCTCTTAACTCAGCCCTGATTCCAGCGGCCCGGCTTCGGTTGAAGCCGGGCCGCTTGGTTTATGGCCGGTGCTCCGGCCTGACCGGGCTGGCACCGGAAGCAGCGGTTGATTCAGCGGCTCCCGCGGGTACTTCCATGGGCCCCAGCGCCGCGAGTGTAACAGCGCCCGGCGTTACGTGCCGCAGGGTAGCCGTCAGCCCTACGTCGAGCAGATCCTGCACTAGCCCCTGACCCGAAGCTTCCGGGGTCAGCGTGTCCACCGTGGTAGCCACCACTGTTACGGGCCGCTCGGGCAGCCCCACAAACGTGGCGCGGCGGTCGAAGTCGGGCGGAAAAACGGCGGCGTAGAGTACCAGGCGCTGGTACTCGGTGCGGTTGCCCGCCAGCCAGCGGCAGGCCGCCGCCGCGCCCTGCCCGCAGCCCAGCACCGTAACGGGTACCTGGGGCGGACACTGGCTTAGCACGCTAGCCGCCAGCTCGTCGAGGTAGGCGGTCAGGTCAAGCAGGTCGGGCAGCAGGTCGCCCGAGCCGGGCACCAGCCAGGCCGCGGCGGGCCGGGCCAGCTGGGGCGGACTGGTGGGCGCCAGGGCATAGCGCGACAGGGCTTCGGGCAGCACCAGCAGGCGGTCGGGAGCTTCCAGCGCCCGCAGCTGCTCCGCCAGGTCTTCTACCGACTGGTCGGCATCGTGCAGGCAAAACCACACGGTTTGAATAGCGGGGCCGGGCTCGCCCAGCAGCATGTAGCGCGCCGTGCGGGAAGTGGAGAACAGGTGTACTGGCGGCATAGATGGAAGTAGATGAGGCGTTTGAACCTATACGCAACTGAGCACCGACGGGCTGCCAGCCTGGCGTTTCGGCTCCCATTTGCCGCGGCGTTTCCGGCCAATATGACGCCCCGGAGTAGCAGGGTGGTGCCATCCTGCCCGGATTTCATGTTGGTACATTGTTTGTCTACAATCCCCTGAATTAAAGCAGCATTAGCCATGAACCTGATCAGCCGCAATACCATCCGCGAATTTCTCCCGCAGCTTGACCTGCTCAACACCCTGGGCGGGGGCGTAGCCCAGCCGCTGTTGCGTCTCGACCGCCGCCCCAACGGCGTGATGATTCGCGTGTCGGCCCCCACGGTGCGGCCCGAAACCTTTCACGTGGTGCTCGACAACCAGACGCTGACGGTGTACGCCGAGTACCGGCACCGCCCCGACGACCAGCTGGCCGCACCGCTGTTTGCCCATAGCTTCCAGCTGCCCGCCGGCCTCGACCTGCAGCGCATCGACGCCGTGCACGAAGCCGACGAGCTGCGCGTGCGCATCCCGTTCGAGAATCCCACCAACCGCCGCCGCGAAATCGACATCAAGCGTCGCTAGGGCTTTCCTGCCTGTACATACCGCCGGGACCGACCGGCATCCATGGTTTCACCGCCACTGCCTTGCCCGCAGTGGCTTTTTTGTGCCCGCCCCGGTTGTTCCGCCCTTATTCAAATAGGGGCCAGAGCAGCACGAACATGGTCAGCAGCGACAGGTAGAACCAGCCCATCACCTGCCCACGGAAGCGGCGCGGCAGCACGTTGCTGAGCGTGAGCACCGCCACCACTACCAGGACCAGGTGCAGCAGCAGAAACACGCTGGTCTTTACCCAGTTGGCCACAATGGTATTCTCGGGCTGAAACTGGTCGCTTTCGCCCAGGCCCGAGGTGAGCCAGCGCAGCAGGAAAAACGTGAGCGTTTCGAAGGCCACGAAGCCCAGCAGGCCCGCGAGAAACGCCGGGAAGCCCGGGCGGTCGGTACGAACGTCGGCCATGCAGCAGCGGAATAGGAGTTGGCCAAAAGTACGGTTTCCGGCCGCACCGGGCCGGGGCGGGCACCAGTCGGCGGCGGACCGGCGTTATCTTCGCTCCCGCATCCGTTTCGCATGACCCGCACCCGTCGTCGCTCTGCTCCCCGTGCCCGCGCCCCGCAGCGCGCCGCCGCCCCCGCCCGGCGGCTGTTGCTGCTGGCGTTGCTACTGGCCGTGCTCGGCAGTGGGTGGTTTTACTGGCACTACCGCCGCCAGGTACACCGCTACGCCCGCCGGGCCTGGGCCACGCTGGTGGCCGCACGCCTCACGGGGCAGGAGAAAACCCCGCTGCTGAGCGGCTACGCCGTGCACGGCATCGATGTGTCGTCGTACCAGGGCCGCATCGACTGGCCCGAGGTGGCGCGGCACCGGGTGCGCTTCGCCTTCATCAAGGCCACCGAGGGTGTAACCCTGCGCGACCGGCGCTTCCGCCGCAACTGGAACGGCGCCAAGGCCGCCGGCATCTACCGCGGGGCCTACCACTTCTTCCAGCCTAACTACGACGGCACGGCCCAGGCCAACCTGTTCGTGAAAACCGTGCCCCTGCAGCCCGGCGACCTGCCGCCGGTGCTCGACGTGGAAGCGCAGGAGTTTCATGACGTGGCCGTGATGCGCCGCAACATCGGCACCTGGCTGCGGCTGGTGGAGCGCCACTACGGCGTGCGCCCCATCATCTACTCCAACTACGGCTTCTACCAGCGCTACCTGGCCGGGCACTTCGACAAGTATCCCCTGTGGCTGGCCCACTACGAGGTAGAGCAGCCCCTGCTGCCGCGCAGCCGCTGGATTATCTGGCAGCACTCCGACGAATCCTACATTCCCGGCATCCGCGGCACGGTCGATTTCAACGTGTACCAGGGCTCGTTCGAGCAGCTGCTGAGTTTGCGCATTCCGCCGGCACCCGCCCCCCGGCGCGGGGGCGGCCGGCCCTGAGCCGCCACCCAAGTCGGCCCGATGGCGTACTTTCAGCTTTCCGGACCACCTGCTCTGCTTATGCATTTCTTTTTTCTGTCGCGGCCCGCGGCCTGGGGCCTGCTGCTGCTGAGTCTGGGCGGCAGCCTGCTGCTGGGCGGCTGCGCGGGCCGCGGCGGCTTCACCGAATCGGGCAAGGCCTCGTTCTACGCCGACAAGTTCAACGGCCGCAAAACGGCCAGCGGCGTGCCCTACCGCCCCGGCAAGCTCACGGCCGCCCACAATACCCTGCCCTTCGGCACGGTGGTGCGCGTGACCAACCCGCGCAACAACCGCTCGGTAAAGGTCACCGTGAACGACCGCGGCCCGCACGCCAAGGGCCGCATCATCGACCTCTCGAAAAAGGCCGCCCGCAAAATCGACATCATCGACGCCGGCGTGGCGCCCGTGCAGCTGCGCGTGGTGCGCCGGGCCAGTAAGTAGTCCACCCGCTTATTCCTCCCCTGCTATGCGTATCCGCAAGAAAGTAACCTGGGCGCTGCCCCCGGCTGGGGCCGACCGCTTCAAGACCCTAAGCCAGTTTGTGAAGGCCGCCGAGCAGCAGGGCTGGGGCGAGGCAGAAATCCAGTTCGTCATCGACGAGATTGTGGAAGCCCGCGACGAGGCCGAGGTGCGGCTGATTCTGGCCGACTACACCGCTTAAACCTGGGCACGAAAAAGCCCGCGACCGGGGCCGCGGGCTTTTCAACTAAAACGGAATCAGCGCCGGACTACTTGTTCTTGCGCTTCATCTTCGATTTGGACTTGCCTTTGGGGTCCATTTTAGCGGCGCGCATCAGGCTGTCCTGCTCGGCTTTCATGGCCATGGTGGTCAGGCGGCCGCTCAGCGACATGTAGTCGCCTTCCTTGAGCTGCACGGTGGTGCCGTCGGTCATGGTCACGGTGCCGTCGGCGGCCAGCTTGGTGCCGTTGGGCAGGCTGCGGGCCTCCGCCAGGGGGCTGGTGAAACCGTTTTCAGTGAGCATCACCTTACCGCCGGTCATGGTAACCCCGTCGCGCACGCCGGCGTTTTTCAGCACGGGGCGGGGCGGGGGCGTACGGCGGCCGGCGGGTTTGGTCTGGGCCTGGGCTTGCAGGCCTACGGCCAGCAGAGCCAGCGCCAAAAGGGTCGAAAAGCGCTTCATAAGAGGTGGAAGTGGGGAAAAGAGTTAGGTAATATACGGCGGCCGCCCGACATTGAAACGGCTCCCCGGCGGAAGCGGTCCGCCGATGCCGGCCGGCGAGGTTTGGCAACAAACGGACCAATTCACGTATTTCGTTCAATCGGCTAATCCGTTCACGGTCTGGCCCCGGCCCCCGGCACTTACGCGCCCGCGCGGCCGCAGGATTGCCGCCCGGCCCCGCCCGCCGACTTCCCGCTTAACCACCGCTTTTCATGGATTACAAGGACTACTACCAGGTGCTGGGGGTGGACAAGAAAGCCTCCAAGGACCAGATCAAGAAAGCCTACCGCAAGCTGGCCCGCCAGTACCACCCCGACGTGAACCCCAACGACGCCGAGGCCGAGCGTAAGTTCAAGGAAGTAAACGAGGCCCACGAGGTGCTCAGCGACGACGAAAAGCGCCAGAAGTACGACCAGCTGGGCGCCGACTGGCAGCGCTACCAGCAGGCCGGCCGCGGCGGCCAGGCCGGCGGCTTCGACTGGAGCCAGTACGCCGGGGCCGGCGGCTTCGGCAATGGCGGCGGGGGCGACGACTTCTCCGACTTCTTCAGCTCTTTCTTTGGCGGCATGGGCGGCCAAACCCGCGGCGCCCGGCCCGCCGCCGGCCACGACTACCGCGCCGACATGGAGCTGACCCTGGAAGAAGCCTACCACGGCGGCCCGCGCACCGTAACGGTGGGCGACAAAAAGCTGCGCATCACCATTCAGCCCGGGGTGGAAGACGGCCAGACCATCCGGCTGCGCGACCAGGGCGCCCCCGGCCGCCACGGCGGCCCGGCCGGCTCCCTGTTCATCACCTTCCGCATCCGGCCCGACAGCCGCTACGTGCGCACCGGCGCCGACCTGACCATGGACGTGCCGGTGAGCCTCTACAAAGCTCTGCTGGGCGGCGAGCAGGTGGTCGATACGCTCGCAGGCCCGGTAAAAATCAAGCTCAAGCCCGAAACGGCCAACGGCACCAAGCTGCGGCTGCGCGGCAAGGGCTTCCCGGTGTACCGTCAGGCCGGGCAGTTCGGCGACCTGTATTTGCGCCTGCAGGTGCAGCTGCCCCAGCAGCTCAGCGCCGAAGAACAGCGCCTGATTCGGCAGCTGGCCCAGCTGCGCGGCGAATCCGTGGGCCAACCCTCCTAACTGCTTTCCGCCATGCCTACCACGCACTTCATCACCCTCAGCTTCGGCGACTGCGCCCGCACCTACGGGCTGAGCGAAACGGCCCTGCGCGAGCTGGCCGACCTGGGGTTGCTGCGCCTGAGCGGGGCCGCCCCCGAGCCCCTCATCGAGGAAGAAGCCGAGCACCTGGCCCGCCTCGCCCGCCTGCACCACGATTTGCAGCTCAGCCCCGAGGGCATGGACCTGGTACTGACCATGCGCCGGCGCCTCGAGCAGCTCCAGCACGAGCTGACCCGGCAGCGCGCCCGCGCCGCCTACCTCGAAGCCTGGATCCGGCGCTACCCCGCCACCGACGTAGAGTAGCCCCGCCGCCGGCGCTGCTCTCAACTCGCCGCGGTTGTTCTGTGGTCCACCGGGAACCGTCCGCGGTGGACCGCAACTCATTCGCGGTGGACCGCGGACGGTTCCCGGTTCACCGCAAATCAGTCGCGGTCCACCGCGAAACGGCCGCGGTCCACCGCGAAAGCGCCGCGAACGTTCGCGGCTAAGTCACGGAGGTTCGCGGCGCTTTGCAGGAGGTTCGCGGAATGGCCGCGAACAGGGCCAGTGCTACCGGGCGTTAGAGCGCGTTGGCCAGCAAAGCCAGGCCCAGGCCGGCCAGCGTGGCCAGCAGCTTGCGCACGTTGATGTGGTGCTCGGGGCTGACCTCGAACAGGATGGTGGTGGATACGTGCAGGAAGTTGCCGCACACCAGGCCCAGCAGCGCGGGGTAGAAGCCGCCGTGCTGCTCCGGGTTCAAGCCGGCGTAGTGGCTGGCCAGCACGCCCAGCGGGGCGGCGGCGGCAAACAGGGCCAGCCAGGGCAGGGCGCGGCCAAACGAGCCCAGCCGCGTCACCAGCACCGCCATCAGGGCAAAGGCAGCCGGAATGTGGTGCAGGGCTACGCCGGTGAGGGTGGCAAAAAAGCCGTCGGGCCGGTGGCCGTGGGGGTCCTGCACCAAGATGCTGCCTTCGAGAAAAGCGTGCAGGGTGAGGGAGCCCAGCAGCAGCCAGGGCACCCCGGCGTGGGGGTGCTGGGCATGCACGTGCTGGTGGCCGTGCTCCACGCCCTCGGAAAACAGCTCCAGCACCAGCTGCCCGAAAAAGCCCGCCAACACGAAGTAGCCCACCTGGTGCGAGTCGCCCAGGGTGAGGGCCTCGGGCAGCAGGTGCGTGAGGGTAAGCGTAACCAGGTAGGCGCCGCTGAAGGCCAGCAGGGGCCGCAGCCAGGTGGTGTGCGCCGTGGGCACAAACCGCGTGAGCCAGCCGGCACCAAGCACCGACGCGAAAAGCAGCAGCAGGGCTACAAACATGGAGCGTGAAGGCTGCGCCCCGGGCCCGGCCGCCCCGCCCCGGCCGGACCCGCGGGCCCGGCCAAAGCCGGTGGTAAGCCCGGCGGCGTTATTTTTTGAGAATGAAAATCATGCGCGCGCTGCTGGCCGCGTCGTAGGGGCGCAGGTCGTAGTCGCCCAGCACCTCGGCCAGGCGCAGGCCCGCGAGGTAGAAGTATTCCTCGAACCGCTCGCGGCTCAGGGCCCGCACCCGCTCCTGGAAGTACTGTTCGCGGCCCTGGTCGTCGCGGAAGCGGATGTCCTTCACGATAAAGTCACGGTCGAGGTGGCGGCTGAGCAGGAAACGGGTACCGTCGACCAGCTTTTCCTCGTGGCTCACCAGCTCGCGGATGGTGCGCTCGGTGTTCATGAAGTCGATGACCAGCTTGCCGCCGGGCCGCAGCGCGTCGGCGGCGTGGCGCAGGGCCACCACGTTTTCGGCCTCCTCGTCGAAGTAGCCGAAGCTGGTGAACAGGTTCAGCACGAAATCGAAGGGCCCGTGGGGCAGCGGCTCGCGCATGTCGTGCACGTAGAAGCGCAGCCGCTCGTTTTCGGCCTGCCGGGCCTGGGCAATGCTTTCGGGTGAGAGGTCGATGCCCGTCACGTCGTAGCCGCGCTGGTTGAGGTACACGGCGTGGCGCCCCTTGCCGCAGGCCAGATCCAGCAGCCGCTCGTGGGGCTTGGGATGCAGGCGCAGCAGCAGGTTGTCGAGGAAGTGCTGGGCCTCGTTCTGGTCCCGGTCGCGGTACAGCCGGTGGTAGTACGGCGAGTCGAACCAGGTACTAAACCACTCGGCCTGGTAATGAGAATGCGCCATGAAACGAAAGCAGCGGTGAAAGAAGCCCGCCCGCAGGGAGCCGGGCAGGGACGCCGACGCCCCGGCGCGGTTTCTGGTTCAGACGTCAGAAACCGCACCGGGGCGCTATTGGGCAGGCAAGCAACTGAGCCTGAGTGCCAAGCCTCGCGGCTTAGTTCTCGTTCTGCTCGCGGTGCTCGTCGTTCAGGTCGTGGTGGGTTTCGGTTTTGGCCTTGGTGGCGTCCTCGCCCTGCTTGCTGCCCTCGGGCACTACCGCGTCGGGCGACATGGCCGCGTCGGCGTGGGTGCGGTTGCTGGGCTGGCCCTTGGCCGGGTCCAGGGTCTGCTCCACGTCGGTGTGGGAGCTGATGGGCTCGGCAATGGCGCCGCCCTTGTGCTGGCTGGGCGCGTCGGTGTGGAGGTCAAAATACTGCGTTTCGCGGGTGCCCGGGGCTACCTGGTCAACGGATACTTTGCCGTCGGGGCGCCAGTCAGACGGTTCGGCGCTGCACGAGGCCAGGGCCAGCAGGGCTACGGCAGCCAGGCCCGAAACGAGGTTGTTGGAGGTCATAAAGCGAAAAAGCAGGAGAGGAACGAAGTCGTAGTACGAAAAAACCCGGGCTTAGGCGGCCTTGCCCCCGGTTTCGGGGGCGCCGGCCTCGGCGGGCAGCAGGCCTTTGCGCCGCAAAATAGACTCAAACAGGCGCAGGTCGTTGGGCGAGTTGAAAATGCGGGTGGGCAGGTGCAAAAATACCGGTACGTACATCACCTTGGCCAGCAGGGCGCGCCAGCCGGCCACCTGCCCGGCCAGGTCGGGCTGCTTGAGAAACAGCACGTAGGCTTCCTTGTCGCGCCGCACCGACTCGATCATGTCCCAGGTCAGGCGCATGCCCTGCTCCTGGTTGAGGCGCAGCAGCAGCTGGCGCTGGTCCATCTCGTAGTGCACGCGCTCGAACAGGGCCTTGCTCTGCTCCATCTGGGTGACGCCGGTAACCTGGGCCGAGCGCAGCAGCACGTAAAGCACCGTCACGAGCACGGCGGCCGCCACCCACCACCACGAAAACACGAACAGCGCCGGCAGCAGCAGCACCACCAGCGGAATCAGCGCCTGCCACCAGTCGCGCTTCCACACCATGGTCAGGGCCATGCGGGTGAAGGTGTCTTTTTCGAGCTGGTGCTTCTTGGTGCGGATGGCCAGCGGCGAAGGTTGCTGCGCCACCTGCCGGCCCCGCATATTGTTGGGTTGTTGCATTCTGGAAGTTGTCGGTTATGCGGTGTTAGTTGTCAGGCCGTTGCGCTTGCTGCCAGAACAAACTGGCAACCGGCAACGCTCAACTAGCCACTCTTTTTAATACGCTTTCAAACTCAGATCCAGGCTCTTGGTGGAGTGCGTGAGGGCGCCCACCGAAATGTAGTCGACGCCCGTGGCGGCCACGGCGGCAATGGTGTGCTCGGTAATGCCGCCCGAGGCCTCGGTGGGGAAGCGGCCGGCAATCAGCGCTACGGCCTCGCGCAGCAGCGCCGGGGCCATGTTGTCGAGCATGATGCGGTCGATGCCGCCCACTTCGAGCACCTGCTGCACCTCGGCCAGCGAGCGGGTTTCCACCTCGATCGGGAGGCGGCGGCCCAGCTTGTCGAGATAGGCGTGGGTAGCTTCGATGGCCTGGCGGATGCCGCCGGCGTAGTCCACGTGATTGTCCTTGAGGATAATCATGTCGAACAAGCCGTAGCGGTGGTTGACGCCGCCGCCAATGAGCACCGCCCACTTTTCGCAGAGGCGGAAGTTGGGCGTGGTTTTGCGCGTGTCGAGCAGCTTGGCCTTGGTGCCGGCCAGCAGGCTGTTGAGGAAGGCCGTGTGGGTAGCAATGCCGCTCATGCGCTGCATGCAGTTGAGCACCAGCCGCTCGGCCGTGAGGATCGAGCGCGCCGGGCCTTCCACCGTCAGGACCACGTCGCCGTGCTTGACGCGGCTGCCGTCGGGCAGCAGCACCTGCACCTGCAGGGCGGGGTCGACCTGGGCGAAAATCAGCTCGGCCAGCGCTACGCCGGCCAGTACGCCCTCGTCCTTCACCAGCAGGCGGGCCTGCTTGCGGGCCCCGGCCGGCACCCCGGCCAGCGACGAATGGTCGCCGTCGCCCACGTCTTCGGCCAGCGCGGCTTGAATAAAGGCGTGAAGGGCTTCGGGGCTGAGGTAGGGGGCAGTATGCACGGCGCAAAAATAGCAAAAGGCCCCGACATGCGCCGGGGCCTGCGGGGCAGGAAATCAGGCCAAAAAGTACTTACGAACGTACAGGTTGGGCCAAATTACTCGTGGGTAAAGTCCATCGTGTCGATTTGCAGGGCCCCGCCCGCGGCCGGCTTCATCTTGATGAAGACCCGGTAGTTGCCCGACTTGGCGCCGAACTTGCCCACCGCGTACTGCACGCCGCCCGAGGTGGAAGCGCCCTGGTGCACGAGTTCGAAGGACGCCGGGCCGTTTTTGGCAAAGAAGTCCTTGAGCACAAATTCGGCCTGGGTGGCGCTGTAGCTCTGTTTGTCGCCGTCGAAGCTGAGCTCGACGGTGCCGCCAAAGTACTGGGCCACGGCCTTGGAGGAGCCGCTGCGAATGGCCGCGCGCACCGCGCTGAAGGCCTCGCCCTGTGCCTGGGCCACTATCGTCATCATGCTCAGGCAGAAAACGGTTAGGGCCCTTGTAAGTAGTCGTTTCATGGGATGCAAAGAGACTGCAGCGGCGGGTACACCAAAATTGTGCCAACCGGTTGCAATTGCTGGATAAGCGAAGTAAATAGCGGCAGCGGCCAAATTAGCGAATTGGTGGCGCTTGCCAGTTACGGGCCGCCTATCTTTGCTGCTATGAACAAACCGGTACTGCTGGTAATCCTCGATGGCTGGGGTTTAACCCAGAACCCCGCCGCTTCGGCCATTGCGGCCGCTCAAACGCCCTTCGTCGATTCGTTGTTTGCCCGCTTTCCCCACAGCCGCCTGCAGGCCTCGGGCGAGGCCGTGGGCTTGCCCGACGGGCAGATGGGCAACTCCGAGGTGGGGCACATGAACATTGGCGCCGGCCGCGTGGTGTACCAGGATCTGGTACGCATCAACAAGGCTGTGCGCGAGCGGAAGCTGGCGGCCATTCCCGCCCTCAAGCAGGCCTTCGAGTACCTACGCCTGAATACCGACAAGAACCTGCACCTGATGGGGCTGCTCTCCGACGGCGGCGTGCACTCTCACATCGACCACCTGAAGGCCCTCTGCACCCTGGCCCACGACGAGGACGTGCACCGCGTCTTCATCCACGCCTTCACCGACGGCCGCGATACCGACCCCAAGAGCGGGGTGCGCTACGTCAACAACCTGGAAGAGCACCTGCAGCGCGGGGCCAGTGGCAAAATCGCCTCGGTAGTGGGCCGCTACTACGCCATGGACCGCGACAACCGCTGGGAGCGGGTGAAGGTGGCCTACGACCTGCTGGTGAACGGCCGCGGCACGCCTTCGGCCAACCTGATTCAGTCTATGCTCGACTCGTACCGCGAAGGCGTGACCGACGAGTTCCTGCTGCCGCTGGTGAAAACCGGTGCCGACGGCCTGCCCCTGGCCACCATGCAGGACGGCGACGTGGTTATCTGCTTCAACTTCCGCACCGACCGCGGCCGCGAAATCACCCAGGCGCTGACCCAGCAGGACTTTCACGCCTTCAACATGCACCGGCTGAACCTGCACTACCTCACGCTCACCAACTACGACGCCACGTTTGTGGGCGTGACACCGGTGTTTGAGAAAGACAACCTCGAACACACCCTCGGCGAGGTGCTGGCCGCCCACGGCCGCCGCCAGATTCGCATTGCCGAAACCGAGAAGTACCCCCACGTAACGTTCTTTTTCTCGGGCGGCCGCGAAGCCGAATTTGCCGGCGAGCGGCGCCTGCTGTGCGCCTCGCCCAAGGTGGCCACCTACGACCTGAAGCCCGAGATGAGCGCCTACGAGCTGCGCGACGCGCTGGTGCCTGAGCTGCAGGCCCGCGCCACCGACTTCACCGTGCTCAACTTCGCCAACCCCGACATGGTGGGTCACACCGGCGTGTTTGCGGCCGCCGTGCGCGCCTGCGAGGTGGTCGACGAGTGCACCCGCGATGTGGTGACCACGGCCCTGGAAAACGGCTACGCCTGCATCATCATCGCTGACCACGGCAACGCCGACATGATGATCAACCCCGACGGCACGCCCAACACGGCCCACACCACCAACCTCGTGCCCTGCATCCTGGCCGACTCCGACTACCAGGGCCGCCTGGCCGACGGCAAGCTGGGCGACATCGCGCCCACCGTGCTGGCGCTGATGGGCCTGCCGCAGCCGCCGGAAATGACGGGCGAGTCGCTGCTGCGCCCCGCCGCCCATGCGTAAGCCGCGGCTCGGCGCGCTGGCGGGCCGGGCCGGCTTCCGCTGGCTTGGCCTGGCGGCTTTGAGCTGGCTGAGTGCCTGCTCGGGCGAACCGGCCGACCGCCCGGCCCGCCGCCCCGCCGGCTACTTCGATACCGTGGGCCTGCTCGACGCGCAAATCAAGCAGTTGCAGGCCCAGCGGCTGGGGCTCGAAAAAGCGGTGGTGCTGCGCGACGGCCAAACCGAAACCCGGCAGCTGCGGCAGGTAAACTGGGCCAACGAGCTGGAGCTGTTCTACCAGGCCGACATCAACAAGCCGGCTTTGCGCGGCGCCTACAAGCAAACCTCGGCGGCCGACAGCACGGGCCTGACCCGCCAGACCTTCCGCCGCCGCCCCAACGTGGAGCACCCGGTGCTGGAGCTGTCGGTGCTGCGGGCCGGGGCCACGGTGCGCGAGTTGCAAGCCCGCATCAGCCAGGACAACGCCCTGTTTTTCTCGGGCAAGCAGTTGGCGTTGCGCTTTGGTCCCGACGGGCTGCTGACCGACTACCAGGTCCGCGGCAGCCAGAAGCTGGTGGTGTTCGATTCGACCCGCTACGCCGCCCGCGCCCGGGTGCTGCGCTAAACTTCGCGCCGACAACTCTGCCGGTTTGGGCCTCGGCTCAGTCGAGGTAGGGTTCCACTTTCACCCGTTGCACCTGGCCGTTGCGGAACGAGGCCAGCACCCGGTTCATCTGCATTTCGTCCCGAATGCTCACGCTGTCGCAGCCGGCGCCCTGGCGGCGGGAGGCCGCCCCAATGCGCTGGCGCAGCTTCTGGCAATGGGGCGAGGCAAACGAAACCAGGGTGGCGCTGCTGAGCAGGTCCTTGTCGGGGGTGCGGTAGAACACGAACTCGTTGCCGGCCTGCTGCACCGTTATCAGCGTGTCCGTCTGTCCGGGGGAGTGCGCGTTGGCCACCGGCCGGCGGCCCGTGATGCGGCCGCCGCTGCCCACCACCTCGGCCACGGTAAGCTCGGTGCCGAAGGGGTCGTTGGCGGCTTCGTCGTCGGTGATGGCGCACACGCGGCGGGGCGCCGGCGGCGGCGCGGGCGCGGTGGGGGCAGATGCCAACGAGTCGGTTCGGCGGGGCTGCTCGCGGGCTAGGCTCGCGGGCTGGTCGCGGCAGGCACTCAGCAGCAGGCAAACGGCTAGTAAAGACGGAGCAGGAAACTTCATGGGCGGCGGGCTTTTCGGCCTTCTACGCACTAACCGCCCCGGGCGCTGGGTTTCAGGCCACGCCCAGCAGCGTGAGCACCAGCCAGCGGCGGCCGCCGTGGTTGCGGTGCTCCCCCAGGTACACGCCCTGCCAGGTGCCCAGCGCCAGCTCGCCGCCCGTAACGGGAATGGTGACGCTGCTGCCCAGCAGCGCGGCTTTCAGGTGGGCGGGCATGTCGTCGGGGCCTTCCTGGGTGTGCTGAAAATAGGGGGCGTTTTCGGGCGCGGTGCGGTTGAAGAACTCCTCGAAGTCGCGGCGCACGGTGGGGTCGGCGTTTTCGTTGATGGAGAGGCTGGCCGAGGTGTGCTGGATAAACACGTGCAGGGTGCCGGCGCGCACCTGCGCCAGCTCGGGCAGCTCGGCCGCGAGCAGGTCGGTGATGAGGTGAAAGCCGCGGCGCAGGGCCGGCAGGCGCAAACGCTTCTGCACGCAGATCATGGGCGGCGCGGTTAGGGCAGGGTGAGGGCGCCCAGGTCGGGCGTGGCCAGGTTGGGGCGCAGCACGTTGCGCAGGTCGCGGCTCAGGGCGTCGAAGGCGCGGATATCGGCGCCGCGGGCGCGGGCCGGCGAACTGGGGTCGAGGCGGTAGTCGGGGCCGTTGGGGCCGGCCGAGAGCGTGGTGCGGTGAAACTTGGGGTCTACGTTCAGCAGGTTGCCGCTGCCCTCGAAGCCCAGCGTGGCCCCGCCGGCCGGCCCGGCGTATTCCTTGGTGCGCAGCAAACTGTTGCTCACGCTGATGCCGGCGCGGTAGGCGCTGGCGTTCTGGAAAAACAGCTCGTCCTCGATGGAGCCCCACACGATGGTGTTCAGAATGCTGATGCTGGGCGACACCTGCCGCGGCGGGTTGTTAACGGGCAGCACGTTGGAGAACGTCAGGGCAGAGGTTTCGCGGCGGAACTGCGGGGTGTAGTTGGCAATGGTGCAGTGCTGCAGCAGGTAGCTGCCGCCCTGAAAGCCCGCCACGGCGTACTCGCCGCAGTTGCTGAGCAGCACGTTGCGCAGCTCCACGTCGCCCGAGAAGCTGAGCACGCCGCCGCCGGCAAAGCTCACCCCGCCGCTGCCGGCCGTCACGCCCAGCCCCGAAATGTTCTTGATGGTGCTGTTTTCAACGATGACCTGCGGGCGGGCGGGCCCGTTGCCAGGGTTGTAAAGCAGCAGGCCGTAGCTGGCATTCTTGATTTCGCAGTAGCGCAGCACGTTGCCGCGGCTGCCGGGCGCAAACTGAATGCCCGGCCATTGCCCTGGTCCCTCGGCGTAGAAGGGCTCGAGCCGGTCGCCGGCAAAGCGCACGATGGTGCGCCGGTCGTTTTCCTTCACCGTGTCCAGCGGCTGGGTATTGGCGTTGATGGACAGCTGCCCGAACACGACCAGCGGCGAGCCGGCGTGCACGTAGATGCGGGCGCCCGGCTCAATGGTCAGCCGCGCGCCGGGCTCCACCCACACTGTGTCGTAGAGCACGTGAGGCTTGTCGGCCGCCCAGGTGGTGTTGCGGTCGATGGTTTCGTGGCGGTGGAAGTAGGCGTTCTGGCCGTAGGCAATCAGGCGCACCAGCTGCTCGTTGCCGTTGGTGCGAAACAAAAGCTGATCTTCCACCAGAAAGGGCTTGTCGGCCCCGGGCTGCAGGGTGGCCTTCACCAGTACCAGCAGGCTGTCCTGGCCGCGGATTTCCACGTCGCGGGCCACGGCGCCGGGGTCGCCGCCGATGATGAGCTGATAGGTAGCGCCCTGCTGGGCCGCCAGGCGAATTTCAGAAACCCGCACCGCCCGCTTGTTGCGGTTGTACACCCACAGGCGCTTGGTCACGGTGCCGGTCTGCACGAACACGGTGTCGAACTTGACGGTGTCGGTGGAAAAGGCCAGGCGCGCGGCGGCGTCGGTGGTGATAAGCTCCTCCTTTGGCTCGCAGCCGGGCAGCAGCACGGTGAGCATCGAGAGCAGCAGCAACAGGGGCAACAGGTAGCGCACGGGCAGAACAAGGATTGAAGGAGCGAATGCACGAATCCAAACGACCGATTCAGTCATTCAGTCAGTCCCGCATTCAATCATTTACAAACACAAACCTACGGCTCAGCCGCTTAACGAAGAAGCCGGCCGGCTGGTACGCGCCCTCAGCCCAGGCGCGGGAGCAGGGCCGTGACGTGGGGCGCGCGAATCCAGGCCCGCGCCTGCTCGGCGTCGTCGAAGTAGCGCGTGTCGGGGCGGTAGTCGTGCTGGTCGATGGCGGCCAGGCGCACGGTGGCTTCCACCGAAAGGCGGCGGTGCTCGTCGGGCGAGTTGACCAAGGCCACGCGGTGCAGCTTCAGCAGCAGGTAGCGCGGAAACCAGTGCTGGCGCAGCCAGTGCTGCTCGGCCGGGCCCACCGGGGGCAGGCCGCGCAAATCGTGCAGCCAGCACTGCACCTGGTACTGCTCGGCCACCTCCAGGGCCTGCCAGAAGCCTTCCCGAATGTCGCGGGGCTGCGCCGCGCCGCGCCAGGCAATTTCCAGCAGCCGCAGGCGAGGCAGGTAGTCGAGGCGCAGGCAGGGCGAGTCGTAGAGGTTGAGCATTGGCAGCGCCTGAGGAGAAGGCCCCGGAACGGCAAAATCCAGTTTACGGGGGCGGCTTCTGCAAACCTTTGCAGGGCCGATAAGTTCCTGTCGGGCAAAAAAACGCCGCAGCCCCGAAGAGCTGCGGCGTGGGCAACGCAAAATACTGCTACTTTCGGGTTTAGCGGGGCAGCTCGCCCACCATGTCCTCGGGCTTGAGCCACTCGTTGAACTGCTCCTCGGTGAGGTAGCCCAGCTGCAGGGCGGTTTCCTTCAGCGTCGAGCCGTTTTTGTGGGCGGTCTGGGCAATTTCGGCGGCCTTGTAGTAGCCGATGTGCGGGTTCAGGGCCGTCACCAGCATCAGCGAGGAGTCGACGTGCTTCTTGATGTTTTCCTCGATGGGCCGGATGCCCACGGCGCACTTGTCGTTGAACGACACGCACACGTTGCCAATCAGGCGGGCCGAGTGCAGGAAGTTGTAGATCATCACCGGCTTGAACACGTTCAGCTCGAAGTGACCGTTCATGCCGCCGATGTTGATGGCCACGTCGTTGCCCATCACCTGCGCCGCTACCATGGTCATGGCTTCGCTCTGCGTGGGGTTCACCTTGCCGGGCATGATGCTGGAGCCGGGCTCGTTGTCGGGAATGAACAGCTCGCCGATGCCGGCGCGCGGGCCCGAGGCCAGCAGGCGGATGTCGTTGCCGATTTTCATCAGCGAGGCGGCCACGGTTTTCAGCGCGCCGTGGGCTTCCACGATGGCGTCGTGGGCGGCCAGGGCCTCAAACTTGTTTTCGGCGGTGATGAAGGGCAGGCCGGTGAGGTCGGCAATGTGCTTGGCCACGTTCTCGGAGTAGCCAGCGGGCGTGTTGATGCCCGTGCCCACGGCCGTGCCGCCCAGCGCCAGCTCCGAGAGGTGGGCCAGCGTGTTCTTGATGGCGCGCAGGCCGTGGTCGAGCTGCGACACGTAGCCCGAGAACTCCTGGCCCACGGTCAGCGGGGTGGCGTCCATCAGGTGGGTGCGGCCGATTTTAACCACGTGCATGAACTCCTTGGACTTGGCCGCCAAGGTGTCGCGCAGCTTCTCGATGCCCGGAATGGTTACCTCCACCAGAATCTTGTAGGCCGCGATGTGCATGGCCGTGGGGAAGGTGTCGTTGCTCGACTGCGACTTGTTCACGTCGTCGTTGGGGGCCAGGGCCTTTTTCTCGTCGAGGAGGTTGCCGCCCTGCAGCACGTGGCCGCGGTAGGCAATGACCTCGTTCACGTTCATGTTCGACTGCGTGCCCGACCCCGTCTGCCACACCACCAGCGGAAACTGCTCGTCGAGCTGGCCGGCCAGGATTTCGTCGCACACGCGGCCAATCAGCTCGGCTTTGTCGGCCGGCAGCACGCCCGCGTCGCGGTTGGTCAGCGCGGCGGCTTTCTTCAGGTACGCAAACGCCCGGATGATTTCCTTGGGCATGCGGTTGATGTCCTGCGCGATTTGGAAGTTCTCGATGGAGCGTTGGGTTTGGGCGCCCCAGTAGGCGTCGGCGGGGACCTGCACGGTGCCCATGGTGTCTTTTTCGGTGCGGAATTGCATCAGGCGAACAGACTCGGTGAAAGGATGGCAAGAAAGCAGCGGCAAAAGTAGCGAAGCCGGGATGGGGGGCCAAGCCGGCAGCAGCCTTTCGGCGGCGGGCTGCGTAGAGCAAGGATTCCCGCGGGATACCCCGGTTTCGTTCACTTCAACCTCCTCCCCAACCATGAGCACCATCAAGAAAGTCATCGAAGTGCTGGCCTCGTCGGACAAAAGCTTTGAGGATGCCGTGCAGCGCGCCCTGCAGGAAGCCAGCACCACCGTGAAGGGCATCAAGGGCATTTACATCAAGGACCAGAGCTGCAAGGTGCAGGACAACAAGATTGTGGAGTACCGCGTCACGGCCAAGATCAGCTTCGAGGTGATGCACCGCTGGGAGCCCGCCCACCTGCCCGCCGCCGCCGAGGCCGATTTTCCGCAGACCTCGGCCCTGGACGGCGGCCACGCCCACCCCGGCGGCAGCGCCACCTCACCCGAAAGCGGCGGCGGCTACAGCAACTAGCCCCGGCCCGTTGGCTCCCGCCCCCTGCGCCCGGCCGCTACGCCGGGCGCAGTCGCGTTGGTGCGGGGCCCGCCGGCCTGTGCAGGCATCTTTGCTATTTGCGGGCCCGCTGTTCCGGCTTCTCGTTTATGCCCCCGCCCGCTGCCTCCTCCTCATCCGTTTCGGCCGCCCCTAGCGCCGCCACCCGCCTACGCTCCATCGTGAGCGGCTCCATCGGCAACCTGGTGGAGTGGTACGACTGGTACGTGTACTCGGCCTTCGCCCTGTACTTCGCGCCGGCGTTTTTCCCGGCGGGCAACCTCACCGCGCAGCTGCTGAATTCGGCCGCCATCTTCGCGGTGGGCTTTCTGATGCGCCCGCTCGGCGGCTGGCTCATGGGCGTGTACGCCGACCGCCACGGGCGCAAAGCGGCGCTGCTGGCCTCGGTGCTGCTCATGTGCGCCGGCTCGCTGCTCATTGCCCTCACGCCCGGCTACCAGCGCATTGGCGTGGCGGCCCCGGTGCTGCTGGTGCTGGCCCGCCTGCTGCAGGGCCTGAGCGTGGGCGGCGAGTACGGCACCTCGGCCACCTACCTGAGCGAAATGGCCACCGCCCGGCACCGCGGCTTCTACTCCAGCTTTCAGTACGTGACGCTGCTAGCCGGGCAGCTGGTTGCCCTGCTGGTGCAGCTGGGCTTGCAGGCCGTGCTCACGCCCGCCGAGCTTTACGACTGGGGCTGGCGGGTACCGTTCGTCATCGGGGCGCTGGCGGCGCTGTCGGCGCTGTACCTGCGGCGCAGCATGCACGAAACCGCCGCCTTCACCCAGCAGCAGGCCGCCGCGCCCCCGGTTAATGGCCCCGGCAAGCTGGCGGTGCTGCTGCAACACCCGCGCGAGGTGCTCACCGTGGTGGGCCTCACCCTGGGCGGCACGCTGGTGTTCTACACCTTCACCACCTACGCCCAGAAGTTTCTGGTGAACACCACCGGGCTGAGTAAGGACCAGGCCACGCTCGTGTCGTTTGGGGCGCTAGCCGTGGCGCTGGTGCTGCAGCCGCTGATGGGCGCCCTCTCCGACCGGGTGGGGCGGCGGCCGGTGCTGCTGTTTTTTGGGGTGGGCGCCACGCTGGGCACGGTGCCGCTGCTCACCCTGCTGGCGCGGGCCCCGGGCCCAGGGGCAGCCTTTGGGCTGCTGGTGGTGGCCGTGGTCATTATGAGCGGCTACACCTCCATCAACGCGGTGGTGAAAGCCGAGCTGTTTCCCACCGAAATCCGGGCCCTGGGCGTGGGGCTGCCCTACGCCCTGACGGTGGCCCTGTTCGGCGGCTCGGCCGAGTACGTGGCCCTGCAGCTCAAAAGCTGGGGCGTGGAAAGCTGGTTTTACTGGTACGTGACGGTGTGCGCGGCGGCCTCGCTGCTGGTATACTGGCGCATGCCCGACACCCAACGCACCTCGCGCATCGAGAACTGAGCGGCGGGCACGAAAAAAGCCGCTGCCCAAAGAGCCGCGGCTTTCCGACGTTATTTCAAACTAAAGGCCCAATGGACCTTCGGGAGGCTTAACCCGGGTGAATGACAAAAAGTGCCGGCCCTTCAGCGGTTTACATCTGCCGCAGCCAGGAGGCCGCGGTTTCGAGACTGTCGAAGGGCACTACTACGGGCTTGGTGGTGTGCGCCAGGGTGCGGTCGGTGGAGAGGCGGCTGTAGATATTGGGCGAGTATACCCAGGCGAAGTATTCGAGGCCGCCCTCGGCCATGGCCGGAAACCACACCCGGCCGCCCCACTCCGCCGCCTCCGACCAGATGGTCTGCACCCGGCGGTTGTCGTTGAGCACCTTGCGGCAGCACTCGGTCTGCAACAGTTCGAGCATTTTCAGGCAGCCCTGCTGCACCGACTGCAAGTCCTGCTCGGGCGCCCAGTCGACGTACAGCCAGTCGTTGAGGTAATCGTAGGAAATGGTCAGCGTATGGTCTTCGTGCAGGAGGCGCAGGGCCATGGCAGGGTGGTAAAAGCGGCGAATCAGCCTTTAACGGAGCCGCCCCGGGCAGGTTATAGGCCCGCCCGCTAGGCAGATCTGTCGGCCGCGGCCGGCGCGGTGCTCAGCAGCCACTCACGGGCGGTTGGCAGGCTACCAAACAGGCGCAGCTCCAGCTGCCCGCCCAGTCGCTGCTGCAAATCAACTATCGAGAGCTGGGCAAAGATGCCGGGGGCCAGCACCTGGGCAAAGTAGCGCAGGCCGGCCTCGCGAATCAGCGGCGTCCACACCTGGCTGATCCAGTCGTTGGCCTCGGAGAAGGAGCCGATCAGCTCCTGGTGGTCGTTGAGCAGGCGCGGGCAGGGCTCCTGGCGCAGCAGTTCCACGTAGTACAGTCCGCCCTGCTGCACCGTAGCCAGCGTCTGGCTACCCAGCCAACGGGCGTACACCCAGTCGTGAACCCGGTCGCGCTCGACCTGCAGAAACACCGAACCGTCGGGGCGTAGGAATTCTTTCATGGGCGCGGCAAGAGCGGCCGGAAACCCGGCTTGGGCGGCTAAACGACGCCGTTGCCCAAAAGTTGCCGGCCCCGGGGCGGGCGGCGCCGGGCCGGGGCTACCGGGCGGTAGCTATATTGGTACGGGTTTGCTCGGATATTTCCCGACGAGGCCGTCGTTTGATGCCAGACTTGCCTTCCGCCGCCGACTTTGAGCTGGTTTTCAACGAGCTGTCAGCTCCCCACCTGCTGCTGAACGCGGACCTGGTTATCATCGCCGTGAACGAGGCCGGCTGCCGGGCACTGAACCGCTCCCGCCCCGAGCTGCTGGGCCAGCCGGCCGCCGAGGCGCTGGCGCCCTGGCTGCCCGCCCTCACCGCCGCCCAAAGCCAGCAGTGGTCCGCGCAGCCTGCCCGCGCCGGCGAGGCCGCAGTGCGCCCCTTGCCGGCAGCCGGCGGCGCGCGGCGCTACCTGCTGCGCCTCCCCGAAGAAACAACGCCCGCGCCGAATGGCACCCCGCCCCAGCCGGAAACCGCGGCCGGCCCCCAAGGCCACCTGTTCCCGGATGTGGGCCAGGACCGCCGCCTGCTCGAGCAGCTCGACCAGCTGCCGCTGCACCTGGTGGTGCTGCACGGCCCCGGGCACGTGGTGCAGTACGTGTCGGCCCGGGCCCGGCCCTACGTGTCGGCCAGCGCCCTGGGGCAGCCGGCGGCCCGCACGCAGCCCGGCCCCGGCCCCGCGCTGCTGGCCCGCCTCGACGAGGTGTACCGCACCGGCCAGGTGCGCCGCATTGCCTCGGTGCCGGTGCTGGCCCTGGGGGCCGAAGCGCCCGATGCCCGCCTGCTGAACGTCACGCTGCAGCCCTTGCTGACGGCCGGCGGGCAGATTGAGGGCGTGCTGCTGGCCGGCCTTGACGTGACCGACCAGTTGCTGCACCGCCGCCTGGCCGCCGAGGCCGTGGCCGAGACGCAGCGCCAGCAGGAGCAGTTTCGCTTCCTCACCGAGTTTATTCCGCAGCTGCTCTGGACCACCGACGCCGCCGGCCGGCTGCGCTACGGCAACCAGCGCTGGACCGAGTACACCGGCCTGGCCGCCAATACCGGCGCCGACCTGTGGCCTGCCCACGTACACCCCCACGACCTCGACCGCGTGCAGCAGCTCTGGCAGCAGGCCCTGGCTACGGGCCAGCCCTTCACCGCTGAGTTTCGCCTGCGCGAAGCCGGCACCGGCCTCTACCACTGGTTTCTGACCCAGGCCCTGCCCCAGGTTGATGCCAACGGCCGCGTGCGCCAGTGGTTTGGGGCCTGCACCGACGTGGACGAGTCGCGCCGCAGCCAGCAGCGCCTCGAAGACAAGGACCGCCTGCTCCAGCAGATTCTGAGCCAGGTGCCGGCCCACCTGTGTACCCTGCTCGGACCCGAGCACATCTGCGGCTTTGCTACCCCGGCCCTGCTCGACCTGTTTGGCGGCCGCCTGCGCGTGGGCTGGCCCCTGGGCGAAACCGTGGCCGAAGTAGCTGAGCAGGGTCTGCTGGCCTTGCTCGACGAGGTGTTCACCACCGGCCAGACGGTGATGCGCGAGGAATACCCGCTGCGGGTGCAGGGCGACGCGCCCGGCGCCAGCCGCTACCTGGACTTCACCCTGCAGGCCCTGCGCGACGAGCAGCAGCGCACCCAGGGCATTCTGGTGTTTGCCGTGGAGGTGACCGACAAGGTGCTGGCCCGCCGGCAAAGCGAGGTGCTGACCCAGGAGGTGCGCCGCCGCGACGAGCAGTTTCAGGTGATGGTAGAGGCGCTGCCCAACATCATGTACATCAGCGCCGCCAGCGGCCAGCTCGAGTACCTGAGCCCGCAGTGGTACGCCTACACCGGCCAGCCCGCCGCCGCGGCCCTGAACCAGACCTGGCTGCAGGCCATTCACCCCGATGACCAGCAGCTTAGCCGGGAATCGTTTCAGCAGAACCTGCAGGCGGGCCTGCCCTGGGCGGGCGAGCTGCGCCTGCGCCGCCACGACGGGCAGTACCGCTGGCACCTCTCGCGCGCCGTGCCCCTGCGCAACCCCGCCGGCCAGGTACAGCGCTGGTACGGAGCCACCGTCGACATGCACGAGCAGCGGGAGCTGCGCGAGCAGCTGCAGCGCCGCGAAGCTGAGTTCCGCCTGCTGGCCGAAAGCATTCCCCAGCTGGTGTGGGTGCTCGATGCCCAGGGCCGGCCCGTGTACTCCAACCGCCGCTGGCGCGATTTCGCCGGCTACGACCTGACGGCCCCCGACGCCCCGGCCGACCCCGCCGAGCTGGTGCACCCCGACGACCGGGAACCCGCCCGCCTGGCGCTGGCAGCGGCCATGGCGGCGGCCGGCAGCTGCACGGTGGAGTACCGCCTGCGCGAGGGCCGCACCGGCCTCTACCGCTGGTTTATGAGTCAGGCCGTGCCCCTGCTCGATGCGGACGGCCGGGCGGTGCAGTGGTTCGGCACCTGCACCGACATTCACGAGCAGAAAGAGCTGACCACCGCCCTGGCCAGCCAGAACGACGAGCTGCGCCGCGTCAACCAGGACCTCGACGGCTTCGTGTACACGGCCTCGCACGACCTCAAGCAACCCCTCGACAACATGGCCGGCATCTTCGGCGAGCTGGCACGCACGGCCCAGTTCCGCGACCCCGAAGCGGCCCAGCTCACGGCCATGTTCGAACGCTCCCTGCAGCAGATCTACGCCACCATCCACGACCTGACCTCGCTGGTGCAGGTGCAGCGCAACCAGCAGCAGGTCAGCCCCGAAACCGTGGAGCTGGCTTCGCTGTGGCAGCAGGTGCTCACCAGCGTGCAGGAGCAGGTGCTGGCCAGCGGCGCCACCGTCGAGGCCGACTTCGCCACCGTGCCCACGGTGCAGTTTGTGCGGCCCAACCTGCAGAGCGTGCTCTACAACCTGCTCAGCAACGCCCTGCGCTACGCCGACCCGCAGCGCCCGCCCCGGGTGCGGGTGTGGACCGAGCTGCACCACGGGCAGCCGGTGCTCAGCGTGCAGGACAACGGCCTGGGCATCGACCTGGAGCGCTACGGCCCCCAGCTTTTTCAGATGTTCCGCCGCTTTCACTACCACACCGAGGGCTCGGGCATGGGCCTGTACCTGGTGCAGCGCATCGTGCAAAGCCACGGCGGGCGCCTCGAGGTGCAAAGCACGGTGGGCGTGGGCACCACGTTTCGCATCTGGCTGCAAGCCTGAGTCCTGCCCGGCCGGCGTTGGTTTTTCGGGCCGGGCTGTGCTTATTCGGCCGCTGCCACCTTTCTTCCTCCCTTGGTCCGGCCCCGGCCCGACCGCCTTTTTCCCCACTCCGACCTGCCGTGCTTACTTCCAAGCTGCCCGACGTGGGCACCAGCATTTTCTCCGTGATGTCGCAGCTGGCGGCCGAGCACGGCGCCATCAACCTGGCCCAGGGCTTCCCCGACTTCAACCCGCCCGCCGCGCTGACGGAGGCCCTGGTGCACCACGCCCGCGGCGCGCAGCACCAGTATGCGCCCATGCCGGGGCTGCCGCTGCTGCGCGAGCGGATTGCCCAAAAAACGGCCCGCGTCTACGGTGTGCCCGCACCCGACCCCGCTACCGACATCACCGTCACCAGCGGCGCCACCGAGGCACTGTACGCCGTGCTGGCCGCCGTGGTGCAGCCCGGCGACGAGGTGCTGGTACTCGAGCCGGCCTACGACCTCTACGGTCCGGCCATCCGGTTGCAGGGCGGCCGGCCGGTGTACGTGCCGCTGGAGGCCCCCTCCTTCCGGCCCGACTGGGACCGGGTGCGGGCTGCCCTCACGCCGCGCACCCGGCTGATCATGGTGAACACCCCGCACAACCCCACCGGCGCCGTATTTACCGACGAAGACTGGCAGCAGCTGGCCGCCCTGCTGGCTGGCACCGCTACCCTGCTGCTGTCCGACGAGGTGTACGAGCACATGGTGTTCGACGGGCAGCCGCACCGCTCGGCCCTGCAGTACCCGGCGCTGCGCGAGCGGGCCTTCGTGCTGTCGTCGTTCGGCAAAACCTACCACGCCACCGGCTGGAAGGTCGGCTACTGCGTGGCCCCGCCCCTGCTCAGCGCCGAGGTGCGCCGCGTGCACCAGTTCCTGACTTTCAGCGTGAGCACCCTGGCCCAGCTGGCCATTGCCGACGTCATCGGCGACGCCGCACTCTACGACGAGCTGCCGGCTTTTATGCAGGCCAAGCGCGACCTGTTTCAGGAGCTGCTTCGGCCCACGGGCTTCGAGCTGCTGCCCACCGCCGGCTCCTACTTCCTGCTGGCCCGCTACCAGCAGCTGGCCCCGGGCGTCGACGACCGGGCCTTTGCCCGGCAGCTGACCACCGAAACCGGGGTGGCCGTGGTGCCCGTGTCGGCCTTCTACCACGACGGCACCGACCAGGGCTTGGTGCGCTTCTGCTTTGCCAAGCAGGATGCCACGCTGCGCGCCGCCGCCGAGCGGCTGCAGCGCCTGTAGGCCCGAGTTGGCTTTTGAACCCGGCCGGGCCGCCCGCCGCATTGGCTTTATTCCGGAATAAATTGCTTCTTCCGCAAGCCTTTCTCCCCCCTCCCCCGTGGCCGACCTCACCGTTTCGTTTATTCAGGCTGCGCTGCAGTGGCACCAGCCCGACGCCAACCGCGCCCTGCTGGCCCGCTACGTGGCCGAAATTTCCATTCCCACCGACCTGATTGTGCTGCCGGAAATGTTTACCACCGGCTTCAGCATGCAGGCCCCCGCCCTGGCCGAGCCCACCGATGGCCCTACCCTGGCCTGGATGCGCGAGCTGGCCGCCGCGCGCGACGCCGTGGTGACGGGCAGCCTGATTGTACGCGAAGACGAGCACTACTACAACCGCCTGCTATGGGTGCGCCCCGACGGCTCCTACAGTCACTACGACAAGCGCCACCTGTTTCGCATGGCCGGGGAGCACGAGGTGTACACGCCGGGCCGGCAGCGGCTGGTGGAAGAGTGGCGCGGCTGGCGCATCTGCCCGCTGATTTGCTACGACCTGCGCTTCCCGGTGTGGAGCCGCAACGACGCGCAAAGGCCCTACGACCTGCTGCTGTACGTGGCCAACTGGCCCGCCGTGCGCCGCACCACCTGGATAACCCTGCTGCGGGCCCGCGCCATCGAAAACCTGGCCTTTGCCATGGGCGTCAACTGCGTGGGGCTCGACCGCCACAGCCAGACCTACGACGGCGACTCGGCCCTGCTCGACATGAAGGGTGAGTACCTGGTGGAAGTGGGCAACCAGGAAACCGGCATCACCCGCACCCTGCGCCGCGCCGACCTCGAAGCCTACCGCCAGCGCTTCCCTGCCCTGCAGGACGCCGACGCGTTTACCATTGACCTGTAAAGCCCGCCTCGGTTTTTGCCCGCAACCGGCGTTAAGCTTGGTTGCGGGGCGGGCGCCGCTGGTTTGCCGGCCGCTGCCGGCGGCGGGCCGCCGCCGAACCGGGTTTGCTAGTCTTGTTCAGAAAAGATTGAAAAGGATAGCAAACCGGGCCACCGGTGTTGCTATACCCTTTGGTATTTTCAAAAAAAGTCGCGCAAACTGCCCCGCCGGTTTTGCGCGACTTTTCAGGAGTTTAGCAAAAAGTATCGCACCGTCAGCCAATGTTCACCACGCTATGCGCCCGTTTCGGGCTTACCCAGGCTGAGCTGGGCCGGTACCTGGGCCTGAGCAAAAGCCAGGTGTGGCAGATTGGGCGGGGCTTGCGCCCGCTGCCGCGGCCCGCCGCCCCCACCTACATTGCCTTGGCCGCCGCCGGCCAGGCCGCTCTTGAACCGGCGGCTGAGGCCCCCGACCCGGCCCAGCTGCGGCGGCAACAGCGGGCCGCCCGGCACCGGGCCGGGCAGCTGGCCCACGAGCTGGAGCAGCTGCAGGAGCGCAGTGCCTGGGCGCGGCGGCGGCTGGCCGCGCTGCCCCCGCTCACGGCAGCTTTCACCGCAGGGGGTGCGGCGGCCCCGCCCTGGCTGGAGCGTTTTGCTTCCAAAGCCCGCAACGAGCTGGTACGCAGCGGTGGTACGGTCCAGGCCCTGCTCCGGGCCAAGCAAGCCGGGCTGCTGGCCGAAGCTGAAGCGCTGGAGCAGCTGCTGGCCGGGCTGCCCCCGGAATAAAACCGGCTGTTTGCTTCGGCGGCTACTGCACCACCAGGCGCTGCACGCTGCTGCTGCCGTCGGCAGGGCTGGTTACGCGCAGCAGGTACACGCCCGCGGGCAGACCCTCCAGCCCGAGCTGGTGGCGCCGTTGCGCCACGGGTTGCTCGCGCATCAGGCGGCCCGTCAAATCCAGCAGGGCCAGGCGCGTGGGCACGCCCGACTCGACGGTGGTGGCCGCGGCGGCGGGGTTGGGATACACCTGCAGGGACCAGCTGGCGGCCGCGCGGCGCACGGCGGTGACGCGGTTGCGGGCACCAAATACGTTGATGCCCCCGCTCTCGAGGCCAATGAACAACTCGGGCGCCCCGTCGCTGTTCACGTCGGCCAGGGCCAGTCCCAGGCGCCACGCCTCGCCCAAACCCAGGCGGGCGCCGTCGTGCTGCTGGGTAATAGGGTTGTAAAACACGTCGGTGCGGGGCAGGAAGGGCGCGGCCTGGGTGCGGAAGCTGGTGAACAGCTGCACCTGCCCCCGGGCGTCGATGGTCAGCAGGTCGGGCGTGCCGTCACCGTCCACATCGGCCACGGCGGGCACCAGGTTGAGCGGCCGCTGGCCGTTGTTGCGCACCTGCCCCAGGTCGTTGTTGGCCAGCTGAAACGCGGTCGTCAGCGGCTGGCCCGGCTGGCGGCGGTAGTAGCGCAGCGAGCCGCCGGGGTTGGGGTCGTTGGTGCCCATCAGCAGGTCGATCAGCCCGTCGCCGTCCACGTCGAAAAAGCAGGCCACGTCGTCCTTGCCCGACCAGTTGTACTGCAGATCAAGGCTGGGAAACTGGCTGACGTCGAAGGCCGCGGCCTGCCCGCCCGGGGCCGTGTTCAGGTGGTAAATGACCTTGGTAGCCCCGGCCTGGTGCGCGGTGTAGGCCAGGTCCAGGCGGCCATCGAGATTCAGGTCGGTCAGCACCGGGTGCAGGTTGGCGTAGCGCTGCGCGCTCAGGCCCAGGTAGTCGTCGGTAACAAGCTTGAAGGCGGGCTTGCTGGCCGTGCCCACGTTCTGGTAGTAAGCCAGCGTGGCGAAGTAGGTGGCCGTAGCGCCGGTGTTGCCGGTCTGGTCGGCGTAGTTGCCCACCAGCATGTCCACCAGCCCGTCGCCGCTCACGTCGCCAAACGCGGGGTAGGCGCCTTCGCTGCGGTCGAGCATCTGCTCCTGCAGGAAAGCCTCGGTGCGGCGCGTGAAGGCGGGCGCCGCGACCGTGCCGGTATTTTCGAGCAGCAGCGTTTTGCGGCGCAAGCTCACCAAATCGAGGTTGTCGGCCAGGCCGGGCGCCACCAGCAGATCGGGGCGGCCGTCGAAGGTCACGTCGACTGAGTAGCCCACCGGGAAGTTGGGCAGGTTCACTGCCCCGATGCCCGCGGGCACGTTGCCCAGCACGCTGCCCGCGCCGGTGGTGGCCGTCTGGCGGGTGCCGGTGTTGCGGATGGCCGTCCACTCGTGGCAACCGTCGCGGCCGATGAGCAGGTCCATGTCCAGGTCGCCGTCGAGGTCGCGCAGCAGCAGGCCGTGGCCACCGGTGTGGGCGGGCCGCCCGGCCGTGGGCGTGGGCTGGCGGCACAGGTCGCCACCGGTGGCGTAGGCGGTGCAGCTGCTGCCACAGATCTGCAGGTCGGCCCAGTAGTCAGAGCCCTGCTCAAACTCCAGTCCGCCGCAGCCGGTGCTCACGTTGCGGTAGTACTCGATGAACTGCCCCTGAAAAAAGTTGATGACCAGGATGTCGAGCCGCCCGTCGCCGTCCACGTCCTCAATGGCGGGAATGTCGTAGGTGCTGGCGAAGATGTTGCCGCTGAGCGTAGTGGAGTTGAAGAACTGCAGCTGGGCGCTGGCCAGCTGAAACGCGGGCCGACCACCCGCGCCCGCCACATTGCGCAGCACCCGGATATCGCCCGCACCGGTGCCCTGGGTGAACAGGTCGGGGCGGCCGTCGCAGTCGTAGTCGCGCAGCAGGGCAAATCCCTTCAGGTTGCTGGGAAACAGGGCTTCGTAGTGGGGCGCGTACTGCCAGCGCCGGCCGCCGCCGGGCCGGGGTGCGTTTAGGAAGGTGCTTACGCGGCTGGTCATGCGGTCGAACACCATCAAATCAGTCTGCCCATCGCCGTCGAGGTCGAGGTTGGAAAACTGCGGGCTGTTGAGCCCCCCGCTCCAGGCCAAGTGCAGGGTATCGGTGCCGGCCAGCAGCGTTGCGGCCTGGGGACGGGCTTCGAAGCTGAACTGAGCCGAAGCCGCCGCAGGCAGCAGCAGGGCGGCCAGCAGCAAAAGACGGGTGCGCATCAGGAACAAAAGGCGGGTGGGTGGAAGAGGCCGGCGCGCGGTTGCGGACGGAAAAAGCCCGAATTTGCGGCCCGCTCCGGCCGCTGGCCCGCGAGCCAGCTTTGCCCTCCAAGTTACGTCTAACGCGCCGGTATGTCGCCCTCCGAGCTTTCCGAACTTTACAGCCGCTTCCAGCAGTGCCGCAGCGTGAGCACCGACTCGCGCCAGCCCCAGTCCGACACCCTGTTCTTTGCTCTGAACGGGCCTTCGTTTCGCGGCGCCGCGTTTGCCCCCCAGGCCCTGGCCCAGGGCGCCCGCTACGCCGTGGTCGACGACGCGGCGGTGGCCGCCCAGGACCCCGAACGCTACGTGCTGGTGCCCGACACCCTGGAGGCCCTGCAGCAGCTGGCCCGCTACCACCGCCGCCAGCTGACGATTCCGGTGGTGGCCATTACCGGCTCGAACGGCAAAACCACGACCAAGGAGCTGGTGCACGCCGTGCTCAGCCGCCGCTACCGCGTGCAGTACACCCGCGGCAACCTCAACAATCACATCGGCGTGCCGCTCACCCTGCTCAGCATCGACGCCGGGCAGCACGACCTGGCGGTGGTGGAAATGGGCGCCAACCACCAGGGCGAAATTGCCCTGCTGTGCCGGCTGGCCGAGCCCACCCACGGGCTGATTACCAACATCGGCAAGGCCCACCTCGAAGGCTTCGGGGGCGTGGAAGGCGTGGCCAAGGGCAAGGGCGAGATGTTCCGGCATTTGGCGGCCCACGGCGGCACGGCCTTCGTGAACACCGCCGACGCGCGCCTGCCCAACCTGGCCGCCGAAGTAGCCCAGCGCATCAGCTACCCCAACCTGGGCGACACCTACCCGGCCGTGCTGCTGGCCGCCACGCCGCAGGTGGTAATGCAGCTGTTCGACGGTACCCGGGTGGAGGCGCGCATTACCGGGGCCTACAACTTCCTGAACCTGGCCGCCGCCGCCGCCGTGGGCGCGCACTTCGCGGTGCCGAGCCCGGATATTGCCGAGGCCCTGGCCGCCTACGACCCCACCAACAACCGTTCTCAGCTGGTGCGCACGGGCCGCAACGAGGTTATTCTCGACGCCTACAACGCCAACCCCAGCAGCATGGCCGCCGCCGTAACCAGCCTGGCCGCCCGCCCCGGCGAGCCGGCCCGGAAGGTGGCTTTGCTGGCCGATATGTTTGAGCTGGGCTCCGAAAGCGCCGCCGAGCACCAGGCCCTGGGCGAGCTGCTGGCCCAGCAGCAGTTCGGCACGGTGCTGCTCATCGGGCCCGAGATGCAGCGGGCCGCGCAGCCGGGCTTCCGGCACTTCCTGAGCAAAGACGAAGCCGCCGCCTGGCTGCGCGCCAACCCTCTACATGAGCGGCAGATACTGGTGAAAGGCTCCCGCGGCATGGGCCTCGAAACGCTGATGGAGCTACTCTGAGGGGAATGTGAGGCGCTGCGCGCTAATGTGGGGGGATGTGGAAAATGGATTGATGTGCTAAATGTGGAAAATGGGTTGATGTGCTAATGGTCGTTTTGGCATCAGCACATCAGCCCATTTTCCACATTTAGCGAAGCGGCCATATTTCCCACATTAGCGAAGTGCAGCACATTATTTAGAAGGGGGACTCGAAACCTGCGAAGCCGGGGAGCACGGCGTCTTTGGGCGAGACGTTGGGCTCGGCAATGCCCCAGTCGATGTTGAGCAGCGGGTCGTTCCAGCACAGGCCGCCTTCGGCCTCGGGGTGGTAGTAGTTGGTGCACTTGTAGAGAAACACCGTCGCGTCGTCGAGGGCCAGGAAGCCGTGAGCGAAGCCGACGGGCACGTAGAGCAGGTTGAAGGCCTCGGCGTCGAGCAGCACTTTCAGGTGCTGGCCGTAGGTGGGCGAGTCGCGGCGCAGGTCCACCAGCACGTCGAGGGAGCGGCCGCTGGCCACGCGCACCAGCTTGGCCTGGGCGTAGGGCGGGCGCTGAAAGTGCAGGCCGCGCAGCACGCCCCGGGCCGAAATGGACTGATTGTCCTGAATCCAGGTTTCGTGGATGCCACCCTGCTCGGCGAAGCGCTGGGCGTTGAACGACTCGAAAAACGACCCGCGGGCATCGGTGAACACGCGGGGAAAAATCTCGACCACGCCGGGCAGGGCGTGCTGCTTGATGTCCATCGGAAAAGAAATTGCGGCGGGGCGGGCACCCGCTCAAACGGGGATGCCGGTTAAGGTAGCGGTTTAGCGGCGGCGGGGGCCGATTTCGGCCACGGCGCGCAGGTATTTTTGCAGCACCAGCTGCTCGTCGAACTTCTCCACGGCCAGCTGGCGGCTGGCCTGGCCCATAAGGCGCAGCTCGTCGTCGGGCAGGCGCAGCATCTGCAGGAGCTTGGCGGCTAGGTCGTCGGCGGAGCGCACCTGGCAGAGGAAGCCGTTGTGGCCGTCGACCACGGTTTCGCGGCAGCCGGGCACGTCGGTGGTGATGAGCGGCTTGCCCAGGGCGGCGGCTTCGAGCAGGGTTTTGGGGGTGCCTTCGCGGTACGAGGGCAGCACCACGGCATCGGCGGCCAGAATGTGGGCGGGCACGTCGTCGGAAGTACCCAGGTACTCCACGTTGCCGGCCTGCAGCCACTCGTCGAACACGGCGCGCTTGACGCCCACTCCGCCCGACTCGTCGACGCCGCCCAGCAGCTGAAAGCGGGTGCCGGGCTCCTGCCGGCGCACGGCGGCGGCGGCCTCGAAGTATTCCTGCACGCCCTTCTCGTAGAGCACGCGGGCAATCATCAGAAACACGAAGGGCTGGTGGCGCACCGGGGCGGCGGGGTCGGGGCGGTAGGTGGTGGTGTCGATGCCGGAGCCGGGCACCAGGTCGGTGATGGCCTCGCGCACCAGGCCGTGCTGCAGGAACAGCTGCCGGTCGTCGTCGTTCTGGAAAAACACGCGGCGCGGAAACTGGAAGGCCAGCTTGTAGAGGCCCAAGGCCACGCGGCTCACGAAGTTCTGCACGATGAACACGGTGCCCAGGCCCGAGACGTTGTTGACGCTGGGCACCCCGGCCAGCTTAGCCGCGAGCGTGCCGTAGATGTTGGGCTTGATGGTGTACTGCAACACCACGTCGGGTTGCTCGCGGCGGTACACGTCGTAGAAGCGCTTGGTGAGCAGGGCGTCTTTGAGCGGGTTGGTACCCTTGTTTTCCATCTCGATGGGCACGTAGCGGCAGCCCAGCTCGGTTTCGAGGCGGCCGGAGTAGGCATCGGGCGGGGCAATGGCCAGCACCTCGTGGCCGGCGCCCTGCAGGGCGCGCACGAGGTTGCGGCGGAAGTTCCAGATGTTCCAGCTGGTGTTGATGACGATGGCTACGCGCATAAAAAAACGGCGCGAAGGATGGAGCGCCGGCCGGCAAAGGTAGGCAGCCGGCGGGGCCGGGCCAGCGGCGCAGCGGCCGGGGCCGCGGCGCGGGCCTGGGTGGGGCCGCGGGGCCCGGGGTTCGGGTGGAGGCGCCAGGTTCGGGTGCGGAGCCAAACGTTCGGGTGGCGGCGCGGCGGGTAGCAGCGCGCCGCGCCGAGCTGGAATAGTGCCGGGCCGGGCTGGTGAAGCCGCGGCGCCGGGTGGCAGCGCGGCGGCGTGGGGTGGAATAGCGCCTCCTGCGACTGCCGAAGCGCGCCAGCGTCCCAGCCGCCCCGCCGCCGTACCTTCGCCGCACTATGCGCTATTGTTTTGTGCTGGCGGCGGGCCTGAGCGCCGCGCTGCTGGGGGCCTGCGGCAGCCCCAATTCGCCGGCTACGGCCACTGCCCCGCTCCCGCCCGTGCCGGCGGCTGAGGTCGAGCTGCCCGGCAAAGCCCTGTTTCTGCAAAACTGCGCCCTGTGCCACGGCGCCAACGGCAAGCTGGGGGGCAACGGTGCCCGCGACCTGACCAAGAGCAACCTGAACCAGACCGGCCGCGTGTATATCGTCACCCACGGCATGGGCAAGATGCCTTCGTTCCGCGACCAGCTCACGCCCGAGCAGATTGAGCAGGTAGCCGCCTACTCGCTCACGCTGCGCTAGGGTTTGGGGCCAGGCCCGCGCGGCTGCGGGCCCGCCCGGCATCGGCGGACGGCCCGGCTGCGTAGGCATAAGGCGCCGCGCCCCGGGCGGTCCGGCGCTTCTCTCACCCGTTTTCCCTGCTTCCCTCCTCTCTCATGGCCAAAAAACCCGCCTCCAAAGGCCGCCCCCAGACTAACAGCACCCGCCACCCCGGCGCCATCGACAGCGCCAAGGGCCGCGTGGGCCGTATGCTGGCCAAGGGCAACAAAGACGCCACCTACGAAACCGCGCTCGAGCAGGAAACCGCCGTGCTGGTGGCCGTGCCCGACAAGCGCCAGGACGACGCGCGCACCACCGAGTACCTCGACGAGCTGGCTTTCCTGACCGAAACCGCCGGCACGGTGCCCATCAAGCGCTTTATTCAGAAGCTCGAAAAGCCCGACATCCGCACCTACGTGGGCTCGGGCAAGCTCGAGGAAATCCGGGCCTGGGTGGAGCACCACAACGTGAGCACCGTCATCTTCGACGACGACCTGGCCCCTTCGCAGCTGCGCAACCTGGAAAAGGAGCTGAAGGTGAAAATCCTCGACCGCACCCTGCTCATCCTCGACATCTTCGCCCTGCGCGCCAAGTCGGCCACGGCCCGCACGCAGGTCGAGCTGGCCCAGTACCAGTACCTGCTGCCCCGCCTCACCGGCCTCTGGACCCACTTGGACAAGCAGCGCGGAGGCGTGGGCATGCGCGGCCCCGGCGAGCGGGAAATTGAAACCGACCGCCGCGTAGTGCGCGACCGGATTGCCCTGCTGAAAGAGCAGCTCAAGGATTTCGACAAACAGAATGCCACCCAGCGTAAGGCCCGCACGGGCATGGTGCGCGTGGCTTTGGTGGGCTACACCAACGTAGGCAAGAGCACCCTGATGAATTTGCTGAGCCGCGCCGAGGTGTTTGCCGAAAACAAGCTCTTCGCCACCGTCGACTCCACCGTGCGCAAGGTGGTGCTCGACACGGTGCCTTTCCTGCTTTCCGACACCGTCGGGTTCATCCGCAAGCTGCCCACCCGCCTGATCGAGAGCTTCAAGAGCACCCTCGACGAAATCCGCGAGGCCGATTTGCTGTTGCACGTGGTCGACATTGCGCACCCCTCGTTCGAGGAGCACATTCAGGTGGTCAACGACACGCTCAAGGACATCGGCGCGGCCGAAAAGCCGGTGCTGCTGGTATTCAACAAAATCGACCAGTACACCGCCGACGTGGACCCGGCCGCCCACCTGCACGAAGTAGAACCCGACCGCGACGAAGACCTGCACCACGCCGACGAGCCGCACCCGCGGCCCACGCTCGAGCAGCTGCAAAGCACCTACATGGCCCAGCTGCACGACCCGGTGATTTTCGTCTCGGCCCAGGAGCGCACCAACATCGACGAGCTGCGCGAGATGCTGGTACGCCGCGTGCGGGCTATTTACGCCCAGCAGTATCCCGGCCAGGCCGGCTACGGCAGCTATGAAACCGACGCCGCAAACGATGTGCCCGTAACAGTATAGTAACATAGCGCTATATGCGCTGGCCCCAATCCAACTGATTTACTATCAGTGGGGTTGGGGCCATTTTATTTTCGGGAGTTTCCAGCAAAAAAAATAATTATGTCCAACTCGCAAACATTTCGGCGGGCGGCGCACGTAGGAGCCTCGTGGATTTGCCAAAAGCGCAGCCAAGAGCCGCTTCTCTGCAAACATCCGCAACACTTTCCCCTTTTTTCCACTACCAAACTACCGTTTTCGTGAAAAAACACTTCTACGCTCTTGCCGTGGCCAGTCTGGCTTTGGCAGCCCCGGTTGTTGCCCAGCAGAGAATGGCCCAGCAGCCCGCCCTCGACCAGCTGCAGGCCGTGCAGAACCGCAACTGCGCTACCATGGACGTGCTGCAGGCCCAGCTGGCCACCGACCCGGCCATGGCCCAGCGCATGGCCAACATCGAAGCCCAGACCCGCGTGTTTGAGGCCAACCCCACTGCCCGCCGCGGCACCTCCGCCACGGTGATTATTCCGGTGGTGGTGCACGTGGTGTACAACACCAGCGCCCAGAACGTGCCGCTCGCGCAGATTGAGGCCCAGATCCGGGTGCTCAACGAGGACTTCGCCAAAACCAACGCCGACGCCAGCCTGGTGCCGGCCGCCTTTGCCGGGGCCGCCGCCAATACCAACATCCAGTTTGTGCTTGCCAAGCGCGACCCCAGCGGCAATGCTACCTCGGGCGTGGTGCGCCGCTCAACCAAAACCCGCTCGTTCAGCTCAAACGACTTCGTGAAGTACACCAGCAAGGGCGGCAGCGACGCCTGGCCCCGCGACCGGTACCTGAACCTGTGGCTGTGCAACCTGGGCCAGGGCCTGCTGGGCTACGCCCAGTTCCCCGGCGGTGCGGCCGCCACCGACGGCGTGGTGTGTCTGTATTCCTCGGTGCCCGGCGGCACGGCCTCCAACTACAACAAGGGCCGCACGGCCACCCACGAAGTGGGCCACTGGCTGAACCTGCGCCACATCTGGGGCGACGCTACCTGCGGCAACGACCTGGTGAGCGATACGCCCACCCAGCAAACCAGCAACGGCGGCTGCCCCACCTTCCCCAAGGTAACCTGCTCGAACGGCCCCAGCGGCGACATGTTCATGAATTACATGGACTACACCTATGACCGCTGCATGTACATGTTCACCACCGGCCAGGGTACCCGTATGAATGCCCTGTTCGCCACCGGCGGCGCCCGCGCGGCCCTCCTCACTTCCACCGGCGGCATTGCCCCGCGCACGGCCCTGTCCAGCGCCCCGGCCTACTCGCTGTTCCCCAACCCCGCCACCGACGTGCTGAACCTGCGCCAGGGCACCACCTCGGTCAACGCCAGCGTGGCGGTGTACGACGTGCACGGCCAGCAGCTGAAAAACGTGCGCTACGATGCGGCCTCGGGCCAGGTCGACGTGCGGGCCCTGCCCAAAGGCATCTACCGCCTGGCCATCAACGACGGCCAGCACCTGACGCAGCGCAGCTTCATCAAAGAATAAGGCAAGCCATTCTTGGGCCTATGAAATGCCGGGGCTGCTACGGCCCCGGCATTTATTTGCCAACGCGCTGATTCCCAGCATTGCGTTGAGGCGCTATTTTTAGCTTATAAACCCACTTTTATTCAAATTATTTTAATCATTTATAGGTTTTTTGGATTCATTTTCAATAATTGGGCGCACTTTCCCCTTTTCCACCACCAACCACCGTTCTTCATGAAGAAACATCTTTACGCAATTGCCCTGCTAGGCCTGGGCCTGCTGACTTCGCCGGCACAAGCTCAGGAGTTGCTCAAAGGCCGTCAGTGCTCGACCATGGACGTGCTGCAGGCCCAGCTGGCCGCCGACCCCGCCATGGCCCAGCGCATGGCCAACATCGAAGCCCAGACCCGCGCCGTCGAGGCCAACCCCGACCAGCAGCGTACCTCGGCCGTTATCACCATTCCGGTAGTCGTGCACGTGCTCTACAACACGGCCGCCCAGAACATTTCGGATGCCCAGATCAACTCGCAGATTGCGGTGCTGAACGAGGACTTCCGCAACCTCAACGCCGACGGCGCCAGCGTACCCTCGGCCTTCCAGGGCCTGCGTGCCGACGCCAACATCCAGTTTGTGCTGGCCAAGCGCGCCCCCAACGGCACGGCTACCACCGGCATCATCCGTAAATCGACCACCAAAACCTCCTGGGGCACCGACGACTCGATGAAGAAGTCGTCTTTGGGCGGCAGCGACGCCTGGCCCGCCGGCCAGTACCTGAACCTGTGGGTCTGCAACCTGTCGGGCGGCATCCTGGGCTACGCCCAGTTCCCCGGCGGCGCGGCCGCTACCGACGGCGTGGTTATCCTGACCTCGGCCTTCGGCAAGGGCGGCTCGGCCGCCGCTCCCTTCAACCTGGGCCGCACCGGCACCCACGAAGTGGGTCACTGGCTGAACCTGCGCCACATCTGGGGTGATGCCAACTGCGGCAGCGACCTGGTGAGCGACACGCCCACCCAGCAAGCCCAGAACTACGGCTGCCCCTCGTTCCCCAAGCGCACCTGCGGCAACACCACCAACGGCGACATGTTCATGAACTACATGGACTACACCGATGACCGCTGCATGTACATGTTCTCGACCGGCCAGAGCACCCGCATGAACGCCCTGTTCGCCACCGGCGGCGCCCGCGCCTCGCTCGTTACCTCCACCGGCGGCACGGCCCCCGGCGGCACCACGCCCACGCCGACGACGCCGACGTACTGCACCTCGAAAGGCTCGAACGTGAGCTACGAGTGGATCGACCTGGTGCAGCTGGGCTCGATCAACCGCTCGTCATCGAAAGACGCGGGCTACTACAACGGCACGGCCCTGAGCACCACGCTGCCGGCCGGCTCCTCGCAGACCATCTACTACTCGGCCGGCTTCACCTCCACCGCCTACACCGAGTACTTCAAGGTCTACATCGACTACAACCAGGACGGCGACTTCGTTGACGCCGGCGAGCTGGTGGCCAGCCGCTCGGGCACGAGCGCCACGACCCAGAGCAGCGTATTTACGGTACCGGCCACGGCCAAGAACGGGGCCACCCGCCTGCGCGTGGTGATGAGCGACAACTCGGCCACCACCAGCTGCAACAGCTACAGCTACGGCGAAACCGAAGACTACACCGTCAACATCACCGGCGGCCTGCGTACCTCGGCTACCGAGAAAGGCGCCCTGGCCGAGTACAAACTGTTCCCGAACCCGACCGCCGACGTGCTGAACCTGGTGCTGCCCGCCGGGCGTGAGCACAGCGCCGTGCAGGTGCGCGTATTCGACGTGCGCGGCACCGAGCAGCAGCAAGTGCGCTACGACGGCAACGGCATGCTCAACGTGGGCAGCCTGGCCGCCGGCGTGTACACCCTGCGCCTGACCGATGGCGGCGAGGTAGTGCACCAGCGTTTCGTGAAGCAGTAACCCATACTCCCCCAACCCGGCGGGGAAACCTCCTTCGTTGGGCCACCACCGTTCACCATTACCAATGGGCCAAAGCCCGCTCCGCCGTCGAGGTGGGGCGGGCTTTTGGTTTTATCGGGCCCGGGGTATAGCTGCCCCGCACAACGTGGTCGGAAACCCAGGCAGTCAGCGAATGGCGCGGGTAGGCTTGCCCGTGCTGCCCTCGTTGCCGGTTCATACCCTGCAACGGGCTGCACACAAACAACCGGGGCGCCCCTGGCCAGAGGGGCGCCCCGTTGGGTACACGCGCGGCGCGGGCAGCTACGGCACCACCACTCAGGGGTCGAGCAGGCGAAACTGGATGTTGAGTTCCACGGTGCGGGCCGTGCGCTTACCGTTGACCACGCCGGGGTACCAGGCGGGGCCTTCGCACACCAGCCGCAAGGCTTCTTCTTCCAGGGCCGGATGCACGGGTTTCAGCACTTTCAGGTTGCTCACGGCCCCGTCGGCTTCCACGGTAAACTCCAGCTTCACGATGCCCTCGGCGCGGTCGATGCGGGCGGCGCCGGGGTATTCCTGGTTGCGGCGCACGTAGGCCCAGAACGCGGGGTAACCGCCTGCCGGCAGCGGGCTGATGGTGGCCGGTGCGGGCAGCACGCCCTTAGTGCGCGTGGCCGCTTCGGGGCGCGGCACGGGCTTTAGGGTTGCCGGCAGGCCGCTATCGGTGAGGGCAGCCGGCCGGCGGGTAGCCAGCAGCTGGTCGGCCGGACCGGCGGGAGCCGCTGCACCGCTGGCCGGCGCGGGGGCGCTTGCCACGACGCCGCCGGAAGCGGCCGGGGCCCGACGCGGGCGGGAGCTGGCGGGGGCCGGGCGGCGCACCGGTCGCGCCGCTACGGGCGGTGCAGCGGGCTCGGCCGCGGGCGGGGCTACGGCCACGGTTTCGGCGGGTGCGGGCGGCGGAGCGGGTGCGGCGGTTGCCGGCGTTGCGGGTTCGGCGGGCGAGGGAGTCGGGGCTGGCCGGGCCGGAGTGGCCACCGGAGCTGGTTCGGGCGCCGGGGCCGGAGCAGTGGGCCACCAGCGCAGGGCGGCTACGGCCGTGAGCAGCACCAGCACGGCAGCGGCGGCGGCCCACCATCCGCGACGCGCGCGGGCGGGCTGCTCGCGGCCGGCCGCTACGCGGGCGTGCAGGCGCTGCTGCAGGGCCGCCAGGGCGGCGGGGTCGGTGGCCGGGGCGGGCGCGCTCAGGTAGCCGTCGAGGGCGTCGCCGCACAGGGGGCAGTCGAGGGCGTGGGCTTCCACGCGGCGGCGCTCGGCCGGCGGCAGGGCGTGGGCCGCGTACTGGCGCAGCACCGCGGCCGAAAGGTGGGGCGCGGCGGGCTCGGGCGCAGGTCGGTGGTCAGCGGGCCGCATGAGGGGAGGTCAGGTACACTTTGAGGTTGCGCTTGCCGTTTTGGAGGTAGCTTTTGACTTGGGGCAGGCCAAAGCCGGTGAGGGCGGCTATTTCCTGGTAGGATTTCTGATGGCGGTAAAACAGGTCGAGGCAGCGGTACTGCTCGACCGGCAAACGGGCCAGCCCCGCTTCCAGCTGTTGCAATTGCTCTTCGCTGGAAGCCTCGCCGCCGTCGGCAGACAATAGATGCGCGATGCCGTCGGATTCCACATCGGCCGCTACGGGCAGGGAGAGTTCTATCGTTTCGGGGGCCGACTTGCGGCGGCGCAGCTCCATCAGGCAGTGGTTGCGGGCGGTGGTGTGCAGCCAGCTGCTGAAGTGCTGCACCTCGTGGCGGCGCAAATCCACCACCAGCTTCTCAAACAGCTGCATCACCGCGTCCTGGCTGTCGGCCTCGGAGCGCAGGTAGCGCAGGCACACGCCGTAGACCAGGGCCATGTACCGCTCATACAGCAGGCCCAGGTCCTGCAGGTCGCCGTGCTGGTGGTAGCGCGCGAGCAGCTCCGCGTCGGTGGGCGGCGCGGCATCGGTGGGCTTACGTCGGCGGAAGGAAAACATGGGGTGGCTGGGCTGGCGCGGCGGGGGCCGACCCATTAAAGGTATTGATTGTGCGCGGCCGCGAAAAAAAAGTCGTCGGCCGTGTGCAATCCGGGTGCGGGCTGCATCCTATCAACAGCCTCACGCTTCTCTGCCATGCCGCACGCCTCGTCCCTGCTTATTCCGGTACTCGCGGCCACTGGCCCGGTGGTTGGCTCGGCCCCGCGGGCCGCAGGCAACCCAGCGGCCCGCTACGCCCGAGTGCCTGAAGTGGTGACCGGGTGCTACCCCAACCCCTCCGGCCGCGACTGGCCGGCCCCGCAGTCTTCCGCTTGGGGGAGATGGAAGGCTGCGGAGCCCTGCCGGCGCGGACCGGCGGCGGGGGGCGGCGGGGCCCAACGGCCCCGGTAGGCTGCGGGCCCCGGTGGCCCCTTCAACGAAAACCCATTCACTCACCAACGTGCAACGGCCCGCTTCTGGCGGGCCGCTGCATTTTCGTGAATCCGGGGCCGACAGAGGTCAGAGGCGGTAATCGAAGCGGCCGTCGGTGACGCGCAGCGTGTCGCAGCCGGGTTTGGCCAGGGTAAACGCGAAGGTGCCCGATACGATGCGCGCCGCAATGTCGAGCCGGGTGACGGTGAGCGTGCCCCGGCAGTAGGTGCCGGGTAGGTCGTTGTCGTATTCCGTGCAGGGAAAGGGCCAGGCTTCATTCGAGAAGAAGGCGGCTGCGTCGGGCGCCGCCAGCGCGTAGGTGCCGGGCCGGGCCACGCCGCCGCTGCCCAGAATCAGGCCCTGCCCCTTGCTGCTACCCGTGGGGTAGCGGTAGGTGCGGATGGCCAATGAGCCACCCGCATAGCCGGGGTCATAGCTGACCCGAAAATTCGGCGCAATGCCGCTGCTGCCCTGGGGCAGCCACACCTGCCCGTTCACCAGGCAGCCGAAGGTGTTTTTGCCCTCCTGGGTGGCGGCGGGCAATTGCGCGGCGGGCGTCGGGTCGTCGTGCTTGCATTTCGAGCATTGGGTGAGCAGCAGCAGGGCGGCGTAGCCGAGCAGGCGGGCGGCAGGCATGGGCATCAGAGTTGTTTGTCGAAGCGGCCGTGGGTGACCTTGATGGTGTCGCAGCCGGGCTTGGCCAGGGTAAACTCAAAGGTACCCGACACGATGCCGGCCCTCACGTCTAGGCGCGTGATGGTTAAGGAGCCTCGTCGATATACTTCCGGCTCGTTGTAATGACTATCACAGGGTGCTGAGGCTGATTCATCAAAAAAGTATGGGTACCCACCCGGCGCAGCAAAAGCATGATTCCCCGGCCTGGCAATGAATGCGCCGCCCAAAATGAATAGCTGCTCCTGGTTCTGCTGGGTGAGGCCTCGCGCCCGTATTTGCAGCGTGCCGCCATTAAGATCAGGGTCGTAGCTGACCACCAGCCCGTGGCGGCTGAAGTCGCCTTTGGGTAGGAAGGGCTGGCCGTTGAGCAGGCAGCCGAAGGTGTTGGCTCCGGTCTGCGTGGCGGCCGGCAGCCGGTCTTCGGGCTTGCGGGGCGCGGGGTCATCCTTGCACTTGCTGCATTGGGTGAGCAGCAGCAGGGCAGCGTAGCCGAGCAGGCGGGAGAGGTACGTGGGCATCAGAGCTGTTTGTCGAAGCGGCCGTGGGTGACCTTGATGGTGTCGCAGCCGGGTTGGTGGAGCACAAACTCGAAGGTGCCCGAGATGACGCCGGCCCCCACGTCCAGCCGCGTGATGGTTAAGGAGCCTTTGCAGCTTATACCTGGGCTGCCGTCCCAGTAGTAGTCACACGGGGATGGTCTTCCCGTGTCAGAATAATCGGCGTTCTTATTCGTGCCGGTAGCCATCAGGTAGGTGCCCGTAGTCACAATGTCCCCTCCTCCAAAGCTTAAGTATTGTCGTTCGCCATTTACTATTCTAGTAGCACGCACCAACAACGACCCGCCACCAAACCCGGGGTCGTAGCTAACCACTAGTCCGGGGCGGCTGAAGTCACCCTGTGGCGTCCAGGGCTGGCCGTTGAGCAGGCAGCCGAAGGTGTTGGCCCCGGTCTGCGTGGCCGCCGGCAGCCGGTCTTCGGGCTTACGGGGGGCGGGGTCGTCCTTGCACTTGCTGCACTGGGTCAGGGTCAGCAAGAGCAGCAGCGAGACAAGGGACTGAGGGCGCATGGTAAACACGTAGGAGCTGCTTGGGAGTGAGGAGCCGGGAAGCGCAAAGGGGCGCTTTCCAACCGGCTGGCCGCGGCCCGAAACCGCGCTGCCCCGGAAGAACCAGCGCTGGTGCAACCAAAAGTCGCATCGGTGCAACGAAAGTCCGCATCGGTGCAACCAAAGTCCGGATTGCTGCAACGAAAGTCCGCATTGGCGCAACGAAAAACCGGGTTGCCGCGACGAAAAGCCGCGAAGTCGCGGTTCGGAACCGGTCGGTCGCGGTTCGGAACCGCGGTATTGCGGTAAAAAGCCGCGACCTCGCGGTTCCGAGCCGCGATGTTGCGGTTCCGAACCGGTCGGTCGCGGTAAAAAGCCGCGGGGTCGCGGTTCCGAACCGCAATGTTGCGGCTCCCCCCCGCGCCGGGGCTAGGGCTTCACGCCGCCGGTGTCGCTGCCGTTGCGGTACTGGTAGCGCTTGCGCATTTGCAGCAGGGCCGGCTGCACGGCGGCGGTTTCGCCGTTGTCGCGGCGCAGGTCTTCGTAAATGTCGTCGGCCGTCACCATCACGTCGGCGCCCACCAGGCGGTAGGTGTCGTCGAGTTTCTGCACCAGCGGCAGCAGCACGGCCCGAATTTCGCGCAGGGCTTCGAGCAGGGCCACGTCTTTCTCGAACTCGGGCAAATCGAAGGCGCGCCGGGTGAAGCCCGCGTCGGCGCGCACCGCGTCGAGGCCGGCCTGGGCGTAGGGCACGCCGTCGAAGCCCAGGTTGCGCAGGCCGCGGCGCTCCTCGGGCCGCAGCGTGATGAGGAAGGGCAGCTTGGCGGCCAGCTGCTGGGCCAGGGCCACTACCTGCTGCTGGTCGGCGGCGGGCAGGGTTTCGGAAATGCGGTTACCGTTTTTCATGCGGGTAAGCGGAAAAGGGGTTGGGGAAGTGGAAAACATGGGGCGAAGTACACCGGCCCCGCACGGCCTCGCCCCGGAGGGCCGCGCGGGGAAGCGGGAAAGGCTACTGGGGGTAGGTCAGGTCGAAGCGGCCGTGGGTGAGGCGTTTTGTTTCGCCCGTGGCGGCCTCGCGCACGGTCATCTCGAAGGTGCCGGCCACGATGCGCGCCACCGTGTCGAGGCGGGTGACGACGAGCGTGCCCGTGGCCTCGGGACCGGTGTAGAAGTCGCGGTGCGTACCCGGCACCTCGCCCTCGATGACATGCTGCCCGTAGGGCGGGTTGCGCCAGGTGTTGGTCCAGACCGCGAACTGGTCGAGTGCGTACGTGCCGGGCTGGCGCAATCGGGGCACGTACAGGCTTACTGAACTTTTGTCACCGCCGTCTTCAAAGCGGATAAAGGACAGCGTCGTGTGCCCCTCCACTGGCCAGCGGCTGACGCCGATGGGTGTGGGGGCAAACAACCCGCCGGGCCGGGGCTGCCAGGCGGCTCCGTCGATGAGGCAGCCCATGCGGTTGAGGCCCTGCTGCGTGGCCGGGGGCAGGGTTTCGAGCGGGGTCTTTTCCTTTTTGCAGCCCCAGAGCAGCAACAGCAACGTGGCGGTGAGCAAGAGTTTCATGAGGATGGCAGCGAAAAGAAGGCAGCGAACGGAAACACAAAAGCCAACGCCTCCGCCGCTGCCGGGGCAGGGCGGGAGAGGTTGGCTTCAACAGGTGTGTAAGTAAGTAGGGGTAGCAGGGCGGTGCCTCAAGATAAACGCCGCCGGGCAGGGTGCAACCGCGCCTGAGAATATTTTATTTTCGGGGCGGCACCCGACTTCGGCGCGGCACTTCCCAGCGAAATGCCGTAATCTGCACCGGGGTGCCCGCGCCGGGCCCCGCTCCCGCCGCCTATGTCGCTGTTTTATTCCCTCGTCAAGCCCCCGGTGCAGCTGGCGCTGCGCGTGTTTTTCCGGCAGCTGCAGCTGCGCCACCCCGGCCGGCTCAACACCGAGGGGCCGCTCATCATTGCCGCCAACCACCCCAACACCCTCATGGACCCGCTGCTGATTGCGGCCCACCGCCGCCAGCAGATTGCCTCCCTGGCCAAGAGCACGTTTTTCCAGCACCCGGTGTCGCGCTGGCTGATGGAAATATCGAAGTGCATTCCGGTGTACCGCCGCCAGGACGCCGAAACCGGCGAGGCCGACGTGGCGCCCGAGGAGCTGGCCCGCCGCAACGAGCAGGTGTTCGTGCGCTGCTACGACCACCTCGACGCGGGCGGCTCGCTCATGATTTTCCCCGAGGGCACCAGCGTGGCGGAGCGCCGCCTGCGCCCGCTCAAGACCGGGGCAGCCCGCATTGCCCTGGGCGCCGAGGCCCGCCGCAACTTCGAGCTGGGCGTGCAGCTGCTGCCCGTGGGCCTTAACTACTCCGACCCGCGTCGCTTTCGCTCCGATGCCCTGGTGAACGTGGCCCGCCCCATTCGGGTGGCCGACTACGCCGACCTCTACCGCCACAACCCCGAGCAGGCTGCCGACGCCCTCACCGAGGAGCTGCGCCGCCGCCTCGAAACCCGCCTCGTCATCACCCGCGACGACGCCGAGGACGCGCTGGTGCGCCAGGTCGAAGCCACCTTCGGCCAGTACCTGGTGCCCGACCACGACGACCACGCGGCCACGCCCCACGAGAACTTCCAGCTCACGCGCACCCTGCTGCACGCCCTGGCCTGGTACGAGCAGCACGACCCGGCCCACCTCGGCGAATTGCGCCGCCACCTGCAGCTCTACGAGGCAGCCCTGCGCACCCACCGCCTCAGCGACGAGGCCCTGCGCCGCGGCACCCCGCAGCAGCGCGCCTGGCGCGGCGTCACCACGGCCCTCAAGCTGGGGCTGGGCTTCCCCGTGTACGCCCACGGCGTGGTGCACAACTACCTGCCCTACATCATCCCGTCGATGGTGGCCCGGCGCCTGACCCGGGAAGTGGAGTTCATCGCGCCCATCATGCTGGTCACCGGCATGCTATCCTTTGGCCTGCTTTACCCCCTGCAAACCTGGCTGGTGCACCGCCTCACCGGCAGCGGCTGGCTGGCCGCGCTCTACCTGCTGAGCTTGCCTGCGACGGGCTTCTACGCCCTTAGCTACTGGAACCGCCTCGCCGACCGCCTGGAGCGCCTGCGCCTCTACCGCCTGTTCCGCCGCCAACCCGCCGTGGTCGAAGACCTGTTTCGCCAGCGCGCCACCATTCTGCGCCTGCTCGACGAGGCCCGACAGGAGTACCTGCGCGCCACCGCCTGATGCCGCGCCGCTAAGTTTTCAGTAAGGGCCTACAGGTCCAGCTTCACGCCGAAGCCCAGGGTGAGCACGTCGCGCACGCTCAGCGCGCCCACGTTGGTCCACATGCTCACCAGGTACAGGTCGTTGGAGCCCAGCTCGTAGTAAGCCGACAGTACCCGCGGGCGGCCATTGCCGCGGGCTGGCAGCTGGTAGCCCACGCGGCCGCCTACGAAGCCCCCACCGCGCACCTTGGCCGGCCACCAGTAATATCCCTTCGGGTACTGCTCCCCCTGGGTTGGATTGAGGCCGCGGCTAGCGGTGTAGTTGACCCAGGCTCCCACCGACAGCGGCCGCGCTTCCCAGCGCGACTGCCCCAGGGGCAGCGTCCAGGGCGAGTAGGTGGCTTTGGCGGTGAAGATGCCCATGGGCGTAATGCTGTATTTCTTGGGCACGTAGCCGGCCAGCAGGTCCACGTCGAGGCGGCCGCGCAGGGTGGTGTAGCCCACGCCCGCCGCCACCATGCCCTGCCCACCGGCAAACTGCCCCAGCAGGTGGTGCGGCCGGTACCAGGGCTGGGCAATCAGCCCGTCGACCTGGGTGCCTTTGGCCGGCTGAACCTTGGCGGGCCATTCGGCGGCAGCGGCCGGCCATTCTGCCGCGGCCGACTGGCTTGCCAGCAGGGACGTCGAAATCAGGAGTAGAAGCGCGCGCATCAGAATTCGATTTGATCGAGTTTGAACGCCTTTTCACCCCACACCGTGAGCAGCAGGTAGCGGCGCTTCTCGAAGCTGTAGGAGTTAATGAAGGTCACCCGGTTCTCATAGGGCTGCTCTACCCGGAAGTCGTGGCGGTGGCCGTTGAGGCCGAACACCAGCTTGGGCGCGTCGCCGAGGGCATGGGCGTAGGGCACCTCCAGCTGCGGGTCGAAGTCCAGGTCGTTGGGCGGTACGTGGCTCACCACTACCTGCCGCCGGATGCCGGCCGTATCGGCCAGCTGCTGCTGCAGCCAGGGCACATCGGGCACGCGGCCGTTGAAGCCGTGCTCCCGGCCGTTGGTATCCACCAGCACGAAGCGCGTCTGAGCATAGGTGAAGCTGTAGTTGAGCGGGCCGTAAATCTGCTGGTAGGCGCCGCGGCCGTTGGCCACCAAATCGTGGTTGCCCACTACGGTGAGGTAGGGCACGCGCAACTGCCGCAGCCGGTCGTCGACCCAGCGCATTTCCCGGCCCAGGCCGAAGTCGGAAATGTCGCCGCCCACCACCACGAAGGCCACGCCGCGCTGCTGGTTCACGCTGCGCACGAAGTCCTCGGCTTCCTCGTAGAAGCGCTGCGAGTCGCCGGTGAACACGAAGCGCAGGGTGTCGCCGCCGGTGGGCACGGGCTGCTGCTGCAGGCGCGCCAGGTTTTTGCGCGTCAGGTCGCGGTACTCGGCCGGGGCGCGGGTTTCGTTGGGACTGAACTCCAGCAGGTCGCAGGCGGCCAGGGCGGGCAGCAGCAGAAGGGGAAGCAAGCGGCGGGGCCGGAGCGCCCGCAGCAAAGGGAAGAAGTGTTTCATATCAACCGCACGAAGTCTGCAATGGGTGTGGCTTTCTGACTAAGTCGCGTGCCGGCTGATATACCTTAGGTCCCTGCTTTTTGTTAATTAATTTTTCGTAATACGCAACAGCCCGCCGCGGGAATTTTCAACCGCCTCTGTAATTCACCAGCCGGTCACGAATTACAGGGTTTTCCGGCGCCAACTTGCCCGCCCCAAAGCCAAACGGCCCGCCGGCGCAGGATGCGCCAGCGGGCCGTCGGCCTGCTTCAGGAAGCGGGTTTACTTGGTCAGCTTCAGGGTTTGGTGGTGGCCGTCGGCCCCCAGCAGGTGCAGGGTGTAGAGCCCCGCTGGCAGGGCCTCGGTGGGCAGCTTCAGCTGCTGGGGCTGGCCGGTGAGCTGCACCGACTGCCGGCGCAGGGTGCGGCCCAGCGCGTCGGTTAGCTCCAGGGTAGCGGCGCCGGCCCGGGGCGCCTGCACCTGCACGGTGAGCTGGTGGCCGAAGGGCACCGGGAAGGCCGCAAACGGCCAGCTCTCCACGGCCTTGCGCGCACCTAGCACGAGGCGGCTCAGCTTCACATCGGTCAGGTACAGATTCTGGCCGTTGTCGTTCAGGTTGGCGAAGCGGAACAGCGCGCTGGCCGGCAGGCCCGCCGGAAACAGCGGCCGCAGGTCAATGGTGTCGCGGCGCCAGTGCTGGGGGCTGGTGGGCGACCAGGCCTGGGTGTAAAAGCCCGTCATGGAAGCCAGCTGCGCCCCGCGCTTGAGGTAGGGCGTGGGTGTCCAGGTCAGGCCGCAGTCGGTCGACATATCCACCCGCAGGCCGTCCACGTAGCTGGCGCTGTACTGGCGGTGGGCCACCCGAAACTCCAGCACGGGGTTGCCGCTGCCGGTGAGGTCCAGCGGCGGCAGCACCAGGTAGTCGAGGGCGCCGCGCTCGGCATACTCGTAGTCGTTGACCATGGCCACGCGGCGCGTAGTGCCATCGGGCGACATCACCGGGCCCGGGCTCAGCTGCCAGGTAAAGCCGCCGGTGGGGTTTTGCACCTGCCAGCCAGCCGGTGCAATGCCCGCCGCGAAGCTCTCGGCCAGTGGCAGCGGGCGGGCTGCCACAATGGTCACCAGGTTGGCGCCGGTGTACACGTCCTGGCCATACTGGTTGGCGGCCCGCAGCGAGATGGTGTAGCTGCCGGGCTGGCTGAACACCAGCTGCGGGTTCTGCGAAGTGGCACTGGTGCCGCCCACGTAGGTCGCCGTGGCGGGCGACACCGTCCACTGCCAGCTGGTGGGCGTGCCCTGGCTGGCGTCGTTAAGCTTCAGCGGCAGGCCCACGCAGTGTTGCACTGGGCCGCCGGCAATGGCGGCAATGGGGGCGCTGGGGCAGTTCAGCAGCTGGTTGCCGCGCTGCAGGGCGCGGGTGCGGCGGCTGCGCAGCCCATTGGCGCCCACGGCGCGCACGGCCAGCCACTGCTCACCGGTCAGCGGCAGCGCAATCTTGGCCTGGGTGCCCGTCACGGTGGTTACCGAGTCCATGTACATGGCGCCGAGCTTGAACACGGTGTAGGCCGTAGCGCCGGGCACGGCGTTCCAGGCCAGCGTGGTGCTGTCGCGGCACAGGGCCGTTACGCGCACGTTCTGGGGCACGGCGCTGATGCTGAAGTTGGCGTCCGACTCGTCGGCGAGGGCGCCGCGGCGCACCCGTACCCGGACTCGGCCGCTGCTCAGCCCCGCGGGCACCAGCCAGTCGAAGGTGCGGGCGCTGGCGGCCACGCTGCCGTGAACCATGGTCCAGGTCGCGCCGTTGTCGGTGGTGTACTCCACGATGAAGGGCTCGGTGCCGGGCAGGGCGTCCCAGCGCAGGGCTTCGGTTTCGCCCGGCACAAAGGTTTCGCCGCCGATGGGGTAGGTCATTTCCAGCTGGTCGTCGAGCCAGGTGTACACGATGGTGTAGGCCTGCGGCCCCACGGGCACGGCGGCGCCCTGCACCGTGAGGGTGTAGGTGCCGGCGGCGGGGTTGTCGAGGGTTACCTGCTCGGCGTTGTTGAGCGTGTCGCGGCCGCGCACGGCCAGGGCGTTGAGCGAGGCCGCCACGGGCGCGGGGTTCAGCACCCAGGGCTGGTAGCTGGCACCGCCGGGGGCGGCCAGCGTCAGGTCGAGGTTGTTAACCAGGGCGCGGGCGGCGTTGGCCGAGGCCTCCACGTCGTGCCAGTACAGCATCACGCGCAGCTGCTTCTGGCCGGCGGGCACCGCAATGGTGTGGGTGCGCGTCTGGCCCTGGGCAATGGTGTCGGCGCGGTAGCTGCGGTTTTCGAGCACGCGCACGGCGCGCAGCGCATTCACCCGACCGTAGCCGAAGCGGTAGTCGGGGCCGGCGTTGCCCAGGTCCTCGGCGGTGTTCATCAGGGCCGCTTTCAGCAGGGCTCCGGGGGCCTCGGTGCCGCCGTTCAGGTCTTTATGGGCCTGCATCAGCTGGGCCAGCACTCCGCTCACGGCCGGGCAGGCCATGCTGGTGCCGCTGAAGGTGGCGTAGGTGTTGGTGTCCACTGTCGACAGCACGTTGGTGCCCACGGCGCACACGTCGGGCTTGATGCGCCCATCCTTGGCCGGCCCGCGCGACGAGCTGCTGCTGAGCGCATCCTGGTAGGTGGTGTTGCCCACGGTGATGACGTTCTTGCCCTGCTTGTGGCCGCCGGTGATGTTGCCCCAGCCCGCGCCGGCGCCGTAGCCCATGTTGGCCGTGCCCGAGTTGCCCGAGGAAAACACGTGCAGCAGCAAGGGCATCTGCCGGGTCATCATGTCCACCGAGCGGGTGAAGGAGGTGTAGCCGGTGTTGTTGCCGTCGCCGTACGACGAGGTGGTGATGCGCACCGCGCGGGTGGCGTAGTGCTGGGGGGCGCTGTTGATGTTGCCCGGGTAGGTGTAGTAGTAGTTGAAGGCCCCGGTGGCCTGGCCGCGCACCCGCGGGTCGAGGTTGCCCGCGCCCATGATGATGCCGGCCACGTGGTCGCCGTGGTTGCCCTGGTTGGGCCCGGCCGACGACTGGTCGAAGCGGCCCTGGTAGTCGATGTGGGGACCGATGGCCCCGTCGTCGCCGTGGGCCACGTTCACGCCGCGGCCGTCGTAGTGGCGGCCGGCGCCGTAGTCAGTCGACAGCACGTTGGCGCGGTGGGCGGTACGGCCGCGGTAGTTTTCGGGCTCGGCGGGCGGGGCCACGTATTCCAGCGTGGCCACCCAGGGCAGCGCGGCCAGCCGCGCCAGGGCCGTAGCCGGCAGGGTTACTTCCACCTGCTGGCTGTAGTCGAGCCGCTCGCCCACCGCAAAGCCCGCCAGCCGCAGCTGGGCCGCGGCCTCGTCGGGGCCGATGGTGGGGTGGTACTGCACCACTACGGCTACCTGGTCGGCACCGCGGCGGGCGTGGGCCGGCGCCGGGCCCTGGGCTACGTCGAGGCTGTACTTCCAGCGGGCTTCCACCGGCAGCACGCTGCGGATACCGAAGCCGCGCAGGCGGCTGCGGTCGAGCGTGGCGGGCAGGGCGGCCACGTAGGCGTTCTGGGGCAGGTAGTGGAGCAGCTTCACCCCGCGGGCGGCCAGCTCGCGCTGCTGGGCGGCCGTGGGCAGGCTCTCAAACTGCAGCACCCGGTAGTAGTGGCCCTGCCACAGCTCGGAGGCCGCGGCGCGGTCGGCCGTCACGGCCGAAGTCCACAAACTGAAGTTGTCGGGCGGAGCCACGGTGCCGCTGGCCAGCAGCAGCTTGGGGGCCGAGGGTCGGTGCTGGGCGGGCAAGGTCGTGGAGCCCAGCAGCAACGCCGCCAGCAGCAGCGCGTCGAGGTGTTTCATGCAACGAGGAAATAAAACGGAAGAAACTGGCAATGAACGGGCTGGGAAATTAGCAAAAAGCCCCCGGCTTCGCGCCGGGGGCCTAGCAAAATCCGGCACTGACCGGGACTATTCGTCGAGGTACTGGTGCACGAAGCGAATGGCCATGGAGCCCTCCCCCACGGCCGAGGCCACGCGGGCCATGGCACCGGCGCGGCTGTCGCCGGCGGCGAAGATGCCCGGCACGCTGCTTTCGAGGGCAAACGGTTCGCGCCCGCGCTTCCAGCGGCCGGCGTAGCGCGGATCGGCCACCAGGTCGCGGCCGGTGAGCACGTAGCCGCGGTGGTCGCAGAGCAGCACGTCGCAGAGCCACTCGGTGCTGGGCCGCGCGCCGATGAACACGAACAAGGCCCGGGCCGCCCGGGCCGTGACCTCGCCGGTACGGCTCTGGCGCAGCACCACTTCTTCCAGGTGCTCGGCCCCGCGTACTTCCACCACTTCGGTGAAGGGCAACAGCTCGATGTTGGGCGTGCCGCCGATCTGCTCGATGAGGTAGGCCGACATGCTGGCCGCCAGCGACTCGCCCCGCACCACGATAAACACGCGGCGGGCGTAGCTGGCCAGGTACATTGCGGCCTGGCCGGCCGAGTTGCCGCCGCCCACCACGTACACGTCCTGCTCGCTGCAGGAGCGCGCCTCGGTACGCGCCGCGCCGTAGTACACGCCGGCGCCGGTGAGGTGGCTCATGCCGGGCACTTCGAGCTGGCGGTAGCTCACGCCGGGCGTCATCACCACGGCGCGGGCGCGCACCTCACTGCCGTCGGCCAGGGTCAGCACTTTGTACTCGTCCTGCAGGCAGAGCTGGGTGACTTCCTGCGAGAGCAGAAACTCGGCCCCCAGGCGCGTGGCCTGGGTCCAGGCACGGTGGGCCAGCTCGGCCCCGCTCAGGCCGGTGGGAAAGCCCAGGTAGTTTTCGATGCGCGAGGACGTGCCGGCCTGCCCGCCGGGGTTCTGCCGCTCGATGATGAGCGTCTTCAGTCCCTCGGAAGCCCCGTACACCGCCGCCGCCAGTCCCGACGGTCCTGCCCCAATCACCACCACGTCGTAGAGCTCCTGCGAGGGTTTGCGGGCCAGGCCCAGCCCCTCGGCCAGGATGCCGCGGCTGGGCCGGGCCAGCGCCTGCCCATCCTTGCAGAGCACCACGGGTAGGTCGGCGGGCGTGAGGCCGGTGCTGGCCAGCAGGGTGGCTGCTTCGGGGTTGGTTTCGAAGTCATACCACTGGAAAGCCACCATGTGCGCCGCCAGGAAGTCCTTGAGCTCGTGCGACAGCGGCGACCATTGAAAGCCCAGCAGCCGCACTCCGCTGAACCGCGGCCGGTACGTAGCCTGCCAGGCCGCCAGCAAATCGTGCAGCGTGGGATACAGCAGCTGCTGCGGCGGGTCCCAGGGCTTCATCAGGTAATAGTCGAGCCGGGCATCGTTGATGGCGCGAATGGCGGCTTCGGTATCGGCGTAGGCCGTGAGCAGCACCCGCTTGGCCTCGGGAAATAAGGTGCGCGCCTGCTCCAGCAGCTGCACGCCTTCCATATCGGGCATGCGCTGGTCGGCCAGCACCAGGGCCAGCGGCTCGGCGCGGGCCACGAGCTGGTGCAGAATGCTCAGGGCCTCGATGCCCGAGCCGGCCCGCAGCACGCGGTACTGCTGCCGGAACTCGCTGCGCACGTCGCGGTCGATGGCCGCCAGCACCTGCGGGTCGTCATCGACTACCAGCAAAACGGGTTTCTTTTCCATAACAAGGGTTCAAGCAGGCGCGGCTGGCCTGGCAACTATCAATCGGTGAAAGCCTCCGCGGGTGGCTACCGGCTCAGCGGCAGCCACACCAGAAACTCGGTACGCCCGGGCTCCGACTGCACCTGCACGCGGCCCTCGTGGCTGAGCACGATGCGCCGCACGATGTCGAGGCCCAGGCCGGTGCCCTCACCCACGGGCTTGGTGGTATAGAAGGGCTCAAAGATGTGGGGCAGCACCTCGGCCGCAATGCCCGGGCCGTTATCAATAACCGATACGCACGCCCGGTCATCCTCGCGACGGGTGCGCAGCGTCAGCTCGCCTTCTTCGGGCAGCACGTCCAGCGCATTGTCGATCAGGTTGGTCCACACCTGGTTGAGGGCCCCGGGCTGGCCCACCACCAGCATCAGGCCGGGGGCGTAGTCGCGCACCACGCGCACCCGGCGCTTGCGCAGCGGAAAGCTGAGCAAAGCCAGGGTGCTGTCGAGCCCGCTGTGCAGGTCGGTGGGCACGCGCCCGGGGGCACGGTCGAGGTGGGAGTAGTCCTTCACGTTGCCGATCAGCTCGCTGATGCGCCGCGAGGCCTGCTTGACGTCGCGCACGAGCTGGCGGTTGCTGAGCTGCAGCTCCAGCCAGCCGAGGGCCGGGGTGCGCGCCGCAGCCGGCAGATTGGCCAGCACCGGGGCCAGCTCGTCGGCCTCCAGTCCACCGGCCAGCAGCCCGCCCGCCAGTGCCACGGCATTGCCGATGCCCTGGCTGCTGAGCCAGTCAATCAGCTCTTCCTCGCGGTCGGACTGCTCCAGGGCCGAGAGCGAGGCCGAGGCCAGGGGGCTACGGTTGGCCAGCGCCAGCAAAGCCTCCAGCGCGGCCGGGGCAATCGGCGCCGTGAGCAGGGCGCGGAGCAGCTCCGGCTCGGTGGCGGCGTGGTTGGTGAGCGTGTCGGCCGCGCGGCCAATGGCCGCCACGGGGTTGTTCAGCTCGTGGGCCAGGCCCGCGGCCAGCTTGCCCAGGGCGCGCAGCTTGTCGTCGCGCTCCTGGCCGCGCACCTCGTCGCGGGCCCGGTCGTTCATCAGGGCTACCAGGCGCTGCACCAGCTCGGGGCTCACGCGCTCCAGCTCGGGAAAAAGGTCGCGGTGCAGCCGCAGGGCCACCACCGGCTCGAGAGCCACGCCGTAGCCGCTGAAAGTGCGCAACCGCGAGTACGGCAGCACGCCCGTAACCTGGCCCGCCACGGCCCGGAACAAGGCCTCGCGCTGCCCGTTGCGCACCGCCGAAAACTGCACCACCCCCCGCAGCAGCACCAGCATGAACAGGGCCGGCTCGCCGGGCTGCACCAGCACCTCCCCCTGCTCGAATTGCTGCCGCTCGCCGTGCGCCAGCAGCCAGTCGAGCACCGCGGGCGGCAGGTCGGCAAGCGCCGGCACGCCGCTCAGGTCGTCGCGGGAGAGAGAGGTCGTCGTTTCCATGGCCGTTAGCGAATCAGGTTAGTGGGGCAACCAATGCGGGGAGCGGAGGTTTTTGGGGGCGCACCGCTTGTTGGCGGGCATTGGTCAACAGCCCCAAAGCAACGCGGCCCGCCGCTTTCCGAAGATAGCGGCGGGCCGGTTAATGGGTAGTGCTGCCACTCTACTCGCGGGTTACTTTCAGCACCTGCTGCTGCCCGTCGAGGCGCACCGTGAGAAAGTACACGCCGCTGGGCAGCTCGCCGGCCCCGTTCAGCCGGGTTTCGTTGCTGCCCTTCGCCACGACGGTGGTCTGGCTCAGCAGCAGGCGACCCACCGCGTCGTGCAGGCGCAGCTGGGCTTTGCCGGCGGCCGGCGCCAGCAAACGCAGCTGCAGCTGCTGGGCGAAGGGGTTGGGGAAGGCCTGCACCGCGAAGCCCAGCCCGTCGACCGCAACCGAGCGCACCGGCGAGAGCGTGGCGGTGCCGTCGAGGTCGAGCTGGCGCAGGCGGTAGTATACCAGCGGCGCGCCGTAGCGGGCCACGTCGGCGTCGGTCAGCTCGTAGTTGCTTTGCTGGGCGGTGGTGCCGTGGCCTTCCACGTAGCCAATGCGGCGGAACTCGTGGCCGTCGGCGCTGGCCTCCACCTCAAAGCCGGCGTTGTTTTTCTCCGAAGCCGTGGCCCAGCGCAGGCGGGCGTTGGCGCCCACGCGCTCGGCTGTGAAGCGCAGCAGGGTTACCGGCAGTGGATTCTGGTTGTTGGAAACGGTGAAGCGCCCCAGGGCCGACACGCTGAAGCCGGCCGTTCGGCTGCTGGCGTCGACCGGACCGGCCTGCTGCTCCCAGCTGCCGGCCGGCGCCGCCACGTCGCGCCACAGGTAAGTGCTGCTGAAGCTGGTCAGGCCGTTGTCGTTATCGGGCAGCCAGCTCAGCTCCAGGGTTACCGGGCTGGCCGGGCCGCTGGCGGCTTCCACCGTCCACAGCCGGTCGATACCGCGCTGGCTGGGCTTGTCGGGGTTGATGCCGTAGCTCACGTTGGCCTGGTCGAGGCCGGCGGTGCGCGTCACGCTCACCGTGCCTAGGTTTTGGCCCGCCGGGTTCAGGGTAGCGCCGCCCGCGAAGCTCACCGGCGCGTTGCCGCTTACGGCGGTGCGCACGGCCCGCAGGTTGCCTTGCACGTACTGGCCGGGGCCTTCGCCGCTGAGCGTAGCCCCGTCGGCCAGGGTGAGAACGGCCGCGGGGGCCGTGCGCACCGCGCCGTTGGTCAAGCTCAGCTGCCCGCGCACCGTTAGGCTCTGCGGCAGCAGCACGGTATCCTGCCCGGCCGCCGATTTGTTGACCACCACGTGGTGAAACTCGGCGGCGCTGGCCGCTACGCGCTGGTTGACGGCCCCGTCGAGGGTCAGGGTGCCCGTGCCCGGCACTACGGTGCCGGTATTGGTCAGGTCGCCCTGCACCGTGAGGCTGCCGCCGCCCATATCCAGGGTGCCGGCATTGGTCAGCGCGCCGCTCACCTGCACCTGCCCGTCGTTGGCGAGGGTGCCGCCGGCGGCGTTGCTCACGCCCCCGCTCACCGACAGCAGGGCGCCGCTGCCCACGCTGATCTGAGCGCCGTTGTTGGTCAGGGTCTGGGCGACGGAGGGGGCGGCAGCGGCCAGCAGCGCGGCCAGCGGAGTGATGCGTAGAAGTGTATTCATCGGGGACGAAATTATTTAACCGCGACTTCGATTCCTACTAGTTTTTGCGCCGCCTCGCTCCCGATGCTTCGCGAAGCCGCGCCAGGGCTTGGCAGCGTGATTGTCCGGGCCAAAATAATGCGGCCAAAAGCCGGGCGCAACGGCTCCGGGCCGAACCTGCGGGATACTCGGCCGTGTTGTCTAGCTTTCGGCCGGAGCCCACTTTCCCCGGCGCAGCAGCATGGCCAAACTCAAAACTCTTTACTTCTGTCAGAATTGCGGCGCGCAAAGCGCCAAGTGGATCGGCCGCTGCCCTTCGTGCGGTGAGTGGAACACCTACGTGGAGGAAGTTATCCAGAAAGACGAGCCCACCGCCGCCACCGCCTGGAAGGCTTCCACCTCGGTAGGCGGCACCAGCAAAGCCGCCAAGCCCAAGCCCCTGGGCGACATCCTCTACGAGGAAGAGTCGCGCCTGAACACCCACGACGGCGAGCTGAACCGCGTGCTGGGCGGCGGGCTGGTGCCGGGCTCGTTGGTGCTCATCGGCGGCGAGCCGGGCATTGGCAAAAGCACCCTGATGCTGCAGATTGCCATGCAGCTGCAGGGTTTGCGCATTCTGTACGTGTCGGGCGAGGAAAGCGAGCAGCAGATCAAGATGCGCGCCGAGCGCATGGGCCAGCAGCACCCGGGCCTGTACATTCTCACCGAAACCAGCACCCAGAACATCTTCAAGCAGATCGACGCGCTGCAGCCCAACGTGGTGGTGGTCGACTCCATCCAGACGCTGCACTCGCAGCTGGTCGAGTCGGGCGCGGGCTCGGTGAGCCAGGTGCGCGAGTGCACCGCCGAGCTGCTCAAGTACGCCAAGGATACCGGCGTGCCGGTGCTGCTCATCGGCCACATCACCAAGGACGGCTCCATTGCCGGCCCCAAAATCCTCGAGCACATGGTCGACACGGTGCTGCAGTTCGAGGGCGACCGACACCTGACCTACCGCATTCTGCGCACGGTGAAAAACCGCTTCGGCTCCACCGCCGAGCTGGGCATCTACGAGATGCAGGGCTCGGGGCTGCGGCAGGTGTCGAACCCTTCCGAGATTCTGCTTTCCCAGCGCGACGAGCTGCTCAGCGGCGTGGCCATCGGTGCCACCCTGGAGGGCAACCGCCCGCTGCTGGTGGAGGTGCAGGCCCTGGTAACGCCCGCCACCTACGGCACCCCGCAGCGCAGCTCCACGGGCTTCGATTCCAAGCGCCTGCAGATGCTGCTGGCCGTGCTGGAAAAGCGCTCGGGCCTGCGCCTGGGCCAGCACGACGTGTTTCTGAACATTGCCGGCGGCCTGCGCCTCGAAGACCCGGCCCTGGACGTGGCAGTTTGCGCTGCCGTTGTATCTTCGCTCAACGACATTCCGGTGCCGGGCGACGTGTGCCTGGCGGCAGAGGTGGGCCTCAGCGGCGAGATACGGGCGGTCAGCCGCCTCGATCAGCGCCTGTCGGAGGCAGAGAAGCTGGGCTTTCGGGAAATGTACATCTCGCAATTCAACGGGCGCGGCCTCGACCTGGGCCGCTTCGGGCTGAAGGTGCACCCGGTCGGGCGCCTCGACGAAGTGCTTAGCGGACTGTTCGGTTAGGGGCGCGGGCCGGGGGCGGCGCGGCCTTGCCCAAACGGGTGCCGCACAAAATGTAGGGCCAAAGATTGGACTTTGTGAACCTAAATGCCGTATCTTCGGGCAGTTGATTGACTTTTACCGCGAATTGCTTGCCTTAGAAATCTTTTTCGATTCTGCAACCGCGGTGCGGCTCCGGCCGTGTAGTACGTTTAACGTTGCGCCCCCATTGCTCCTGCTGAATTCAAACCTCCGATGACCTGTTCGTTCCACAAACTCATCCTGCCGCTGGTGCTGGCAGTCCTGCTGCCCCTGGCGGGCTGGGGGCAGGGCACGGTGGTTCTCACCGGTAAAATCAGCGGCGTGACGGTCGATACGGTGGCCGTGGCCGTGCGCGAGCATCCGCTCGACCCCAAGGAGCAGCTCACCTACGCCCGCGTCAACAACAAGGGCGAGTTCAGCCTGGCATTGCGCGTGGACGGCCCCACCAAGGCCGACCTGGTGTACGCCGACGACGTGGCCGCGCTGTGGCTGGAGCCCGGCACCCAGATGGACGTGCGCTTCAAGGCCAATGACCTGGCCGGCACGGTACGCTTCAAGGGCAAGGGTGCCGAGGCCAACTCCTACCTGGCTGACTTCGACGGCCGCTTCGTGGAAAACGACGGCTTTCAGGTGCTGCCCGACAACATCAACCTCTACGAGCCGGGCTTCATTTCCTTTCTTGACTACCGCCGCAAGGAGGAGCAAAAGTTTCTGCAGGACGTGAGCGAGGATGCCAACGTATCGGCGGCCTTCCGCAACTACGTGCAGGCCGAGGTGAACTACAGCTACGCCAACGACCGGCTGACCTACCAGGATTTGCGCGAGCAGGTGGTAGCCACCGAGGGCCGGCTGAAGATGTCGCCCACCTACTACGACTTCCTCAACGACGCGGGCCTGATCAACAGCCCGTCGGCGCTGCAGAACGAAACCTATCAGGAGTTCCTGCTCAACTACGTGCACCACTTGGCCGCCACCGCGGGCCATAAAAAGCTCGACCCCGACTACTACCAGGTGTGCTACAACCTGGCCAAGGACAAGCTGCAGGGCGACGTGCGGCCCATCGTGATGGGCCGCATCCTGCAGGAAACCTTCCGCTTTGCCCACGTGCGGCAGTCGGCGGCGCTGCTGGAAAACTTCCGCGCCAGTGTCGACCCCAAGAATAAGTACTACCCGGTGCTCAAGGCCGACTTCGACGCCCACAAGCACTTCGCCATCGGCTCACCGGCCCCCGACTTCAAGCTGGTGTCGGTGGCGGGCGACACGCTCTCCCTGCGCTCCTTTGCCGGCAAGCTGGTGTACGTGAACTTCTGGCGCACCACCAGCGGCCTGAGCCTGCGCGACCTGCCCTACGCCCAGGAGCTGGCCAAGAAGTTCAACGGCCAGAACATCGTATTTCTCAACATCGCCCTCGACGAAAACGAGCCGGCCTGGAAGCAGCTGGTGGTCAGCAAGAAGCTCTCGGGCGTGCACGTGCGCGCCACCGGTGGGCAGCGCGGCCCCGTGGCCCGCTCCTACATGCTGCAGGAAGTGCCGGCCTACTTCCTCATTGCCGAAGACGGCACCTTCCTCAACACCAAGCCCAAGCGCCTAAGCAGCCGCGCCGCCATCGACGAAATCAAGGAGTCGTTTGGCAAAGCCGCTACCTACACCAGCGTGCTGGCGCCGGAAGGCAAAAACTAAGCCCGGATCCGGGCGGATTCAGCCGATTCCACCAGCGGTGCCCCGACTCCCAAGTC
>NZ_JBIYZW010000002.1:0-693714 GCF_044628455.1 Hymenobacter sp. B81 | reverse complement strand
GGATTCAGCCGATTCCACCAGCGATGCCCCGACTCCCAAGTCGGGGCACCGCTGCTTTTCAGGGGGCCGCCGTTTCGCCCCGCGCCCCGGCCAGGGAGGCCGATGGGTGGCGGCGCGGGCAGCCGAAAGCCGCGTGAATAATCGTAAATTATAGTAGGCCGGCTCGCGGCTTTTCGGCCGCACGGTGCGCGGAGCCGGGGCGGGCCCAACCTTAATTTCTTCTGCCGCCATGGAAACCCTAACGATTACCCGCCAAGCCCGACTGGCTACGGCTCCCGTCACGGTGATGCTGCCGGTGGTGAACCTGGAGCGCGCCCGGCAATTCTACGAGCAGACGCTGGGACTGCACCCGGTAGGATTGAAACCCGATGGCAAGTTTGAATACGCCTGCGGCCCCGCCGGCAGCACCGTTCTGGCGCTGTTTCCGAAAGCCGGCGGCACCAAGGCTGACCACACCGCCCTCAGCTTTCAGGTGCGCGACATCACAACGGCCATCCACGAGTTGCAGGCGCACGGGGTGGTATTTGAGGATTATGACCTGCCCGGGCTGACCACCGTGGACCACGTGTGCGTGCTGGGCGCCGAGAAGGCCGCCTGGTTTCGCGACTCCGAGGGCAATTACCTCTGCCTGCACGAAGACCTGTAGCAGTAGCCCAACTTTAATCCCCGCGGGCTGGTTTACGCTGCGTTGCCGACCTTTACCCTTGCAATGCGCTCCACCCTGGCCGACGGGCTCAACTTCCTTTCCAAGCTCACGCCCCTGCGCGCCCTGAACGCGGTGCAGGTAACCGGCTCTTACGTGCTGAGCCGGCTCACCAAGTCGGAGCGGGCCTGGGGGCTGCCGCTGGCCGTGAGCCTGGAGCCCACCACCTCCTGCAACCTGCGCTGCCCCGAGTGCCCCAGCGGCCTGCGCTCCTTCACCCGGCCCACGGGTATGCTGCAGGACGACGTGTTTCACCGCACCATCGACGAGCTGGCGCCCCGGCTCTGGTACCTGACGTTCTACTTCCAGGGCGAGCCGTACCTGCACCCCCAGTTTCTGGACATGGTGCGCTACGCCGCGCAGAAGAAGATTTACACGGCCACCAGCACCAATGCCCACTACCTGACCGAGCAGAACGCGAAGAAAACGGTGGAAAGCGGCCTCGACCGCCTCATCATCTCGCTCGACGGCACCACTCAGGACGTGTACCAGCAGTACCGCGTGGGCGGCAAGCTCGACAAGGTCATCGAGGGCACCAAGCGCATCGTCAAGTACAAGCGGGAGCTGAAGTCACAGACGCCGCGGGTGATATTCCAGTTTCTGGTGGTGCGCCCCAACGAGCACCAGATGGACGACGCCCGCCGCCTGGCCGCCGAGCTGGGCGTGGACGATGTGTGGTTCAAGACCGCCCAGATCTACGACTACCAGCAAGGCTCCCCACTGATTCCGACCATCGACTACTACTCGCGCTACCAGAACAACCCGGACGGCTCGTGGAGCATCAAAAACCGGCTGCTCAACCACTGCTGGAAGATGTGGCACAGCTGCGTCATTACCTGGGACGGCCTGGTAGTGCCCTGCTGCTTCGACAAGGACGCCGAGTACCGCCTCGGCGACCTGAAGGGCCAGACCTTCCGCCAGCTCTGGCACGGCCCCAAATACCGCGGCTTCCGCAAGGCCCTGCTCAAGGGCCGCGACCAGGTGGAGATGTGCCGCAACTGCACCGAGGGCACGCGGGTGTGGGGGTAGCTTGGCTAAACTACAGTTGGCAACAGCTCCAAAAAGCGAACAGGCTTACTTATTAGCTGATGCTCTGATGGTATTGCCAACAAACGATATGAGTGACCTAGGACGTTGGGCGAGCATGTCTTCGATGTGCGCGGTAAATATTTGTTTTGGCCCATTAAATCTGTAACTAAACGACATACTGTCGGCGCTCCACTTGCCCCATTTTACCACAAAAATTGCTACTGTTGCCCGGTAGCATAAACGCCTCCCAATCTCCTGTTTGTGTTTATTGTACAACACTTCGTATACCTCGTAGCTACCAAAATCCACTCGATAATATAGCGCGAAATAGTATTGTCGATTAGGCGAAGCTATCGGATACTCCCTATACATCCCTTCAAGCACCAGCCCGGCTTCTATACAAGCCTGATAGCTCTTGATAAAAGCAGTGGCATTCCATTGCTCCTGTTCGGCCAAGGCTAACAGTGCCCCTTGAATAGTGTTTAACACCATATATTTCCTATCATATTTTGATGGAGTGCTGTCAAAAACATCACGGTTAAATGGCCAATAACAATCGACAAACCGCTGCCCAACTTTGATGGAATCCTTCGGCTTGGTCTCTATATCTGTCAAGTAAATGTTTACAATCCACGCTGGTCCTTTACGTTCTTGTTTTCTCAGATACCTGTTATACAACATTACCACCCCGCCATCATCCCAGCGCATACCCTGCTTTACGAATGATTCGCTAAGCCGCAGGCTTATCTGTGCGACACGTTTTGGGTCCATTTCAGGAGCGGAAGAATTACTTGAGCTAAGCTAGGGCATCAAATCCGTCTTACCATAAATCACCAAAAAGCCGGACGCCGCTGCAGTGGCAACGTCCGGCTTTTTCATTGGGTCTGGCAGGCCAGCTTAGCCCGCGTTCATGCGGTAGGGCGCCTTGCCGTTTTTCTGGCTGTCGTCCTTGCCCTTCTTGGTTTTCACCTTCACCTTCTTGGCATCAGCGGCCGGGGTAGCGGCGGGGGCAGGCGCGGCGGTTACCGCGGCCACAGGGTTGCCGTCCATGTCGATTTCCACCACCTCGTAGCCCAGCTGGCGCAGCTCGGGCAGGTACTTCTTGTCGCCCACGGCCACGATACGCATTTTGTCCGCGGGCAGATACTTCTGGGCCAGGGCGTGCACGTCTTCGCGCTTGAGCTGGCGCAGGATTTCCGACTGCTGGTCGACGTAACCGGGCTGCAGGTCGTACTCGAGCAGGCGGGCCAGGAAGGACGCTTTCTGCTGACCGGTTTCGTACTTGAGCGCGTCGCTCTGGCCGATGGACGCCTTCAGGAACTGGAGCTCGTCTTCCGAAATACCGTCTTTGCGGTAGCCCTCAATTTCCTTCATGAACTCCTTCACGGCCGCAGCCGAGGCATCGGCGCGCACCCCCGCCTGGGCCGTGAACGGGCCGGCGTAGCGCGAGCCGCGGAAGCCCGACCACGCCCCGTAGGTGTAGCCCTTATCCTCGCGCAAATTCAGGTTGATGCGCGAGTTGAAGGCCCCGCCAAGCAGGTAGTTGGCCAGGCCGGCGCGGTAAAACTCGCCCGTGGCGTCGTAGGGCATGGCCATGTAGCCCACCCGGATTTCCGACTGCGGTGCGCCGTCCTTGTTCACGAAGTACAGCTTGGTTTTGTCGATGGCCGGGGCGGGCGCGTCGGTGGGCAGCTGCACGTCTTTGCGCTGCCAGCGCTGCAGGAAAACCAGCTTGGGCTCAATGGCGGCCTGCTCGGCGTCGCTGACCACCACCAGGTGGCTGATGTTGGGCGCGTAGTTCTGCTGGTAGAAGCGCTTCACGTCGTCCAGCGTGAGGGCGGCCACCGTCTTGGGCGAGCCGGCCACGGCCTGCCCGGCAATGTTGTCGGGGCCGTAGAGCAGGCGGTTGTAGGCCAGGTCGGCCACCACGCTGGGCTGGTTCACGAAATCGGCCACCATGTCCTGCTGCTGCTTTTTCACGCGGGCAAAGTCCTCCTCGGCAAAGCGCGGGTGCAGCAGCTTCTGCTCGACCAGGGCCAGGGTCTGGTCGAGGTTCTTGGTCAGGCTCTGCACGTACACCTTGGTGTCGTTGTCGCCGGCGAAGATGTAGACGTAGCTGCCCAGGCGGTTCAGCTCGCCGGCCATGGCCTCGGTGCTGTATTTCTCGGTGCTTTCGTCGAGCATCTTGGCGGTGAGCTCGGCCAGGCCGGCTTTCTGCGGCTCTTTCTGCAGCAGGCGGTGGCCGCCGCGAATGGTGAGCAGCATGTTGGTCACGGGCAGCTCGGTGTTGCGGCTGCCCATCACGCGCAGGCCGTTGGGCTGGTCGGCGCGCCAGAGGGCGGGCACCTTCACCACGGGGTTAGCTCCCGGCTTGGGCTGCTGGGAGCGGTCGAAGCTGTCCTTAGCCTTCACATACTTCAGGCCCGCATACTCGTCTTTGGGCGCCTTGAAGCCGTCCTTGCTCACCTGGAAGTTGGCGGTGCCGGCGGCCAGCTCCGGCTTGCCGGTGGGCACCACACTCAGCACCACGGCGTTTTTGCCCTTGATGTACTGGTTGTAGACGCGCAGCACGTCGGCCTTGGTGAGGGCGCGGATGCGCTGAATGTCGCGCGGCAGCAGGTTGGTGTTGCCGGTGAGGTAGGTGTAGGCCGCCAGCTTGGCCGCCTTGCCCTGCACGCTGCTCAGGTTGTTGATTTCGCCGGCTTCGCGGGAGGCCTTGAACTGCTCGATGTCGGCATCGGTGACGCCGCGCTTCTCAAACTCGGCCAGGGTCTGGCGCACCAGGGCCTCGGTGGCGTCGAGGTCGGCGCCGGCGAAGTTCATCACCTGCAGGGTAAACTCGCCGCCCAGCTCGTGGCAGGGGTTGTAGGCGAAGGCCTGGGCCGCTTTCTGGGTTTTGATGAGGTTTTTGTAGAGCAGCGAGTTGCTGTCCTTGCCCAGGATGTCGGCCAGGGCATCGAGCGGCATTTCATCGGGGTGGTAGGACGGCACGCTGGGAAACACGAGCTGCAGCATGGGCTGGCTGATGTTGGCGTCTTCGTAGCTCACGCGGCGGTCCTGGGCCAGCACCGGGGCGGGCAGCTTCATGTTCTGCACCTCGGGCCCGCGGGGAATAGAGCCGTAGTATTTCTCCACCAGCCTGACGACTTCAGCCGGCTGCACGTCGCCCGCCACGGTCAAGGTGGCGTTGTTGGGGCCGTACCAGCGCAGGAAGAAGTTTTTCAGGTCGTCTACGTTGGAGCGGTCCAGGTCTTCCAGGTAGCCGATAACGGGCCAGGAGTAGGAATGCCCGTAGGGGTACATGGCCTGCAGCAGCACTTCGTCGGCGCGGCCGTAGGGGTAGTTGTCAACGCCTTCGCCGCGCTCGTTCTTGACGGTGGCGCGCTGCACCTCGAACTTCTGCTGGGTCACCGCGTCGAGCAAAAAGCCCATGCGGTCGGCCTCCAGCCACAGGGCCGTCTCGAGCTGGTTATTCGGCAGGGTCTCGAAGTAGTTGGTCCGGTCGCGGTTGGTCGTCCCGTTCAGGGTGCCCCCGGCCGAGGAGACGAGCTTGAAGTGCTGCTCGTCGCCCACGTTGTCCGAGCCCTGGAACATCATGTGCTCGAAGAAGTGGGCGAAGCCCGACTTGCCGATCGTCTCGCGCGCCGAGCCCACGTGGTAGGTCACGTCCACGTGCACGATCGGGTCCGAGTGGTCTTCGTGCACCACCAACGTCAAGCCGTTCGGCAGCACGTACTTCTCGTACGGTATCACCAGCTCGCCGGGCTTGGCGGCCACCTTTTCGACGAGGCGGGTACCGGTAGCGGCGGTAGTTTTCGTGGTGGCGGTGGACTTGGCGGCGGGGCGCTTTTGGGCGGTGGCCGGGGTACAGGCCAGGGCCGTGCCCAGCCCCAGCAGGAGCAGGTGTTTGGGATGCATAAGAAGTTGTTGGGAGAGAGGAGAAGCCGGTGCGGCGGGCCGGAGCCTCAAGGTACAGGTTCGGCTTAAAGAGCGGAAGCCGAAGGCGGCTTTTTTGTCAATTTCTTCTGCGGATAATGTAAACCGCGAGGCAACAGGGCCCTTGCGCGCAGCTTCGGCGTACTCGTGGACCGCCTCTGCTGGGTCAATAGCCGTGGTTGGTGCAATGGGTTCGTGGCAGCGTCAGCATTGGATGGAATAACTGCTCCGCCCAGCTACCTTTATGCTGGCAATGACTTGCCCGTTTGCGGAGGCACCTCTGCGCGGGCTTCTTTCTTCTTTCCACCTATGAAAAAACCCATACTCGCCCTGCTGGGCTTGTTGGCTTACGCTTCGGCCGCCCAGGCTCAGACGCTCCCCCACTCCCGCCTGCCGCGGCCCGGCACCGGCCCGGCCAATGGGCTGCCGGCCGAAATAGCGAATGAAGCGGCCCGGCCCACGGCCACGGTGCGGAAGGCTGCCCGAATCTCGACCTACAGCTGGGTGGCCAGTGGCAGCCGCTGGGCGACGCCGGCTAACGTAACGATGCAGACCTTCTCAGTCAACGGGGACTTGCTAACCGGGGTCACAACCGATTCAGCTACCCAGCGGCCGGTCAGCCGGTTCACCTACGTGCGTGACACTGCTGGCCGCATCAGCAGCTATCTGTCGGAAATCTGGAACGGCACCGCGTGGCAGAACAGCACCCGCTACGTGAATGTGCGCGACGCCCGCGGCAACATCACCGAGCAAACCCACGATAACTGGGTAAGCAATGCGTGGCGGGGTAACACCCGGCAGGTAGTCAGCTACACCGCTCAAAACCAGTACCTCCAGCGACTGATCTATTACGACAATGCCGGTAGCTGGAGCCTATATTTTGACTTCCAGTATACTTACGATGGCACGCACCGCTTAACGCAGATGGAGTCGGCATACCCTAGCTCAGGCCTGGCTACCACCCGCACGCATTATTCATACCCGGGTGTGGGTACACTTCCCAATGGCATTCTGTATCAAGAGAAGCAAGGGAACATGTGGGTCGACAAGGGGCGCGAGCTTAACCATGTGTATGACGGTCAGCAACGCATAACGTCCTATGAACTGCAGCAGTGGGACGGCTTGGCCTGGCAGCCTCAGGAACGCGGCACTTACACGTATGATACCGCTACGCTGGGTTCTCAAAGCACGTTTGACATCTACCAAAGCGGCACCTGGCAGCCCGCAAGCCGTAGCACCAACAGCTATGACCCATTCGGTAACCACCTGGGCACCGTGCAGGAACAATGGTCGGGCACGGCCTGGAACCTGCAGATGGGCACCCGTGAGTTTCTGGGGTACAATGCCACTGATGACGTGGTGCGCCGGTTGAGCCAGCGGGTCCCAGTTCCAGGCAACCCGCGCGTGTTTGTCAACCAAACCAAAACCTACTACTCCAACTTCCAGAGCTTCGTGACGGGCAGCCGCGCGGCCACCGCTCTGCAGGCCACGGCCACCCTGCACCCCAATCCCAGTAGCTCGGGCCGGGCCACCCTGGCCGTGAGCGGGCTGCACGGCGCGGCCACGGCCACGGTGCTCGATGCGCTGGGCCGGCAAGTGCTCAGCCAGCAATTGCGGCCGGTGGCCGGCAGCGCGCACTGGGAGCTAAGCGTGGCCGACCAGCCCGCCGGCCTGTACCTGGTGCGCCTGACCACCGACGAGGGCACGGTAGTAAAGCGCCTGATCAAGCAGTAGACCCGCGTCGCCACGGCAGGCCGACTGCATCCAACAAAAAACCGGGCGCTGCCGCAGTGGCAACGCCCGGTTTTTCGGTTTCCAAGGGAGGGGCAGAATTAGCCGGCGTTCATGCGGAACGGCGCTTTGCCGTTGTCCTTGCTGTCGTCCTTCTTCTTTTCCTTCTTGGTTTTCACCTTCACCTTCTTGGCGTCGGCGGCGGGAGCGGCTTCCACGGCGGCCTGCACCGCAGCCTGGGCGGCGGCGGCCTGGGTTACGGGGTTGCCGTTCAGGTCCAGTTCCACTACCTCGTAGCCGAGCTGCTGCAGCTCGGGCAGGTACTTTTTGTCGCCGGTTACCACCACGTACATGCTTTCGGTGGGCAGGTATTTCTGCACCGAGGCGGCTACGTCTTCCTTGGTGAGGCCCTGCAGGATTTCACTCTGCTTTTTCACGTAGTCGGGCTGCAGGTCGTACTCCACCAGGCGGGCCAGGAAGCCGGCTTTCTGCTGCCCGGTTTCGTACTTGAGCGCGTCGCTCTGGCCGATGGAGGCTTTCACAAAGGCCAGCTCCTCGTCGCTGATGCCGTTTTTGCGGTAGTTCTCCATTTCCTTCATGAACTCCTTCACCGAGGCGGCCGTGGCGTCGGCGCGCACGCCGGCCTGGGCCGTGAAGGCGCCGGGGTAGTGCGTGCCCTGAAAGCCCGAGCGGGCGCCGTAGGTGTAGCCTTTGTCCTCACGCAGGTTCAGGTTGATGCGCGAGTTGAAGGCGCCGCCCAGGATGTAGTTGGCCAGGGTAGCGCGGTAGTACTCCCCGGTGGCGTCGTAGGGAATGCCCAGGTAGCCGATGCGGATTTCCGACTGCGGGGCGCCGTCCTTGTTCACGAAGTACAGCTTGGTCTTGTCGGCCTTGTTGGCCAGGTTGCCGGCGGGCAGCTTCACGTCGCGCTGCTCCCACTTCTGCAGGAAAGCCAGCTTGGGCGCGATGGTTGCCTGCGGGGCGTCGCTGACCACCACCAGGTGGCTGATGTTGGGCGCGTAGCTGCGGTCGTAGAACTGCTTCACGTCGGCCAGGGTGAGGCCGCCCACGGTGCTTTCGGTGCCGCTGGTGGGCGTGCTCATGATGTCGCCGGGGCCGTAGAGCAGGCGGGCGAAGGTTTTGTCGGCCACCACCACGGGCTGGGTGTTCTGGTTGGCAATGCCTTCGAGGGTCTGCTTCTTGAGGCGGTCGAAATCGGCCTGGTCAAACTTGGGGTGCAGCAGGCGCTGCTCCAGCAGGGCAATGGTCTTGTCCAGGTTCTTGGTCAGGCTCTGCACAATCACCTGGGTGTTTTCGGCACCCGAGGTAACCTGAATCGACGAGCCCAGCTTTTCCAGCTCGGCGGCAAACTGCTCGGCCGTGTACTTCTCGGTGCTCTCGTTCATGAGCGCCGCCGTGAGGGCCGCAATACCCGCCTGGTTGGGGTTGTTCTGCTCGAGGCGGTGACCACCGCGGATGGTGAGCAGCAGCGTGGTGCTGGGCACCTCGGTGTTCTGGGTGCCGATGATGCGCAGGCGGTTGGACAGCTGCTGGTTCCAGGTGGGCGGCACGCTCACCACGGGGTTGGTGCTGGCCTTGGGCTGCTTGGAGCGGTCGAAGTTGTCGGTGGCCTTCACGTACTTGAGGCCCGCGTACTCGTCCTTGGGCGCCTTGAAGCCGTCCTTGCTGATGGTGTAGTTGTCGGGCTTGGCCACCAGCGTGGGCGTAGCCTTGGGCACCACGCTCAGCACCACGGCGTTTTTGCCCTTGATGTACTGGTTGTACACGCGCTGCACGTCGGCCTTGGTGAGGGCCTGAATGCGCTTGAGCTCCTGGGGCAGGCGGTTGGGCGTGCCGGCGAAAGTCTGGTAGGCGGCCAGCTGGCTCACCTTACCGCTCACGCTGCTGAGCGAGTTGATCAGGTCGGCTTCGATGGTGGCCTTGTAGCGGGCCACGGCCTCGTCGGTAATGGCGCCTTTGGCCACGGCGTCGATGCTCTTGCGCACCTCCACTTCGAGGCTGTCGAGGCCCTTGCCGGGGTACGAGAGGGCAATGAGGGTAAACTCACCCGCCAGCTCGGAGGTGGGGTGAGCCGCCTGGGCCTGCACCGCCTTCTGCTTTTTCACCAGGTTCTGGTACATGGGGGAGTCGCGCGAGCCGCCTAGGATTTCGGCCAGGGCGTCGAGCGGGGTTTCGTCGGGGTGGTACTGGGGCACCGTGGGGAACACCATGCGCAGCATGGGGAAGCGCACGTTGTCCTGGTAGCTCACGTAGCGGTCCTTGGTGAGCACCGGGGCGGGCAGCTTCATGTTCTGCACGGCCGGGCCGGGCTTGATGGAGCCGAAGTACTTCTCGACCAGCTTCACCACCTCGGCCGGCTTCACGTCGCCGCCCACGGTCAGGGTGGCGTTGTTGGGGCCGTACCAGCGCAGGAAGAAGTTTTTCAGGTCGTTCACGTTGGAGCGGTCCAGGTCTTCCAGGTAGCCAATGGTCATCCACGAATAGGGGTGGCCGTAGGGGTACAGGTTTTTCGACACCATCTCGCCGGCCAGGCCGTAGGGGCGGTTGTCGTAGTTCTGGCCGCGCTCGTTTTTCACGGTGGCGCGCTGCACCTCGAACTTCTGCTGGGTCACCGCGTCGAGCAGGAAGCCCATACGGTCGGCCTCCAGCCACAGGGCCGTTTCCAGCTGGTTATTCGGCAGGGTCTCGAAGTAGTTGGTCCGGTCGCGGTTGGTCGTCCCGTTCAGCGTGCCCCCGGCCGAGGACACGAGCTTGAAGTGCTGCTCGTCGCCCACGTTGTCCGAGCCCTGGAACATCATGTGCTCGAAGAAGTGGGCGAAGCCCGACTTGCCGATCGTCTCGCGCGCCGAGCCCACGTGGTAGGTCACGTCCACGTGCACAATCGGGTCCGAGTGGTCTTCGTGCACCACCAGCGTCAGCCCGTTCGGCAGCACGTACTTCTCGTACGGTATCACCAGCTCGGAGCCTTTGCGGGTTACTTTCTCGACGAGCTTGGTGCCGCCGGCCGCGGCTTTGGTGGCCGCGGGCTTGGCCTGCGCCAGCGCCTCGGCGGCCGGCGTGCCTACCGACAGCACCGCGCCCAGGCCCAGCATCAGCAGTTGATTACGGGTCATAAAGGAGAAAAAAGGGAGAGTGTGAGAAATGCGAAGTAAAGCGAAACGCGCTTCCCCACCGGCCCAACGGCCGGCGCGAGTAGTTTCGTTCGCGCGAAGGACGCGGCTCGCCCGTCGGGGTTGCGCCGCCGCGGCCGTCGGCTAAAGGTAACCAGCCCGCGCGGCGTGGCAACCCGGGGCCAAACTTCGCGGCCCCAAACCCGCCGCCCAATCTGCTTCGATAACCCGGCCGGGGTGCTACTTTGGGGCCATGACGCGCAACTTCTTTTCTCCGCTGGCCTGGGCGCTGCCCGCAGCCCTGCTGCTGGCGGGCTGCCAGGGCAACTCCGGCCCGGCCACTACCGGTACCGACTCTACCGCCACCGCCGCCGACACGGCCCTGGTGGCCGCGCCCAACGACGGCATCCGGGCCGCCGACATCGGCCGCCACATGCAGGTGCTGGCCTCCGACGAGTTTCTGGGTCGCAAGCCCTTCTCGGCCGGCGAAACCAAAACCATCGGCTACCTGGCCGACGAGCTGCGCAAGCTGGGCCTGCAGCCCGGCCCCGACGGCAGCTACTTCCAGAACGTACCGCTGGTGCAGATTACCACTACGCCCGCCCCCACCATGCAGATTGCCGGTAAGGGCCAGCCCTTCGAGCTGCAGTACCAGCGCGACTACGTGGCCGTGACCGAGCGCGAGCAGGCCCGTATCGACCTGAAAAACGCGCCGCTGGTGTTTGCCGGCTACGGCGTGGTGGCCCCCGAGTACGGCTGGAACGACTACGCCGGCCTCGACGTGAAGGGCAAAACGGTGGTGGTGCTCATCAACGACCCCGGCTTTGTGACCGGCGACACCACGCTGTTCAAAGGCCGGGCCATGACCTACTACGGCCGCTGGACCTACAAATTCGAGGAAGCCGCCCGGCAGGGCGCGGCCGGCGTGCTCATCGTGCACGACACCAAGCCGGCCTCGTACCCCTGGTCGGTGGTGGCCAGCAGCTGGGCCGGCGAGCAGCTGTTTCCGCAGAGCGCCGACCGAGGCGCCAGCAAGTGTGCCCTCGAAGGCTGGCTGAGCCTCGACGCGGCCAAGCGGCTGCTCACGGCCGCCGGTCAGAACTACGAACAGGTATTGCAGGCCGCCAACCGCCCCGGCTTCCGCCCCCGCCCGCTGGGCCTCACGCTGAGCACCAGCCTGACCACGAAGATTGAGCGCAAGGCCTCCAAGAACGTGCTGGCCGTGCTGCCCGGCACCACGCGCCCCACCGAGTACATCATCTACACCGCGCACTGGGACCACCTGGGCGTGGGCCCGGCCGTGCAGGGCGACTCCATCTACAACGGCGCCGTGGACAACGCCTCGGGCTGCGCAGCACTGCTGAGCATTGCCAAGGGCTTCGCGCAGGCCCAGCCCAAGCCCCAGCGCAGCATCGTGTTTCTGGCCGTCACGGGCGAAGAGCAGGGTTTGCTGGGCTCGGCCTACTACGCCCAGCACCCGGTGTTTCCGCTGGCCCAGACGGTGGCCAACCTGAACATGGACGCCCTCTCCACCGGCGGCCCCATGCGCGACTTCACGGTGGTGGGCCACGGGCAGTCGGAGCTGGACGACTACGCCGCCGCGGCGGCCAAGGAGCAGAACCGCTACATTTTGCCCGACCAGACGCCCGAAATGGGTCACTTCTTCCGCTCCGACCACTTCAGCCTGGCCCACGTGGGCGTGCCGGCCCTGTACGCCGCCGGCGGCTTCGACGCGCGCCAAGGCGGCAAAGCGGCCGCCCAGCGCAGCCGCGATGAGTACGACGAAAAGCACTACCACCAACCCTCCGACGAGTACGACCCCAGCTGGGACCTGCGCGGCATGGAGCAGGATGCCCGCCTGCTGTTCCGCATAGGCCAGCGTCTGGGCCAGGAAACCACCTTCCCGCAGTGGAAGGCCGGCTCCGAGTTCAAGGCCACCCGCGAGAAAAGCCGCCCCGCCCGCTAAACTCCGGAGCGCAGCAGCTGGTCCACCCGGGCACTATCCGGCTTCCTGGCGTCCTACTTCGCTTTGTTTTATCCAACAAAAAAACTTGGGAAGGCCGAAGTAATGTTTCCCGGGCCCTCCGAAGTTTTCCCGAGGCTTCATGAAAGGTTTCCCGGGCCACCCGAAGTTTCTCGGGAGGCCCGGGAAAGGTTTTCTGCGGCACCCGAAGTTTCTGGGAAGGCCCGGGAAAGGTTTCCCGGGCCTTCCGAGGTTTTCATGAAGGCCCAGGAAAGGTTTCCTGGGCCTTCCGGAGTTTTATGGTTGGATAAAACAAAGTTTCCCGGGCCATCCGGAGTTTTCCGGAGCTCGGCCACCCGTTTGCGCACCGGGGCGGCAGGGGTGGGCAGGCCAGGGCGCGGCGTTCAGCTGCTTTCCGCTGCTACCCGGACCGCCCAGCGGCTTAGACCTCGGCCCAGGCGTAGCGGCGCTCCTTCCAGCGGATGTGGCCCGGCAGCAGGGTGTAGCCGATGATGAGCAGCGACATGCTGGCCAGGTAGAACTCGTAGAGCAGCAGCACCGCCAGCGACTCGCGCCGGCCCACCTGCCGCAGGCTGATCCACAGAAACAGCGTTTGCAACCCCACTTTCAGGCCGTACAGCAGGGGCGTGAGCGGCCACGCTACCAGCGGGGGAAAGAACAGTACCGCGTAGAACGCGCCGTAGAGCCCGAACAAACCCGACAGCTGCCAGGGCAGTCGGCCGGTGCCGCGCATCCAGCGTTTGCGCTGCTCCAGCAGGGCCCGCAGCGTGGGCTGGGCCGCCGATACGCCCAGCACGTGGCGGTGCCAGAGGTTGCGGTAGCCCCAGCCAGCCCGCACGATGCCGGCAAACAGCTGCAAATCCTCGGTTATCTGAAACGCCAGCGTTTCGTAGCCGCCGATGCTGTCGTAGGCTGCCCGCGTCACCAGCATGTTGTTGCCCACCGCCGTCACGGGCCGGCCGCTGTCGGTCAGCACCCGAATAACGCTCAGCCCAAACAGCCAGTCGAGCCCCTGCAGGCGGCCAAACAGGTTGCCGTGGGCCACGGTAGCGCCGGTGACCACGCCCACAGGCCGGCCATCGGGCGAGGGTTCCTCGGCGGCGCCCAGCATGTACTGCACCCAGTCGGGCGGCATCTGCATGTCGGCGTCGGTGAGCAGGAAATAGTCGGCGCTGGCCTGGCGGCAGAGCTGGGCAATGGCGTTGCTCTTGCCCCGGGCGCGCCCCACCTCGCGGCCAATGCGCACCAGCCGAAACTGCGGCTTGTCGGCAATGAAGGCCTGCACCACGGCCGCGGTGTCGTCGGTGGAAGAGTCGTCGCCGACCAGGATTTCGAGCAGCTCGACCGGATAGCGGAGGCGGGCCAACGACTGCAGGCACCGCTCGATGTGGTGAGCTTCGTTGCGGGCCGGCAGCAGAATGCTCACGCGGGGCCGGGCGGCAGAAGCCCGGGGCCGGCGGCGGAGCAGCAGGCCGAGCAGCAGCCCCGCGCAAATCAGAAAAAAGCACGCGAAGAACAGCGTGTGCAGCAGCATAATACGAGCAGCCCAACCGGGGAATTACATGAATGACAAACCGGGCGGCAACTCCCACAGTTGGTGCATACGGCTAGGGCCCGAATCAATGTTACGGCCGGGCTACGCATTGTTGCAGCTTTGCCCCGTAGTACCGTTCTTTAACCCTGACCTTCGGGAAGCTCCATGCCCGGGCGGGCATCCTTCTAGTTCAGCCGCCGAGTTCTATCACGTTCTAACTATGCAAAACGTCGAGCTGGATTTCCTGCACCTTACCTACCGCGCCGACCTGGGCCTGTTGCTGCTGCGCTGGACGCGGACGGTAACGTCGGAAGAGCACCACGCGGGCTACGCGGCGGCCTGGGAGCTGGCCCAGGCCCAGCAGGCCAGCCGCTGGCTCATTGACCTGCGCACGCGCGGCCTGGCCGAGCCGGCCGACTTCGCCTGGGTGCTGAGTGAATTGCGCCTGCGCCTGGCCACGCTGCCCGCGCCGCGCCGCATGGCCTACCTGGTTACGCCCTACCACGCCGCCACCATCTCGGCGCGCCTCATCGAGCAGGAAGCCGGCCTCGCCGACGAATACCGCGAGGCCGCCCTGGTGCGCATCTTCACCGAGGAACAGGCCGCCCAACGCTGGCTGCAGGCCGACTGACACGTCATAAAAAAGCCCCCGGCTGCTTGCTGGGGGCTTTTTTATGACGTGTCAGTCGCCAGTTATCAGTTGCCAGTTTCCAGTATCAGGCAGAACGAACTGGCAACTATCAACTGATAACTGGCAACTGAATCCGGCAACTGATACCTAAGACTTCGGATTGGTCAGCGGCGGCGTTTCGTAGCCGGGGTTTTCCATCACGGCGGCAACGTGGGTGTCGTCGTCGTCGCGCACGCGCAGGGTGAGCAGGCCGGCCAGCACCATGCTCGCGCCACCCAGCACCAGCGTGTTCAGGGTGTTGCCCTGGAAGAGGTGGGTGGTGAAAAAGCCCAGGATGGTGGCCGCCACAATCTGCGGAATCACGATAAAGAAGTTGAACACGCCCATGTAGTAGCCCATGCGGTTGGGCGGCAAGGAGCCGGCCAGAATGGCGTAGGGCATCGACAGGATGCTGGCCCAGGCAATACCCACCATGGCCATCGACACGATGATGAACTGGGGATTGTCGATGAACTTGAGCGACACCAAGCCCAGCCCGCCGATGAGCAGGCAGAGCATGTGGGTGCGGCGGCGGCTGGTGCGGGCCGCAATCAGCGGAATGATAAAGGCAAACACCGCCGCCACGCCGTTGCGCACCGAGGAGCACAGGCTGAGCCAGTCGGCGCCGTCGTTGTACTGCTGCTGCACGCGCTGCACGGTGGCTTTATCCTCGCCGCTCAGCTGCCCCTTGCTCAGGCCGTAGTTGGCCATGTTCAGGGTGATGATCTTATCGGCCCGGTCGGCCTGAAACTGGTCGATTTCCTTGATGTCCTGCCGCAGCCCGTCCATTTCCTTGCCGCCCGTGTCACCGGCCAGCCGGGAGCTCATGATCTGGCCTTTCAGCGTCTGGTACAGCGACGCGTCCACGCGCATGTTGTAGATGTTGCTGGTAACGGCGTTGGTGGCGTAAATCCACATCGAAAACAGCGCGAACCAAGTGAAGAACTGCACCACGGCCAGCTGGCGCATGGCGGCCGGCATCTGAAAAATGCCCGCGAAGGACTCGCGCAGCCCGTCCCACATGCCCACCTTGGCGTTTTCGGCGCGGAAGGCTTCCATGTCCTCGGGCGGCGTTTCGGTGCTGGTAAACACGGTGTACATCACCGAAGCCAGGAAAGCCGCCGCGCCCACGTAGAAGGCCCACTTCACCGAGGGCGGAATCTCGCCGGCCGGGGCCGTGTTGCTCATGCCCAGCCAGTTGGTGAATACCCAGGGCAGCAGGGCCGCAATAACGGAGCCCACCCCGATGAAAAAGCTCTGCATGGCAAACCCCGCGGTACGCTGCTCCGAGGGCAGCTTGTCGCCCACGAAGGCGCGGAAGGGCTCCATCGAGATGTTGATGGAGGCGTCCATAATCCAGAGCATGCCGCCAGCCATCCACAGGGCCGAGGAGTTGGGCATGAACACCAGCGCCAGCGAAGCCAGCAGCGCCCCAATCAGGAAAAACGGCCGCCGCCGCCCCCAACGCGGGCTCCAGGTGCGGTCGGAGAGGTAGCCCACGATGGGCTGCACCAGCAAGCCGGTTACCGGGGCGGCAATCCACAGAATCGGAATGTCGTCCTTGTTGGCCCCCAGGGTTTCGAAGATGCGGCTGACGTTGGAGTTCTGCAGCTCAAAGCCGAACTGGATGCCCAGAAAGCCGAAGCTCATGTTCCAGATTTGCCAGAAGCTCAGCCGCGGCTTTTTCTGGGAGCTGGTAGCCGAGGGGGCAGAAACGGTTGCCATTGGTGGGAAAAGTGGGGAAAGGGGGTTCAGGGAACAGGTGACGCGTAACAGGTGATGTGGTAATAGGTGACAGGTAACACGTAACAGGTTCGCGGAAACCGACTTGGTACGTGTCACTTGTCACCTATTACCTGTTCCCTATCACTTTTTCGGTTCGATTTCGAGCACGGCGGCCGAGAAGGGCGCCAGGGTGAGGCGGGCCGAGCCGGTAGCGGGGCGGTTGTTCAGAATGTCGGTGTAGGTGAACTGCTGGCGCAGGGGGTCGAGGCCCATGAGCTTCCAGGCCGCGGGCGGAATCTGCAGCGTGGGCACGTAGGTTTGGGTGGCGCTGAAGTTCACGATTACCAGCAGGCGCTGCTTATCGGTGTAGCGCAGGTAGCAGTACAGGTCGCGCTGGTTGAAGGAGCTGCTCAGGTTGTTGGCGTCCTGCAGCTCGTAGAAGCGCCCGCGCCGGATGGCCTCGCTGCTGGTGCTCAGGTTGAGCAGGCGGCCGTAGAAGTCGCGCAGCTGCTTTTGCTGCTGGCTGAGCTTGCCGCCGTCGAACTTGCCGCCGTTGAGCCACTTCTGGTGCTCGGGCACGCCCCAGTAATCGAAAATGGTGGTGCGGCCGTCTTCGCCCGAGAAGCCCTCGGCGCCGCGGCCCGGCTCGCCTACCTCCTGCCCGAAGTACAGCATCACAGGGCCCGAGCCCAGCGTGGCCGATACCGTCATGGCCGGAATGGCGGCCTGGGCGTTGCCGGCGAAGTCCTTGGATGCAATGCGCTGCTCGTCGTGGTTTTCGAGGAAGCGCAGCATGTTCGACGAAAAGCCGCGGCTTTCCTGGCTCCACACTTTGTTGATGTCCTCGGTGGTGCCTTCGCCGCGCATCAGGCGGCGCAGGCCGTCGTAGAGGCCCACCTTGTCGTAGAGGAAGTCGAACTTGCCCTCGGTCAGGTAGCGCTTGTACTGTTTGGGGTCGTAGGCCTCGGCCAGGAATATCACCTCGGGTTTCACTTTCTTGACCTCGGGAATCACCCAGGCCCAGAACTCCACCGGCACCATCTCGGCCACGTCGCAGCGGAAGCCGTCCACGTCCTTCTGCGCCCAGTACACCAGGATGTCGCGCATCTTCAGCCAGGTGTCGGGCACCGGCTCGAAGTAGGTTTTGCGGCCGTTCTGGTAGTCCACGCCGTAGTTTAGCTTCACGGTCTCAAACCAGTCGTCGAGCTTGGGCGCCTCGCTGAACACGTCGTTGCCGGTGGCCTTGGCGGGCGTTTCCTGATACTTCTGGTCTTCCTTGGGGCCCTTCAGGGCGGCGCCCAGCGGGTCGTTGCCCTTGGGCACCACCAGGCTTTTGCCGGGCAGGTAGTAGAAGTTATTGCGGGGCGCGAAGGCCTTGGTCTTGTCGTCCTTCTCACCCAGGTCCACCACGCCGGCCGGCTTGGCGTCCGACTTGTAGCTGCGGGCCACGTGGTTGGGAATGAAGTCGATGAACAGCTTCAGGCCGTGCCCGTGGGTGCGCTTCACCAGGGCCTCAAACTCCTGCAACCGCTTTTTAGGGTCCACGGCTAGGTCGGGGTCCACATCGTAGTAGTCCTTCACAGCGTAGGGCGAGCCGGCGCGGCCCTTCACCACGTCGGCGTCGTCGAGCGGAATGCCGATTTTGCTGTAGTCGGCCATGGTGGCGTGCTCCAGAATGCCGGTGTACCACACGTGCGTAACGCCGAGCTTCTTGAGCTCCTGCAGGGCCGTGTCGGTGACGTCGTTGAACTTGCCCACGCCGTTTTCGGCGGCGGTGCCGTGGGGCTTGTTCAGGGTTTTCTGATTGCCGAACAGGCGCACCATCAGCTGGTAGACCACCAGCTTGTGGTCCTGCGGCACCTCGTCGGTGGTGTTGGGGTCGGCGGCCAGGCCGGTCAGGGGTTCCACGGAAAGCAAAGCCGAAGGGCGGGAAAGCAGGGTAAACGAAGCCAGTCCGAGCGTTAAAGCAGCGGCCGGCAGCAGCAGTTTGCGTTGCATATGGCTCGTAAATTGGTCATTTGTCATCCAACATTTATCATTTAACATTTACCAATGCACACCTACCGGCCCGGGGCCGGCTGATAAGTGATAAATGTTAAATGATAAACGCCCCTACCATTCCTGGCTGAGCGGGTGCAGTGTCAGCTCGTCGATGAGCACGTGGGGCGGGGCTTCGAGTACGTAGCGCACGGCCTGGGCCACGTCGAGGGGCTGCAGGTGGGTTTTTTCCTTGTCCACGCCGCCGGGCTTCGATTCGTTGAAGTAGGTATCGACCAGCCCCGGGTAGATGACGCTGACCTTGATGCCGTGGGGGCGCACCTCTTTGCGCAGGGCGTCGAGCACCGCGTGCTGGGCATACTTGCTGGCCCCATAGGCCGTGCCGTGCACGAAGGTGCGCCGGCTCACGTCGGAGGCAATGCCCACGATGTGGCCCCGGCGCTGCTCCTTGAGGTGGGGCAGGGCGGCCTTGCACAGCAGGAAGGTGCCCTTCACGTTCACGGCAAACATCCGGTCCCACTCCTCGGCGCTGAAGTTTTCGAGCAGGTTGAACGAGCCCACGCCGGCGTTGCACACCACCATGTCGAGGCGGCCGAAGTGGCGCAGGGTCTCGTCCACCACGTTCTGCGCGTCCTGCTCGTCGCTCACGTCGGCAGCTACGGCCAGGCCGTTGGTTTTCTGGGCCACCTCCAGCAGGTCGTCTTCGGTGCGGGCCACGCACACCACCTTGGCGCCCTGCACGGCCAGCAGCGTGGCAATGGCCCGCCCGATGCCCCGCGAGGCCCCGGTAACAATGGCTACTTGGTTGGTTAAATCGGTCATGGGCGGCGGCGGTTTGCCAATAAGATACAACGCCGCCCGGAAAACGGATTTCCGGGCGGCGTTGGTTGCCGGGGGCGGCTACTTTTTCAGCTCCAGCACCCAGGCCGTGTAGGCGGGAACCTTCAGGGCCTTGAGGTCGGATACCGTGGCGCCGGTGGTGATTTCGGCGGCCGAGGCAAAACCATTCAGGCGCTCGGCCATGCGGGCCGTGTCCACGGTTTTTTCCTCCTTGCCGGCGTTCATCACCACCATCACCGTCTCGCCCGCGTCGTTGTAGCGGAAGTAGGTGTACACGCCCGCGTCGGGAATAAAGTGCATGTACTTGCCGGTGTGCAGCACGGGATGGGTTTTGCGGTACTGGGCCAAGCGGCTCACGTAGTCGAAGGCCTCGTTCTGCTGGGCTGAGCGGCCGGCCTTGGTGAAGCGGTTTTCCTTGTCGCCGGGCCAGCCGCCGGGGAAATCCTCGCGCACCTTGCCGTCGGGGTTGGAGTAGTTTTTCATCAGCACCTCGGTGCCGTAGTACAGCTGCGGGGTGCCGCGGGTGGTCAGCAGCCAGGCCATGCCCATCTTGAACTTGTTGAAGTCCTCGCCGATGACGGAGTAGAAGCGGCTCACATCGTGGTTGTCGAGGAACACCACGTTGCGCTGCGGGTTCTCGTACATCCAGTCGGTTTGCATGGTGTAGTAAAGCTTGTTGATGCCCTCGGTCCAGCCCGCATCCCTGGTCAGCGCCTCGTTCATGGCGTACTGCAGCTGAAAGTCGAGCACGCCGGGCATGTTGGACTTGAAGCCCTGCACCTCGGGGAAGATGTTGCGGGCGAAGTAGGCCTGCTGGCCCGTGCCCTGCACCCAGGTTTCGGCAAACATGCCCAGCTGCGGGTACTCATCCAGAATGGCCTTGCCCCAGTCCATCAGGAACTGGCGGTCGGAGTAGGTGTAGGTGTCCACGCGGTAGCCGTCGAGGCCGGTGTACTCCACCCACCACAGAAAATTCTGAATCAGGTAGTTGGCCACCAGCGGGTTGCTCTGGTTGAGGTCGGCCATGTGCTTGTCGAACCAGCCTTCGCCGAACTGCTTCCGGTCGTAGCGCGACACGTAAGGGTCGTTGAAGGCCGCGTCGCGGAAGTTGCTCTTCGTGAACTCGTTCCACTGGTGAAACCAGTCCTTGGCCGGCGCATCCTTCACCAGGTAGCCCGAGGTACCCATGTGGTTGAGTACCACGTCGTGCACTACTTTCAGGCCCTGCTGGTGGGCGTTCTGCACAAAGCGCACGTAGTCGTCGTTCGAGCCGTAGCGCGGGTCAATCTTGTACCAGTCGGTTACGGCGTAGCCGTGGTAGCTGGCCTTGGGCTCGTCGTTTTCGACCACCGGCGTGGGCCAGATGGCCGTTACGCCCAGCTCCTTGAGGTAGCCGAAGTGGTCTTCGATGCCCTTCAGGTCGCCGCCGTGGCGCGAGAACATGGAGTCGCGGGCAATGCCCGGGGCGCGCATGCCCTTCACAATGTCATTTTTGGGGTTGCCGTTGGCAAAGCGGTCGGGCATGAGCAGGTAAATGAAGTCGGAGCCGTCGATGCCCTGCACCTTCGACTTGTCGCCCGGCGTGCTGCGGGCGCGCAGCTCGTAGTCGAACTTCACCTTCTTGGCGCCCTTGAACTCCAGCGGCAGCTTGCCCGGCTTGGCCGCGGAGCCGATGGTCAGGTTCAATACCAGGTAGTTGGGGTTTTCCAGCTTCTGGGTGCCGTCCAGGGTCACGCCTTCGTATTTCAGGCTGGCCGTGCTTTGCCCGATGCCGGGGCCGTAGACCAGCAGCTGCAGCTTGGGGTTTTTCATGCCCACCCACCAGAACGTGGGGTCGATGCGGATGATGGCGGCGGGCTTGGCCGGTGCGGCGGCGCCGCTGGTTGGGGCGGGGCCGAGCAGCAGCAGCCACAGCGGCAACAGGGAAAGGAGGCGAATCATATGGGGATGCGGAAAGCTCACCCCGCGGCAAAACACCGCGTGGTCAGGCAAAGTAGCGGCTTTCGGCGTCGGCATCAAAGCCCGGGCAAAATGCAAACGATTGCGGCGTCAATAGACTTTGCCAGGCCCGATTTTAGGGCGCGCCTGCCCCGAGCTTCCCAATAGCGCCCCGGCAGCCGCTTTGCATTAAAGAAGCTGACAAACAACCAGTTCAACAAGCTGGTTGCGCTTGGCTGCGGACGCTTTCGTAGCTTCACGGCCCCGGTTGAGCCCCGGCTGGGCAGCTGCTTCCCACCGGCTGCCTTCGTTTTTCCGTTCTACTTTTCACTATCGCCAATGCCCTTCACCTTCGACGTTTACCAGCCCGCGGCCGAATACAGCCGCCGCGCGGCCTACTTTTCCATGGAGTTTGCCCTCGACCAGGCCCTGAAAACCTACTCCGGTGGCCTGGGCTTTCTGGCCGGCTCGCACATGCGCTCGGCCTACGAGCTCAAGCAGAACCTGATCGGCATCGGCATTCTGTGGACCTACGGCTACTACGACCAGGGCCGCCAGCAGGACGAGACCCTGCGCGTCGACTACGTGCACAAGCACTACAGCTTTCTGCAGGACACCGGCGTGGTGTTCGACATCAGCATCCACTCGGCGCCGGTGAAGGTGCGGGCCTACTACCTCGCCCCCGAGGTGTTTGGCACTGCGCCCATGTTCTTTCTCACCACCGACATTCCCGAAAACGACTACCTCTCGCGCACCATCTCCCACCACCTCTACGACGCCGACCTGGCGGCCCGTGTGGCCCAGAGCATTCTGCTGGGCGTGGGCGGCGGCAAGCTGCTCGACGTGCTGAACCTGGTGCCCGAGGTGTACCACCTCAACGAGGGCCACGGCCTGCCGCTGGCGTTTCACCTCTACCAGAAGCACGGTAAGTCGCTGGCCGAGGTGCAGCAGCGCCTGGTGTTTACCACCCACACGCCCGAGCTGGCCGGCAACGAGGAGCACGGCATGAAACTACTGGAAGACATGAGCTTTTTCGCCGGCGTGTCGGGCGACGAGGTGCGGCGCCTGGGTTTGGTGGAAAATGAGCGGCTAAACTACACCCTGGCGGCCCTGCGCATGGCCCGCAAGGCCAACGGGGTATCGGCCGTGCACGGCCGCGTGGCCAACGAGATGTGGAAGCACAACGCGGGCATCTGCCCCATCATCCACATCACCAACGCCCAGAACGGCACCTACTGGCGCGACCAGCCCCTGCACGCGGCCCTGGAGGCCGGCGACGTAGAGGCCCTCAAAGCCCGCAAGCGGCAGCTCAAGCAGGAGCTGTTCAAGGAAGTGGCCAACCAGACCGGCAACCTCTTCGACCCCGACGCGCTGACGGTGGTGTGGGCGCGGCGCTTTGCCGGCTACAAGCGCGCCAACCTGATTCTGCACCACTTCGAGCGGTTCCAGGAGCTGGTTACCCGCGCCGGCCGGCCGGTGCAGATCATCTGGGCGGGCAAGCCCTACCCCAAGGACTACGCCGCCATCGGTTTGTTTAACGAGCTGATCAAGAGCACCCGGCACCTGAAAAACTGCGCCGTGCTCACCGGCTACGAGCTGGGCTTGTCGGCCCTGCTCAAGAAGGGCTCGGATGTGTGGCTGAACACGCCGCGCTTCCCGCGCGAAGCCTCGGGCACCAGCGGCATGACGGCGGCCATGAACGGCTCGGTGAACCTGAGCATTCCCGACGGCTGGATTCCCGAGTTCGTGCGCCACGGCGAAAACGGCTTCCTGATTCCGCTGGCCAACATCAACGAGCCCGAGGCCCACAAAGACGCCGTGGAGGCCTCCGGCGTACTCGACGTGCTCGAGAATGAGCTGATTCCGCTCTACTACGACCATCCCCAGGACTACTGGCAGCTGGTGCAAACGGCCATGCGCGAGGTCGAGCCCATGTTCGACTCGGGCCGCATGGCCCAGGAGTACTACGAGCTGATGTATTCGTAGGGCTTAGACAAACCCTGGTCTACGCTCAGCTTAGTCAACGCGGGGTCCGCAGCACTTGCTGCGGGCCCCGCGTGCATTTTGGCCTCCACGCTCTAATTCCTAAGTCCCTAAGACCTAATCCCTCCTCAACACCGGCTCCAGCACCTGCCATACGTTTTCGGCCACGATGCGGTAGCCGGCGGCGTTGGGGTGGGCGCCGTCGGGCAGGTTCAGCTCGCGGCGGCCCAGCACGCCCTGCAACAGGAAGGGCACGAAAGCCAGGTGGTTTTTCTCGGCCAGCGGCCGGAACTGGGCCTGGAATTCCTCGGCGTAGCGCGCGTAGCGGTGCCCGCCGAAGGCGCTCAGGTCGAAGGGAAACTCCAGGCCCACCAGCACGATTTCGGCTTCGGGGTACTGGTGCCGCACGCCGTCGATGATGCGCTGCAGGTTCTGGGTGGTTTCGCGCACCGGAATGCCGCGCAGCCCATCGTTGGCCCCCAGCTCCAGCACGAACACATCGGGGCGGCGCTTGCCGAGCACGGTGGGCAGGCGCTGCAGGCCGCCGGCCGTAGTTTCGCCGCTCACGCCCGCGTTGATGCACTGCCAGGCCAGCCCCAACGAGTCGATTTTCTGCTGGATGAGGGCCGGGAAGGATTGCTGCGGGGGCAGGCCGTAGCCGGCCGTGAGGCTGTTGCCAAAGAACACGATGTTGCGCATGACAGGAGGAACTGGCGCCACCGAGCCGGACGGGTCGGTACGCCCGGCCCCGTCCGACTGGCAGGCGGCAAGCAGGCAGCATACGAAAATCCAGGTCAGCAGGCGCATAGGGCAGAGAGACGGGGGCCGGGCCGGCGCGGCCGCGGCTCTGCCGGCTATACTGCGGCTGCCCCCTGCCGGGTTGCGCGGCAACCGTAGCCCCGCGGCTTTGCGTAGTCGGCCGGCGGGCCGACTACGCAAAGCCGTCCGCCCGGCCGAAACTTTTTTCTGCCGGAATGCTTTTACCTTCGCGGCCAGATAAGAATGATTCTTATCTGAACAGCCGCTTACCTTTTACCATCCTCATGGCCGTTACCAAAGCTTCTGACGCTGAATTCCAGCAACTTCTGCAAGACCACGACAAAGTAGTGGTGAAATACTACGCCGACTGGTGCGGCAACTGCCGCCTGTTCAGCCCCAAATTCAAGCGCCTTTCCGAGCACGAAGCCAACCAGGGCGTGGCGTTTCTCGACGTAAATGCCGAGCACAGCCCCGAGGCGCGCAAAGCGGCCGGCGTTACCAACCTGCCTTTCTTTGCCGTGTTCAAAGGCGGTGAGCTGGTCGATACGGTGTCGGCCAGCAAGGAGGAAGCCGTGGTGGCGCTGCTCGAAAAAATCCGCTAAGCCGCTCCCGTCATCATGAAAGTACCCGTTATCAAGCGCCTGGTCGAAACCCAGAGCCTGCAAAGCCTGGTGGAAGCCGAGGAAGCCCTGCTCGACGAGCGTCAGCCCTCCTTCGAGGTCGAGGGCGACGACGAGGGCGAGCAGCTCACCCACGTATTCGGCGCCATCTGGATTCTCAACCACATGCAGGACCACCACGTGGAGTTCCCCGCGGCCCTGCGCGAGTTCACCAAGAAAGTGCGCGTGTCCATCAGCTGATTGGGTGAGGAGGTGACAGGTAACACGTGACACGTGACAGGTTGCCCTATCGTCACCTCCCCTCCGCCCCTGCCATCAAGTCTGTAACGACCAAGGCCGCTCCTCGGAGCGGCCTTGGTCATTTAAGCGGAGCTCCGGACAGACTCCCGAAACGTGTTACTTGTTACCTGTTCTGTGTCACCTTTTACCTGTCACCTGTCACCCAACACTTACATGCGGGCGAAGTGGGCGGCGGCGGCCTGCATGCCTTCGTCGGTGCACAGGCCGCGGATGTAGTAGAGGTAGATGCTGCGGTACACCTCGGCCAGACTGTAGCGGCTGGGGGGGAAGATGTTCTCGTTGATCATCAGGTTGAACATCTCCATGATGATCTTGGTCACCAGCCCGATGTTGATGTCGGCGCGGATCATCTTGTGCAGCACGCCCTCGTTGAGCAGGTTGTGCAGCTGCGGGTAGCTGTAATCGTTCATGTGCTGCAGGCCCCGGTTCCAGGCCTCGGGAAACTGCTGCATGTCGATGATGTACTGCGGCGACACCTTGCGCAGGTCGCGGATGCCGATTTCGAGCAACGACAGCAGCCGGTGAATCGGGTTCTGCACCTGGGCGTACAGCTCGGTGTGTTCCTGCCGCTGCCGCTCGATGTCGTGCTCCACGGTTTGCAGCACCAGGTCGGCTTTGTCGCGGAACATCTCGCGGAAGGTGCTCGGCGAAATGTCGAGGCTGGTGGTAATCTGCTCAACGGACAGTGCGCTGATGCCTTGGGTAATAAATAACTGGTAGGCTTCTTCCAGCAGGGTGTCGCGCAGCGTTTTATTCATGAAAATGGGAAAGCGGGCAGAGAAGCGGCCGGGTAAGTTAGCGGATCAGCCAGCCCAAACCAAAAAAGAATAGCAGCTGTAGCATGTACACGAAGGGCACCAGCGGATTGCGGCCGGCCTGCACCTGGCTGCGGTTCAGGTACACCTGCAGGATAAAGGAAACGGCAAACCACCCCTGGAAATTCCGCAGCGGAATCACATCGAAGCGCCACTGCCACCAGCCGAAATGCACTGCCACCGGCTCGATGCACACGTCGAGGCCCACCATGAGCACGGCCGCCAGCAGGGCCCGCGCCAGCGGCGGCAGCGGCAGGCGCTGGGCCAATCCGCCGGCCAGGTAAGTCAGGATCAGCCAGTTCAGCCCAATGATGACGGGTACGCCCAGCAGCCGGGGTCCCAGCGTGGTGCCGTAGTCATAGCTGCCAAATAACAGTCCGGTGCGCACGCCTACCACCTCCACGCCGTAGCCCACCAGCATCACGGTGAGGGCAAACCAGCCGAACATAGGTGCCGGGCTGTGGCGGTCGAAGGCCAGCAGCAAGGCGGCCGTCAGCAGCAGGTTCAGCGGCACAAACTGCAGGTAGAAGCTCGGGTCGGCCGACAGGCCCAGGCCAAGCAGGCCGGTTACATGGAAGAGCACGAGCACGAACTGGGCCAGCCGCAGGCGCCGCCGGGCCGGGTCGGGAGAAGCAGGGGGCGGCAGCACGGGCGCAGCAACGGGTTCGGAATGGGGCATGGCGGTAATTATTAATTAATAATTAGGAATTATTAATTAAGTCGGCAACGATCTGGGCGGACAGCAGGCAGAGGGGAATTCCCCCGCCGGGATGCACCGAACCGCCGCAAAAGTACAGCCCTTCCAGCCGACCCGAAAAGTTGGGGTGCCGCAGGAAGGCCGCCAGCCGCGTGTTCGACGAGCTGCCGTAGAGCGCCCCGCCCCACGACGAGGTGTCGGCGGCAATGCCCGGCGGCGTCCACACCCGCTCGGCCCGAATCAGGGAAGCTACGTCGAGGCCCAGTGCCTGGTTGAGGCGGCGCAGCACCGCGGCGCGGGTGCGCTGCTGCAGGGCGGGCCAGTCCTGGCCCTGGTCGTGGGGCACGTTCACCATCACAAACCAGTTTTCGTGGCCGGGCGGCGCGTCGGCGGGGGTTTTCTTGCTGGTGATGTTCACGTACACCGTCACGTCGTCGGCCACGGTCTGCTCCCGGAAGATGGCCTCGAACTCGCGTCGGTAGTCCTGCGAGAAAAAGATGTTGTGCACGCCCAGCTCGGCAAACTCCCGCTCCACGCCCCAGTAGAAAATCAGCGCCGACGACGAGCGGGGCTGGGCCAGGGTGCGCTCGGGAGCGGGCTGCTGGGGCAGCAGGCGGCGGTAGGTGGGCACCACGTCCATGTTGCTCACCACCCGCCCGAAGTCGTACACGTCGCGGTTGGTGCGCAGCCCCGTCACGCGGCCGCCGGCAGTCAGAATTTCCTCTACCGGCTCGTGGTAGCGAAACTGCACGCCCAGCTCCTCGGCCAGCTGCACCAGCGAGCGGGCAATGCTGTAGATGCCGCCCTCGGGGTAATAGGCGCCCAGGCCGTGCTCGAGGTGGGGAATGAGCGAGAGCGTGGCCGGTGCCTGGTAGGGGTCCGAGCCGTTGTAGGTGGCGAAGCGGTCGAAGAGCTGCACCAGGCGGGCGTCCTGCGGAAAGGCCTGCTGGTGGCGGCGGTGCATGGTGCTCAGCAAGCCCAGGCGCGGCAGCTCGGCCACGGCCCGCAGCGTGTCGCGGCTCAGGTAGGTAGCGGCCCGGTGCAGCGACTTGTGCAGGAAAGTGGGCGCGGTGGCCTCGTAGGCGCGCCGGGAGCCGCGCAGAAACTCCCGCACCTGCTCCGCGGCCACGCCCAGCTTGGCCTCGACCTCCTGGGCAAACCGGTCTTCGTCGGCCCAGGCCGTGAGGCGGGTGCCGTCGGCGAAGAAGTACTGGGTGATGGGGTCGAGCCGCTCGTAGCGGAAGTAGTCCTCGGGTCGACGTCCGGCCAGTCGGAACAGCTCGTCGACCAGCCCCGGCAAGGTAAAGAGCGAGGGGCCGGCATCGAAGCGGTAGCCGCCGGGCAGCTCGAACTGGTGCATCTTGCCCCCAAACGAGCCGGCGGCCTCGAATACCGTGACGCGGTGCCCGGCTACGGCCAGCCGCACGGCCGCGGCAATGCCGCCGATGCCGGCGCCGATGATGGCCACGGGTTGTTTGGGAGCGGACAGGGAGCGTTTGCGGCCGGTGGGCAGAAAGGGCATGGAAAGTTGAGCAGGTAAGTCGGTAACGATAAACCGCCCACGGGCCGGTTCGTTTGCCTACTAGTCAGGGCGTTCGATACGCTCGTAGCGCAGCCGGGTTGGCTGGGCCGGGTCGACGTAGAAGGCCAAGCTGGTTGTTTCGGTGGTCATCACGAAGCGCACTTCGGCGGGTCGCTGGGGCTTGCGGAAGCGCTGCATCTGCTGAAAAGGCACCGCCGTTACGCCAGCGGGATAATGCTTATCAAGCACGTGCAGCCCGCGCGCTTCGTCGAGCAGGTAGTACGCGTGCGTTTGCCACACGTAGCGGCGGGGCACCACGTGGCCGATTATGCTGTAGTGGCCCTGGTAGTGAAACTGCTGCCGCACCCGTCCCTGCCGGTCGAGCACGAAGGCATTAGGCGCGCGGCGCATGCGCGGGTCGCTCACCCATTCCGGGTCGGAAAAGCTGGCGCTTACTCCAGCGGCATCCGCGGCGCTACTGGTATCGGGGCGGGCGCGGTAGTAACCGTATTGGTAAACGGTGAGCAGCGTCGAATCGGACAAAACCAGGGCGGCTACCAGCTCCGACTTTGGCTTAAGCAGGCTGATGCGCCGGCCGTCGGGACGAATCAGGGCCTGGCAGGTCAGCACGGTGCCATTGGGCAGCAGGCGCGGCTCGCAGTCGGCAGCTCCCCAGTTCCAGTCGTAGCTGCTCACCAGGTGACGCACTCGGCCGTCGAGGCCCAGTACCACCACGCACTGCTGGCCCACGTCGCTGGCCGGAATGCCGATGTCGATGCTGAATACCAGCGTCTGACTCGGGGCGTGGTAGCCAACGAAATAGGGCCGCGCCGGCTGGCTCACCGTCACAATTTCTTTTTCGGCCACGGCGAAGAAATCCTGCTTGCGCAGCTGGCGGCGGAACACCAGCCGGCCGCTGGGGTCCAGCAGGGTAATGACCTGGCTACCGGCGTAGCCCCGCACCCGTCCGGTCTGGGCAAACGTACTGGTGTCGTCCGCAAAATACTCGCCCACCAGGCCGGTGCTTACCGTGGTCAGCGGCTGGGTTGAGTCGGTTTCGGAGCGTAACAGCAGGCGGTGAAGCTGACCGCCAATCAGCAGCGTCGTGTCGTGGCCTTCTCGGAAATGAAAGGAAGTCCGGCTGACATCCGTGGTATCGGGCCGAACGGCGGGCGTGAGCGGAACCGTCGCCGAGTCGGATAGGGCAGCCCGGGCGGCTGTCGGCGGCTCAGCCGGGCGGCGCGATTCGCAGGAAGCCAGCAGTACAGGCAGGAGCAAAAGGGCGCGGCAGAATCGGCTTTGCATGCTGCAAAATAACCAAGGCGTGGCCCTTCTGCAGCCTGCGGCAGCCCTGCCGCGTGCAGGTGCCACGGTCAGGACCATTCCAGGTGGCCGCCCCGCCACCGGAAGCGCGGCGGTTGCGGGAGAGGAGTTTGGGCCAACCAGTTATTAGCGGCGGCCGTAGCTTGGGCGCAGCCTCCTCCCTGCACTCCTTCTGCTATGATTTTCTTTGGCACCAAAGCCAGCTTGGCTGGCACCCGCCCCCTGCCCGGCGTGACCTGCGTCAGCTGCGGCAACAACGCCCTGAACGCGGCCGTGTACTCGCGCTATTTCCACATTTACTGGATACCGACCTTCCCCCTCAAGCGCACAGGCATGTCGGTCTGCTCGTTTTGCAAACAGGCATTGGAGCCCACCGAAATGCCAGCCAGTTACCAGGCTCCATTTCAGGCAGCCCAAGCCAGCGTGGGCTTGCCGCTGAAGCACTTTACCGGGCTTTTTCTCATTGGCGCGCTGGTGCTGATTGTGAGCCTAGTTGGGTTTTTCAAATCCTAAAAGGCCCCTTTTAGCCCCGGTCCTCCCAATCGATTCCCTGCAATGAGACTCGCCGCAGCCGGCGCCGGCGGGGCGTTAGCCGCGCCCTAATCCACCGCCAGTACCAGTCCTTTCAGGTACTCGCCCTCGGGGTGGAAAAGGCTTACGGGGTGGTCGGCGGGCTGGGTGAGGCGGTGCAGGATGCGGGCCGGGCGGCCGGCCTCGATGGCGGCCGCCATGATGGCGCCCTCAAACAGCTCCATGCTCACCACCTGCGAGCAGCTGAAGGTGAACAGCAATCCGCCGGGCGCAATCTGCTTGATACCGGCCACGTTCAGGCGCTTGTAGCCCATCAGAGCGTTGTGACGGGCCGAGAGGTGTTTGGCAAAGGCCGGCGGGTCGAGCACGATCAAATCGTACTGGTTGTGGCGGTCTTTCAAGAAGCTGAACACGTCCTGGGCGTAGGCCTCGTGCCGGTCCTGCCGCCCGGTCAGCTCGGCGTTGCGGTTGGTCAGCTCCACGGCCTTCTTGCTCGAGTCGACGGAGTGCACCAGCTCGGCACCGGCCTTCAGGGCGTACACCGAGAAGCCGCCGGTGTAGCAGAAGGTGTTGAGCACCCGGCGGCCGGGGGCGTAGCGGGCCAGCAGGGCGCGGTTGTCGCGCTGGTCAATGAAGAAGCCGGTTTTCTGGCCCGTCTCCCAGTCCACGGCAAAGCGGTGACCGTTTTCCTGCACGAGGTGCTCACTGCCCGTACTTTCGCCGAAGAGGTAGCCGTTCTGAGCGCCGGGCGCGGCTTTCTGGGGCACGGTTTCGGCGCTCTTGTCGTAGATGGCGCGCAGGCCGGGCACGGCCGCCCGCAGGGCCTGGGCAATGAGCGGGCGGGCCAGGTACATGCCCGCACTGTGGGCCTGCACCACGGCCACGTCGCCGTACACGTCGATAATCAGGCCCGGCACCCCATCGCCCTCGGCGTGCACCAGGCGGTACACGTTGGTTTGGCCCTCGCCCGTGAGGCCCAAGCGGTGGCGCAGGCGGTAGGCGTTCTGCAGCTTCTCGGTCCAGAAAGCTTCGTCGGCCCGCGCGGCCACGTCGGGACCAAAGGCCAGCATGCGCACGGCAATGGAGCCGGGGGCGTAGTGGCCCATGCCCAGCGGCTCGCCGTTGTGGGCGTGCACCGCCACCACCTGGCCCTCGGTTACCTCGCCCTGCAGGCGGGCAATGGCGCCGGAAAACACCCAGGGGTGCAGGCGACGCAGGGACTGATCTTTACCGGGCTTGAGGGTGACGATGGCGGGCTGAGACATAGACGGGGCAACGCAGGTGATACGCCGCAAAGTTCGCCAGCCGCCGCCGCACCGCCGCGCCGCGCCCTAGAAATCGTCGGGCCCGTCCTTGGTAACTGTGATAAAAATCTGAATGCAAGCCTAGTGCGCAGAAATTCGCTTCTACGACCGCGGCGCCCCAAACCGGCGCCTATACACCGGCCCGCGCCAGGCAAACGTGGCCCACAGCAGCGGGTACAGCAGCCCATCGAGCAGCGGCGAGGCAGTGCGAAACTCGATGTCTTCGACAATGCAGGTGCCGCCGTCGGGGGCAGCTTCGAGCCGGTGGCGGTGGCGCCAGAAGTGCAGCGGCGCGGGCAGCTGCTGACCCTCGTCCACGAAGTAGCGCCCCCCGCCGGGCAGCTCGCCGTGCGCGGTGATGAGTGAGGTCCACCCCTGCCGCAGCGGCCCGGCGCCCAGCTCAATCTCGACCTGGTCGCCGGTCAGGCAGCCATCGAAGCGCCGCAGCCGAAAGGGCGGAAACGGCGGGGCAAGGGCCAGAAACAGCTCGCGGGTGAAGCCGGACCAGACCGTGGTCGGAGGGGCAGCCACGCGCATACGAAGCAGCAGGTGCATAGGCTTGCTTAACCGTCGGCGCCGTGGTTGGTTGCGGGCCAAATCCGTTAAGTTGGCCCTTAACGGCAATATTCATCTGCTTTATGCCCGACCTCGACCACCTGCCCGGCCGCACCCTGCTGCTCGACGGCCGCCAGTACCTGTATTGCAGCGGCACCGGCTACCTGGGCATGGCGCGCAACCCCGCGTTTGCCGCCCTGCTGGCCGAGGGCCTGGCCCGCTACGGCAGCAACTACGGCGCCTCGCGCCACGGCAACCTGCGCCTGCGCGTCTACGAGGAAGCCGAGCAGCACCTGGCCGCCTACACCGGGGCCGAAGCCGCCCTCACGGTGTCGTCAGGCTACCTGGCGGGGCAGATGGCCGTGCGGTCTTTGGCCAGCGCCGGCCGCTTCGAGTACGCCCCCGGCACCCACCCGGCCGCCTGGCTGGCCGATCAGCCAACCGCCGCGGCCGCTTCTCCCCTGCCCTACTCGGCCTGGGCCGCCGACTTGCTGCGGCGCCTGCGCGCCGAGCTGCCCGCGCCGGTCGTCATCGTCACCAACTCGCTCGATCCGCTGCGGGTGGAGCGCTACGACTTCGGCTGGGTGCGGCAGCTGCCCACCGACCGCCCCGTCACGCTGCTGGTCGACGACTCCCACGGCTTCGGCGTGACCGGCCCCGATGGGGCGGGCATCTTCGCCGAGCTGTCGGTGCCCCGCGGGGTGCGGCTGGTGGTAGTCAGCTCGCTGGCCAAGGCCGCCGGGGTGCCGGGCGGCGTGGTGCTGTCCGACGCTACATTTATCGGGCAGCTGCGCGGCAGCGCTTTTTTCGGGGCCAGCTCGCCGGTGGTGCCGGCCTACCTCTACGCCCTGGTGCGCGCTACTGAAGTGTACCGGCAGGCCCGCGCGCAGCTGCGGCGCAACGTGCGTCAGTTCCACGCCGCGACGAGCGGTCTGGCTCTTTTCCAGTCAGCCCCCGATTTCCCGGTGTTCTACACGCCCTACACCGCGCTGTGCGAGTTTCTGTACGCACGCGGCGTGCTGATTTCCAGCTTCCCCTACCCCACTCCCAGCTCGGCGCACATTACGCGGGTGGTGCTGTCGGCCCTGCACACGGCGGATGACGTGGCGCGGGTGGCGGCGCGGTGCCGGGAATTTGCCTGGCAGCTGCGGCAGTAGCAATCAGAGTCTCCTTACCACTATACTAGTTCAAAGCAGGAGTTGGGTATATCCACGTTTCAGCTAAAGAAAAAGGCCTGTAAAAGTGGTTAACGCGCCTACTACCACGACCACAACGAATACCATAATCACAAGGGCGAACAAACGAGTAAGCCAAAAGCCGATAGTCCGTCCTGCCCCGACGTCTTTCCAAAGCCGTAGCCCTACTTTCCACACCACGTATGCTCCCCAAAGTAGGACAAGCATACACACTGTGGCAGCAATCAAGATGACTTTGCCTACCAGTGCGAAAGCCTCTGAGTCAACAAATGCCAGCAAGCAGGGCGCAATAAGCATCAACCTATGGGGTAGCTGAAACTTAGCCGAGCAGCTCCTCGATATCCTCCTTGGTGAGGCTCTTGATGATGGCCTCGTCGGTGGTAATCAAATCCGACACCAGCTGAATTTTGCGGTTCTGCAGGGCCAGGATTTTTTCTTCCACGGTGCCCTTGGTGATGAACTTGTAGGTAAACACCGTTTTCTCCTGCCCGATGCGGTGGGCGCGGTCCACGGCCTGGGCTTCCACCGCCGGGTTCCACCAGGGGTCGAGGATGAACACGTAGTCAGCCGCGGTCAGGTTGAGGCCCACGCCGCCGGCTTTCAGCGAAATCAGGAACACGCGCAGGTCCTCGCTCTGCTGGAAGCGGGCCACTTCCTTGTGCCGCTCGCGGGTGTTGCCGTCGAGGTAGGCGTACTCAATCTGCTTTTCGTCGAGGGCGTGGCGCACCAGGTCGAGGTGCTTCACGAACTGGCTAAACACGAGCACCTTGTGGCCTTCCGACACCACGCTGCGAATCATGCGCACCACCTCGCGCAGCTTGCCCGACTCAGCTTCGTAGCCTTCGTCGGCCATGCGGGGGTGGTTGGCAATCTGGCGCAGCTTGGTCAGACCCTGCAGCAGCATAAACTGGGTGCTGGCCGTGCCGTACTCCTCGATGCTCTGCAGAATCTTGTTGCGGTAGTAGCTCTTGGTTTCCTCGTAGCACTGCTGCTGCTCCTCCGTCATGCGGCAGTAGCTCAGGTGCTCGATCTTGGCCGGCAGCTCGGTGGCCACCTGGGCCTTGTGGCGGCGCAGAATAAAGGGCTTGATGAGCGCGTGGAGCTTGCGCGTCTTCACCTCGTCCTTGTCTTTCTCGATGGGCTTGAGAAACTCCTTGCGGAAAAACGCCTGGGAGCCCAGCAGCCCGGGATTAATGAAAGACATCTGCGACCAGAGGTCCATGGTGCTGTTTTCCACCGGCGTGCCCGTGAGAATCAGCCGGTGGCGCGAGTGCAGCCCGCGCACGGCCTGCGAAGTGGTCGAGCCCGGGTTCTTGATGGCCTGCGACTCGTCCAGAATCACGTAATCGAAGTGGTAGCTGCGCAGCAATTCCGCGTCGAGGCGCACGATGCCGTAGCTGGTAAGCACCAGATCGTAGTCGGCAAACTGCTCCACGTTTTTGTCGCGGTAGGTGCCAGTGTAGGTCAGGATGCGCAGGTCGGGGGCAAACTTCTGGGCCTCGCTCAGCCAGTTGTACACCAGCGAAGTGGGCATGATCAGCAGCGAAGCCGCGCCGCTGGCCGAGCCGCTTTCCTTGCGCTGCAGCAGCATGGCCAGCGTTTGAATGGTCTTGCCCAGCCCCATGTCGTCGGCCAGGCAGCCGCCGAAACGGTAGTCCTGCACAAAGTGCAGCCAGTTGTAGCCCGCTTTCTGGTAGGGCCGCAGCTCGCCGCGGAAGCCGGCCGGCAGGGCGCGGTCTTCCACCACCTCGAAGCCGCGCAGGCGCTCGAGCTTGCGCGACATGGTGACGGTGGCCAGGTTGCCGTTTTCCAGGTCCGATACCAGGGCTACGTGGTGCTTTTTGAGCGTGAGCACGTGGTGGTGGTCTTCGGCAAAGGCAAACAGCTCGAGGTACTGGGTAAACCACTCCTCGGGAATGATGGCAATCTGGCCGTTGGGCAGGCGAAACTCGTGGCGCTTCTGCAGGATGTAGGGCCGCAGCTTGGCAAAGGGCACCTCGAAGTCGCCGAAGCGCACCGTGCCGTGAATGTCGAACCAGTCGTTGGTTTCGGTGATACCCACCGTCACCGTCACGGCGCCGATAAAGTAGTCTTTGCCCGAGGTGCTGCCCTGCTGCACCGTGAAACCCAGGCGAGCCAGCTCGGCGGCGTGGCTGTGGAGCCAGCGGAAGGCCGTGGCTTTTTCGAGCACGGCGCGGCCGTTGCGCACTTCCAGGGCGCGGTCCTGCAGCGCCCGAATGAACTCCTGTTCGTCTTCCAGGTTGCGGATGAGGCGGTGGAACACGTAGGAGTCGGAAGTTTTCTCCAGCTGCACGCTCACGCGCTTGTCGTGGTTGCGCACCAGATGGTCGCCGTAGCGGAAGGCCAGGTCGAAGTGAATCTGGTCGGAGCCGGCATCGGCCGGGGCACTGCGGCGGGCGGGGGCGCTGTCCTGGGTTTCGTAGGCCAGCGGGTTGCTGGGCACGTCCGAGAAAATCAGGTGGGGCCGGGCTTGGTAGCGCTCCGAGCGGATGTCGAACCCACGGGCGTGCACGTCGAACGACTCGACCAGCGGGGCCACGAAGCGCTGGTAGTAGCTGTCTTCGACCTGCCGGGGAATGACGATGAATTTCTTCGTCAGGAAAGGCTGCAGCTTTTTGCCGTCGACGTCGTTGCGGAAGTTGTGCAGCACGTCGTCGAGCAGCATCCAGGCGGGCTGGCAGCACACCATCACGGCGCCGCGCTGGGTGAAGTCGAGCTTCTGGCCGCGGTACTGAATGGTGGGGAAGTAGTGGGTATTGTCGGGGTTGCGGCGGAAGTGAAACAGCACCGAAGCCGGCTCGGGCGCCACCTTGATTTCGTGCCAGGTCGGCTCGCCGTCCTTGCCCATGATGAACACGAGCTTGCCCTGCAGCCGGTCCATGATCTGGCCCATGCGCTGCTGCACGTAGACTGAAATGCGCTCCTGCAGCGCCTTGTCGCCCTTTTCGGCGTCGTAAATCTTTAGAAAGAAGTCGGCCGGGGTAATTTTTTTCGGCCAGAACTCTTTGATGACGGCGTCCTGCTGAATCTGATCGGTCAGCGCGACCAGCTCGAAGTCGGTGGCGTCGAGCCCGTCGGCAAATTCGGAGGCGTTTTTGGCGGAAACGTTCTGGTGCTGGAGCGTAAGCTGCCCTTTGGCATTCTGCTGAACCACGTAGGAGTCAAACAGATAGCCCAGGTACTCGTGCTCGAGCAACGAGTAGACGATTTGAAACGGCTGCGTAGTAGAAACTTTCATAACGGCAGCGAAAGCGGCATTGAAAGTAAGAACAAAAGCTAAATACTATATTTTTTCCGATAAATTAAAATTTATTCTGCAAATAATTATATCAAATAGTGCTCAGCAATTATTCCTCACCGACTCGGGGTAACCGGGGTCAGGGCGTAACTGTTTTTAGGGGTCCAGGGTTACGTTTTCCCAAGGACGATTGGATTTTACTCCAACGCTTACAGGTTCTCGCGCAGGTCGATCTGCGGAGCGTTGAGCGCCGGCCGGATGGACACCATGATGGTGATGAGCACGATGGCTACGCCTACCCACAGCACGTCGGAGGCCTGCATCTTCACCGGGTAGGCATCGACCACGCTGGTGGCCATGCCCATCGACACCAGCCCGAAGCGCTGCTGCAGCCAGCAGATGCCCACGCCCAGCACCAGGCCGGTGATGGCGCCCACCTGGGCCACGATGGCGCCCTCCATCAGGAAAATGCGGCGGATGACGTTGGGCGTGGCGCCCATGGCCATGAGCACGGCCACGTCCTTACGCTTGTCGATGACCAGCATCGAGAGCGAGAAAAAGATGTTGAGCGAGGCAATGAGCAGGATGAAAGCGAAGGTGATGAACACGAACATCTTCTCCACCTTGATGGCCTTGAGCAGGCTCACGTGCTGCTCGTCGGAGTTGAGCACCGTGAACTGCGGCCCGAGCACCTGCTTGAGCTCGGCCTGCACTTCCTCGATGGGCCGCCGCCCGACGCGCACTTCCAGGGCCGTGCGGCGGTTGTCGTAGCGCAGCAGGCGCTGGGCAAACTCCAAGGGTACGAAGATGTAGCTGTCGTCGAGGTGCTGCTCGATCAGAAACACCCCGCCGGCCAGGATGGGCTCCTGGTTGAAGGCGTTTTCGGGGTTGATGGACAGAGTGCGCTTGCCAGCCACGTTGCGCGGGTACATCAGCTGCAGGGGCGAGAAGCGGTTTTCCAGCGCAATGCTCAGCTCGTGCTGCACGCCGGCCCCAATCAGGGCGAAGTCCTGGCCGTTGCGGCGCAGGCGGTAGTCGCCGTCCACAATGGCCGAGTCGATGTCGCTCTGCTGGTAGAAGTTTTCCGACACGCCCTTCATTTTCACCACCATCTGCCGCTCGTGGTAGCGCAGCAGGGCGTTGTCTTCGATGACCTCGGTGACCACGGCCACGCCCGGCACGGCCTTGAGGCGGTTCACCAGGAAGTCGTTCATCTCAAACGACTTGCCCTGCACCGCCGTGATTTTCAGGTCGGGGTCGGATTTGCCGTAGAGCGAGCGAACCAGATCCTCCAGCCCGTTGAACACCGACAGCACGATGATCAGCGCCATGGTGCCCACCGCCACCCCAATCATCGAGATGTTGGAGATGATGCTGATGATGTTGCGCTTCTTCTTGGACCGGAAGTAACGCTGCGCAATCAGAAAGGGAACGTTCATGCGGCGGAGCTGGCCCGTGGTGGCGGAGCCGAAGGGCTAAAGGTATAGTGGCCGATGCTTACGGCGTGCCTCCGGCGGAGTTATGGCCGGCTACTTCCAGGCCTTCACAATCAGGCCGGTACCCGAGTCGTGCTGGCCGCGGGCGTCGAGCCAGTTGAGCACCAGGCAAAACGGGAAGGTGACCAGGTAATAGAACGGCAGCAGGGCAAAAAAGACCTTGGATACGCCCAGCAGCTGAATGGGGTACTTCATGGACAGGCGCCAGGAAATCTGGCCCGGCAGGCCGTAGCTGTACTTGGCCTCGATGCGCTCGAAACCGGCCGTGCGCAGCTTCTGCTGAATCTCGTTGATGTTGTAGCCGTCGCGCACGTGCTCCTCGATGAAGGACTCCTCGCCCGCGTCGTGCACGTCGGAGCCGCCTTGGTCGCTGGGGGTGCTGATGATGAGCATGCCGCCATCCTTGAGGGAGGTATGCAGGTTGGTCATCACCTCCACGTCTTCCAGGATGTGCTCCATCACGTCGATGGCCAGGGCCAGGTCGAAGGTGTTGGGCTGCTGGTAGAGCACCAAATCCTGCACGGCAAACTGCACGTGGGGCCGCCCGATCTGGCGGAAGAAGCGGTTGGAGTCGGCCACCTGCTCTTCTTTCACGTCCACGGCCAGAATCTGCCACTTCTCGCTCAGGCCCGAAAGCCAGTAGCTGTACTGCCCGTAGCCGGCGCCGGCGTCGATGATGTTCTGCGCCTGGCCGCGGCGGCCCTGGGCCCAGTGGCGCAGCTCGCGGTGCACGTGCCAGGTGCGCAGCAGCAGCAAATCGAGCAGTTTGTAAAACAGCTGCCGCAGCCAGGGCGTGCGGTTGAACACGTTGCCCAAGGTGCGCTTAATCGGGTCGTAATGCAAGGGAGAAGGGTAGTGGGTAGGGGTATTAAGTAGTGAGTAAGGGGGCCGAGCAAGAGTCTAACTACTCAATACCCCATACCCACTACCAGTTATTCTTCGTCGGCGAACAGGCGCGGGCGGGCGGGCTTGTCGTCGGGGTTTTCGGGCGGGGCGGGCGGAATGTTCAGGTCGCTGATGACCTTGTCCATGCGCGTGGCGTAGGCGGCCGAGTCGTCGAGGAAAAAATTCAGTTCGGGCACCACGCGCATCTGGTTGCGCACGCGCTTGGCCAGGGCAAAGCGCACCTCCTTGCCGTGCTCGGTCACCAAATCAACCTGCGCCTGCGGGTCGTTGGCCAGCAGTACGCTCAGGTAAATGCGGGCTACGCCCAGGTCGGGGCTCACGCGCACGGCGGTGATGCTCGGCGGCAGGGTGCCGGCGAACAGGTGCGGCAGGTCGCGCCGGAAAACCTCAGCCAGCTCTTTCGTAAGCAGGCTGGCGAACTTCTGCTGTCGTTTGCTATCCATAGAATGCGCAAAGGTAGGGGTTTAGGGGCTTGTTGGGGTGTTGGGGTCTTGGGGTGTTGGGGTCGGATTCACGGAGTCCCGTTGTTTGAAGCGCGCTTCAGACTATTTCCAGCGCCCTGGCTGCCGCAGGGCGGGGCTGCGCCGCCCGCGGGCTACGAGTCCCGCAGATTGCAGGGCGGCCCGCTACCTTTGAACGGGCGTCAGCGGCCATCAAGCCACGACCCCAAGCTCCCAAGCCCCTCAGTCTTCAACCGTCTTGCTCCGCTTTTTCCGAAGTTCCCTGCCGGCGCGCCTCATCGGGCTGATTTTGCTGGCGCTGGCCATCCGCCTGCCGCTGCTGTGGCTGGGTGAGGTGCCGCTGACGCTGGCTGAGCTGCGCGGCTGGCTGGTGGGTGAGCGGCTGCACACCGGCGCCCTGCCCTACCGCGACGTGTACGACCACACGGCCCCCCTGGCGGCCGTGTTCTACGCCCTGCTCGACGTAGCCCTGCCCCGCTCCTGGGTTTTGTATCGGCTGGTGGCGCTGCTGCTGGTGCTGGTGCAGGCCGTGCGCCTGAGCGTGGTGTTTAACCGCTACAACGTGCACCCCGAGCGCGGCTACCTAGCAGCCCTCACCTACGTGCTGGCGGCCAGTACCAGCGCCGAGCTCGACACGCTTTCCCCGCTGCTGCTGGGCCAGACTTTCGTGGTATTTGCCCTCAGCGCCCTGCTGCCCACTTCCCGCGAAGGCTACGACAACACCCGCCTGTTCCGGGCCGGCTTTCTGCTGGGGCTGGCCGCGCTGTGCTACCTGCCGCTGAGCTTGCTGCTGCTGATGGGGCTGTTTGCGGTGGTCAGCTTCGCGGCCAACTCGTTTCGCAGCTTTCTGCTGCTGCTCTGCGGCTTTGGCTTTCCCTACGCCGTGGTGGCCACCGCGCTGCTGTACCTCAACGCCCTGCCCGACTTCCGGCAGTTTCACCTGGAGCCCATGCTAGCCGGGGCGGCCGCCGCCGATGCCCTGCCCCGGGCGGTGCAGCTCAAGCTGCTGGCGTTGCCGGGCCTGCTCCTGGTCCTGGCTTTGGCCCGCACGTTCACCACCTCGCTGGGACTGGTGTTCCAGATCAAGTTTCAGCAGCTGATGCTGGTGTGGCTGGTAGCGGCCGTGCTCATCGGTGGGGTGGTGGGCGGCTCGGCGCCCGGGCTGCTGGCGGTGGCCCTGCCGCCGCTGGCCTACTTCGGCCTGTTTCTGTGGCAGCAAACCCGCCGCGGCTGGATTTCGGAGGTGCTGCTGGTGCTGGTGCTGGGCTCGGTGGTAGTGGTGCGCTACCGCAGCCTGCTGGGCATAGAAAACCTCTGGCCCCTGCCCGCCGAAGCGCGCTACGCCGCCCGTCCCGATGCCCGCTACGCCGCGGTGCAGGGGCAACGGGTGCTGGTGCTGGGCCCCAGCCGCGGCGTGTACGTGCACAACCAGGCTGCCACGCCCTACGTCGACTGGCGCCTGGCGCAGCGAGACTTTGGCCGGCTGCGCGAATACGGCGCCGTGTTCCGCGTGGCCACCAAGCTCGCCTCGCCCCCGCCCTACCTCATCGACGAAGCCAACCTGCTGCCGGAGCTGCGCTACAAGCTGCCCCACATCTTCGGGCGCTACCAGCCTACGGCCACCCCGCGGGTGTACCGGCTCGGTGCTGACAGGTGACAGGTGACAGGTGACAGGTGACAGGTGACAGGTGACAGGTGACAGGATGGTACTGACCCTGCTGAATGGGGTTCAGATCCTGATGCTTTTTTACCTGTTACGTGTCACGTGTTTCCTGCTACCCCATCACCTGTCACCCTCTGCCCCTAGCAGTCGATTTTGCCGACGCGGTTCTGGTGGCGGCCGCCTTCAAATTCGGTGGTCAGAAACTGCCGGGCAATCTGACGGGCCTGGTCTTCGCTCACGAAGCGGGCGGGCAGGCACAGCACGTTGGCGTTGTTGTGCTGCCGGGCCAGCTCGGCCAGCTCGGGCAGCCAGGCAATGGCAGCGCGCACCCCGGCGTGCTTGTTGGCCGTGATGCACACCCCGTTGGCCGAACCGCAGATCAGGATGCCCTGCGCCAGCTCGCCGCTGGCCACGGCCGCCGCCAGCGGGTGGGCAAAGTCGGGATAATCCACCGAGTCGGCGGAGTGAGTGCCGAAGTCGCGCACGGTATAACCCTGCTCTTCCAGCCAGGGCTTGAGCAGTTCCTTGTAAGCAAAGCCGGCGTGGTCGGCGCCGATGGCGAGGGTTTTCATGTGAATGAGTGAATGAGTGAATGAGCGAGTGAATGAAAAAGCGAGCAAGCGAACAAGTGATTTTGGAACGTCCATCACTCATTCACTTACTCGCTCATCCACTCCTTGGAATTAGGCGACGCCCTGGTGGTCGGCCAGCTGCTGGTTGAGGCGGCTCACATCTTTGCGGCGCACCACGCTGGCAATATGAATGCTGAGCTCGTAGAGCAGCAGGATGGGCAGGGTCACAATCAGCTGCGACGATACGTCGGGCGGGGTGATGACGGCGGCCACAATCAGGATGACCACAATGGCGTGCTTGCGGTAGAGCTTCATGATTTCGGGCGACACCAGCCCGGCCTTGGCCAGGAAGAACACGATCATGGGCAGCTCGAACACGAACGCGCAGGAAAGCGACATGGTGGTGAGCGTGGAAATGTAGCTCTGCAGGTCGATCTGGTTTTCGATAGTGGCGTCGAGCTGGTACGAGGCCAGGAAGTTGATGCTCAGCGGCGCGGCAATGAAGTAGCCGAACAGCAGGCCCAGAATGAACAGCACCGACACGAAAAACACCGCCCCGCGCGAGTTGGCCCGCTCGTGGGGGTAGAGCCCGGGCTTGATGAAGCGCCACAGCTCCCAGAAGGTGTAGGGAAATGCTAGCGCCAGCCCCACGATGAAGGAGGTGCTGATGTGCATGGACAGCTGCCCGCTCATCTGCCGGTTCTGCAGGTCAAAGGTCAGCTCCTTCATGCACAGCTCGGGCGAGCCCAGCGCCTGACCCAGCTGGCAGAACATGCGGTAGGTCCAGAAGTCCGGTCGCGAGGGTCCCAGAATCAGGTCGTGGAACAAAAAGTCCTTGGCCAGAAACGCCGCCAGGGTAAACACCACGATGGCAATGGCCGACCGGATGACGTGCCAGCGCAGCGCCTCCAGGTGGTCGATAAACGACATCTCGGCCGGCTCCTGGCCCGCGGCAGATGCCCGGTTGTGCTGAAATTGTTGAGTCGGAGACTGCAAAGGGCAATGACTGAAGAAGTGAATGAGCAAATGAGCGAGGGGAGCGGAGCCGGGGCCGCAGGAATCGTACGAAGTCAGGCTCGTTTTGGCTTGATAACCGAATCCCGGGCAGCCCCGGCACTCAGGGGCTCACTTGCTCATTCACCAAACGCTTAGGCCTGAAACAGCGGGTAGTCGCGCATCATCGCGTTTACCTGCCGGCGCACCTCCCCGATGCGCGTGTCGTTGTCGTGGTTCATCAGCACCTCGTCGATCAGCTCCACAATGCGGGGCATGTCGGCTTCGCGCAGGCCGCGGGTGGTCATGGCTGCCGAGCCAATGCGCATGCCCGAGGTGACGAAGGGCGACTTGTCGTCGAAGGGCACCATGTTTTTGTTGATGGTGATGTCGGCCTTGATGAGCGTGTTCTCGGCCAGCTTGCCGGTCAGGCCCTTCGAGCGCAGGTCGATCAGCATCAGGTGGTTGTCGGTGCCGCCCGAAATGATCTGGTAGCCGCGCTCGGTGAAGGCCGTGGCCAGGGCCTGGGCGTTGCGAATCACCAGCTTGGCGTAGGCGGCGTAGTGGTCGGTCAGCGCCTCGCCGAAGGCCACGGCCTTGGCGGCAATGACGTGCTCCAGCGGCCCGCCCTGGGTGCCGGGGAATACGGCGCCGTCGAGTACGGCCGACATGGGGCGGATTTCCCCCTTAGGCGTTTTCAGGCCCATGGGGTTGTCGAAGTCGCGGCCCAGCATGATGAGGCCGCCGCGCGGGCCGCGCAGGGTTTTGTGCGTGGTGGTGGTGACGATGTGGCAGTGCTCAAACGGGTTGTTGAGCAGGCCCTTGGCAATGAGGCCGGCCGGGTGCGAGATGTCGGCCAGCAGCAGGGCGCCCACCTCGTCGGCGGCTTCGCGCAGGGCCTGGTAGTCCCAGTCGCGCGAGTAGGCCGAGGCGCCGCAGATGATGAGCTTGGGCTGCTCGCGGCGGGCCGTTTCCTTTACCTTGTCCCAGTCGATGAGGCCGGTTTCGGGCTCCACGCCGTAGAAAGAGGGGCGGTAGAGCTTGCCCGAGAAGTTCACCGGCGAGCCGTGCGTGAGGTGGCCGCCGTGCGAGAGGTCGAAGCCCAGAATTTTGTCGCCGGGCTGCAGCACGCCCAGCATCACGGCCGCGTTGGCCTGCGCGCCGGAGTGCGGCTGCACGTTGGCCCACTGCACACCAAACAGCTCCTTGATGCGGTCGATGGCCAGCTGCTCGACCTGGTCGACCACTTCGCAGCCGCCGTAGTACCGTTTGCCGGGCAGGCCCTCGGCGTATTTATTGGTCAGAATCGAGCCCTGGGCCTGCATGACCTGCTCCGAAACGAAATTTTCGGAAGCAATCAGCTCCAGGCCGTGCAGCTGCCGCTCCTGTTCGCGGCGAATCAGATCGAAGATGGCGGTATCGGGGGCGAGCGTGCGGGTTGTGGTTTCCATACCTCAAAGGTAAGGGCGGAAGCCCCGAACAATCAGCACCCCGCCGCTATCTATAGTAGTGGCCCGCCCCGGCCGCGGCGGGCCGATTTCGAACAGTGCCGCGGCCGCCACGTACGTAAGCGCCCAGAAACTGCCAACTTGCCTTTCCGGCAAGCCGGCCGCCCATTGCTTAATTGGTCATCGACCTCATGAATCAGCTGTCCGAAAACCTGGCGCGCCTGCGCACGGGTCATCTTACGCCGCTCACCGATTTCTACGCCCAGCAGCGCGACCTGTTTGCACGCTGGGCCCGGCGGCGGTTTGGCTCGTCGGCCGCGGCGGCCAACGAGGCGCTGCGCGAGGTGCTGCTCGATTTCTACGACCAGGCTACCGACGGCCGCCTGGCACGCTGGCCCACCGACCTGCGCGCCCACGTGTACGGCAGCGCCCGGCAGCTACTGATGGCCACCGTCACCAACACCGTGCAGGCCACTGACGTGCCCGTGTTGCCGGCCATCGAGTCGGCGCGGCGGCAGCTGCTGCTGCGCACCTTCCTGCGTCTGGGCCCCGACTGCCGGCAGATTCTGCAGCACTTCTACTTCCACCAGTACCGCTTCGACAAGCTGGCCGTGAAGATGGGCTACGCCAACGCCACGGTGGCGCGGCTGCAGAAGTCGGACTGCCTGCGCAAGCTCTACGAGGCCCTGGAGCGCGCCGAAGCACCCGGCGCTACCGAGCTGCTGGGCCAGCTCAGCCTGATTGAGCGGGCGGCCGACGGCCAGCTCTCGGCCCAGGAGCAGGACGATTTCGACGAGCTATTGCAGCATGATGCCCAGCTGCGCCAGGCCTGCCTGGCCTACGAGCAGTACTCGGCCGACCTGCGCTGGGCCGTGGGCCGCGAAACCCTGCGCCAGCGTCTCGAGTCGCAGGACCGGCGCGTCACCCAGCGCACGGCCGCCCAGCAGCGCGTGCGGCGGCGGCAGCGGCGGCAGCAGGCCCGCTGGCTGCTGTGGGCCGCCACCGCCGTAGTCGCCGTGGCAGCCCTGCTGCTGCTGGTGCCGCGGCTACTGTCGTTCACCCGCTCGTGGCAGGACTTCGACGTGCAGGACCCCGGCCTGAGCCCGGCCGTGGCCCAGGGCCGCCCCCTGCTGGCCGAAACCATGGACTTGTACCGCAGCGGCAACTACGGCGCGGCCCTGCGCACGCTGCGCCGGGTGCCCTCGTCGCAGATCGGGCAGGATACTTTTCTGTATTACAACGGCCTGCTGCTGCTGCGCCAGGGCCAGGCCGACTTCGCCGAAAGCTACTTTCAGCGCGTGAGCGACGCCGACGACTCGAAGCTGCGCGGGCCGGCGGCCTTCTACCTGGGCCTGTCGCACTGGCAGCAGGAGGAGCTGCCCCAGGCCCGCGCCGCCCTGCAGCGCGCCGCCGCCGAACCAAACCATCCCTATCGCCAGGCTTCTGAGCAGGCCCTGCGCCGGGGCGGCTTGTAGCAGCGGCCCACAAACACAAACCCGCCCGGAGCCGCAGCAACTCCGGGCGGGTTTCCCTTCAACCAACCAAGCTCAATTGCGGCTCCGGCCGCCGGTTGTTAAACGGATGAGGTAGTACGGGACCGACCCACCAGGCCGGCTCCCTAGCCAAGGCTAGCTACTTTCGTACCAAACGCTGCTGGTAGTGCTGACCGTTGAGCGTAGCTACCAGCACGTAGCCACCGCGCGGGCACTGGGGCTGCACCTTCAGTACCGAGCGGCCGGCGGGCAGCTCCTGCTGCCGGCACCACACCGGGCGGCCGGCCATATCGGTGAGCGTGAGCGTGGCTACGCCCTTGGTGGCCATGCGCACTTCCAGGTTAAGGTCGTTGTCGAAAGACGTGGGGTAGGCCAGCAGGCCGGGCTGCTCGTCGAAGGCCACGGTGCGGGGGCCGTAGTAGGCGGCTTTGCCGTCGAGGTCGAGCTGACGCAGGCGGTAGTAGCGCGTGCCCTGCTTGCCGGCTTCGGCGTCGGCGAAGCGGTAGTGGCGCGGCGCGGCGGAGTTGCCGCCCTCGGCCCCGGCCACGAAGTGCAGCTCGCGGTAGTGCTGGCCGTCGGTCGATACTTCCACGGCGAAGCCCCGGTTGCGGGTTTCCGTGGCCGTAGCCCAGGTCAACACGGCTTCGTTTTGCTGGCGGCGGGCCTGAAAAGCGGTCAGGGTTACGGGCAGGGGCGCGTTCAGGCGGCCCAGCGTCCAGCGCGAAAAGCCGGTTACCCCGTCGAGCGTGGCGTAGTGGCTGCCGCCGCTGGTGCGGCCCTGGTTGGTCCAGTTCAGCCCGCCGTCGGTCGACTTAAAGAAGCGCAGGTCGGCGGGCAGACCGTTCAGCTCGTGAGGCAGGTAGTCCATGCGCAGCTGCGCGTTCAGGCCGGTGCCGGCGTAAGTGGGGGCCGAGATGTCGAAGTAGCGGGTGATGCCGGTGTGGCCGCTGCTGCTGGCGGCCGTGCCCGTGACGCGCGTCACGATGGTGAGACCGGGCAGGGTAGAGCCCACGGCCGGCGTCAGCGAGAGGCCCAGGTTGCCGAAGATTTCGGTGCTGCCGGCCTGGGGCAGGCGGCGGGCCTCCACCTGACCCAGCACGTAGCTCGCGTCGGTTTCGGCCAGCAGGGCATCGGCGTTGAGCTTGATCTTGTTGCTGGGGCCGGTCTGCAGAATGCCGCCGTTCATCACCAGGTTGTTGGCCAGGGTCAGGTCGTCGGTGAGGGTTTTCACGCCCGCGCCGCGCACTTCCAGGTTGTAGTAGAGGCCGCCGCTGACGGTTTGCGGGCCCATACCCGTGAGCAGCACGCCGCCGGTGGTGCAGCTGAACACGCCGAAGTTGTTCATGTTGCCCTTTACTTCCAGGTTGCCCAGGGTTTGGGCAAAGGCGCCGGTGTTGGTGAAGTCACCCTGCACCACAATGTCGCCGCCGGTGTGGTTGAGCGTGCCCTGAATGACGAGGTTGCCGGTTACCAGGGTTTCGCCGTTCTGAATGCTCATCACCTGGCCCGCGCCCACCGTGAAGGTGTTCAGCACCACTTCGGCCTGTGCCACCAGCGAGTTGACGCCCGCCGTGCCGCTGTTCGACACGCCGCTCACGGCGTTGCCGGCCAGCTCGCTGCGCCCCCCGGCCACCAGCATGGCCTGGAACGACTGCGTGCCGGGCTGGGAAAGCACGATGTTGCGCACCACGTTGTTTTCGACCACGTTGGCCTGGGCGCCGCTGGCCGAGCCGCAGCTCATCACGATGCCGTTGAAAGTCTGGGCGCCGGCGTTCTGCCAAGTGGTGCCCCCGGCCTGCGCCGCCGTGCCGCCGATGTAGTTGCCGCTGAGCGTGTTGTTGTCGGAAGCCGTGCCGGGCGCGAAGCTGATGGCCGTTTGGGCGGTGGTGGCCGGCGTGGGCAGCGAGTAGTAGAAGCTGTTGTCGCGGATAATCCAAGCATTGCCGTTGCCGCTGCCCACTTTAATGCCGCAGTGCGCGTAGTTGGTCAGCTCGTTCTGGATAATGGCTACGCGGTCGTTGAGGGCGGTGGTGGAGCTGCCCACGGCGTACACCAGGTTGGCCGGCAGCTGACCGGCGCTGGCCGGACCGATGAAGTTACCGGTCAGCGAGTTGTCGTCGTTGCCCTGGCTCACTGTTGCCCCAAACTCAACGACCCCGCCGCTGAGCGTGGCGTTGTTGCCCAGTACCAGAGCCTCGCGCACGATGTTGTTGTGGGCATCGCCGCTGAACACCAGCGTGGGCTGACCCGCCCCGGTCTGGCGCAGAGTCAGCTGCCGGCCGGCGCTGCCGTTGTGGCCGCTGATGGTTACGTGGCTGGCGCCGGCGCCCAGGGTGAGGGTGCCTTCCAGCACAATACCCGTGGCGCCGTTTTCGGGCCGGATCAGCAGGGGCGAGGCCGCGCTGCCGGTCTTGTTGATGAGCACGTTCTCGCTGATTACGCTGCCACTAATGAGTCGCAGTTCGTGCGGCTCGGCCAGCGTGGCCGGTATGGCAGTCAGGGCCGCAGAAAGGGTCGGGAAGTCGCCGCCGCTGCCGACGCGGATGATGGTCTGGGCCTGGGCGCGCTGCACCAGCAGCAGCAGGAAAGCCAGGATCAGCAGCACCCACATACTCAGGGAGGCCCGCTGCCGGGATATGAGGTAGGGACGCTCGTTCGAAGAAGGTAAATCGTGTTTCATGACCCGGAGAAAACAGAGAATGTCAAGCGAAAAGGCAAACCAGTAGCCGTCGGCCGCCGGTGGGCGGTCGAAAAGCGGGGCCGACGGGAAAGTCGGCTTCTTCGAGCCACCGTAAAAATGATGGCGAAGTCCAGGAAGGAGAGGGGAGCGTAGCTTAACGAACCATAGGCAGGCCTGAGTTAGATACTATTTAAGCGCACAAGTACCCGCTTTCGAGCAAATGTCACTTACCAAATATAGATAGCCTCAAACCCAAAGCAATTTTCCGCCGCATTATTTCTTCCTGCCAGCGTAAATATCAATTCTCTCCAAGCCCCCACTTTGGTCATTATATTCTTTAAATCAGTATTATACACAACCAAAAAGCTAATGACCTTCAGAAGATAAATACCAAAACGGTAACGCACCTTCAAGCTCAGCATTAACATTAGCACAAATAGCATCTTGCTAACAACACTCTTACCATTAATAGGACTTATTACCAAATATCAATCAAACATTATATTTAAAACAGAATAACTACCAGGATTTGGGCCGGCGCTACGATGGTCGGCGGGCAATGGGGTAGGGCGGCTCGATGTTGGGTTGAAGGGTCAGCTCCCAGGTGTCGAGGTTGAGGGCGGCCAGGTGGCACAGCTCGGGGTTGAAGCGGTAGACGCAGCCGGTATCGAGGTCGAGGGCGCCGGCGCGCTGGGCTACGCGGCGGCGCAGCTCGGCGGTGGGCAGGGGCGTGTGGCCGTGGAGCAGGCGCTTGCCCTGGAGGCGGGAGGCGTCGAAGGTGAAGTGCTTGATGTTGAGCATGGCGTGGGTATCGGCGCGCATTTGCTCGGGTGGCAAGCGGAAATCGAAGCCGGCGTGGACCAGCACGAAGTCAGGCAGCTCCAGGGTGAGGGGCAGGGCGGCCAGCCAGGCGAGGTAGGGCGGCGGAATGTCGGCGGGCGCGGCCACGTCGAAGCTGCGCAGGGTGAGGGCGCGGTCGGCGGCGCTGAGCCACTGGCCGGGGCGGTGGCCGCGGGCGGCGTCGAGCAGCTCCTGGTCGTGGTTGCCCAGCAGGCAGTGCACCTGGTAGCCCCGGGCCTGCAGCTGCATGAGGTAGTCGAGCACCCCGCGGCTGTCGGGGCCCTTGTTGACGTAGTCGCCGAGCACGTAGAGCGTGTCGGCCGCCGTGAGGCGGAGCTGGTCTTCGACCAGGGCGCGGAAGCTGCGCAGGCAGCCGTGCAGGTCGGTGGTGGCGTAGCGGGGCATACGTGGTGCAGTAGGGAATGGGCAATAAAAAAGCACTGCCGGGCTGCGGCAGTGCTTTTTACGGAGCGGGGCGGAGCTAGTGGCCGCCGCCGTAGGCGGGTTTGTCGAGGTCGGGCTTGTCGAGGTTGCGGTTGGGGTGGCGCTGGGGCGCATCCTGGGCGCTTTCCTCGAGGCGGTTTTCGAGTTGCTCGTCGCGCTCGTTTACGGGCAGCTGGCCGGCGGCTTTGGGCTGCTCGGTGGTGGTGGGGCCGCCCTTGTTTTCTTTGGACTGCTGGTTGGTGCTATTGCTTTTGTAAGGCATGACGCAAGACAGGTTTAGGTGAAGAAAAGAACGCGGCCGGGGCCGCCGCCGGGTTACTGGGCAATGGCCGAGTTTTGGGCGTTGGGGTCGTTCTGGTCCGCGTTGGTGTCGGAGCGGGCCTGGGTGGTGTTGTAGTCGATGGCGGCGCCGCGCTGGGGGTCGTTGGCGGAGGGGCGGCGGGCTTCGCCGTCGGGGCTTTCGTCGTCGCCGACGCTGTTGCGGCGGTCGACGGCGGCAAAGTCGTCGGCATCGGTGAGGTCTTCGCCGGCGTTGCGGGCGCGGCGGGTGTCGCCGTCGATTTCATCGGCGGGGTCGGGGCGGCGGCGCGGGTCCATCAGGTCCGAGTCGGGCATGTCGTCGTTTTCCTCGGTGGGCCGGCCCTCGTCGTCGCCGCGGATGTTGTCGGCGGGGTGGCCGGGCTTGTCGGCGTCTTCATTGACCGACACGGCGGTGATGCCGTCGGAGGAATCGGTGCCGAAGCCCTGCTTGCCGTCGCGGTTGCCGAAGCCGCCGCGGGCGTCCTCGTTTTTGGGCGGATCGGCGCCGGGAATGATGTGGCCGGCGGCCAGCTCCTGGTCGGTGGTATCGTCGTTGATGACGCGCACGGGGCGGTTGTGGGGGTCGATAGCCATGAGGTTGGTTGTGGTGAGGTGGTGAGGGGCTGTGCAGATGGTGTACTGCGGCCGGCGGCTTTGGGTTGCCGAATGGCGCGGGCTGCGTATGTTGGGGACGGCCGGGCGGCCCGCTGTATTCCCGCCCGGCCCTGCCTTGCTATGTGGACTGAAATCGACAACCAGCTGCGCCGCACGTTCCGCTTCCCGGACTTCCGCACGGCCTTCAGCTTTATGACCGACGTGGCCGAGGAGGCCGAATACCAGGAGCACCACCCGTGGTGGGCCAACGAGTACAACACGGTGGAGTTTCGGCTGAGCACCCACGACGCGGACAACACAGTGACCGAGCGCGACCGGCTCCTGGCCGAGGCCATCGACAAGCTGGCGGCGGAGTACGGCGGCGAGGCGGTGGCATAGGGGCCTCCCCCCGGTCCCCTTCCCTCGCTTGATGCGCGACATGGGGGAGAAGGGGTGCGTTCTGGCACCACTTCTTTACGCTGGGGTTACTACCGGACTTCCTTGATGCGCGACATCCAAAAGGGGAGCCAGGGCGGCGCGGTAGGGGCGCGTTGCACGCGCCCGGCGGGACTGCGCTATTTATCCGGGCCCTTTCCTCGCCAACGACGAGACGCGAATACGCGTCTCTACATTGGTTGGGCGGTTGCTGCGGAGGGGTGTTGCGTGGCTGGCGAAAGGTGTTTTGCCGTTGGTGAAGGGTGTTTTGTGCCTGGCTAATGGTGTTCTGCAATGGCCAAGGGGTGTTTTGCGGCGGCGGAATGGTGTTTCATAACAGCCAAAGGGTGTTTTGTGAGAGCCGAAGGGTGTTTTGTGGCTGCCGAAGGGTGTTTTGCGATAGGCGAAGGGTGTTTCGTAATAGCGGAGGGGTGTTTGGGTTGGCTAGTCAGGGATTTATCCAGTTGATGCGTGATTTATCCAATTGCTTAGGGGTGGGGGCGGGGCGCGGGCGGCTTGTACCTTTGCTTTCTACCCCGACTGCGTATGGCTGCTCCCGACTCTCTCGCTGAAACTGCCCTGTACCTGGTGCCCACGCCCATCGGCAACCTGGAGGATATTACCCTGCGGGCCATTCGGGTGCTGGGGGAGGTAGACGTGGTGCTGGCCGAGGACACGCGCACGAGCGGGCGGCTGCTGCAGCATCTGGGCCTGAAGAAGCCCATGCAGAGCTACCACCTGCACAACGAGCACCAGACGGTGGCGCGGGTGCTGGAGCGCCTGCAGCGGGGCGAGCGGATGGCTTTGGTGTCGGACGCGGGCACGCCGGGCATCTCAGACCCGGGGTTTCTGCTGGTGCGCGAGTGCCTGGCCCAGGGCCTGAAGGTGGAGTGTTTGCCGGGGGCTACGGCCTTTGTGCCGGCCTTGCTGAAGTCGGGCTTCGGGGCCGAGCGGTTTACGTTTGAGGGCTTTTTGCCGGTGAAAAAGGGTCGGCAGACGCGCCTGCGGGAGCTGGCCACGGAAACCCGCACCATGATTTTCTACGAGTCGCCGCACCGCATTGTGAAAACCCTGGAGCAGCTCGCGGAGGTGCTGGGGCCGGAGCGCATGGGCTCGGTGAGCCGGGAGCTGACCAAGCTGTTTGAAGAAACCGTAACCGACACGCTGGCCGCGCTGGCAGCGGAGTTTGGCAAGCGGACCACCATTAAAGGAGAAATAGTTGTTGTCGTTCAAGGACTTCGCGAATAAGCCCTGGCTGCTGACGCTGCTGGGGCCGGGGCTGCTGTGGGCGGCCTGGCCGGTGCATCCGGCCCCGCTGCCGCTGCTGCTGCTGGTGGGTTTGGTGCCGCTGCTACGCCTGGAGCAGGTACTCAGGGCGCAGGGCGCCCGGGCCGCGCGCTTCTGGCGCTGGAGCTACCTGTACCTGCTGCTGTGGAACGTGCTGACCACTTACTGGGTGAGCTACAGCACCGTGGGCGGGGGCATTGCGGCCAACGTGCTGAACGCGGCCCTGCAAAGCCTGCCGCTGCTGGCCTTCTGGCACACCAAGCGGCTGCTGGGGCCCAAAATCGGCTACGCGGCGCTGGTGGTATACTGGCTGGCTTTCGAGCAGCTGCACCTGACCTGGGACTTGTCGTGGCCCTGGCTGACGCTGGGCAACGCCTGGGCCATGGTGCCGGGCTGGGTGCAGTGGTACGAGTACACCGGGCAGCTGGGCGGCTCGCTGTGGGTGCTGCTGGCCAACCTGGCGGTTCATTTAGCAATTAACAATTATCAATTATCAGCCGATGGAGCCGCGCAACCAGCCAACACCCAACCGCTAAGCACCAACAACCACGCACTAAGATGGGCGGTGCCGGCTGCGGTGGCCCTAGTGCCGCTGCTGATTTCGTGGGGCATTGGGGCCGGCTGGCAGGAGAAGGGGCCGGCGGCCGAGGTGGTGGTGGTGCAGCCCAACATCGACCCGTTTCAGGAGAAGTTTGCCGGCGGGGCCAAGTACATTCCGGCCGCCCAGCAGCTCCAGCGGCTGATTGACCTGACGGAGTCGGCGCTGACGCCCAACACCCGGCTGGTGCTGTGGCCCGAAACAGCGCTGGAGGAAACCCACTGGGAAAACGCCCTGGCCCAGCAGCAGGACATTCAGCGGGTGCAGCAGCTGGTGGCCGCGCACCCGGGCCTGCGCCTGATTACGGGCATTACCTCGGTGGGGGCCTACCCCTCGAAGGAGGCGGCCAGCGCCACGGCCCGCTACCGCGACGACCTGGGCTTCTACGACATCTTCAACGCGGCCCTGCACATTGGCAGCCCCAGCGGCCCCATGCAGGTGTACCACAAGTCGAAGCTGGTGCCGGGGGTGGAGAAGGTGCCGGGCTGGCTGAACTCGGCCCTGGGCACCATTGACCTGGGCGGCGTGGTGGGCTCGTACGGCAGCCAGGACTTCCGCATGGTGTTCCGGCCCACCGGGCCGGACCCGGACAGCTCGTTGCGGGTGGCGCCGGTTATCTGCTACGAGTCGATTTACTCGGACTACGTGAGCGAGTACGTGCGGCGCGGGGCCACGCTCATCGGCATCATCACCAACGACGGCTGGTGGAGCGACTCGCCGGGCTATAAGCAGCACCTGGCCTACGGTCGCCTGCGGGCCATTGAGACGCGCCGCGACATTGCCCGCTCGGCCAACACCGGCATTTCGGGCTTCATCAACCAGCGCGGCGAGCTGGTGCAGCAAACCGGCTGGTGGGTGCCGGCCGTGAGCCGCTACACCGTGCACCTGAACGACGAGCTGACCTTCTACACCCGCTACGGCGAGCTGCTGGGCCACGCCGTGCAGGTGCTGAGCGTGGCGCTGCTGGCCTGGGCGCTGCTGCGGCGGCTGACGGCCCGCCGGCCCGCGTAGGGGCGGCTTGCAGCCGCCCACCGCCCGGTTTATATAGGTTTTCAGCAAACAGGGGACCCTACTTCTGGCCGCCCTCGGCTCGTATAGGGCTCCGACTTCGTTCTTCCTTCATCGTTCAACGACGGGCGGCTGCCAGCCGCCCCTACTCTATGGATTTCAACCAACTCAGCTTGCAAGTAGCCGACGTGGCCCGCCGGGCCGGCGCGTTTATTCGGCAGGAAGCGGCGCGCTTCGACCGCGGCCGCGTGGAAAGCAAGGGCGTGCACGACCTGGTGTCGTACGTGGACCAGGAATCGGAGCGGATTGTAGTGGCGGGGCTGCGCGAGCTGCTGCCCGCCGCCGGCTTCATCACCGAGGAAGGCACGGCCGGGGCGCCGCAGCGAGGCGAGGAGTTTACCTGGATTATCGACCCGCTCGACGGCACCACCAACTTTATTCACGGCCTGCCCTGCTACTCGGTGAGCATTGCGCTGCTGCAGGGTGCCGAGCTGGTGGTGGGCGTGGTGTACGAGGTGAACCTGGACGAGTGCTTCCGGGCCGTGCGCGGCGGCGGAGCGTTCTGCAACGAGCGGCCCCTGCGGGTGTCGGAGGCTACCGAGCTGAATACTTCGCTGGTGGCCACGGGCTTTCCGTTCAGCAACTTCGCCAAAATCGATACCTACCTGCCCATTCTGAAGGAGTTTATGCGCCGCACCAACGGCGTGCGCCGGGTGGGCTCGGCGGCGGTTGATCTGGCCTGGGTGGCGGCGGGCCGCTTCGAGGGCTACTTCGAGTTCAACATCAACTCCTACGACGTAGCCGCGGGGGTGCTGCTGGTGCGCGAGGCCGGGGGCCGGGTTACGCAGTTTCTGGAAGACGGCGACCCGGTGTTCAACCGCGAAATCGTGGCCAGCAACGGGGCCGTGCACGCCGAAATGCAGGAAATCATCGGGCAATACTGGGGTAAGTAGGCCGGGGCCGCAGCGCCCGAAGCCGCGGCCGCGCAACTTTCCGGGCCCCGCGGTAGTTTTGTGGCCGCTATGCTCCTGCAACATCTCCTCATCGTTCTGCTCTTTGCCGCGGCCGCCCTGTACATGGGCCGGCGCCTGTGGCTGAGCTTTTTCGCCAAATCGGACGGCGCCTGCCCCAAGGGCTGCGGCGGCGGCTGCAGCACCCTGAACGTGGACCAGCTGCAGCAGCAGATTGAAGCCGCCCAGCAGCGCGGCCGGCAGCCGGCCTAGCCGAGCATTTCGCGCCTACGATATAACCCGCCCCGCCCACGGCTTCGTATAGCCCGGGCGGGGCGGTTTTGCTTGCCCGATACGCGGCCCCGCTTCTCCCTTCTCTCCTTCACATCCCCACAGCCACAGCCATGCAGGACAAAGAACAAGAACGCTCCCTCGTCAACGTCGAACGCAAGCTCACCCAGGACGGCTTTACCAAGGACTTCAACGTCACCAACGGCCGCCTGCACACCATCGACACCGGCTCCGACAAAAGCTACGGCCCCGAGGAAGTAACCATTGTGGACTTCTACCGCTTCGAAGGCGAATCGAACCCCGACGACATGTCGATTCTCTACGCCATTGAGTGCCACGACGGCACCCGCGGCACCATTTCTACTGCCTTCGGCACCTACGCCGACGCCGAAACCGATGAGTTTCTGCGCACGGTGGAGGACCTGGGCAAAAACCTCGACAAGGCCCACAAGTAGGGCCGGCTTCACCCCCCTGTTTTGCGCGCCGCACTGGTACCGGGCTTGCTGGGCAAGCCGGACCGGCGCGGCGCGTTTCGTGGTACGCGGCTACTCCCAACCCCTCAAGGCGATGAAAACGGTCAACCTCACCATCCCGGCCCACCCCCTGCGCACGGCGGCCGACCTCGACCCGCTGCTGGCCCAGATCGGCGACGCGCGCGTGGTGCTGCTGGGCGAGGCCTCGCACGGCACCCACGAGTACTACACCTGGCGCACGGCCCTCTCGAAGCGGCTGATTCAGGAGAAGGGCTTTCAGTTTCTGGCCGTGGAAGGCGACTGGCCCGACTGCTTCGAGGTGAACCTGGCCGTGAAGCAGGCCGAGCCCGGCCCGCCCGCCCCGCAGCTGCTGCAAACCTTCGACCGCTGGCCCACCTGGATGTGGGGCAACTGGGAAATAGCCGCCTTGGTGGAATGGCTGCGCCGGCACAACGCGCCCTTGCCCGCCGGGCAGAAAGTGGGCTTCTACGGTCTCGACGTGTACAGCCTGTGGGAGTCGCTGGAGCAGATTATGCAGTACGCCGGGGCCAAGGGCGAAGCCGCCGCCCTGGCCGCCCAGCGCGCCTACCGCTGCTTCGAGCCCTACAGTGCCGACCCGCAAGAGTACGCCCAGGCCGTAGCCTTCGTGAGCGAGGACTGCGAAGACGAGGTGCTGAGCATGCTGCGCGCCCTGCAGCGCCGTCCGCCCGGCCCCGCCCCCGACGGCCTGAGCCGGGAAATCGACTTTGCCACCGAGCAGAACGCGCTGGTGGCCGTGAATGCCGAGCGCTACTACAAGGCCATGCTGCGGGGCGGCGGCTCGTCGTGGAACGTGCGCGACCAGCACATGATGGAAACCCTGCAGCGCCTGCTCGATTTGCACGGCCCTGCCAGCAAAGCCATTGTGTGGGAGCACAACACCCACGTGGGCGACGCGCGCTACACCGACATGGTGGCCGACGGCATGGTGAACGTGGGGCAGCTGGCCCGCCAGCAGCTGGGCCGCGAACAGGTGTACGCCGTGGGCTTCGGCTCGTACCAGGGCTCGGTGGTGGCGGGCAAAAGCTGGGGCGCGCCGCTGGAGCAGATGCCCGTGCCCGAGGCCCGCAGCAACTCCTGGGAGGCCCTGCTGCACACCGAGCTGGGGCAGGATGCGCTGCTGCTCTCGAGCGAGCTGCGCGGGCAGCCGGCGCTGCTGGAGCACATCGGGCACCGCGCCATTGGGGTGGTGTACCGGCCCGAGCGGGAGCGGCTGGGCAACTACGTGCCCACCGTGGTGCCCGAACGCTATGACGCCTTCCTGTACCTCGACCAGACCCGCGCCCTGCACCCGCTGCCCACCGCCGCCGACACCCACGTGCCCCCCGACCTGTATCCATGGGGGGAATAGGCAATGGGTGAATGGGTGAATAAGGCGTGCTGGACCGCGTAGGGCGGGTTGCGGCGGCGTGATATTGGTAGCCATAGCGGGGGCCAGGAACGGCAAGAGCTGCCGCGCAGCGGCATCCGTTGCGGATGTTGCCCGGCCTTTATCGTTTATGCGGCCCAGCTGCCATACCGCCGCGCTGCAGCCCGGCAGCCTGGGGTTACGGCGTTGCTACCCCCATAGTGCCGCTCCGCGGCTGCGGACGAAACCCGCCCCGTACCGCCAGGTATACCTTACCCACTCACTCATTCGCCCATTCGCCCTTTCCCCTCCAGGTGGACGACCTGCTGGGGGAGGGGAATGCGGATGCCGTGTTGATCGAAGGCCTGCTTGATGCGCACGATGGCCTCGCTGCGGGCGGCAATGTAATCGACCTGGCGGCGGTAGGGCACCCAGAAGCGCGTCTGGAAGGTGATGCCGCTGGCACTGAATTCGGTGAACATCACTTCGACGGGGCGGCCTTCTACCACGTGCGGCACCGTGGCCACGGCTTCCTGCACCAGGTGCTGTACCTGCCGCAGGTCCGCGTCGAAGGCCACCAGGCAGCTCAGGTCGATGCGGCGCAGGGTGTTTTCGGTGAAGTTGATGAGCGGGTTTTCGAACACCTTGCGGTTGGGCACGCGCACCAGCTCGCCGGTGGTCTGGCGGATGTCGGTGGTGCGCAGGCTGATGCGCTCCACGGTGCCGAAAAAGCTGTTGGACTCCACCACGTCGCCCACGTTGAAGGGGCGCTGCACGGCGATGATGATGCCGCTGATGAAGTTGGCGGCAATGTCCTGAAACGCGAAGCCCAGGGCCAGGCCGATGATGCCCACGCCGGCCAGCAGCGAGGTGACGGTCTTGTTGAGGTTGAGCACCTCCAGCACGAAAAACACGCCCAGCAGCAAGGTGAGGCTGTAGGCCAGGGTGGCGCCGAGGTTGTTGAGCGTGACGCTGGAGGAAATGCGCGGCAGCACCCGCGTGGTGCCGCGCTGCACGAGGCGGGCCGCCAGCAGCGTGAGCAGCAGCACCACCAGGGCCACCAGCAGGTTGGGCAGCATCACCACCAACTGCTGAAACCAGGTCAGCAGCTTGCCCGAGAGCAAACCCAGGGCTTCTTCAAATTCGGTGATGACGGCGTACATAGGCAGGGCGGGCAAAGCGGGCCGAAGATACTTCGGCCCGGGCGCCGGGGAGCCGCATTGGGGACTACGACGTAGCAGTACCCCGACTTTGGGGTAGAAGTACCACTCGGTTCCGCAGCTTTTTCGGCGGCTTTTTCGGCGGCTTTATACCTGGGCCAGCAGCTCTTCGGCCACCTGGCGGCCGGTGGCCATGGCCGCGTTCAGCGAGGGGTAGGCGGCCCAGTCGCCGCAGCGGTAGAGGTTCTCGGCCAGGCGCAAGGGCCGCTGGGCGGGCTGGCTGGCGGCGTACACCGGCAGAGCGTGTCCAATGTGGTAGGTGCCCAGGCGGCGCCAGCTGGCCACGCCGTGCCCAAACCAGGCCGTGAGCTCCTGGCGCAGGCGCTCGGCCAGCTCGGCATCGCTCAGGCCGTAGTCGCCGTGGGTGCTTACCGAGATGAGGGCCTGGCCGGCGGGGGCGTATTCGGGGGCCACGTCGGCGGGAAAGGCCACGTTGTGAGCCAGGGCACCGGGCAGGGCATTGAGACGCAGCAGCCCGTCGGCGCGGCCGGGCGAGCGGTCGGCCGCAAAGTAGGTGCAGGTGGTTTGGCGGGCCGCGGTGGGCTCGGAGGCAGTGAGCTGGGGCAGCAGTTGGCGGGCGGCGGGGCCATCGGTGGCCAGCACCACGGCGCGGCCCTGGAGGCTGCGGCCGTCGGCGAGGCGCAGGGTGGTGCCTTCGATGGCCGCGACGCGGGCGTGCAACAACAACGCCTCGGCGGGCAGGCGGGCGGCCAGCTGCTCGGGAATGGCCTGCATGCCGCGGGCGGGCAGGGCGGCATCGCCCTCGACGAACTGCTTGAAGACGAACTCGAAGAAGTTGCTGGCGGTACTCAGCTCGCGGTCGAGGTAAATGCCGCCGAAGAAAGGGCGGAAGAAGGTGTCGATGATTTGTTCGCTCCAGCCGTAGCGGCGCAGGAAGGTGAGCGTGTCGGTGGCGGGGCGGGCCAGCAGCTCGTCGGCGCTGTGCTGGCGTACGTGCTGGGCCAGGCTCACGAGACGCAGCTTGTCGGCGAGGGTACCGATGGGGGCGGCCACGGCGCCCAGGCCCAGCAGGGGCTGGCGCAAAGGGTTGCGCAGGGTGGTGGAGCGGCCACCCGGCAGGCGAATGATGGCGCCGGAGGTGAAGGGCCGCAGCTGCAGGGCGCCGTAGTCGAGCAGGCGCTCGACCTCGGGGTAGCGGGTGAGCAGCACCTGAAAGCCGTGGTCGAGCCGGAAGCCGTCGGGGGTGAGGTCGGTGCGCACGCGGCCACCCACGGCGTCGGCGGCATCGAGCAGGCGCACGGGTACGCCGGCGCGGTGCAGGTAGCAGGCGCAGGTGAGCCCGGCCATGCCGGCGCCCACGATGAGCACGGGCAGTGAGGCGGAAGAGGAGGTCGTGGTCATACCTGCCGCAAACTGCGAAACGGGCGCGAAGGTTGGCCGCGGCTAGTAGAGCCGGATGCCGTAGCGCTGCTTGAGGGCCTGGGTTTCCGCGTAGCCGCGGTTGAGGCCCAGCAGAATGGTGCGCTGCCCGGCGTAGACCTCGTGCACGGGCACCCGCTGCTCGTACCAACCCTGCAGCAGCTGAATAAGCAGCTGCTCGTGCTGGGCGTGGCGCACCAGCACCGGCAGACGGGGCCAACTGCCCACCTGCAGGCGGGTATCGGCGGCCACGGCTTCGGTACCGCGCAAGCTGAGCTGCCAGTCAGCGGTCTGGTAGCCGGCATACTCCAGGTGAATGGGCGTGGCAGCGGAGAGCGGCTGCTCGTGGTACTGGCCGTTCAGTTCTAGGTAGGCGTAGTCGGGAGTCAGCACCAGCACGCCCGTGAACTCAGGAGCGGGTTGGTCGTTGAGCACCATTCCCAGAACGGAAACCACGCGCAGGCGCGCCGGCTCGGGCTCGTCGGCCGGTTGCAGCACGGGCAGGGCCAGCAGCAGCTCGGCGGGACGAAAAAACTCGCCGCGCCGGGCGGCGCGGCGGGCGCGGGCCAGCAAATCGGGGGAAAGGCGGCTCATGAATGGGGCAGCGGGGCGGATGCCAGCGCTTCGCCGGCTACCGCCGCCGGAACACCTTGCGGGTTTTCATGGTGTAGAACTCGGCCACGCCGCGGCGCGACATGGGCACCTTCCACCAGCCGATGAGCTGGCCGGGGCCGTAGCCGCTGAGCTTTTTGCCGGGGTAGCTGCGGGCCAGCAGGGCGGCGTCGGCGGCACTCACGTCGGTGGGCACTTGGCCGTGGCAGCTGCGGCACTCCTGGTCGGGCAGCATTACCAGGGGCTTCTGAAACACGTACTCGTCGGCGGTGGGGCGCAGCACGGTTACCGAATCGGCCTCGGTGATGGGGCGGGGCGGCACCAGGCGGCGGCTGGGGCGGGCCTCCAGCTCGCGGGAGAGGTGCACGGTGAAGGGCAGCTTTTCGGGCTGGCAGTAGGGGTGGGCTTCGGCCACGCCGCCGGCGGCGAGCCGCTCGCTGAGCTGGGCGCGCCAGGCCTGCTCGGCCGAGCGGGTGAGCGAGTCGCCGGCCCAGTGGGCGGCGGCCAGCAGCTGGGCCGGCAGAATGCGCTTGGGCTTCCAGTTTTCGGCTTCACGGTCGATGGCAGCCCCGTTTTCGAGGTGCTCAACCTGGTCGGGGCGGCAGGCCAGGGCCAGAAACGGCAAAGCCAGCCAGGGCAGATAGCGGCGCATAGCAAGACGACAAGCCCGTGGGCGGAACCTACCTGTGGCCCCGGCGGGTTTTGTACCTTTGCAAAGGTACCGCCCAATTGCGGACCGCCCCACGAACGATGCTCGATAAACTAGAGGCTATCAACCAGCGCTTCAACGACGTGAGCCAGCAGCTGCTGGACGGCGACGTGATGAGCGACATGAAGCGCTACAAGGCCCTGAACAAGGAGTACAAGGACCTCAATAAGATTGTCACCGAGTACAAGGCCTACCAGAAGGTGCTCAGCGACATCGAAAGCGCCCGCGACGTAGTTGCCAACGAAAAAGACCAGGACTTCCGCCAGATGGCCAAGGAAGAGCTGGAAGTGCTGCTGCCCGAGCAGGAGCGCCTCGAAGGCGTGATTAAGGACTTGCTGATTCCCAAGGACCCGAACGACTCCAAGGACATCATCATGGAAATCCGCGGCGGGGCGGGCGGCGACGAAGCCGCCTTGTTTGCCGGCGACCTGCAGCGCATGTACATGCGCTTCGCCGAAAAGCAGGGCTGGAAGATGGAGCTCATCGACGCCATGGAAGGCACCGCCGGCGGCTACAAGGAAATCATCGTGGCCGTGCGCGGCGAAGACGTGTACGCCAAGCTCAAGTTCGAGTCGGGCGTGCACCGCGTGCAGCGCGTGCCGGCCACCGAAACCCAGGGCCGCATTCACACCTCGGTGGCCTCGGTAGTGGTAATGCCCGAAGCCGAAGAACTGGACGTGGAGCTGGACATGAACGACATTCGCAAGGACCTGTTCATGTCGTCGGGTCCCGGCGGGCAGTCGGTCAACACCACCTACTCGGCCGTGCGCCTGACCCACCTGCCCACCGGCATCGTGGCCCAGTGCCAGGACCAGAAGTCGCAGCTCAAGAACTTCGACAAGGCCCTGCAGGTACTTCGCTCGCGCATCTACGAGATTGAGCTGGCCAAGAAAAACGAGGCCGAAGGCGCCGCCCGCAAGAGCATGATCGGCGGCGGTGACCGAAGCGACAAAATTCGCACCTACAACTACCCCCAGGGCCGCGTAACCGACCACCGCATCGGCTACACGGTGTACAACCTGAGCAGCGTGATGGACGGCAACATTGACGATTTCGTGGAGCAGCTGCGCATTGCCGAAAGTGCCGAGCGCCTCAAGGAAGGCACCACGGCGTAATTCGTTGGTGGTTTTTGATTGTTCGTTCTTCGTTGTCAGCCACTGACTGACACCCGACAACTGCTAACTAAGTCCTCAAACGCAAAGAGCCCGGAGCCGTGAAGCTCCGGGCTCTTTGCGTTTGGGCGGGCCGGCTGACCGGGTCTGGTGACTTTCTGGGACGAAAATTCACCGGGCCAGAGTGGGGTTTCAACCGGCCAAAGGTCGAGCTTGTCTAATTGCGGCCGCAAAATAGCCTTGCCGGCAATCCAACGGCAAACCCCAGGGCGTAGAGCTGGTTCAATCTGGGAACGAAATCAAGGTGAAGTACCCCGCCAACCCGGTTTCTTCCAACCCAAACCTACCCAACCCCAACTGCATGGCTCAGGCTTACTAGCTCCTCTTGCCCCTTGCCCGCTAGCCCGCCGCGTCACCGGTAGTACCGCCGCGCCGGGCCCTGTTTTCCTGCTTGCCGCCCGTTGGGCGCACCCCGACTGTTGGCCGCCGCAAGGTGGCCCGGCTTCGTGTTGCCCTTGGCCAACTGCTGGGCTTTCCGATATGCTTACTCCGAACCGTGGTCGACGCCACCGCCGCGGCTCTTTCGCACACCTTTTACGCCACCGCTACCGTGCTACGCCTACGCTTTCTGTTTCTTCTGCTGATTTTGGGCAGCTGTGCCTACGACAACGCCGAAGACATTGCCGGCCCCGCGCCGGAATGCACGCCGCCTGCCGAGGTATCCTACGTGCAGCACATTACCCCGCTGCTGAACCGCAACTGCTACGCCTGCCACAACTCGGCGCTGCAAAGCGGCAACGTGAACCTTCAGGACTTCGGCCAGCTGCAGCAGCAGGCGCGCTCGGGGGTGCTGCTGGGCAACGTGAAGCACCTGCCCGGCTACAAGCCCATGCCCCAGGGCGGGGCCAAGCTGAGCGACTGCGACATTGCGCTGCTGCAACGCTGGGTAGAAGCGGGCACTCCCAACAACTAAATGGTGCCGGGTTGCTTATTCTGCCCGCTGCGCTGGCTGCGCGGCTGGCTGGTTCTGCTGCTGCTCATCAGCCCCGCGCTGGCGCCGGCCCAGGACAAGTACCTGACGCACAAGGGCACGGTGAGCTTCTTCTCGACCAGCATTCTGGAAGATATTGAAGCTACCACCACCCAGGGCAGCGCCCTCATCGACCTCAGCTCGGGCCAGCTGGCGTTTTCCATTCCCATCCGCTCGTTTCAGTTCAAGCGCACCCTCATGCAGGAGCACTTCAACGAGAACTACATGGAGTCGGAGCGCTTTCCCAAGTCCTCGTTTAAAGGCCGCACGGTGGCCTTCGACGCGGCGGCGCTGCGCAAGGGCGGCTCGCAGCGCGTGACGGTGGAGGGCGACCTGACCATTCACGGCGTGACCCGGCGCGTGACGGCCTCGGGGGCGCTGGAACTGCAGCGCGGGGTGCTGCTGGTCAACGCCTACTTCAGCGTGGCTCCGGCCGACTACGGCATTGAGATTCCGCTGCTGGTGCGCGAGAACATTGCCAAGACGGTGGGCATCAAGGTGTCCATGATCTGCGAGCCGATGGCTGGCTCGGCGCCCCAAAACGCCGCGCTGGCCACCCCCGTGCCCTAGCCGCCCGGCTCCTTCTTTTCTTCTCCGATTTTCTTCTGCCTCAATATGACTGCATTTTTTACCCTGCGGGCGGCCCGCCTGGCCGCCACCCTGCTGCTGCTGACGGCCCCGCTGGCCTTGCGCGCCCAGGACGACCTGCTCGACCAGCTGGAGCAGCAGCCGGCGGCCCAGCCCGCCGTGGCCGAGCCGGTGCAGGCCACCTTCAAAAGCACCCGCCTCATCAACGGCCACACCGTGGAGACGCCCGGCGAGGGCACCATGGTGTTTTTGATTTCACACCGCTTCGGCACGCTCAACAGCGGCGCCTACAATTTCTTCGGCCTCGACCAGGCCAGCATCCGCCTGGGGCTGGAGTACGCCTTCAGCGACAACCTGGAAGTGGGCGTGGGCCGCAGCTCGCTCAACAAGACCCTCGACGGCTTCGTGAAGTACCGCGCCCTGCGCCAGAGCACGGGGCCGCGCGCCCTCCCCCTGAGCGTAACCCTGTTCGGCAGCGCTGCCCTGAACACGTTGCGCTACAACGACGCCGTGGAGCGCACCTTCCCGCGCCGGCTTACCTACAGCTACCAGGCCCTGCTGGCCCGCAAGTTCAGCCCCGACCTCTCGCTGCAGCTCATGCCCACGCTCATTCACCGCAACCTGACGATGAGCCGGGAAGCCAAAAACGATGTGTACGCCTTGGGGGCGGGCGGCCGCTACAAGCTCACCAAGCGGTTTTCGCTTAACGCCGAGTACTACTACCTGCTGCCCGACTCCAAGCCCGCCGACGTGCGCAACGCCCTGGCCCTGGGCTTCGACATCGAAACCGGCGGCCACATTTTCCAGCTGCACGTGACCAACGCCCAGGGCATGATCGAACCGCTGTTTGCCACCGAAACCCGGGGCAACTTCTTCAAGGGCGACATCTACTTCGGCTTCAACGTCAACCGCAACTTCACCCTGCGCGGCCGCTAAGCCCCGCCTTCCCTGCTCACGCTTACCTCTTTTCTCACTTTTCTCCTCCTTTTTCATGCAATTCAAATCTACCGCCTTCGCCCTGCTGTTCGGTGCCCTCGCCTTCACCGCCTGCGACAAAGACGAGGACAAGCCCGCCGCTACCAACGACACCGTGGAGCTGACGGCCACCATCAACGGGCAGCAGGAAGTACCGGCCAACAACTCGGCCGCCACCGGCACCATGACGGGCAGCTACAACAAAACCACCCGCGTGCTCACCTACACCGTCACGTACCAGGGCCTGACCCCGGCCGCGGGCCACATTCACCAGGCCGCGCCCGGCGTCAACGGCGGCGTGATGGTGCCCTTCAGCAGCGTGACCACCTCGCCCATTACCGGCACCGCCACCCTCTCGCAGGCCGACGGCGACGCCCTGCTGGCCGGCAACTCCTACGTGAACCTGCACACCCAGGCTTTCACGGCGGGCGAAATCCGCGGTAACATCCGCCAGAAATAGCCTCGGGGTTTCCGTGGCATCGGGTTCCCGCTGGGCGCCGCTACGGCGCCTGGCCCTGGGCGGCCTGCTGGGGCTGCTGGGGTGGGCCAGCTGGGAAGCTCCCCGCCGGCCCGCCCCCACCGAGCCCATCCGGCTGGTACGCCTGCGCGTGGCCGGGCTGCGCACGCCCCAGCAGGCCCGGGCCCTCGAGCAGCAGCTGCGCGCCGTGCCCGGCGTCACGGCCAGCACCTTTCACGCCCCTACCCAGGTGCTGACGCTGCGCTACCGCGCCCCCGAGGTTTCGGCCGGGGAGCTGACGCGCATCGTGTCGGTGGGCGGGGTGCTGCCGGTGCAGGTGCTGCCGGCGGCTGCGCCCGGCTACGGGCCCCTGGAGCGGCTGCGCTACGCCCTGAACCTGCGGCGCCTGCTTGGGCCGCGCTAAAGCTTGTAGAATCGGCAAAACGTGAGGGACAAAAAAAACCAAACCAGAGGGACATTTTTTTGCCCGAAAAAGACCTTTTCAGGGCCGTTTAAACGGCTGCCAATTCTCTAAACATACAAAAGCCCCGGCATTTTACCGGGGCTTTTTGCATTTATTCTAGCTCTATAACCCTATCCACTGCCTTGCTGCCAAGACGATGTAAGGCGGCATGTTGTTGTGTGGCTGCCCACCACCAGCTTCTTTGATGGTGTGCGTGTGGGCAGGCTGCTCACCTGTTTCCACGGTGTACACACCACCATTCACGGTATTCGACTTGGCCAGTGCGTTGCCCGAGCCAACGGCACCAGGGTCAGCGGCAGGCGTATCCAGGCCGTGTTTGTGTGCGCCTGCTGCTTCTGCTTCGTGGGTGTGCGCGGGCATCTGCTGAGGCGTCAAAGTGACGGTTTCAGCGCCCCCCTTTTTCCCGGCAGAATCATAATCTGTCCGGTTCGGGTTTTGGAACAACGGAACACGCCCAAGCGCATCCGCATTGGTGCCGTTGTTACCGTTCACCAGTGCCCAGCCCCGGTTGGCACCACGGCCCCGCCCCGTATTATCGTAGCCGCTCAGGTCGAAAAACCCGAATTCTACTGCACCCAGAGCGCGAGTTTTAGCCAGCACCCGTTCATACCACATGATAGGGCCATCCGAATCAATGACGGGCGTGCCATCCCCATCATGCACATCCAGAACAGCACGCTGTTCCGTGATGGCAGGCAGAGTGCCTGCGGTTTCGTATTCCCGCTCATCGATGACTTCCAGCGCCCCCAGCAAGAAACTGCCAGGCATCGGCACAGCCGCAGCACCAGGGAAGTCATACAGGCCATCACCCAGCCACACAATGCCAGGCGCTACATTATAGAGCTGGCCAGCTGGCGTCACCTGGCAGCCGCTCACCACGCACGTACCAAAGCCAGCCAGCAGCGGCCCGCCGCTGCCTTGCAGAATGAGGCTTTGCAGTGCCAGGAAGTCATCATTAGCGGGCGGGCGTCCACCCACATCCGAAGCAATTCGTTTCATCAGTTCTGGAAAATCAAAGTGTATTGTTTGGTGGCCAGCTTCAGCCGCCGAATCAGCTCATGGATTTCCACGGCCTTGGGTTGCAGGTACTCTGGAGCTACCACCGTGAAATCTGACTGGCCAGCATACTCAGCACGGTTGCGCAGGTAGTAACCGAAGGGCGGCATTTCACTCCGATTGCGCAGGAAGTCATCATCAGGCTGCTGCTCAGCACGAAAATTCCAGTAAGTGATGGCAAACTCCGTATCTGCGTTGCGGATGCGAATGCGCTGCAAAAGCGGGTCGAAACGGTCATTTAATGCCCGTTCAAACAGCATCACCTGGCTGTTATAGCTGAGTTCACGGCGCTTCTGGAACAGGTAGGCCACCAGCTCACGATGCAGGCGGGCCACTGGAGCTGTGAGCACACCCAGCCAGGCCAGCTGGAGCGGCTGCCTGAGCACCGTGGGCACCAGTAGCCGCACCAGACGTGGCCAGGCCACCCGGTAGCGCGTGGGTGCTTCCGTGCTCAGCAGGTGCGGGGGAAGCGGGGGCAGGTTAGCGCGTGCCATGCGGCAGGAAGGTTAGTGTAGTGGCGAAGTCGAGCGGGGCGGCATCTTCCACGATGTAGCCAGCCGCCGTTTCGTAGACACGCTGGATGACATTCAGCGGGGCGGTGCCGACTCGGGCGTTTACTGTCTCCAGCTTTACATCCTTCACACCAGCCACCGACTGGATGGCGTCTTCTACTCGGGCACGGTACACCTGGCCATCAAAATCCAAGGATGCCAGGTAGCCCCGAATAGCTTTGGCCACTGCTGCTTTCAGGTCGGTCACCTTCAGCAGCGGGTCATAGTACACGGTGCCATACACCTGGAGACGGTCAGCGTCACGGCTTACCACCTCCAGGCGCGTACCCGCAAAGCGGATGCGGTCAAAATAACCACTCACCTGCGTCAGCTCATCGGCATCCAGCGCCTGCAACGTGTCCGGCTGGCTGCCATCCTTAGCCACCTTAATAAAGAGCTTCAGCAGCCCGTTACCCGTGGCTTCCTTTGCCGCAGCGCGGGTGATAATCTTGGCTCCAGTAGAACCCGCCGCGTAGCGAATGCCATCATCACCCACCGTGAGCGTATCACCCGCCTGGAACTCCAAAGCACGGTCTGCATACCACTCGGGAGTACCAGGCCGGGCGCGGGCTATCACGGCATCCACTTCGCCCCGAAACTCATCCCAAAGGGTTTCCAGCACCCACATGGATGCGGCTACCACATACAGCCAGTTGCGCCAAAGCGCAACGGCTGAAGGTGAATTGATGGCCGCAAGCTCAGTACGGCTGTTCTTCTCCAGCACCAGGCTGTCAAAAATCTGTTGAATCGTGCGGGCCATCAGGCAGGGTGGTTAGCTAGTGGTTCTTTTTGGTGCCAGCAGTAGTGGCATTGCGCTGCAAGAGCTGCTGCGCGGCGGGGTACGTGACAGAAGCATCTTCAATGAAGACGCGGCCTTCGCTCACGTCGATACCTTGGGCTTCCAGAGCATCCAGGTGGGCCGAAAGCTCACCAAACGGAATGGTGTAAGGCTCAGCATCCCGGTCACGGGTGATGGTGGTCGGGTCATCCCAGATGATGACTTTGATGGCGTGGGTGCCTACCAGCAGGCGCACGAGGGCAGTGGTCATGTCCATGACAAAAAAGGTTAAATGGTGAAAAGTGAAAGGGCAAATCAGGGCGTGTAGGTCAGTGACCAGCCGTTGGCATAGAGCGCATCCAGTTGGGCTGTCACCCCAGCTGGGAAATTGGGATGGGATGCGCTGGCAGAGCCGCAGCCCGTAAAGTCGGCTGTGCGCGTACCGGCTTGGCTCACGTTGGCTGGCGACAGGTACAGGTTGTTGACGGTGGTGTAGAAACCTGTCTGCCGCTGCAAGGCCGTAAAGCCGTGCCCATCATCGGCATACACATAGCTCAAATAGAGCGTGGTCAAGTCGCGGGCGGTTTGCAGGGCAATTGGCTCAGCCGTGTTCTCAGCGCGGCTGGCGTTGGTGCCCCCCAGCTTCAGTTCCAGCAGCGTCGGCGGGATGTAGAGGTCAGTGACGGTGATGGCCGGACGGTTGGGCGACAACGGCCCGAGCTGCCAAATGCGCTTAAGGGCCACGTTCGCCGCAGTGGTTTTGATGCGCTGCACCCCAGCCGATTGCAGGTAGGCCGATTCCAAATTAGGAAACAGGCTCAGGTCGTAGAACTGCGTAAAGGGCACGTCTTGGGCGATGGTGCTGATGCTGCCCGTTACCACGCTGGAGCCGACAATAAGCGTCTTGAGCGAGTTGCGGCACAGCTCCGTGGCGGCTGCCACGGCGCTCCACGGAATCCGGTTCCCGGACTGCGGGTTGGCGATGCTGGCCTGTATCATATCCAGGCCGCAGCCGATGGTCTGCACCGTGTCGGGCATCGGTGGCAGGTTTGACAGCAGCTGCCCGCTGGCCTCGAAGAACAGAATGCTGGTCTGGGTTAGCCCTTCCTCGCCAAAGCGCGTGATTTCGGCTTTGTTGAAGGAAATGCCCGTTACCAGGTTATTGTCCTGGAACGTCACGGTTACCCGCTTTTCCCGAGGCGTGCGCAGTGCCAGCGCGTCACCAGGATTGACTGGCATCGTGTCGTTGGCGTGGGTGTACTGGAACGTGACGGGCTGACCGCCCACGGTGAGGGGGTACGTCTGCTGGGTTTTGGCCTCGTCGTCCCAGGCCACCGTGCAGGTCGTCGGCGCCGAAACGCTGACATTCATCTGTAGCGTCTGCGTCCATGAGCTATTTGGCCGGGCCGCGTAGTTGGTCGAGCCGGCCGTGCCCGCTTCCAGGATGCCGCGGTGCCGGTGGTAAAACTCGAATTGGGCGGTGCTGCCCATCAGCAGGGCAACCAGGTATCGGATGCGCTTCATACTACCCGAGGAAGCCAAAGGAGTACACATCACCCAGCCGCTCAATAATCACGCGGCAGGTCATGCCTGCATCGATGGTTTTCGTGCGCAGGGTGCCCGGCTTAAACGCCACGTAGCCCGCAGGCACCGTCACGGCCCGGTTCGCCCCCGAGGCAGTAACCGGAATACTAATGATGGCCCCATCCACCAGCGTAGCCGACAGGCTCAGGTCACCCGTGGCAATAATGGGCTCCAGCGTTTTGGCCAGGGCCGGGCCTGCGTTTACCACCAGTGTTGAGGCAAAAGCTGGCGTAGCCATCTTGGGCGTAGCCACGGCAGCGTTCAGGGTGCTGATTGAGCTGGTGTTCGTACCCACCGCCCCTTCTACGGTGGTCACGCGGTTGCTCAGCGCCGTGTCATCGTAAGCCGGGCCAGAGGGCGCGGGTGCCTTAGCCACCAACCCTGCATCACTCAGGTCAGCAGCCAGCCACCAGTATTCTCCGCTGCCAGTGATTTTCACAGTCAACCCATCAAAGCGGATGCCTTGCGGGTTGGCAGCCTTGGCATCGGCAAGCGTTGGGAACGGGCCATACCGCGCATCCAGAGGGCGCGGGTTGATGGTCTTGAAGCCGAACGGGAAGGCCAGGGCTTCACTTAGCCAGGTCAGAAAGCTCATTGCTGGGTGATGGTTACTTGGTGGCGGTGGCTGGTGCCGTAGGCTTCAGCCACCGTGAGGGTGTAGAGTTTGTAAGCCACGGGGCTACCCGCCGCGTCATTCACGTTCATTTCCGTGCTGGCGTAGGGCATCGGGGCATTGAAGGCATCCAAGTCGATGACAGCCACGGTGTAATTAGCGGGCACGGCCACCACGAAGGTTTTCAGCACTGTGCCCGTATTCAGATTGAACACCAGGCCAGCGCTGGTCAGGCGGCTGGGCAAGGCCCGCACCGCAGCCGAGTTGGCCGGGGCAGCTGCGGCCGGGCCAAAGAAGATTTCAGGGCGGCCCGTGATAACGATGTCTCGGGTGAAGGGCTGACCTTTCGAGTTCGTAGCCGTGATGCGGTAGCGGCGGGCCTCACCGCCCCCAGCTACGAACAGGTCAGTTTCTGCCTGTGCCGCACCGTCATTGGCTTCGCCGCTGGCCAGCACGTCACTCATGGTCACGTCCTGGATGCTGATGCTGCCCGCAGTCACGTTGGCGCTGTTGGTGGTAGCCCACGCAAACGCCTGCGGCCCGGCTGGGAAACTCGTGCCGATGGCCACATCACGGGTGCCCTGGCCATTCAGCGTGAAGCTGCTGAAGGCGGGCAGCTGATACACCGCTGACCAGGTATCCCGCATCACGTCAAGCACCGAACGCCCCGCTACTTCACTACCAGCTGGCAGGTTGCCCACCGGGCTTGCGGTGGCGGGCTCATTGGCGGGAAAGGTGGCACCGCCCCCACCAGCCAGGCTGCCTACGTTGTACTGCTGCTTCCACTCACCTCCTTCGTTCTTCTGCCAGATGTCTCCGTTAGCCACATTCCAGGCCACATCCGAAGCACGCCCAAGTGCGGCACCAGGCGCGGCCATTACAAAATGGATGTGGGCACCACCAGCCTTGGCTTCCAGCGCCTCGATAGCCTGGCCAATGACCGTCAGCACCGCCTGCTCATCTTCAGCAGTAATGGGGCCTTTATCGTTGCCACGCGGGCGGATGTGTTCGATGATGGCGTCATAGACGCTTTGCGCGAGAGTGCTCATGCGAAGTCTTCTTCTGAGTAGTCTAGTTTGTGATGGTCGAGCGGGCCGGGGGCGGGCTCATCGTTGGCACCAGGCAGGTCACCCGTGTTGATGGTGTGCCCAATGGATTGGAAGTAGCTCACCAGGTCGGGCCGCAGCACGGCACTGGCTGGCACTTCCAGCAGTTGGCCAGCTTGCAGGGCATCGGTTACAGCCAGGCCGTTGGCCAGAGCCAGGGCATAGGCCGCTTCCACGCTGCCCAGCTGCCAGAGCGCTACATCCAGCAGGCTCTGGCCTTCACTCACTCTGATTTTAGCCATCGGTGTCTTTGTAAGTACCCTGGACATTCAGCGCCCCATCTTGCCCGAGGGTCAGGCCCGAGACATCCACACCATCCAGCTCCAGCTGCGCCTGGATTTCCTGGATGATGGCCACGGGCGCGGCATCATCCAGCAGCAGGGTGCGCAGGCCCACGCCCGCGAAGGGTGTTTGCCGCCAATCCCCCTTTTCGCTGTGCAGCAGCAAAGCCAGATGCTGTTCAGTGGACTCCCCCAACTCCAAATCCCCGCCGCGCACCTGCAAATCCAGGCCAGCGGTTAATAGCAGGTCAAATACTTTCATTCGAGTCGACCGGAAGTGATGGAACCTTGCTGAGCCGCCGCCGTGCCCGTGGTGCTCACGGAACCCACCACATCAGCACCACGCACGTAGGTATCGATGATGTCACCCAGGGCATCTGCGTAGTCCTGGCGTGCCTGCTCTGGGTTGGCGGTGCGGGTAGCCATTGTGTCTGACAGCGCCTTCAGCTGCTGCTTTAACCAGTTTTTGTTGAGCGGCATCTAATCTTTGAAAAGGGCGTTTAAACGCTGTTTAATAGCCACGAACTCGGGCGCATTTACCAGTTCCACCGTTGGCCCCTGGTTGGTGGCGAACACCATGCGGCCGATGGCATCCAGCAAGTCATCCAGCACCGCCTTCAGGCTTTCCCTTTCGGTGCGGATGCTGTACAGCTGGATGGCTCCGTACTGCGTCACGAAGCAGGTGTCTTCATCCAGCATGGCCACCGTGACATCACTGCCCACCACCGGAATCATCAGGAAGCCATCCTGGCCACCATCGATGACAGAGCGCAGCCGGACATCCACCAGCTCAGCACCACCATCCGCGGGCTCCACCTCACAGGTCAGGTCATCCAGGCTCACTGACTTCACTACCCCTTCGATGTAGCGCTTAGGCTGCGGCACCAGCTCATTCAGCAAGCGTCTTACTTTATCGCTCATTGCCCAGCGCGTTTGCCCAGCTCCACTTCCCGCCGAAAGCCTTCCGGCCCAAACGAGGTCTTCACGCTGTCCACCAGGTAGCGGCCATCACGTTGCGGGTGGCGCTCATCGTATAGCTCCGCAATGCCCGAGTGAAGGACGAACGGCACCCCGAAGCTGGTGAGCTTGCCCCGGTAGCCATCGTACTTAAACTTGGCCAGCTCTGCTTCAGCCATCCGCTTCAGCTCAGCTGCGTCCTTCGTTTCGGTGCGCAGGGTGATGGTGCGTTCTTCCCCATCCACATCACCCACCCCGCTCACAGTAGTCTTCTTGCCGTTGCGGTGCATGGCCACCACCTTGGCTTTGATGCGCACGTCTTCTTTCCGCTTGTAGGTCAAATCATCGGCTACCACATTTTGCTGGAAGCTGTATTTAGCCAGAGCACCATCCACCGCGCTGGAGCTGGTGAACTCCGTGTAAGGCAGCCCCACATAGAGCTGGCCAGCGCGGAAGTAGGCACACACCAGGTAGTTTTCTTTGAGCTTCTGGAGCACCCCGGCCACGGTTGTCCGGTCAGCGCGGAAAGCATCGATACTGAGCTGCGGCACGCTCGGGCTGAGCTTGACACCAGGCACCAGCTCAGCCAGCAGCTGGCGCAGGGTGGTCTTCTTCCAGGTCTTATTCACGGCCTGGCGCTTCAGGTGAAAGAATTCATCTTCCAGGCGCACTTCAAAGGGCACCGTGAGCTTTATTTCCGCCACGTACCCTTTGAACTCCGTGCGCAGCTGGCCATCGTAGCCCAGCTGGACTTCCACTTCATCGCCCACTTTCACCACGTCTTCGGTGCGAACCCGCTCCCCGATGGGCTGACCATCCGGCCCGAGCACCTGCACGAACCCGTACATCTTCAGCGTGGCAGAGTCACCCAGATTCTTCCAGGATGATTCAGCTTCAAAGCCGCTCAGCTTGGGAAATTCCAGGTTACCGATGCGCACCTTACAAGTCAGCAGAAGGCTCATTTGCGGAGTAGCTTGGCCAGTGATGATTCGTCACTGACCGCGTTGATTTCGTAGGCGAAGTACCCCGCAGCACCGGCCACGGGCGGGAAGCTCATGTCTTCGATGACCAGCCGGGTGATGTTGAAATAGCTCAGCAGCTGGCAGGTCACGGGCAAGTCCTTCGTGATTTTGTTCAGGTTGGCCAGCTTGCGCAGCTCCGCTTCAGGATAGTCTTCAGGCACCAGGCTGCTGCCACCCAGCACGGGCTGGCCTTCCCGCATCGCGTAGCCTTTGATGTTGATTTTGTAGTCATCCAGGCCGATGATTTCCTTCACCGTGAAGTTCCCACCGGCCACCACCGTCTTCACGATGTTTTTCGAGCTGAAGACCGTGATAAGCGGCTCATTTGGCAGCTGCACATCACCAATTTTGATGGTGAAGTACATGGGCGTGCCCAGCATCGATTCCGGCGGCATGGTGAAGTCTGGAGCCTTCACCAGCTGGGCTGGCTGATTGACTCCAGGGAAGGGCAGCAGGCGCGAAGCCGAGCCAGCCGCCTGGCTGATGTTGATGCTGAACCCTGGCAGGGTAGTTATCTCGCTCATGTGGTTCCTACGCCTTGGCTCACGCCGTTCACTACTCGGGTTAGGGCTTCTTCCAGCATGGCCACCATGTCATTCGTGCCTTCCTTCAGGGTGGTGGCATGGATGTTTATGGAGTCCTGGAACTTGCCGATGGTGATGTTCACGGTGGTTGGCTTGCTGCCACCGCTGCTGACCTTATCCGCTTTGGCCTTCACACCTTTGCTACCACCCAAGCTGAGCGCCTGAGCATTCTGGCCAGCGGCGAACGGGTCAACGCCACCCGCGTCAGGCTTCAGCAGCTTGTCATCGATGCTGGTGATTTGCATGGTGCCCAGCCCGAGGTAAGGCGCAATGGCATCCCAGATGCCTTTGAACTTGCCCACCAGGCTTTTCACGAAGCCCGTGACTTTATCCCAGAGCTGGGAAAACCACTTCTCGATACCAGGAAAGAGCTGGAAGATGCCCTGAACCATGATGTAGAAGGGATTCATTTTAAGCATCCACTTCCCCATCTCCAGCAGCCACACCTTCAGCGTGTCCCAATGCCGAATAATCATGTAGACCGCAGCACCCACGGCCACCAGGCCCACGATTATCAGCCCAATCGGGTTGGCGTTCATAGCCACGTTCAAACCCCACTGCGCAGCCGTGGCCGAAATCAGCCCAACTACGAATGAGCCCACCGCAGTCAGCCCAGACAGCACCATCACAGCCGCTTGTTTGCCCAGAGCCAGGCCGGATGCGGCCGTGCTCATGGTGAATGCCCACATCTTGCCACCGGCCACCGTGAGCCCGTTGCCGAGCATCATAAACAGCGGTATCATCTGGCTCACCATCACCCCGGCCTGGCCTGCGGTCTGGATGTAGGGCAGGTATGGCTTCGTGGCGTTGAAGACTGAAATGCCCATGTTTTCCCACATGGCCTTTGCCCGCTCCATCCGGCCCGCCGTGGTATCCATAATGGTTTTGGCAGCATCCACTGCGGCATTCGTGCCCGTGATTTGCTTTTCGTAGCTGGCCATTGCCTCAGTGCCCCGCAGCAGGATGCCTGCGGCGTTCTGGTTCTCCATGCCGAAGAGTTTCGACACCAGGGCCGAATCCCCCTGAATCTTCTTCAGCTCCGTCAGGCGTTGCCCGAGGGAGAGGGATTTATCCGTGAGCACGTTGATGTTCACGCCTGCGGCCTTCAGTTCCGTCTGCACATCCTTCGGCAAGAAGCGGCCTTCACCCAGCTTGCTGATGACGTTGCGCAAGGCCGTGCCCGCTTCCGCCCCCTTCATGCCGCCCTGAGCCAGCACCTGGATTGCGGCATTCGTTTCTATAAACCCGACTCGGGCACCGCTGGCAGCCACACCGGCCACCTTCAGCGCGTCCGAAATCTGCGGCACTTCCGCCGCACCAGCGTTGGCAGCTGCGGCCATGACGTTCATGGCCATAGTCATGGCCTTGGCCGATGTCTGCGGGTTTTTGAGGTCTACATTGAATTGCTGGAGCGAAGTGGTGAGGGCTTTGGTAGCCCCTTCCGCGTCTCCGCCCATGCTCTTGCTCAGGATAGCCACTGAGGTATTCATGCTATCCATTGCCGCCTGGTCTTTGGCCATCTGTGGCCCCAGCTCCGAAAGAATGCTCTTAGTGGAATTGAGGTAGCCCGTGACCGGCCCGCCGAAAATGCTGGCCATCTGCCTGCCACTTTCCCCCATTTCCTGGAGCCCCTTGCCCGTGACGCCCGTGATGGCCGAAACCTCAGCCAACGTCTGTTCAAAGCGGATGCCCGGCTCTACGGCTCTGTTAATAGCATCATTGGCGCTCTGGAAGCCCGTGGCCACCTGAGCTGCTACACCCAGGCCGTAAAAGAGCTGTTTGGTGGATGCCTGTGCCTTGTTAAACACACCGCTCATCCGCTCACCCTTTTGCAGTATCGACTGCATGGGTGCGCTGGCTTTGTCCACCAGGTTGATTATCCACTGATAATTCTTCATCGGGAAACTGCGTTGCGGCGTTGGCGTACACCTGGCCATGAGCCCGATGCTTGCCGGTTACTTGTCTGTGTTGGTGATTGCGGCCCTGGCTGTGATGCTGCTGGGTGCCGTGCTCTGGGCCGTGCGCTGGATGCGCTGGAGCCCCGTGGCCTTGTTTCCGCTGGTGGTGCTCACCAGCTTCTGGTGGCTCAGTTGGGCTGGCATCATGCCCGTGGCGTTCTTCGTGTGGCACCTCAGCAAGAAGGCGGCAGCTTAGCCGCCGCCTTCTTGCTTGGCTTCTTGCTCACGTATCCACACCAGGTCTGCGTAGTGCTCTGCCCACTGTTCTTCAGACAGCGCATCTACTTCTTTCTGGCTCATGCGGTAGTAGTACCGCAGCTGAGCATCGATGATTCTGAGGAAGCTGGTGTCAGTGGTGACCTCAGCTTCCTCAATTAGTTTTTTAGGGTCGCAACCTTGCTGGTGACGATTTCATCCACCTTCGACTGGAGGGCGAAATACAGCTCATCATCGGCGGCGGTTTCCGCTTTGAAGTTGAGCTGGCAGTTAGCCAGGATGGTATCGGCGTACTTGGTCACGTCCTTCGTGCGCACCAGCACCTGGTTTGCCGCGCCCACCGTCTTGCGGTCGGGCTGGCTGAAGCAGACCACTTTGCCATCTACTTCAAACTGCTTCACTTTGCCGTGCTCAGCAGTCCAGGCATCGATTTGCCGCTGCGTAGGGTTGCCTTTCTTATCCACCATTTCGGTGTCTTCAGCAATTACTTCGGGGATGTTGTTCTCTTCCATTTGGGGAGTTGAAAAAGGGTTTGGGGCAAGCGTTTAAAGACTGTTTAAAAGAGCACCCAGCCAGGCACCATGCCTGGCTGGGTGCCAGGTGTTATTGTTGGTTCAGCTTGACTTCGGCGCAGGCGAAGGGCAGCGTGATGGGCATGTTCAGGTCACCCGCCTTGCCGCCTTTCTTGAACTCCAGCAGCAGCACGCTTTTCAGCACATCCTTCACGATGACCGGATTTTCTTCGTCCGGTATGTACATCACGATGATGTCGAAAGGCGGAATGGTGGTGACCGACTGACCAGGCCGCAGGCCACGGGTCAAGGCTTCAAACTCCGACTGAAGCAGGGTGAGCGTGCCATCCGCTTCAATCTGCCCATTCGCGTAGGCAATGGGCCTGCGGCCCGTGCCCCAGATGAATTTGCGGTCGGCCTTTTCGCCGTACTCGATGGCCGTGAGGCCAGCCACAGGACGCCCGAGCATCGTGGCCTGAATGTCCTGGTAGCTGTATTCTTTGCCGTTAATCATGGCCAGGCTTAGGCGTTAAAAGGGTTGAAGAATTCGACCTGGGCTTCAATGGTGCGGCCCGTGGCCATTTTCGTGATGCGCACCACGGCTTTGATTTTGTCGGTGGCGGTGACATTCTGCGTGGGGTCAATGAAGACGCTCACGGCCACGGCTTCACCCGTCACCACCATCTGGCCTTCAATGGCATTCTCCAGCACGTTCTGGAAGCGGGCCACCTCAATGGCCGGCAGCTGCCCCGTGCTGGCATCCACCCGCACATCATCCAGCAGCTCATCCAGGTACACGGCCCGAGCAATGCGGGCAGCTTTTTTGATGACGCGGCCATCCTTCACGAAGGCGTAATCATCGGTAGCGGCGGCACAGGTCGGGTCATCGTTGAAGAAGTACCCATCCTTGCCCGCGTGCATCAGCGGAAAGATGTAGCCCTTATCGGTCAGCGCATCCAGCGCCGTTTCAGCCAGTGTGCTTACCAGCTGGCCACCGCTCAGGCTGGCCTGCTTCCAGCCTGCCAGCGGGCCATCCTTCACGCGGCCGATGCTGCGCTGAACGGGGATGGCAGCCAACCGCCCGAGCATGGTGCCCACTGCGGCGTACTTGCTGGCCACGGCCACGCCCGCAGTCACCAGCGCAGCCGAGCGCAGGGCATCGCGGCCGATGGTTACGCTGACGCAGTTGGAAGCCAGGGTGCGCAGGTCGGTAGCAGCCGCAGCCGTACCCGAGAACAAGCGCCCTTCCAACACGATGTCCAGCGGGCGGTAGCGGGTGAACTCCGCAGCTGCCAGCGCCTGAGCCAGCGGAATGGCAGCCAGCAGGTCAGCCGTGATGCCGCTGGCACCAGCTGCTTCAGCAGCCACCGGATTCAGGGCCACACCCAGCAGGCGAATGGCACCGGCTTCCGCCTGGAGCTTCGTGGCCAGGGCCACGAAGGAAGCGTGGGCTTCGGTGAACAGGTTGGTGAGCGTGGTGGCGTTGTCCACCAGCAGCACATGCAGCGGGGCACCTTCACCGGCTTCGGCGTAGAAGTCTTTGATGTGCTCCCACACCAGGGCTCCATTTTCGATGTCAGCGGCTTCGGTCAGGCCAGCCACTTCCGCATCACGGCGGCTGTAAAACAGCGTCTCCGTGGCCGTGTAGTCAGCGGGGGCACCAATGACCAGCAGGGCAATGCCATCCAGCGCTACGGCCTGACGCCCCAGCTGCCCGTTCCCGAGCGAGATTTTTACTTGAGGTCTTGACATTGCTTATTCAGCAGCTTTGGTGGCAGCCTTGCGGCCGGTCGATTTCGGGGCAGCTTTGGCAGCCTTGGGCTTTTTGGGTGCGGCGGCAGGCTTGGCAGCCACCTGGCCAGCGGCAGGCTGAGCACCAGCCAGAGCGTTTTCCAGGGCAACCGTTTCGGCCACCACGGACTTCACGGCCGCTTCAGATGCGGGGTCGGTCGGCTGCGACTCGGGCAGCAGCACCCGCACGGCGGACTTCACCAGCTCAGCCAGGCCACCCGAGGCGGGCAGCAGCTGCGCACCTTCCGTGTCCACCTGGCCAGTAGGCTCCAGCTGGTGGATGGTCACCACTTCGCCACCGTGCTTTTCGGCGCTGTGAGCCGCATAGCTGGCATTTTCGGGGCGGTAGAATTTTCCGTCGTGGGTAGTGGCCAGGAGCGTCTTCACGTCCTGGTTACTGGCGAAGTAGGCCGCAGACTTATCCACCAGCTCCTGGTGGGTGTGGGTTTTCTTACTCATTTGAAAGGCGAGAAAAAGCGTAGGTAGATGGTGAGGGCCGTGGCCAGCAGGGCAAGGCCCGTGAACCAGCAGCAGAATTTGGCCAGCCCGCTCATCGGCGCTTTCACTGGCACTTCCACCCGCTCTTTCCTGGCTTCGCTGCGGGTGCGGGTGACTTCTGTATCCGTCACGGGCACCTGAGCCAGCCAGGGGGCGGACACCGCTGAGCTGGTCACCTGGCCTAGCTCATCGATGCTGAAGAAAAGCCGCGTGTGGCCGCTTTGGCGGTAGAAGGTCACGGGCTTGAAGCGGTGCGTTTTTTCGTCGTACTCCAGGCGGGTGCTCAGCTCCGCTGAAGCACCTGGCACCGACACTGAAGCCAGCCGCTGTATTTCCTTGCGGGTGGTGCTATCCTTCACCACCACTTCTGATGCGCTGATGGGGCGCGGTGCGCAGCCACTGGCCACGCACACGCACCACACCAGGACACCTGCAAACGGCTTCAGCTTCATGGCCCGAGTAGCAAAAGCGGTGGTGCCAGTGGAGCGGTTTGCGGTGTAGAGCATCAGGATTTGGGAATCCAGGTTGAGACGATTGAGATTTGAGAGCGAAGGCGGCGCATCCGGTAGACACCATCACCGTTGCGGTTGATGCCGCTGCCACCGCCTGTGTTTCCTTCCACCGTAATGGCGAAGTTTTCTTCCCAGCGTTCGATGAAGCCGATGTGGCCGATGCGCCCGAGGTGGGCATAGTAGAAGCCAGCGCAGTCACCTGGCTGCGGCTTCTTCTTTGCAGCAGCACCCCGGCGGTAAATCACCCGAGCGGCCGGAAACCAGTTGCGGGCGGCTCCAGCTCCAGCCGGGCCATGCAGCCCCACCTGGCGAAAACACCAGTTCACAAAAGCGGCGCACCAGGGCTGCCCTTCGTGATTGCCTGAGCTGGCCAGGTAGACTTTGACTTTCGGCCCCCGGTTGGAGCCGCCTTGTTCCTTTACCCCCACCTGGCTGCTGAAGACCTTCACCAGCGCAGTGCGGGTGCGGCCTTCAGCAGTGGCGGTGTCGGGTGCTAGTGCGTGAGCTGAGCGCAGAGATAGACAAAGAGCGAGAGCACCCAGAGCGACACGATAACCTTTTGCCATTCGGTAAGACGATAGAAAGCCCGTACAAAAACCCTATTCAAAAAGCGGTCAATGGCAGGCCAGTATTTCTTCACCAGCAGGCGAGAGAAGCAGTAAATGGCTACCGCACGAATCGTGGCCAGCAGGATGGTCTGGAACACGCCCACATCCATCAGCGCAGGCCCATCTGCGTTACCATCCCCTTCCGCATTCTGAACCAGGAAGGCCAGCAGCGGATAAGCGAACCAGAGAACCAGGCCGACCAAAATGATTGCCGACCCACCCCAGCGGCCTGCGAAAACTTGCACCCGGCGCACCGCTCTGCGAGTCGAGCCCGTTGAAAGTTTGTCGTAGGCCAGGACGCACCCCCCAAACGCCACTACCAGGAGCAGGAAGGCAATCAGAATCTTCAGCATCAGTCTATGTTGATTTTAAACCAGCGTACCAGCTTGCGCAGCAGAATCTGAGTGAGGAAGCCCACGGTGGCCCCGAGTGCTGCGTAGAGTACCGTGGCTACGATGCCTTGGGCGCTAACCGCGCTGAGTTGTACCACTACCAGCAGCGAGCCAAGGGTACCGCCGTAGGTTCCCCACCCAGTTTCTACTGGAGCCACTTTAGGCGTGGGCTTCTACCAGGGCCACAATGCCGCGCTCATCAGCGCGGGCGGCGCGGCCACCCGAGCGAACCAGGGCGGAAATGACCGTGCCGTAGAACAGCGGGTTACCGTTGCCGTTGCTGCCCGAGTCCTCGAACACTTCGATACCACCGTTGCTGGAGCCACCGAAGCAGCGGCGCACGAAGTTCTTTTGCCAGAACAGGCAAGACACGTTATCACCGATGCTCACAGCCTCAGAGAAGTCTTTTTTGGTGTTGTCATCCACATCGTAGACGGTAGTGGAGCTGCGCACGAAGACATCGAAGCCGCCGATGCGGCCGATGGCCCCATCCACCAGGACAGCCTTGCCGATTTTCTCCAGGCTGGTGAAGGCTTCGATTTTCAGCAGGTCTTGCACCAGCATGGAATCGATAAGCATGAAGCGGCCTTCCTGCGGCACGTCCTGGGAATTCAGGATGGCGGCGGCGTTCATGATGTCGTCTTGGGTGATGCGCTTGCGCTGCACAGCGCCTACACCCAGCTGCCACACTTTGTAGCCAGGGCGGGCAGCGCCCGTGGTGCGGATGATGTTCACGCCGAGGGTGGGCGACCAGGAGTAGGCCATGCCTTCTGCCACCTTCGTCTTCAGCACTTCGGTATGGTCGAACATCACCGACTGGCGCTTGCCATAGCTGGCCTCAATTTCCTCCGTCTTCTGGACTACAATCGGGTCAGTGGTGTACTCATCGATGTCGTAATCAGCAGTCGAGTCCACACGCTTGGCAGCCGTGGCGGGCAGCACCGCCCGGTTCTTCTGCACAGCGGGCTTGCCACCGGCCTGGTTCAGCTTCACCGTTTTCCCTTCCAGGAACGCACCGTCATCACGGGACTGCATCATGAAAGAGTTATTGGGGTAGATGTTTTCTTCGATGGTATCCACCCAGATTTCACGCTGGACAGCCATGAAGGCAGCCGAGCCGCTGACCGACTGAGCCAGGCAGCCGAGGGCCAACACGCCACCACCCACGGTGGCACCCACCGCAAGGTGGTGAGCCGGCGCAACGGTCATGGCCACAATGGCCAGCAAAAAGGCCATCACGAGGTTGAAAACAACGTTTTCGAGTTTAAGACGCTTCATTAGAAAGCTGGAAAAAGTGTCGTTTGAGTTGATTTATAGACCTGATTTTGGACAGCCCAGGGCTACTTACCGGCTGCGTTTTGGTAGCTAGACCGTGATGCCGCCGTACTGCGCAGCGTAGAGCTTCTGGTACTTCTCGGGATGTTCCCGCTTCAGCTTCAGCAGCTCAGCAGGCGCTTTGCGCTCGTAGTCGCGCATCGTCCAGTCTTTGCGCGGGTCGTTGGCCAGCTGGGTTTCGGTGGTGCCGTTCTGGTTGGCCTGAGCCACGGCAGTCACCACTTCAGCCAGGCGCACTTCTTTGGCGGGCGGTGTGGTTGCAGCTGCGGGCTTGGCTTGCTCCAGGAACTCCACAGCCAGCTCAGGCGAGGCGGCTGCCAGCTTCGTGAAGTAGGCTTCGTTTGCATCGGTCACCAGGCCCGCCTTCTTGGCCAGGCTCAGCATGAGCTGCGTGGTGTTCGACTGGTTAGCCAGCTTCAGCTGTTTGATAGCGTCAGCAATTTGCTTTTCGCTTGCCCCGGCCGGAAGGCCGAGCGCCAACAGGATTTCATCCATGTTCAGGGCGGTTTTAAGATTGAGTTTGGGTAAGATTGAGTCGAGTGCTTCGGCACCAGCTGAGGCATCAGCCAGGGTCACCCCGTTGCTCAGGCTCAGCTTCAGTGCGCTCCGGTTGCCAGGGATGTCCACAATGGAGATTTCGTTCAGCAGCGAGCTGGTGACCGTGGGGCGGCTCTGGCCAGGCAGTAGCACTTCCGGCTTATCAGACCAGGCCAGTGGCGAAACCCACACGGAACAGGCGCTCAGAATGCCTTGCTCCACTTTCGATTCCACCCGCTGCGCGAATTCATCTTCTTTGTCGAATACCGCTTCTGCGGTCATTCTCCCATCATCCTCCTTCCGCAAGTCTTCCCATTTGCCGATGGGCATGATGCTGCGGTCGTGCATATAGAGCATCACCGGATTCTTCTTGAATGCGCTGATGTCAATGCCTTTGGTCAGGATGCGGAAGCCATACACGTTCAGGCTTTCATCGTGTACTGTAAAGCGTGCCATTCATTGGGTTTAGGTGCCGCGTTTCCGAATTAGAACCCAATGATAGCGGGGCACCCAGGCGGGTGTAAAGCGCTCATTTCCATGATGCGTAGTAATTGCCCGCATCATGGAAATCACTTCTGGCAGCTTGGACTGCGCTTGGATTCCTTTGAAGTCAATCCGCTATAAAACCGCGCGCGAATGACCAATAAGGAAAAGCGGGAATTGGCTCTGAGCTACTTCCTGAACAGCACCAAAAGCCAGCAGGAAATTGCGGCCCGTGTGGGTGTGAGCGAAAACACGCTCAGCACCTGGAAGAAGGAAGGTGGCTGGGACACCATCAAAGGAGCCAAGACCGCCACCCGCCAAGAAATCATCACTGAGCTGTATCAGCAGATAAGCCTGATTAAAGACCAGGCAGTGGATGCCGATGGGAAGCGGCGGGTGATGACCACGGCCGAAACCCAGGCCATTCGGATGATTTCCAAAAGCATTGCCGAGCTGGATAAGAAGCTCAGCATTGACACCTACATCCAAGTCATCGAGGAATACACCACCACCCTCTTTGCTGGAGACGCCACGGAAGCGAAGCGGCAAATGCCCCACTTAGACCGCTTCATAGAGCGCAAGTTCACTGAGCTGGGATAGTTCCCAATAGAAACACCGTTCAAAAGGCGTTTAAAAGCCCCGCCACGCTACGCACCCTGCCAGATACAGGAGAAGACGCACCGCAACGGCTCAGCTTACGCCACAGCGCCCAAATAGAGGTCAAGCATGGCAACACTGTCCAAGAAGAAGAACCTGCACTCCAGGTGGAAGGAGCTGGTAACGAAAATCAGCTCTGACCGCCCCGTAGACCGGGATGAAAACGAGTACACGAAACGCATCCGCATCCAGCGTGCGCAGGCGGATTATGATTTCTTCGTCACCTACTACTTCCCGCACTACACCCAGAACAAGCTGGGTGAGGTGACCCACTGCGCACCGTTCCACATCGATGGAGCCAACACCGTGCGCAACACGCCCAACTATAAGGGCATCTGGGAAATCTTCCGTGGTGGTGCCAAGTCCACCCACGTTGACATTTTCTTGCCCCTGTGGCTGAAGATTCAGGAGCCCCGGCAAATCAATGTGATGATGCTGGTGGGCAAGAATCACAAAACCGCCGTGCGCTTGCTCCAGGACATCCAGGCTGAGCTGGCAGCGAACCCGCGCTACATCCATGACTTTGGTGAGCAGGTGAAGCTGGGCAGCTGGGAACAGGGTGAATTCGTCACGAACGATGGCTGCGCATTCGTAGCGCTGGGCATGGGTGAGCCGCCCCGTGGCACACGCTTCGGGGCCAACCGCCCCGATTACATCGCCTGTGATGACCTGGATGATGACAAGCTGAAGAAGAACCCCGCCCGCATCCGCGAAGCGGTGGACTGGCTGTATCGGGCCGTGATACCCACAATGGACATCGGCATAGCCCGCTTCATCCTAGTGAACAACCGCATCACCAAAACCGGCATTCTGTCCACGGTGGTTGCCGAGCGGCCCGAGTGGCACCACCTGCTGGTAAACGCCCTGGATGAAAACGGCAAGCCCACCTGGGGCAAGTACACGGAAGCGTATTTCGACCAGCTGAAGAAGGATGTGGGCTGGAAAGCCTTCCAGACGGAGTACATGAATGACCCGCAGGAAGATGCCGGGGTCTTCACTCGGGAAGCCATCCAGTGGAAGAAGATGCCCAACGACTGGACGCAGTTCGATGCCATCGTGATGTATGGTGATATGTCTTACAGCACCAGCAAGAAATCCGACTACACGGCCATCAAATGCTGGGCTAAGAAGGGCGTGACGCTGAACAAGCTGAAGGCGTACCTGCGGCAAACGGAAACACCCGCGCAGGCCATAGACTGGTGGTTCCGCTTCTATCTGAGCTTGCCCAAAGCGGTTCAGCTCAAAATGCGGTGCTACGTGGAAGCCAACGCCACCCAGCGCATTCTGCTAAAGCCCATCATCGATGCCGCAGCGAAGCGCTACGGGGTCACCAACTTCATCAAGTTCGACCTGGAGCGCAAGGGTGACAAAGCTGACCGCATTGGCTCCATGACTACGCAGTACCACAACGGGGATGTTTTCTATGACATCAGCCAGCTGGAAGACCCCGATATGATTGCCAGCGTCGAACAGCTGACCGGCTGGGAAGAAGGTGCCCGCTACGATGACGGGCCGGATGCTGACCAGTCGGCACATGCTAAGCTGGTCATCATCGGCAGGCTCAGCGGCCGGGGCGCAGCACGCACGGGCGCATTCGTCAAAAACAATTCACGAGGCTTTTAAACATGGCTTTCCTAACCGATGAAGACTACCTGGCACAGATTGACCAGGACGATTTACGCGACCTGACCGAAGCAGACAGCACCATCCGTGAGCTGGCTGAGCGCAATGCCCTATCCGAAGTGGCGGGCTACCTGCGGGGCCGCTTCGACATGGAAGCGGCCTATGCTCAGCAGGGCGAAGACCGGAATGGCCAGCTGGTGATGACGGTGGTGGATGTCACGCTCTGGCACCTGATGCCACGGGTGACCTTCCGCAACGTGGCTGAGGTGCGGGAAACCCGCTACAAAGCCGCCCTGGCCTGGCTGAAGCAGGTGGAAAGCGGCCGTGGCAATCCAGACTTACCCCGCTACGGCACCACTGACGCGCCTGGCCAGGCGCACCGGCTTTTCCGCTACGGAAGCCAGCAAGCACGCTCACACGAATTTTAAGCCTGACCCATGTTAGAATCCTTCAAAGCCATTTTCAGCCGCTGGGATGGCATCAGCCTGGCCAGGAAGCCAGCCGCGGCACCTGTGAACAGCCCGGCTTCGGGCAAGAAGCCAAAGCGTGCGCCCCGCCTGACTGAACAGCTGGAGAGAGCCACCCAGCGCGTCAAATCCCAGGCGGAAATGGAAGCCTGGAAACGGGCCGAAGACCGCGCCCTGAACCCCATCCGGCCGCGCCGTGACCAGCTCATGGCCATCTACCAGCAAATCACCAAAGACAACTACCTGACCGGGCAGATAGCTACCCTGAAGAACAAGGTGCTGTCTGAAGGCTTTGCCGTGGTGGATGACAAGGGCAAGGAAAACCATGAGCTACTGAAGCTCTTTCAGCGGCCGTGGTTCTTTGAATTCCTGAGCCGCGTGCTGGACACGGACTTCTATGGTCACACGCTCATCAATTTCGACTACCCGAACGAGGTAGGCGAATTTGAACGATTTGACATCATCCCACGCGGGCAGGTGGTACCCGAAATGGGCCAGGTGCTACTGCGGCCCACCGATGACGTAGGCATCCCGTTCCGTGACTTTGATGCCGACTACACGAAGCTGCTGCTGGAAGTCCGGCTGAAGGACGAAGAAGGCCGTGATGCGCTGGGCATCCTGAACAAAGCCGCGCCTGAAATCATCTGGAAGCGTTACAGCCGCATCGACTGGAGCCGCCGTTCGGAGAAGTTTGGTATGCCGCTCATCACGCTCAAGTCTGACGCCACCGATGACAGCGAGATTTCCAACAAGGAACAGGCGCTGGCGAACATGGGCGCGAATGGTTGGATGATTGTCGATACCAGCGAAACCCTGGAGATTAAGGAATCCAGCAGCAACCAGGATGGCAGCATCTACAAGGCACTTACCGATGCCTGCAATGATGAAATAGCCTACCTGATTTCGGGCCAAACAGCCACCAGCCAAGAAACCGGCAGCCGTGCGGGTGGCGAAGTTCACGAACGGGTACAGGAGCACTACATCCAGGCACGGATGCGCTTCGTGTTCTTCTTCGTGAACTATGAGCTGTTCCCGTTCCTGAAGCAGTGGGGGTACCAGCTGGAAGGCTATGAATGGAAGTGGCGGAAGTGGATTGATGAAGACCAGGCCCGCCTGAACCCGCCCAAGCCACCGAAGCCCGAGCCCACGGATGACCCCGAAAAGGATACGCCCGCACCGCCGAACGCCCGAGGGCCAAAGGGCAAAGCCAAGCTGGCCACGCCAAATTTTCCTGAGCCCACGGCGCAGCCCAGCGCCGTGGGCACCGACCAGATAACCCTGGCCAGCGGCGAATCCAAGCTGAAGCAGCTGTTTGATGCGGTGCTCCGCAAGCTCCACACCGACCAGCCCAAACTGCGGAAGATGCTGCGAAGCCCAGAGTGGCGGGCCATGTACCAGGAAACAGCCAGCCAGCTCAGCCAGGGCGTACAGGAAGGCTACGGCATGAAGCTGCCTGAGCTGGAGTTCGGCAAGCCCGATGCCGTGCTACTCGGGAAGCTCACCCAGCACCTGTATGTGTTCTCAGCCAACAAAAGCTACCAGCTGCTGGTGGACTTGAATGGGCTGCTGGTGAAGGCTGGCCAGGTGCGGCCCTACGGAGATTTTGAGCGGGAAGCGCTTCAGCTCCATCAGGACTATAACGTGAGCTGGCTGCGCACGGAGTATGACACGGCCGTAGCTACTGGCCAGATGGCTGCCAAGTGGCTTACTTTCCAGGATGATGCTGACAAATACTTCCTGAAGTACAGCACCGTGGGTGATGACCGCGTGCGGCCTACCCATGCAGAGCTACATGGTGTGCTGCGGCCCGTCGATGACCCGTTCTGGAATACCCACTACCCGCCGCTGGGCTGGAAGTGCCGCTGCAACGTGGTGCGCGTGCCACGGGCCGGGCGCACGGCCACGGCGCAGGAAGACCTGGATAAGCTGAGCGTGAAGCCGCCTGAGTTTGGCCACAACGCGGGGAAGACCGGCGTGGTGTTTCCCGAGTCGCACCAATACTACGATGTGCCCGAGGGCGTGAAGCCGCTGCTGCGGCGCATGGCCGATGAAGACGCACCGCAGCCCAAACGCAAAGCCCGTGAGTGATTTTGTGACCGACCTGAAGATTATGGCAGGCAAGCTGAACGGCCTGGTCAAGTCTTTACCAGGGCAGGCGGGGGCGCTTGCCCTGGAGTCGATTGATGACAACTTCCGTGGCCAGGGCTTCTTCGGGGAGCCCTGGCCACTGCGGGCTGATGGCACGGGCGGCAAAAGCAGCGGGCCGAAGCGCGGCGCGGGCGGGAAGTTTGTGAAGGGTGACGGTGGTGGCCGTGGCCTGCTGGTGCTTTCAGGTCGGCTGCGGCGCAGCTTCACGCTATCTGGCAGCGGGCTCACCATTATCATCCAGACGGATGTGCCCTATGCCGAGGCGCACAACGAAGGTGGCGTGGTAAAGCAAGACGTGGCCATCACTCCGAAGATGCGGAAGTTCTTCTGGGCTATGTACCGCGAGACGCAGGATGAACAATGGAAGGGCATGGCCTTGACGAAGAAGGCTACGCTTCAGCGCACGTTCACTATGCCCAAACGCCAATTCATGGGGGAACACCCAGAGCTAGATAAACGCATCAGTTCCTTGCTGGAACAAGAACTTAGTACAATATTTGGACAATAGAATTTTTTCCCTCCCCTTAATGGCCCGCGATACCGCTCTTTTGACAGCGCGTAATAAGAAATTACGTGCTGACTATAATCGTCTGGTGGCTGAAGAATCCGTGGTGAAGTACAAGGGCGAACGTGTGCTGATTAAGCTCACCTATGCCCAAGTCCTGAAGATGCTCAGCGTAACCTATCACATCAGCCCGCGCACAATAGAAGGCGTTTTGGCTGCTACAGCCCCTAAAATGGCTGTTATCAATGCAAAAACCGCTGTGCAGACTGCACAGGAAATAGCTGCTGTATGAAGCCTGTTTTTGACACCATCAGTGAGCACCTGAAGACTGAAGTGCCGGCCATTAAAAAGCATGAGCGCTGGAACAACCAGCTGGCTGAAGAAGCCCGTGAGAACGTTAGGGTTTTTCCGTGTTCCTTTCTGGAACTACAGGGCGTAAAGACCACAACGGTTAGCAAGGGCATCCAGCACTGTGAAGGCATCCTGCGGATTCGGCACTGCACAAAGTCACTGCGCACGGCTGAGGTGGATGCCTATGACCTGGAAGCGGCCACCTACTTGGCACTTCAGAACTTCACAGGCGGGCCGTTGCTGGTTGGCCTGGAAAGGTCAGCCATCTACCCAGACCCGAACCATGACGCGGTGGAAATGGTCATCAGCGAGTACCGCATCAAGTATGCAGACCGCACCAGGTATGACCAGTTGTTCAGCCCACACAGCGCACAGGTAGAAACGAAAACGGCCACCCAATAAGGGTGGCCGTTTTGCTTTGGCGGGGCTGGGTTACTTGCGGGCTACGTCTAGCAATGCTCTGCGGGTTTCTTTTGAAGCATCGGTGGGATGAGCCTGCTTTTCGTAGGCAGCCACGCTGGCTAGTGCCAGCTCCAGCAGCTTCTTTGCTTCAGCTGGGTCGGTGGTGGCTTCCGCACGCAGGCCGTATGCCTGGGCTTTGTTGAGTAAGTAGCGCAGCTTGCCAGCTGCCACCAGAGCATCATAATCGCGCACAGCCAGCGCCAAGTAATCGGGCTTTGCCGATGACTCGGGCTTCACGGCATTGCGTGCTAGGCTATTGATGGCCGCATAGGCGTGTACCTGGATTGTAAGGGTGTCGGTTGGCGTTACTGCCAAGCATTTGGCGAAGCTGGCTTCCGCTTGCTCCCATCGGCCCTTGTGTTCAGCATCCTCCCCAGCTCGCCAATCCCGCTCGTATGCCTCAGAAGGCCAAGTTTGAGCGGATGCCGAGGCAGTGAACAGGCACATTAGCACCCCAAATAGCAGTCTTTTCATGTCGTTTACCGTCCGTTATAGGCTCCAAATGTGCCAAAAATCCATCTATAATCAGTCCTTTTCTACCCACCCACGGCTGGCGTCATACACCCAGCCGTTATCCCGAAGGTGCTTTCTGTAGGCCGTTAAGGCTTCACCAGTCAGCGAATTGTAGAAGGCTTTGTCATACCCGCTTGGGAAACGAGTCTTGGGGTCACGGCCGTTTTTGAGCTGGTCACGGGTGATGTTGATGCGGTTGATGTAGTTCCTGATGCTGAAGTCCTGGAGCGGGCTTTCAAAAAAAGTCTTCAGCAGCTCTTTCGACACAGGCACCGTGCGGATGTTGCTGCGTTCGTTCTGGGTGGCGTGGTAGGTGACTTGCCGATACTCTTTATAGGCAAGGCAGAACAGCACAATCTTATCCTTCGCGGTGCGCTCGGGCATGGGCTGTATTACCATCTTCCCCAGCTGGGCTTTCTCCAGCTCTGCTTCCACCACCGGCAGCGCGGCCAGCAGATAGGCCCGCTGGGTGGTGCTCAGCTGGGCATCAGCCAGGTCTAAGGCTTGCAACGCCCCCAGCTTGTAGCATACATAAATGGCACCACCGGGGAAGGCGGGTGAGGTGAGTTTGTAAACGCTAGTCTTCATTCTGAAACCCTTTTATCTGTGCTTCACGGAAGTCATCATCTTCCTTTTGTACCGTCTCCAGGTCTAGCCCTTGCCGCTTCAGCTCCGCATCGATGATGGCCATGAATTCGGCGTGGTGTCTCCAGACGCGGCGTGTGATGCGCAGGTGGCGTGTCTCCATGCCCCGCACGAACTCAGCCAGCTCTGCTTTCTCCAGCTCTGTCAGATGTTGTGGCATATTCATTTGCTCAGCTCAGTCAGGTATTTGGTGTAAACGATTTTGAACTGTGACACCAGCTTCGTCAGCTCATCATAGGTGTACTGGTTCAGGTCTTTCTTCCCGAAGCCACGCGCCTGGCACCATTCATTCACCCGCTTCATATCGACGCGGCCACCATCCAGCTCCCAGCGCATTTCATGGGCAAGGGATAGAATCTTGTTCCGCATCTTATCGGCCCGCATGGCACGTTCCTGGCTGGCTTCGGGGTTGGCTGCGCAGTCTTCCAGGTGCTTTATCAGCCGCATGGCTTCCTGGGTCAGCAGCTGCTTACTGCTGGTGGCACCGATGCCACTGAATTCCCGCACTAGGGCTTCCTTTTCATCCTTCAGCCCGAGCTGGTTAATGAGCTGGTGAAGGCGCTTGTTCTGTGGTAGGGTGATGTACTGCATGATGCTTAGATGGTAGTTTCACAGATGTTGTAATGGGAAATGCAGCCCGAGGGGCTAGCCTTATCCAGCAGCATTGCCTGAGCTGGATTTCCCTGGACATAAGCCACCACGCCGTAGATGTTGGCTGAGGTGAGGCGCTGACCCTTTCGGTTCACATAGCACTGAGTATCGTGCGCATCAGGCACCTTCTTGGCATCGAAGAATGTGCCCCAAACACCATCTGCGTTTTCCAGCTCAGCTATGTCATCAATGCGCCACGGGTCGTTCTCAGCTATATGCCCCACTTCGCTCAGGCGCGAATTCATACAGGGGTAGCAGCCCACGCGGCGGGCACCCCGATAGTACAGGGGATTCAGCTTGAAACCTTGTTCTAGGCAGTAGCTGATGACTTCTTCCGCAGTCCAGTAAATAACCGGCCGCACCAGGTCAGCACTGTATTTTTCACACCAGGCCAGGACTTCTTTGCGCCGGTAGGAGTCATATTGAGGCCGCAGCGTAGCCGCGTTTTTAGCTTGCAGCGCACGCAGCTCCGCATGAAGGTCTTGCGTGGTGAACATATCCAGCTGACCCGGCTTAGCGCCTACCAGCTGAGCGGAAAGTGCCTTAATCTGCTTATCAAACTTCCCGCGCATCCTGAGCGGCTGGAAGTAGAAACGGAAGTATTCATCATTGCGCTTCAGGTGACGGCGGGCAGCACTTTCATCAGCCCGCACACCCTGATAGATGACTACATCTTCCGTCTGCTGCAAAACCCAATCGATGCCAGGCTTTACTTTCAGTTCTTCTGTGCAGAAACGCGCCTTTTGACTAGGGAAACGCCCCTTTGCTACTACTACATCAGGCAGCCCACCAGGGTATTTTTCATTCCGCACCCGAATGATAGGCTGGCCAATCATGCTTTCGATGTAGTCCAGGTAAGTGTAGGTATCTGGGTGCTCCCATCCAGTATCACAGAATACCACTGTGTATTCAGGCTGGGTAGCCCGAACGGCTAGGAGGGTAGCCAGAGAATCTTTGCCCCCAGAAAACTTTACTACGTGCTTCATTTCGATGCTATTTGTGTGCCTGGCTCGGGAGTCGAACCCGAGCTGCGACCATCCAGGCACCAGCTAGATTTTCTCCAGCTGGTCTTTGTGTTGTAGTGACCGATGCGGCTCTATGCGCACCTGTCCGGTTGGCTGGCCTAGTCGGTCGCGTGTCGTTCTCCAGCGCTCCAGCCACACCCAGAAGAAGTCCGGCCATTCCTCATGCTCACAGTCCACTTCGCCTTTGTGCTCTTTGTAGCGCCCGCGTAGGACGCGCACCCGTTGCCCTTTCTCCATCCCTACTTCAGCTTGGGTGTCACGAAGAAGCTGTCTTCCTGGCCTACGCTGATGCCCAGCTTAGCCAGCTTCTTGCTCAGGTTCGGGAACATATCCCAGGCACCGATGACCTTCTTAGAATCGACTGATTCCACGATGGCCGCAGGCAGCTCTTTCTTCACCGTGGCCAGGTACTTTTCTTTGATGTCATCCGGCGCATCCAGCGGGAAGCTCACGGCCTTGTTCCCGAGCTTGAAGCCGATGGTGCCGCAGGCCAGGGCCATAGTCTTCTTGCCGTTGAAGTCAGCCTGGTTGGCTTCAGCGTAGCCAAACAGCTGCATTTTCAGCTCAGACATTTCGGCATCCAGCGGGGCCACGGCCGCTTTGTAAGCATCCGTTACTTCCTGCTTCTGGCTGTACAGCACCGTGTAGCGGGCCATACGGTCTTCAGCCAGCTGCTTCGGGCTCTTTTGCGGCTCCGCTGAGCGCACTTTACGGGCGGTTTTAGGTGCAATTGCGTTCATTTTAAGAAGGGTTTAAAGGGTTTTGGAAAGGGTAAGTGTGCCCCTGGCTCGGGAGTCGAACCCGAGCTGCGACCATCCAGGAGGTTAGGCGGCGCGGCCTAGCTTATTCACTGATTCAATCACCACGGCATCCAGCAGCAGATTCAGCTTAGCTGGGTTGTGGGTCTGCATGTAGAAGACCGCGAATTCAGCGGGCTCGTGGAAGAACATGGTGGCATGTTCACCCGCCTTATAGGTCAGCACAGCCGTAGCCAGCACCTTCAGGCGGCGGCTCATGTCCTGGTCACGGGCAGCCCATTTGTTATTCCACCAGGCCCAAAAGAGCTTGCTGCTGGCCAGCTGGCTTTCCAGGGCGGTGCCCCCATACATGCGCTCCAGCCAAGCCAGGCCCACATCAATGCGCAGCTCCGTCTGCCATTGCTCCGAGCGGTCTAAGAAGTTCATTAGGCGGCGTGCTACCAGAGCATCATCATGCCGCACAGCGGTTGCGTGTCCCATTAGCTGGAAGTCAGTAATTGATGGAGTTGCTGAAACAGGGTATGAGCGGCCGGCCGGTACTGGATAAGCGGGTCACACCAGAGGATAATGAGGATGCCGAAGGCTTCACTTTCGAGCAACTGGAAGCGGTTTTCGGCCACTGGAGTCAGCAGGAAGCAGCGGCGCACCAGGAGTTCCTGAGCCAGCTTGCGGCTGGTGGCTGACACCACTGCGGCCAAATCATCCAAGCCATCGGGGGCGGGCTCCGTAGCCACTTCTTTCAGCAGCTCTACCACCTGACTCTGTGCCATCTGGTGAAGGCTGAAGCGCACGCGGCCATTCGGCGTGCGCTTCACCATGTAGCTGCGTAGCATTGCTTGCTTGCCCATCACTAAACCAGGGTTAGCTGGTCACCTGCCTGCGGCTCCTTTTCCTTCTGGAGCTTCTTGGAAGGGAACAGGCGGTAAGGCTGGGTGGGGCCGAAGCGGCTGCTGGCCACCACCAGCCCATCACTCACCACACACTTCACATCCACCATGTATTTGATGGCCTTGGCGTGCTCACCCTTGGGCTCCTTGCCAGCGCTCCAGCTGATGATGATGATGTTCTTTTTGGGGAACAGGTTCACCAAATGCTGGTACTGCGCTTTGGTCAGGCTCATGTACTGGAGCGAGTCAATGACCAGCGTGGTAGCGCTGCGCTTCTTGCTCAGCTTCTCCACCATTTCATCAAACGTGTCGCGGTCACCCAGCATGAAGCTTCCTTTGGGGCATTCATCGATGCGGGCACGCTTCAGGGCATCCTGGATAGACTTGCCTTCTCCTTCCTCAGAGCTGTTGTAGTAGGTCTTACCGAACATGGTAAGCATCTTGGCCAGCTGCATGGTAAAGGTGGTTTTACCACCGCCCGACTCACCATAAATCAGCATTCGAAAACCCCGCTCGGGCAGGCCGATGATGTCCACCCATTCACCGGGCACATCCAGGGTTTCATACTTGTTTTTGAGCACTTCATGTGCGCTGATGGACTTACCCATTTGACTGGAGCTGTTTGCTTTTTCGTTGACAGGTTTTGCAGTTATTCACGCTGGCAGGGAAGCGGGGCCGCAGCTCATCACCTACCCATTGTGGGGCCACCAGAGTCCCGCAGAGGCTGCTGAACAGCTTGCCATCGGTGGTGATGAAGTAGTGCCGCTTAGGAGCCCGATGGAGCCAGAACCAGCCTCTGGCTTCTACCTGGGCATCCATCAGGCCGCTGCTTGTAGGGCTTCCTGGTCTGCCTTGCGCTTCTGGAGCGTGGAAAACAGGGTGCCGTAGTTGGTGCAATGGGCTACCAGCGTGCTTACATCGCGCTTGCTGGTGATGCCGAAGGCGGCGCAGATTTCGGCGGCATCACCAGCGTCAATGCCGCTGCTGAGCAATACCGGCGCAGCTCCGAAGCGGCGCAGCACCTGCGGAAAGGATTCCACATTGTAGCTGGCACGCACTTTTAGCTTCTCCAGCAGGCCATTTGCACCCGTGATAACAATGGCAGCGCGGCCTTCCACGCGGTCATACAGGTCTTTGATGAAGCCGATGGCCAGGTTTTTCTTCACCATCGTTTCAGCCTCATCGATAACCAGCAGGGCATTCGGCTCACGGCAGAGCTTAGCGGCTACCTCAGCCAGCACCTGCATTTTGCTGCCCGTCTTGCCCACACCTACCACCTCAGCCATCGTGCGCACAAACTCATTTGCGGTCATGGCATTCGAGCACTTCAGCACGTAGGTAGCGGCGGGGTATTGGCGCTGGAATTCCGTGATGGCAAAGGTTTTCCCGGCCCCCGTGTCACCATCAATGATGGTGTACCCGGCCTTGCCCTTGGCCTGAGCCAGCGCATACATCACATCCAGGTAATTCTTCGTCTCGAACACTTCAGAAGTCAGGCCCAAGGCCAGCTGGATTTTGCGCCATACCTGGTCAGAAATCACCGAAGTCTTGCCACCGGCCACGGGCACAGCGTTCCAGTTTGAAGCCAGGATGTGCGACACGTAGGCGGGCGAAATGCCGCACATGGCAGCCAGCTTGTTCTGGCTCATGCCTTCGCTTTTGTGCTCGTCCAGGTAGGAGGTCAACGCACGGGCGATTTGTTGTTTCTGCTGTTCCAGCATAGTTTTGGGGAGTTGGAAGGTTTTTGAATGAGCCCGCCCCCGGTTGCACCCGTGGGCGGGTTTGCTTTTGTTACTCGTCAAATCGGATGTTTTTCAGCCAGGCGCTTTTGGCAGCGCGGTCAGCATCTACATCCGTGCTCAGTGCAGGCGTTTTGGGCTTGGGAAGCGCTTTGGGTGCTGCGGCCACGTCCTGAGCTGCCAGGAAGTCTTCTTCAGCTGCGGCTTCCACTTCCTTGCTGATGAAGCGGTGCCCGAGCTTCAGGATGTCTTCAGCATCCAGGCGCTCTGTGATGTCAGCTTGCTTGCCCACCACGCGGCTGGCCTGGTCTTTCTTCACCTTCAGGCGCACATCGATGGCCGCACGGCTGCCGGGCTGGTAGTCTGCCACGGCACGGGGCATGGCCTGCTTCGCGTGGGCAAACCCGATGAAGCGCTTATCATCACCCACGTACAAGGCCACCTTATCACCCACGTTCTCGGGGTCATACTTCACGCGGAAGACCTTGCCCACGAAGCGGCTGTGGAAGTCCAGGTCAGGCACCAGCTGCGTGATGCCAGGCACGTCACCTTCCACTTCATCCACCACTTCAAAGACGTGCTGGGTGCCGTTTTTCGTCAGGCGCAGGCCATCACGGCGGTACTGGATGGGCATTTCATTCCACACCCAGAACGCATCCACTTCATCTTCCGCAGTGAGGTACTGCGGCATGGGGTTTTCGCTGGCTTCGTAGCGCTGTTTGGGGCTTTTGCCATCCTTGCCAGGCGTGTTGTTCCAGGCATGTAGTTCCAGCTCTGCCTGGGCAATACACTCAGCCAGCGTGGGCAGGTCGGATACCTTCAGGCCATCCGTGTTTTCCTGGTTGTCCAGGCGGCGGGCTTTGATGTTCTGACCAGTGAAGTTCTTGTCAGCCCGCATTACGCCCATTTGCAGGCGCTTGAAGGCTCCTTCGATGGTTTTTGATTGGCCGTTGTAGGGCATTGCGGGGAAGTGCAGCCCAGCCAGATTCTTGAAAAACAGCTTATTCGAGCTGTCATTATCGTACAGGAACTGGTAGGGGCGCACGCCACCGCTGCGGCGCATGGCCAGGCGCACGGCCTTGGCTACTTCAGTGGCATCTTCTTTCTCTGCGAATGCCCAGCCGAGGAAGCATTCGGTGGCCACATCCATCACCACCAGCATCTTCAGCTTCGCGCTTACGCCCTTCGCGGTGCGGTAACGCTTGTTGACTTTGGTGCCATCGATGACCCACTGAATGTCACGCTGGCTGGGCTTATAGCACAGCATTGTGTACTCATAGCGGGCTTTCCAGGCATCAAATCCATGCCGGGCCATGTACCAAACCGGCTGCACATCACTGGCCAGCAGGTTGTTTTTCGTGGTGCCAGCCGTGATTTCCGGCCACATTTCCAGGCCAAACCCAGCACGGCGCACCGCAGCTTCGTTGTACCAGGCCGTTACTTGCTCAAATGATGGTTTGCGGCCATCAGAGTACAGTTTGATAAGGTACTCCAGCTGCTCATCCCCAATCTTGCGGGTGTTGGTGTTGCCGAATGCCTTGCTGATAAGGCAGGCCGCGCCTTGCTCTTTGTACTCGCGCACCTTCGCTGCCAGCTTGGAAGGGTTGGTGGGTAGCTTCACACCATCACCCTCAAAAAGCGACACACAGGCAGCCTGGAAGTCCGGCATGGCCTCAAATGCCTTGCTCACCTTCACACGCGCTTCTTTCTTCTTCCAGCGCGGGTCACTCAGCAGAGCCAGCCAGCGGCACGCCTGGCCATAGGCTTTGATTTTGTCTTCAGGCAGGCCGCTCAGCTGCTTGCTGATGACTTCGCCCGTGTTCAGGTCAGCACTTTCGCGCTCTATGCGGTAGTTCCGCAGGATTTCCAGGTCTTTTTTGGGCACTGGTGGCAGGAATTGCCGCAGCACGGCAGCCTGTTCACGCTTCAGGGCCCAGATGATAGGGTCTTGTCCTTCAGTAAGCGTCTTCACCTTATCCCGCATCTCAGATGCCAGGCTATGGTAGGCGTACAACTTGCGCCGTGAGTCGGTCGGGTCGTTCATCGACTCGATACCGCGCCACAGGGCACGCTGCTTGGAAAGATTGACTTTCACGGTGCCAGGCGTATAGCCCAGCGCCACGAAGTCATCGACTTCCAGGAATAATTGGTTGTCGATTAAGCGCACGGCTGCTGGCCTTTCACTGTGTTGGCACGCTGGAACTTCTGCTGAGCACGCTTGCGCTCATCCAGGAGCTTGCCATATGCCTTTAGCACCAGGTCATTCTTCCGAATGCCACCGGCCACTTTCCGCACCAGGCTAGCGCTAACCCCAACCCGATTAGCTATTTCCACGGCATCGGCACGCTTGCCCTCTGCCTGGATTCTGCTCATTATGTCAGTTGTGTTGCTCATATTTGTCCCGTGAAGTGAGACAAATGTTGTTCCTATTTGGAACAATAGCAAGCGTTACGACACATATTTTTTCCTAACAGGAACAGAATCGTTCAATTTCCATATCCATGCCTGCCACAACCATAAATGAGCGTCTAGCAGCAGTGCGGAAGGCGCTAGGGCATAGCCCGCAGGCATTTGCAGATTTGCTGGGCTTTTCCAGGGCTTACCTGGCCAATATGGAATCTGGCAGAAGGGAAGTGAGCCTGGAAGTGGTCATGTTCCTAACCGAAACACTGAACATTTCAGCCGACTACATCCTATCAGAGCGCGGCCCGATGTTCCATTTAGGAACGGCACAGCCACCCGCTACCACAGAATCTGCTAACCAATCTGCTAACCTATCCGCTAACCAAACGCATCCCAGCAAAACGAAAAGAACAAAAAACACCCAGCACACAGAAGATGATAAGGTGCGGGTGCTGGTGGTTACGCAGGACACCACTGATAACCTGGTGTCACCTGTTATCAACAGAAAGGCCGCAGCCAACTACCTCACAGGCTACCAGACACAGGAATACTTTGAGCACCTGGCCTACGCATCCCTTCCGCCGCTCTTAATGGGCACCAGAGGCAAGCAAACGGCCATCATGCCCATCGTAGGGGATAGCATGGAAGAGAAGTTCAGGGATGGGGATTACGTAGCCTGTGTGCGCCTGGAGCCGCACGAGTGGGACAGCATCCGTGACCTGGACTGCTACGTAATTGTCAGCCACACCTATGGCATCCAGTTTAAACGCATCAAAAACCGCCTTAAACAGCTAGGTTTCATCCGTTGCCGCTCCGATAACCGCCGTTATCCATCGTTTAACATCGAAGCAGAGGACATTATTGAGCTTTGGCGCTTTGTATTGCACCTGAGCGCAGACGCTTCAAACCCCAATGAGAACCTATACCAGAAGCTGGAGTGGGTAGAAGACACCACCAGTGACCTGCGTGATATGTATGAGGGGCTGCGTGCTGAGGTTGAAGCAATGCGCAAGGCGGTGGGCAGCTCCAGAGCGCTTTCAGTGGCAGGTAAAGACGCAGAAAACCCCGATTAAAGACCCGTTTTTGGGCCATTTAACCGGGGCTGGTGCAAGTTGGCGGGCTGTTTCGGGCCGTTCTCGGGCCACAGTCCAAGCCCAATCCAAGCGGGCTGCAAGGGTTTGTCCCTTTCGATTTTTCGCGAATTTTTCCGTTTAAAGCTCAAAAAGCCTGTTTTGGGGCCGTGAAGGGCTTTTTTCGCAAATTTTTCGCGAATATTTTCTTAGAGTCTTTTTGTCCTTTCTGTTCTACCCCCATCACTTGGTTTTGCCTGACGGCGGCCCCACCCGGGGCCGCCGTTTTTTTCGTGGTTCGCGGGGCAGGGGCGGCGCCCGGCCGGTGCGGAGGCGGGCTTTTTCGCATCTTTGGGCCGCCCATCCTCGCCCTTCTCCACCCAACCCGCCGGCGGCTTGGCAACCGACAACCCGTCAACCATCAACTGGCAACTGACAACCCGCAACTGAATGGACTGCACGCGCTGCATCACGCTCGAAAACAGCCGGGTACGCCTGCGGCCGCTCGAAGCCAGTGACTTCGAGGCCCTCAAGCAGATTGCCTTCGACCCGGAAATCTGGCGCTACACCCTCACGCCCGCGCCGCGCGACAACGTGGCCCTGGCCGCCTACCTGGCCCAGGCCCTGCAGGACCGGGAGGCGGGGCGGCGCTATCCCTTCGCCATCATCGACCTGGAAACCGGCCGGTTGGCGGGCAGCACCAGCTACGGCTCGTTTGCCCTGGCCGACCAGCGCCTGGAAATTGGCTGGACCTGGCTGGGCCGCGCGTTTCAGCGCACGGGCATTAACCGCGCCGCCAAGCATTTGCTGCTCAAGTATGCGTTCGGGGAGCTGGGCTGTGAGCGGGTGGAGCTGAAAACCGACGCGCGCAACCACGCCTCGCGCGAGGCCATGCGGCGCATGGGCGCGGTGGAGGAGGGGATTCTGCGCAGTCACTGCCTCACCCAGGGCGGGCGGCGCCGCGACTCGGTGTACTTCAGCGTGCTGCGGCCCGAGTGGGAAAAGCTGCGCCAGTCGGTGTTTCGCGAATTCGACTACCGTGGCTGAGCCGCCGCTGCGCCCGGGCCGGCCGTGGCAGCGCGAGCTGGCCAGCTTCGGCTTCGCCCTCAAGGGCATCCGCACGGCCCTCACCACCGAGCCCCACCTGCGCTTTCACGCCCTGGCCGCCGGACTGGTGGTGGCCGTGGGACTGGGCCTGCCCCTCACGCGCCACGACTGGGCCCTGCTGGCGCTGGCCATCGGGGCAGTGTGGACGGCCGAGCTGCTGAACACGGCCCTGGAAACGCTGGTCAACCTGGTGTCGCCGGAGTTTCACCCGCTGGCCGGGCGGGTGAAGGACGTGGCCGCCGGCGCGGTGCTCGTTACGGCCCTGGCCGCCGCCGCCGTGGGCCTGCTGGTGCTCGGCCCGCCGCTGTGGGCCTGGGCGCTGAGCTGGCTAAGCTAAACCCTGATTAGAACAAACTCCGCGAACGGGTAAGAAGGGGGTGAGCGGCAGCGGGCCAATGGGGCAAGCAGCCATTGCCAACGGGTTTGCGTATGCGGAAACGGGCTGTTTCGGCCGCGGCATACCGCCGCAAGCACGAGCTGCTCGTACATTTGCCGCCCTTTCACCGGAAGACCTATGCTTCGTGTAGCCTCCTTCGTCGCCGCCTTGCTGCTGACCGGCGCCTGCGCCCGCCACGTCGACCTGACCACGCCCACCGACACCTCGGAACCCCGGGCCACGGCCAACCCCTCGACCCCGGCCCCGACCACGACGCCCACCACCACGCCGGTGCCCGATCAGCCGCAGATGGCCTTCGACAAGCGCAACCGCCCGGCCTGGCTCGACGAGAAAATCAGCCAGCATATGGCCGCCCGGGTGCAGAATCCGCCCATCCGCGTGCTCAGCTACCAGTACAACGGGCAGACGGTGTACTACGAGTCGGCGCCCTGCTGCGACAACTTCAGCACCCTCTACGACGCCAAGGGCGTGGTGCTCTGCCGGCCCGACGGCGGCATCACCGGCCGCGGCGACGGCAACTGCGCCGACTTCGAGAAAAAACGCACCAACGAGCAGCTGGTCTGGCAGGACCCGCGCGAACGGTAAACCGGCGCGGTAGTCACGCCTTCGTTGGGTGATTTGCCCCCGTAGCAACCCGCCCGCCAACAATTGAGCCCCCTAGACCTTTAACATCCGCCGCTCCATTCATTCCCTTTCTTACCAGTTCGCTGGTTCATTACCTCACGACTGCAATGATCAACACGATTGAAAAGCTGGGAGCCTACAACCTGTGGGCCAACACCAAGCTGCTGGCCCACTTCGACGGCATCGTGGCCGCGGGCCACACCTTGCCCGAGCGCAGCCTGCGTTTGTTCAGCCACGTGCTCAATGCGCAGGCCATCTGGCTGGCCCGGCTCACCGCTACCGAAAGTCCCGTGAAGGTGTGGCAGGAGCACGACCTGGCCGGCCTGCACAAGCTGCACCTGCAAACCTCGCCCTCGCTGCACCACTACACCCAGGACGCCGACGAGCCGGAGCTGCACCGCCTGATCGGCTACACCAACTCGCTGGGCGCAGCCTACCACAGCCAGGTGTCCGACATTCTGACCCACGCCTGTGTGCACGCCAACTACCACCGCGCCCAGGTGGCCACCGAGCTGCGCCAGCATGGCCTGGAGCCCATCAATACCGACTTCATCACCTACTGCCGCGAGCTGTCGGAAGCCGCGGCGCAGTCGGTGCCCAGTCTGTAGGCCGCCGACCACGGCCGGCTGTCAAAACCCTTCCGGGCCCGGAGGGGTTTTTTATGCGCTGACTTTTCCACCTGACGCTCGTTTCCCTATGTCCGCCGCCACCGCCGCCCCGGTTCTCTCGCCCGCCCGCCTGCAAGCCGCCCACACCTACGCCAGCTACCGCCGCCTCATCGACGAGCTGCTGGCCCAGGGCCTCACCACCGGGCCCCAGCAGTCGGTGGAGCTGACCGCCTACGCCCGCCTCAACGAGCAGCGCATGTCGCGCCTCGACAAAACCACCACCGTGCTGCCCGAGCTGCAGGCCGCGCTGGCGCAGCTTGGCCAGCGCTACGTGTGGCTGGTGCTCACCGAGGGCTGGTGCGGCGATGCGGCCCAGATTGTGCCCGTGCTCGAACAGGTAGCCCAGGCCAGTCAGGGCCGCCTCGAAACCCGCTACCTGCTGCGCGACGACAACCTGGATTTGATGGACCGCTACCTGACCGGCACCAGCCGCTCGATTCCCAAGCTGGTGGTACTGCGCGCCGACGACCTGACCGAAGTGGCGCACTGGGGGCCGCGACCGGCCGCGGCCCAGGAGCTGCTGCTGCGCCTGAAGGCCGAAGGTGCCAGCCACGAGGTCTACGCCGAGCAGGTGCACGCCTGGTACGCCAAAGACCGCACGCGCTCGACCCAGCAGGAGCTGCTGGCCCTGGTGCAGCAGCTCGGCTAGTGGCGAATTAATTCAGAGAGATGACCAGCCCATTTTGCACGCTCCGACAGGCTTAGCATGACGGGCAATGGAAGTCTTCAATCAGGCAAAAAGCCCCCCAACCGCGCGGTTGAGGGGCTTTTTGCCTGATTGAACCAGTTGCTTAGTTCAGCGACAGGGTGGTAACCGTCGTTACGCTGTTGTTGGTCACGGTTACGCCGGTTTTCTCGGTTACCCGGTAGGCTGGCTGGCTGGCCGGGGCCGGGGTGGTGGCAAAGGCCTTCACGGTGTAAGTGCCCGCGGGCAAACCCATCAGTTGGTAGGCGCCGGTGGCGTCGGCGCGGGTGCTGAAGGTGTCGGCCGGCAGAATGGACGAGCGGATGGCCAGGATTTCGGGCAGGGCCGCGGCGGGCGTTACCGTGCCGCGCAGGCCGCCGTTGAGGGCCTGATCGACCACCCGAATGACGGGCTTGAGCAGGTAGCGCTCCTTTTTGTCGTTGCCGGGGCGCCAGTTGCCACGTTCCACAATGGAGCGGGCCACGTCGAAATCGAGCAGCAGCTGGAAGGTTTCCCGCTCGCGCAAGCTCACGCGGTCGAGTTTGAGCTTCACGCCCGAGGTCTGCCCACTGGGCGTTTTCAGGTCGTACCGCTGCCCGTCGCTGCCCACCACGTAGCTGTCGGGGCCCAGCACCAGGCGAATTTCCTTTAGGTCGCCGGGGCGGAAATCGGTGCTCACCAGCAGGGCCGAGCGGCCGTTCACGTACTCGAGCACGTTGATGGCCTGGGCCGTGAAGGGCAGCAGCTCCCAGCCGTCGGGGTTGCCTTCGTCGTTGAGGTGCACCTCGATCTGGCGCACGTCGAGCACCACGCTGCGGAAGTCGCCGGGGGCATCGGTCAGGCGCACCTCCAGCTTAGAGGTCTGCGCCGAATCTTTGTCTTCGCTGCAGCTGCCCAGGCCCAGCGCCAGCAGGGTCCCCAGGGAAAGGATGGCTAGTTTTTTCATCGGTGGAGGGGGGAAGGTAGTAAGCAGGGGGTTGTAACGAGCTGCCTACGAAACATCGTGCCACCAGGATTACAAAACCAAGAAAACCCCGCCAAAACCCAGCTATTTATTTGCCTATTCCAAGAAACCCCCATACCCGCCCGGCACCGCTGCCTGGTTCAGCCGATCATCCCAGTCGCCTGTTGAGCGCGGGTAGCTGCCCGACTCCCGCCCTAATCATAGCGGGCACCCGGGGCCGGCTCCAGCCCGTTGCGGCCTACTAGTGCGAAGGCGCGGGACTCTTGTAACGGATGTTGGAAAAAATTCCGGGTTTGCTACCAAACTTGTAACGGATGAAGATTTTTTTCTACAATCCGCTACAAATCTTGTAACGGATGTGCCATTTTAGCTGCGGTTCGTTACAACTGGCCGGATGCGGTACCAGCCCCCGGTTTAAACCACAACCGCCCTCCCCGGCCCGCGAGGGGCAGAGGAGGGCGGCGTGATTGGACCAAGCCCGCTTGCTTAGTTGCCGGTCTTGGCCGTATCGGCCGGGGCGGCAGGCGCAGCGGGCTTCTTGGGCTTGCCAAACAGGTTGCCCAGGCCCTGGGCGGCTTTCTGCTTGAGCTTGGCTTCGGCCTCGAGGCGCTTTTTCTCGATTTCCTGTTGGGCCTTGGCTTGCATTTCCTGCTGCCGGCGCTCCAGCTCGCGGCGGGCGCTGTCCTGGGCTACCTGGCTTTTGGCGGCCAGTTTCAGCTTGGCGTCGTCCACCTTGCTTTGCACCACGCTGGTCACCAAGCTTTTTGCCAGGTCCTTGGCCTGGCCCTTCACGCTGCCGGTGGTCAGGCTCACGCTGGGGTTGGCAATGGTGCCGCCGATTTTCAAACCCATGGTCACGCGCTCGGTGCCCTTGATGTCCTGCACCCCGGTAAGCTGGGTGAGCTTGGCATTGAGGGCGTTGCCCACCTTGCCGGTGGGCACGTCCAGCGCCATCACGTACTCCAGGTTGCCGCCGATGTTGGACGAGCCGCCCACAGTGCTTTTGATCTGGCCGATGGTGAAGTCGAAGGGCTTGACGATGAAGTTGCCGTTGAGCATTTCGGCGGCCACGTCCTTGTTGTTCACGGCAAAGCTCTTGAGCTCCTGCAGCTGGGTGAGCGAGCTGATTTTGGTGAGCACCGGCGAGGCGCCCACGGCCGCGCGCACAATCTCAAACAAGCCCTTGCCGGTGAGGGTGCTGTACACGGGCATCATGTCGGGGCCCATTTCGCCGCTCACGTTGAAGTTGGTGGAGAAGATGCCCTCCACCTGCCCGGCCAGCGGCACCAGCTTTTTCACCGAGTTGAAGGCGGCGAAGGCGTTCTGGAAGTCCAGGTTCTTGATGTTCAGCCCCAGCGCAAACTTGGGGTGCTGCAAATCGCGGCTGTTGTAGCTGCCGGTGGTGGCAAACTGCCCGCCCAGGGTGTTAAACGTGAGCCCGTTCAGGTCTACCGCCTGGTTTTTCACTGCCACGGTACCCTTCAGGTTGTCGAGCTTCAGGTTGTCGTACACCACCTGGTCCACGTCGGCGTTCAGCTTCAGGTCGAAGAACTTGGGAATTTCCAGCACGCCCTGGGCCCCCGTGGCCGCTGGCGCGGCCGAGCTGCCCTTGGCGGCCGTAGCGGTAGCCGAGGGCTGGCCGGTGGCTTCGTCCACCATCCACTCGTTCACGTTGAAGCGCCGCGAGCTGACGTTCACGTTGCCGCGCAGGCTCTGGCCGGGCGTAAACAGGTAGCCCATGTAGTTGGCGATGGTACCCGAGGCGGCAATGTCCGACGAGCCCACGAAGCCCTGCATGTTCTGCAGCACAATCTGGTCGTTGTTGAAGTTGGCCGTGGCCGAGGTCACCTTCAGGCCCTGGGGCAGGTCGGCGCTCTTGTAGGTCACGTTCTGGGCCTGCACCGTACCCGAGGCCACCACCTTCTGGTAGCGCTCGGCCTCGATGTCAGCCATGCTGCCCTTGGCGGCGATGTTGCCGTTGAGGCGGCCGGTCACCGTCATGCCCTCCAGCGGGAAAATCTTGGTGAGCTTGGTCAGATCCACCACGCCCTTGATGTTGGCGTCGAACACCGGCTTGTCGATGTTCTGGGCGGCCACGCGGCCCTCCAGCGGCTCGCCGTCGAGCAGCATGCGAAACTGGGGAATGTTGATGCGCGTGTCGTTCACCTGGCCCGTGGCGTTGGTCACGGTGCCGTTGAGCGTCAGGTTCTCGATGGGGGCCGGAAACTGCTTGCTTTTCACGTAGCCGTTGCTCAGGCGCAGGGCGGCCTGGGTTACCGGCATCTGGGTTTTGGAGTAGGTGCCCTTGGCCGTGGCGTCCACAAACAGCTGCCCGCGCAGCAGCAGATCCTGCACCGGGTACACCTTCATCATCTCGGCCAGGTCCACGTTGGCCTTCACGCGGCCGTCCACCTTCATTGGCTCCAGCCCGTCGATGGCCACGTTGCCGTCGATGGGGTTTTTGCCCAGGTCGAGGTGAAACTGCTTCACGTTCACCTTCACGTTGTTGGTGAAGCCCGAGGGGTTGTCCACCACCATGTCCACGTTGATGTTGCGGGCGGCCTGGGGCAGGCTGGGGTAGTGGAACATGCCGTCCTTGATTTGCAGGTTCAGGCCGTAGCCCGGCATCTGCACCTCGTTCTGCACGCCCTTGGCGTAGCCGCTGAAGGCAATCTTGCCGGCGGTTTCAATGTCCTTGAAATCCTTGGTAAACACGCCCGGCACCAAGCTCAGGATGTTCTTGAAGTCGGTTTCCAGGGCCTTGAAGGTCAAATCGTAGGTGATGTCGGTGGCGTTGGGCAGTCCGATCTGGCCCTGGAAGCTGAACGGAAAGTCGTTCAGGCGCACCTGGTTGTCCTTGAACGCGAACAGCATCTTGTCCAGGTCCATGCCCAGGGTCACGTCGGCGTTGAGCTGCTTGCGGTCGAGGTAGGTGGTGCCGTCGTAGCTCATGGTCAGCGCCTCGGCCGTGGTCTGCGACTTCATGTCGAACACGTTCTGAGCAAAGTCGCCCGAGCCGCTGTGGTTCACGCCGCGCAGCTCCATGGCAAACGGAATGCTCTGGTCCTGGTAGCGGATGCGGCCGTTGTCGACCTGCCAGCCCTTGATCGTGAGCCGGATGGCGCTGGTGTCCTTGCCCTGCTCGGCCAGGGCCGAGTCGGGAATGACGATGTCCCAGTTGGCCCGCCCGCTCTTGAGCACGTGGGCGTGGATGTCGGGCTGCTCGAGCCTGATGGAGTTGATCTGAATCTGCTCGCCGCGGATGACGCTCATCAGATCGAGCCCGATGCCGATGCGGGGCAGGTAGGCCAGGGTGTCGCGGGCAAACGAGTCCTGGCCGATGATGCGCAGCTGCTCCACGCTCAGGTCGAGGTCGGGGAAGGTGCGGAAGAGGCTCAAACCCACGTTTTCGGGCTGGTACTCCACCTTGGCCGAGAGCTTTTGGGCCAGCTGCTGGTCGAGGGCGGCCTTGATTTTGTCCTTGAACAGAATGGGGGCCAGGGCCACGGCGGCTACCAGCACCACGAGGAAAATCAGCAGGCCCAGAAAAAATTTTCGCATGGGATAAAAAGTTGAAGGCGAAGCACCAGCGGCATTCTAAGGGGTGGCCGGCAGGTGACGAAGCAAGCTAAACAGGGGCGAAGTTGCAATTTTAGTTCCGCCACCCCGCGCCGCGTACCAAACCCGAGTCCCGCCGCGTTCTAATCGTTGCGTATGCCACCCACCCGTTTTCTGCGCTGCCTGCTGCTGCGCCGCTCGCCCCGCCGGGCCGGGCGGACCGGCAAGCTGTGGGTGGCCCTGGCCGGGCTGGGGGCGGTGGCAGCCCCGGCGGCGCGGGCCCAGGACGTGTACTACTCGCAGCCCTACGCTACCCGCCTGCACCTGAACCCGGCCTTCACCGGCCTGCTCGACGATGCCAGCGTAACGCTCACCTACCGCAATCAGTATCCCACCCTCATCGGGGCGCTGCAAACCACCCAGCTGGCGGCCGACTACCGCCTGGCCAGCCAGCGCAGCGCCGTGGGCCTGCTCATCAACGCCGACCGCGGCGGGGGGCTGAGTTTGACCCGACTCGAAGCCGGCTTCACCTACGCCTACCACGCCCGCCTCAGCCCGCAACTCTACGTGAGCGGCGGCGCCCGGGCCTCCTACGGCTCGCAGCGCATCAGCTACGGCAACCTGCTCTTCGGCGACCAGCTCGCCGACGACGGCCAGCAACTTGGCCCCACGGCCGAGCCCCTGGTGTACGACCCGGTGCACTACCTCTCGCTGGGCCTCGGCGGCTTGGTGTACACGTCCAATGCCTGGGTTGGCCTGGCCCTCGACCACGCCAACCAGCCCGTGGTGGGCGTAGCCGACGACGCGGTGCTGCCCTTTCGGCTGGCCCTGCACGGCGGCTACAAGCACTACTTCGTGAAAACCACCGTCAAGCGCCAGTACCGCGAGGTAAGCGTGGCGCCCACGGCGGCCTACAGTTACCAAGGCGGCTCGCAGCGCCTGGAGCTGGGCGTGTACGGTACCATCACGCCGCTGACGGCCGGGCTGGTCTGGCGCGGGGCAGTGCCCGGCCCGGGCGCTACCCAGCAAACCCTGGTGGCCCTGCTCGGCCTGACCGGGAACGGATTCCGTCTGGGCTACAGTTACGACGTGAGTCTCAGCCAGTTTAGCCGCGAAACCGGCGGGGCCCACGAAATAACATTGAGTTTAACCAAGTTTGATTTGATTGAAGCCGCGAAGCGCCGTCTGCGACGGAAAAATTACGCGGCCCCACCTTGCCCTGTCTTTTGAGAATCAGTAATATTGCAATCTGATTGCCCGCGTCAAGCCTTTTTCGCTCAAGGAGTTCCACATAAACAAGTATGAATCTTTCCAAGTACCTGCCCAAGTACATAGGCCTGGCCGTCGTTGGCGCCTGTGCCCTGTCGGCTTGCAAAAGCGGGCCGCCCTCGGCTCAGAAACCCGGTAAGTACTCGTCCACCACGGGCATCGAGTACAACACCGAGGAAGGCATGAAGGTCGCTGACTACCAAGGCATTCCCGAAGGCCCCGGCCTCGTGTTTATCGAGGGTGGCCGCACGGTTCTGGGTTCGGGCGAGGAAGACGTGGCCATGACCCACGACAACCTCGAGCGCACCGTGACGGTGGCCTCGTTCTACATGGACGAAGCCGAAGTGGCCAACATTCACTGGCTGGAGTACCTGCACTACGTGCGCAAAGACTCCTCCGAGGAATTCTACCAGTCGGCCCTGCCCGACACCACCGTGTGGGCCCGCGACCTGTCGTTCAACGACCCCTACGTGGATTACTACCTGCGCTACCCAGGCTTCCGCTACTTCCCGGTAGTGGGCGTGAGCTGGCTGCAGGCCAACGACTACTGCACCTGGCGTACGGCCAAGGTAAACGAGAACCTCGCCGGTGAATCGGACGCGGGCAGCAGTGATGGCGGCGGTGGCCTGTTCAAGAAAAAGAAGAAGGGTGGCGACGAAGCCGTGGACGAGGGCGCCGAAGGCACCGACTCGGAAGATGGCGAAGGCAAAACCCGCATTGCCATCGAGAACGGCAACACCCTGCCCAACTACCGCCTGCCCACCGAGGCTGAGTGGGAGTACGCCGCCCAGGCCATGATCGGCACGCAGGAAACCGGCAACGAAAACCAGGAAAACAAGCGCGTGTACCCCTGGGATGGTCGCCAGGTGCGTAACCCCTACGGCAAGAAGATGGGCCAGTTCCTGGCCAACTTCAAGCGCGGCCGCGGTGACTACGCCGGTATTGCCGGCTCGCTGAACGACGGCGCCATGATTACCGAGTATATCTACGCCTACCCGCCCAACGACTACGGCCTGTACAACATGTCGGGCAACGTGAACGAGTGGGTGCAGGACGTGTACCGCCCGCTGTCGTTCGAAGACATGGAAGACCTGAACCCCTTCCGCCGCAACGGTGTGCTCGACGAAGCCGACAAGTACGACAAGAAGGGTTACCAGTCGCTGATCGACGACCACGTGCGCGTGTACAAAGGCGGCTCGTGGAAAGACGTAGCCTACTGGTTGTCGCCCGGCACCCGCCGCTTCATGGGCGAAGATTCGGCCACGGCAGCCATCGGTTTCCGCTGCGCCATGATCAACCCCGGCTCCAACAAATAATCACGGATTCCGGCGGATTTTTCGGATTGCCCGGATTTCGTGGACGATTCGGAAAGCCAACCAATTCCAACAAAAAAGCCACCCCTCGGGGTGGCTTTTTTGCTTTTGGGCCTTTCCGCCAGACCCTGACGTGCATCGAAAGCGAAGAGCAAGAAAAAGGATAAACGAAACAGCACCTGAACGACAATCGTCTCCGAAATCTGGACAATCCGAAAAATCCGCCGGAATCCGTGATTAACGGTCGGCGCAGGCAATGGTGGCCACGCTCACGGCCGCGGCGCCCGCGTCGAGCAGCTGCACGGCGCAGGCTTCGAGGGTAGCCCCGGTGGTGAGCACATCGTCGACTACCAGTACATGGCGGCCTTGCACGGCTGCGGGCTGGGCCACCTGAAACACCTCGGCCACGTTCTGCCAGCGTTCGGCGCGGCTCTTGCGTGTCTGCGAAGCCGTGTAGCTGTTGCGCTGCAGGGCCGTGGCGTTCCAGGGCACGGTCAGGCTGGTGGCCAGCCCTTCGGCAAACGAGTCGGACTGGTTGTAGCCGCGCTTGGCCAGCTTGCGCGGGTGCAGCGGCACGGGCACGATGAGCTGCACGTCGGCACCCAGCCCGCAGGCAGCCAGCTCCTGGCCGTACATCCGTCCCAGGGCGCTGCCCACCTCGCGCTGGCCCTGGTACTTGAGCTGGTGCAGCAGGTGCTGCACCCGGCCGCGGCGCAGAAAGCGCAGGTAGCTGAGCACGTGCTGCACGGGCACCCGGCCCCAGAAGCGGCGCATGAGCGGGTTGTCGGCCGCGGGCAGCCGGTGGTAGTCGGTGTAGGGCAGCTGGGCGCGGCAGCCAGTGCAGAGGTGGTCCTCGCCCCGGGTCAGCGACTGGTGGCAGGCCAGGCAGGTGCGGGGGAAAATCAGCGTAACGAAATCGGCAAGAGCGGCGCGCAGCATGGCTCGGATCGGGTTAGGGATGATTCACTGACTGGTAAGCGCGGCGCCCGGGGGCGCCGCGGCGGGCCGCCGGGGTAAGGGTAGCGGGGCGGCCGCGGGTAATTGCCGCTGAATGTAAACCTTTGCACCCGAAAAGCCATTATCTGGCCGGGTCCCCGTACCCGTTACCAATTACCTACTACCCCACATGAGCCTCGTCACCGAATTCAACGACTACCGCCAGCGCATGAACGAAAAGATTCTGGCGGCCGATAACAAGGTCATCAAGCGCTTTTTCAACCTCGACACCAACACGTACCAGGCCGGCGCGCTCGACGTGAAAACCAAGGAAATCGTGGGCCTGGCCTGCTCCATGGTGTTGCGCTGCGACGACTGCATCAAGTACCACCTGGGCAAGTGCCACGAGGAAGGCCTCACCGACGCCGAGGTGTACGAGGTGTTTGCCATTGCCAACCTCATCGGCGGCAGCATCGTCATTCCCCACTTCCGTCGCGCCGTGGAATACTGGGAAGCCCTCAAGGAAGAAACCGCCGCCCCGGTCCCGCCCCACGCCGAGCACAGCGCCTAGCCATGCTGAACCCCGAGGAAACCGAAGCGCAGTTTGAGCACCGCTGGTGGGAGCTGATGAACCTGATGCGCGAGCGGTTCGGCAAAAAGCCCGACCTGAACGCGCTGCTGCTGCTCATCGGCGTGCAGGAGCTGGGCCAGGGCGCCGGCCCGTTTACCAAGGAGCAGAAGCAGGATTTGATGCACATTGCCACCTGCCGCCTGTTCAGCCTCTCGGGCTACTACCAGCTCGAGCGGGTGGACGAAGACGGCTGGCCCCACTACCGCCTGGTAAACCCCGTGCCCTTTGCCACCCTCAAGGAGCAGGAACGCATGCTCAAGTGGCACATGCTGGAATACTTCGCCCAGCTGGAAGACCTGAACAGTTAAATCGTTGGGCGGCGGCAGCGGGAACCCGCGTGCTCACGCGCGAACAACCCCGCTTCCGCCCGCCATCCGCTTATTCATCAGCATCTTGAAAATCATCAGTTACAACGTCAACGGGCTGCGCTCGGCCCTGAGCAAGGGTTTGCTCGACTGGGTGAAGGCAGCCAATCCCGACGTGCTGTGCCTGCAGGAAATCAAGGCCGGGCGCGACGCGCTCGACGTGAGCGGCTTCGAGGCCCTGGGCTACCACTGCTACCAGTACCCGGCCCAGAAACCGGGCTACAGCGGCGTGGCCACCTTCAGCAAGCAGCGGCCCACCAAGGTGACGCTGGGCTGCGGCCACGCGGCCTACGACCACGAAGGCCGCACGCTGCGCCTGGACTTCGATGATGTGGCGGTGCTGAACGTGTACATGCCCTCGGGCACCAGCGGCCCCGAGCGGCAGCAGTTCAAGCTCGACTGGCTAAGCTGGTTTGCCGCCTACGTGCAGAGCCTGCGCGGGACTGCCCCGCCGCTGGTAGTGGCCGGCGACTTCAACTGCTGCCCCACGCCCCTGGACCTGCACAATCCCAAGGCCAACCAGAACACGCCCGGCTACACGCCCGAGGAGCGGGCCTGGTTTGCCAGAATGCTGGCCAACGGCTTCACCGACTCGTTTCGTCACCACCACGGCGACGCCCCCCACCACTACTCGTGGTGGAGCTACCGGGCCGGCTCGCGCAGCCGCAACGTGGGCTGGCGCCTCGACTACCTGCTGACCGACGACGCCCTGCAACCCCGCATTCAGGCCGCGGGTCTGTTACCGGATGCGGTGCACTCCGACCACTGCCCCGCCTTCGTGGAGCTAAGCTAAGGGGCAGGGCGGGCGCAATTATTTCGGCCGCGGCGGGGTTAGCAGCTCAGCAGCCCGGCGCTGCGGCCTACCCGGCCGGTTTCGCCGTATCTTGCCTTCTTCCGGTTCCTTACTCACGCGTCCGTTTTCTCATGCCGGCTACGCCCGTTTCTTCGCCTTCTTCGGCTGCCGCACCCGCGGGCTGGCAGGCCGTACGCCAGCACCTGGAAGGCTTCAAGCGCAAGTTCTACCTCAGCCTGCTGGTGCGCGGGGCCCTGGTGGCCGGCGGCCTGCTGCTGACCTTGTTCGTGCTCTTCAACCTGCTCGAATACTTTCTGTACCTGCCCACCTGGGTGCGGGGCGGATTGCTGTTCGGCTTTCTGGGCCTCACGGTCTGGGCCTTCGTGCGCTGGATCTGGCAGCCGCTGGCTGCCCTCACCAACCTCCGCCGGCTGCTGTCCGACGAGCAGGCCGCCCAGCGCGTGGGCGAGCTGTTTCCGGAGGTGCAGGACCGTCTGCTCAACGCCCTGCAGCTGCAGGGCCAGGCCCGCGACAACGCCCTGATTGCCGCCAGCCTTGAGCAGCGCGCCGGGCAGCTGGCCGGGCTGGAGTTTGCCGACCGCATCCGCATCAAGGAGGAAAGCCGCCCGCTGTGGAAGTACGCCGCCGTGCCGGCCGCTGTGGCCGCCGCGCTGCTGCTGGTGTGGCCCAGTTTGTTTGTGCAGGGCACCGAGCGCATTTTCCACTACCGCCGCGCCTACGCCCGTCCCATGCCGTTCCGCTTCGTGGTGGAAAACCGCCAGCTGCGCACCTTCAAAAACGAGGACTTCAAGCTCACGGTAGTCGTGGAAGGCCAGGCCCTGCCCAGTGAAGTGAGCGTGGTGGTCGACGGGCAGGAGCGGCGTCTGACGAAAGTGGCGCCGGGCCGCTTTGCCTACACCTTCCGCCAGCCCCAGCGCAACACCGAGTTTCAGCTCACGGCCGCGGGCTTCAGCTCCGAAGACTACCAACTGCGGGTGCTGGAGCGCCCCAACCTGCGCGACTTCGCCGTGCGGGCCGAGTACCCGGCCTACCTGCGCCGCGCCGCCGAAACCCTGCCTGCGGGCGAAGGCAACCTCACCGTGCCCGAGGGTACCCGCCTGACTTGGCAGTTCCGCACCGCCGCCACCGAGGAAGTGAAGCTGCAGTTTCTGGACCCGACGGAAACCGTGGCCGCCACCGCCCGCGGCGACGAGCAGTTCACCCTTACCCGGCCGGCCACGCGCAGCCAGGCCTACCAGGTGCAGCTGCGCAACACCGAGGCCGGTCCCAACCGCAACCCCATCGAATACCAGCTGACCGTGGTGCCCGACCAGGCCCCGGCTATTACCGTGGAAGCTTTTGCCGACACGGCCACTCGCCGCTACCTGGCCCTGGCCGGCACCCTGCAGGACGACTACGGCCTGACGCGCCTAGTTTTGCACTACCGCACCGGCCCGACCCAGCAGCCCGGCCCCTGGCGCAGCACCGCGCTGGCGCTGGCCGGCAATGGCCCCGCCCAGACCTACACCCACCAGTGGGATTTGGCCCCGCTGCGCCTCAAGGCCGGCGAGCAGCTCGAGTACGCCGTGGAGGTGTGGGACAACGACGGCCTGCGCGGCCCCAAAAGCACCCGCACCCGCCCGCTGACCTACCGCCTGCCCACCCGCGCCGAGCTGCTGGAACAGCTCGACGCCACCTCGCAGAGCATGCAAAGCCAGCTCAGCAGCGCCCAGAAACAGTCGCAGAAGCTGCAGCGCGAGCTGGCCAAGGCCGAAGACAAGCTCAAGACCAAGCGCGAGCTGAGCTTTACCGACCGCAAGGAGCTGAAGGAGCTGCTCGACCAGAAGCTGCAGATGGACCAACAGCTGGCCGACATGAAGCAGATGTTTGAGCAGCTCAGCCAGAAGCAGGACCAGCTCGACCCGCGCAGCGAAAAGCTGGCCGAGAAAGCCCAGGAGCTGCAGAAGCTGATGGACTCCCTGCTCGACGACAAGACCAAGAAGCTCTACGAGGAGCTGCAGAAGCTGCTCGAGCAGCAGAAGCCTAACAGCAACCTCGACATGCAGAAGCTGCTCGAGCAGCTCGAAAACAAGGAGCAGACCCTGCAAAAGGAGCTGGAGCGCGCCCTCGACATGTTCAAGCAGCTGCAGCTGGAGCAGAAAATGGAAAGCGCCACCGAGCAGCTCGAGAAGCTGGCCGAGCAGGAGCAGAAGCTCAGCGAGCAAACCCAGAAAGCGGCCGACAAGCCCAACGACCAGCGCAAGCAGGAAAACGAGCAGCTGCGCCAGCAGCAGCAGGAAGCCCAGAAAGCGTTTGAGCAGGTGAAGAAGGAGCTGCAGGAGGCCCAGAAGCTCGACCAGCAGCTCGACCACCAGAACAACCTCGACCCCATGCAGCAACAGCAGCAGGAGGTAGATCAGCAGATGCAGGACAGCCAGGAGCAGCTCGGCAAAAACCAGAACCAGAAAGCCAGCCAAAGCCAGAAGGACGCGGCCCAGAACATGAAGGAAATGGCGCAGAAGATGCGCCAGCAGATGGAAGAGGAGGAGTCGGACCAGCAGCAGGAAAACATCGACGACTTGCGCGACATCCTGGAAAACCTGCTCAAGCTCTCCTTCGACCAGGAAGCCCTGATGAAGCAGTTCCGCCAGGTCGACCAGTCGGACCCGCGCTTCGTGCAGCTGGGCCAAAACCAGCGCAAGCTGCGCGACGACGCGGTGGTCATTCAGGACTCGCTGTATGCCCTGGCCAAGCGCGTGTTTCAGCTGCAGAGCTTCGTGACCCGCGAAGTGGGCGAGATGAACGGGCAGATGGACCAGGCCATGGAGCAGCTGCGCCAGCGCAACGTGGGCCGGGCCACCGGCGCCCAGCAGCTGGCCATGACGAGCATGAACAACCTGGCCCTGATGCTCAATGATGCCTTGAAGCAGATGCAGGAGCAGCAACGCCAGAGCATGCAGCAGCAGGCCGGCGGCGGCAAGCCCGGCAAAAAGAAGAAGAAAGGCCCGCCCAGCCCCGGTTCGGGCCAGATGGGCAAGCTCCAGCAGCAGCTCAACGACCAGATTCAGCAGCTGCAGCAGGGCGGCAAGAGCGGCCGGCAGCTCTCGGAAGAGCTGGCGCGCATGGCGGCCCAGCAGCAGATGCTGCGCGAGGCCCTGCAGCAGCTGGAGAAAATGCAGCAGGCCGGCAAAGACGGCAAACCCGGCCAGAAAGGGCAGGGCGACCAGGGCCTGGGCGGCCTCGGTGAGCTGAAAAAAATGATGGAACAAACCGAGGAAGACCTCGTAAACAAGCGCTTGACGGAGCAGACTGTCATGCGCCAGCGTCAGATCCTGAGCCGCCTTCTGGAAGCCGAGAAATCGGCCCGGGAGCGGGACCTCGACAACAAGCGCGAAGCCGAAACGGCCCGCACGGTGCCGCCGGGGTTTCCGCCTGCGTTCGAGAAGTACAAGCAGGAGCGCCAGCGCCAGACCGAGCTGCTGCGTACGGTTCCCCCGGCCCTCACTCCGTATTACCAGCGGGAGGTGAGCGAGTATTTTCAGAAAATGAAATAACGCTGCCTACTTTTACGCCCCGCCGCCTTTCTCCACTCCATGAAGCAGGTCAGAATCCAGATTCCTTCCCTCGTTGAAAACATCCGCGTGGTCGAGAGTTTCATCGACAACTCGAAGGAAACCTTTCACATCGAAGACGATATCTACGGCAACATCATGGTGGCCGTGACGGAAGCCGTCAACAACGCCATTCGCCACGGCAACAAGTTCGACAAGGACAAAAACGTGTTGCTGTCCCTTTCGGTGAATGCCGACCGGGTGACGTTTGAAGTGGAGGACCAGGGCCCGGGTTTCGACTACGACAACCTGTTGGACCCCACCGCGCCCGAAAACCTGGAAAACCCCGGTGGCCGCGGCATCTTCCTGATCCGCCACCTGGCCGACGAGGTCGAGTTTACCAACGACGGCCGCAAGGTGGAGCTGACGTTTTTCCTGCCCCCCGTGGCCGCCGCCAACGGCGTGAACGGCCACGCGCAGGCCTAATTACCCTTTAGCTTCACCTTCCCTTGAGCTTCGCCGACGACGCCCAGCTGCCGCCTCAGCACCCCGAGGACGACGCCTACGACCCCATGCAGGATGCGCCGGGCATCGAGTTCGTGGTGGAAGACGTGGATTTTGAGCTGGCCGATGCCGCCGGCCTCAACGAGTGGATTGAGCGCGTGGCGCGGGTGCACGAGCACGAAATCGTGCAGCTCACCTACATCTTCTGCTCCGACGAGTACCTGCACAAGGTCAACGTGGAGTACCTCGACCACGATACCTACACCGACGTCATCACCTTCGACAACGCCGACGACGCCGACATCATCGAGGGCGACGTGTTCATTTCGGTGGACCGGGTGCGCGAAAATGCCCAGTCCCACGGCGTCTCGTTTCGCGACGAGCTGCACCGGGTAATGATTCACGGCGTGCTGCACCTGCTGGGCTACAAAGACAAGGATTTGCTGAGCCAGACGGCCATGCGCAAGAAGGAAGACGACTGCCTCTCGTTGCGCACGTTTTAAGTTTCAACCGAGTTATTTGCCCAAACGCCCGCCCCGTGCGGGCGTTTGGCTTTTCCGGAACCAACTGCGGCCGTAAATTGCTCTGGCCGGCGTCCGGCTCTTCGCCGTTCCCCGGACGCATTTCACCTTTATGACTGCCTCCTCTGCTGCGCCGGAAATCATTCCCGGCCCCGTGCTCGATTATTACCTCAGCCAGGGTTACTACCGCATGCACCAGGACCTGTTTACCTGCCAGTTCCTGCCCATTGCCGGCGGATTCTACACCGTGCACTGGCTGCGCGTGGTGCTGGCCGAGGTGCAGTTCGGGCCCGCTCAGCGCCGGCTGCTGCGCCTGAACGAGCAGTTTACCAGCACGCTGCGTCCGTTCCGGCTCAGCGACGAGTACGAAAACCTCTACGCCCGCTACCGCGCCGCCATCGACTTCGACGCGCCCGAAACCGTGGAGGCCTTCACCCTGGCCGGCGCCCGCCACAACGCCTTTCCCAGCGGCGTCATCGAGCTGCGCGACGGGCCGCGGCTGATTGCCGTCGGCATCTTCGACGCCGGGCAGCGCAGCCTGGCGGGCATCATGAACTTCTACGACCCCGACTACCGCCGCCACAGCCTGGGCAAGTACCTGATGCTGCTCAAAATCAACTTCGCCCGGCAGCAGGGCATGACGCACTACTACCCCGGCTACCTGGTGCAGGGCTACCCCAAGTTCGACTACAAGCTCTTCGCCGGTCCGGCCGCTACCGAGGTGTTCGACAGCATGCGCGGCTACTGGCTGCCCTTCAACTGGGCCGCCGTCAACCACCATTCGGCCGAGCTGCTGACGGCCTGGCAGGAGCGCGAAAACGAGTTGGAAGACCAGGAGTAAACCCCGCAGCCGCAGCTAAGCGGCGCAGTGCCTATCTTTGCCCACGTTCTGAGCGGGTTACGCGGCTTTATCAAGTTGATTTCAAAACCGGTTCTGCCAGCGCGGAAACGGTTTTTTGCTTTTCGGCACAAAACGCGGCCCTTGCCTGTTCATACCCTCCGACGAAACACCCCTCCCCAGCTATGCTGACCCAGGAATACGATGTAATTGTGGTAGGTGCCGGCCACGCCGGTTGCGAAGCGGCCGCCGCCGCGGCCAACCTTGGCTCCTCGGTGCTGCTCATCACCATGAACATGAACACCATCGCGCAGATGTCGTGCAACCCGGCCATGGGCGGGGTGGCCAAGGGGCAGATTGTGCGCGAAGTGGACGCGCTGGGCGGGCAGTCGGGCATCATCACCGACAAGACGATGATTCAGTTCCGGATGCTCAACCGCTCGAAAGGCCCCGCCATGTGGAGCCCGCGCGCCCAGAGCGACCGGATGCGCTTTGCCGAAGAGTGGCGCCTGACCCTGGAAGGCATTCGTAACGTCGACTTCTGGCAGGAGGCCGTAACCGGCCTGCTGGTGGAAGACGGCACCTGCGTGGGCGTGCGTACCCAGCTCGGCATCGAGTTTCGCTCCAAAACGGTGGTGCTCACCAACGGCACCTTCCTGAACGGGCTCATCCACATCGGCGAGAAAAACTTCGGCGGCGGCCGCGCGGCCGAGCGCAAGAGCACCGGCATCACCGAGCAGCTGCGCGAGCTGGGCTTCGAGACGGGCCGCATGAAAACGGGCACCCCGCCCCGCGTGGACGGCCGCACCCTCGACTACTCCAAGATGGAGGAACAGCCCGGCGACGAAAACCCGAGCAAGTTCTCCTACCTCGACACGCCCACCCTCGGCCAGCAGCGCCCCTGCTACATCACCTACACCAACGAGAAGGTGCACGACATCCTGCGCACCGGCTTCGAGAAGTCGCCGATGTTCCAGGGCCGCATCAAGGGCCTGGGGCCGCGCTACTGCCCCTCGGTGGAAGACAAAATCAACCGCTTCGCCGACAAGGACCGCCACCAGATCTTCGTGGAGCCCGAGGGCTGGAGCACGGTGGAGGTGTACGTGAACGGCTTTAGCTCCTCGCTGCCCGAAGACGTGCAGTACGAGGCGCTGCGCCAGATTGCGGGCTTCGAAAACGCGAAGATGTTCCGCCCCGGCTACGCCATCGAGTACGACTTCTTCCCGCCCACCCAGCTCAACCTGACGCTGGAAACCAAGCCCGTGCGCAACCTCTACTTCGCCGGCCAGATCAACGGCACGACGGGCTACGAGGAAGCCGCCTGCCAGGGCCTGATGGCCGGCATCAACGCCCACCAGCGGGTGCGCGAGCTGGAGCCGTTTATCCTGCGCCGCTCGGAGGCCTACATCGGCGTGCTCATCGACGACCTCGTGAACAAAGGCACCGACGAGCCCTACCGCATGTTCACCTCGCGCGCCGAGCACCGCATCCTGCTGCGCCAGGACAATGCCGACCTGCGCCTCACCCCGCTGGCCCACAAGCTCGGGCTGGCCTCGGATGAGCGCATGGCCCGGGTGGAGCAGAAGCGCCAGCAAACCGCCGACGTGCTGGAGTACCTGAGCAAGAAGCCGGTGGAGCCGGGCGAAATCAACGGCTTGCTCGAAGAGCTGGGCTCGGCGCCCATCCACGAGAAAACCCGCGTGGTGAACTTGCTGCGCCGCCCGCAAATCGATTTGCCCGACCTGCAGCGCGCCCTGCCCGAGCTCGGCCAGTACCTGAGCACCTACGGGGCCGAGGTGCTGGAGCAGGCCAGCATCCACGTCAAGTACGAAACCTACATCGAGAAAGAGCACCAGCAGGCCGAGCGCATGGGCCAGCTGGAAGACCTGCGCATCGTGGGCAAGCTCGACTACCGTGCCATGCCCGCCCTCTCGCACGAAGCCCGCGAAAAGCTGCTGAAGGTGCAGCCCGAAACCATCGGCCAGGCCTCGCGCATCAGCGGTATTTCCCCCGCCGACATTTCGGTGTTGATGGTGTACCTGGGCAAGTAGGAGCCTGTTCAGGAAAAGGTGGTTTTGGTTATGCTGAGCCCGCCGAAGCATCTCTACCGAACAACGAAGCGGTAGAGATGCTTCGGCGGGCTCAGCATGACGGGCTTTTGCTTGCTTCCAAAATTTCCGGTACAAGTCAGGCAGCGCCCGTCACCAGAAGGACAGGGGCCATTTCAGCTGGTATCCCTCTCATTGCAAGCCGGGCAGTCATCATTACAACTCCGACACCAGCCATTGCAAGGTCGGCAGATGCTTCCGCAGCTTTAATGGCAGCCGTTGCAAGCCGGTCAGCCGTCATTACAGGGTCGTCAGTTACCATTGCAGGCTGGTCAGACGCCGTTGCAAACCGGGCAGCAGCCATTACAAGCCCGGCAGATGCCGTTGCAAGCAGGTCAGACGCTATTTCAAGCAGGGCAGATGCCGTTGCAAGCCGGGCAGAAACCATTGCAGGGTCGGCAGAGGCCATTGCTCCCCATCTCCGGCTCCATTACCGACCTGCTTTTACCGGTCACGTGTTACTTGTCACCCGTTACCCATATTTTTGTAGGTAGTAGTCGCAGCCGGCGCCCGCGTTCGGCTGTTTTTGTTTGCCGTCTGAATTGCTTGTTGGTGTCCTACGAACGCGTTGAACAGTGCCCGGTGTGCGGGAAAAGTGAGTTTCGCCCCAAAATGGTCGTCGAAGACCACTCCGTCAGCCACGAGAGCTTTGCCATTGTGCAGTGCGCGGGCTGCGGGCTGCTGCTCACCAATCCCCGCCCCGACGCCGAGCACATCGGCCGCTACTACGAGAGCGAGGACTACGTGTCGCACTCCGACACCAACAAGGGCCTCACCAACCGCCTCTACCAGCTGGCCCGCGTGTACACCCTGCGCCGCAAGGTCAGCCTGGTCAACAAGCAGGCCCCGCGCCGCGGCCGCCTGCTCGACTACGGCTGCGGCACCGGCCACTTTCTGGCCGCCTGCCAGCAGGCCGGCTGGCAGGTAGCCGGCGTCGAGCCCAGCCCCGTGGCCCGCGCCCAGGCCCAGCAGCGCACCGGCCAGCCCATCAGCGCCGCCGACCTGAGCGAGCTGGCCCCCGAGTCGTTCGACGCCATCACCCTTTGGCACGTGCTCGAGCACGTGCACGAGCTCAACGCCACCCTCAAGCAGCTGGTACGCCTGCTCAAGCCCGACGGCGTGCTCATCATCGCCGTGCCCAACGCCGACAGCCCCGACGCCCAGTACTACCGCGAGCAGTGGGCCGCCTACGACGTGCCCCGGCACCTGTACCACTTCACCCCCGCCACCTTGGGCAAGCTGCTGCGCAAGCACCACGTGCCGGTGCGCCAGACCCTGCCCCTGATGCTCGACGCCTACTACGTAAGCCTGCTCAGCGAGCGGTACCGCGCCGAGCGCAACGCCGGGCTGCTGGCCGCCTTCAAGGCCGGCTACCACTCCAACCGCCAGGCCGCCCAGCACGGCGGGCAGTACTCCAGCCTCATTTACGTCGCCGCCAAGGCCGCCAAGTAAGCCCCGCCCGCGCCCGGCAGGGGAGGAGCGCGGTGCAGCCGCTACTTTTGCGCTGCTTGTACCTTCGCTATGGGTTCTTTCGTTGCTGCTTCGGGAATGGTGCTGGGCCTGGCCTTGCTGCTGAGCGCCCCCGCGCCGGCCGCGGCCCAAACCGCGCCCGACTCGCTGCGGAAAGCGGCCGCGGTGGTGCCACCCGATTCGGCCGCCGCCCCGGTGGGCCTGGTGCCCGACGCGCCGGCGGCGCCCATTCGGCCGCGCACCCGCTGGCTTATCGTGGGGGCCTGCGCCCTCATCACGGTTTCTACTTTACTGCTCTACAATGTCCGTTCGCGTTAAGTTGGGATGGTGGCTGCCCGCCGGATTGTGGCTTAGCGGCTGCGCGGCCATCAGCTCGCCCGAGGGCGGTGCCCGCGACATCGTGGCCCCCAAGCTGGTGCGCACCGAGCCCCGCGACGGCGCTACCCGCGTGAGCGGGCAGGTGCTGCGCCTGGAGTTTTCCGAGCAGGTGCAGCTCAAGGAGCTCAGCAAGAACCTGCTGGTGACGCCTTCCCTGGCCGAGGACAACCGCTACGAGGTGCGGGAGGAGCGCAACGCCATCGAGCTGCGCTTCAAGCAACCCTTCGCCCCGAACACCACCTACGTGTTCAACTTCCGCGACGCGGTGGCCGACATCACCGAAAGCAACCTGGCCCAGGACGTGCTGCTGACCTTCAGCACCGGCGCCGCCCTCGACTCGGGCTCGGTGGCCGGCAGCGTGGCGCAGTTGCTCAACGGCCAACCCGAGGCCGAGGTGCTCATTGCCCTGTACCCGGCCGAAGACACCGCCGACGTGAAGCGCGCCCGCCCCTTCTACGCCGGCCGCACCGACAAAGCCGGCAACTTCCGGCTGCGCAACCTGCGCGAGGGCCGCTACCGCATCTACGCCCTCGCCGACAAAAACCAGAACAGCCGGTTCGACGAGCCCGAGCGCATTGCCTACCTGCCCGAGCCCGTCGTGGTGCGCCCCGGCCTCGACTCGGTGAACCTGCTCACCGTACGCCCCGACTCGCGCCGCCCGCTTATTCTGAGTCAGCAAAGCAACCCGGCCCAGTTTCGGGTGGGCTACAACGAAGGCCTGCGCCAGATTACGCTGGCCGCCCTAGGCCAGGCGCCCGCCCCGGCCCTCAACGCGGCCGTGTTCCTGACCGACCGCGGCCGCACCGCCGCCCTGCAAAGCACGCCCACCCTTACGGCCGGCCGCTACCTGCTCACGGCCACCGACAGCGCCGGCAACGTGGGCCGCGACACCATCAACGTGAAGTTCGACGGCGGCGCGGCCGGCCGCCGCGGCCTGCAGCCCTACACCGTTGTCGACAACCCGCGCGAGGTGTACCGCAACGGGCAGCTGCGCTTCCAGTTCAACGAGCCGGTGCAGCTGGCCGCTGGCAAGCCCTTCGGCGTGCTGGTGGAAGATTCGGTGAAGCGCCGCCCGCTCACCGCGCCGGCCGACGCCCAGCTCAGCCCCGACCGCACCCTGCTCACCATCAACCTCAACACCAAGGCCCGGCAGATTGCCACCTTCGTGCCCGATACCACCGCTATCATTCCCGTGAGCGGTCAGCGGCTGGGCCTGAAACCCGTGCGCCTGCGCGTAACCGAGCAGGCCAGCACCGGCAGCCTCTCGGGCACGGTACAAACCGCGTTTAAAAGCTTCGAGCTGCAGCTGCTCGACCAGAACCTCCAGGTGATTACCACGCTGGCCAGCCCGCGCAGCTTCCGCTTCGACAACCTGGCCCCCGGCACCTACCGCCTGCGCGTGCTCATTGATGCCGACAACGACGGCCGCTGGCGCGGCGGCGACCCGCAGCTGCGCCAACCTGCCGAGCCCGTGTACCTGCTGCCGGCCCCGCAGCAGGTGCGGGCCAACTGGGACATCGAAAATCTGCGCCTGAGCTTCTAAGAACGCTCTGCGCCCAAGCCCCGCCCACCCGGCCCCGCATTAGGGGTCCGGTGGGCGGGGCGCTTTTTGTGGCTACCGCCCGGCTCCCTTGGCAACTCCTCGCCGGCGCACCCGGCACTGCGCAAAGCGTCTCGTTTGGGGCGTCAGCCGGAGCTTCTAACCGGCTGATAGCGGCCGCGGCGCGGGCCCGGCACCGCCGGCGGCCGGCCGGCCCGTTCGGGCAGCCGCGGCAGGTAACTTCCCCCTGATTATCAGCAGGGTTTTGGGTTATACACACCGCTTTTCCCGTCGGCTTGGTCACTCTGGCTTAACCTGCGGATAACCTGTGGAAAACCGGGGAGTTAGCGGTGGACAGCCGTGGAGAAATGGCGGATAAGTTTTTTTGGTCGTCTCAGGCCCACATCAGTGCCGAAGGGCTGTGCACAAGCGTGGACAACTTTCCCCCTTCCCGGACCTTTTCCACGCGCTTTCCCCCTGTGGATTCAGGCCTGTGTGCACAACGATGTGGATTGGGCAAAAACCTGTTAATTCATTTAAAATCAGGCGCATGAAATACACAACGCCTGTGGAAACGTGGTGTATAACCCGGGTCTTGTGCACATGTTATCAAGCCCTGTGCATAACCCCGATTTTTATCCACTTATGCACCGCCCCTACTACGGGGGACAAAAAGATTTTTTAAAAATTTCATTTAATGAAAAGTTATTAGGCTCGTGGATAACACGGGCTGCCCGGAAAAAAGCGTGGTCGGCCTCGCGGAAGAAAAGCGCCGGCCGGGCCGGGGCGGAGTTTTCCACTGCCAAGGGGCCCCGGAGAAAAATTAGCTGGCGCGGGCCGAAGCTGCGTATACCGGCGGCCGACCTGCCCGACCGCCCCATGCCGTTCGACTACTCCCTGGATTTCCGTCACGTCGATTTTCGCCAGCACCCCGAGCTGTACCGGGTGGGCAAGGGCGAGCAGGGCGTGCTGCTGGTGCAACCCTACAAGGGCGAGATTCTGCCGCACTGGCGCTTTCGCACCCCCGAACTGGCCCGCGAGTCGTCCGACCGCATCTACGGGCTGTTCCTCGATTACCTGGCCCGCCAGGATTTCGTGGGAGCCGACATGGCGCGCAAATTCCTGCAGATGGGCTTTACGCGGGCCAGGCGCTACGCAAACCACCGCGGCGGGAAAAAGTACGTCGGGCCCGTGCCGGTGGCCAAGCGCGGCCAAAGCGGTGCCCACGGCCGACCCGAGCTGCCCCGCTCACCCGAAGACCCGGAGAAAGCCGCCGCGGCCGCCATTTTCAAGGCCCGCTGGGACGAGGCCGCCGCCCACCCCGACTACCTGGCCCAGAAAGTCCGCTTTCAGGAGCAGTACGGCAAATAGCGCGGCGCTCCGCTACCTTTACTTCCCTAGCTTTTCCTACGAACCTTTCTCAACCCCACCCCAACATGAATACGCCCCAACCCCGCAGCACCGAGGAAAACGAAATCGTTTTGGGCATTGGCATGGGCCCGCTACGGTTCGGCGCCAAGATGGACGAAGTGCGCGCCCTGATGGGTGAGCCGGAGGAAATCGAAGAGTCGGAGGACGACGACGAGTTTGAGCACCAGGCCTGGAACTACCTCGAAGAAGGCTACTCCCTGTACTTTGACCGCGAAGACGACTACCGTCTCTCCTGCATCGAAACTGACCACCCCGGCATGAGCCTGTTTGGCGAGCCGATTCAGGGTAAGTCGCTGGCGCAGGTGCAGGAGCTGATGAGCCGCCACGGCTACCAGAATCCCGAAATCGAGAAGGTAGATACGGGCGAAGTACGGCTGTCCTACGAGAAGGAGATGATTGACCTTTACTTTGACGAGGACGAGCTGCAGTTCGTCAACTTCGGAGTGTTCATAAACGATGATCTGGAAGTGCAGTGGCCCGCTTAAGCCACTGGTTTTCCACAAAAACCCGGTTTTTCGCTGTGGATAAGTGGATAAGTTGCTGAAAGCAAAGCGTGACAGGTGCAATTGCCCGTAGAATAAGCCCATTTTGTGTATGGGCAAAACCGTCCGCCAAAACTGAACCATGAAAAAAGCCGCTCCTTCCGGGGCGGCTTTTTTGTGTTTTAGCAGGGCGTTGCCAAGTAACAGGTCATGAGGTGACAAGTCAGAACGCTCAACCCGTTACGGGTTACCTGTCATCTCATCACCCCATTACAGCAGGGCGCGGAACAGCAGGAACAGGCAGCCCGACAACGCCATGGTCACGGGCAGGGTCAGCACCCAGGCCAGGGCAATATTGCGCACCATGCCGGGGTTCAGGTTGCGGACGCCGCGGTTGGCCACCATGGAGCCGGCAATGGCCGACGACAGTACGTGCGTGGTGGAGGCCGGCAAGCCAAACTGGGTGCTGACGCCGATCATGCCCGCGGCCACCAGCTCGGAGGAGGCACCCTGGGCGTAGGTAAGGTGCTCCTTACCGATTCGCTCGCCAATGGTCACCACGATGCGCTTCCAGCCGATCATGGTGCCGATGCCCAGCGAAAGCGACACGATGAGGATAACCCACTTGGGTGCGTAGTCGGTGAAGGTGCGCATGTTCTTGATGGCCCCCTCGTAGGCTTTGCGGTCGGCCGGGCTCAAGCTCACCCGCTCGCTGTCCATGAGCTTCTTGGCGCGGGTGTACGTCAGCAGAATGGCTTTGCGGATCTGGAACCGGTCGGCTTCCGGCAGCTGCTTCACGTCGGTTTTGCCGGCAAAAATGCGGTCGAGGTTGGCCGTTTGCTGGTTGATTTCGGTGAGGGCCTGCTGCTCGTCGGGCGCCAGGTCGGCCGGGTTCACCTTACGCATTACCATCTCCACCTGCCCCAGCGAGCCGCGCATGTCCAGCGGATTCTTGCTCTCGTCGAGGGCAAACTTGAAGGGCACGATGCCAATGAGGATGAGCATGATCAGGCCCACGCCCTTCTGCCCGTCGTTGGAGCCGTGGAAAAAGCTCACCATGGTGCAGGTAGCAATCAAGATCAGGCGAATCCACAGGGGTGGGGGCTTGCGCTTGTGGGGTTCCTTGAAGATGGCCTTGTTGCGCACGAAGCGCTTGAGCACGAACATCAGGATGATGGTGAGCGTGAAGCCCGCCAGCGGCCCCACCAGCAGGGCAATGCCGGTTTCGGTGGCCTTGCTCCAGTTTACGGCCGCGCCCGCCGCCTCGGGCAGCAGCGAAAAGGCAATGCCCACGCCCAGGATCGAGCCGATGAGCGCGTGCGACGAGGACGCGGGAATGCCGTAGTACCAGGTACCCACGTTCCAGATGATGGCGGCCAGAATGAGCGCGCCCACCATGGCAATGCCGTGGTAGATGTTCTGGTCGACCAGGCTTTCGACCGGCAGCAGGTACACGATGCCCATGGCCACGGTGATGCCGCCGCCGAACACGCCGATGAAGTTCCAGAATGCGGACCAGACCACCGCTACCCAGGGGCGCAGTGTATTGGTGTAAATGACAGTGGCTACGGCGTTGGCCGTGTCGTGGAAACCGTTGACGAATTCAAACGCGCAGGCGGCCACCAGACAGATCAGCAGTAGCAGGAGCACTTGGGGCTCTAAGCCAAGCATAGGGGGGGAATTAGGTGAGCAAAAGTTTGGCCGGCCAAAAGTACTGCCGGGCCAAAGGGGCGCAAGATTATCAAATTGTTACCCGACTTGGCGCCAAGGGCTCCGCCGTACAGGCCTTGTACCATTGCTTCCACAAAAAGTTTAGCCCCGGCGGCGCCCTGCCCGCAGCTGGCCGGGCCGACGGCGCCGGGGGCTTTGGGCGCCCCGGCCGGCTTCGGCTTCGGCTACTTCACCCTACTTTTGCCCTACCATGAGCAACGAGACGCAGAAACCCGCCGCTACGGCCGAAAATACGCTGGCCGACATCGTGTCGCACGCCAAGGAATACGGCTTCGTGTTCCCTTCCTCCGAAATCTACGACGGCCTGGCCGCCGTGTACGACTACGGCCCCAACGGCGTGGAGCTGAAAAACAACCTCAAGCAGCTCTGGTGGCTGGCCATGACGCAGCTCAACCAGAACGTAGTGGGCATCGACGCTGCCATCTTCATGCACCCCACCACCTGGAAAGCCTCCGGCCACGTCGACGGCTTTTCGGACCCCATGATTGATAACCTCGACAGCAAGAAGCGCTACCGCGCCGACGTGCTGCTGGAAGACAAGGCCGCCGAGTACGAAAACGCCGGGGATAAGGACCGCGCCGCCGCCCTGCTGGCTGAGATGGGCCGCCTGCTCACCGAGGGCGACCTGGCCGCCGTGAAGCAGCTCATCATCGACGAGAAAATCGTTTGCCCCCTCAGCAAAACCGGCAACTGGACCGACGTGCGCCAGTTCAACCTGATGTTCTCGACGCAGATGGGCGCCGTGGCCGAGGGCTCCAGCGAAATTTACCTGCGCCCCGAAACCGCCCAGGGCATCTTCGTCAACTTCCTGAACGTGCAGAAGTCGGCCCGCCAGAAGGTGCCCTTCGGCATTGCCCAGATCGGCAAGGCCTTCCGCAACGAGATTGTGGCCCGGCAGTTCATCTTCCGCATGCGGGAGTTCGAGCAGATGGAAATGCAGTTCTTCGTGCGCCCCGGCACCGAGCAGGAGTGGTATGAGCACTGGAAGGCCGCCCGCCGCCGCTGGCACGAGGTCATGGGTCTGCCCACCGACAAGCTGCGCTTCCACGACCACGACAAGCTGGCCCACTACGCCAAGGCCGCCGTCGACATCGAGTTTGAGTTTCCCTTCGGCTTCAAGGAAATCGAGGGCATTCACTCCCGCTCCGACTTCGACCTGACCCAGCACCAGCAGTACAGCCGCAAAAAGCAGCAGTACTTCGACAACGACGTGAACCCCGAAACCGGCAAGCCCTACGGCAACTACGTGCCCTACGTGGTGGAAACCTCGGTGGGCGCCGACCGCCTGTTTCTGGCCACGCTCTGCCAGGCATTCCAAGAAGAAACCATTGTGGAGGGCGAGGGCGACAAGCAGCAAACCAAGACCCGCAAGTTTCTGAAGCTGCACCCGGCCGTGGCCCCCATCAAGGCCGCCATTTTCCCGCTGGTGAAAAAGGACGGGCTGCCCGACAAAGCCAACGAAATCTACCACGCCCTGCGCCACGATTTCCGCCTGGTGGTGGAGGAAAAGGACTCCATCGGCACCCGCTACACCCGCCAGGACCTGATTGGGACGCCCTTCTGCATTGCCGTCGACCATCAGACGCTGGAAGACGACACCGTGACGGTGCGCCACCGCGACTCCCGCGAACAAATCCGCATGCCTATCAGCGAGTTGCGCCAGTACATCGGCGAGGCCGTAAGCTTCCGCCGAATCTTCGAGCAATTGTAGGAAACCAGTCTTTTCCTGGGCTTAAAGAAGTTATTTCCGGAAATCTTCCTTCTCGCCGCGCCAACAGGCCGGTGGGAAGGAAGATTTTTAGTTTCATTGTAAACTGAATGGTTGTGGCCATTCGACCGCCCACCTGATTTCCACCCACCTTACCGTTTCTCATGCTCATTTCTACCCTGCTTAAACGTCGTGCCGCGGCGTTTCCCGTACTGGTGGCAGCTTGTGCGTGGCTGATGCCCGTGGCTCCGGCCTCGGCTCAGAAAGCAAGCAGCAAAGCCAAGCCGGCCCAGTTGACCGGCCAGGTAGCCGAACCCACGGCCAACCAGCCCTGGCAGTTCGTGCAAAACCGCAACCAGTGGCCCGCGCAGGTACTCTTCGCCGTCGACGTGCCCATGGGCCGGCTGTTTCTGGAGAAGAACCGCCTGACCCACTCCCTGCTCGACGTGCAGGCCCTCGAGCAAAAGCACCATCACCCCGAAAAAAAGCACCGCATCAACGGCCACGCCTACGCGGTGAATTTCGTAGGTGCCAACGCCGAGCCCCAAGTGCTGGCCGGCAACAAGTCGTTCACGCAGTACAACTTTTTCCTGGGCAACGACCCCAAGAAGTGGGCCACCAGCGTGCCGGCCTTCGCCGACGTGCGCTACAAAAACCTCTACCCCGGCACCGACCTGCTGGTGTACGGCCGCCCCGATGCGCTGGAGTATGACTTCGAGCTGGCCGTGGGCGCCGACCCCAAGCGCATTCAGCTGCGCTACGATGGAGCCGACAACCTGAGCCTGAATGCCGACGGGGCCCTGCGCATTGCCACCACCGTGGGCAACGTAGTGGAGCAGAAGCCCTACGCCTACCAGGTAGTGAAGGGCCAGAAGCAGCAGGTGGCCTGTGAATTCCGCCTGAGCGGCAACACCGTATCGTTTGTGCTGCCCCAAGGCTACAACAAGCGCCAGCCGCTGGTTATCGACCCGGTGCTGGTGTACTCGACCTACTCGGGCTCGAGCGCCGGCAACTGGGGCTACACCGCCACCTACGACTCGCTGGGCAACCTCTACGCCGGCGGGATAGTGAGTGCGAGCGGCTACCCCGTGACCCTGGGCGCCTACGATGCCACCCACAACGGGGGCTGGGATATGGGCATCATGAAATTCGACCCCAAGGCCACCACCGGCGCGGCTTCGCGGGTGTACGTGACCTACGTGGGCAGCGACGAGGACGACCACCCGCATAGCATGGTGGTCGACCACGCCGGCAACCTCGTGATTATGGGTACCACCGAAGAACCTAGCGGAACTTCAAACTACCCCACCACGGCCACGGCCTACGACCGCAGCTACAACGGTGGCAACTCCGACATCGTGGTAACCAAGCTCAGCCCGGGCGGCAACAGCCTGGTAGCCTCGACCTTCCTGGGCGGCAACGACACCGATGGCCAGAACGAATCGGGTGATGCGCTGAACGAGAACTACGGCGACTCGTACCGCGGCGACGTGACCGTGGACAAGCAGAACAACGTGTACATCGCCTCGGTGACGATGTCCAGCAACTTCCCGCGGGTAGGCGGCTTCCAGAATTACGGCGGCGGCGATAAAGACGGCGTAGTAGTGAAGCTGAACCCGAACCTGACCAACCTCGTGTGGAGCTCGTTCCTGGGCGGTTCCGACAGCGACGTGGCCTACTCGGTGCAGGTCGACAGCGTCAGCAACGTGTTTGTGAGCGGCGGCACCATCAGCCGCAACTTCCCCGGCACCTTCGGCAGCTACCAGTCGGGCTACCGCGGCGGTTCGGCCGACGGCTTCGTGGCGCGCATCAACGCCGCCGGCAGCTCCCTGGTACGGGCTACCTACCTGGGCACCGGCAGCTACGACCAGGCCCACTTCGTGCAGCTCGACCGTGCCGGCAACGTGTACCTGTTCGGCCAGACCTCGGGCAGCTACCCGGTCAGCAACGGCGCCTACGCCAACTTCAACAGCCGCCTGTTTATTCACAAGCTGAACGCCACGCTCACGTCTTCGCTGATGTCGACCACCGTGGGCAATGGCAACGTGCAGGGCCTGGTTTCGCCCACGGCCTTCCTGGTGGATAACTGCGGCCAGATTCTGCTTTCGGGCTGGGGCGGCGGTTCGCTGGGCTCGGGCTCTATCACGGGCATGCCGCGCACGCCCGATGCGCTGCCCATCAACGCTACTTCCAGCGGTGACTACTTCTACATCATGCAGCTGGGCGTAAACGCCTCGCGCCTGGTGTACGGCACCTACTTCGGCAACGGCAGCTCGCACGTCGACGGCGGTACCTCGCGCTTCGACAAGAAGGGCATCATCTACCAGTCGATGTGCAACGGCACCGGCGGCACGCGCATTACCACCACGCCCAACGCCTATTCAACCGGCGGGTCGGCCAGCTACAATAACGCCGCCTTTAAGATGGACGTGCTGCAGCTCAGCCCCGAGTTTATTCCCTCGAACAGCCCGGCGGGTCCGCGGGCGGCCAGCGGCTGCGCCCCCTTCCGAGTGTACTTCCGCCGCCCCATGGTAAGCGGTACCGGCGTGCAGTGGGACTTCGGCAACGGCCAGACCTCGTCGGTGTCGGGCACGGTTTCGACGGTGTACAACCAGCCCGGCCGCTACCCCGTGAAGCTGACCGTATTCGACACCAACAGCTGCCTGCAGAGCGTGTCGCGGGTAGATACGGTGGTCGTGCTGGCTGCTCCGCAGGTAAACCTGGGCGCCGACCGCGACATCTGCCCCGGCGACACCGCCATCATCTCGGCTACGCCCGCCGGCCTGGCCGTGCCCGGCACAACCTACACCTGGACGCCCGCCACGGGCCTGAATGTTACCAGCGGCGTATCGGTGCTAGCCAACCCCGCCGTCACGACTACCTACATCGTGCGCGCCTCCAACACGGTGTGTGAGTCGACCGACACGGTGGTGGTGAAAGTGGGCGTGAAGCCCCAGATAACGGTAGGTGCCAACACCACCAACGCCTTTATCCAGAAGCCGGTGGTGTTCACCAACACGACCCAGGGTGCTACCCGCTTCAGCTGGGACTTCGCCGACGGCCAGACCAGCACCGAAACGGCCCCGACGCACACCTTTGAGCGGCCCGGTAGCTACCGCGTAATGCTCACGGCCTTCTACGGCAACGGCTGCTCCGAAACCCAGGAGCTGCTGATCGAAGTGCGCCGCTTCGACCTGCCCAACATCATCACCCCCAACGGCGACGGCAAAAACGACACGTTCAAGCCCTTCGTGAGCTTCCAGCCGGTCGAAATCAAGATCTTCAACCGCTGGGGCAAGAAAGTGTACGAGAAGAGCAGCTACACCGACGGCTGGGGCGACAGCTCCACGCCGCCCGGCACCTACTACTACACCCTGACCGACGCCTCCGGGGAAACCTGGAAAGGCTGGGTGGAAGTGTCGCGCTAAACCGGCCCTTGCCAGCCAACAAAAAGGCCCCGCTTGCTGCGGGGCCTTTTTTTGTGTTCTTCGGGAAGGCAGGAGCGGCCGTCGGGCTTGGGCTATTGGCCGTTGAGCCAGGCCGCCGCCTCGCGCCGCGAGGTGAAGTAGTTGAACTCAACCTGACCCGGGGCCAGGGTGGTGCCGCTGGCCGGGCAGTTGCTGATCTGGTACTGGTACTGGCCCTCGGTGAGCACCGCCGCAATAAACACCGGCCGCGCCAGCGGGGGCGTCAGGCAGCGGCCCAGCGGCTCGAGCAGCAGCCACTCCTGGTCGTCGAGGGGTGGGGCGTTGCGCTTCAAATCCAGCAGCAGCTTGCCCACGTTCTGGCGCAGCATTTCTTCCAGGGCCAACTGATAGGCCTGGTCGAAGGCCAGGTCGAGGCGGGTAGCGTTGAAACTCAGGTGCAGCGTGTCGGCGGCCGAGTTGTAGCTCAACGATGCCTGCGGGGTGTAGAATAAGGTCATGCCAGGTAGAAGAGCAGCCCGGGCCTAACGGTGGTTGCACGGGCTGGCGGCGAAAACTTTCTGGCTATACGGCAGGGGGCAAACAAATGATTTGCAGATACTTAATCTGGTGGCTGGCGCGGTCCGGGTCCGGCTCCAATACCCCAATCGGCGGCCCCGCGGGCATTGCGTACCTTTGCCCCAATTTTTCTGCCGTAGCCGATGTGGAGTAAGCTTGCCCTGCTGATTATCAAGAACCGCCGCCTGCTCGTGGGGCTGCTGGCCGTGATGACGGCCTTTATGGCCTGGAAGGCCAAGGACGTGGAAATGACCTACGACTTTGCCCAGGTTGTGAGTCCCGACGACCCCGACATGGTGTACTTCCAGCAGTTCAAGAAAACCTTCGGCGAAGACGGTAACGTGCTGGTGCTGGGCATGCAGGACAGCTCGGTGTACCGGCTGGGCAACTTCAACGAGCTGCGCATCCTCACCGACACGCTGGCCAAGGAGGAGGGCGTGAACGGGGTGCTGTCGGTGACCAAGCTCATCCAGCTCACCAAGGACACCGCCAACCAGCGCTTCGCCACGGCCCCCATCTTCCGCAACAAGCCGCAGACGCAGGCCGAGCTGGACTCGCTCATGCGCATCGTGAACCGGCAGGAGTTCTACAAGGGGCAGCTGATTTCGCCCACCACGGGCGCTACGCTGCTGGCCCTCACCATGGACCCCAAGTACCTGAACTCGTCGCGGCGGCAGGAGGTGATGGGCAACATCCTGGCCCACGCCGAGCGGTTCACCCAGAAAACGGGCATCCGCCTGCACTACGCCGGCCTGCCCTACGTGCGCTCCACCATGACCTCGAAGGTGGCCGGGGAAATGAAGTTCTTCCTCATCCTAGCCGCCCTGGTGACCAGCGCCACGCTGCTGGCCTTCTTCCGCACCTGGTCGGCGGTGGTGTTTCCCATGCTCATCGTGGGCGTAGCCGTTATCTGGTGCGTGGGTACTATTGTGCTGCTGGGCTACAAGATAACCCTGCTCATTGGCCTGATTCCCAGTATTCTGATCGTCATCGGCATTCCCAACTGCACCTACCTGCTGTCGAGGTACCACTACGACTACCGCGTGTCGGGCAACCAGGTGCTGGCCATGGTGCGGGTGCTGCGCAAAATCGGGCTGGTGACGTTGATGAACAACACGGCCACGGCCACCGGCTTCTTCGTGTTCTGCTTCACCAACATTGCCATTCTCTACCAGTTTGGCTGGGTGGCCACCATCAGCATTTTCGCGGCGTTCTTCATCTCGATCATTCTGATTCCCATTGTCTTCACCTACCTGCCGCCGCCCACGCCCAAGCAGCTCGAGCACCTCGACGCCAAGCCGCTGACCAAGCTGCTGGAGTTCTTCGACTACCTGGTGCTGGAGCGCCGCGGTACGGTCTACATTGCCGCCGCCTTGTTCTGCGCCCTGGGTGCGCTGGGCACTTCCCGGCTGCAGTCGGTGGCCTACATGGTGGACGATCTGCCCAAAAACTCCTCGGTAAATGCCGATTTGAAGTTCTTTGAGCAGCACTTCAACGGGGTGATGCCGCTGGAAATCGTGGTGGACACCGGCAAGAAGCGCGGCATTCTCAAGCTCAAGAACCTGGAGCGCATGGACCGGCTGGAGAACTACCTGCGCACCCAGCCCGTGCTGACTTCGCCGGTGAGCATCGTGACCTTCCTGAAAGCGGCCACCCAGACCTTCTACAACGGCGACCCACAGTACTACCGCCTGCCCGATAACTCCGAGCGCAACTTCATTCTGAGCTACCTGGCCCGCTCGCAGGGGCAGGGCTCGGGCATGGACAGCAAGCTGCTGCGCTCCTTCACCGACTCCACCGGGCAGCGCGCCCGCATCAGCCTCAAGATTGCCGACATCGGCTCGCGCAACCTCGATACCCTGCTCATCAACAAGATTCAGCCGCAGATCGACGAAATCTTCAAGGGCACGGGCATGGACGTGAAGATGACCGGCACCACCATCCTCTTCACCAAGGGCAACGAGTACATCATCGGCACGCTGCGCAACAGCCTGATTCACGCCTTCGCGCTGGTGGGCCTGATCGTGCTGCTGCTGTTCCGCTCCATCCGGGCCGTGGTTTTCACTCTGATACCCAACTTTGTGACCCTACTGATGACGGCCGGGCTGATGGGCTTCTTTGGCATTGCCCTGAAGCCCGCCACGGCGCTCATCTTCTGCATTGCCCTGGGCATCGACGGCGACAACTCCATTCACCTGCTGGCCAAGTTTCGGCAGGAAATGGCCATCAACGGCCGCCGGGTGCGGGCCGCCATCAGCACCACCTTGAGCGAGGCGGGAACCAGCATGATTTACACCAGCATTGTGCTGCTGGTGGGCTTCAGCATCTTCGCCTTCTCGGAGTTTGGCGGCACCAAGGCCCTGGGCCTGCTCATGTCGGCCTCGCTGCTGATTACCAACTTCTCGAACCTGATTCTGCTGCCTGCCCTGCTGGTAACCTTTGAGCACGGCAAGGACGAAACCATCGACAAGTCGCTGATTCAGCACTACGACGACCAGTACCACGAAGAAGACGACGACCTGGAGCTGAACCTGAACCGCATGCAGGTGCAGCCGCGCACCGTCAACGCCCCCGATGCTGACGTCAACCGTTTGTCGTCCTGAGGTGTTAGCCCCTTGAGCCTTCTGCCTTTAACCTCCCGAAACCGCACGTTCTGCCCCGCCCTGGGGCCCGCACGACTACCTTATTTGCCTGGCCTTCTCCGATGAAATACCCCGAATACAAGCAGCCCTTCGACTATGCCAAAGTCGGCGCCGACATCCTCGCCTGGTGGCAGCAGAACGGCATTTTCGAGAAAAGCGTGAGCACCCGCGAGGGTAAGGAAACCTTCGTGTTCTACGAAGGCCCGCCCTCGGCCAACGGCGCCCCCGGCATTCACCACGTGATGGCCCGGACGGTAAAGGACATCTTCTGCCGCTACCAGACGCTCAACGGCAAGCAGGTGCACCGCAAAGGCGGCTGGGACACCCACGGCCTGCCCATTGAGCTGCAGGTGGAAAAGGAGCTGGGCATCACCAAGGAGGACATCGGCAAGAAAATCAGCGTCGAGGAGTACAACCAGCGCTGCCGCGAAACGGTGATGCGCTTCAAGCACCAGTGGGACGAGCTGACCGAGAAGATGGGCTACTGGGTCGATTTGAGCGACCCGTACATCACCTTCGAGCCGGAGTACGTGGAAAGCTGCTGGGCCCTGCTCAAGAAGCTCTACGACAAGGGCCTGCTCTACAAGGGCTACACCATCCAGCCGTACTCCCCGGCCGCCGGCACTGGCTTGTCGTCGCACGAGCTGAACCAGCCCGGCACCTATAAGGACGTGAAGGACACGACCATCGTGGCCGAGTTCGAGGTTAAGCGCGATGAGCAGTCGGAAAAGCTGTTCGGCTTGGCCGACGGCCTACCCGTGTTCATCATGGCCTGGACGACCACGCCCTGGACCCTGCCGGCTAACACCGGCCTGGCCGTGGGCAAGAACATCCGATACGCTGTGGTGCGCACCTTCAACCCCTACACCTACGAGCCGCAGGTGGTGGTGCTGGCTAAGGACCTCGTGAGCCGCTACTTCACCGAGAAGGGCGCGCAGGCGGAGCTGGAAGCCTACCAAGCCGGCGACAAAGTGCTGCCCTGGCGGCAGCTGGGCGAGTTCAGCGGCGCCGAGCTAGCTGGCATCCGCTACGAACGTCTCTTCGGGACTGAGGCCGGTTTCCCGGCCTTCGAAGGGGAGGAGCGGGCCTTCCGCGTCATCGTGGGCGACTTCGTGACCACCGAGGACGGTACCGGTATCGTGCACATCTCGCCGACCTTCGGCGCGGACGACTTCCGGGTAGCCCAGCAAAACGACGTGCCGGCCCTGCTGGTGGCCGACGACCAGGGCAAGCTCGGCCCCATCGTGGACCGCACCGGGCGCTACGTGGCGCAGATGGGCGAATTTGGCGGGCGCTGGGTGAAAAACTACGACGGCCACGACGAATCGGCCGCCGACTACCGCACCCTCGACGTGGATATCAGCGTGCGCCTCAAGGAGCGCGGCCGGGCCTTCAAGGTCGAGAAGTACGAGCACACCTACCCGCACTGCTGGCGCACCGACAAGCCCGTGCTCTACTACCCGCTCGACTCGTGGTTTATCAAGACCACGGCCGTGAAGGACCGCCTCATCGAGCTGAACAAAACCATCAACTGGAAGCCCGACAGCACCGGCACCGGCCGCTTCGGCAACTGGCTGGAAAACCTGGTCGACTGGAACCTGAGCCGTTCGCGCTACTGGGGCACCCCGTTGCCCATTTGGCGCACCCAAGACGGCTCGGAGGAGCTGTGCATTGGCTCCATCGCCGAGCTGAGCGCCGAAATCGACAAGGCCGTGGCCGCCGAGGTGATGACGCATAACCCGTTTTCAGTTGCCAGTTCCCAGTTGTCAGTTGCCAGTGAAGGCAATCAGAACGACACTGGCAACTCGCAACCGGCAACTGGCAACCGAATCGATCTGCACCGGCCCTACGTGGACGATATTTTCCTCGTTTCGCCCTCTGGTCAGCCCATGTACCGCGAGCCGGACCTCATCGACGTGTGGTTCGACAGCGGCGCCATGCCCTACGCGCAGTGGCACTACCCCTTCGAAAACCACGAGAAATTCCAGCGCAATTTCCCGGCGGATTTCATTGCCGAGGGCGTCGACCAGACGCGCGGCTGGTTTTTCACCCTGCACGCGCTGGGCGTGATGCTGGAGGATTCGGTGGCGTTCAAAAACGTCATTGCCAACGGCCTGGTGCTGGATAAGAACGGCAACAAGATGTCGAAGCGCCTCGGCAACGCCATCGACCCGTTCAAAACCATCGACCAGTACGGCCCCGACGCCACGCGCTGGTACATGATTGCCAACGCCCAGCCCTGGGACAACCTCAAGTTTGACCTCGCGGGCATCACGGAGGTGCAGCGCCGCTTCTTCGGCACGCTGTTCAACACCTACTCGTTCTACGCCCTCTACGCCAACCTCGACGAATTCCAGGCCCGCGAATTCGACCGCGTGCCCACGGGCGAGCTGACCGAATTGGACCGCTGGATCCTGGCGAAACTCCAGTCGCTCATCCTCGAAGTGCGCGGCCATTTCGACAACTACGACCCCACGAAAGCTGCCCGCGCCATCCAGGATTTCGTCACCGACCAGCTCTCTAACTGGTACGTGCGCCTCTCGCGCGGCCGTTTCCGCAAGGGCGAGCTGACGGCCGACAAGAAAGCCGCCTTCGAAACCCTGCAGCAGTGTTTGGTGGTGGTGGCCCAGCTGATGTCGCCCATTGCGCCCTTCTTCGGCGAGTGGCTGTACAAGAACATGACCGACGGCATGCGCGCCGAGGCCACGGAGAAATCCACGCCCCTGCGCTACGAATCCGTGCACCTCACGGAGCTGGTACAGGCCGACTCAACCCTCATCGACCGGGCCCTGGAGGAGCGCATGGAGCTGGCCCAGCGCATCAGCTCCCTGACGCACTCCCTGCGCAAGAAGTCGGTGCTGAAGGTGCGCCAGCCCCTGCAGCGCATCCTCGTGCCGGTGCTGACGGAAACGACCCGTGAGCAGGTCGGCAAGGTGGAAGATTTGATCTGCGCCGAAGTAAACGTGAAGCACGTGGAGTTCCTGGACGACACCAGCGGCGTGCTGGTGAAGTCGGTGAAGCCCAACTTCAAGCGCCTGGGCCAGCAGTTCGGCCCGCGCCTAAAGGCCGTGGCCGCCCGCATCCAGCAGATGACCGCGGAAGAAATCAGCCAGCTCGAAAAAGACGGTCAGCTCGCGGTTGAGGTTGAGGGTCAAGCGGTAACCCTGGCGCCCGACGACGTGGAAATCCGCACCGAGGATTTGCCCGGCTGGCTGGTGGCCACCGACGGCCCGCTCACCGTGGCCCTCGACGTGACCCTGACCGACGAGCTGCGCCACGAGGGCGTGGCCCGCGAGCTGGTGAACCGTCTGCAGAACCTGCGCAAGGATTCGGGCCTGGAGGTACAAGACAAAATCCGCGTCACTCTGGGCGCCGACCAGCCCGAGCTGGTACAGGCCGTGGCGAGTTTCGGCGACTATATCCGCACCGAAGTGCAGGCCGTTTCGCTGGATCTGGTGAGTGGTTTCGCCGATGGCGCGGTGCTCGAATTCGACGAGTACAAGGTGCCGGCGCAGCTGGAAGTTGTAAAAAGCTGAGGCACAGATGCCGGGCAGCGGCGTAACTTCGTCGCCCGGCATACCGGCGCACAAAACCTGGCCGGTTTGGTCTGAAACAGTTCAAAATCCTCATTCCCGGCCCGCCCAGGCGGGTTCCATCAGCATAAATCTTCGCGGAGTTTTGTGCCCGGTTGGCATAAGATAGGGGAGCAGCGGTGTGCTACGCGCAGTGCAATTCTCTTCACGCCGCCAAATCAGCGAATTCATGAAATACTGGAAGTACTACCTGCTGGCCCTGCTGGTAATTGCCGTCGACCAACTCTCGAAGTGGGCCGTGCACACCTACATGCAGCCGGGCATGCCGGGCGAAATCCCGCTGATTGGCGACTGGTTTAAGCTGCACTACACCCTGAACCCCGGCATGGCCTTCGGCGTGGAGCTGCCGCCGCCCTACGGCAAGGTGCTGCTGACCTCGTTTCGCCTGGTAGCCGTGACGGGAATTGCCTATTACATCTACCGCCTGTGGAAAACCCACGCGCCCCAGGGCCTGGTCTGGTGCGTGGCCGCCATTCTGGGCGGGGCCATCGGCAACCTGATCGACTCGATTTTCTACGGCAAAATCTACGATAACGCCCCGTTTACGGCCCCCACGCCCTGGTTTCACGGCCAGGTTATCGACATGCTTTACCTCGATCTGTACGAGGGCTTTCTGCCGGCTTCCTGGCCGCTGGTGGGCAATATGCACCTCTCGCTCTGGCCCATTTTCAACATCGCCGACGCTGCTATCTTCTTGGGCGTGATGTTCATCCTGTTCAACCAGGGCAAGTTTTTCCAGCACCACGAAGAGCAGAAGCACGCGCATCAGCCGGAACCGAACCAGCACCGGCCTGATGCAGAGGCAGCTGAGGTGGCTTAAATCTTTGCCTTTACAAGCCTGATTCCTAAGACAGCCTGCGGCCGAAACCGCAGGCTGTTGAATTTTTAAGCAAAACGTTGCCGTTCTTGTACCACGTTAAATTGCTCATTCGTATGCTTCTCAAGCAGAAATTTATCCGTCGCGAAGACCTAAAAGCTAACCCGGAAACGCTCTACATTTTCGGTGACAATGAACGCCGACGCGGCTACGGCGGACAGGCAGCCGAAATGCGCGGTGAGCCGAATGCGGTAGGAGTGAGGGTGAAACGAAAACCAGCTCGTCAGTCACCGGATGATTTTTGGAATGATGAGTCTTTCGAACAGAATTGCCGCATGATTGACGAAGATTTAGCGCGAGTTCATGCCCATCTCAGCACTGGTGGCGACGTTGTGGTGCCCGAAGATGGCTTAGGTACTGGTTTAGCAGAATTAGGCACGCGGGCTCCACGAACTTTTGTATACCTGCAAGAGCAGTTACTACGTCTCGAAACCTTCGTTTAGACGTAGTTTTTCAAGAAAATTCTTCTGTGGGCGCGTGCAACGCGCCCCTACAACCATCCACGAAATACGTGCAATCCGTCAAATCCGCTGAATCCGTGGCTCTTTTAGACGTCCGCAACCTGACCATCGACTTCGCTTCGCACCGCGGCAATACCCGCGCGGTCGAGAACGTGTCGTTTCAGCTCAGCGCGGGCGAAACGGTGGCCATCGTGGGCGAGTCGGGCTCGGGCAAGTCGGTGACCTCGCTGGCCCTGCTGGGGCTGATTCCCATGCCGCCCGGCCAGCTGAGTGGGGGAGAGGCGCGGTTTCAGTCGGCGGCCCTGGGCGGCGAGGTCGATTTGCTGCGGCTGTCGGAAACGGAGCTACAAAAGGTGCGCGGCAACGAAATTTCGATGATTTTTCAGGAGCCGATGACCTCGCTCAACCCCGTGCATACCTGCGGGGCGCAAGTGGTGGAGGCCCTGCGGCTGCACACCGCGCTGAGCAAGCAAGAAGCCGCGGCCCGCACCATCGAGCTGTTTACCGAGGCGCAGCTGCCGCGGCCCGAAAAAATCTTCAAGGCTTACCCGCACGAAATCAGCGGCGGGCAGAAGCAGCGCGTGATGATTGCCATGGCCATGGCCTGCCAGCCCGCCATCCTCATTGCCGACGAGCCCACCACCGCCCTCGACGTAACGGTGCAGGCCCGCATCCTGCAGCTCATCGACGATTTGCGCCGGCAGCGCAACACCGCCGTGCTCTTCATCACCCACGACCTGGGGGTGGTAGCTGAAATTGCCGACCGCATCCTGGTGATGTACCGCGGCAAAGTGGTGGAGCAGGGCCGGGTACTCGACATCTTCACCAACCCGCAGCATCCCTACACCAAGGGCCTGCTGGCCTGCCGGCCAAAATTGTCGCTGGGCCAAAAAAGATTGCCCACCGTAGCCGATTTCATGCGGGAAGATGCCGCCGGCGACTTTTTCAGCACCGGCACGACCTCGCTACAAAGCCCTGCTGCTGAAAGTGCTGCCCTGGCTGGCGCCTCTCCTAAAAACGAAGTTGAAACCGCCAAAATGTTTCCCGTGGAACATGCCGATGTTCCACGCGCCGACGGCGCTCTGATAGGGTTTGAAACGGCGCCGCTGCTGGAAACGGGTCAGCCCGTACCCGATGCCGCTACGGCGCCGGTAGCGGCCGGGCCAAACGAAGCTGCGGCGGCCGATGTGCAAATGGGAGGAGTGCCAACCGCTTCGTACCATACCTCTACCAGCGAGCTGCTGCTGAGCGTGCAAGACCTGCACGTGCATTTTCCCATCCGCCGGGGCTTCTTCGGCCGCGCTACCGAAGTGGTGCGCGCCGTCGACGGGGTGAGCTTCGACATCAACCGCGGCGAAACCGTGGGCCTGGTGGGGGAGTCGGGCTGCGGCAAAACCACCCTGGGCCGCACGCTGCTGCGGCTGGTGGAACCAACTTCGGGCCGCATTCTGTTCGATGGGGCTGACTGGGCCAGGCTGCCAACCGGGGAGCTGCGCCGTCGTCGTCGCGACTTTCAAATGGTGTTTCAGGATCCGTACGCGGCCCTGAACCCGATGATGACCGTGGGCGAGGCCATTCTGGAGCCGATGCGCGTACACGGCGTGGGCGGTACCGGCCAGCAGCAGAAAGACCGCGTGCTGGAGCTGCTGCGCACGGTGGGCTTGCGCGAGGAGCATTACCTGCGCTACCCGCACGAGTTCAGCGGGGGCCAGCGCCAGCGCATCTGCATTGCCCGGGCCCTGGCTCTGCAGCCCAAGTGCATCATCTGCGACGAATCCGTCTCGGCGCTGGATGTCTCGGTGCAGGCTCAGGTGCTCAATCTGCTCAACGACCTCAAGCGCGACTTCGGCATCACCTACCTGTTCATTACCCACGACCTGTCGGTAGCGCGGTTTATGAGCGACCGGCTGCTGGTGATGCACGCGGGCAAAATCGTGGAGCAGGGCCCAGCGGCCGAGCTCTACACCAACCCCCGGCACGAGTACACCCAGCGCCTGCTGTCGGCCATTCCCCGCGATACGCCCGCGGACATTCGCGCCGCCGTGGCCCGGCGGGAGCTGGTGTAGGAGGGAGGCAATAGCCGGGACCTCATGCCGGGCATCAAGCGGGGAATCGAGGCCGCTCGCGGGCTGCTGCCGGGTTTCCTATCCGGCTCAGCGGCTGGGCCGTTTGGTCGGTGCTCATTAGGACGGTCTTCTATTCAATTTCTCTACTTGTTGCTCGCGCATTTCCGCCCGTTTAAGCCCTTCACCATCTACTAGCCACCTTCCGCTTCGCCCCCTAGCTTCGGCGTAGCGTATAGCGCCTGAAAACGCGCTTTATCCTCCGGCAGCTCCCGCGCATCAGGCCCGGCCGGCTGCCGAATACCAGGAAGTATTCAGAAGTTCTGATCTTTCGCACAACTTAAGTGGGTCGGGTTTCGAACACTAGACCACTTTTACTCCCCGGGCCGCAACAAAATTCTGCCGGCCTCCATATTCATCCCGCAGGCCCGCCCGAAACGCGGTGCGCATCGGTCTGCAATTTTCAGCTAACTCGCCGCCCGTCAGAAATACTCAAAGCAGCCCGGCGGCGACCCTTTTCAACATGAAGAGAAACCACGATTCGGACGCCCCGCGCCCGCAGCGCGACCCGGCCCGCCGCCGAGAGCAGGCCGCCCCGGCCGCCATCAACAAGACCCTGGTGTTTCGCGTCTTCGCCGACAACCCGGGCAAAGTGTTCAACTACCGCCAGCTGGCCCGCCGCCTCGGCGTCACCACCAAGGAACAGCGCGACGAAGTATTCGAGGTGCTCAAGGGCCTCAAGAAAAGCGGGCACATCGCCCTGCTGCAAAACGACGACTACCGCCTGGTAGAGCTGTCCGGTCGCGGTCCGGCCCCGGCCGGTGGCCGTGAGCCCCGGGGCCGCCAGCCGCAGGAGGGAGGCGAAGGCGCCGGCGGCTACCAGCCCCGCCGCCAACGCCCCGTCGAAAGCCCGGCCGATGAGCTGTCGGAAGGCCCCATCGTGCACCGCCGCCGCTCGGCTGGCTTCGACCTGCCCGGCACCACCGACCGCAGCCGCCGCCCCGGCAGCCTGCGCGGGCAACGCCTGCCCGAAGGTCCCACCATCACGGGCACCGTGGATCTGGCCAACACCAAGTTCGCCTTTATCGTGAGCGACGAGCTGGCCGAAGACATGCGCGTGTTTACCGACCGCCTGGCCTTTGCCATGGACGGCGACACCGTGCGCGTGCGCCTGGGCCAGAACCGGGACGGCCGCCCCACCGGCGACGTGGTAGAGGTCATCGAGCGCGTGAAAGAGGAAGTAGTGGGCCGCATTCAGATGCAGGCCGGCTTCGGCTTCGTGCAGCCCGACTACAAGAAGCTGTACTTCGACGTGTTTGTGCCGCCCCACGCGCTGGGGGAGGCCCAGAACGGCGACAAGGTGCTGGTCAAGATCACCGAATGGCCTACCGAAGCCGGCCGCCAGCCCGTGGGCGAGGTGGTGCGCACCTTCGGGCCCGCCGGGGGCCACGAGGCCGAAATCAACGCCATCATGGCCGAGTACGGCCTGCCCTTCGAGTTTCCCGAGGAAGTAGAAGCCGAGGCCAACGCCATTCCCTCCGACATCAGCCGAGAGGAAATCGGCCGTCGCCGCGACTTCCGCGCCATCACCACCTTCACCATTGACCCCGTCGATGCCAAGGACTTTGACGACGCCCTCTCGCTGCGCACGCTCGAAAACGGCCACTACGAAATCGGCGTGCACATTGCCGACGTGAGCCACTACGTGCGTCCCGGCACCCGCCTCGAGAAGGAAGCCAAGCACCGCGCCACTTCGGTGTACCTGGTCGACCGCACCATCCCGATGCTGCCCGAGCGCCTTTCCAACGGGCTCTGCTCGCTGCGCCCCCACGAGGACAAGCTCACGTTCTCGGCCGTGTTTGAGCTCGACGAGAACGGCAAACTCTACGACGCCTGGTTTGGCCGCACCGTCATTCACTCCGACCGCCGCTTCACCTACGAGGAGGCTCAGGAGCGCATCGAAAGCGGCGAGGGCGACTACGCCGACGAGGTGAACCTGCTCAACCGCATTGCCAAAAAGCTCCAGGCCGAACGCTTCCGCAAGGGCGCCATCAGCTTCGAAGCTCCCGAGGTCAAGTTCAAGCTCGACGAGGAAGGCAAGCCGGTGGGCGTGTTCATCAAGGAGCGCAAGGACGCCCACAAGCTCATCGAGGAGTTCATGCTGCTGGCCAACCGCAAAGTGGCCGACTTCGTGTTCCGCCTCAAGCCCCGCAAGCCGCGCCTGACGATGGTGTACCGCACCCACGACGCGCCCGACCCCGACCGCCTCGAAAGCTTCGCCCAGTTTGCCCGCCAGTTCGGCCACGCGCTGCACTTCGACGAAAACACCAACGTCAGCAAGGAGCTCAACAAGCTCACGGCCGAGGTGGAGGGCAAGCCCGAGCAGTCGGTGATTCAGGCCCTGGCCGTGCGCGCCATGTCCAAGGCCATCTACACCACCGAGCCGCTGGGCCACTTCGGCCTGGCCTTCGACCACTACTCGCACTTCACCTCGCCCATCCGTCGCTACCCCGACATGATGGCCCACCGCCTGCTCGAGCACTACCTGCACGGCGGCAAAAGCGCCGACGCCACCGAGCTGGAGGCCGACTGCAAGCACTCCTCGGAGCGCGAGAAGCGGGCCGCCCAGGCCGAGCGCGCCAGCATCAAGTACAAGCAGGTCGAGTTCATGGCCGAGCACGTGGGCGAAACCTTCACCGGCGTCGTGTCGGGCCTCACCGAATGGGGCATGTACGTGGAGATGGGCGAAACCAAGAGCGAAGGCATGGCCCGTCTGGCCGACATTCCGGAGGACTACTTCGAGTTCGACAAGGAGAACATGCGCATCATCGGCCAGCGCACCGGCCGCATTATCAAGTTCGGCGACAAGGTCGAGGTCATCGTGAAGGCCGCCAACCTGCTCGACCGCACCATCGACCTGGAGCTGGTGACCCCCGCCGGCGGCACCAACCAGCGCCGCGAGGGCCGCAGCAAGTCCGACGGCTACGCCGGCCGCAACCGCCAGGGCGACGACCGTCCCCGCGGCGGCGGCCGCCCCGGCGGCAAGTCGGGCGGCAGCAAATCCGGCGGCAGCGGCGGCGGCAAGAAAGGCCGCAGCGGCTTCCACCGCTAAGCGTGTGACTTCAGACAGCAAAAAAACGCCCCGTCAGTTTCCTGATGGGGCGTTTGGTTATCGAGTTGCGTAAGTGTGAGGGTTCTTCAGTCACTCAAATGCTATAGGTATGGTCATAGAACAATCAACTGACTTACCTCCCTTTTTGCCGGGGGAAAACCCATTTAACTGATTAATCAGCTCAATGGCGGCTTCATCGTAACGAGGATCCAGCCCTCTTCCAGGAGCCACATGTGCGTTAGCAACCTGGCCTGTTGTAAGCACAACGAACGTCACATAAACCTTGCCGCGTAGTCGTGGCCCTTTGGGCCTTTTGAGGTTCTTGCGAATAAATTGCCGCATGGCTTCTGTGCCCCCAGGATACGTGGGCATTAGATCCACATAAATGAACGCTGGCTTGACTCCTTCGGTACTGGCTGAATCTCCCTTCATCGGCTTAACCAATGCAGCAACGTCGGCCTTTGGGGTAGTCGTTGGTGCAGGCGTCTTCGACTTTGGCGTGGCGGGTGCCACGGGACCACTCGTGCGCGGCACCCAGTTGTTGTGCGAGCGTTGCGCCGCTGCTACCGTGGGCAGCGAAAGCACCAATAGTGCGGTAAACAACGGTTTAAATTGAAAAGGCATGAGCAGATAGCGGAGCGTTAGGTTGAATGGAAGGGCGAATAAGTTGGCTACGTAGAAATGCCAACGTTGCCGCCGTTCCAGAAGTATTACCAATTATAATCGGCTCTGCGTGAGTAAGCCTTGGTTCAAGGATGCAGGTCTGAACAGTCCGCGCCCCAAGAGCCGCAGCCGGGGTGGTCGACCGCCGTTGCTGACGCCCGCCCGGCTACCCTGCCAGCTCCGCGCCGGCAGGGTCGTTTGGGTTTTAGCCCGGCGCACTTGCGCCGTTTTTCGCGAAAAGTCCCGGCACCGGTCACAGTCGTTCCGGCACTGGATTCAATCATTCCGGCACCGGTCACAGTCGTTCCGGTACCAGACGCAATCGTTCCGGCATTGGTCGCAATCCTTCCGGCCCCGGCCCCGCTGCTTCCGGCACTGGTTTCAGTCGTTCCGGCCCCCGCCGCGGTCGTTCCGGCTACGGACGCAGTCGTTCCGGGTCCGGTTAGCGGCTTCGCCTACCGGAATTCCACCGGCAGCGTCACCTCGATGTCCGCCGGCTGGCCGTTGCGCTTGCCGCCCGTAAACCCCCGCAGCCCGCCAATCAGCGCCGTGGCCGCCGCGTCGTAGTCGGGCGTCAGCCCGTTGCCTGGCCGCACGTGCGCCCCCGTCACGGCCCCCGAGGCCAGCACCGTAAACGTTACCCGCACCGTGCCCGACTGCCGCGGACCCTTCGGCCGCCGCAGCTGCTTGCGCAGGTACTGGTTCAGCGCCTCCATGCCGCCCGGGTACTCCGGCATCACCTCCACGCTATAGCCCGCCCGCGCCGCGGCCGTCGGGTCAACGGCTGGAGTAGGCGCCGGCTCCTGGGCCGGTTGGAGCTGCTCCTGCGGCTTAGCTGCCGGGGCACTGGTACCGCTCGTGGTGGGCACCCAGTTGTTGTACGAGCGTTGCGCCAGCACCCGCCCCGGCAGCAGCAGACCCAGCAGGCCCACGGCCCCCACACTCAGCACATGTAGTAGCATCCGCATAAGCCAAAGATAGGAGCGAGGTGCCCCCTTGTTTTCTCCTAACGCCATCCGCCCGCATTCCGTGTCCCGATACAATGCCGCCGCGTTGCCAGGGTCTCTCTTCTGCCTTTGGGGACGGGGCCGGCGTGAGCCCGCGCACCAACACAAAACCGCCCGCCCCTTGTTGCTTGCAGCCCGGCGCCCCCGCGTCCGTACCTTGCACGTCTTCCTACCGTTGCCCCATTCCGTGGACCTTTCCGTTTTCTCCGGCGCCCTCACCGCCGCCCTGGCCGACCTCCAATACGGCCAATCCCCCCAGGAGCTCTACGAGCCCATCCGCTACAGCATGAGCATGGGTGGCAAGCGCATTCGCCCCCTGCTCACCCTGCTCGGCGCCCAGCTCTTCACCGACCGCTGGCAGACCGTGGCCCTCAAGCCCGCTCTGGCCGTCGAGGTCTTCCACAACTTCACCCTGCTCCACGACGACATCATGGACCAGGCCCCGTTGCGCCGCGGCCAGCCCACCGTGCACGTCAAGTGGAACCCCAACACGGCCATCCTTTCCGGCGACGTGATGCTGGTGCGCGCCTACGAGCTGCTCTTCGACATCGAGCCCGCCCTCTTGCCCGAGCTGCTGCGCCGCTTCAGCCAAACCGCCGCCGAAGTCTGCGAAGGCCAGCAGCTCGACATGAACTTTGAAACCGAGGCCCGGGTCAGCATCGCGCAGTACCTCGACATGATCCGCCTCAAAACCGCCGTGCTCCTAGGCTTTGCCCTTGAGCTGGGCGCCCGCCTCGGCGGCGCCTCTCCGCAGGATGCCGACCACCTGCGCCGCTTCGGTACCGACATCGGCCTGGCCTTCCAGCTGCGCGACGATCTGCTCGACGTCTATGGCGACGCGGCCACCTTCGGCAAGCGCGTCGGCGGCGACATCGTCAGCGACAAGAAGACCTACCTGCTGCTCACCGCCCTGGAAGCCGCAAACGAGACCCAGAAAGCCACGCTCAGCCAGTGGATGGGTCTGAACTCACCCGAAACCGCCGAGGCCAAGGTGCGCGCCGTAACGGCCGTTTACGACCAGCTCCAGGTGCGCCCCCGTACCGAGGCCCTCATCAACGACTATTTCCAGGACGCCCTCGCCCACCTCGACGCCGTGCAGGCCCCCGCCGCCCGCAAAGCCCCCCTGCGTGCCCTGGCCCTGCAGCTCATGGAGCGCGAAAACTAACCCCGCAGGTTCAGCTAGAGTGTGGGCACAGCCCATTAAACTGGCCGTCATGCTGAGCGAAGTCGAAGAATCTCTACCGCTTCTCTGTTCCATAGAGGTGCTTGGCTACACCGACCCTTCGTCCGACGGACCTCGGATAAAGCCCGACCCTCCGCCTAACTTCTGGCCCAGCTCTCCCAACGCTTTATAGCCGCTAACCCCACCGAATACCCGGGGCGCCGCTTTCCACCCGCGCCTCGTTCCCTCACCGCTGAGCTTCTGCCCGGCCCTTCCTCCCGCTCATGCACCTCGATGCCGTCCTTATCCTGATTGGCGTAACCTGCGCCGCCTCCATGTACGCCTGGTCCAACCCCGGCCTCACGGAAAGCTGGATCATGTCGCCCTACCTCGTGCGCAAGCGCGGCGAGTGGTACCGCTTCATCACCTCCGGTTTCCTCCACGCCGACATTGCCCACCTGGCCTTCAACATGCTCGCGTTTTACTCGCTGAGCCAGCCCGCCCGCTACTACTTCGCCGACGCCTTCGGCCCCACCGGCGGCCTGCTGTTGTTCCTACTGCTCTATCTCGGCGGCATCGTCATCTCCGATGTGCCCACCTACTTCAAGCACCGCGACGACCCCGACTACCGCAGCCTCGGCGCCTCGGGCGGCGTCTCGTCGGTCATCTTCGCCAGCATCCTGTTCGAGCCCACGGCCAAGCTCATGGTGTTTCCCATTCCCATCCAGATTCCCGCCTTCATCTGGGGCGTCCTGTACCTGGGCTATACCTACTACCAGTCCCGCCGCATTGCCGCCGACGGCATCAACCACGACGCCCACCTCTACGGCGCCCTCTACGGCATTGTCCTCACCCTCATTGCTTTACCTCAAACCGGCCTGCTTTTCCTCCAGCAAATCCTGCAATTTTTGCAGTAACAGCATAATTTTCAGTGAGTTAACGCATAAGCTCCGCAGCAATTATATCCATTGCCGAATGCTTGCGTAAAGAGTGGCAAATTCCTTCCCCCACACCTTCTAAACGCAACCATTCACCATGAACCGCGCTTCGCTCTCCAACACTTTCCGCCCGCTCCTGCTGCTGGCTCCCATGTTTGCCCTGGCCCTGAGCAGCTGCTCCCGCCGCACCAGTGGCGGCAGCATGACGCTGTGGGGCGGCATCGTCTTCATCCTCGACGTGCTGGCCGTGATTGACGTGCTGCGTCAGCCCTGGTCACTCGGCAAGAAGCTTATCTGGATTGCCGTCATTTTCTTCCTGCCCGTCCTCGGTTTAATTCTTTACTACCTCTTTGGGCGCGGCAAGTCCTAAACTCCGACTTGATGTTCAACGCAAAACGGCCCGGTGTTTCGCACACCGGGCCGTTTGCTTTTCGTGCCCGTCCGGGCAACTCAGTTGGGCTTGCTAGTTGGGTCTGCTGCCGCCCAGTAGCTTGTTCTTTTCCAGCCGGGCCACGTGCTTGAGCATCTCGCCCATGTTGGTTACTTCCGTCACCTGCCAGTAGTCGCCCCGGTCGCGCATCTTCACTTCCAGTACCATCGTCGTGTCGAACTTGGGTTGGGTAAACTCCAGCCCCACCAGCGCTACTTCGCCCTGCTCGTTCACGTACTTCACGCCCTTGAAGCTGCTCTCAGGGCTCACCACCTTGCTGGCCAGCCCCGCCAGCGACACCTTCACCAAGCGCTTGGGCGAGCTTTCGGCGGCGCCCTCCAACGAGCCCGTTTCCACGAAGCGCTGCATCTCCTTGCGGGCCGCCTTAGCCAGTTGCGGCTTGGCCAAACCCAGCGCGCCCTTGGCCAGGAAGCCCGCCGGGTTCAGCATACCCAGCACGCTGCTCTGCGCCGTCACCTGGTCTACCAGGCTGCCGGTTACGCTTTCCACGTTCACGTATTTTTCAAACGCGGCTACGTCGTGGTCGTGCACAGCCTTCACGGCCTGCCCCAGGGCATACTTGGGCCCCGTAGTGATGCTGTGGTAATACCAATAGCCACCGGCCACCACCGCCAGCAGCAGTAAGCCGATCAAAAGCTTTTTCATGGGTTGAAGGGGTTAGGATTCCGGTTTCAAAAGTATCCGTTTGTGCCCCACCCTCGGCTTCCCGTCGTCACTCACCGGTGCATTCTTTCCGTTCGGCACCCGCGCCGGCGCGGCAACCGGGCCTGACTTTCCGGGCTTCGCAGCCGCCGGCCAACGCCTGAAGTGCCCACTCCGAAGCCGATTTACGTGTAGGATCGAGGCAAGGGCCGCAACCCCCTGGTTGCACCAACCTGTCTGCTTTCGGCGTACACGCAGTATGGCCCCCGTTTCCCCCGCTTTCACCCCGCGCCTCGTGCCCCGCGTCTATGGCCACCGCGGCTGCCGGGGCCTGCTGCCCGAAAACACCCTGCCCGCGTTTCTGCACGCCCTGCAGTGGCCCATTTCCGGCTTGGAGCTCGATGTAGTACTGTCGGCCGATGGGCAGGTGGTGGTTTCGCACGAGCCCTGGCTCAATCACCTTATCTGCCGGGGCCCCCAGGGTGAGTTGCTCAGCGAAGCCGAGGGCCGGGCCTTCAACCTCTACCAGCAACCCTACTCGCGCATCCGGCGCTGCGACTGCGGCCAGTTGCGCCACCCGCGTTTTCCCCGGCAGCAAACCCTGTCGGCCCCCAAGCCGCTGCTGCGCGAAGTACTGGCGGCCGTCGAGGCGCACGCCCGGCAACGGACCCTGCCGCCCCCCGAATTCTGCATCGAAATCAAGAGCACACCCGTCGGCGACGGAGTGTTTCATCCTGCCCCGGAGCCCTTCGCTGCCGCCGTGCTGGCCTGCCTCACCGAGCTGCGGCCCGCCTCGCCCATCACCTTGCTTTCCTTCGATCATCGGGTGCTGCAGGCCCTGCGCCGGCAGGCCCCGGCGTGGCCGCTGTGCCTGCTCATCGAAGACCATCAACCCGTCGCTGAGCACCTCGCGCAGCTCGGCTTTCAGCCCGATTCCCTGGGCATCCACCACCCGCTGATTGATGCTCCGCTGATGCGCTTTTGCCAGCAGCACCAGCTGCCCGTCACGGCCTGGACCGTGAACACCGCCACCGAGGTACAACGGCTCACCGCGCTGGGCGTACAGGCCCTGACCACCGACTACCCCGACCTGGTCACGGCTGTACTCGGTCTGTAAAATCCGCTCTCGGTGGTCTTACGCACCCTGCCTCCTTATAAGGAACCGGGCAAGAATCTTTAAGACTTTTCTCTGCTCAATACGGGGCCAGATTTTACAGCCGATCAATCAAACCCGTTGTTGGAGGCTACTCCGCGCCCATTCCTGCCTTCTGTTGGGTGAGAAGATGTAGTTGGAAACTGTAAAGCGAACAGGGTTGTACCGATACATCTGTAACTGTAACGCTTGATGTGTAACGGTGTATTGTTGTAACAGTTGTTCGGATTGGTGTAAATGATACAGTTTGGTGTTTTGTATCTTCGGACATTTCTGTCATCTTTACACCCTGCTTCGTAATACACCTGTAAATGACACACCAAGGCGAAATCCTGCAAGAAGCCATCAAAAACAGCGGTATTTCCATTAGCCGGCTGGTGCAGGAGCTCGGTATTACACGTCCTACCATTTACCGTAAATTCAAGGAGACAACCCTTGATTACAATTTTGTTAAGAGAGTAGGTGAGGTGATACAGCATGACTTTACAAATGATTTTGATACACCTGTTCAGTCTCAGCTTCCATTTACACTGCCCGCTGTTACACAGCCCGCATCTGTTCGCAATATAGTGTTACAGCCTGCTGATCAGGACTGTACGAAAGCCCTGATGGCACTCCAAGCCAAGTACATTGCCCTGTTGGAAGCCTACAATGAGCTACTGTTAAAACTGTACGCCCCTAAGTGACCGGCCTATGTTTCACGTGGAACATTCAAGGCTCCACGTGTAAAATATGAGCCTCTGCTAGCTGATCAATAAGGTTCCTGATTGGTCGTATTTCAACCCCAGGACAGTATCCATTTAAGCCTCTTACTGCAGCCGGGTGGTAAGACGTTGGCCCATATAAAACGCCGGTAGGCAATGGCTCAAATGGGTTAGAAAAGAGTGAGCCGCCTCAGCCTTAAAACTTAGTCGTAGTAGCGACAGTAAGGTGACAGTAGGTTGTGGAAAGCGCCTGGAGGAGTAGCCAGCCCTCGGTGTAAGCGAAAGAGTGTGGCTGCGCCACGGCCTCGCATGTCCGGTGTAGTATGATGCCGAGCCCCGGGTTCAAAACCGTAGTCAGACCCAGTTCGGCCCGGGGCGACAGCGAGGGGGAGCACAAATCCTGGCAAGCGCGGAGACGGGTGAAAGAGCCGGGTCCGGGTAGGGGAGGGGCAAAAAAAAGCCTCGCTCCGGGGAAGGCGAGGCTCGACGTAAAACGGAGTAGCTGGGCGCTACAGGAACACGATTTCCTGAATGAGCTGTTCGCCGACTTCCTTGTTGATGACCTCCGCCACTTTCGACTTAGCCATGAACAATTCGTGCTTCAGCGGGGAGGACGTCAGGCGCACGAACAGCTTGCCGTTGCGGAAGTACACCTCCTGGGTTTTGAGCGCCACGGCCCGACCCATGATTCGCTCCCAACTCGATACCACGTACACCTCGTTGAGCTTGCCCTGCAGCCGGTAGGCCTTGAGCAAAGCCTGAATTCCGTCTTTCAGAGGAACGATGTCCGCCTGGCGGGAATTCTCAGATTTGGTGCGGTTGTTAAAGGCCAAAGTGGTACAATAATGCGCGGAGCGAAGCGCTGAGCAGCACCGGCAAAGGTACGGCCTGACCTGCCTTAAACGGCTGCGACGGTGCCTTGTTCTACCCGAAAACGCGCAATCTGATCTGACAGCCCCGCCAGTACCCGATCGGTCCGGTCGAGGTGGGTATCGGTCAGGAAAATCTGCCCGAAGGTGTGATTGGCAACTAGCTGCAGCAGCCGGGTAATGCGCCGCTCGTCCAGCCGGTCGAATATGTCGTCGAGCAGGAGCAGGGGCTTGTGTTGTTTGCGTTCGGCCATTACCTCGAACTGGGCCAGCTTGAGGGCAATGGCAAACGACTTCTGCTGCCCCTGCGAGGCGTAGTGCTTTACCGACAGCCCATCCATCAGGAACACGTAATCATCCTTGTGCGGCCCCACAGTAGTGCGTTGAAGGGCCAGGTCCTTGCGCTCGTTGGCGCGGAGCAGGGCCGCAAAATCGGCACCGGGCAGCTGACTCTTGTAGTCAAGCGACACCTGCTCCCGGCTTTCGGCCAGCTCGGTGTAGTGCCGCTGAAACACGGGAATGAAGCTAACTAGGAACTGCTCCCGCAGTTCCGTCAGTCGTTGCCCGGCCGGTACGAGCTGCTCGTCGAGCACCTGTAGGTAGTCACGGTCGAAGCTATGGCGCTCGGCAAACTGCTTAAGCAGGGCATTGCGCTGCCGCAGCAGGAAGCTGTACTGGATGAGCAGCTCCAGGTAGCCGTGGTCGAGCTGCGAGATAAGGCTGTCGAAGTACTTGCGCCGCTCCTCGCTGCCCTGCCGGATTATATCGGTATCGTAGGGGGAAATCAAGACCACCGGGAACCGCCCGATGTGGTCGGCCAGCCGCTCGTAGGGCTGCTTATCGTGGGTGAGAACCTTCTTCTGGCCCTGCCGCAGGCTGCACTGGATAAGCTCCGCCTGGTTATTGGGCCCTAAGAACTTGCCCTTCACCAGAAAGAAGTCAGCATCCTGCTTGATGCACTGCGCGTCGGCGGCCGAGAAGGCACTCTTGGTGAGCGACAAGTAATGGATGGCGTCGAGCAGGTTGGTTTTACCGCTGCCGTTCTCGCCCACAAAGCAGTTGATATGCGGCGAAAACTGCAGGCTGGCCTCGTCGTAGTTCTTAAAGAAAAGCAGGTGGAGCGAGTCCAGGATCATGCGGGAAGGGCGTTTCGGAGTTGCAATGCTTTTACGTACTTTCGCATTCCAAAACGCGAACAAGAACAGCTACCAATGGCGGATACGAAAGTAAAGGCTGCCTCGAAGGCATCCAATTCGGCTGGCAAAGCGAAGGCCACGTCTAAAAGCCCGGTTTCTAAAACCAGCCGAAAGGGCCCGGCGCCCACTTCGCAGCAGCAGCCCGAACCCGTAGAAGCCGTGCAGGCCAACGCCGAGCAGGCCGCCGGTGGCCGCGAAAAAGACACCCAGGTGTCGGACGCCCGGGGTTCCTTCTCCAAGGAAACCTACATGACCTGGTTTGAGAGCATGCTGCTCATGCGCCGCTTCGAGGAGAAGGCCGGTCAGCTCTACGGTCAGCAGAAGATTAAAGGTTTCTGCCACCTCTACATTGGGCAGGAAGCCTGCGTGGCCGGCGCCATCTCGGCCCTGCGTCCCGGCGACAAGTACATCACCGCCTACCGCGACCACGCCCACCCGCTGGGCCTGGGTACCTCGCCCAACGCCATCATGGCCGAGCTGTTTGCCAAGCAGACGGGCTGCTCGAAGGGCAAGGGGGGCTCCATGCACCTCTTCGATAAGAGCGTAAACTTCATGGGCGGCCATGGCATTGTGGGCGGGCAGGTGCCCATGGGCGCCGGCATTGCCTTTGCCGAGAAGTACAACAAGACCGGCAACCTGTGCATCTGCTACATGGGCGACGGTGCCGTGCGTCAGGGGGCCCTGCATGAGGCCTTCAACATGGCCATGCTGTGGAAGCTGCCGGTCATCTTCGTGGTAGAGAACAACGGCTACGCCATGGGCACCTCGGTGCAGCGCACTTCCAACGTGACCGACCTCTACACCATCGGCGAAGGCTACGACATGCCCTCGGAGCCAGTGGATGCCATGCAGGTGGAAGAGGTACACAACGCCGTAGCCCGCGCCGCCGAGCGGGCCCGCGCCGGCGAAGGCCCGAGCTTCCTCGAGTTCAAAACCTACCGCTACAAGGGCCACTCCATGTCGGACCCAGCCAAGTACCGCACCAAGGAAGAGGTGGAGGAGTACCGCATGCGCGACTCCATCGAGAACGTGCGCCAGACCATTCTGGAGCAGGGCATGGCCACCGAGGACGAGCTGAGCGCCATCGACGAGAAGATCAAGGCCGCAGTGGCCGAGTCGGTGGAGTTTGCCGAGAATTCGCCGTACCCGCCCGCCGAGGAGCTGTACCGCGACGTGTACGTGCAGGAGGACTATCCTTTCATCCGCGAGTAGTAACCACGCCCGCCACTTGCCGCGGCCCCGCCCGGCTGGCGCTTTTCTTTCTCCATGTCTAAGATTCCCTACACTGGTCAGTCGCCGCAGGCGCGGCAGGGCCAGGCGCAACAACAGCCCGGGGCCGTTCCGCCGGAAGAAGGCCAACCCGCCGCTCACCCCTTGCTGGAAGACCCCGATGCCCTGGCCAACCGCCTGGGTGAGTCGGAGGAGTTTGTGCGCCGCAACAAGAACATCGTGTTCGGGCTGCTGGCCGCCATCGTGCTGGCCGTGGTAGCTGGCTTCGGCTACTACACCTGGCGCAAGTCGCAGGACGAGAAAGCCCAGACGGCCATGTTCCAGGCCGTGAACTACTGGGAAGCCGACTCCACCAAGAAGGCGCTGAAGGGCGACGGGCAGTACGACGGCCTCGAAGCCATTGCCTCGGAGTACAGCGGTACCAAGGCCGCCAACCTGGCCAACTTCTACGCCGGCGCCGCCGCCCTCAAGGAAGGCCAGTTCACCAAGGCCATCGACTTCTTGGAAGACTTCAGCTCCGACGACCTGCTGATTCAGGCCCGCGCCTACGCCCTCATCGGCGACGCCAACCTGGAGCTGAAGAAGTTTAAGGAAGCTGCCGACTACTACCAGAAGGCAGCCGACTACAACGCCAACGACTTCTTCACGCCCGGCTACCTGATGAAGCTGGCCACCGCCCGTGAGCTGAACAAGGACTTCGCCGGCGCCGTAGCCGCCTACGACAAGATTGTGAACGAGTACCCGACAGCCGCCGAAATCAACGACGCCAAGATCATGCGCGCCCGCGCCCAGGGTCAGGTGAGCAAGTAAGCTCCGGCAACCAGCCTACCGCAGGCGCCGCTTCCGGAGAGGAAGCGGCGCCTGTTGTTTTATGGCGTCCCCGGGGGCTGCCGGCCGAAACCGCCGGATAATCGGATATTTGCCCGCCGAACTTAGCTTTCCTCTATGGCCACCGCCCTCAAGAACCTCAGCGACTACACCTCCGACCACTTCCCCGACATCAGCGAAAAGCGCTTCGGGCTGGTTGTGGCCGAGTGGAACCGCGCCATCACCGACACGCTCTGCCAGGGCGCCTACGAAACCCTGCTTAAGCACGGCGCCCAACCCGACAACATCTTCCGTAATACCGTGCCCGGCAGCTTCGAGCTGGGCCTGGGGGCGCAGCTGCTGGCCCAGCACGAGGAAATCGACGCGGTCATCTGCCTGGGCGTCGTCATCAAGGGCGAAACCCGCCACGACGAGTTCATCAGCCACGCCGTGGCGCAGGGGCTGATGAATGTGGGCCTGAAGTTCAACAAGCCCGTCATCTTCGGGGTGCTCACCACCGAGAATGAGGCCCAGGCCTGGGACCGGGCCGGCGGGCAGCACGGCAACAAAGGCGTGGAAGCGGCCGTGACGGCCATACACATGCTGGGCTTCTGAGCCTTACTCCGACCCTTCGTAGCTGAAGTGCGGGCAAAGCCGTAGCTTTGCGGCCGAAAAACCGGGCTGCACCAAGCCGGAATTCCCTGGGGACCCGCCCCGCATTCGGCGAAGGCACTAACCTGGCCCGCCTGCTGTTCAAGCGGTATCAAAGGATTTTTCGGGGCTAGCCAGCTGGATAAATCGTTTAACGCGAATAACTTACACATTTTCCTGCCCACCATGAGTGAAGAAACCCTACGCTACTCCCGGGAAGAGCTGGCTGAGTTTGAGGCCATCATCCAGGAAAAACTAGCTGCTGCCCGGAAAGAAGTAGCCTTCATCAAAGAAACGCTGAGCCGCCGCAACGATTCGGGGACCGATAACACGGCCTCGCAGTCGAAGATGCTGGAAGACGGGGCCGATACGGCCGAGAAGGAAAGCCTCAACCAGCTGGCCTCGCGCCAGATGAAGTTTATCCAGCAGCTGGAAAACGCCCTGATCCGCATCAAGAACGGGACTTACGGCGTGTGCATCGGCACCGGCAAGCTCATTGCCAAGGAGCGCCTGCGCGCCGTGCCGCACACCCAGCACTCCATCGAAGCCAAAATGGCCCGCCGCGACTAAACCCGCCGCCCCGGCCTGCCGCCGCCCGGATTTGCCGGCCGGTACTTCGCTCCCCGGGGCGGGGCCGACCGGCAAATCCGGGCGCTGCTTTCTGGGCCTCCACTGCACCAATTGACCCGTCGGCTGCGTTAGCATCTGACTCCTGAATATCTCACCCTGCCCGGCAGCGATGCCGTGCGTCTGCATCCTCCCTCACATGGGCAAGAAACAGCATTCCTCGGGTCCCGGCAGCCGCCGCCCCGCCCCCCGTCCCGGCTCCGATTTCAAGCGCGGCGACAAACCCTTTTCGACTTTCGGCGGCGACGACCGTCGGCCGGCCCCGCGTAGCGACGCCGGCTCCGACTTCCCGTCGCGCCCGACCTTCGGGCGGCCCGGTGGCAAGCCCGGCTTCGGCAGCCGCCCCGGCGGCGACGAGCGGCGCTTCGGCCAGGGCTCGGGCGACCGTCCGTACGGCGGCGGCAACCGCCCCTCGTACGGCGGCAACGACCGCGGCTTCGAGCGCCCGCAGCGGCCCTTCAAGTCCTTCAACAAGCCGGCCGAGCCCGATGCCGCCGACGACTTCATGCGCGGCCGCTTCAACAAGCCCCCGCGTCCCGCGGCCGAGCCCGGCAACGACCAGGCGCCGCGCCGCTTTGCTGCCCGGCCCGATAACGGCGGCCGGGGCTTCGGCGACGAGCGGCGGCCCTACAACTCATCCAAGGGGGGCTTTGCCGGCAAGGACAACCGTTTCGGGAATGAGCGCCGCTCGTTCGACGCACCCCGCGACAACGAGTTCGACGAGCGCCCCCGGCAACTGAAGGGGGGCGACGACCGCCCCGTGCGCCCGGCCCGCTACGAAGACCGCCGCGACGCGCGCTCTGACCGGGGCGATGCCCCGGCCCGCTTCAACCCGGAAGGCCGCCGCACGCCTGGTGGCGCCTTCGGCCGCAGCCCGGGAGGCTACGATGAGCGCCCGCGCAGCTTCGACCGGGATGAGCGCCCGCGCCGCGACGAGCGCGCTGAGCGCCCGGCTTATGGCCGCGACGAGCGTTCGGAGCGACCCAGCCGCTTTGGCAACGCCGACCGCAGTGCCCGCCCCGAGCGCCCCACGTTTGAGCGGCGCGAGCGGCCGGACCGGGCCGAGCGGCCGGCCAAGCCCTACGGCGCCCGCGCCGAGCGCCCGGGCCGCAGCGAGTCGATGGGGGAAGCTCCCTCGTATCATAACCTGAAGCACTACGAGGAAGACAAAACCCGCGGCAACAAGCGCCGCCGCGACGAGCCCGAAACCGACGGCTCGGTGCGCCTGAACCGCTACATCGCCAACGCCGGCATCTGCTCGCGCCGCGAGGCTGACGTACTCATTGAATCGGGCGAGATTCGCGTGAACGGCGAGGTAGTAACCGAGTTGGGCTACAAGGTGCAGCCCAGCGACACCGTGCACTACGGCAAGACCAACCTCAAGCGCGAGAAGCTGGTGTACGTGCTGCTCAACAAGCCCAAGGACTTCCTGACCACCACCGACGACCCCGAGGGCCGCAAGACGGTGATGGACCTGGTGCGCACGGCTTCGAAGGAGCGCATCTTCCCGGTGGGCCGCCTCGACCGCAACACCACCGGCCTGCTCCTGTTCACCAACGACGGCGAAGTGGCCCAGAAGCTGAGCCACCCCTCGCACCGCAACAAGAAAATCTACCAGGTGGAGCTCGATAAGCCCCTCACCGAGGAGCACCTCAGCCAGATTGCCGCCGGCATCGAGCTGGAGGACGGCAAGGCGGAAGTGGACGACGTGGCCGTGGTGGCGGGCAACCCCCGCTTCGTGGGCATCGAAATCCACATTGGTCGCAACCGCATCGTGCGCCGCATCTTCGAGCACCTGGGCTACGACGTGAAAACCCTGGACCGGGTGCAGTATGCCGGCCTCACCAAGAAGGACCTGGCCCGCGGCAACTGGCGCTACCTGACCGAAAAGGAAGTTATCCGCCTGAAATATTTCATGTAGGCACGCAACCCCGGCGCGCTTAACCCGGCTCTTCCCGCAAGCGGAGCGGGCACCCGTTGCCCGCTCCGCTTTTTGCTGATGAACGCTCTCGTACTGGACATAGGCAACTCGGCCGCCAAATACGGCGCCTTCCACCACCACGACCTGACCGAAGCCGGTTGGGTAACGTCGGCTGCGGAGCTGCGGGCCGTGGCCGAGCGCCTAGGGAGCGAGCGGGTGCTGCTGGCTTCGGTAGCTGCGCCAGCCGAGGAATGGGCTGCCGCCCTGCCTCCGGCCCAAGCGCTGGTGTTCCGACCCGGCTACACGTCGATTCCCCTGGCCAATGCCTACGCTACGCCCCACACCCTGGGGGCCGACCGGCTGGCCGGTGCCGTGGGCGCGGCCCACCTGCTGCCGGGCCGCCCCGTGCTGGTAGTCGATGCGGGCACCTGCCTGAAGTGTGACCTGGTAACGGCCGACGGTACCTACCACGGCGGCAGCATTGCCCCAGGCCTGCGCCTGCGCCTGCAGGCCATGCATGCCTTCACCGGCCGGCTGCCCGAGCTGGCCGTACCTTCCGTCGCCGAAGCGGCCGCGCTGCCGCTCACCGGCACCGACACGCGCTCGGCCATGCTCAGCGGAGCGCTCAACGGGGCTGTAGCCGAGCTTAATGGCCTGCTGCAGGAGTACCGCCAACGCTTCCCCAACCTAGCCGTGGTGCTGACCGGGGGCGACGCGGCGTTTTTTGAATCGCGGCTCAAAGGCCGCATCTTTGTAGTTGCCGAGCTGGTTTTGCTTGGACTTCACCGCATACTGGTGCATAATGTTGGCTAATAAAACGAACGCGCTGGCCGTGCTGGGCCTGCTGGCGGCCGCCTCTACGGCGAGCGGGCAGGGACTGGGTAATTCTCCGTATTCCCGCTTGGGCCTGGGCGACGTCAATATGAACACCGGCGGCGTCCGGCAGCAGGGCATGGGCGGCGTGGGCGTTTGGGCGCCCAATACGGCTCAGGTCAACGAGCTGAACCCGGCCCTGCTCTACTACACCAACCGCACCACCTTCGAAATGGCGGCGGTAGGCCAGCTCAAGCGCTTGCGCAGCGGCTCCCTCTCGCAGGTCGACGGCGGTGCTACGCTCAGCTACCTGGCCTTTGCCGTGCCCGTGTCGCGGCGCTGGGGCCTGGCCGCCGGCATCAAACCCTACAGCATCGTCGACTACACCTCCTCGGTGGTGGGCAAAGTAGCGGGCGACCCCACCGCGCAGGTGCTGCAGGAGTACCGCGGCACCGGCGGCCTGTCGGAGGTCTACCTCGCACACGGGGTTCGCGTGGCTAAGGGCCTGACCCTGGGCCTGAGCACTTCCTACGTATTCGGCGCCATCGACCAGTCGTCCTCGGCGCTGGTAGCCACCGACCAGGTGCTCGATTCGCAGACGCTCAGCCGCTCGGTGGTAACCGAGCAGTTGGAGTATTCCGACTTCACGGGCCGGGCCGGGCTGCACTACCGCCACGAGCTCAGCAGCAAGCTCAACGCCAATCTAGGCGCGGTGTATACCCTGCAAACCAAGCTCGGCGGCTCGCGCCAGCGCCAGGCCGAACGGCAGAGTTTGAACGGGGCCACCATCGAGCTGATGATGCTCGATACCGACGCCCGCGGAGAGGCTATCGTGCCGTCGAACCTGCAGCTGGGCTTTGGCCTCGACAACGGCAAAAACTGGAGCGTGGGCGCCGACGTGGCCCGGCAGCAGTGGTCGAAGTTTGAGGCCTTCCGCGTGGCGGGCGACAGCCGCCCCGCCGCCATCTACCAAGACACTTGGCGCGCCGCCGTGGGCACGGAAATCACCCCCGACCCCGGCTCGGTGCAGAGCTACTTCCAGCGCGTGGTGTACCGCTTCGGGCTGAGCATGGGGCAGCTGCCCTACCGCCCCGGCGGGCAAACCCAGTACGACCGGGCCGTGAGCTGGGGCTTCATGCTGCCCATTCCCTCGGCCAGCGCCCTCGACGCGGCCAGCGTGAACCTGGGCTTCACCTACGGCCGCCGTGGTGCCGATGACGTGCTCACCGGCAGCACCGGCCGCAGCATTCAGGAAGACTACATGCGCGTGCAGCTAGGCTTCTCGCTCAACAACCGCTGGTTCCTGAAGCGCAAGATCGAGTAATGAGTAAGCTGGGAGCCGGCATTGCGGGACCTGCCGCCCTGTGGCTGAGCGCCGCGCTGCTGCTGCCGGCCTGCCGCGACAAAAGCACCGGGCCGGTAGCCAAGCAGGTGTATACCGGGCCCATTCTGGAAACGGTGCAGGCCATTACGCTGTTCAGCGACTCGGCCCGGCTGCAGGTGCGCCTGCAGGCCCCGCTCGAGCAGCAGTTCGAAAACGGCGACCTGGTGTACCCCAAGGGCGTCAAGGCCACTTTCTTCGAGCGCGACGGCGTGACGGTGGTCAACACCCTGCAGGGCCAGTACGGGCGCTACACCCGGGCCTCCAACCTCTACGTGATTCGCGGCGATGTGCGGGTGCGCAACGAAATCAAGCAGCAGAGCCTGCAAACCGAGGAGCTGTTTTACGACCGCGCCCGGGCCCGCATCTACACCAAGCCCGACATGAACGTGCGCGTGCAGACGCCCACCGAGGTGCTCACCGGCAAGGGCCTGGAGGCCAACGAGGACTTCTCGCGCTACACCATCTCCAAGCCCGAGGGCGTGTTCACCATCGATCCGGATGCCGCCGCGCAGCCTTAATTTTTTGCCGCCTGCCGTGAAACTTCCCACTCCCGACCGAGGCCTGTTGCGCACCGTGCTGTTTTCGCTGGCCGTGGTGTTCATGATCATCGGCCTTCACCAGACGGTGCTCGAGAACAGCCTGCTCCGCAACTACTGGCTGTTTATGCTTTCGGTGGTGTGCCTGCTGCTGTACCGGCGGCTGGGGCCCCTGCCCACCACGCCGCCGCCGGCCGGGCCTGCCAACACCCGGCCTGCCAAGACCAAACCCGGCGGCAAAGCCCGCCGCAAAGGCTAAGCCCCGCTTGGCCAGTTTGACTATTGCCCGAAATCGGGTTATTTTGCGCTTCTTTCGACCTTTTCTTTGCTGCTTACCCTCAACTAAATGGCTTTAATCAACACCATCCGGGAAAAATCAGGCTGGGCCGTGGGCGCCGTCGCCATCGGGATGCTGCTGTTCATCGTGGGCGGCGACCTGATCGGGAACGGCAACCTGTTCAACCGCCAGGATAACTCGGTAGGCTCCGTGGGCGGCGACGACGTATCCGTAGAAGAATTCAACGTGCTGCTGGAGCAGCAGAAGGAGGCCTACGTGAGCCAGAACGGCCGCCAGCCCACCGAGCAGGAAATGCAGAGCCTGCGCGACCAGGCCTGGAACCAGATCGTGTTCCGCCGCGCCTTCCAGCCCGAGTTTGAAAAGCTGGGTTTGCAGGTAACCGAAGAAGAGCTGACCGACATGGTACAGGGGCGCAACATTCACCCCACCATCAAGCAGGCCTTCACCGATCCGCAGACCGGCCAGTTCGACCGCGCCCGCGTGATTGAGTACCTGCGCAACCTCGACAAGATGCCGCCCCAGCAGCAGCAGGCGTGGTACACCTTCGAGCAGGGCCTGCCCCAGGACCGCCTCGGCAACAAGTACTTTGCCCTGCTCAAGAACACGGAATACGTTACCACCGCCGAAGCCCAGCGCTACAACGAGGCCCAGAACGCCAAGGCCAACCTGCGCTACCTGTTCGTGCCCTACTTCAGCATCTCCGACTCGGCCGTGAAGGTGCAGGACGCCCAGCTGGGCGACTACATCAACCGCAACAAGGCCCGCTACAAGGTGCAGGAAGGCCGCGACCTGGAGTACGTGGTAATTCCCGTGACGCCTTCGACCGAGGATAGCACCCAGGTGCGCCAGACCGTTGACCAGCTGGCTGCCCAGTTCCGCACCGCGCCCAACGACTCGCTGTTTGTGCGCCTGAACTCCGACCAGCCCTACAACGGCCAGTACGCCTCGCCGGCCGACCTGCCCGAGAAGCTGCGCGAGCAGCTGCCCCTGCAGGTGGGCCAGGTGTACGGCCCCTTCGCCGACAACGGCACCTTCTCGCTCTACAAGGTAACCGCCGCCAAGGCCGGTACCACCGCGGCCGCCCGCGCCAGCCACATCCTCATCAAGCCCGAGGGCACCACGCCCGAGGCCGATGCCGCCGCCAAAGCCAAGGCCCAGGGCATCCTGAACCAGATCAAGGCCGGCGCCGACTTTGCCGCTATGGCCCGCCAGCACGGCACCGACGGCACCGCCCCGCAGGGGGGCGACCTGGGCTGGTTTACCTCCGGCCGCATGGTGCCCGAGTTCGAGAAAGCCGTGTTCGGCACCAGTTCGGCTGGCCTGCTGCCCACCCTCACCAAAACCTCCTTCGGCTACCACATCATCAAGGTTACGGCTCCCAAAACCAGCCAGACCTACCGCGTAGCCGCCGTTACCAAGAGCATTGCCCCCTCTGACGCCACCAACGACGCCGCCTACCAGCGGGCCCAGGAGCTGAAGGGCAAAGCCACCGACCTCGAAGCCTTCCGCAAGGCCGTGGCCGCCGACAAATCCCTACAGAAGCTCGAAGCCAAGGGCCTGGGCAAGTCGGATCAGGTAGTGGGCAACATTCCCAACGCCCGCGAAATCATCCGCTGGGCCTACGAGAAGAAAACCGAAGTGGGCAGCGTCTCCGACGTGTTCTCGGTGAACGATCAGTACGTCATTGCCGTGGTGACCGGTACCCGCGAGCAGGGCACGGCCGACGTGGCCAGCGTGAAGCCCGAGGTGTCGACCTTCGTACGCAACGAAGAGAAGGCCAAGCAGATCATGGCCAAGCTGAAAGGCAGCACCCTCGAGCAGATGGCCGCCGCCTACGGCTCGGCCGCGCAGGTGCGCGTGGCCAACGACGTGGTACTGGGTCAGGGCGTGATTCCCGGCCTGGGCGCCGAGCCCGTGGCCGTGGGCACCGCCTTCGGCCTGAAGCCCGGTCAGCGTTCGGCCCCCATTCAGGGCGAGCAGGGCGTGCTGGTAGTTGAGCTGGTTGCAACCACGCCCGCCGCCCCGGCCGCTGACCTGAAAACCGTGCGCACCCAGCTGCAGGGCATGCGCTCGGCCCGCGCCAACGGCGCCGTCTACGAGGCCGTGCGTGAGAAAGCCGACGTGAAGGACGAGCGCGTGAAGTTCTTCTAGGCCGCTCGCCGACCGCATCCGTCAAAGGGCCGTATCTTACCGCAGATACGGCCCTTTTTCGTGCGCAACCGTGGCGCCGGGTTTTGCTTCTTTGGCGGGCCCGCCGGGCGGAATGAAAACCGCCGCGCCCGCGTTAGCGCCCCGGCCGCCCGGCCCAGCCCGGCCGCTCAACCCGACTTCCGACTATGTCCCTGCCTTTCGCTTCTCCCCACTTCCGCCGGGCGGCCCTGCTGGCCCTGGGTCTGCTGGCCGCCGCGCCGCTGCTGGCCCAGCCCGGCCCGCCCCCGGTTCCGGCCGACGGCACGCCGCTGGGTTTGGCCCGCGAGTATGCCCGGCGGGGCGAGTGGCTGAAGGCCGAGGCCCTGCTCAGCGACCTGCCCGGCGAGGTGCAGCTGGCTCCCAACGTGCTGCCCGACTACCTGAAGGTGCTCTTCGAGCTGAAGAAGTTTCGCGAGGCCGAAAAGCTGGCCAAAAAAGCCGTGCGCAAAAGCCCCGCCGAACCTACCCTGGGCGTGGCGCTGGGCAGCGTGTACGCCGCCCAGGGCGACACCGCCGCCGCCAGCAAGCAGTACAGCCTGGTATTGAGCCGCCTCACTGCCGGGCAGGTGGTGCCGGTAGCTACCGAGTTTCAGCAGCGCGAGCTGCCGCGCTGGGTGCAGCGCACCTACCTGCGCGGCCGTGAGCTGGCCCGGAACGACGCCGAGTACAGCCCCCAGCTGGTGCAGCTCTACACCCGCACCGGCAACACCGCCGGCCTGCTCAGCGAAACCCTGCGCCTGGTCGACCAGGACGAGCAGCAGCTGCCCTTCGTGCGCAACATGCTCCAGAATAGCCTGCGCACCGACCAGGACTTCGACACTCTGGAAAAGCTGCTGCTCTCGCGCGCCCAGCAGCAGGCCGAGCGCGCCGCCTACCCCGAGCTGCTGCTCTGGCTCTACCAGCAGCGCCGCGACTTTACCGGGGCCCTGGTGCAGGCCCGCGCCCTCGACCGGCGCCAGCGCACCGAGGGCAGCCGCGTGATGGACGTGGCCGCCATTGCCCAGCGCAACAAAGACTACGAAGCGGCCATCGAAGGCTACCAGTACGTGGCCCGCGAGTACCGCAGCGGCCAGTTTGGGCAGCTGGCCCGGCAGCGCCTCATCCAGGCCCGCGAAGAGCAGGTGCGCAACACCTTCCCCGTCGACAAAGCCCAGCTGCAGGCCCTGGTAGGGGAGTACCAGCAGCTGCTCACCGACTACGGCCGCACCGCCCAGACCGCCGAAACCCTGCGCAACCTGGCTTTGCTCTACGCCTTTCAGCTCGACGACAAGCAGCAGGGCATGCAGCTGCTCCAGCAGGTCATCGACCTGCCCCGGGCCGACGCCGCGCTGGTGGATGAAGCCAAGCTGGCCTTGGGCGACATTTACCTGCTGCGCGCCGAGCCCTGGGAAGCCACCCTGCTGTACTCGCAGGTGGAACGCTCGCGCAAGGACTCGCCCCTGGGCTACGACGCCAAGCTGCGCAACGCCCGCCTGAGCTACTTCGCCGGCGACTTCCGCCTGGCCCAGAGCCACCTCGACATTCTGAAGCTGGCCACCAGCCGTGAAATTGCCAACGACGCCATGCAGCTCAGCCTGCTCATCGGCGACAACACGGCCATGGACACCGCCGGCGTGGCCCTGCGCGACTATGCCGCCGCCGAGCTGCTGGTGTTCCAGAACAAGCTGCCCGAGGCCCTCAAAGCCCTCGACGCCCTGCTCACCAAGTACCCCGGCCACGCCCTCACCGACGAAACTTGGTACTTGAAGGCCCAGCTGCTGCGCCGCACCGGCGACTACGCCGGCGCCGTGGCCACCCTGCAGCGCATCACCGAGAACCCCAAGTACGATATCCTCTCCGACGACGCGCTTTACCTCACGGCCCAGATCGAGGAGGAAAACCGCCAGGACCGCGCCCGCGCCCAGGAGCTTTACACCCAACTGCTCACGCGCTACCCCGGCAGCATCTACGTGGCCGACGCCCGCAAGCACGTGCGCCAACTCCGCGGCGATGCCGTGCCCCAGTAAGCCCCGAACAGCGGATAGCTAATAGGAGGGAGGCAGACTCGGTCGGGTCTGCCTTCTTGCTTTCGTATCATTCCGGTTTCCTGGCCAGCCGGGGAGAAGTATGGAGGAGATACGGACCTACCCCAGGCCATGCCCCGGCGGCCCAGAGTGGGATAGTGCTAATCCCCGGCCAGCCCCGCCGGTCGCTCAGCCGAAGAACACGAACATGAGCACCAGCACCAGCACGAACACCAGGTACATCAGCCCGTCGCTGAGGATGTACTGCTTGTAGCGCTGGTAGAAGTCGCGAAGGCGTTGCATACGGGCCAAAATGCGGACGGATGAGCCGGTAAACATACGCAGACCGCGGGTTCCAGGCCGTTTTCTTTGTACTTTTGAAGATACCGCTCTCCGCTACCGTTATATGCTCAAACGCTGGATTCGTAAGCCCGCCCCCGACCCCCAGCACGTTCGCACCCTGGCGGACGCGCTGCGCGTCAACGAGTCCATCATCAGCCTGCTCTGCCAGCGGGGGGTGTGCACCTTCGACGAGGCCCGCGCCTACTTCCGCCCCGAGGTGGGCGGCCTGCACGACCCGCTGCTTATGCGCGACATGGACAAGGCCGTGCAGCGCCTCACCCAGGCCCTGTTTCAGGAAGAAAAGGTACTGGTGTACGGCGACTACGACGTGGACGGCACCACTTCGGTGGCGCTGGTGTACTCCTACCTGCGGCCCCTGTTCGGCCCCGCCCGCATCGACTACTACATTCCCGACCGCTACACCGAGGGCTACGGCATCTCCACCCAGGGCATCGACTGGGCCGCCGAGCAGGGCTTCAAGCTCATCGTGGCCCTCGACTGCGGCGTCAAGTCGGTCGACAAGATTGCCTACGCCAACGAGCGGGGCGTCGACTTCATCATCTGCGACCACCACCTGCCGGGCGCCGAGCTTCCCGCCGCCGTGGCCGTGCTCGACCCCAAGCGCCCCGACTGCGCCTACCCTTTCAAGGAGCTGTCGGGCTGCGGAGTGGGCTTCAAGCTCATGCAGGGCCTGTGCCAGGCCCAGGGCTTCGACGAAGGTCCCCTGCACGAGCTGATGGACTTGCTGGCCGTGAGCATCGCCGCCGACATCGTGCCCATCACCGGCGAAAACCGCACCCTGGTGTACCACGGCCTCAAGCGCCTCAACGACCATACCCGCTCGCCCCGCGCCGGCTTCGACGCCCTGCGCCAGCTGGCGGGCCTGCGCGAGGGGCCGCTCACCGTCAGCAGCCTGGTGTTCGGCTTCGCCCCGCGCATCAACGCCGCCGGCCGCCTGGGCGACGCCAAGCGGGCCGTGGCCATGCTGCTGGCCGAAACGGCCGAGGAGGCGCTGACCAAGGCCAACGTGGTGGACAAAACCAACACCGAGCGCCGCGGCTTCGATACGCGCATCACCGAAGAGGCCCTGCAGATGATCGAAACCGATCAGGCCCTGCGCGGCGCCCGGGCCACGGTGCTCTTCAAACAGGACTGGCACAAGGGCGTCATCGGCATCGTGGCCTCGCGCTGCCTCGACAAGTACTACCGCCCCACCGTCATCCTCACCGAGTCGAACGGCAAGGCCACCGGCTCGGCCCGCTCGGTGGTGGGCTTCGACGTGCACCAGGCCATTGTGGAGTGCGCCGATTTGCTCGACCAGTACGGCGGGCACATGTACGCCGCCGGCCTCACCATGCCGCTCGAAAACGTGGCGGCCTTCCGCCAGCGTTTTGAGGAAGTAGTAGCTGCCCGCATCACCGACGAGCAGATGATTCCGCCGGTGGAAATCGATTTGCCGCTGCGCCTGCAGGACGTGTCGTGGAGTTTTTTCAACCTGCTGCACCAGATGGAGCCCTTCGGCCCCGGCAACTCCAACCCCGTGTTCGAGTCGACCGACGTGCGCATCGTGCCCGGCTCGGCCAAGGTAGTGGGCAACTCCCACCTCAAGCTCACCCTGGTGCAGGACGGCTCGGGCCCGGTGGAAGCCATCGGCTTCGGCCTGGCCGACCACTACGACCGCATCACCCGCGGCCAGCCCTTCAGCGTGTGCTACACCGTGGACGTGAACGAGTACCGCGGCCAGAAGAGCTTGCAGCTGCGCCTCAAGGACATCGGCTGGAACTAGCCGCCGGGTAGGGGCCTACTTAAATCCGCATTGCCTAATTGGTTGGGGCGCCCGGCAGTAAAGTCGGGCGCCCCGCGCTTTTTCCGGCGGTTGGCTGCGGGCTTTGCGGTACCTTAGCCAGGCGGCGTGCCCCCAGCTGGCGCGCCCGGCTTTCCCATGAAACTGACCTTGCTTCGCGCCACCGGCGTGGTTTTGCTGGCGGCGGCAACGGCTGCGGCCCAGACGCCCGCCGTGGCCCCGGCCGCCGGCTACCGCATCAGCGTGGATACCCGCCCCGCCGCCACCACCGACCAGCTGCGCATTGTGGTGCAGACCCCGTCGGTGCAGGACGACCAGGTAACCTACGTGATGCCCAGCGTGGTGCCCGGCTCCTACGCCAAAAAGGACTACGGCCGCTTCGTGCAGGACTTCCGGGCCCTCGACGACAAGGGCAAGCCGCTGAAGGTGCGCCGCGAGGGCGCCAACCTGTTCATCATCGACAAGGCCCGCCGGCTGGCCCGCCTCGAGTACCGCGTCGATGATACCTGGGACGCGCGCATGGACGCCAGCTACGTGTTTCAGCCCGGCGGCACCAACTTCGACCCTACCGCGGCCCAGCCCAACTTCGTGCTCAACCACTACGGCCTCTACGGCTACCTCGAAGCCCCGGGCCGCAGCTACAAGATGCTGCCCTACGAGGTGAGCGTGCAGCACGATGCGGCCCTGTACGGGGCCACGGCGCTGCCCGCCCGCCGCTCACCCGGCCAGGATGTGTTCACCGCCGACAGCTACGTAACCCTGGCCGACGGCCCCATCTTGTACGCTCGCCCCGACACCGCCAGCCTGGCCGTGGGCGGCGCCCGCATTCACGTGGCCGTCACTTCCGAGACGGGCAAGGTGCGGGCCCCGCAGGTACTGGAAATCATCCGGCCCATGGCCGAGGCGCTGGGCCGCTTTTTCGGGCAGATGCCCGTGCCCCAGTACCACTTCCTGATGTACTTCCCCGACTTCCAGACCTCGAAGGTGATCAACCGGCAGACGGGCGCCTACGGGGCCATGGAGCACTCCTATTCTTCCTTGTACTTCATGCCCGAGCGCAACACCGAGGCCGAGTTGCGCGAGATGGTGCAGGAAATTGCCTCGCACGAGTTTCTGCACATGCTGGCCCCGCTCAACATTCACTCGCGCGAAATCGGGGAGTTCGACTTCCGCAGCCCGCGCATGTCGCAGCACCTTTGGCTCTACGAGGGCGTAACCGAGTACTTCGCCCACCTGGCCCAGGTGCAGGCCGGCATCACTACCGAGGACGTATTTCGCCGCAACATGCGCGACAAGATTGAGGCCTCGCAGAAGTTTCCTTCGGTGTCGTTCACCGAGATGAGCCGGCGCATTCTGGAAAAGCCTTACGACGCGATGTACGACAACGTGTACCAGAAGGGCGCCCTCATCGGCTGGCTGCTCGACATCCGCATTCAGGAGCTGAGCCAGGGCCGCCGCAGCCTGCGCGACGTGCTGCTGACCTTGCGTGAGCGGTACGGCCCCACGCGCTCCTTCGAGGACCAGCAGCTCATTCCCGAAATCGTGGCCCTCACGCACCCCCAGGTGCAGCAGTTCTTCGACGCCTACGTGGTGGGCGACCAGCCCTTGCCGCTGGCCGAGTACCTGGAGAAAATCGGCTGGCACTACACCGCCAACGAGTCGCGACGCCTGAAGGCCTACGGGCAGCTGGGCTTCCGCTACAACGAGCGCGCCCAGCAGTTCGAGGCCGCCGAAACCAACCCCGAGGGCAACGTCTTCGGCGTGCAGAACGGCGACGTGATAGTGGCCGTGAACGGGCAGCCGGTGAGTTTGCAAACCGCCGAGCAGCTGCTGCGCCCCTTGCTGGAGCCGGCCGAGGCTGCGGTGCGCCTCACCCTGCGCCGCGGCACCACCACCCTTGACCGCGAGGCCGCACCCCGCGAGTTCGAGGTGGAAATCCGCAACCAGCTCGAGCCCAACCCCAGCGCCACACCCCAGCAGCTGGAGTTGCGGCGCCGGCTGCTGGGGCCCCGGAGCTAGCCTACAGCGTAGGAGGCGCTACCGGGGCGGCGTAGTTGCGGAAGTAGAGGTTGCTGATGTACGGATTGATATTGCGGCCGATGCGCACGTACCCCTCGCGGATGAGCTTGGCTTCGTAGGCCAGGTAAGCAGGGCTGTTAGCTGCTTGCCCATTAGCGTAGCGGCGCACCCACACCCAGGCCAACTGCCCGTTGATGCGCTGCTCACGCAGTATTACCTTCCCGTTCAGCCGAGCCTGGTATTTCTCGATAGTGAGCCCGCCCGGCAGGTGGCGCACCACGCGGCGCCACGAGGTTTCCGGGGTATTGCTGGACCGGCGCGCGGGGGTTACGCTCTTGACGATGCGCCGCTTGAAGCCGATGGCCGGAGTGCGAATCTGCACGCCCAGGGTGTGCTGCTCGAGCAGCTGCCGCACGGCGGCCACCTCGCTCAGCACCGAGTCGCGGGCGGCCACGAAGCGTTCCTGGTTGACGGACTGGGCCCGGGCCGTCGACAGGCCGCAGGCGAGCAGGGCAGCTACGGCCGCTCCGCGAAGAAGATAGCTGAACATGTACTGAAGGGGGAGCAATGCGAAAAACGGCCGCAAGTAAGCACCCGCCGGCCTCATTCCGGCCCGGAAACATGATTTGATAACCCGCCCGGCGGCCCGGCGGCGTTGAAAGCGGGCGGGAGCGGCCCAATTGCCCCGCGTGTTACCTTTGCCCATACATGATTCTGCGCGCCGAACACCTCGTCAAGAAATACAAGCAACGCACCGTAGTCAACGACATGTCGCTGACCGTGGCCCAGGGCGAAATCGTGGGGCTGCTGGGGCCCAACGGCGCCGGCAAAACCACCTCGTTCTACATGACGGTGGGCATGGTCAAGCCCAACTCCGGCCGCATCTTTCTCGACGACGAGGACATCACCAACCTGCCTATTTACCAGCGCGCCCGCCGCGGCATCGGCTACCTGGCCCAGGAGGCCTCGGTGTTCCGCGACCTGTCGGTGGAGGAAAACATCCTGTCGGTGCTGGAAATGACCAAGCTGCCCAAGCAGGCCCAGCGCGACAAAGTGGAGGAGCTGCTCAACGAGTTCAGCCTCACGCACGTGCGCAAAAACCTGGGCCGGGTGCTGAGCGGCGGCGAGCGGCGCCGCACCGAAATTGCCCGCGCCCTGGCCGTCGACCCCAAGTTCGTGCTGCTCGACGAGCCCTTCGCCGGCGTCGACCCCATTGCCGTGGAGGAAATTCAGGGCATCGTGGCCAAGCTCAAGCACAAGAACATCGGCATCCTCATCACCGACCACAACGTGAACGAGACGCTCAGCATCGTCGACCGCGCCTATCTGCTCTTCGAGGGCAAGCTGCTGAAAGCCGGTACCGCTGAAGAGCTGGCCGCCGACGAAATGGTGCGCCGCGTGTACCTGGGCAAGCACTTCGAGCTGAAGCGCAAAATCTGATCATGGAGGCGCTCCTGATCTGCCTGCCGGCATTTTCCGGCTGCGTGCACCCCAGGCGGGAAACCGCCGTACTTGGGGCGTATCGGGCCCGGCCACTAAAGCGCGGGTGGCTGTTAAATGGCAATTGATCAATGATAAATGACCTGCTGGCCTGGGTTCTGAAGCGGCGCCTGGTGCGCCTGGAGCAGGTGCGCACCCAGCCGCTGCAGCTGCAGGAGCAGTTGCTGCGCCACCTGCTGCAGTCGGCGCGTTCCACGGCCTGGGGGCGGGAGTACGGCTACGCCGAAGGCCTGTCGGCCGCCGAGTTTGCCCGGCGCGTGCCCGTGAGCAGCTACGAGCAGCTGTACCCGCGCATCGAGCAGGTGCTGCGCGGCGAGGCCGACGTGCTCTGGCCCGGCCGGGTGCAGTGGTTTGCCAAGAGCAGCGGCACCACCAACGCCCGCTCCAAGTACATTCCCGTAACCCGCGAGGCGCTGGAAGACGGCCACTACCGCGCCGGGCGCGACATGGTAGCCCTGGCCACCACCCTTTACCCCGACGCGGGCGTGCTGCGCGGCAAAACCCTGGCCCTGGGCGGCTCACTGGGTCCCAATCCCTTTCGCCCCGACGACGCGGCCTCGCACATGGGCGACGTGTCGGCCGTCATCATGCACAACCTGCCGGGCTGGGCCCAGAGCCGCCGTACCCCGCCGCTGGAGCTGGCCTTGCTGGGCGAGTGGGAGGAAAAGCTCGAGCGCATGGCCCGCCACGTGCTGCACGAGAACGTGGTGAACCTGGCCGGTGTGCCCACCTGGATGATTCTGCTGCTGCGCCGGGTGTCGGAGCTGGCGGGCGGCCGGCCCATTCCGGAGGTGTGGCCCAACCTGCGCCTGTTCATGCACGGGGCCGTGGCCTTCGGACCCTACCGGGAGCTGTTCCGGCAGCTGATTCCCGACGAGCGGATGCGCTACCTGGAAATCTACAACGCCTCGGAGGGTTACTTGGCCTTCCAGGACCAACCCGACTCCTCTGATCTGCTGCTGCTGCTCGACCACGGCATCTACTACGAGTTTATCCCGACCGCCGAGCAGGACCGCGAGCAGCCCCGCACGCTCACCCTCGGCGAAGTGGAAATCGGCCCTAGCTACGCCCTGGTTATCAGCACCACGGCCGGCCTCTGGCGCTACCACCTCGGCGACACGGTGCGCTTCACCAGCCTGGCTCCCTACCGCATCCGTATTTCCGGCCGCACCAAGCACTTCCTGAATGCTTTTGGGGAAGAGGTAGTGGTGGAAAACGCCGAAGCCGCCGTAGCCGCCGCCGCCCGGGCCACCGGCGCGCTGGTGCGCGACTTCACCGCGGCCCCCATTTACTTCGACGGCGCGGCCGGCTCACGCGGCGGCCACCAGTGGCTGGTGGAGTTTGCCCAGCCGCCCGCCGACGCCGCGCACTTCACGGCTGTACTCGATGCCGAACTGCGCCAGCTCAACTCAGACTACGACGCCAAGCGCCACCGCGACCTGGCCTTGCAGCCGCCGCTGCTTACGGTAGCCCCGGCGGGTACTTTCGAAGGCTGGCTGGCCCGGCGGGGCAAGCTGGGCGGGCAGCACAAAGTGCCGCGGCTGAGCAACTCCCGCGAGCTGCTGGATGAGTTGCTCCAGCTCAGTTCCGGTCGCACCTAGCCGCCGGTAACCGAAAACATCGAGAGTAAGTACTAAGTAATGGGCTTTGTCAAGGATGAGAAATAGAAGAATTTTCCCATCCGGCCGTTGATGCGCTTTTCCCGGCCTCCGGATAAGCTTAAGCAGGGCAGCCCGTTACGCGGATGCTGGCTCTCCGGTTACGGCGCATCTGGTAAAAAAAACGATAGTTTATCTTATTATTGAGAAAATTACATATTTTAGTGCAACTGTTCCCACCTAACGGCCCCACCCATTGTCTACTTTTACGGTTTCCCCCACCGCCCGCGTGCACACCTCTTCCGCCCCGGAAGGTACGTCGGCTGCCGGGTCGTCGTCCCGCTCCCGCTCCCGTTCGTCGTCCCGCTCCTCGTCGCGGTCGTCCTCGCATTCCTCTTCCCGGCGTAAGCGTCAGCGCAACCGACGCTCCTTCATGAAGAAGTGGGTAACGGGCCGCACCATTGGCTGGCTGCTGACTTTGATGGTGGCTGTATTGGTGATTAGCCTGATGATTATTGCCAAGCAGAAGGACTCGCTTTCTTCGTACCCCACCGAACTGACTTTCTCTGACCATACCGGCAGCTAGTCTCGCTCAATAAACGCCACGGCCCCCGCCTCTGGAAGCAGAAGCGGGGGCCGTGGCGTTTGCTGGGGAAGGAAAGCCTACTGGTCGAACATGCGGCCGAGGCCACCCAATACGGTGCCGCTTTCCTTGCCGGCGTTGGCGCCGTTGGGCATCAGCGCCTGAATCAGCTTTTTCACCGGCATTGACTGCAGCCACACCCGGCCTGAGCCGCGCAGCGTGGCTAGCAGCAGCCCTTCGCCGCCGAAAATCATGGATTTGAGGTTGCCGGCGCGGGATACGCTGAAGTCGATGCCCGGCTCGAAGGCCACCACGCAACCCGTATCCACGCGCAGCATCTCGTTGTTGAGGGTGCGCTCGATGACGGTGCCACCGGCGTGAATAAAGGCTTTGCCGTCGCCGGTGAGCTTCTGCAGAATGAAACCTTCGCCGCCGAAAAAGCCCGAACCCAGCTTCTGGTTGAAGTGAATGGCCAGCTTGGTGCCCCGGGCCGCGGCCAGAAAGCCGTCCTTCTGCACGATCAGGCCCTGGGGTAGCGTGCTCAGGTCGATGGGCATGATGGTGCCGGGGTAGGGAGCCGAAAAGCCCACGCGGGCCTTGCCGTAGGAGCCGGCGTGGGTGAAGTGCGTCATAAACAGCGACTCGCCAGTGATGAGGCGAGTGCCGGCCGAGAGCAGCTTGCCGAAAAAGCCCTGATCGGGCTCCGAGCCGTCGCCCATGCGCGTGTCCCAGGCAATGGGCTCGTCCATGTACACCATGGTGCCGGCCTCGGCAATTACGGTTTCCTGCGGGTCCAGCTCTACTTCCAGTACCTGGATGTCGTGGCCGATAATGCGGTAATCAACGTCGTGGGAACGCATGATGGGGGGTGAAATGGATGTCGCGGCAAGTATAAGGGAACGGCAATAAAAAGCGGCGAACCGCCCGGTGACTGCGGGCACAGGCAGCCGGGCGGTTCGCCGGATCCTGGCTCGCAGCCGGAGCCGGTTAGCTTTCTTCCGCGGTGGTTGGAGGCAGGGCCGCGTCGTCGTCGGCCGCTTTCTTTTTCTTGGCTTCCTTAGACGTGCGGCGCATGAACTCCTCGTCCGACTCCTCAGGCTCCTCCACTACGCCTTCTTCCACGGGAAATTCCTCGTCCTCGGCTTCGGTTTTTTCGCCGAACTGCCCGTCGCGGTTCACCAGCTTCTTGTCGCGCACGTGGCGGTTCAGAAACTCGTTGATCTGCTCGATGGAGTAGCTGGAGGTGATTTCGCCCAGCGGGTTCACCTTGATTTCGAAGCCTTCCAGCTCTTTGTGTACCCGCGGCTTTTTGTCCGGGTCCTGCTGCTTTTTCTTGACGGGTTTCTTGGCCATGAGCGTCGCGCCTTAAAGGGTGGATACGCGGCAGCCCCAAAAAAGCCGGGCCGCCGCGTAGCTTTTCCACTACGCAGCGGCCCGGCCTTCGGATGCACCCGCGCCTAGGCGGCGGGGTGGCTGAGCTTGTCGATGGCCAGCCAGAGGCGGTCGGCCGTTTCCTGGGTGCCCAGAATACTCATGATGGCCATCAGGTCGGGGCCGGCGGCGGCGCCCGTTACGGCTACGCGCAGCGCCTGCAGCACCTGGCCCAGCTTCAGGCCCAGGCCTTCCACCACCTGGGTCAGCAGCGTCTTGATGCCCTCGGGCGTGGTATCGGCCGCGGCCGGCAGCTGGGTGGCAAACTCCGAGAGGGCCCCGGCTACCTGGGCGTTCCACTTCTTGCTGACGACCTGCTCGTCGTAGCTGGCGGGGCGCTGGAAGAACAGCTGGGCTTCCTTGGCCAGGTCGGCCGGGAAGGTGGCGCGCTCTTTCACCAGGGCGGCAATCTGCTCGGCTTTGTCGGCCGGCACGTCGCTGATGCCCTGCTGCTGCAGGGCGTCGAGCAGGTACTGGGCCAGCTCCGCATCAGGCTTGGCGCGCAGGTACTGCTCGTTGTACCAGCGCACCTTGTTCTGGTCGAAGCGGGCCGGCGACTTGCTCACGCGCTCGATGGAGAAGGCCTCAATCAGCTCGGGCATCGAGAAGATTTCCTGCTGGGTACCCGGGTTCCAGCCCAGGAAGGCCAGGAAGTTGATGAAGGCCTCGGGCAGGTAACCCGACTCGCGGTAGCCGCTACTCACGGTGGGCTGGCCGGTTTCGGCATCGGTGCCGTGGAACTCCAGCGGAAACACCGGGAAGCCCAGCTTGTCGCCGTCGCGCTTGGAGAGCTTGCCCGTGCCGTCGGGCTTGAGCAGTAGGGGCAGGTGGGCAAACTGCGGCATGGTGCTTTCCCAGCCCAGGTAGCGGTACAGCAGCACGTGCAGCGGCGCCGAGGGCAGCCACTCCTCGCCGCGAATCACGTGGGTGATTTCCATCAGGTGGTCGTCCACGATGTTGGCCAGGTGGTAGGTCGGCATGCCGTCCGACTTCATCAGCACCTTGTCGTCGATGGAGGAGGAATGCACCACCACCCAACCGCGAATCAGGTCGTTGAAGCGCACTTCTTCCTTGCGCGGTACCTTCAGGCGAATGACATAGGGCGTATCGTTGGCCAGCAGCTGATGTACTTCCTCGGCGGGCAGGGTCAGCGAGTTGCGCATCTGGGCGCGCGTGATGCTGTTGTACTGCGGGTTGGGCACCTTGGCCGCCGTGAGCCGGGCGCGCATGGCGTCCAGCTCCTCGGGCGTGTCGAAGGCGTAGTAGGCGTAGCCGTCGCGGATGAGCTGGTCGGCGTACTGGCGGTACATGGGTTTCCGCTCGCTCTGGCGGTAGGGCGCGTGCGGGCCGCCCTGCTCGATGCCCTCGTCAATCTCGATGCCGCACCAGCGCAGCGAGTCCATGATGTACTGCTCGGCCCCGGGTACGAAGCGGTTCTGGTCGGTGTCCTCGATGCGCAGCAGCATCTTGCCGCCCAGCTTGCGGGCCAGCAGGTAGTTGTAGAGGGCGGTGCGCACGCCGCCGATGTGCAGCGGGCCGGTGGGACTGGGCGCAAACCGCACCCGAACTTCTCTTTCCATACGAAAACGACACTATCGGCCCCGACGGTTATGTCGGGGCAAAACGTGGCGCGAAGGTAGGCAATGATTGAGTGAGCGAATGACTGAATGTCTGTACGTCACTCAATCATTCAGTCATTCGCTCACTCAATCATTGGTCAGTCGCGGTTGCGAAACGACAGCCACAGCACCAAGCCCAGCAGCGTGATGCCGCCGCGAATCAGCCAGGCCGTGGCCGGGCCCCAGTTGTTAATCCAGTCCAGGAACAGGAAGTTCAGGTTCAGCAGCGGCAGAATCAGGGAGATAACGCCAACGAGCAGCAGGCCGAGTCCGAGTTCTTTCATGTGGTGAGATGGTAAGGGGGTGAGATACTGAGTTTGCCGTTGAGGCAGCCAGAACTACACTCACCAGCTTGCTATTTCACCACTTCTTCTATTTCACTGCAATGCAGGAAATTTCCACCAGCACGTCCTTGGGCAGGCGGCTGACCTCCACGGTTTCGCGGGCAGGGTAGGGGCCGGCGCCGAAGTACGAGCCGTAGATTTCGTTGATGACGGCAAAGTTGCCCAGGTCCTTGACGAAGATGCTGCACTTCACCACGTCGGCCAGGCTGTAGCCGGCGGCGGCCAGCACGGCCTGCAGGTTGCGCATTACCTGGTGGGTCTGCGGCTGCACGTCGCCCTCGCCCACGAGCTGCCCGCTGGCCGGGTCCAAGGCAATCTGGCCCGACACGTACACGGTGTTGCCGGCCTGCACGGCCTGGCTGTAGGGCCCGATGGCGGCCGGCGCGTCGGCGGTCTGAATAATGGTATTGGTCATTGAGCAGGGGGTTGTGGGCCGAAGCCCTATTTTCGGGGCCTGAACTTAGCCAAATCCATGCACCTACTCATCCTCGACGGCCAGCACGTAGCCGCTGAACTGCGCCAGAAATTCGGTCCCGGGCACCGCTACACCTTCGTGCCCGAGGCCGACGGCCGCCTGGTCGACGACGCGGAAGCGGCCCTGCCGCTGCTCGACGAAGCCCTGCCCACGGCCGACGTGGTGTTCGACTTCGGCAACTACGGCCCGCTCTACGAAGAGCGCGCGGGGCTGGTGGTGTTTGCCGAGGCGGCCACCGAGTCGCTGGCCAGCCGCTTCGGCGGGCCCCACCGGCCAAGCTACCCCGTATTCGGCTTTTGCGGCCTACCCACGCTGCTCAACCGCCCGCTGCTGGAAGTGAGTTTGCTCGATCCCGCCGCTGCCGACCAGCTGCGTGAAACCTGCGCCCACTTGGGCACCGACTTCCGCGTGGTGGAAGACCGGGTGGGTTTGGTGACGCCCCGGGTGGTGTGCATGATCATCAATGAAGCCTGCTTTACGGTGCAAGAAGGCACGGCCTCGGTGCGCGACATCGACCTGGCCATGAAGCTCGGCACCAGCTACCCCCGAGGGCCGTTTGAGTGGGCAAATGCCCTAGGCGTAGCGCGGGTGTACGAGGTGCTGGCGGCGCTGTGGGAAGACACTCGCGACGAGCGGTACCGCATTTGCCCGCTGCTCAAGCGCATGGTGCAGCAGCAGGAGTCGTTTGCGCTGTAAAAACCCAAGCAACGCCACGAAAAAAGGCCGCCCCGGACGAATCCGGGGCGGCCTTCTCTTTGGTTAAGCGGTGCTTACTCCACCGTTACCGACTTGGCCAGGTTACGGGGCTGGTCAACGTTGCAGCCGCGCAGCACGGCAATGTGGTAGGAGAGCAGCTGCAGCGGAATTACCGACAGCAGCGGCATCAGTGCCTCCGAGGTGTGGGGCACTTCCACCACGAACTCGGCCATGCCGGGAATCACGTTGTCGCCTTCGCTCACCACGGCTATGATGCGGCCTTTGCGGGCCTTCACTTCCTGGATGTTCGACACGATTTTCTCGTAGGAGCTGTCGCGCGTGGCAATAACGACCACCGGCATGTTCTCGTCGATCAGGGCGATGGGGCCGTGCTTCATTTCGGCCGCGGGGTAGCCCTCGGCGTGGATGTAGCTGATTTCCTTGAGCTTGAGGGCGCCTTCCAGGGCTACCGGGAAGTTGTAGCCGCGGCCCAGATACAGGAAGTTGGGCACGTCCTTGAAGATTTCGGCAATCTGGCGGATTTCGGTGTCCAGCTCCAGCGCCTTCTCCACTTTCTGGGGAATGGTGTGCAGCTCCACCATCAGCTCGCGCAGCTTCACGTCGGAGAGGGTGCCGCGGCGGTGGCCCACAATCATGGCCAGCAGCGTGAGCACCGTCACCTGGGCCGTGAAGGCCTTGGTCGAGGCTACCCCGATTTCGGGGCCGGCGTGGGTGTAGGCGCCGGCGTCGGTGGCGCGGGCAATGCTCGAGCCTACCACGTTGCAGATGCCGAAGATGGTTGCGCCCTTGCTCTTGGCCAGCTCGATGGCGGCCAGCGTATCGGCCGTTTCACCCGACTGCGAAATGGCAATGACGATGTCGCGCTCCGACAGCACCGGGTTGCGGTAGCGGAACTCCGAGGCGTACTCCACTTCCACCGGAATGCGGGCGAAGTCCTCAATGAGGTATTCGGCCACCAGGCCGGCGTGCCACGAAGTGCCGCAGGCCACGATGATGATGCGCTGGGCGTTCATGAACTTCTGCTCGAAGGCCCGCACGCCGCCCATGTTCAGGTGGCTCGCGTCCAGCTCCAGGCGGCCGCGCATCGAGTCGAGGATGGAGCGCGGCTGCTCGAAGATTTCCTTCAGCATGAAGTGCTCGTAGCCGCCTTTCTCGATGGAGTCCAGCTCCAGCTCCAGCTTCTGGATGTAGGGCGTCTGCACCACGTCTTCCTTGCTGCGAATGTCGAGCTTGCCGTCGCGGATAACCACGATTTCGTAGTCGTTCACGTACACGACCTCGTTGGTGTACTCGATGATGGGCGTCGCGTCGGAAGCCAGGAAGAACTCGTCCTGGCCTACGCCGATAACCAGCGGGGAGCCTTTGCGGGCCGCAATCAGCTGGTTGGGAGCGTCCTTGCTGAGCACTACAATGGCGTAGGCACCCACAACTTCGTGCAGGGCCAGGCGCACGGCTTCCTCCAGCGAGCAGCTGTTCTGCTTCTGGATTTCCTCAATCAGGTTGACGAAAACCTCGGTGTCGGTATCTGAGTGAAACTCGTGGCCCTGCTGAATCAGGTGAGTCTTCAGCGCCGCGTAGTTTTCGATGATGCCGTTGTGAATGATGGCAATGCGCTCCGAGGTGGAGTAGTGCGGGTGGGCATTCACGTCGTTGGGCTCCCCGTGGGTAGCCCAGCGGGTGTGGCCCATGCCAATGTTGGCGTGGATGTTCTTGTCGGCAATGAACGCCTCTAAGTCAGCAACCTTGCCTTTTTTCTTGTAGACGTTGAGCTGGCCATTGAGCAGGGCAATGCCGGCCGAGTCGTAGCCGCGGTATTCGAGGCGGCGCAGGCCTTTGAGGATAACGGGGCAGGCCTCACGGTGCCCGATGTAAGCGACGATTCCGCACATACGGCGTCAAAGAAAAAAGAGGTTCAGAAGAAAAATGTAAGCGGCAGGGGCGGCCGGGCTGCAAAGCTCGTGCCGTATTTCCCGCAGTCTGCCGGCGGCTACTGGGGAGCCGAGTAGTACACGCGCAGACGAATGCCGGTGGCGTTCAGCGCGGCGCGGTCCAGCGACAGTTGTCCGCCCGGAGCCGAGCCGCCCCGCCGCAGCGTGGGCGTGAGCAGGAAGCCGGCGGGAAGCTCGCCGATCTGCTGGCTGGTGGCGTAGGCCTGCACGTAGCTGGTTACCAAACCGCTGTAGTAGCGGCCCGCCGAGCCGGCATCAACCAAGGTAAAGGCGCCTTCCGCGTCGGTCCCCAGTGGGTTGGCGCCCTCGCTCTGAATGGTGCGCTCCTTGGGCTCCACGCCTACCAAGCGCCGCAGAATGCGGTTGCGGCTGTTCAGTTCGTAGAGGTACAGCTGGTTGGGCAGGGCGTACTGGGCGTTGGTGAAAGGGCGCACCGGAATGATGAGCTCGGCGCGGTTGATGAGCAGCCCGGTACGGTTGCGCAGGGTTTGCAGGCCGGGAATAACCAGCTTGGTGCCCAGGCCGGTGCCCGACTGGGTGTAGGTTACCGGCTCGGTGGTGGCATTCAGGGGCGGCAGCTCGTCCTGGTCGGTCTGGAGCGGGGCCAGGGGCCCGCCGGCGCGGTCGAAGGTCAGCTGGGTGTAGTAGAGCGGAGCAGCGGCGCCGGCCCCGGCCGAAACCGGGTCGCCGAAGTACAGGCGGTAGCGCTTGGCCTTGGTACCCACGTGGAAGTACACGTATACCTCGGCCGCGCTGGTGCGGTTGAAGCCCACGATGGTACCCGTAAACGAGTCGTTGGGCCGCACGGCAATGCCCTTCCAGTAATCGTTGAGCACGGTCTGGTTGAAGCCGGCAGTGTTCAGCTTGTCAAACAAACCCTGGTAGAAGGGGCGGTTGGCATCGGCGGGCTTTTCCAGCAAGGGCAGGCGCAGGGGGAGCTCTACGCGCACGGTGGTAGTGTCGGTGGCCACGTCGGGGCTCACCCGCTCGCGCCGCACGCGCACCAGCTTCACCGGCCGGTTGCTGGCAATAGGAGCGGGGTCGAGGGCAATGGGCGTGCTGGAGGTGTAGGCACCACGCTCGTCGAGTAGCGCGGTAAGCTTGTGCACGTCGAGGCGCACGGGCTGGGTAGCGTTGCCGTAGGCGCGGCTGAAGCTGGCGAACATAATCACCGAGTCGAGCCGGGCGTCGGTGAAGAGCGAGGGCAGCGAATCCTGGCTGATGTTCAGCTCCAGGGCCGAGCTAGCCGTAATGGTGGTCTGCAACCCGCCGTCGCGCAGGCGGCCGGCCAGCCACAAGTCGCGCTTGAGGGTGGGCAGCGAGTCCTGCACCAGCATGGAAGCCGTGACCGGGAAATCCTCGAACTGGGTACTGATGGGCTCGTTCAGCTCGGCACCCAGCTCCGTGGGGTCTTCGCAGGAACCGAGCGAAAACAATGCGGACGTCAGCAGCAGGGCCACCAACGTCCGCGGGGCAAACAGCCTAGTTGGCCAATTCATTATACAGCGTGTAGTAGGAGTTGAGCAGGTTCTCGTCGTCGGCGACCTGCCCGATGTTGCGGCGGGTGGCAAATTCGGAGAACAGGGCGTTCAGGTTGTCGCTGAAGTCCTCGTCGGAGCGCACCACCGAGTCGGCGTACTCCATGCCAATCTTGATAAAGCCTTGGAAGTCGGCCGACTGCAAAGCCGCCAGCATCGAGTCGTCGATGTCGAGCATCTTGGCTTTCTCGATCAGGTTGCCGTCGAATTTGTGGTCGAACTCGTTGTTGTAGACCGTGAAAATCGATTTGGCGTCCTTGAAGATCGGGTCCTTTTTGTAGGTCGTCTTCAGGTAGAGCGGCATCAGGCCCGTCATCCAGTCGTTGCAGTGCACGATGTCGGGCGACCAGCCCAGCTTTTTCACCGTCTCGAGCACACCCTTGCAGAAGAAGATGGCGCGCTCGTCGTTGTCGGCGTGGAACTGGTCATTTTTGTCGCGCAGCACCGACTTGCGGTGGAAGTAATCCTCGTTGTCGATGAAGTACACCTGCAGCTTGGCGTTCGGAATCGAGGCCACCTTGATGATGAGCGGCTTTTCGTCTTCGCCCACGGCAATGTTGATGCCGGAGAGGCGCACCACCTCGTGCAGGCGGTTCTTACGCTCGTTGATAATGCCGAATCGCGGCACGAAAATGCGGATTTCCATCCCCATTTCCTGCATACCTTGCGGCAGGCGCCGCAGGAACTCCGCTACCCGGGTCGTTTGCAAAAACGGATTGATTTCCGTGGCAGCATAGAGTATTCTTAGCTTCGACATACGGGGTGAAAGAAGAGGTTTGGGAAGGGATACACCATTGGGACGCACAAAATTAAACAATTTTGCCCGATAAATCCACTATATCGCCCCCGACGGGTCTACCAAGGCCCTTTGTTTTCATGGAGATACTCGAAACTGCCGCCGCGTTGCAAGCTCAGACCGAAACCTGGCGCCGCGCCGGCCACCGCATTGGCTTTGTGCCCACCATGGGCGCGCTGCACGAAGGCCACCTGCAATTGGTAAAGGCTGCCGCCGCCGCCAACGACGTAGTGGTAGTCAGCGTGTTTGTGAATCCCACGCAGTTCAACAACACCGAAGACTTCAAATTATATCCCCGGGTGCTCGATACCGATGCCGAAATGCTGCGCGCTACCGGCTGCACCGTGCTGTTTGCCCCCACGCCCGAGCAGATATACCCGCGCCCCACGGTGCTGCAGTTCGATTTCGGCCCCCTGGAGCGGGTGATGGAAGGCGCGCACCGGCCGGGCCACTTCAACGGCGTGGCCACGGTGGTGAGCAAGCTGTTTCACCTGGTGCGGCCCCACCGCGCCTACTTCGGGCAGAAAGACTGGCAGCAGGTGGCCATTGTGCGGCAGCTGGTGCAGGACTTGAGTTTCGACCTGGAGCTGGTAGCGGCGCCCACCGTGCGCGAGGCCGATGGGCTGGCCATGTCGTCGCGCAACCGCCGGCTGGCGGCCGAGGCCCGAGCCTCGGCGCCGCGGCTGTACCAAGCCCTGCAGCGGGCGGCCCAGCAGCTGAGCGCCGGGCCCGCCGCGGCCCGCGCGGCGGCGGTAGCGTTTCTGAGGGACTTTCCCGACATCGAGCTGGAGTACCTGGAGGTGGCCGACGCCGAAACTCTGCAGCCCGAGTTGCAGCCCGGCCACGCCGTGGTCATCTGCCTGGCCGCCTGGCTGGGGGGGGTACGCCTGATTGACAACGTGGTGGTGGCCGGCCGTAAGGAAGCATGAGCCGGCACGGCCCGGCAACGGGGTAACGGCCTGGCGCCGGTGGGGCCGGCGGCATTTACCTATCTTTGCCGGCCAAAAAACGGGTCTTGCCTGCCATGCACATCGAGGTTCTCAAGTCTAAAATACACCGCGTCAAAGTCACGCAGGCCGAGCTGCACTACGTGGGCAGCATCACCATCGACGAGGACCTGCTCGATGCCGCCAATATGGTGGAAAACGAGAAGGTTACGGTGGTCAACGTCAACAACGGCGAGCGGCTGGAAACCTACACCATCAAGGGCGAGCGGGGCTCGGGCATGATCTGCCTCAACGGCCCGGCGGCCCGCCGCGTGGCCGTGGGCGACATCGTCATCATCTTCTCGTACGCCCTCATCGACTTTGCCGGGGCCCGGGAGCATCAGCCCACGGTGGTGTTTCCCGATCAGCACAATCGCTTGGCTTGATTTTTTGTCTTCTCCGTCGAAGCCAGCACCGCCGCCCGGATGCTGGCTTTTCGCGGCTAACGGCCGCTGCAGTCTGTGAAAAAATTCGTTGACGTACTCAAGTACACCCTGCTGCTGGCGTTTTCGGGCCTGCTGATGGCCTACGCCCTGCGCGGGCAGGACCTGAGCAAAATCGGGCAGGCCCTGCGCGAAGCCAACTACTTCTGGATCGGGCTGACGCTGGTGATATCGGTGCTGGGCTACTTCAGCCGGGCCTACCGCTGGAAAATGCAGCTCGACGCCACCAGCCACCGCACCTCGTTCTGGAACGTGTACCACGCCATGATGGTGGGCAACTTGGCCAATCTGGTGCTGCCGCGCATGGGCGAGGTCATCCGCTGCTCGGTGCTGCGGCGCATGGGCGGCGTGCCGGTCAACGTGTCGCTGGGCACCGTCATCACCGAGCGCATCATCGACGTGCTGGTGCTGTTTGGCTTGCTGGGCACGGTGCTGCTGCTGGAGTTCGGCAAGTTCTGGAACTTCGTGGCGGCGGTGGTTACCGACCGCGCCAGCATCATGGAAAAGCGCGGGCCGCTGCTGCTGGGCATTGCCGCGGTGCTGCTGGTGCTGCTGGTGCTGCTGCTGGTGCTGGGCATCCGCAACCTGGAGCGCCTGCGCCGCAACCGCTACTTTTCGCGGGCTGCCAGCTTCGTGCGGGGTATTCTGTCGGGGGTGTTCAGCTTGCGCAAGGTGCGCAACCAGGGCGCATTCTGGTTTCATACCTTTTTCACCTGGCTGGTGTACTACCTGATGGATTACCTGGCCTTCTTCGCTTTCGCGGCCACCGCGGCGCTGGGCCTCACGGCGGCTTTGTCGGTGCTGGCCTTTGGGGCCTTCGGCATGGCCGCCCCGGTGCAGGGCGGCATCGGCGTGTTTCACCTGATGGTGAGCCGCACGCTGCTGGTCTACGGCCTGAGCCACGAGGCGGCCCTGGCCTACGCTTTGGTAATTCACGCTTCCCAAACGCTGCTGGTCGCCCTGATGGGCGGTATCAGCTTCGTGGCCAGTGTCATGAAGACAGGCCGCAACGTGGTGGCCCTCCCCGAACCTGCCGAAACGACTGCCTGATAATGCCGACTCAAGACAAAATCCTGACCCGCCAGCAGCTGACTACCGCCCTGACCGACTGGCGCCGGCAGGGCCGCCGTGTGGTGTTTACCAACGGCTGCTTCGATTTGCTGCACCTGGGCCACGTCGATTACTTGGAAAAAGCCCGGGATTTGGGCGACGTGCTGGTGCTGGGACTGAACACCGATGCCTCGGTGAGCCGGCTCAAGCCCGGCCGGCCCCTGCAGGACGAAGTGTCACGTGCGCGGGTGCTGGCCTCGTTGTTGTTCGTGGATGCCGTGGTGCTGTTCGACGAACCCACCCCGCGGGAGCTAATCGAGCTGGTGCGGCCCGAGGTACTGGTGAAGGGCGACGACTACGCCATCAGCGGAATTGTGGGCCACGAGTTCGTGTTGAGCTACGGCGGGCAGGTGCTTACGGTGCCGCTGGTGCCCGGCTACAGCACCACGCGCATCGTCGAACGCATCGTCAGGGGGCTGCAAGCGTAGAACGTCGAGGGCGGCAGCCGGCGACTGCGAAGCGCTTAGCCCCTCCACCCTTAAGTTTCTCGCAAGCCATGATGATTTCCCCGTTTTACCTGCTGCTGATCGTGCTGACCCTGGTCAGCTTCCTGATTCAGTGGCGCCTGCGCAGCAAGTTCACGCAGTACTCCAAAATCGGTCTGCAGTCGGGCCTTTCCGGCAAGCAGGTAGCCGAGCTGATGCTGGCCGACAACAACATCCGGGACGTGCGGGTGGTATCGACCGAAGGCCGCCTCTCTGACCACTACAACCCGGCCGACAAGACGGTGAACCTGAGCGCTGAGGTCTACGAGGGCCGCTCGGCCGCCGCTGCCGCCGTAGCCGCCCACGAGTGCGGCCACGCCGTGCAGCACGCCACGGCCTACAGCATGCTGCAGTTCCGCTCGGCCATGGTGCCGGCCCTGAGCGCCGTGTCGCGCTTTATGCCCTTCATTCTGCTGGCCGGCATCCTGATGATTCGCACTTCGGTGATTCCGCTGGGCCTGGGCATTGCGCTGTTCTCGCTCACCACCCTGTTCAGCTTCGTGACTTTGCCGGTGGAATTCGACGCCTCCAAGCGTGCCCTGGCCTGGATTGACCGCCGCGGCATCGTGACGCCGCAGGAGCACGGCATGGCCAAGGATGCGCTGTGGTGGGCCGCCATGACCTACGTGGTAGCTGCTATCAGCTCGCTGGCCACGCTGCTTTACTACGTGCAGATCTTTATGGGCGGTAGCCGGCGCGAGTAACTGCTCGGTTAACTCAAGCTCGTCGTTGCCCCGGTTCCCGCCGGGGCAACGCGCTTTTCGCCCGCTCCGGCCGCAGCGTCCGCGCCGATATCTAACCTGCGGGTTGCAAAGCTGTTGTAGGCATGCCTACTTTTGAGTCGCCGTATCCCGGCGGCATTCCCGTTCCCTTTTAACCGAATTCCCCGCATGAATTTTCAGCTCACCGAAGAACAACTCGCCGTTCAGGCCGCGGCCCGCGACTTTGCCCAAAATGAACTCTGGGCCGGCGTCATCGAGCGTGACGAGCACCAGAAGTTTCCCGCCGAGCAGGTAAAGAAAATGGGTGAGCTGGGCTTCCTGGGCATGATGGTGAGCCCCGAGTACGGCGGCGGCGGCATGGATACCGTGTCTTACGTGCTGGCCATGGAGGAAATCAGCAAGGTGGATGCCTCCTGCTCGGTTATCATGTCGGTGAACAACTCGCTGGTGTGCTGGGGCCTGGAGAAATACGGCACCGAGGAGCAGAAGCAGAAGTACCTGACCAAGCTGACCACCGGCGAAATGATCGGCGCCTTCTGCCTGTCGGAGCCCGAAGCCGGTTCCGATGCCACCATGCAGCGCACCACCGCCGAGGACAAAGGCGACCATTACCTGCTCAACGGCACCAAGAACTGGATTACCAACGGCTCGTCGGCCTCGGTATACCTCGTCATTGCCCAAACCAACCCCGAGCTGAAGCACCGCGGCATCAACGCCCTGATTGTGGAGCGCGACACGCCCGGCTTCGTGGTGGGCCCGAAAGAAAACAAGCTCGGCATCCGCGGCTCCGACACGCACTCGCTCATGTTTACCGACGTGAAAGTGCCCAAGGAAAACCGCATTGGGGAGGACGGCTTTGGCTTCAAGTTCGCCATGCAGGTGCTGGCCGGCGGCCGCATCGGCATTGCCTCGCAGGCCCTGGGCATTGCCTCGGGCGCCTACGAGCTGTCGGTGAAGTACTCCAAGGAGCGCAAGGCGTTCGGGGTGCCGATTTCGCAGCACCAGGCCATTCAGTTCAAACTGGCCGATATGGCTACCAACATCGACGCGGCCCGTCTGCTGTGCCTGCAGGCCGCTCACGACAAGGATGCTCACCGCGACTACGCCAAGTCGGGCGCCATGGCCAAGCTGTTTGCCTCGAAGGTGGCCATGGACACGGCGGTGGAAGCCGTACAGGTGCACGGCGGCTACGGCTTCGTGAAGGAATTCCACGTGGAGCGCATGATGCGCGACGCCAAAATCACCCAGATTTACGAGGGAACTTCTGAGATTCAGAAAATTGTAATCTCGCGGGAAATTCTGAAGTAAGTTTGGAATTGCCTTAAAGTCAGAACTCTTGCACAAAACCCAGCCAAAAAATTGGCTGGGTTTTCGTTTTTGTGAATTTTTATATCTTCTTTTGCATTGTCTAAGCAACGGGTATAAACGGCTGCCCGACCTTCACCCACCCAAGGCCGTTTTGGAATATGGAAGATTACAATAAAGTCATAGAGTCTCTTGGCGTACGCTACATCAAGGCCAAGAACCTGGTTCTGCAGCAGCCCTTCACCGTGCGCAATTCGTACGACGTGGGCAACAACCTCATCCTGCTGCACAAGGGCCGCGTGGCCTTCGGCGAGGACGAGCAAATCGTGGAAGAGGGCGACATGCTCTTCATTCCCGGCGGCCGGGCTACCCGCGTCACCTACGGCGAAAACGGGGGTAAAATCATCACCAACGATGATCTGATCAGCAACAAGGACAAGTTCTTCCACTCCAACGACGACCTCGACTTGATCGGCGACGCGGAGGAAAGCCACTCGTTCGTGTCGTTTGAAGCCAAGGTGTTCGACTCGGTGAACTTCTTCGCCTCGCTCGACGTGCCGGCCTTTTTGATCAGCGGCAACTCCAAGCTGGCCAACCTGGTCATCAAGGTGGTGGAGGAAAGCCTGCAGGAGCTGCCCGGCCGGGAGCGTCTGGTGTCCATCTACACCGAGAACATCGTAGTCGAAATCATTCGCTACATCCTGAAGAACAAGATGTTCGTGGAGCAACTGGCTACCAACAGCACCTACTTCAAGGATCCGCGCCTGATCGACCTGTTCAACTACATCAAGGAGAACCTGGGCGGCGACCTGTCGAACAAGGTGCTGTCGAGCGTAGCCAACGTGTCGGAAGACTACGTGGGCCAGTACTTCAAGATGCTTACCGGCATCAACCCGCAGGACTACATTGAGTACCAGCGCATGGAGCGCGCCGTGTTCCTGCTGCGTACCACCAAGAAAAGCATCCGCGACATCGGCAAAGAGGTGGGCTACAAAGACACTGCGTACTTCTGCCGCCGTTTCAAGATGATGTTTGGCATTCCGGCCGGCAAGATGCGCCGCCGCGAGTCGGCCATGAACATCTAGCCCTGGCTTGACAATCTAGGTCAGCAAAAAGCCCCGCATCGGTTCGATGCGGGGCTTTTCTTTTTAGGAAGGCTTGCAACCTACCTCAGTTGAGCGAGGCGCTGGGCACCGCGTTGAAGGCGCGCACCGTTTGCGAGACTGCGCCCAGGAAATCAGGGTCGTGCTCGATCTGGTTGCCGACCACAATCACGTCGGCACCGGCGAGCAGGGCGGCGTGGGCTTTTTCAACGGTGTTGAGGCCGCCGCCCACTACGATGGGCACTTCCACCGCCTGGCGCACGGCCCGGATCATGGCCGGAGAAATCGGGTGCAGGGCGCCGCTGCCGCCGTCGAGGTAAATCAGGCGCAAGCCCAGCTGCTCGCCCGCCATAGCGGTGCAGGCTGCAATAGCGGGCTTGTCGTGGGGCAGGGGAGTGGTGCCGCTCATGTAGCTGGCCGTAGTCTGGCGGCCACTGTCCACCAGCATGTAGCCGGTGGGCAGGATTTCGAGCGGACTCTCACGCAGCAGCGGCGCCGCCACCACGTGCTGACCGATGAGAAAGTCGGGGTTGCGACCCGAAATCAGGGAAAGCAGCAGAATGCCGTCGGCCTGCGAGTCGATGTGCAGGCTGTTGCTGGGAAAAAGCACTACCGGCACCGACGAGGTGCTCTTCAGCAAACGAATGAGGGCAGCCTGGTGACGCGTCGTCACCAGGCTGCCCCCCACGAAAAAGTAATCTACCGGGTGCGTGGCCGTCAGCTCCAGGATGCGCCGCGTCCCGGCCTCGTCGAGGTTGTCGGGGTCGAGCAGCACAGCCAAAGCCTTCTGCCCGCGGTGACGGCGGTCCTGCAGGGCATCATGCAGACGGGTGAGGCGCATGCGCGTCGTCGTGGTGGATGACAAAGTCGATATCCTTGGTTTCCGGCTCGGAGGCCGAAGCTGCAAGGTCCGAATTTTTGTTCACTTCCATCCACTCGTTGAGCTTGCGCGTGAGCAGGGCAATGACCACTCCGCTGACCTGGCCGATGAGCATTTTGCCGGCGTCGGAGTCGGCAAAGGCCCGCAACGTATCCCACACCAGCGAGTTTTGCGGCTCGGGCTGGGCGCGGTAGCCAGGCTGATAATTGGCTACGGGGGCCGACGGCAAAGCCGATTCAGTATCGAAAGCCGGGAAGGGGTCGGCATCGGCTGCCGTGGCGTGGTACACCGGCGGGGCCAAATGTGCCCGCGGATGCGCCGCGTCGCTGCCGCCAAAGCCGTAGTCGTCGGCCTGGGGCGGCATAATCCGGGCTTTGCGCTTGAGCTTCTTACCCTTTTTCAGGCGCGGACGGTCATCCTCGTCGTCATCATTGGGGCCACTAAGCACCTTGCTCACCAGCCAGAAGCCGCCGAGCAGGGCCGCCCCGATGGCAACATACTTGCCCACGCGGGTGGTCTGATCCTTGATGTGGTCTACGTCGCCCAGCAGGGCGCGCTCGTATTCAAGCTTCTGGCGCTCCAGAAACTCCCGTTCGTCGTCGAACAGCGGGTTATGCAATTCGCTCATCGCGCAGTTCTTGAGGGTGATTATTGGCGCTTGTCCGATTTATAAATGGTGTTGTCCAGCATCTTGTCGGCCAGACCCTGGTAGAGCTTCTTGCCCACGCCCACCACAAAGATGATGAGCAGCAGCAGGTAGAAGCCGGCCACGGCGCCGAATCCCCAGTATGGGCTGTCGAAGGCCTCGTTGAGGGCCAGGCCCGCGAAGATGCTCAGGAAAATGAGAAACAGCAGCCCCAGCAACCCCAGCGTGATGCCCTGGGCCGCGCCTACGAAGGCCGTTTTCACTTTCTGCTGGACTTCGAGGCGAATCAAGTCGATGCGCGTGTCGATGTAGCCCATCAGGTTGCCCACCAAAGAGTCGTTGCGGGGCGTTTTGTCGTCGTCGGTAGCCATACGGCGGCAGAAATCGGTTAGGTGAGAAGGTCGGGCAAAGGCAAAAAGCGCGGCGGGCGGCCGAACTCCAACTGCGTGAAGCGAGTTGTAGAAGCCGAGGCATTCATACGGAAAAGGCGGCCGCGCGTCTGAACTTGTCCGTACTTTTACCTTCTTCCGAGCCCGAAGTGAGTCAGACCCTCTACCAGGTGCTGGGCGTGGCCCCGTCGGCCACGCTGGCCGACATCAAGCAGGCCTACAAGCAATTGGCCCTCCGCTACCACCCCGACCGCAACGGGGGCAGCACCCTGCACGAGGACCACTTCAAGACGGTGGCCTCGGCCTACCACGTGCTGGGCCACGCCGAGCGTCGCGCTGCCTACGACCACCAGCTGCACCTGGCCCGCCTGCGGCGCGAGGAGCAGCAGCGGGCCCAGGCCTACCGGCCCCAGGGCCAGAAAGTGTACGGCGTGCCCATGCCACCACCCCAGCCGCTGCGCACCCGCCCGCCGGCGGCTTCGGCCGAGCGGCACTACGTGCGCCGGGGCAAGGCCCGCTTCAACCGCCGCGACTACCAATTGGTGGCCGGTCTGGTGCTGGGCTTGGTGCTGCTGGTTTTCAGCGTGAAGTGGGTGCTGGAGCGCGGCAGCGCCGCCAGCTACTACCGCGACGGACTGCGTGCCTACCAAAGCCGCCAGTGGAATGCGGCGCACCGCGCCCTGAGTGAGACCCTGTACCTGCAGCCCGAGCACGAGCGCGCTCTGCGTCGCCGGGCCGAAATTGAACAGCTGGTGTACCGCAACTACACCCGTGCCCGCGCCGATTACCAGGCGGCCCTGGCGCTGGCCGACGACCGGGAAGGAGCCGCGCAGCTGCTGTACCGCATTGGGCAGTGCGAGGCCGGGCAGGGGCGGGCCCGGGTGGCCATCCAAAGCTTTTCGCGGGCATTGGTGCTCGATACTACCCTGAGCGAGGCCTGGCTGGCCCGGGGCGAGGTGTGGCTGTTTGAGCAGCGACGCTTTCCCACCGCCATCCGCGACCTGAGCGTGGGCCTTCGGCAGCGGGCCGAGCAACAATCGCCCTCGGCCAAGTGGCTGACCTACCGCGGGCTGGCGTTTTTCAAGATGGGTGACTACCCCAACGCCCTGGCCGACTACCAGCAGGTGCTGCTGATGCGCCCCGGCAGCGGGCAGATTCATTTCCTGCTCGGGCGGGTGGCCCAAAAGCAGGGACGGCGGCAGGCGGCGTGCGAGTTTTTCCGGCGTGGCTCGCGCCTGGGATATCCGCCGGCGGTACAGGCCAGCCGCCAGAGCCGCTGCGGCAGCTGAACAAGCAGCCTGAGCTGGCTTCGGGCTGCTGCTTACTTCACAATCAGGCGGCCGCGCAGCATGCCCATGCCGCAGGTAAAGGTGTACTGGCCGGGCTGTTGAGGTAGCAGCTCCACCACCGTCGTCTGAAATGCGGGCAGCTCGCGGCGGATGCTGAAGTCGGGAAACAGCACTTGCTCGGAGCAGCTACTGTCTTCGGAGCGGTAGAAGCTCAGCTGCACCGGCTGGCCACGTTCCACCTCGATGACCTCGGGCGAGTACCCGCCCTGTACGGTGACGTTTACCTGCTGCACGCCACCCAACGACACGGCGCTGACCGGCTGGCGGGCCGGGAAAAAGAAGTACCAGATGACCAGCCCGGCCAGGGCCAGCCCGCTCAAACTCACGATGATTTCGGCGCTATCCATGATGCCTTAGGGTTTGACGGGAGTGAAGCCGCGCAGGCGCAGCGAGTTGGTGAGTACCGATACCGAGCTCAGGGCCATGGCCCCGGCCGCCAGCATGGGCGAGAGCAGCCAGCCAAAAACCGGGTACAGCAGCCCGGCCGCCACGGGAATGCCCAGCACGTTGTAGATGAAGGCGAAAAACAGGTTCTGTCGGATGGTGCGAATGGTCTGGCGTGACAACTCGATGGCCGTGACCACGCCCTGCAGGTCGGAGCGCATCAGGGTGATGCCGGCGGCTTCCATGGCCACGTCGGTGCCGCCGCCCATAGCCAGGCCAATATCGGCCTGGGCCAGCGCGGGCGCGTCGTTGATGCCGTCGCCTACCATGGCCACGGTGCGGCCCTCGGCCTGCAGCTCCTGCACCTTGCCGGCCTTGTCCTGGGGCAGCACCTCGGCGAAATACCGCTTGATGCCGACCTGCGCCGCTACCTGCGCGGCCGTCTGCGGGTTGTCACCGGTCATCATCACCACCTCGATGCCCAGGCGCTGCAGGTGCCGGATGGCCGCCGCCGAAGTGTCGCGCACAGTGTCGGCCACCCCAATCAGGCCCGCGGCCTGCCCGTCGACGGCCAGGTACAGCACCGTTTGGACCTGGGCCAGCAGCGCCTCGGCCTGCTGGTGCAGGGCAGGCGGCAGACTTACCCCGGCTTCGGCCAGCAGGCGGGCATTGCCAATCAGCACAGCTTGGCCGTTGACTTCGGCCGCGGCGCCCCGGCCCTCGACGGCCCGAAAGCCGGTAGCTGGCCAAACTGCTGCGGCCTGCGCCTGGGCGTAGCGCACCACGGCCTCAGCCAGCGGGTGCTCCGATTGCCGCTCCACCGCCGCGGCCAGGGCCAGCAGTTGGGCAGCATCCTGCCCGGCGGCGGGCCAAAAGTTCGTAACGGCTGGCTCGCCGCGGGTGATGGTGCCGGTTTTGTCGAGCAGCACCGTGTTTACCTGGTAGGCTTTTTCCAGGGCCTCGGCGTTGCGAATCAGCACGCCGTGCTCGGCTCCCTTGCCGGTGCTCACCATAATGGCCGTGGGCGTGGCCAGCCCCAGCGCGCAGGGACAGGCAATGATGAGCACGGCCACGAAGTTGACCAAAGCCAGCGGCAGGCGGGTTTCGACGGGGGCCAGCACAAACCACAGCACGAAGGTGAGGATGGCAATGACAACCACCGAGGGCACGAACACGGCGCTGACTTGGTCGGCCAGGCGCTGAATGGGCGCGCGGCTGCCCTGGGCGTCTTCCACCAGCTTCACGATCTGGGCCAGCATGGTGTCGGCGCCCACCTTGCTCACGCGGAAGCGGAAAGAGCCGGTTTTGTTGAGCGTGGCCCCGAACACCGGGTCACCCGCCCGCTTTTCCACCGGCAGGCTTTCCCCCGTCAGCATGGCCTCGTCGATGGCGGAATGGCCTTCCTCAATGATGCCGTCGGTGGCTACTTTTTCGCCGGGCCGCACCACTACCAGGTCGCCGGGCTGCACCTGCTCGATGGGCACGTCAGCCTCCCGGCCGTCGGGGCGCACCACGCGGGCCGTTTTGGCCTGCAGGCCCATCAGCGCCTTGATGGCCGCCGAAGTCTGGGTTTTGGCCCGCAGCTCCAGCACCTTGCCCAGCAGAATCAGGGCAATGATGGTGGCGGTGGTGTCGTAGTACACCTCGGGCGGCAGGCCCCGGCGGGTGAAGAACCCGGGCGCGACGGTGGCGGCCAGGCTGTAGAGGAACGCGGCCCCGGTGCCCACGGCAATGAGGGTGTCCATGTTGGCCGAGCGGTGGCGGAAGCCGTTCCAGGCCGAGCTGTAGAACTCGCGGCCGCTGTAGAAGAGCACCGGCAGCGTGAGCAGCAGCAGCAGGTAGTTCAGCGCCGGCATGCTCACGCGCGCCATCAGGCTGGGCCAGAGCATAATCATGCTCAGCGGCATGATGACGGCGGCTAATACCGCCGCTACCCCGAACCGCCGCTTGAGCCGCTGGTACGCCGCAGCTTTCTGCTGGTCGATTGCGGTTTGCCGGTCGGCGGCGCTGGTGTCGGGAGCGTGCTCCACTACGCCGTAGCCAGCCTTGATGACGGCTTGCCTGAGGGAATCCGGGCTGACCTGCTCGGGCAGGTAGTGAATGGTGGCTTTTTCGGTGGCCAGGTTCACCAGGGCCTGCTGCACGCCGGGCATGCGCCGGAGGGAGCGTTCCACCGCGCCGACGCAGGCCGCGCAGGTCATGCCTTCGATGGCCAGCGTAGCGGTGGCGGCGCCGGCCGAACCGGCGGCGGGGGGCGAAGCCGGAGCTTGGGGCTGTTTCATGATTGGGTTACGGATTCTGCAGCGGATAGGAAGCCGCTGATTCGCTGGTAAAACAACCGCCGAAACCCGCCTTGGGAAGTGCGGGATTCGGACCCTGACTTACAGAATTCCCGCGCCGGCCGCAGCGACTTACAAGATTCGGGCGGGAGCTTGCAACATTTGGCTTGGCGGAGCACTGCACGTAGCAAGGGCGGACGTTAGGGGGGACGGTTGATTTAACTTACTACCAGTCGCTTGCGAGTCGTCAACTGCTGGCGCGGGCGGCAGCCCAGCCACGGATGCGGGGCTGACCCCGGCCCGGGCCGGCCGAACCACCCCGCCCCCGGGGACGTTGGTAAAGCCTTCGGCGCTCCTTGCTGCAGGCGCAGCAGACATGGAGTGCAACGAATCCTTCGGCTTACTTCCATGACGCAACGACTTTCGACCCTGCTGCTGGCTTTGGCTGCCCTGTTCACGGTAGCCTGCTCTTCTGATTCCACGACCGAAACGAAAACCGAGACGACGAGCCGGATGCCCGACGCGGCCGCGCGGATCGGCGAGCAGGCGTACACCTGCCCCATGCACCCCGAGGTAACCGCCGCCCAGCCCGGTAGCTGCCCCAAGTGCGGCATGAAGCTGGTGCCCAAGCAAGCGGCGGCGGATAAGTCCCCGGCTTACCGGATCCGGTTCGCGGCAACGCCCGCGGCGCCGGTGGCCGGCCAGCCCGTGGAGCTGTCGTTCGTGCCGCAAGTAGAGGGCCGGGACGGTGACGAGGTGCTGCTCGACGAGGTGCACGAGCGGAAAATGCACCTGATCATCGTCAGCCGCGACCTGGCGCAGTTTTACCACGAGCACCCCGAGAGCAACGCCGCCGGCCGCTACGTGGTGCCCTTAACCTTCCGGCAGGGCGGCGAGTACGTGCTGTTTCAGGACTACACGCCCACCGGTGCCAGCCACCAGCTGGGGCGGCAGCAGCTCACGGTGCAGGGCCCGGCCTACCAGCCCACTGCGTTCAACCAGGAAAAGCTTACCTGGGCTGAGGGCGGCTACCAGGCCACGCTCAGCTTCGACCAACCCCTGCAAACCGGCCGCTCGGTGGCGGTGCGGGTAACCGTGCGCCAGGGACAGCGGCCCGTCACCAACCTCGACAACTACCTGGGAGCACTGGGGCATATGGTCATCATCAGCGCCGATACCGAGCGTTACCTGCACGTGCACCCCAATGCGCAGAAGGATAAGGGCCCGGACATTCGCTTTGGCACCCGGTTCGAAGCGCCGGGCTGGTACCGCGTGTTTCTGCAGTTCAACCACGGCGGGCGGGTGCGCACGGCCGACTTCACCCTCAACGTGCCCGCGGGCCCGGCCGCTTAGCCGGGGCGTCGGCCCGGGGCGCCAGGCGCGGAAATAGACCGAGAAAGTCGTGCCCTGGCCCGGCTCGCTGGCCACCAGCACCTTGCCGCCGGCATTTTCGACGCTGCGCTTGACCATGTACAGCCCAATGCCCGAGCCCTCGATCTGGGGATGCAGGCGGCGGAACATGGTGAACAGCTCGGTTTGCTGCTGCGGATCGAGCCCCAGGCCGTTGTCCTGCACCCGCAGCACGAGGTAGCTGGCCTCGGCCGAGCAGCTGATGCGTACCCGCGGAGCCCACTCGGGGTGGCGGAACTTGAGGGCATTGCTGAGCAGGTTGTACACCACCGAGCGCAGGTTCTTGGCCAGAAACGACACGCTGGGGAAGGCGGCCACGTCGACCTCGATGCGGGCGCCGCTGCGCGCAATCAGCGGCTGCAGGTCCTGGCACACGTCGTCAATCACTGCGGCCAGGGCTACCTGCTCAACGGGCTGGTCGTACTCCTTCTGCAGCTTGGTCACGTCGCTCAGGTAATCGATGGTGTGCATGAAGCGCCGGACCGAGTCGTGCATCATGCCCAGCACCTTGGGTACCTCACCCGGCAGCGGCTCCACGGCGGTCAGCTGATCCTGCAGCACCTGCAGCAGCCCTTCAATGTTGGTGATAGGCGCCCGCAGGTCGTGGGAGGCGGTGTAGATGAAGTTGTCCAGGTCCACGTTGATGCGGGTGAGCTGCTCGTTGGTCTGGCTGAGAACACTGCGGACGGCGAGGCTCTAGCCCGGGAAAACTCGGGCCCGGAATGCGCGCAAGGGTAGAAAGAAGGTCTGCGAAGCCGCGGCGGTTAACTGCCAAACCGTAGCTAACCCGCGCGGGCCGGGTGCACGCGGTAGGGTGCCTTGCGCAGGCCGAAAACGAAAAAAGGCCTCCGATTTCTCGAAGGCCTTTTTCTGTGGTGATGGACGGAATCGAACCGCCGACACAAGGATTTTCAGTCCTTTGCTCTACCAGCTGAGCTACATCACCGGCACCGTTCTACTGAGCTGAACGGAGCGCAAAAATACGAACGGCGATTTAGCCCGCAACATTTCCCCCGAAAAAAACTTTGCCCCGAAACGGATTACTTTTGCTTGCGTAGCCAAAGTATTCGGCATGCCTACTATCTTGCCACTCACGTAACGTTCCCTCCCGTGATTCAACAAGTATTGTTCTTCCTCGTGGCGGCCGCCGGCATTGGCTTGTTCGCCTGGCAGGTGCGGAAAATTCGCGCCAACATTCTCAAGGGCAAAGACCGCGCGATGGGCGGCCCGGTAAGTGAGCGGATCAACAAAACCCTGCTCGTGGCCCTGGGTCAGCAGAAGATGTTCAAGCGCCTCACCCCGGCGCTGCTGCACCTGGTGGTGTACGTGGGCTTCCTGGTCATCAACATCGAGGTCATCGAAATCATGATCGACGGCATCTTCGGCACGCACCGGGTGCTGAGCTTCCTTGGGCCGGTGTACGACGCGCTGATGGCCGTCAACGAAATCCTGGGCGCGCTGGTGATTATTGCGGTAATCGCCTTTTGGTGGCGCCGCAACCGCCAACAGCCCGTACGCCGCCTCACCGGCGTGGAAATGCGCGCCTGGCCGCGCCTCGACGCCAACGTCATCCTCTATGTGGAAATAGCCCTGATGGCCGCGCTGTTCACCATGAACACCGCCGACCTGAAGCTGCACCAGCTCGAAGGTGTGGATTTGCCGGGGACGTTCCCCATCAGCTCCCTGCTGGTGGGCCTCTTCCCCGATAGCGTGGCCGCCCTGCACGTGCTGGAGCGCGTGGGCTGGTGGATTCACATTGTGGGCATTCTGGCCTTCCTGAACTACCTGCCCTCGTCCAAGCACTTCCACATCATCATGGCCTTCCCGAACGTGTACTACTCGCGTTTGACGCCGCAGGGCCAGTTTTCCAACGTGGACAGCATTACCCACGAGGTGAAAGCCATGATGGACCCCAGCTACCAGGTGCCCGCCCCGCCGGTGGACGCCCAGGGCCAGCCGCTGGTGCAGCGCTTCGGAGCCAAGGACGCCGACGACCTCTCCTGGCTGAACCTGCTGAACGCCTACTCCTGCACCGAGTGCGGCCGCTGCACCTCGGTGTGCCCGGCCAACCTGACGGGCAAGCTGCTCTCGCCGCGCAAAATCATCATGGACACCCGCGACCGGATTGAGGAGCAGTACGAGTCGCCGCTGATCTTTGCGCCCAACCAGTACCAGGATGCCGAGCGCATGCAGGTGGACGAGGAAGGCACGCTGGTGCGCGGCAAGGTGACGCCCGAGGAGCTGTGGGCCTGCACCACCTGCAACGCCTGCGTGGAAGCCTGCCCCGTCAACATCAACCCGCTCGACAGCATTATCGAGATGCGCCGCTACCTGGTGCTGGAAGAGTCGGCCGCGCCCAACTCGCTGAACGTGATGTTCAGCAACATCGAAAACAACGGCGCGCCCTGGGCCTTCTCGCCCTCCGACCGCTTCAACTGGGCCGACGACCTGTACGTGGCCGAGAAATAGAATTGAGTTGTCAGCGGCGGGTGGTCGGTTGCCTGGCAACGGGCAACGACCGGCACGCTGGCAACCCCTACTGACAACTAACAACTGACAACCGTCAACCGATAATATGGCTGAGCAAGTAGCCAAGCGCCAGGTTTCCGTTCCCCTGATGGCCGACTTTGCGGCCCGCAACGAGCAGCCCGAAGTGCTGTTCTGGGTGGGCTGCGCCGGCGCTTTCGACGACCGGTACAAGCGCGTGACCCGCGCCTTCGTGCGCATTCTGGAGCACGTGGGCGTGCAGTACGCCGTGCTGGGCATGGAGGAAACCTGCACCGGCGACCCGGCCAAGCGCGCCGGCAACGAGTTCCTGTTTCAGATGCAGGCCATGCAGAACATAACGACCCTGGACGGCTACGGCGTCAAGACCATCGTGACGGCCTGTCCGCACTGCTTCAACACCATCAAGAACGAATACCCCGCGCTGGGCGGCAACTACGAGGTGATTCACCACAGCACCTTCCTGCAGCAGCTCATCAACTCGGGCCGGGTGAAGGTGCAGGGCGGTGAGTCGTTCAAGGGCCGCCGCATCACCTTCCACGACTCCTGTTACCTGGGCCGGGCCAACGACATCTACGAGGCGCCCCGCGAGGTGCTGGCGGCCCTCGACGCCGATCTGGTGGAAATGAAGCGCAGCAAGGCCAACGGGTTGTGCTGCGGGGCCGGCGGCGCCCAGATGTGGAAGGAGCCCGAGCCCGGCAAAAAGGACATCAACGTGGAGCGCACCGAGGAAGCCCTGGCCACGCTCGACGGCAACGCCGCGGCGCTGGACGCGCTCTACGGCGTGGAAAGCGGCAACGCCGGCGCTACGCCCGCGCCCAAAACCGGTGGCCAGGACGGCATCATTGCCGTGGGCTGCCCCTTCTGCATGACCATGATGAGCGACGGCGTCAAAAACAAGGAGCGCGAGAACAACGTGCAGGTGTTCGACCTGGCCGAGCTGGTGGCTTCGGCCGAAGGCATCAACGCCTAGTGCCAGCTGCTGACCCCAAGCCAGCCGCCCCTGGAACTGCCCCGCTGACGAAAGTCGGCGGGGCAAATTTTTTACGTCTCTTTGCTGTTACAACTTCGCCCCCGGCCGCACCGGGCCCCGCGGGAAGGGGCCCGGCCTAACCCGCCAAGACCCTAAGTCCCCAAGCCCCTGTATATGTACGTTCCCTTCGACCAACTACCGCCCGAGGCGCGCATCTGGATTTACCAGGCCGACCGCCCCCTGACCGACGCCGAGCTGACCAGCCTGGAGCCCGCGCTGGCCCGGTTTGCCGCTGAGTGGACTTCCCACGGCCGGACCCTGCGCGCCTCGGCCGCCTTTTTGCACCGGCAGTTTCTGGTAGTGGGCCTCGACGAAGCCGTGAGCGAGGCCAGCGGCTGCTCCATCGATGCCTCGGTGCGCTTCGTGCGCGGGCTGGAAGAACAGCTGGGCCTGCGCCTGCTGGCCAAGGAAACCCTCGCGTTTCTGGGCGCCGACGGGCAGGTGCAGCTGCTGGAGCGCCGCGACCTGCGCCAGGCCGTGGCAGAGGGCCGGCTGGGGCCGCAAACGCTGTATTTCGACAATACGGTAGCCCGCCGCGGGCAACTGGATGGGGCCTGGCCAGCCCCCGCGGCAACGACTTGGTTGGCCCGGTATTTTACAACGGTGTAGAAAAAAGTTGGCCGCCAGCCGGAAACAACGCCATTATTAGTATTATTGCTAGCCCTAGATTGGCTCCATACCGGTTTCTGGCGCTTCACTCCACACCCACCACCCACCCTTCTCTTTTCATTTATGAGGAACCTGATAGTTGCCTGCGCCGCGGCCGGCTCGGTAGCCGTGCTCAGCGGTTGTGCCGCATCGGGCGGCCTAAGCAAGGCCGACAAACGCTTCCAGCGGGGCGAATACGAAACCGCCATCGAGCTATACAAAGCCGACGTAGCCAAGGGCAAGGAAATTGCCATGGCCAACTACAAAATCGGCGAGGCTTACCGCTTGTCGAACCGCGTAGAGCAGGCCGAGTCGTACTACAAGGCCGCGCTGGATGGGGGAGTGAAGAACGCCGACGCGGGTTTCAACTACGGCCTGGCCCTGAAAGCCAACGGCAAGTTTGAGGAAGCCGCCGCCCAGTTTCAGCAGTACGCCACCAACGGCACCAACCGCACGCTGGTAGCCCGCGCCGAGCGCGAAGCCCAGAATGCCCAGGCTTCGACCCAGCTCACGGCCATGCGCACCAACAACGAGGTGACGCCGCTGGACCAGATCAACACGCCCTCGGCCGAGTTCAGCGCCACCATCAAGCCCGACACCAAGGAGCTGATTTTCGCCTCGGGCCGCGACGGCAAGAAGTACCCCGGCAACGGGGAGGGCTTCAACGACCTGTACGCCATCAAGTTCGACGACGCCCAGAAGATGACCGGCGGCACCGTGCAGTCGTACGAAGCCGTGGCTATGAACCCCGGCGCCGCGGCCGCGCCGGCTACGCCCGGCTCGCCCACGGCCACCCCGGCCAAGGACTCGGGCAAGCCCCTGTTCAACAAAGCCAACACCCACGAAGCCTCGGCTACCTACTCGCCCGACGGTAAGATGATGATCTTCGCCCGCTCGAACGACGGCTCGAAGAAAGGCTTCCTGAGCGTGGACCTGTACGCCTCGTACTTCCGCGGCGGCACCTGGACCGAGCCCGAGCTGGTGAAAGGCGTCAACAACAGCAAGGCCGACGATTTTTCGCCGGTGCTCTCGCCCGACGGCCAGACCCTGTACTTTGCTTCCTCGCGCCCCGGCGGCCAGGGCGGCAACGACCTCTACAAAGCCACGATGGGCGCCAACAACCGGTTCTCGGCTCCCGAGAACCTGGGCGACCAGATCAACACTCCCGGCAACGAGAACTTCCCGGCCGTAGCCCCCGATGGCACGCTGTACTTCTCGTCGGACGGGCACCCCGGCCTGGGCAAGCTCGACTTGTTCCGCGTGGAGAAAAACGGCAAGGTGACCAACCTGGGCGCCCCCATCAACAGCAACGGCGACGACTTCGCGCCCTACCTGACGGCCAACGACATGGGCGTGTTCGCCTCGAACCGCGCCGGGGGCAAGGGCTCCGACGACCTGTACATGTTCCGCAAGAAGCCGCTGAAGCTGGTGACCTTCTACGCCGAGGGCAAAGTGGTGGGCGTGAACGGCAAAACCGGGACCTCGGCACCGCTGGCCAACGAAACCGTGGACGTGCTCAACAGCGCCGGCCAGAAAGTGCAGAGCGTGCAGACCGGCGCCGATGGCTCGTTCAAGGTGAAGCTCGACTCGTCGGCGACCTATGCGCTGGTGGCCGACCGTACCGGCTACTTCACCGCCCGCCAGGGTGTGAGCACCGTGGGCCGCACCCCGGCCCAGGATCAGCTGCCCAACGAGATGAATGACATCAGCATCCCGGTGAACCTGACGCTGACCGAAATCGTGAAGAACAAGGCCATCGTGGTGGAGAACATCTTCTACGATTACAACAAGTGGGACATCCGCCCCGACGCGGCCGCCGAGCTGGACAAGATGGTGCAGACCCTGGTCGACAACCCGGAAATCAGCATCGAGCTTAGCTCGCACACCGACGCCCGCGGCAAGGACGCCTTCAACCAGACCCTGTCGCAGAAACGCGCGCAGTCGGCCGTGGACTACATCATTTCCAAGGGCATAGCCAAGACGCGCATCACGGCCAAGGGCTACGGCGAAACCAAGCCAGTAATTAAAACCGCCAAGACCGAGGAAGAGCACCAGAAGAACCGTCGCACGGAGTTCAAGGTGACCAAGATCAACGCCCCGGCCGGCACGACCAACTAAGCGTCGGCCGCCCCAGCAGGCAACCCGCAAAAGCCCCCGCATCAGCCGATGCGGGGGCTTTTTTGTTGGGCACCGGGGCCAAGCCGGGGCTCGGGAAAGGGGAGATGGACTTAAACCCCGGGCCGGCGCAGCCATCTGAGCACGCAGGGCCGCTTACCCGCGCAGCCTGGCACAGATGTTGGCTTAGCCTTCCGGCGCCGGCGGCCGCGGGGCCGCCGTCCTTAGCTCTTCCGCAAGCCATGAAACGAATCTTACTTCTTTGCCTGGGGCTGGTGTTGCTGGCCCAGGCCGCGCTGGCCATTCCCGCGGGCATGGCTGTGCGCTCCGAACGCGGCCAGCCCTTCCGTCTGCGCCTCGACGGCCACCGCATCGGCGGGCGTTACGGCCTGACGCAGGTGCGCTTCGACCGCCTGGCGCCGGGCTACCACTGGGCCGAATTTCAGGTGCCCGCCGGCCGCGGCGTCATCAACTACCGCACCCAGGTGCGCCTGAGCGAAGGGCGCGAAACCCGCTTCGTGCTGGTGCTGCGCCGGGGCTACCCGCCGGTGCTGCGCCGCTTCGACGAAATTCCGCTGCCCGGCTGGGCCGGCTACCGCGGCGCGCCCTACCAGGACTACGGCTACCACTGCGAGCCTACGCCCTATGGCAGCGCCGCCGGCTGGCCCGCGCCCGGCGGTGCCGACGACTGGTACGGCGGCCGCGATGCCGGCTACGACGATGAGCGGTACCAGGAGCCCGCGGCCGGGGGCTACCGGCCCGAGCCCGGCTACCCCGGCCGGGGTGGCTACCAGAGCGGCAACTACCCGGGCCGCGGCTCCCGCCACTTGCTGGAGCCGCGCGAAGTGGAGGAACTGCTGCGCGCCGTGCAGGCCCGGCCCTTCGACAGCAGCAAGTTAACCCTGGCCAAACAGGCCCTGGACCAGAGCGACATCCGCGCCGAAGATTTGCGCCGCCTGCTGGCAGGCTTCGACTTCGAAAACTCCCGGCTTGATTTGGCCAAGTACGCCTTCGGGCGCGTGGCCGACCGCCAGAACTTCTACCGCGTCTACGAGGCCTTCAGCTTCGAGTCGAGCGTGCAGGAAATGCAGCGCTACGTGGGCAGTCAGGGATAAGCCTGCGGTGCCGGCCGGCGGTAGTTACCGCCTAATCGGGGGTAGATAGGATAAAAAAAGTGCCCCGGCTGGTCAGCCGGGGCACTTTGCATAGTAAGCGGCGCCGATGATTAGCGGAGGCGGTCCATGGAGCGCACCAGCTTTTCGTCGGAGCGGATGAAGCGGTTGGCCAGCAGGTTGAGCAGCAAGGCCAGCGTGGGCAGGTAGAAGCCGGCCTCGAACTCGCCCGGAATCTTGAGGTTGAGCATCTGCTCGCCCTGGTTGAGGTAGTAGAAGCTGGCGCCCAGCGTGGCCATGATCAGCAGCAGGTTGAGGGCGCCGAGCTTGAGCTGGGTGAAGCGGTTGCGGTACTGGAAGATTTCGAACAGGGCCACGGCGGCCGACGCCAGGGCCAGCGCGCCCACGGGGTAGTTGGGCACCGGCGCCTGCACCGGGCTGCCGGTGAGGTTGGTCAGCGTCATGTGCCAGGCCGTCATGGTGAGCGTTTGGTTGCTGAGCGGGTCGGTTTTCGTCCAGACAGGCAGAAAGGCCACCCCGATCATGGCCAGGGCCAGCAGCAGCAGAAATACGCTTTGGATTCTTTGTATCATCTTTGTTGTTAGTGGCTGAGTCGGTCGGAATGCCCTGCGGCAGGGCCGGCAAAAGTAGCCAAAAGACTCTGGTAACCCGCATTTCAAGTAATGCCTGAAGCATATATCGTGGACGCCGTGCGCACGCCCGTGGGCAAGTTCGGCGGTGCCCTTAGTTCCGTTCGTCCCGACGACATGGCCGCGCACGTGCTGCGCGAGCTGCTGCGTCGCAATCCTTCCGTCGACCCCGCCTTCATTGAAGACGTGATAATGGGCGCCGCCAACCAGGCCGGCGAAGACAACCGCAACGTGGCCCGCATGGCCGCGCTGCTGGCCGGCCTGCCGCTGTCGGTGGGCGGCGTTACCGTCAACCGGCTCTGCGCCTCGGGCCTGCAAAGCATCATCGACGCCACCCGGGCCGTGCGCTCGGGCGACGGCGACGTATACCTGGCCGGCGGCACCGAGAGCATGACCCGTGCCCCGTTCGTGATGGCCAAGTCGGAAACCGCCTTCGGCCGCGACTTCACCGCCCACGATACCACCCTGGGCTGGCGCTTCGTGAACCCCAAGCTGGCCAAGCTGCACTACCCCTACAGCATGGGCGAAACCGCCGAAAACGTGGCCCGGCAGTACGGCATCAGCCGCGAGGAGCAGGACCAGTTCGCCTTCGACTCGCAGCGCAAGTACCAGAAAGCCTTCGAAAAGGGCCGCTTCCGCCGCGAAATCGTGCCGGTGTTCGTGGCCCAGCCCAAGAACGACGCCGTGCTCTTCGACACCGACGAGCACCCGCGCCTGACCACGCTCGAAAAGCTGGCCACCCTCAAGCCGGCCTTCGCACCCACGGGCGGCACCGTGACGGCCGGCAACTCCTCGGGCATCAACGACGGCGCAGCGGCTACCATGGTGGTGAGCGAAGACGCTCTGAAGCGCTTCAATCTCAAGCCGCTGGCCCGCGTGGTGTCGACGGCCGTAGCGGGCGTCGACCCGGCCGTGATGGGCTTGGGGCCGATTCCGGCTACCCGCAAAGCCCTGCAGCGCGCCGGCCTCACGGTGCAGGACCTGGGGTTGATCGAGCTCAACGAGGCGTTTGCCTCGCAGGGGCTGGCCTGCATGCGCGACCTGGAGCTGGACCCCAGCCGCGTGAACGTGAACGGCGGCTCCATTGCCATCGGCCACCCGCTGGGAGCCAGCGGCGCGCGCATCACGGCCACCCTGATTCACGAAATGCAGCGCCGCGACGACGTGCGCTACGGCCTGGCCACTATGTGCATCGGGGTCGGGCAGGGGGCGGCCATCATCTACGAAAAGCTGTAGTGGCCGCGGCCCCGGCTACCGATATCGGGCGGCCAGTGCTGCCCTTGCCGGTAGCCGGGGCCCGGCTGCGCCCCTTCGAGCCCGCCGACGCGCCGGCCCTGGCCCGCCACGCCAACGACCGTGGCATCTGGCGCAACCTGCGCGACCGGTTTCCGCACCCCTACGAGCTGCAGGACGCCGAGCGCTACATAGCTTTCGTGAGCAGCGCGGAGGGGCGGCAGCACGTGCACCTGTGCGTGGAAGTCGACGGCGAAGCGGCCGGCAGCATCAGCGTGTTGTTTCAAGCCGACATCGACCGGCGGGCCGCCGAAATCGGCTACTTCATCGGCCGCCCATACTGGGGGCGCGGCATTGCCACGGCGGCGGTGCGGGCGCTGAGCGCGTACGCGCTGGCCCACTTCGACCTGTGCCGGCTCTACGCCTCCGTATTTGCGTACAACCCCGCCTCGGCCCGCGTGCTCGAAAAGGCCGGCTACGCGTTCGAAGGCCGCCTGCGCCGCAGCGTCACCAAAGACGGCCAGACCGTGGACGGTCTGCTCTACGCCCTGGTGCCGGACAGTGCGCTGTAGCGGCGGCGCCGATAACTGCTTCGCATTCCTCACTCAGCCTTACTGCCTTGCGCTACTTTCTTGAGCTGGCTTACGACGGCACCCGCTACCACGGCTGGCAGGTGCAGCCCAACGCCCTGAGCGTGCAGCAGGAGCTGGACCGCTGCCTCTCGCAGGTGCTGCGCCAGCCCGTGCACACCCTGGGCAGCGGCCGCACCGACACGGGCGTGCACGCCAGCCACCAGGTAGCCCACTTCGACGCCGAGCTGCCCGCCCACCTCGACCCGACCACGCTGCTCTACCGCCTGAACCGCGCCCTGCCACCCGACATCGGTGCCCACGCCCTCACGCCGGTGCAGCCCACGGCCCACGCCCGCTTCGATGCGCTGGCCCGCAGCTACGAATACCACGTGACTTTGCGCCCCGACCCGTTCCGGGTCAACCAGGCGCTGTGGCTGGACAAGGCGCCCGACGTGGCAGGCATGAACGCGGCCGCCCAGTACCTGCTGGGCCAGCGCGACTTCACCAGCTTTTCCAAGACCAAGGGCGCCGAAACCCATTACGTGTGCTGGGTGCACGAAGCCGGCTGGCACCCCACGCCCCACGGCCTGGTGTTCCGCATTCGGGCCAACCGCTTCGTGAGGGGCATGGTGCGGCTGGTGGTGGGGACCCTGCTCGACGTGGGCCGAGGAAAGCTTACGCCTGCCGACTTCGCCGCGGTGCTGCACCGCCAGCAGCGCATTGCCGCCAGCGGCGCGGCGGCGGCGCACGGCCTGTTCCTGAGCCGGGTGGAATACGCGCCCGAAACCCTGCTGCCCGGCGCCGAGCCGGCCGGGCAACCGTTCTTCGTGACCGAAGCGGAGCTGGCGCCGCACTACTGGCAGCAGAAGCAGTAGCCGCCGGGGCGTTTTGGTCGTTAGCTCCGCCTGCGGCTGAAGTCAGAACGAGTCTGCGCCCTCGGCGGGCTAAACAACCTTAGCAACGGCTGTCCCCGCTTATTAAAAAGCGGGGGAGCTTGGGCGTAACTTGCGCGCCCGTTGGGCGGTTTAGTGCCGTACCCATTCTACTCCCGCCCTAACCCCCACCCGCTGCCCGTGGAATCTGCTGCGCCCGCCGCTACGGCCACCAAAACCGGCAACATCTTCGACTGGCAGGTGCTGCGCCGCCTGCTGGTGTACGTGCGGCCCTACCGCGGCGTGTTTGCCCTGCTCATCTTCCTGACGGTGGCCACGGCCGTGCTCGGTACCATTCGACCCTTCCTGATTCAGCAGATGGTGGACGTGCAGATTGCCGACGGCGACTGGCCCGGGCTCAACCGCATGTTTGCCTGGCTGCTGGCCTTGCTGGCGGCCCACACCGGCGTGAGCTACCTGCAGACCTACTACGGCGGCTGGCTGGGCCAGTACATCGTGCGCGACATTCGGGTGGACCTCTACCAGCACATCCTGAACCTGCGCCTGCAGTTCTTTGACCGCACGCCCATCGGGGTGCTGGTTACGCGCAACATCTCCGACGTGGAAACCCTTTCCGACGTGTTCAGCGAGGGGTTGGCGGCCATGATCGGCGACATTCTGCAGCTGGTGTTCATCACGGCCTTCATGTTCTACATCGACTGGCGGCTGACGCTGGTGAGCTTGTCGGTGATTCCGCCTTTGCTGCTGAGCACCTACGTGTTCAAGGAAAAGGTAAAGAAGTCGTTTCAGGAGGTGCGCACGGCCGTGGCCAACCTCAACGCCTTCGTGCAGGAACACCTGACGGGCATGAGCGTGGTGCAGATTTTCGGCAACGAGCAGCGGGAGTTCCGCAAGTTCGAGCAGCTCAACCAGGAGCACACCCGCGCCAACATCCGCTCGGTGCTCTACTACTCGGTTTACTTCCCGGTGGCCGAGGTGCTGGCCGCCATCGGCGTGGGGCTGCTGGTGTGGTACGCCGCCCAGGGCCAGATCGAGGGCAGCATCTCCAAGGGGGCGCTCATCGCCTTCATCATGTACAACTCGCTGTTTTTCCGGCCCATCCGCCAGATTGCCGACCGCTTCAACACCCTGCAGCTGGGGTTGGTGAGCACCGAGCGCTTGCTCAAGCTGCTCGACAGCAAGGAGTACATTGCCGACGAGGGCACGCGCCAGCCCGAGAGTTTGCGCGGGCAGGTGGAGTTCGACCACGTATGGTTTGCCTACAACACCCCGGAAGCCGGCACCGAGCCCGAGTGGGTGCTGCGCGACATCAGCTTCGCAGTGCAGCCGGGCCAGACGGTGGCGCTGGTGGGCGCTACCGGCGCGGGCAAAACCAGCATCATCAACCTGCTCTCCCGCTTCTACGATATTCAGCGCGGCCACATTAAGGTCGACGGCCACGACCTGCGCGAGTACGACCTGAAAGCGTTGCGCCGCCAGATCGGGGTGGTACTGCAGGACGTGTTCCTGTTCGCGGGCACCATCAAGGACAACATCACCCTGGGCAACCACGACATCAGCGAGGAGCAGATCTGGGAAGCGGCCGAGCTGGTGGGGGCGCGGCGGTTTATCGAGCGGCTGCCCGGCGGGCTGCACTACCCGGTGATGGAGCGCGGGGCCACGCTCTCGGTGGGCCAGCGCCAGCTCATCAGCTTCGTGCGGGCCATGGTCTACAACCCGCGCATCATCATTCTCGACGAGGCCACCTCGTCGGTCGACTCCGAAACCGAGGAGCTGATTCAGCAGGCCATCGAAAAGCTCATGCAGGGGCGCACCTCCCTGGTTATTGCCCACCGCCTGAGCACCATTCAGCGGGCCGACCGCATCATCGTGCTCGACCGCGGCGAAATCAAGGAAAGCGGTCCGCACGATGAGCTGCTGCGCCTCGGCGGCTACTACGCCCAGCTTTACCAAATGCAGTACCTCGTCAAGGAGCATTGATCATTTATCAAGCACCATTTCTCATTACTCTATACCAACTACTCACTACCCAATACCAGGTACTCCATACCAACTACTCACTTTCCGCCCACCTGGCATTTATCATTCGTCACGGACTATCCCCGCTGATAAATGATAAATGTTAAATGATAAATGACCATGTCCCGCTGGTTTCTCATCATCGGGGCCGCCCTGGCCCTAACTTTCGCCGCCGTCTACACTTGGCTGGGCGGCTTCCGCACGCCCGAAGTGGCGCTGGTTACCACGGCCCGCCCGGTGTTCGTGCTGGGGCAGTACTACTACGGCCTGCCCAACAACGATTTCGGCAAGCTGTTCAGCCAGGCCAACGAGCTGCAGCGCAGCGGCCGGGTGCGGGGCACGCTGGGCAACATCATCTACAACAACCCCCAGCAGGAGGGCGACTCGGTGCGGGCCTTCGTCGGGCTGGTGGTGGCCGACACCCTGCAGGCCCGGCCCGCCGGCTACCAGTACCGCACGTTTGCGGCCGGGCAGCGGGTGCTGCGGGCGCAAGTCGATGCCCACTTCATGCTGGCCGCGGGCCTGCTCTACCCGGCCGTGGAAAAGCAGGCCGCGGCCCAGCAGCTCAAGCTTCGCCACGTGTACCTGGAGCAGTTCCCGGCCGACGCGCCGGCCGAGGTGCTGGCCGTGCTGCAATAAAAAAAGCCCGCGGAAGTCTTCCGCGGGCTTTTTCATGACTGCGCTTCGGGCTTAGTTGCTGCCGAGGTAGAAGAAGGCTCCAATGGAGAGGTTGCGCAGGCCGAAGTTAGCATCGACGCCGCTTTCCTTGGTTTTGTAAGGCTGAAAGAAAGGGTTGTCGGTTTTGGTTTCGCCCTTCACGCTGTAGAAGCCCAGGTTGCCCAGGGTTAGCTCGAGGCCAAACTTGCGGGTCGGGAAAAACACGAAGCCCGGAGTAATGGCCGCGAAGCCGCCGCTCAGCTCGGTCGACTCATCGTACTCGTTTGGGCGGGAGGTGTCGTACTCGTCCTTGCTTTTTTGCAGGCCGGCCGCTAACTGACCGTAGAAGCCAGCCTTGCCCTCGTCGCCCACCATGTGGTAGTAGCGCACAAAGGGGCCAACCTGCGTGCGGCGCGCGGTTTCCTCAACCTTGTACTCCACCCCGCGCTGGTCAAATACCGGGCGGGTTGCCTTCTCGTTGTTCAGGTCGGCAAATACGCCCACGGCCAGGTTGTCGGCCAGGAAGTAGCCTACCTGCGGCGAGAAGCTGAAGCTCGATACTTTGACCTCAGAATCGGGAGCAGTGGAGCTGAAATCGGTTTCGTAGGTGCGGCTGGAGGCGCCCAGGCCGCCGCCCACCATAATGGTGCCGGCCGAAGTCTGGGCCTGGGCCGCGCCGGCCAGCAGCAGCAGCGCAGCGGGGAGGATATAGGTCTTCATGCGGAAAAGGTGATAGAAGGAAGTGAAAAGTGCATTTCGAACGCGAACATAGCGCGAGACGGTATGCCGGCGGCGGTTCGTGCGGGCCTGATGGGGCTAAGTGCCTCTGTCCAATGCCGATTAATTTGCCGGGGCCCCGGCCGAAAAGCCGAAAAGCCCGCCGAACCGAAGTTCAGCGGGCTTTTCGTTTCGTCGGAGTGGCAGGATTCGAACCTGCGACCTCCAGCACCCCATGCTGGCGCGATACCAGGCTACGCTACACCCCGAGCGGGGCGCCTTCGCTGGCGCGAAAGCAGCCTACATTGTCCAGGAAAACTCTCCGCCGCGAAGCGAAGGATTTACCTCCTGGTAGTCGGGGTGGCAGGATTCGAACCTACGGCCTCTACGTCCCGAACGTAGCGCGCTACCGGGCTGCGCTACACCCCGTTTTCGGACAATGTGGCTGCAAATGTACACGGCTTATCGACATTGGCGCAACCCAGGGGCCGCTATTTTTTTATTTCCAGGCAAAAAAGTTTGGTACGCCGCTTGCACAAAGGCCCGCGCCACGCTCAGCTTCGCTGCCCAACCCCCAAAATAGTTGGCGGCCGCGCCCCAGGAAATGGTATCTTGCGGCCTGACTTGCAGTTGGTTTACCTTATGAAAACGCTCGTCTTTCTTTCTCTGCTCATCGCCACCCCCGCGCTGGCCATTGCGCAGTCGGCTCCGGCTACCGCCACCTCGGCCCTGATCAGCGCCGACACGGCTAAGGCCAAGCTGGCCGGCCCGGCCACCACGTTCAGCCTCGAAGCCAACCGCGTAACCAACGCGCTGCGGGTGCGCACTAACGCCAAGGGCCCCATGCGCCTGGAAATCAACGACGCCGACGGCCGGCCGGTGTTCACCAAGGCCTTGTCGGCCACGGGCTCGGCCTTATCGGTTCCCCTGGGCAAGCTGCCCAGCGGCAGCTACGTGGTGCGCTGCACGGTGGGCGACAAAACCTACATGCGCCGCATGATGCTGGGCCAGTAGCCCCGCTGATTCGCTTATTTTAGCCTCCCGGCACCTGCTGCCGGGAGGCTTTTTGCGTTATGGCGGCTTTGCTTTCTTACTGGGAACACCAGACTTTCCTGCGCCGCGCCGACGTGGCCATCGTGGGCGCCGGCATCGTGGGCCTCACGGCGGCCATCTACCTGCGGCAGCGCCACCCCGGCGCGCGGGTACTGGTGCTCGAGCGCGACGCACTGCCCAACGGGGCCAGCACCAAGAACGCCGGCTTTGCCTGCTTCGGCAGCGTGTCGGAGCTGATCGAGCAGGAGCGGCGGGGCGGCCCGGCGGCGCTGCTGTCGGTGGTGCGCTACCGCTGGCAGGGCCTGCAGCGGCTGCGCGAGCTGCTGGGCGACGAGGCCACCGGCTACGCCGGGGTGGGAGGCTTCGAGCTGTTTCGCACCGCCGATGCCGCGCTGGCCGAAGAGTGCCGCCAGCAGCTCGACTACTACAACCAGCTGCTGGCGCCCGTCGTCGGCACCGCGGATATCTTCCGCGACGCCAGCCGCCGGCTGCCGGAGTACGGCTTTGCCGGCGTCGAAGCCATGCTGGAAAACCAGGCCGAGGGCACCATCGACACCGGCTGCATGATGGAAGCGCTGCTGCGCCGGGCCTGGCAGGAGGGTATCACGGTGCTGCACGGCCTGCCGGTACTGGGGCTGGAAAGCACGGCCGCCGGCGCCCGGCTGCGCACCCCGCTGGCCGAGCTCGAAGCCGACCGGGTACTGCTGGCCACCAACGCCTTCAGCCGGCAGTTTTTCCCGGAGCTCGACGTGGTACCCGGCCGCGGGCAGGTGCTGGTGACGGCACCCATTCCCGGCCTGCGCCTGCCCGGCTCATTTCACTACGACAAGGGCTACTACTACTTCCGGCAGGTGGGCCAGCGCCTGCTGCTGGGCGGCGGCCGCAACCTCGACTTCGCCGCCGAAGCCACCGCCGAACCGGGCCTCACGCCGCTGGTGCAGCAAAAGCTCGAAGAGCTGCTGCGCGAAGTGATTCTGCCTGGCCACCGGCCCGCCATCGACTACCGCTGGAGCGGGGTGATGGGCTTCGGCCAGGAGCTGGAGCCCTTCATCGGCGAGCTGGCGCCGGGCATCTACGGGGCGCTGCGCTGCAACGGCATGGGCGTGGCCATGGGCGCGCAAAGCGGCTGGCAAGCCGCAACATTGATCAATTAACATTTATCATTTATCAGGCCGGGGCGTGAGGTAATACCCGACCACATCGGCGCGCCAATCAGGGCGCATTAGGGCCCAGCTCGCGGAGAAGCCCGTCAGTCAACCATTGCCAAGGCAAATGGCCAGCTGATAAATGATAATTGATCAATGTTAAATGGCTACGCGTCTTCGCTTTGTAGTTGCCGCTCGTAGAGGGCGCGGTAGAGGCCGGCGGCGTCGGCCATCAGCTCGTCGTGGGTGCCGTGCTGCACGATGCGGCCGTCGTCGAGCACCAGGATGTGGTCGGCCAGCTTCACCGACGAGACGCGGTGCGAGATGATGAGGCTGGTGCGGTCCTGCATGATGCGCTGCAGGCTGTTCAGAATGACGTTTTCGGTTTTGGTGTCGACGGCCGAGAGCGAGTCGTCGAGGATGAGGATGCTGGGCTCCTTCACCAGGGCGCGGGCAATGCTTACCCGCTGCTTCTGCCCGCCCGAGAGCGTGATGCCCCGCTCGCCTACCTTGGTTTGGTAGCCCTCGGGGAAGCGCAGGATGTTTTCGTGCACGTTGGCGTCCTGGGCGGCCTGCACCATGCGCTCCTCGCTCAGGTTGTCGAGCCCGAAGCCGATGTTGCGGGCAATGGTGTCAGAAAACAGAAACACGTCCTGGGGCACGTAGCCGATCTGGCTGCGCAAGGAGTCGAGGGCGTAGTCGCGCACGTCCACCCCGTCGATCAGGATGCGGCCCTCGCTCACGTCGTAGAGGCGCAGAATGAGGTTGGCCACCGTGGACTTGCCCGAGCCGGTGTTGCCGATGACGGCCAGCGTGTGGCCCGGCTGAATGCGGAACGACACGTCCTGCAGGGCCCGGATGCCGGTGTCGGGGTAAGTGAACGAAACGCGGTCGAACACGATGTCGCCCTTGATGGGCTGCCGCAGGTTCTGGCGCGAGACGATGTCGGTTTGCTGGTGCAGAAACTCGTTGATGCGGGCCTGCGAGGCCTCGGCGCGCTGCACCAGGGAGCTGGTCCAGCCCAGGGCCGTGACGGGCCAGGTGAGCAGGTTCACGTAAATCAGGAACTCGGCAATGGTGCCCACCGTGATGGTGCCGCGAATCACTTCCTGCCCCCCGATCCACACCGTAACCAGCGTGCTGATGCCCACCAGAAACAAGATCAGCGGGAAAAACAGGGCGTTGACAAAGTTTAAATCCAGCGACTTGGCCTTGTAGGTGTCGGAGGCGGCGGTAAAGTTGCGGTGCGAGTCCTGCTCGCGCACGAAGGACTTGAGCACCCGGATGCCCGAAAAGGCCTCCTGCACGAAGGTGGTCATGCCCGAGAGGGCCCGCTGAATCTCGTCGGACTTGCGCTCGATGAGGTTGTTGACGTAGAAAATGCTGATGCTCAGGATGGGCAGCGGCAGCAGCGTGAGCAGGGTGAGCTTCACGTTCACCACCAGCATCAGGGGCACGATGAGCAGAAACAGAATGACCAGCTGCAGGAAGTACATAATAGCCGGCCCGATGTACATGCGCACCCGGCTCACGTCTTCGGAGATGCGCGCCATCAGGTCGCCGGTGCTGTGGCGGCGGTAGAAGGAGAGGGGCAGGGCCTGGTAGTGCTGGTAGATTTCGTTTTTCTGGTCGTTTTCGATGTGCCGCGACATGACGATGAGCGTCTGGCGCATGAAGAACAGAAACACGCCGCGCAGCAAGGCCATCAGGATGATGAGCCCGCCGTAGAGCACCAGGTTGCGGCCGAACAACTCGTAGAGCTCCTGCTGGGCCGAGGTGCCCTCGTAGAGGCGGTAGAGGGCAATGCCCTCCTGCACCAGGTCGAAGGCGTAGCGCACGATCTGGGCCGGGAAAATGGCCAGCAGGGTGCTCAAAGCCACGAACAGCACCCCGCCCAGGAAGTGCCATTTGTAGCGAAGCAGGTACTTATCGGTAGCGCGTAAGGCTCTCACGGCAGCGGGAATATCGGGGGGCTGGCCCGGGCCGAAGACCGGGTGCCAACGTGGTCGAAATGGGAAAAACGGGTTACCTTTGCGGCCGGTTTCGGGGGGTGCAAGTCTCCTGCGGCCAAAGGTACGGGGTAGTCGGTTGGGGTGCGGCGGTAGTAGTATCACCGGATAACCGTCCAGCTGCTATCCGGTTCCGCCCCCGTTCGCCCATCCAACCCCATTTCCCCAATCTTTTTCATTTCCCCGATGGTTGAGATTCAAGCCCTGCCCGAGACCAGCATCTTTGGCCAAATTGCCGAGCACCAGCACGAGCAGGTGGTGTACTGCCACGACCACGAAACCGGTCTGCGCGCCATTATCGGCATTCACAACACGGTGCTGGGCCCGGCCCTGGGCGGCACCCGCATGTGGCACTACGCCTCCGATGCGGAAGCCCTCAACGACGTGCTGCGCCTCTCGCGCGGCATGACCTACAAGGCCGCCATTTCGGGCCTGAACCTGGGCGGGGGCAAGGCCGTCATCATCGGCGACGCCAAAACCCAGAAAAACGAGGCGCTGCTGCGCAAGTTCGGCCGCTTCGTGCAGAACCTGAACGGCAAGTACATCACGGCCGAGGATGTGAACATGACCACCAAGGACATGGAGTACATCCGCATGGAAACCAAGCACGTAGCCGGCCTGCCCGAATCGATGGGCGGCTCGGGTGACCCGTCGCCGGTAACGGCCTACGGCACCTACATGGGCATGAAGGCCGCCGCCAAGAAAGCGTTCGGCTCCGACAGCCTCGCCGGCAAGCGCATTGCCGTGCAGGGCGTGGGCCACGTGGGCACCTACCTGCTGGAGTACCTGGTGAAGGAAGGCGCCGAAATTGTGCTGACCGACTACTACACCGAGCGCGCCGAGGAAGCCGCCGCCCGCTTCGGCGCCAAAGCCGTGGGCCTCGACGCCATCTACGACCAGGAGGTAGACATCTACTCGCCCTGCGCGCTGGGTGCCACCCTCAACGACGACACCCTCTCGCGCCTGAAGTGCCAGGTGGTGGCCGGCTGCGCCAACAACCAGCTCAAGGACGAGCACGTGCACGGCCCGGCCCTGGTGCAGAAAGGCATCATCTACGCCCCCGACTTCCTCATCAACGCCGGCGGCCTGATCAACGTGTACTCCGAAGTGGTGGGTACCAGCCGCCAGGGCGCCCTCACCCAGACCGAAAAGATTTACGACTACACCCTGCAGGTGCTCAACAAAGCCGAGCTGGAAGGCATGCACCCCCAGCAGGCTGCCACGCAGATTGCCAAGGAGCGCATCGCCGCCATCGGCAAGGTGAAGTCGACCTACTAATTGAGTTGCCAGTTGCGAGTTGCGAGTTGCCAGTTCCGGGGAAGTCGCCTTGCGCTTCTCCGGAACGACCAACTGGCAACTGGCAACTAACAACTGACAACTGAATACATGCTCAATCGTCGCACGCTTCGCATCAAGGTCATGCAGGCCCTGTACGCCTATGAACAGGCCATCGGGTCCGATTATTCGTTGGCACTCGACCGCATCAGCGACGCGTTTCAGCCCGACCTGAATTCCATGGTGCCGCAGGACAAGCGCCTGCTGCAGGGCCAGCAGAAAATGGCCGAGGCCTCGTTCCGCGAGTGGCACGCCGCCCACGTGGCCGGCAAAACGCCCGAGCTGGAGAAGTCGGACGACAAGGAAGTGCAGGACGCGGTGGACGACGCTACGCGCTACTACCAGAAGCAGGTGCAGAAGGAAAAAACCTTCTACATGAACCAGATGCTGCACGCCACCGAGAGCATCCACGATCAGTACCTGCACTTGCTGAACCTGCCCGCGGCGCTGCTGCAGGTACTCGAAGGCGAGAAGGGCCGCGAAGCCCGCCGCTTTACCGCCGCCACCGACACGCTGGACACCACCCGCCTGGAGCAGAATCCGGTGCTGCACAAGCTGGCTGCCAACAAGCAGCTGCAGGAGCAAACCATCCGGCGCACCCTGCAGTGGGCCGGCGAAGACGAGATGGACGCCCTGCGCCAGGCCTGGCGCACCGAGCTGCGCAACGACACCGAGCTGCGCAGCTACCTGGCCGGCGCCTCGGCCATCGAGGGCGCCGCGCCCGACTACGCTGCCGAGCAGGAGTTCCTCAAGTACCTCTACAAGACCTTCGTGTTCAAGGGCACGGTGCTGCCGGCGCGCCTGGAAGAAGACGATTTGAACTGGGAGGAAAACCGCTCCATCGTCAAGAACCTGGTGGTGAAGACGCTCAAGATGCTCGACGAAAGCGCCGACGAAAATCTGGAACTGCTGTCCCTGTCGGCCAACTGGAAGGAAGACAAGGAGTTTGCCGAAACCCTCTACCAGCAAACCCTGCAGGACGACGCCCGCTACGAGGAGCTGATTTCGGGCGCGGTGCAGAACTGGGACGTGGAGCGCGTGGCCCTGCTCGACAAGATCATCCTGAAGATGGCCCTCTGCGAGATGCACCTGTTCCGCTCGATTCCGGTGAAGGTGACCATCAACGAGTACATCGAAATCAGCAAGCTTTACAGCACGCCCAAAAGCAAGCAGTTCATCAACGGGATTCTGGATAAATTGGCGCAGGACCTGATGGCCAGCGGCGCAATCCGCAAATCGGGTCGCGGGTTGCTGGACAACCAGTAGCTTCGCGGCAGCAACCCCGGTGCGGCGCCTGCCGTTGTGCTGGTGGCGGGTCCCCAACTGCCTCTTTCCCCAACTGTTCTCCTTCCGCTTCTGCCCCTATGGCCAGCAAAACCACTACCGGCATTTTGTGCTTCGCAACCGGCGCCCTGGCCGGTGCCACGCTCGGCATTCTGTACGCGCCCGAAAAAGGCCGCGAAACCCGTAGCTGGCTGAGCTACAAGCTGGAGAAGTACCGCGAAATCCTGGCCGACCTGACCGAGGGCCTGGTCACCAGCCGCGTCGACGAAGGCCCGTCTTCGGCCCGCGCCGAGGGCCAGCGCGTCATTCGCGACGCCAAGGACAAGGCCGAGCAGCTGCTCGGCGACGTGGACCAGCTCATCAACCAGATCAACTCGCGCCGCACGACCCTGTAACCCGAATGTGCGGAATGTGGGAAATGTGTTGAATGTGTTGGGAGGTATCGAAAGACGCCCGCAGCACATTTGACACATTCTTCATTTCCACATTCCCCACACTTCCCACATTAACATATAGAATGCATACCATCACCCTCATTCCCGGCGACGGCATCGGGCCGGAAATCACCAAGGCCGTTCAGGACATCTTTGCCGCCGCCCAGGTGCCGGTGCAGTGGGAAGAGCAGAACGCGGGCCAGACGACCTTCGACCAGTCGGGCGAGCTGATTCCGCAGGCGCTGCTGGATTCGCTGGAGAAAAACCGCGTGGCCCTGAAAGGCCCCATCACTACCCCGGTGGGCAAGGGCTTCCGCTCCATCAACGTGACGCTGCGCCAGCAGTACGACCTGTACCAGAACCTGCGCCCGGCCAAGACGACCGAGGGCGTGCCCTCGCGCTACACCGGCGTGGACCTGGTGCTGTTCCGCGAAAACACGGAGGGCCTGTACTCGGGCCTGGAGATGTTCGACGAGCACCACGGCATCGGCGACTCCATTGCTCGGGTATCCATTGCCGGCGCCCGCAAAATCTGCCGCGCGGCCTTCGCCTACGCTGCCCAGCACGGCCGCAAAAAAGTAACCCTGGCCCACAAGGCCAACATCCTCAAGGTGCCCGGCAAGATCATGCTCGACGCCGCCCAGGAAGCGGCCCGCGAGTTTCCGCACATTCAGTACGAGGACAAGATCATCGACAACATGTGCATGCAGCTCGTGACCAAGCCCGAGCAGTTCGACGTGATTGTGACCACCAACCTGTTCGGCGACATTCTCTCCGACCTCTGCGCCGGCCTGGTGGGCGGCCTGGGCGTGGTGGCCGGTGCCAACATCGGCGACGACATGGCCATCTTCGAAGCCGTACACGGCTCGGCCCCCGACATTGCGGGCAAGGGCATTGCCAACCCCACGGCCCTACTGCGCTCGGGGCTGCTCATGCTCGAGCACCTGGGCGAGAAGGAGTACGCCGTGCGCATCGAAAAGGCCCTCAACGAGACGCTCTGCCACAAGGAGCAGTGCACCGGCGACCTGGGCGGCTCGGCCTCAACCCAGGAGTTTGCCCAGCACATCATCAGCAAGCTGCGCTAACCAAGCTGCCGGGCCCGGGGCCGCTGCCGACTAAAGCAGCGCTCCGGGCCCGGCCCGCGGTGGCTTCGGCGGAAAGCAAGCGCCGCCGCCCGGCAGTATGTATCTTTACCGGCAAACCCCGCCGCGACGCCGCAACGGGCGCCGCGGTTTTTCATTTTACCCCCACGCATGAAACGGACCTTGTTTTCGACGATGCTGGCCGCAGTGCTGCTGACCAGCGCCTGCCAGCAGGAGAAAAGTGAAGTCGGCGAAGCCGGCATGAACGTAGCCGCGGCCGAAGCGGCCGCCGCCAACCCGGTGGTGGACAACCCCAACGTGGCCAGCGAAACCGAAGCGCCCAACCCCAATGCCCCGGTGATGACCTTCACCGAGTCGGAGCACGACTTCAAGGACATTCCGGCCAACACCACGGTGGAGCACACCTTCGAGTTCACCAACACCGGCAAAACCCCGCTGCTGATTGAGAATGCCCAGGCGGCCTGCGGCTGCACCGTGCCCAGCTGGCCCAAAGAGCCCATTGCCCCCGGCATGAAGGGGCAGATCAAGGTGCAGTTCGACAGCCGCGGCAAAACCGGCATTCAGAACAAGCAGGTGACCATCCGGGCCAACACCCAGCCCAGCATCACCAACATTGCCATCCGCGGCAATGTGCTCAGCGACGGCGCCCAGGGCCCGGTTCAGGCTCAGTAGCCGGTCCGGCCACCCGCCGTTCGGCATGGTTGACCAAGCTCGGAAATGGCTGGTCGTTCTCGCAGCGCCGGAACGATCAGCCATTTTAACCATTCCGCCGGTCGACCGCCGCCGTTTCCATTTCCTTACCCACCTCCCCGCTCATGTTTCTGACTTTGCTTCTGCAGGCCCAGCCCGACAACAACCCCATGCAATACGTGATGCTGCTGGGCTTCGTGGCCGTGATGTACTTCTTTATGATCCGGCCCCAGCAAAAGCGCGCTGCCGACGCCAAAAAGCTGCGCGAAAGCCTGAGCAAAGGCTCGCAGGTAGTGACCATCGGCGGGCTGCACGGCCGCATCGTGGAGCTGAGCGAGGATAAGGTGACGCTGGAAGTCGACAAAGGCACCCGCCTGACCTTCGACCGCACCGCCATTGCCCGCCAGGCCGGTACCCCCGCCGCCAAGTCGGCGCCCGAAACCGCTGCGTAGCCCCGCCGCTCGTCGCGGTTCCCGTTACTCTTCCTTCGCTACCACCTCATGCCGCTGCAACGCGCCCGTACGCTGGTCCGCTGGTTTGTGCAGCCCCTGTCGGGGCCGGAGCGTAGCTTTTGGCGGGTGGTAACCAGCTGCCTGCTGGCGGCCGTGACCTTGTGGCTGCTTAATGCCCTCAACAAAACCTACACCACCCGCATCAGCTACCCCCTGCGCTGGACCTACGACGCCGACCACTTCATTCCGGTGCGTCCGCTCGACGAGGCCGTAGCCGTGCAGGTGACGGGCCGGGGCTGGAAGCTGCTGCGCAACACCCTGGGGCTGGAAGTGCGCCCCGCCGAGGTGGTGGTGCGCCGGCTGCCCATCAGCCGCTCGCTGCCGGCCTCGGCGCTGCGCCCGGCGCTGATCGGAACCATGGAGGGCCTGCAGCTGAACGCCATTCTCACCGACACCCTCTACTTCGAGTTCGACCGCCTCACCGAGCGCCGCCTGCAGCTGCGCCTGAGCCCGGCCTCCGACGGCTCGGCACTGCCCTTCGCGGCGCGCTTCGTGCCCGAGAGCGTGACCTTCCGCGGCCCAGCTACCACCCTTAATGCGTTGCCCAACCCGTACCCGGTGCACTTGCCGCAGGCGCCCGCGGGCAGCACCGAGGGCAGCATCATCGTGCCCATCGGCGGGCCGGCGCTGGTGCAGACCGATGTGGAGCAGGTGCGGGTGAAGCTGCAGCCGCGGCCGCTGCTTACGCGCACCCTGCCCGTGGTGCCCGAGCCGCGCAACTTCCCCGCCAACCGGCGCTTCTGGCTGCGGCCGGCCGCCGTGCCGGTGCAGGTGGAGTTTTTCGCCGAAGACAGCGCCCTGCTCGGCCCCGGCCAGGTCCGCGTGCTGCTCGACTACCGCCAGCTGCACCTGCCCGACTCTACTTTGCAGCCCGTGCTGATGCCCCTGCCGGCCCGGGTGCGCGGCGCCCGCATTCTCACGCCCACGGTGCGCTTTTCCACCGCCGAAGCCCTGCCCCCGGCCGATTCCTTGTAGTGGTATGTTGAAAGTAGGCATCACCGGCGGCATCGGCTCCGGCAAAACGGTGGTCTGCCGGCTGTTTGCCCTGCTGGGCGTGCCCGTGTACGACGCCGATACCCGCGCCAAGTGGGTGATGCGCCACGATGCCGTGCTACGCGCCGAGCTGGTGGCAGCCTTCGGTGCTGAAGCCTACCTGCCCGAGGGTGAGCCGAACCGCGTGTTTCTGGCCCGGCAGGTGTTCAACGACCCCGCACAGCTGGCCCGGCTCAACGGCATCGTGCACCCGCGCGTGGGGCTGGACTTTGCCGAATGGGCAGCCGCTCAGCAGCGGGCCGGCCACCGTTACCTGCTGAAGGAAGCCGCGCTGCTCTTTGAGTCGGGCTCGTACCAGCAGCTCGACCGCATCATCACGGTGTATGCGCCCCAGGAGCTGCGCCAGCGCCGCGTGCTGGGCCGCGACCCGCACCGCACCGCCGCCGACGTGCTGAGCATCATCGGCAAGCAGCTGAGCGAGGAGGAAAAGCGCCGCCGCGCCGACTACGTGCTCATCAACGACGACCAGCAGCCGCTGCTGCCCCAGGTACTAGCCCTGCACGCGCAGCTGCAGCAGCTGGCCGCCCAGAGCTAGTCGCGCCGGTATACCGACATGATGCGGATGCCGCGGCTGTACTCGGCGTACACTTCCCAGCCCACGCTGTCGGCGTAGGTGTACATCTGGGGGTGCCAGCGGTAGTTGGTGAGAAAGTAGCGCGCCTGCCTGGGCGGCTTCACCACGAAGCGGGTCCGGTCCCGGGGAGGCAGCAGCAGCAGGTTGTTGCGCACCACCTCCGAAAAGCTGCTGCTCACGCTGATTTGCGGAGAATGGTCGTGGCGCAGAATCCACTCCAGCCCGGCCCGGTAGCCCAAACCCCAGTAGTCCCGCTCGAAGCCGCGCTCGACCTCGGCCGCCGAAATCAGCTGGTTGAAATACACCTGCTGCCGCGGATGGTCGCGCACGATGCGCCACCCCGGCTCCAAAGCGCCCGCCCCCAGCAGCAGCAGGGTCGCCTGCGCCCCGCGGCGGGCGAGAGAGGAGGATGCTTTACTGAGCCGCGCGAGCTGCTGCACCGCGCCCAGCGCCAGCAGTACCAGTGCTGGGTACACAAAGTACAGGTGCCGCCAGCCGTCGTAGAGCACCGAATCGAACCACACCACGGCCAGCAGCGGCCCCAGCAGCCAGGCCACGGTCAATAGGTCGAGGGTGCCGGCTTCGGTTTCCCAGAGGTAAGCCAGCCGCCGGCGCAGGCGCGCCAGGAAAGCCAGCAAGCCCAGTCCGAACGCCACCAGATAGGCCAGGGGCGTGGTGAGGGCTATCCAGGTAGGCGCGTAGTGCCAGGGCAGGGCCGACGCGGGCAGCAGTTCGCCCCGGTACAGCACGGTGCCGCCCCAGCGCGTAAACTGGCTCAGGTTACGGAAGGCGGTAGTCAGGTTAGTCCAGGGAGCTTCCCACAGCCAGGGCCAGAAGAGCAGGGCCGTGGGCACCGCGGCCGGCAGCCACAGCAGCGCCGCCAGCAGCAGCGGCCGGCGCCGCTCCGCCGGGGTGCGCAGCCAAGTCAGCCCCAGGCCGACCAGCGTGAGTGGCACCAGCAGCACCCCCGTTACGCGCAAAGCCACGGCCGCCCCCAGTGCCAGGCCGTGCAGCAGGGCACGGTGCCAGTGCGGGCGGTGCAGCAGCCGGCTGAGCGTGTACATGCCCAGGGTGAAGGCGGCCAAGAAAGTCAAATCCTTGGCGTTGTAAAACGACTCGGCAAACAGGCGGGGCGTGCCCCAGAGCGCCGCCGCGCCCAGCAGCCCCAGCCGCCAGTCGCCGTAGCGCCGGCGCACCAGGCCGTAGAACGCCAGCAGCCCGCCGTAGAACACCAGAAACACGCACAAATGGCGTAGCAGATAGGTCGGCCGCGAGTCGTGGTCGAGGCCCAGCAGCTGGGTGAGCCCGAACACCGGGTACTCGAACGCCGGGCCGTGGTCCCGGTCGGAGTAGCCGGCCAGGGGCTCGATAGCCGCAGCGGCCGGGTTGTTGCGCACCAGTGCGGGCGCCAGGCGCTCGGTCACGTACTTGGCATTCACGGCACCGTTGTAGTGGTCATACTGCTCGTCCCACGACACGCCGTAGTCGTCGAACAGCCGCAAACCCAGCAGCAGTACCAGGACGAAGAAGGCCGACGGCAGCCAGCGGCTCAGGGGCCAGCGGGAGAGAAACGAAGCGAAACCAGAAAAGCGCACAGCAGCCCGGGACGGTAGTACGGCCAAAAGTAGCAGGCCGGGCGGGGTTTTCGCGGCCGTTGCGGGCACTCGTGCCCAGCCATGTCGCTACGCCGATCAGAAAAACAGACCGCCTCCGTTGTTTATTTCTCGCCAGTAAAGTTCTGCTTGCCGCCGGCGGATCTGCTGCAACAGCGCGGCCTTGGTTTTCGGGTCGCCGGTCACGTCACCACTTCACAGGTCGCAAATCGCGGGGCCCGCCGCGGCCAGGGTTGAAACCTTCAGCGGGGCCAAAAGCAAAACCGCCACTCCGTTTTGCAACAAAGTGGCGGTTTGCCGTGGTGGTAGATACTGGGTTCAAACCAGTGACCCTCTGCTTGTAAGGCACTCGTTTGGCTCTGAAAAAGTGCCTGTGTGCGCCGGAGTGGCCTTTTCGGTCACTGCCCACACCCCCATTTCTCGACCGCCGTCTCCACTTGTAGGCACCGCCGCAGCTCATTCCCATGAGCAAGACGACTGAGCACAAAGAAGGACAGGCCACTGTCCGCATCATCTACAAGGTCGACAAGACGCTGGCCGATGGCTCGCACCCCTTTCCGGTGCGCATCACCAAGGACCGGAAGCAGGTCTACCGCGCTACCGGGCTCTCGTTGCACCCCAGGTACTGGAACGCCGAGAAGCAGGAAATCCGCCGCAGCTACCCCGAGCCCCAGCGCACGGAGTTGGTTCAGGCGTTGCAGAAGTGGGAGCAGAAGTACACCGAGGCCGCCCACTCCCTCGCCAGCAACGACGAGCAGCACGATGCCAACGCCGTATTCAGCCAAGCTACTCAGGAGCGCCAGAAGCTCCGCCGCATCCGGCTGCTGGCCTACATTGATGAGCTTGTGGCTGCCATGCGGCTGGCAGGCCAGGTCGGAAACGCTGGGGTGTACAAAGACCTGCGCAGCCAGCTGAGCAAGTTCATCCAGGCCGAGCTTGGTGGGGAGGACCTGCCTTTTGAGCGGGTGACGGTGGCCTTCTGCAACCGGTGGGAGGCGGTGCTGCGCGCATCCGGCGCCAAGAACATCACCCTGTCGCAGCGCTTCCGGACGTTGCGGGCCGTGCTCAACAAGGCCATTGCCAACGGCGACGCGAAGCCGGAGCACTACCCGTTCGCCCGCACCGTAGCTGAGCGCCACAAGTTCAGCGTCGGCAAGTTCGACGTCAGCACCATCAAGCGGGCCGTCAGCCGGGATGCCCTGCGGCGTCTGGAAGCCCTCGAGCCGGTGACTGACCGGCTGCAGCGGGCGAAGGACGTTTTCCTGTTTTCATTCTACGGCGGTGACATCAACTTCACGGACCTGGCCCAGTTGCGGTGGCGGGACTTGGCGATAGGGGAGGACGGAAGCTGGCGACTGCGCTATGAGCGGCAGAAGACGGGCGGCAAGTTCGTGCTCAAACTGGTCGCGCCTGCCGTGGCCATCCTGGAGCGCTACCGCCCGGCTACCGGCGCCGTGCCCGACAGCTACGTGTTTCCCATCCTCGACACGGAGCAGCACCGAACCATTGTGCAGATCAAGAACCGCCTGCACAAGGTGCTGGGCCAGGTCAACAAGGATCTGAAAACCCTAGCCGAGCTGGCCGGAATTGCCACACCCCTGACGACCTACGTGGCTCGCCACTCCTTCGCGACCAGCCTCATCAGCGAGGCGATGGGCCACAAGTCCGAGGCCGTGACCAGCGTTTACCTCGATTCGTTCGACGCCGATGCGCTGGACGCGGTCTTTGAGCGTTTGCTCTGAACTGGACGAAAGTGGGAGGTGTCACATGCCTGCCGGTTTCACCAGCCAGAGGCGCAAGGCCCTGAACAGGCTAGGCAGCCGGGCGTTGTTCCAGCCGCTGCAGCAAGGCATCTATCTCGGCGGCGTAGGCGTCGATCTGCTCCAGTCCTGTCCGCGCGTCCTCGATCTGGCCGCGTTGGTACTGGTCTACGAGCTGCTGGCCGTGACGCAGCATTTGCTGCAGCACCCGCTCCAGGCTGCGCACCTCCGGCGCCAAGCCGAAACGCGGCGCCAGCGTGGAGCTCACCCACTGCCCCAGCGGGTTTTCGCGTACGGAAAACAGGGAGGAGTCAGGTTCACGCACGCCGTAGAGCACCGACCGCAGGCGGGACTTGAACACCACCTGCTTGATGCGCGCTTGTTGGAAGTCCAGACTACCGATGTCCATGACCAAAAGAACGGGGTGAAGGTAGGGACAACATTGCCGGCTTACGCATGGCTCGATCCATCGGGGTGCTGCAATTGCTCCAGCTGCTGGCGCATGTGCACGCGCTCCGTCACGTCGAAGGCAAACACAAAAATGCCGACGATCTGCTCGTTTTCGCGGAAGGCTTGGTAGGTGAAATCCAGGTACACATCCGTGCTCTCCGTGCCATTGCGTTGGACTTGCAGCCGCACCTCGTTTCCAAAGAACGTCTCGCCCGTTTGGTAGACGCCGTTGAGCAGGGCCAAGAACCCTTGTTCGGCGGCTTCGGGCACCACCTCCAACACGGAGCGACCCAGCAATTGGCGGCCTGCAAATAGCTCTTGGTAGTGGGGGTTGGCAAATTCAAACACGTGCTGCGTGCCGCGCAGGATGCAAATGAGGGCCGGCGCCTGCATGAACAGGTTGTAGAAGGTTTCGCGCTGGGTGCTGGCCAGGCGGGCCGCGGCGTACGCCTGGTCCGACAGCATCATCTGCTGCTCGTTGGCCTCGGTCAGCTCCTGCACCAATTGCTTTTGCTCGTGCACGTCGATGCCCGAGCCCACCCACAGGCTGACGCTGCCGTCGGGCTGCTGCTGGGGCACGGTGCGGGCCAGCACCCAGCGGTACTGCCCGTCGTGCCGGCGCATGCGGAACTCCGCTTCGTAGGGCTGCTTGTTGTCAATGGCCTGCTGCCAGTTCAGGGCGAGGCGGGGCAGATCGTCGGGGTGAATCACCGATTGCCAGCTCTGGGAGGGGGTGTCGGTCGTGGCCAACCCGGTGAAGCCCAGCCACCGCTTGTTGAAGTAGTCGATGGTGCCGTCGGGCTGGGCCGTCCAGACCATGACGGGCAGCGCTTCGAGCGTGAACAGGGCGCGCGCTTGTGCCACTTTCAGCGCCTGCTCGGCCGCCTCGCGCTGCTGGTCGGCTACGTGCTGGGCCGTGATGTCTTCGGGGTGCTGCAGGATGTAGAGCAGTTCGCCGTGTGCGTCCAGCACGGGGTAATGGGTGATGCGCCAATACCGGGTCTCGAAGCCGCCGCCCTCCGCTTCGGGCCGCAACAGGTCGTAGCGCATGACGGCCATGGTGTGCGGCTCTTTGTGCCGGCGCACGTGCTCGTGCGAAGCGTCCAGCTCCCGCTGGCTTTCCGGCGCCGAGGGATAGGCCTCAAAGATGTTGCGGCCCGCCGATTGCTCCCGCGGGAGCATGGACACAGCCACGTGCCGGTCGGAGTTGTCCACGATGGTTCCGTCGGGTTGCAGCAGCAGGTAGTTGTGCGGCAGCAGGCGGAATAGGTGCTGGTAGTCGGGCGATGCGGTGGCCATGCGGCAAGGAACAGAGTGTGGTGCGCGGAGCGCTTAGTAACGCAACAGCCACTCCACCGCGTCCGGCTCGTGCTCGAACAGGCGGTAGGTCAGCGCCGCGGCTTTGGCTTCGTGCAAGAGGTTGTTGACGGACAGGCGGGCAAATACGTCGTGCGGCACGAGCACCGCCCCGTACACTTCCCGCCCCTGGGTTTCCGGCGAGAGCCAGTACTCGACAATCCACTTGCTTTCTTCCTCCGTGAAGGGCGAGAGCAGCCGCTGGTCGCCTAGGATCTTGTTCCAGCCGCGCAGCTGCAGCAGCCGCCCGGTGTGGGTTAAGTAGGCTTGCAGGTGCGCCAGCTTGCGGGGGCCGGGGTGGTATTGCAGCACGGCGTAGCCGTCGGGGTGCTCCAGGATGCGGCCAACTGGGTTGTCGAAGTACAGGCGCAAGGTGTGTGGGGTCAGTCGGTTCGGGTTGGGGCAAAAGTAACGCGGGTTACGTAAGAATGTGGCTGAGCGTCTCGAACACCGACCGAGCGCGGGTTGCGGACCTGCCCCAGCCCCGGCACGGGACCGGACCGCCGGGGAGGAAATGCGTACCTTTGCTGGCCGCTCATTCCGTATTCCTGTTCTCGCATGAACCATTCGAAGACCGAAGCCGAGCGTCTTGCCGCTCTGCGGCGCTACGAAATCCTGGACACCCCGCCCGACGGTAGCATGAACCGCTTGGCCGCGCTGGCCGCGAAGGTGTTCAACATGCCCATTGCCATCATCAGCTTGGTGGACGAGGACCGGATCTGGTTCAAATCCCACCACGGGCTGGAGGTCGAGCAGATCGACCGGGCTCCGGGCCTGTGTGCCTCGGCCATCCTCTCCGACGAGGTGTACCTGGTGGAAGACGCCCGCCGCGATCCGCGCACCTTGGCCAACCCGCTGGTAGCGGGCGAATTCGGCCTGCAGTTCTACGCCGCTGCGCCCCTGACCACGCACGACGGGTACAATTTGGGTACCTTCTGCCTCATCGACCAGAAGCCGCGCTACCTTACCGAGCAACAGAAGGCTATCCTGCAGGACATGTCTGGCATTGCCATGGACGAAATCGAACTGCGGTTGGCCGCGCGCAAAGCCGCAGAGGCGAATGCCCGACGCATCGCCGAGCTGGAGCAACGCGCTGCCGGAGTCTGAGCCCGTAGAGGTCCGGGCCAGCAAGCGGCAAGCTCTTCAACGTGGGGGCCGGGAGGTCACCGGCGCGGTTCAGGCTTGCGCCTTCGGGGCATACGCGCAAGCCCGTCTCAGTTTCCCGCGCCGAGGGGGCGGGGCACTGGCATGCCTGCAGGAACAGAACAGCGGCCGGGCTCCTTCACCGCCTTGCCGTTTACCGCTGCCACCCGTATACCGGTAGCAAAGTTCCTTTTGCCGCCCGCCGCGCACTCCTTCCGTTCCCATGTCCAGCCACGCCTCGCCCCAAGATCGATACGAACAAAGCCAGGCCCGCTTCCGCACGGTGTTCGAAAATTCGCCGCTGGGGCTGAAGATCATCACCCCGGACCTGACCATCCGCCAGGTGAACCCGGCGGTGCTGGCCATGCTGGGAATCACGCGCCCGGAAGACCTAGTGGGCCGCAAAATCATCGAGTTTGCGCACCCCGACCACCGCGCCGACTGGCAGGAGCTGCAAACCCGGCTGTGGGAACACAAGCTGCCGGCCTTCACGCTCGAAACCTGCCTGGTGCGGGCCGACGGCTCCTCGTTCTGGTGTCAGGTGCACTCGGTGCTCTTCCCCGATGAAGGCGGGGAGCTGGGCTACACCATCCTGGAGGACATATCCGACCGCAAAACCCTGGAAGCCAAGCTCAAGCGCCTCTACGACGCGCAGGAAACCATCCTGCAGCTGGCCACCCACGATTTGAAGGGCCCCATTGCCCACATCGAGTTGCTCACCGACCTGCTGCAGCGCGAAGTCGCCAGCCGCAGCGGGGAAGCCCCGCCCCCGCCGGAAATGGTGCACTACCTGGGCCTGATCCAGCAATCCTGCACCCACGCCCACGCCCTGCTCCAGGACGTGCTCTACGTGGGCGACCTAGACGAGCACGGCCTGCAGAAACGCCCCACCGACCTGAACGCCTACCTGACCGCGCAACTCGAACGGCACCAGCTGGCAGCCAACGAAAAAGCCATCCGCCTGGAGTTGGAGTTGCCGTCCCAGGCCCCGCAGGCGCGCCTGCACCCCGAGAAGTTCGGCCGCGTGCTGGACAACCTGCTCCACAACGCGCTCAAGTTCACCCCGGCCGGCGGCACCGTCACCGTCGGCGTGCGCGAGCAGGCCGGCCGGGCCTTGCTCACGGTGCGCGACACCGGCATCGGCATCCCCAGCAAACTGCACGGCAACCTGTTCGACAAGTTCAACCCTACGCGCCGGGCCGGGCTGCAGGGTGAAACCACCACCGGCCTAGGGCTGTTCATCGCCCGGCAAATCGTGGAGCAGCACGGCGGGGCCATCTGGCTGGAAAGCCGCGAGCAGGAGGGCACCACCTTCTTCATCGAACTAGCGTAAGCGGCCGCGGGCCCGTACTTTCGCACCCAACGGGGCGGTTCCCAGCCCCCTCTTGCCATGGTGAAGCTTTCCAGCGTGCTTTTGGTCGACGACGACCCGCTGACCAACGACTTGAACGAACGGCTGCTGCGGCAACTCGACGTAGCTGAACGCTACCTGTCGGCCACCGACGGGGCGGAGGCGCTGGCGGCCCTCGCGTACCTGAGCGCCGACGCGAACCCCGACTGCCCGGTGCTGGTCTTGCTCGACGTGAAGATGCCCGGCATGAACGGCCTGGCCTTCGTCGAAGCCTACCAGCAACTGCCCCCGACCCAGCAGCATGCCGTGGTCATCGTCCTGCACACCGCCTCCATGACCTCCGACGACTTGGGCCGCATCGAGGACCTGCCCATCGCCGGTTTGGTCAGCAAGCCGCTCAGCCAGGAAAAACTCGACACCATCCTGCAGCTGCACTTTCAGCGCCGGTTTCCCGGAAAGTCTTCGACCGAAGTATCTCGTTGAAACTATCAGGTAGTTGCGCTAGTACCCTCCTGCGCGTCCGCGATTGTTGTGAGAGGCACAGCGCAATGCACAGATGTTGGCCTCCATCCGCAACACCGTGGGCGGCAATGAGCTGACCCTCGTGGTGGGCGGCGTGAAGGCCTTCAACCTCGACAACTTCTGCAACCGCAAGGGCGCGGCCGAGCACTTCAAGCTCTTCGTGGGCTTCCAGAACCTGGTCTGCACGAACCTGTGCGTGCGCACCGACGGGTACCTGGGCGACTTACGCGTGGGCAGCCTCGATCAGCTGCGGGCTGCCGTCTGCCGCGACTACTACCGGGGCGAGAGCTTCTGCCGCGACGAGGCGGGAAATATCAACCTGCGGCGGCTCTACAACCTCTTCACGGGGGCCAACAAGAGCACCTACATCGACCAGTTTCTGGACCGGTCCGTCAACCCGCTGGACCTCGCGCTGCAGGTGCAGAACGCGCTGGAAGGCCGCAGCACTAGCTGGTACCTGAGTTGACCGGTCTAGCCCACCCCGTTGCACTCAGTTGGGGTGGGCCTCTCCGCAGCTTGACGAGGAATGCGGCCGACCTGGCCTAGAACACGGCTCTTTCCAACGGTTTCTGGCCCGAAGCAGAAACCCGATTCCCATTCTCCACGGCGACGCTAGGAGAGGAATGTAGGCACCACGGTGGGCACCAAAAGCAAAACCGCCACTCCGTTTTGCAACGGAGTGGCGGTTTGCCGTGGTGGGAGATACTGGGTTCGAACCAGTGACCCTCTGCTTGTAAGGCAGATGCTCTGAACCAGCTGAGCTAATCTCCCGATTTCCTTCGCGGCGTACGCGCCGTTTGGGATTGCAAATATGGGAGGTGTTTTCGGAAAGCACAACTCTTTGCCGACATTTAGGGCATAAAATTTTTGCCAAAAAGCGGCGTTTTGACGCAATCAACTCACTTTCAACCAGAAAAATTCGGGTGCGGGGACTGAAAATAGTGCGGCGGGGCCTGTTCGCGCTGCTGCTGCTACTCCTCGGGGCCACGGCAGTGCTGTGGCTGGGGCAGGACCGCATCATCGGCCTGTTCGTGGCCGCGGCCAACCAGCACCTGCGCACTCCCGTGCAGGTGGGGCGCCTGGAGCTGGCGTGGTGGGCCGACTTTCCCCGGGTGAGCATTGCCCTGCACGACGTGCGGGTGCGCGGCTCCCTGCCCGCCGACACGGCTTTGCTGGCGCGCCTGCCCCACCTGCACTGCTCCTTCGATGCCTGGGACCTGCTTACCGGGCGCTACCGCATCCGCAGCCTTACCCTAAGCGGCGGCTACCTGCGCCTGCGCCACGATGCGCGGGGAGAAGCCAACTACCAGGTGTTCCGGGCCGATACCAGCGCCAATGCCCAACCCGTCACCTTTACCCTGGAGCGGGTGCGCCTGCGGGGCGTGGCCCTGAGTCTGGCCGATTCGCTGCTGCATCACCGCTACGCCGGGCAGGCCCACGACCTGACCGCCGCCCTCAGCATTGCGCCCGATTCCATCTGGCTGAATGTGCGCGGCCCGCTGCGGGTGGAAGGCCTGCACCTGGGGCGCGACCAGTACCTGGCGCAGCGCGAGCTGACACTGGCTGCGGAGCTGCTGCTCGACCGTAAGAATCAGCGGCTGACGCTGCGGCCGGCCGAGCTGCGCATCGACGAAGCGGCTTATGAGCTGGCGGGGCAGGTGGGCTGGGGCGGCGCTACTCACCTCGACCTGCGCGTGAGCGGGCGGCAAACCGACGTGCCCGGGCTGCTGGCCCTGCTGCCGCCGCGGCTGCGGGCGCCGCTGGCGGCCTACCGCAGCCGCGGTGAGGTATACTTCGGCGGCACGGTACGCGGCGAGCTGTCGGCGCGGCAAAGCCCCCGCATCGACCTGAAGTTTGGCTGCCGCGGCGCCTCGCTGTACCACCCCAATACCCGGCAGACCCTAGAGCAGCTGCACCTGAGCGGCTCGTTCAGCAACGGGCAGCCGGCTGCGGCGCGCAACTCGGTGCTGGTGCTCGACCAGGTGCGCGGCCAGCTGCGCGGCCGGGCCTTCAGCGGCCGCCTGCGCTACGCCAACTTCGCCGACCCCGACATTGACCTGACCCTGCGCGCCGACCTGGACGTGGCCGACGTGCTGCGCTTCTATCCCACGCCGGCGGTGCGCCAGGGGAGCGGCCTGGCCCGCCTCGACGCCCGCCTGCGCGGCAACCTGCGCGCGTTTCGCCGCGACCCGGCCCGGGCAGCCAGCCAGGTGGCCGGCGAGCTGGAGCTGCGCGGCGTGAGTTTGCAACTGCGCGCCCTGCAGCCAGCCTTCACCGACCTGCGCGGCAGCCTGCTGCTGCGCCGCAACGACGTGGCCGTAACCGATTTTCGCGGGCGCTTCGGGCAGTCGGACTTTCGCCTGAGTGGGCTGTTTGGCAATGCTCTGGGCTGGCTGCTGCTGCCCCGGCAGGAGCTGCGCATCGAGGCCGACGTAGCCGCGCGCTTCGTGAATCTGGATGAGCTGCTGAGCGCGCAGGCCCCTGCCAAAGCGCCCGGCGCTGGCCGGGTCGCGGCTGCCAACCCGGAATACGCCTTCGAGCTACCGCCCGCGCTGGCCCTCGACCTGAACGCCCGCGTGGAGCGGCTGCGGTTTCGGCGGGTGCGGGCTCGGGCGCTGGCGGGCACGGTGCGCCTGCAGCGCCAGGTGCTGAGCACGCCCGGCATCAATCTGCGGGCGGCTGGCGGGCAGTTTGCGGTGCGCGGCTCGCTCGATGCGCGCCAGGCCGGGCTGGTGCAGGTGCGCACCGTGGCTTCGTGCCGGCAAGTGCCGCTCGACAGCCTGTTCTACAGCTTCGAGAACTTCGGCCAGGGCTTCCTGACCGACCGCCACCTGCGCGGCGAGCTGACGGCCACGGCCGATGCCGACCTGTTTTTCACCCCGCAGCTGCGCCCCCTCACCGACAAGCTTGAGGCTGAGGTGCACGCCACCGTGCGGCGCGGGGAGCTGAACAACTTCGCGCCCCTGCAGAAGCTGTCGATGGTGGCCAGTCGCGAGCAGCTGCGCCGCCTGCGCTTCGACGAGCTGACCAACACCATCTACATCCAGAGCGGCACGGTGTACGTGCCCGAAATGGACATTCGCTCCAACGTGCGGGCCGCCGCGCGCCTCAGCGTGACGGGCACTCACACCTTCGATCAGCAGATGGACTACCACCTGGCCATTCCGCTGCTGCCGGGCCTGCGCCGCCCGGTGCTGCGCACGGCCGACGGCGCCCTGGCCACGGCCCAGGGGCCCGAGCTGCTGCTGCACGTGTGGGGCGACGAGGACAACTTCCGCGTGGGCTACGACCGACAGCGGGCCCAAGCCCGGCGCGGCCCGCGGCCCGCCGGCGGCCGCGAAGCCCCGGCCGTGGCCACCACCGAAAGCCCCGCTCCAGCCCCGGCGCCGCGGCTGCGCGAGGTGCTCAGGGCCCCGCTGAAGCCTGCGGAAAAGAAACCGGCCGTACCCCAGCCCGGCGAGTATTTTGACTTCTGAGCGCGTTACCGACGAGCATCAACATTTGCGACGAGAGGCCGTAAGCGCAGGACACGCTTTTCCTCAACCCAAACTCCCTCCTGCATCATGGCCAACGAGCAACAAATCCTCCAGCAGTATTCCGAAGCCGAAAAAACCGCCTACCTCAGCGTAGTGGCCAGCATTGCCTCGGCCGACCGCGAAGCCTCGGCTCCCGAGGTCGAGTTTCTGCAGCAGCTGGCGCAGGCCGCCGGCCTCTCGGCCCAGGGTAGCCAGCAGGTAGTAGCCGCCGCGCAGGATTCAACCAACGAGAGCATCGCGGGCAACCTCAATCAGCTCAAGAACAGTGAGCTACGCTTTTCGCTGGTGAAGGACCTCATCAGCTTTGCCCGCGCCGATGGCAACTACGCGCCCGACGAGGAGCAGATGATCAACAAGATTTCGACCTACCTGGGCGTGAACCAGCAGCAGGTGCAGACGCTGGAGCAGGTGGCCAGTGAGCAGGCCCAGCACCCCGAGGAAACTCCGAGCACGGGCAGCGGCTTGCTGGGCGGCATCGGCGACAAGCTGCGGCAGGTGGGCATTCCGCCCGAAACGGCCGTAACCGGGCTGCTCACCGTGCTGGCGCCCATGGTGCTGTCGCGCGTGATGGGCGGCCGCCGCTCGGCCGGAATGGGCATGGGTGGCATGGGCGGTGGCCTGGGCGGTATGATGGGGGGCATGGGCGGTATGGGCGGCGGTGGCCTGGGGGGCTTGCTCGGCGGCCTGATGGGCGGCGGCAGCCCGCTGGGTGGCCTGCTCGGCGGCGTAACCGGCGGCAACCCCAACGCCGGCATGGCCCGGATGGGTGGCGGCCTGGGCACCATTATGTCGGTGCTGGGCGGGCTGGGCGGCCAGCCGCGCATGGGCGCACGCACGGCCGGCGGCGGCGGTCTGGGCGGGCTGATGGGCGGCGGCTTGGGCGGCCTGCTCGGCGGTCTGATGGGCGGGCGTCGCTAGGCCCCCAATTTCTCCCGGCGCTGCTTGCCAGGATATAGCCAACACGAAAACGGTCCCGGTCGAAGCAAGCTGCTTCGGCCGGGACCGTACTGGTTTGCGTGGGCTCGGGGCTAGAGCACCGGGTGGCCCCCGGCCGGGTCGGCGGCGCCGGTGGGCGCCCAGGGCGACATCTGCACCACGGTGGTGTTGGTGGCGAAAGTGGCGTGGTGGGCCTCCACAATCTCCAGGATGCGGTAGTTCACCTGCTCCTTGAGGTCCAGGTATTCGTCGTAGGTAGCCACCTGCACGAAGTACTGCACCGACAGGTCGCGGCCGGTCTGGGTGAGGGCGGCCAGCTTGATCTGTACTTCCTCGGGCACCACGGCCGGGCGCTGCCGCAGATCCTCGCGCAGCTCGCTGGCCACGGCCAGCAGCTGGGCCCGGGAGGTTTCGTGGCCGAAGTTCAGCGTGAAGCTCACCCGCCGCGAGGTGCGCAGCGACAGGTTGTCGAGGGGCTTGTCGATCATCGAGCGGTTGGGCACCGTCACGTAGCTTTTCTCGGCCGTGCGCAGACGGGTGCTGCGGAAGCCGATTTTCTCGACCGTACCCGAAATGCCGCCCACGTTCACCAAATCGCCCACCTGAAAGGGCCGGTCGAGGAAGATAGTGAACGAGGCAATGAGGTTTTCCAGGCTCTCTTTGGCGGCGAAGGCCACGGCCAAACCGCCGATGCCCAGGCCGCCGATCAGGGCCGTTACGTTCACGGCAAATACCTGGCCCAACATCACCAGAAAGGCGAAAATGAGCACCAGCACCTTCACGAAGTCCTTGGCAAAGGGAATGAACTGCGCATCGAGGCGGGTGTTGACGTTGGTCGTGAACTCGGCCCGGCGGCGGTACACCAGTTCGGCAAAGTCGATGAGGCGCAGCACCACCCAGGCCATGGCCCAGATAACGCCCATCTGGTAGAGCCGAAACGCGACCTTCTTGATCCAGGGCTCGTTCTGGCCGATATCCGTAACCCGCACCGGGTAGTCGAGCACGTTGAAGGCCAGAAAGAGCGTGAACAAAAACAGCACCACCGACAGGGGCTGAATCAGCAGGGCATTGAGCTGCTGCTGCGATACGCCCGCCGTGTACTTCTTGGTGAGCCGGTAGAATACGCCCGACAGAAAGCGCGAGAGCAGCCGCCGCAGCCCGAAGCCCAGCAGCAGAATAATCCCGCAGACCATGAACTGGCCCACGGTATTGCCCAGGAAGCGTTGGTTGAGAAGTTCGGGTACGGTCATGGCTTACAGTATTGGGTACCGGGTATTGAGTAGTTGGTAGCAGGTAATGGGAGGATGGGAGCCGAGCTGCCGCCGACTACTCCAGGGCCGAAATGCATTACCCAATACCTGCTACCAACTACCCAATACCACTTACACCAGCTGGCGCAGGGCCAGCTCGAAGGAGGTGCGGGCAATCTGCACGGGCTGGCCGCCCTGCTTGTGGGTGCGCTCCAGGGCCCGCAGAATGGTGCGCGAAATGTCGCCGAAGATGGCCTGGTCGGTGATTTCGGCGTTGGTTTCCATCAGGTAGGCAAACACCCGGGCCATGCCGCAGTTGGCAATGAAGTCGGGCACCACGGCCGTGTGGGCGTCGGCGTACTCGCCGGTGGGGCCGAAGAAGATTTCGGGGTCGGCGAAGGGCACGTTGGCGCCGCTGGAAATGACTTCGAGGCCGCCGGCCAACAGCTGCTCTACCTGGCTGCGGGTGACCAGGCGCGAGGCCGCGGCCGGAATGAAGATTTCGGCCCCGCTGCTCCACACCTGCTCGTTGATCTGCTCAAACGGCAGCACGTTATCGGCCGTGAGGGCGTTGCCCTGGCGGCTAAGGAACAGCTCGCGAATCTGCTCGAAGGAAAAGCCCTCGGCATTCAGCAGGCCGCCGGCCCGGTCGATGATGCCGGTGATGCGCACGCCCTGCTGGGCCAGGTAGTAGGCCGCCGCGGCGCCCACGTTGCCCCAGCCCTGAATGATGGCGCGCTTGCCCGTCAGCTCGCCGCCCCACAGCGCATAGTAGTGGCGCACGGCCTCGGCCACGCCGTAGCCGGTAATGAGGTCGGCCACGGTGTAGCGGCGGGCGCGGTCGGGCGTGAACTGCTCATCCTCTACCACCTTCACCACGCCCTGGCGCAGCTGGCCGATTTTCTGGATTTTCTGCGGCTCGGTGGCGCGGTAGTGGCCCGTTACCACGCCTTCCTGCGGGTGCCACAGGCCGTAGTCTTCGGTGATGGGAATTACCTCGTGAATCTCGTCCACGTTCAGGTCGCCGCCGGTGCCGTAGTAGTTTTTCAGCAGCGGAATCACGGCCCGGTACCAGCGCTCCAGCACGCCGCGCTTGCGCGGGTCCTGGGGGTCGAAGTTGATGCCCGACTTGGCACCGCCGATGGCCGGGCCCGACACGGTGAACTTCACTTCCATGGTTTTGGCCAGGCTCTCGACCTCACGCTTGTCGAGGCCCTTGCGCATGCGCGTGCCGCCGCCGGCCGCCCCGCCCCGCAGCGAGTTGATGACCACCCAGCCTTCGGCCTCGGTTTCAGAGTCTTTCCATTCAAAAACGATTTCGGGACGCTTGTTCTCGAAGGTGGCTAGCAGGTCGCGCATGGGAGGAAGAGGGGTAGGGGAAACAAAAAAAAGTCCAACAAATTCGCCGCACAAGCCCGGCGGCAAAGTACGCGGCCAAAGGTACACCGAGCCCGGGAAACGCCCCGATTTTACCGCTGCGGATTCTTGGCAGAAGCCCGGCTGCCGCGGAAGAAGTCAAAAAACTTAGGGCTGGCCCAAGATTATAGGAACTTTGGAGTATAGGGCGCACGTATTACGCGTACTCTCTCGATAAAGAACTGTCCACCGTTGCAAGCCTCCATGAAACCACTGCTTTCACGCGTTGAATCCAAAAAAGTGGATCAGGCTGCCGCGATGCTCAAGGTCTTGGCTCACCCCAAGCGCCTGGCCATCGTCGATCTGCTGGGGAAGGAAGATAAAATGACCGTGACGGAAATTTACCGCACGCTCGGCCTGCCGCAGGCCATTGCTTCTCAGCACCTCATCACCTTGAAGGACCGCGGCATTCTGTCGTCGTTCAAGGTGGGCACCAAGATCTACTACTCGCTATCCATTCCCAAGCTGCTCGACGTGATTGATTCGCTCGAGGAGTGTTGCGACGCGATGTAACCCCCGCCCCGCCGCCATCCACCGGCCAAAAGCCCCGTCCACCAAAACGGGGCTTTTTGCTGCCCGCTGATTGGGGCTGCCCAAGGCCAGGAATATAAATAAAGTGGCGCCCCGGCTTTAAGCTGGGGCGCCACTTGAGTTTTGCAGGGCGCAGGGTCGGTGCAGCCCGGACTTAGGCCTGGGTGGGCTGGCGCTCCAGGTCAAACAAATCGTTGAGCACGTCGAGCAGTTGGTCGGCCTGGTCGCGCTTGCAGGCGGCTTTGAGCTGCAGCACGTGGCGCTTGAGTACCTTCTGCATCAGCGACTTGGTGATATCGTCCAGGCGCTTGGCTTCGTCGGGGCCCAGCTTTTTCTGGTAGCGGTCCAACTCTTCCTGCCGAATCTGCTCCAGACCTTCCTTCATGCGGTGAATGATGGGCGACACCAGCATCTCGCGCGACCAGTCGTGCAGGCCGGTCATGCTCTCGGCAATAATGGCGCGCACCTGCGGCACGGCGGCCAAGCGCTGCTCCAGGGCCTGGTTGGCCCGGCTTTGAATGGCGTCGATGTTGTACACCAGCACGCCGGGCACGGCCTCCACCTCGGCCTCGATGCTGCGCGGCACCGACAGGTCGATGAAGAACTTGTAGCTGAGCACGTCGAGCCGGCTGACCATCTCAGCGGTGAAGAAAGGCGTGTCGCGGGCGACCGACGAGATAATCACGTCGGCCTGTTGCAGGCCGTCGACCAGGTTCTCGAAGTCGAGCACCTTCAGGCCACCGCACTCCTCGGCCAAGGCGTCGGCCTTGGCGCGGGTGCGGTTGCAGATGGTCACGTCGGTAAATTCCTTGCTGTCGGCCAGGTGGCGGCACACGTCGGCGCCGATTTCGCCCAGGCCTACCACCAGCACGCGGGGGTTGGCCACGTCGGCGGTCAGCTCCTCCACCAGCTCCAGGGCAGCGTAGGACGTGGAGGCGGCCCCGTCGCGGAACGAGGTTTCCTGCTGCACGCGCTTGTTGGTGAAGAACACCGTGTGCAGCAGCCGGTGCAGGAACGGGCCGGCCGCGTCGGCATCGGCCGACCACTGGTAGGCGCGCTTCACCTGGTTGGCAATCTGCAGGTCGCCCACTACCTGGGCGTCGAGGCCCATGGCTACCTCGAAGAGGTGCTGGGCGGCGTCGTCGCAGGTGTTGTAGAGGGTGAAGTACTCGTAGAAGGCGTCCACGTCGGCCACGCCCTTGAGCTGGCCGAGGGCCTCGATGATGGCCGGGCTTTGATCACGCTCAGAAGCATAGAATACTTCCGTGCGGTTGCAGGTGCTGAGCACGAGTAGGTCCGAGAGGCCCAGCTCGTTGCGCAACGTATCCAGGAAACGGCGGCAGGCGGCTTCGTCCAACGCAATCAGCTCGCGGATGGCGAGCGGCGCGGTTTTGAAGGAAAGACCAACAGCCTTGAAAGGATGGTTCATAGCGGGAGCTACGACGGCGTAGATGTGGGGAGCAAAATTACGGCGCAAATCGGTAGGTAAAAACCCTAAAACTGCTTAGGAGTTCAGCCTTTCGGTTAAAACGGGGTTTCCCGGCGTTAAACCGGGCCCGGCGCGGGCCAAACTGACGAAAATCAGCTGGCCGGGCGGGCAAACCGGGTAATCGTCAGCTTTTACAAAGGTGCGCAGCAAGCGTCGGAAGATCAATCACTTGATGATGTGATGCCCGCCGCGGTCTGGCCCGGGGCGACCCTGGCCGCCGCGGCTGCGTACCTTCGCCAACGTACGCGTAGCGGGCCGGCTTCGGGTTGGCCGGCCACGACTTTCTTTTTGCCCGTGCTGCCCATTTACGACCAAAAATCCCGCATCAAGCTGCTGATCGTGGTATTGGCGCTGGTTATCGGCGCCGTTACGGTCATCTACACCAACCTGCTGGTCAGCCGCCTTTCCGAGCGCGAGCAGCAGCAGATCGACCTCTACGCCAAGGCCCTGCGCTTCACCATCAACACCGAGTCGGACGACGCCAACGTGCAGTTTGTGTCCACCGAAATAATCGTGGGCAACAAAACCATCCCGGTTATCTGGGCCGATGCCGACGGCAACGTGCTGGACTACCGCAACCTGAACCTGCCCGCCCGCCTCAGCGAGGAAGACCGCGACCAGTACCTGCGGCTGGAAATAGCCGAGATGCGCGCCCAGCACCCGCCCATTGTGGTGGAGCTGGGAGCCGGCGCGCGCAACTACATCTACTACAAGGACTCCCTGATTCTGGGCCAGCTGCGCACCTACCCACTGGTGCAGCTGGCCGTCATTGCCTCGCTGGGCATCATTGCCTACTTCGCGTTCAGCTACTCGCGCCGCGCCGAGCAGAACCGCGTGTGGGTGGGCCTGGCCAAGGAAACCGCCCACCAGCTGGGCACGCCGCTCAGCTCGCTGATGGCCTGGCAGTCGTACCTAAAGGAATCGGAGCGCTTCCGCGACGAGCCCATCGTGGAGGAGCTGGCCAAGGACATCCGGCGGCTGGAAATCATCACCGAGCGGTTTTCCAACATCGGCTCGGTGCCCATTCTCAGGGACGAGGATATTTACCAGGTGGCCGAGCGGGCGGTGGACTACCTCAAGGTGCGGGTGTCGCGTAAGGTGGCGTTCAAGGTGGAGAGCCTGCTGGAGCCCGGCACCACGGCCAAGGTAAACGTGCCCCTGCTGGAGTGGGTCATCGAAAACATTTGCAAAAACGCCGTCGACGCCATGGACGGGCGCGGCAGCATCACGCTCATCATCCGCCATGGCGGCCGCCAGAACAAGCAGATTGCCCTCGACATCACCGACACCGGCAAGGGCATTCCCAAGAGCAAGATTGAAACTGTGTTTCAGCCCGGCTACACCACCAAGAAGCGCGGCTGGGGACTGGGGCTGGCTCTGGCCCGGCGCATCGTGGAGAACTACCACAACGGCCGCCTGTACGTGCGCTGGTCGGAGGTGAGCAAGGGCACCACCTTCCGGGTGCTGCTGAATGCTTGATTAGGTGATAAGGTGACAGGTGACACGTGACAGGTTTTTGGTAACACGTCACACGTGACAAGTAACAGGTCTTAACCAAACAGAAGGCCGGCTGCTCATTCGAGCGGCCGGCCTTTTGCTGTTGGCTTATGTAGCACCTGACAGGGCATCAACCTGTCACGTGTCACCTGTTGCTTGTCACCCTTACCGGTTGGTAATTTCCACGTAGCTGTTGCCGCGCACGGGCTGGCCGTGGCGGGTACCGGTGACGCGGCACATGCCCTCCCAGTAGTACATGCGGATGCCGGCAATGAGCTTGAGCGTGAGCTCCTGCTCGGGCATCACGGGCTCAATCACCAGGTCGTAGCCCTGGCTGGGCACGCGCACCCGCCACTTGCTGGGGTAGCGCAGCTTGGACTTAGGCGAGGTCCAGTACTCGAGGGTTTCGAGCTGAAAGTCGCTTTCGCCGAGGTGGGTGTTCTGGCTCTGGACGCTGTTGTGCGTGCCGCCGCCGATTTTACGGGTGCTGTTCTTGTCGTACACGGCGTAGAGCATCAGCTCCTCGCGGGGCTCGTCGAGCTGAATGCTGAACCAGTCCCAGCCAATGTCCTTGCGGGTAACCGCGCCGCAGTTCCACTGCCGGTCGTACCACAGCTCGCCGCTCACCGGGCGTTTCTCCCCATTGATGAGCAGGGTGCCGCGGGTGCTCAGGCGCGGGTAGCTGTAGTAGCCGGCCGTGGCAATGTTGCCGTAGTTTTCGTAGCCGGTGCCGCCGTGCAGCAGCACGGGCTTGGCGGGCTCGGTGCGCAGGCTGAGGCCGTAGCCGGGGTGGCTGGTGAGGTCGGCGTGCAGCTGGTAGCGGCCTTCCTGCCCGCGCAGGGTCCAGGTCTGGTCTTGCTTGCGAAGGCTCAGGTCGAGGGGCAGGGTGGAGGGCAACTCGTTTTTGAGGCCGCGCCACTCGTAGTCGTAGCGGAAGCGCTTTTGCTGCGGGTCGGTGAGGGCCACGTTCACCATCAGGTGGTCCTTCCGGCCGGTGGGGTTGAAGTGAAAGAACACGTATTCCAGCCCGTACTGCTGGCCCGAGAGGGAGTCGCGCAGGTGGCCGGTGAAGTACCACCACTCCAGGGAGTTGCGCCGGTGCGGGGCTTCTTCCTGGGGCAGCTGGGCCTGGGGGGCTTGTACGTCGTGTTTGGTAGTGGGCTTGAGGGAGCAGGCCGGGCTGAGCAGCGTGAGCAGCAGCGCCAGGGCCGGAAGCAGCTTGTTCATCGGGAAGGATAAGCCGGACCCGGGCCGAAAGGTTTCCGGGCCTCAGCGCCGGAAGGGCCGGGTGAGGCGCCACCAGATGCTGCGCGGGGCGTACCAGTGTCGGTTAACGCCTACATCTACCACCCCTGCTAACATTCCTTTTACATCGGTTTGCATCTGTACCATGCAGGTTTCATTGGAGCTGAGGATAACTTGCTGAGTTAAGTAGCCAACAGAGCTGAATTCAACCAGCAGTCCTGAACCTGTGGAGTTCAGCTCCGATGGAGACAGGAGCTGGAAGGTGCCGTCGGCATTGGTAGTGACACGGAGTTGCGTATTGCTGATCAGCACAGTTGCTCCGGGCAGCCCAGTACTGTCTGAGCCATCTACCACCCGTCCCCGTATGACCGAATACCCGACTGAAGTAGCAGCAGTGCGCTCTACCTCGATGGGCCAGGCCTGCATGGGTACCTGCCGCTGCTCGGCACGGGGCTGCTGAGCCTGAGCGTTTTCAGCCGCCAGCTCACGCACACCCAGCAGGGTTACCGCGGCGGCCAGCCAGCTACGCCAGGGTGCCGGCGTCACGGCTGGCTGCAGCGGGCGGTTGAGCTGCCCGGCGGCGAAGCGGCCGCAGGTCGGGCCCGGCCGCTGCCGCAGGAAAGCCAGCAGCTCGGCATCGGTTTTCTGGGTGAAGTCGATGACCACCTTCTGGCAGGCGGCGCAGTGGCGGCCACCCGCGGCGGGCGACATGGCGGCCCAGCTTTCCGAGCAGGGCTGCGGAACGGCGAGGCTAACGGTGGGGCGGGGCATGGAGCGGGGAGCAAGGTTGCCCCAGATAGATGCGCCGGCAACGGGGGTTCCACAGCAGCCGGCAATGCATTTCAGCACGCAGCCCGGTTTTTCAGGGACTGAACAGGCTCCAACTCGTTTAATATCAGGGCCGGGCGGGTTGGACCCGCCCCAACGCTTTTTTTACGCTTCGGCTTCGGCAGTTGCGCATCAGTACCCGTCAACGTCGGGAGGAATAAACCGAATGGTAGTCAGCTTGGGCGGAAACAGCGTGTCGCCGGGCTGGTAACCAGGGTACGAGGATAGCTGCACCTCGCCCATGGCTATTGACTCCTCCGGCATAGGCTGCAAGCTTACCAGCACCTCCGGCTCGGCTTTTACCACGCGCGCCAGACACCAGCGTTGCGGTTCTAACATACCTGCTACCACCAGCTTAGTGCCGCGCAGCTGCTCCGGCAGCGGCATGGTAAACGTGCCGTCGGCCTGGCTGCGCACCTGCCGGGTGGTGTCGTGCAGAACGGTGATGTAGGCGCCGGCCAGCGGCTGGCCCGAGTCGCGGTCTGTCACGCGGCCCCGCACGACAAACTCTTTCTGGCTTACGGCCGGCGTTTCCGGCGCGGACGGCAGCGGCGGCTGGTCGGCGCAGCTGCTGAGCACCAGGGCCAGGGCGGCCGCGGCCCAGGCCTGGGCGGTGGGAGCGGCCACGGGCAATTGCGGCTGGAGCGGGCGGCTGAGCTGGCTGGCCCGAAACCGCCCGCAGGTAGCGGTGTGCTGATTGTCAGCGAGGAATGCCAGCACCTCGGCGTCGCTCATGGCAGTGAAGTCTACCACCACCTTGGCGCAGCTGCTGCAGTAGCGGCCCGCGTCGGTGGGCGTGAGGTGCTGCCAGGGCTGCGGGCAGGGCGAATCGAGGGAGACGTACGGCATGACGGAATAATGGGCAGGCATGACAGCGAAACGCCGGCCCCGCCGCATTATTCTCTATCTTTTCGGCCTTATTCTTTTTTCCCGACTACTCGTCGAATGGCTTCCAAATCCCTGTTTCGCCGCAAAGACCTGGCGACCATTCTCCACAACCCCCCGGCCGATGCGGCCGCTCATCCCGGCGACGTTGAAGGCGCCGTGAGCGAAGGCGGCCTGGCCCGACACCTGACGGTGCGTGACCTGACTTCGCTGGGCATTGCCGCCGTTATCGGGGCGGGCATCTTCAGCACCATCGGCAACGCCTCGCACGACGGCGGCCCGGCCGTGTCGCTGCTGTTCGTTTTCACCGCCATTGCCTGCGCCTTCTCGGCCCTGTGCTACGCGCAGTTCGCGGCCACCATTCCCGTCTCGGGCTCGGCCTACACCTACGCCTACGCCTCCTTCGGCGAGCTGGTGGCCTGGATTATCGGCTGGGCGCTCATCATGGAGTACGCCGTGGGCAACATCGTGGTGGCCATCAGTTGGTCGGACTACTTTACCGGGCTGCTCGAGGGCATGGGCGTGCATCTGCCGGCCTACCTGACCATGGGCACCCAAAGCGCCTACGAGGGTTTCCACGCCGTGCTCGACCTGATGCAGGCCGGCAAGCCCCTGAGCGAGGCAACTCCGGCTCAGCTGGAAGCCTACAAAGTGTGGAACGCCGCGCCCGCGCTGCTGGGCGACGTGAAGCTGGTGTGCGACCTGCCCGCCTTCCTTATCACGGCACTGGTAACGGCGCTGGTGTACATCGGCATCAAGGAATCGAAAACGGCCTCCAACCTGCTGGTGCTGCTCAAGATGACGGTGGTGCTGGTGGTCATCGTGGTAGGCGCATTCTACGTGAAAACCGCCAACTGGAGCCCCTTTGCTCCCAACGGCGTGGGCGGCGTGCTCAAGGGCGTGTCGGCCGTGTTCTTCGCCTACATCGGCTTCGACGCCATCAGCACCACCGCCGAGGAGTGCAAGAACCCGCAGCGCGACCTGCCCCGCGCCATGATCTACTCGCTCATTATCTGCACGGTGCTTTACGTGGTCATCACGCTGGTACTCACCGGCATGGTGAGCTACAAGGAGCTGGGCGTGGGCGACCCGCTGGCCTTCGTGTTCGAGAAAGTAGGCCTCGACTGGCTAGCGGGCGTGGTGGCCGTGTCGGCCATCTTCGCCATGACCTCGGTGCTGCTGGTGTTCCAGATCGGCCAGCCCCGTATCTGGCTGACCATGAGCCGCGACGGATTGCTGCCCAAGGTGTTTTCTAAGGTGCACCCCAGGTTTCACACGCCCTCGTTTGCCACCATCGTCACGGGCCTGTTCGTGGGCGTGCCGGCCCTGCTGCTGAACATGGACCTGGTTATCGACCTGACGAGCATCGGCACGCTGTTCGCTTTTGCGCTGGTGTGCGGCGGCATCCTCGTCATCGACCCCCACGGCACTTCCGAGGCGCGCTTCAAGGTGCCTTACCTGAACGGCCGCTTTCTGGTGCCGCTGATTCTGGCCGTAATCGGCGGGCTGGTGCTGGTGTACAACCGCGACAACGTGAACGAGTTCCTGCGCCTGGTGAGCTTCCAAGAAGGTTACGAGGGCTTCCGCCACCAAATTCCCATGCTGGTGTTCCTGCTGTTCTGCGTGGGGATGAGCGTGGTGTCGTTCACCAAGAATCTAAGTTTGCTGCCGGTGCTGGGTTTGCTCACCAACCTGTATTTGATGACGCAGCTGGGCATAAGCAACTGGCTGCTGTTCGGCGGCTGGCTGGTCATTGGCCTGAGCATCTACTTCAGCTACGGCTACGTGCACAGCAAGCTCAGCCCTACGCCCGGCGTGCGCCCCGGCCAGCACCTGCGCCGCCCCCGCCGGTAACGCCAATAGATCTGACCGCTGACAAAGCCCGGCTGCTGACCATGCGGCCGGGCTTTGTCGTGCTTGCCGGCCGGGGCCGCCATCCTAACTTGCACAGTCCCTTTACCTCGTGTCGATGTCTACGCCCGATCAGCTGCAAGCCAAGCTACACGCCTCCCGGCAGGAACTGCTCGACCTGGGACTGCGCAATCCGCTGCTGAATTACCGCCCTTCATCGGCCCGCGGCGTGACGGTGCTGCGCGAGCAGTCGGCGGCCGTATACGAGGTGCTAGTGCGCCAGGGCAAGACCATGTATTTCCAGGCAGCGCCAAACGGAAAAGGCAAATCCGTTGGGGTAGAGCAGACTGCCGCTGAGCCGAGCGTGCCTGCAGAAACAGCACAGGCAGGGAGCGGAGCAGTAGAGCTGCCGACTGGCTTACCCTCTACCGTGGAGGTGGCCCCAGGGGCGGAGGCCTACGACAACAAGCTGCAGACCGACGAGCCGGCCGACAAGCTGGAAAGCCGGCTGCTGAACACCTACTACACCGCCCGCACCAGCCTGGAAGAGCAGGGCGTCAACATCTTGTACCTCGCGCTGGGCCAGCTCACCTGGTACGAAACCGCCGGCAGCCCGGAGCCGCGCCGGGCGCCGCTGGTGCTGGTGCCGGTGCTGCTGGAGCGCGGCACCGCCGCCGAGCGGTTCAAGCTGCGCCACACCGGGGCCGAAGTGGAGGACAACCTTTCGCTGCAGGCCCGGCTCAAAGCCGACTTTGGCCTGAAGCTCCCCGAGCTGGACGAAGAAACCGGCGTGGCCCACTACCTGAGCGCCGTGGCCGAAGCCGTACGGGTCATGGAACGCTGGCAGGTCGAGCCCGACAACATTGCGCTGGGCTTCTTCTCGTTCGGCAAGTTTATGCTCTACCGCGACCTGGACCCGGCCGCCTGGCCCGCCGAAGCCAGCCTGCTCGACCACCCCGCCATCCAGGCCCTGCTCGGCCCCGATACCGGCTTCCAGGACCCGGCGCCCAGCATCCCCGATTCGGCCTTTCTCGACACCGAAAGCCCCGCCCACGAGCTGCACCAGGTCCTCGACGCCGATTCCTCGCAGCTGCTGGCGCTGCTGGCCGTGCACGAGGGCCGCAACCTGGTGGTGCAGGGCCCGCCCGGCACCGGCAAGTCGCAGACCATTGCCAACCTGCTGGCCGAGGCCATCGGGGCGGGCAAGCGGGTGCTGTTCGTGGCCGAAAAAATGGCGGCCCTGGAAGTGGTGAAGCGCCGCCTCGACAGCCTGGGGCTGGGCGCGGCCTGCCTGGAGCTGCACTCGCACAAGGCCAACAAAAAAGCCCTGCACGACGAGCTGAAAGCTACCCTGGGGCTGGGCCGCCCGGCCGCGGCTACCGCCGTAGAAGACCAGATAACCCAGCTGCCGCGCTACCGTGCCGCCCTCAACGGCTACGCCCTGGCAGTCAACGCGCCCATTGGCCGCAGCCGCCGTACCGCCCAGCAGGTGGCCGGTGAGCTGCTGCAGCTGCGCCAGCAGCCCGGCGCCACTGAGCTGCCGCGCATTGCCTTCCCCACCCTGGCCGACTGGACCGACGCCACGGCTGCCCAGGCCGAAGACGCGGCTGCGCGCCTGCAGGCCACGCTGCAGAAAGTGGGGCCGCCCCGGCAGCTGCTGTTCTGGGGCAGCGAGCTGACGGTGCTGCTCCCCGCCGAGCAGGCCGCACTAACCGAAAAACTCCGCGCCGCCCAGGCCGCCGTGGAAACCCTGCAAGCCGCCGCCTACGACCTGGCCACGCTGCTACATCAGCCTATTCCCGCCGACCGCGCCGCTGCCGAGGCCCTGCTGCCCGCCGCCCGCCACGCCCGGCTGGTGCCCGCGCTGCCCGGCGCCGACGTCAGCAGCCCGCTTTGGTCACGCCAGGTCACGCATTTAGCGGAAGTGTTACAGGCCGGCGCGGTCCACGCGGCGCTGCACCGGCAGTACGATGCCCCACTGCTGCCCGAAGCCTGGCAGGAGCAATTGCTGACCGAGCGCACCGCCCTGCTGAGCTACGGCGGGAAGTGGTGGAAATTCCTGGTGGGCGACTACCGCCGGGCCCGCAAGCGCCTGCAAAGCCTGTGGCGCGGCCCGTTGCCCGCCGAAGCCGCGCCGCTGGTGGCCGCCATCGATGCCGTTCACGAAGCCGCTCGCCATGCTCAGACCGTCGCCGCGGCCGAGTCGTGGGCTGCGCCGCTGCTGGGCCCGGCTTGGCAAGGGCTGCGCTCCGACTGGCCCGCGCTGCAGGTGGCCGTCGACTTTCTCATGCTCACCCACCAGCGCATCGCGCAGGGGCAGCTGCCGGCATCCTTGCTCGATTACCTGGCCCAAAACACCCGCCCTGAAGCCTTGGATGCCCCGCTGGCCGCGCTCGAAGCCGCGCTGGCACGGCAGCGCACCGCCGTGCAGGCCGTGGCCGATGCGCTGCAGCTCAACGAGCCGCGCCGCTTCGGGCCCGACGGCCGGCTGCAGTTCCAGCCCTTTGCTGTTCAAGTTGCTACTCTTACCGCCTGGGCAGCCGACGTGCCGGCGCTGCGCCTGGTAACGGAGTGGAACAACGTGGCCGCTGCGGTGGAAACCGAAAACCTGCCCGAGCTGGTGCAGCTGGCCGAAACCTGGGCCCCGGCGGCGGCGCAGCTCAAGGCGGCTATGCGCCAGACCTGGCTGGAATACCTGCAGAAGCAGGCCTACGAGCAGCACCCGGCGCTGCGGCAGTTTGAGCGGGCCAGCCACGAAGAAACCGCCGCCCGCTTCCGCCAGGCCGACCTCAGCTCCCTGCACCACAACCGCGTGCGGGCTATGCGCCAGCACCACGAGCAGCTGCCCAATCCGCAGGCCGGCGGCCAGATGCTGCTGCTGCGCAACGAGTTTGGCAAGAAAACCCGCCACCTGCCGCTGCGTCGCCTCATGGAGCAGGCCGGGCGGGCGGTGCAGGCCATCAAGCCGGTGTTCATGATGTCGCCCTTGTCGGTGGCCAGCTTCCTGCTGCCCGGCGCGGTGGAGTTCGACCTAGTGGTGTTCGACGAAGCCTCGCAGGTGAAGCCGGTGGACGCCCTCGGCGCCATTGCCCGCGGCCGGCAGCTGGTGGTGGTCGGCGACTCCAAGCAGCTGCCGCCCACCTCCTTCTTCGACTCGCTGACTGGGGGCGGGGAAGAGGCCGACGAGGAAAACGTGACGGCCGACATGCAAAGCATTCTGGAGCTGTGCAAGGCCCGGCAGATGCCCGAGCGCATGCTGCGCTGGCACTACCGCTCGCTGCACCAGTCCTTGATTGCTGCCTCCAACCACCTGTTCTACGACGACAAGCTGGTCATCTTTCCCAGCCCCGGCGGGCAGGGGCAGCTGGGGCTGGTGTACCATCACTTGCCCGACACGCACTACGAGCGCGGCACCACCCGCACCAACCCGCTGGAAGCCCAGGCCGTGGCCGAGGCTATTCTGCGCCACGCCCGTCACACCCCGCAGCTGACCCTGGGGGCGGTGGCCTTCAGCACGGCCCAGCGGCAGGCCATTGAGGATGCGCTGGAGCGACTGCGGCGGCAGCATCCCGAAACCGAGGGCTTCTTCAACCGCCACCCGCACGAGCCCTTCTTCGTGAAAAACCTGGAAAACGTGCAGGGCGACGAGCGCGACGTGATTCTGATCAGCGTAGGCTACGGGCGCACCCAGGACGGCTACCTCACCATGAGCTTCGGGCCGCTGAACGGAGAGGGCGGTGAGCGGCGCCTCAACGTGCTCATCACCCGCGCCAAGCAGCGCTGCGAGGTATTCACCAACCTCACCGCCGACGACCTCGACCTGAACCGCACCCCGAGCAAAGGCGTGGCGGCGCTCAAGACCTTCCTGAACTTTGCCCAGCACGGCCGCCTGAACCAGAATGAGGAAACCGGCCGTGAAATGGAGTCGCCCTTCGAGGAGGCCGTGCACCGCGCCCTCACGGCCCGCGGCTACGTGGTGCGTCCGCAGATCGGCTCCCAGGGCTTCTACATCGACCTGGCGGTGGTCGACCCCGAGCAGCCGGGGCGCTACGTGCTGGGCATCGAGTGCGACGGGGCCATGTACCACTCGGCGCGCTCGGCCCGCGACCGGGACCGGCTGCGGCAGCAGGTGCTCGAAAACGTGGGCTGGCGCCTGCACCGCATCTGGAGCACCGACTGGCTGCGCGACCCCGCCGCCGAAACCGAGCGCGCCGTGCAGGCCATCGAAGCCGCTCGCCGCGAGGCCGCGCAAGACGATGCCGATGAACAGGACGCCGCGGAAGAGCTGGCGGCCGTGCCCACCGGTATCGCACGGGAAGACGCCCCGGCAACACCTGAGGCTGTGGCCGAGCCTTATCAGCTGGCTCAGCTGCCAGCTGCCATAGGGCACCGCGACTTGCACCAGCACGGCCTGGGGCAGCTCGCGGGCTGGCTCACGCAGGTAGTGCGCGTGGAAAGCCCGGTGCACATCGACGAGGCCACGCGGCGGCTGGCCCAGGCCAGCGGAGCCCGGCAGGTGGGTGCACGCATGCAGCGCACCGTGGAAGAGGCCGCCAAGCTGGCCGCGAATCTGCGCCACCTGCGCCGTGAGGGGGACTTCCTGTGGGAAAACTCCATGCAGGAGCCGCCCCTGCGCAGCCGCGCCCTGCTGACCGCCGCCTCGCGCAAGCTGCCGCTCATTGCGCCCGAGGAACTGGCCCGCGCCCTGCGCCAGGTAGTGAAGCAGAGCTTCGCCATTGACCGCGACGCGGCCTGCCTGGCCACGGTGCGCCTGCTCGGCTTCACCCGCCTCAGCGACGACATGCGCCAACAGCTGGAACCCGTGCTAGCCAAACTATTGGAGCGGGGCGAGTTGCTGGAAGTGAACGGAATACTGAGGCCGGCGGAATAAGAGCGTATGGGCAGCCTTGATCGGGTGCGCAGCTGGGTAGAAGCCGGCAAGCAGATCGGGAAAACCTTCTGTTACGAGCGTAATGGTCAGCGTTGTTGGTTATCGGTCGGCATCCAGCGTTGGGAAGGCATCTATAAACTTTATCTATCCGAAATATCGGAAGCCAACATCGTTGCGGAGGAGTTTCTTCGGGACGAAACCATTCCTTATGCCAGCTTTGAAGAACTGCTGATTGGCTATGCGGAACAAACGGATATTCCAATGGAAGAGCTGACTCCGCTCAAGGGACAAAAGCTATTCAATCCACGCTTTTAATGAGCAGTACGACACAACCTGCCGCTTGACCAATCCTTCCTGCTCTCGTTTCTTCTGGAAGGTTTCATTCCCACCGTGCCGGGTACGAGTTGCCGTTGCCGCCCACGTGAAATGGCTGGCTTGCTACCAGCGCTGATCCTGTTGTTGTACCAATCCGGCCGCTGCGAGCCACTCAGCAAGTTGGTGACGGGGCGCTTGGAAGGTACTCTCTGTTGGACGCCGGTAAAACCAGTATCGACCTTTGCAAGCCACCAGGCAAACCGGCCTGCGGGGGCAGTTACGTAGGTAGGGCTGCTATGCGAAGGATCTGGTTGCTTGGAGGAATGGCGTTGGCAGCGGCCAGCGGTGCGCAGGGGCAGGGGGGCACGGCCGATAGCACCGTCAGCGCCGACCGCCTCATCAGCTACACCTTTGCCAACGACGCCGGCTTTCGTACCGACTACTACTACACGCAGGGCATGACGCTGCAGGCGGTGCACCCGGCCATGCACCGCCTGCCTACCTCGCGTATCCTGCTGAACAGCAAGCCCGGGGCCACCCAGTACTACGGCGTGAAGCTGCACTACGATGGTTTCACGCCGCTGCGCATTCAGGATGCTTTCATTCGGGTGGGCGACCGGCCTTATGCTTCCTACATCTATGCCGCGCTGTTTCGCGTGGCCAACCACCCCGCCCGGCGGCAGCGGCTGAGCTCGGCCCTGCACCTGGGTTACCTCGGGCCGGGGGCGGGCGCTAAGGGCTTCCAAACCACCTTGCACCGCTGGCTCGATTCGCCCACACCCCGCGGCTGGAATTATCAGGTGCAACACGATCTGGTGCTGGGCTACGAGGTGCGGTACGAGAGGCAACTGCTTGCTGCCGGGCGCAATGCCGAACTGCTGGGCGCTACCCAGGCTTCCCTTGGCACGCTCTACACGCACGCCGGCGTCGGTGCCACGCTGCGGGCCGGGCGGCTGAACCCGTATTTTCAAAACCTGGGCACTACCGCCCGGCCGCACCGTGCCGGCCTGCGCCGGCTGCAGTTGTATGCCCAAGCCCAGGGCGAAGCGCGGGCCGTGGGGTACAACGCCACGTTGCAGGGCGGCTTGCTGAACCGCGACAACCCGTACACTTTGTCAACCAGCGAAGTGAGGCGGGTGGTGCTGCGCGGTACCGTCAGCGTGGTCATTGCTTATGAAGGTACCTCGCTAGAAGTAGCCGCTGTGCACCTCACGCCCGAGTTCAGCGGGGGCCGCTCCCACCGGTGGCTGCGCCTGGGTCTGCAAACGGCCTTCTAGGCATGGTTACTTAGCCCGATTCAGAATGAACACGCTGAGCAGAATAATGACCATGCCCACCAGGTGCCAGGCGTTGATGACCTCGCCGTCGAGCAGGCCCCAGCCCAGCGCCACGATGGGCACCAGGTAGGTGTTGGACGAGGCAAACAGGGCGGTGGACTGCTGGATGAGCTTGTTGAACAGCACCATCGCCACGGCCGTGCTCAGCGTGGCCAGCAGGGCAATGTAGCCGAAGGCCTCCCAGGCGCCGGGGGCATGTTGCAGCTTGTAGAGAAAGTCGGTGCCGAGCAGCAGGTACAGCGCGGCCGGCCCGCCGATGAGCATGAGCAGCAGTCCGGTTACCGCCACCGACGGAATGCCGTGGAAGTGCTGCTTGATGATGTTGATGCTGATGCCGTAGCCCAGCGTGGCCAGCACGATGTAGAGCCCGTACCAGGCGTTGCCTTCGCCGGTGGGCGTGGCCTCGCCGCCGCTGCCGCCCAGGCCCATCAGCACCACCGTGCCCAGCAAACCCGCCGCAATACCCACCGCCCGCAGCCAGGTGATGCGCTGCCCGAAAAACAACGCGCCCATCAGCAGGGTAAAGGCCACGGTGAGGGCGTTCAGCACCCCGGCCAGGCCCGAGGCCAGCTTGGTTTCGGCGTAGGCGAACAGGAAGGCCGGGATGAGCGTGCCCACCACGCCGCTCAGCAGCAGCCACTTAAAGCGGCTGCGCTCCACGCGGCGCAGGTATTTCAGCGAGAAGGGAAATAGCAGCAGAGCGGCCACCGTCACGCGGGTAGCACCCAGCTCCAGGGCCGAAAACACCACCAACCCCTTCTTCATCAGAATAAAGGAGGTGCCCCAGATGCAGGCCAGCACGATGAGCAGCAGCCAGGCCGCCAGCGTGGTGGGCTGGTGCGGGGGCGGTCCGGCTACGGTGGGAGAAGCAGGGGCCGCGGCGGCTGCGGGGGCAGGAGTAGAGCTGGTAGACATGGGCCGCAAAGGTCGCAACATCCGCGCAGGTGGCTGCGCCGGTTTCTTGCGGATGTTGCGGGTAGTGGCGCTAACTATTGTCCGTCATCCTATCGAACGCATAGTTGCCGCTGCCGGCCCATTCGTCGGTCAGCGCGAGATGTTGCCCGTCACCCTGAGGCGTAAGCTGAAGGACCTTACCACTGCTGAACGGCCATCGTAACAACGACTCGTTCTCACGTGATAAGGTCCTTCGCGTTGCGGACGTCAGATGAAGGATGACAAACAGTAGATTTAATCGGCCAGCACGGCCTCGCTCTGGGCTATTTCGGCCAGGATGGCGCGCACATCGTCGGGCGCGGGGGCTTCCACCAACTGGGTGCGCCACTGCTTGGCGCCCACCAGACCCTTGAAGTAGTGGGCGTAGTGGCGGCGCATCTCGAAGATGCCCACTTTGGGGCCCTTCCACTCGATGCTTTTCTCGAAATGCATCACGCAGGCCTGCACGCGCTCTTCCAGGGTGGGCGGGGCCAGCTTCTCGCCGGTAGCCAGGTAGTGCTTGATTTCGCGGAAAATCCAGGGGTAGCCAATGCTGGCGCGCCCGATCATGATGCCGTCGACGCCGTAGCGGTTCTTGTACTCCAGGGCCTTTTCGGGCGAGTCGATGTCGCCGTTGCCGAAGATGGGAATCTTGATGCGCGGGTTGTTCTTGATGGCGGCAATCAGGCGCCAGTCGGCCTCGCCCTTGTACATCTGCACGCGGGTGCGGCCGTGAATGGTGAGGGCCTCGATGCCGATGTCCTGCAGGCGCTCGGCCACTTCCTCCACGTTCTTGGTCGTCTCGTCCCAGCCCAGGCGGGTTTTCACCGTCACGGGCAGGTGGGTGGCTTTCACCACGGCCTCGGTCATCTGCACCATCTTGGGAATGTCGCGCAGCAGGGCCGCGCCGGCCCCCTTGCAGGCCACCTGCTTCACGGGACAGCCGTAGTTGATGTCGATCAGGTCGGGGCCGGCCACGGTGCTGATCTTGGCGCACTCAGCCATGGTCTGCACGTCGGAGCCGAACAGCTGAATGCCGATGGGCCGCTCGTAGTCGAACACGTCGAGCTTTTTCTTGCTCTTGGCCGCGTCGCGAATCAGCCCCTCCGACGACACGAACTCGGTGTACATCAGATCGGCGCCGCCCTGCTTGCACACGGCCCGGAACGGCGGGTCCGACACGTCCTCCATGGGAGCGAGCAGCAGGGGAAAATCGGGCAGGGCGAGGTCGCGGATGTAAACCATAGGAGGGGCGCCGCCCCGCCCTCGCTCCGGAAACGGAACGGCGCGGGTTGGCGTATTTTGCGCAAATTTACGACAGGATCAGGGTCATGGAAACTCCGGCATCCGGGAGCCGGGTCACCGGACCACCCGGGCCAGCGCGCTCCGGCCGGCCCTGCCGCTCCCATTGCGGGTAGTCTACAGCGGCCGCCGCCGCTAAGTTCCGCCCATTTCCGCCGAGGCCCCATGACCCCCAGCTCCGCCGCTCCCGCTAAAGACTCCCTGCACCCCTCGCTCTCCCTGCTGCTGTTGCTGGTGCTGGTGCTGGCGGGCGTGTGCTTCAGCTTGTTTCTGACCTGGGTAATCAGCGCCGCGCTCTACGGCATCACCGACCTCAACCAGATGGGCGTGGTACTGGGGGCGCCGCGCAACCACCCCCACGGCTGGGCGCTGCTGATGTGGGCCCAGGGCCTGATGCTGCTGCTGGGCTTTGGCCTGGGCGCCCTGGCCTACGCCCGCCTGCGTCGGCTGCCGGTGGCCGACTACTTTATGCCCCGGCGGCCCCTGCCTTGGTGGTGGCCGCTGCTGGCCATGCTGCTGATTGCGGTGAGCATTCCGGCCCTTTCGGGCCTCATTGCCTGGAACGCCGAGCTGCACCTGCCGGCCTGGCTCTACGAGTTCGAGCGGTGGGCCCGCCTCAAGGAAGACCAGGCCCAGGACCTGACCAACTTCCTCACCCGCTTCACCTCGCCCGGGCGCTTTGCCGTGGCGGTGCTGGTGGTGGCCGTGGTGCCCGCCATTGCCGAGGAGCTGACCTTCCGCGGGGTGGTGCTGCGCCAGTTCACCCGCTGGACGGGCTCGGTGCACTGGGGCGTGTGGCTGTCGGCCATCGTGTTCAGCGCCATTCACTTCCAGTTCTTTGGCTTCGTGCCGCGGGTGGTGCTGGGCGTGCTGCTGGGCTACCTCTTCGCCTGGAGCGGCAACATCCTGGTGCCCATGGCCGCGCACTTTGCCCAGAACTTCCTGCAGCTGCTGCTGCTCTACCTGCAGCAGCGCGGCACCATTCAGTTCGACGCCGACGCCAACGAGGCCCTGCCCTGGTACACCATGCTGTTTTCAGCGGTGCTCACGCTGGGCCTGCTCTACTGGCTGCACCAGCGTCGCCTGACGGCCAGCAGCGCCGTCCCGGCCGAGATGCACACCATTACCGGGCGGGGCGTGGCCGTAGCGGCCCCCGTGGCCGGCGAAGCCCACACCCTCAGCAGCCACGGCGTGGCCGAGGCTCCCGGGCCGCAGCCCCGCGCCTAGCCCCGGCCGGCGCCCAACCCGGCGTTTTTCGCGGCCGTACACCTTTCGTTTCCTAGCTTTCCCCGCTTGACGCCCACCACTCCTTCCCCGGCTCCTTCTCCCGCTGCCCCCGCCGCCAAGCCGGCCATGTCCAACATGTGGCAGCGCATTTTGTCCGGCGTGGTCGGCGCCGTGCTGCTGCTGGGCTCCATCTGGTACAGCGGCTGGACGTTTGCCCTGCTTTTCGGGCTGATTCAGGCCCTGATGCTGCGCGAGTTCTACCGCATGATGAAAGCCATCGGCTACAAGCCGGCGGCCTTCATTGGCATAGGGGCCAGCCTCTTGATTTTCACCACTGCCTACGCCCTAGCGGTCGGCATAAGCAGTGGCCATGCGCGCGTACTGATTCCCGGGTTCGACGCCGCGTTAGGCCGGGCCCTGCACAACAATGCCGAGCGGTACGCCGTCACCTTACTGCCGCTGCTGAGCCGGGTAACGGTTGGCCTGCTGCTGGTCCTGCCGATTATTTTACTGCTGCGCGAAATGTACTGGTGGGCGCGGGCGAAGCGCCCGTTTTCCCCTTTGCCGAATGTAGGAGTGGCTTTGCTGGGGCTGTTCTACGTCACCCTGCCCATGAGCGGCCTCATCGTGCTGGCTTTCACCGACGATGGCTACGATTACCGCCGCATATTCGGACTGCTGTTCATGGTTTGGGCCGCGGATACCGGCGCCTACATTGCCGGCAAGAACTTCGGCCGGCACAAGCTGGCGCCCAGCATCTCACCCGGCAAAACCTGGGAAGGCTGGGTGGGAGGCTGCCTGCTCACCCTCGCGGTGGGCTGGGCCCTGGGCTACCTCATCCCCGAGCTGCCTCTCGCGCACCGCCTGGTGGCGGCGGTAGTGGTAGCCGTGTTCGGCGTGCTGGGGGATCTGGCCGAGTCCATGCTCAAGCGCAGCGTGGATATGAAGGACTCCGGCCGCATCATGCCCGGCCACGGCGGCCTGCTGGATCGGTTCGACGCCTTTCTGTTTGTGGTGCCCGTGCTGGTGGTGCTGCAGCTGCTTTTCGCCTGAGCCGCCGGGCGCCCCGGGCGTCGGTATAGGACTGTTCCGGGAAAACGACCCGGGAGTAGATTCGCTTTCCGTACGGAGTGCGTTCGTTGTGCCTTCGTTCAAAAGAACCGGTTACGGCGAGTTCGGGCCGAATGGGTGAATAGGATAAAACAGTGGTGGGGGCCGGGCTGGCATCAGGTCCTGGCTGGCCGGTGGCGGCGTGCCGGGGCACCCCCGGGGCCTTTTTCTGCGTATGCGGGAAACCCTTTACCTTTGGCCCGCCCTTTTCCGCCCGCCGCTGGCCCCTGGGCCGGGTGCGGGCGGAAACCATTTCTCCCATTTCCCCACTTTCTTACCTCCTCACCCACAGAAGCATGGCTGTCACCACGGTGTATAAAGAGCCGGCCCCCATTGTGGACCGCGAAAATCCCCTCGAATCAATGATGTCGCGCTTCAATATCGCGGCCGACATTCTGGGGCTCGATGAACAGACTTACAACGTGCTCAAAGCCGCTGATAAGCAAGTCATCGTGAGCATTCCCGTCACCATGGACGACGGCAAAGTCCAGGTGTTTGAAGGCTACCGCGTGGTGCACAACACCATTCTGGGCCCTTCGAAAGGCGGCATCCGCTACGACAAAAACGTGCACCTCGACGAGGTGAAGGCGCTGGCCGCGTGGATGACGTGGAAGTGCGCCGTGGTGGACATTCCCTACGGCGGCGCCAAGGGCGGCATCATCTGCGACCCCACCACCATGAGCCCCGGGGAAATCGAGCGCATGACCCGCGCCTACACCCTGGCCATGAAGGACGTGTTCGGCCCCGACCGCGACATTCCGGCTCCCGACATGGGCACCGGTCCCCGCGAAATGGCCTGGCTGATGGACGAATTCTCCAAGACCAACGGCATGACTACCCCGGCCGTGGTAACCGGCAAGCCCCTGGTAATGGGCGGCTCGCTGGGCCGCACCGAGGCCACCGGCCGCGGCGTAATGGTATCGGCGCTGGCCGCCATGAAGAAGCTGGGCATGGACCCCACCAAGGCTACGGCCGCAGTACAGGGCTTCGGCAACGTGGGCTCCTGGGCCGCCAAGCTGCTCAGCGAGCAGGGCGTTACCATCAAGGCCGTCAGCGACGTATCGGGTGCCTACTGGAACGAAAACGGCATCAACGTGGACGAGGCCATTGCCTACAAGAACGCCCACAACGGCCGCCTCGACGGCTACACCGGTGCCCAGCTCATGGATAACGCCGATGACCTGCTGCTGGCCGACGTGGACGTGCTGGTTCCCGCCGCCGTCGAAGACGTCATCACCGAGCACAACGCCGACCGCATCAAGGCCAAGCTCATCGTGGAAGGTGCCAACGGCCCCACCTCGGCCTCGGCCGACTCCATCATCAACGAGAAGGGCATCATGGTGGTGCCCGATATCCTGGCCAACTCGGGCGGCGTAACCGTATCCTACTTCGAGTGGGTGCAGAACAAGCAGGGCTTTAAGTGGACCGAGCAGATGGTGACCGAGCGCGCCGACCGCATCATGAACGATGCCTTCGAGAAAGTGTACGCCACCAGCCAGAAATACAACATTCCGATGCGCATCGCCGCCTACGTGGTAGCCATCGACAAAGTGGCGCAGACCTACAAGTTCCGCGGCGCTTACTAAGCTAGTACCAGGGCGAAGCCAAACTTCGCACTACTTTCGGCGGCGGCGCTGGCACGGCGCCGCTGCTTCTGCCCGAATACGGCCCATCCGCGGCGCCTTTGGCCGCTGGATGGGCCGTTTCGGAACCCGGCTGGCCTGCCAGGCTTTTACCGAGACCGTGCCCCTTGCTGCATCCGTATGAAAATCCACAAAGAAGGTCGCCGTATCCTGTTTTTCACCGCACTGGCCCTGTTGGCGGTCAACCTGCTGCTGCAGCGCTACAACGCGCGGGCCGAGGGCTTCAACACTGTGTTTGCGGTGATTTCGGTGGTGGCCTTTCTGCTGCTGCTGCAATTCTTTCGCAGTCCCTTCCGCAACCTGCTCACCCACGAAGACCTGGTCATTGCCCCGGCCGACGGCAAGGTGGTGGTGATTGAGGACGTGCACGAGCCCGAGTACTTCGACGACGTGCGCAAGCAGATCAGCGTGTTCATGTCGCCCATCAACGTGCACATCACCCGCAACCCGGTGTCGGGCATCGTGAAGTACTTCCGCTACCACCCGGGCAAGTACCTGGTGGCCTGGCACCCCAAGAGCAGCACCAAGAACGAGCGCACCACGGTGGTGGTGGAGTCAGAAGCCGGGCCGCAGGTGCTGTTCCGGCAGATTGCCGGCGCCATGGCCCGCCGCATCGTGTGGTACGTGAACGAGGGCGACGAAGTCAGCCAGGGCGAGGAGTTCGGCTTCATCAAGTTCGGCTCGCGCGTCGACATCTTCGTGCCTGTTGACACCGAAATGAAGGTGCAGATTGGCGACAAGGTAAAGGGCGGCCAGACCGTTATTGCCCAGCTCAAGACCACCAACCCCAGTATTTTCTAGATCTAAACGGCTGAGCTTCAAAACAAAACGCCGGCCCGGCTGCAATAGCGCAGCCGGGCCGGCGTTTTGTTTATTCACCTTCTCGCCTGGTCCCATGGAAATCGTCCGTTTCGAGCTGGAGCTCCAGTACATGCAGTGGCTGCACGCCCAGCTCTCTACTCCGGCCTTCGGGCAGTGGGTGAGCCAGCGCCCCGCCCTGGCCCGGCTGCTGCCGGCCGCCGACTACCACACCCTGCAGGCGGTCGACTACGCGGAAGGCCACGGCGCCCTGGCTTTGCAGGAAACGCTGGCCCCGCACCTCGACCTGCCCCGGCTGGGCAAGCGGGCTTTGGTGCAGCTGCTGCTGGGCGTGCTGGCTCGCGACGAAGCCTACGGCCACCACCTGGCCGAGTGCCAGCACCTGGTGCGCCGGGGCTACACCTTTCTGCGCGCCTTAACCGACTTTTCGCCCCATTCCGTCCCGGCCGATACGGAAGCGGAGCGGCAAGGCGTCAAAGCCGGGGCGCTAGAGCTACTCAACGCCCTGAACGACGCGCTGCTGCTGCCGCTGGGAGTGGTGGATGAGCGGGGTCAGCTGCTCTGGCACCGAGCCAAGGCCTTGCAGCCCGAGCCGGCTTTGGCGCTGGCTTAAAACCAGCGGGCCATCAGCCGGGCCAGTTCCTCGAGGTACTGCTGGTCGGTTTCGTCGAAGTCGTCGAGCTGGTCGCTGTCCACGTCGAGCACCATCACCACCGTGCCCTCCTTGAGCACCGGCACCACGATTTCCGACCGGGAGGCGCTGCTGCAGGCAATGTGGCCGGGAAACTGCTCCACGTCGGGTACCAGCAGGGTGCGCGCTTCGGCCCAGGAGCTGCCGCACACGCCCTTGCCGCGGCGGATGCGGGTGCAGGCCACCGGGCCCTGGAAGGGACCCAGCACCAGCTCGTCGTTTTTCACCAGGTAGGCGCCCACCCAGAAAAAGTTGAAGGCTTCGCGCAGGGCAGCCATGGTGTTGGCCAGGTTGGCCACCAGATCGGTTTCGCCGGTGGTCAGGGCCTCAATCTGGGGCAGCAGGGCCTGGTATTGCTGGGCTTTGGAAAGCGTACGGTCGATGAGCAGGTCTTCAGCCATTGGGCTCAGGGTAACAGGTGAAAAGTGACAGGTAACAAGTCAGCAACAAAAATAGCCCGCGAAGGTGCAACGCCGGCCCTAGGTGCCAGTACCATCCTGTCACCTGTCACCTGTCACCTGTCACCTGTCACCTGTCACCTGTCACCTGTCACCTGTCCCCCCTTAATAAAAGACGAACAGCTCGTCGGGGCCGATGTCGCGCCGCTCGCGCAGGCCGGTCAAACTCAGGGGCGGGGCCACCACGCCGCCGGCGCCGATGCGCACGTGGCGGCTGCGCAGCACCCGGATTTCGTCCCACAAACCCGCGAGCAGCAGCTGGCCGTGCAGGGCCGGACCGCCTTCCACCAATACCGACTGCACCTGCCGGGCGTTCAGATCGTCGAGGATGCCGGGCAGCAGGTCGGTGGCGGGGGGCAAGGTCACGAAAGTGCGGTTGGCGGCGTCCTCGCCCCGGCCGTGGGTGTAGATGACGGTGGGCTGGCTGCCGTCGAGCAGGTGATGGGACGCTGGCAGCGTCAGGTTGCGGTCGATGACCAGGCGCAGGGGGTTAGGGCCAGGCCACTCGCGCACGTTCAGCTGGGGATTGTCGTTGAGGGCCGTGCGCGTGCCCACCATAATGGCCTGCTCCTCGGTGCGCCAGCGGTGCACCAGCATTTTGGCCGTAGGGCCGCTGATGGCCACCGGCCGCCCTTCGGGACCGGCCACGAAGCCGTCGGCCGACTCGGCCCACTTCAGGATGAAGTAGGGGCGCTGCCGCTCCTGCACGGTGAAGAAGCGGCGGTTCAGCCAGCGGCCCTCGGCTTCGAGCAGGCCGGTGCGCACCTGCACGCCGGCCTCGCGCAGCTTCTGCAGGCCCCGCCCGGCCACCAGCGGGTTGGGGTCGAGGTTGCACACCACCACGTCGCGCACGCCGCGGGCAATGAGCAAATCGGCGCAGGGCGGAGTTTTGCCGTGGTGCGAGCAGGGCTCCAGCGTCACGTACACCCGGCACTGGCCCAGGTCGACTCCGGTGGGCACCGCGCCCAGGGCGTTTACCTCGGCGTGCGGGCCGCCGAACTGCCGGTGCCAGCCTTCGCCCACGATGCGGCCGTTGGTATCGGCCACCACGCAGCCCACCAGCGGGTTGGGGCGGGCGTGGCCGGTGCCCAGCAGCGCCAGATCAAGGGCCCGGCGCATCAGCAGGGTGTCGGTGGGGGAGAAGTCGAGTGCGGAGTCAGCCATAGCAGGCAAAGTAAGCCGGTATCGGGATTTTGCCGCCGACGTTGGGTGCGACTTTGGCCCCAAACCAGTCCCACAAGGCTGGTACGCACGGTAAGACAGTTCCTGAGCAGTCCCGAAGCACTGGTGCAGTGCGCATGAGCCCTCCGGGACCTATTCCGCAACGGCCGGCTGGGGTGCCGCGGCTTGGGCGGGGGCCGCCCAGGCCCGACCTTTGCCGGGCTATGACGATTCGCCAGCTTACCGACCACCTCAGCCAGCAACTACAAACCCTGTACCCGGCACCTGAAGCCGCCAGCGTGGCCGCGCTGGTGGTGGAGCACCTGCTCGGGCTCGATGCCCTGCAGCGCCGCGTGCGCGCCGCCGAGCCGGTGCCCGCCGCGGTGCAGGCCCGGGCCGAAGAACTGCTGCCGCGCCTGCTGCGCCACGAGCCGGTGCAGTACGTGCTGGGCGTGGCCCACTTCGCCGGGGTGGCGCTGGAAGTAACCCCGGCCACCCTCATTCCGCGCCCCGAAACCGAGGAGCTGGTCGAGCTGATTGCCCGTGAGCAGGCCGGCCGCCGCGGGCTGCGCGTGCTCGATGTGGGCACCGGCTCGGGTTGCATTCCGCTGGCCCTGGCCCGCCTGCTCCCCCAAAGCCAAGTGTGGGGGCTCGACGTATCGACCGAGGCGCTGGCCGTAGCCGGGCGCAACGGCCAGCGCCACGCCCCGCAAGTACAGTGGCTACGGGCCGATATTCTGGCTCAGGACCCGCCCGGCCTGGCCCCGGCTAGCCTCGACGTGCTGGTGAGCAATCCGCCCTACGTGCGCGAGCAGGAGCGGGCCCTGATGCGGGCCAACGTACTGGACTTCGAGCCGCCCACGGCTCTGTTTGTGCCCAACGCCGACCCGCTGCTATTCTACCGCCGGCTGGCCGAGCTGGGCACTTGGCTGCTGAAGCCCGGCGGCGCCATCTACTTCGAAATCAACGAGGCGCTGCCCACCGAAACGGCGGGCCTGCTGGCGGTCCGCGGCTACCGGCAGGTGCAGGCCCTGCCCGACCTGACGGGCCGGCCGCGCATGGTGCGGGCCGACTGGCCGGGCTAGCGCGTGGTATTTTGGCCGGACCGGGTATGCGTGAAAAGGCCTACCTTTGCCCGGCTAAAACCATCCCCTTCACCCTCCCTGCATGCCCGATTCAGCAGCTGATTTTTACGCCCACCCCACGGCCATCCTCGACGAGGGCTGCCGCATCGGGGCCGGCACGCGCATCTGGCATTTCTGCCACGTCAGCGCCGGGGCCGAGCTGGGCGAGGGCTGCAGCCTGGGCCAGAACGTGTTTGTGGCCGACGGCGTGCGCCTGGGCCACAACGTGAAGGTGCAGAACAACGTGAGCCTGTACACCGGCGTAGAATGCGCCGACGACGTGTTTCTGGGCCCGTCGGTGGTGTTCACCAACGTGCGCAACCCCCGCGCCGCCGTGCCGCGCCGCCACGAGTATCAGGCCACCAAGCTGGCCCGGGGCGTGACGGTGGGGGCCAACACCACCATCGTGTGCGGCGTGAAGCTGGGCGAATATGCCTTCGTGGGCGCCGGCTCGGTGGTCACGAAGGACGTGCCGGCCTACGCCTTGGTGTACGGCAACCCGGCCAAGCGCCGCGGGTGGATGAGCCGCCTGGGTCACCGCCTGCAGTTCGACGCCAAGGGCTACGCTGCCTGCCCCGAAAGCAGCGAGGTGTACTGCCTTACTTCGCAGAGCCAACTCATTTGTATTACTCCCGCCCCAAACGCGTAACGACCTCCCCGTGTACGAGCAGTTATTAAACAAAGAGGCCAAGCTGGCCGTCATCGGCCTCGGCTACGTGGGCCTGCCCATCGCCCTGGAGTTTGCCCGCCACCTGAGCGTCATCGGGTTCGATATCAACGCCCAGCGCGTAGACATGATGCGCAACCGCCAGGACCCCAGCGGTGAGCTGGAGCCCGAAGCCTTCGACGGCTGCGACATCGTTTTCACCGATTCGCTGGAAGTGCTGCGCGAGGCCCGCTTCTTTATCGTGGCCGTGCCCACGCCCATCGACGAGCACGCCATGCCCGACCTGAAGCCGCTCATCGGCGCTTCGACCTCGGTGGGCAAGGTGCTCAAGGCCGGCGACTACGTGGTCTACGAATCGACCGTGTACCCGGGCTGCACCGAGGACGACTGCATTCCGATTCTGGAGCGCGAGTCGGGCCTCAAGTTCCCCTCCGACTTCAAAGTAGGCTACTCGCCCGAGCGCATCAACCCCGGCGACAAAGAGCACACCCTGGCGCGCATCGTGAAGGTAGTGTCGGGCTGCGACGAAGAGTCGCTGGACGTCATTGCCAAGGTCTACGAGCTGGTGGTAACCGCCGGCGTGCACCGGGCCTCGTCGATTAAGGTAGCCGAGGCCGCCAAGATCATCGAGAACACCCAGCGCGACGTGAACATCGCCCTGATGAACGAGCTGTCGATGATTTTCGACCGCATGCACATCAACACCTTCGAGGTGCTGGAAGCCGCCGGCACCAAGTGGAACTTCCTCAAGTTCTCGCCCGGCCTGGTGGGCGGCCACTGCATCGGCGTCGACCCCTACTACCTGACCTACAAGGCCAAGGAGCTGGGCTACGACGCCAAGGTTATCCTCTCGGGCCGCACCACCAACGACGGCATGGGGGCCTACATCGCGCGCAAAACCGTGCAGATGATGATCAAGCAGGGCAAGGACGTGGCCAAGGCGCACGTGCTGGTGATGGGCGCCACCTTCAAGGAAAACGTGGAGGACATCCGCAACTCCAAGGTAGCCGACGTGATTCAGGAGCTGCGCAACTTCTCGGTGAACGTGGACATTGTGGACCCGCACGCCGACAGCGACGAGCTGCACCACGAGTACGGCTTCCGCCTCACGCCCGAGGCCGAGCTGCGCACCGACTACGACGCCGTGGTGGTGGCCGTGAGCCACAAGCCCTACACGGAGCATGACGAGGCGTACTTCAAATCCATCACCTCGCCCGGCGCCGTGATTGTGGACGTGAAAGGCATGTTCCGCAACAAGATGACCGAACTGCAGTACTGGAGCCTGTAGTCTTTAGGGCTTAGGTCTTAGGGTTTAGGTGCCGGGTAGCCGGATGCTTAAGGCCTAAGACCTAAAGCCCTATTACCTAAGTCCCTAAAACCTGACAATGAAAAAGATACTCGTCACGGGTGGCGCGGGCTACATTGGTTCGCACACGGTGGTAGCGCTGCACGCCGAGGGCTTCCAGCCGGTTATCGTCGACGATTTTTCCAACTCCTCGGAGTCGGTGCTGGGCGGGCTGCGGGCCATTGTGGGCACCGACGTGCCGGTGCACCGCATCGACTGCAACGACAAGGCCGCCTTTCGCCAGGTGTTTGAGCGTGAGGGCGACATTGCGGGCGTGATTCACTTCGCCGCCTTCAAGGCCGTGGGCGAGTCGGTGCAGAAGCCGCTGGCCTACTTCCGCAACAACGTGGGCTCTCTGCTGGTGCTGCTGGAGCTGATGCAGGAGTTCAAGGTCTGGAACCTGGTTTTCTCGTCGTCGTGCACCGTGTACGGCGTGCCCGACCAGCTGCCCGTAACCGAAGAGACACCCACCAAGCCCGCCAGTTCGCCCTACGGCCGCACCAAGCAGATGGGCGAGGACATCCTGCGCGACGTGGACCAGGCCCCGGGTAACCAGTTCAAGACGGTGCTGCTGCGCTACTTCAACCCCATTGGCGCCCATCCTTCGGGCCTGATTGGCGAGTTGCCGCTGGGCGTGCCGCAGAACCTGGTGCCCTACATCACCCAGACGGCCGCCGGCATCCGCGAGAAGCTCACCATCAACGGCGACACCTACGACACGCCCGACGGCACCAACGTGCGCGACTACCTGTACGTGGGCGACCTGGCCCAGGCGCACGTGGTGGCCATCAAGCGCCTGCTCACGCTGACCTGGCCCGTGGTGGAAACCTACAACGTGGGCACCGGCCGCGGCAACAGCGTACTGGAAGTGGTAAAAGCCTTTGAGAAAGCCACCGGCCAGGCGCTCAACTACAGCATCGGTCCGCCCCGCAGCGGCGACGTGCCGGCCATCTACGCCGACGTAACCCGCTCGGCCGAGCAGCTGGGCTTCCGCACCTCCACCAGCCTCGAAGACGCGCTGGCCTCGGCCTGGCGCTGGCAGCAAAATTTGTCCAATGAGTGAATGAGCGAAGTATCTGACCGATAATCACTCATTCACTCATTGGCCTATTCACTCATCGACTATGAAAATCATCATCACCGGCGGGGCGGGGTTCATTGGGTCGCACGTGGTGCGCCTGTTCGTGACCAAGTACCCCGAGTACCAGATTCTGAACCTGGACGCGCTGACCTACGCGGGCAACCTGGAAAACCTGCGCGACATCGAGCAGGCGCCTAATTACCGCTTCGTGAAGGGCGACATCACCGACCAGGCCTTCGTCGACCATTTGTTCGCTACCGAGGAGCCCGACGCGGTGATTCACCTCGCGGCCGAGTCGCACGTGGACCGCTCGATTACCGACCCGCTGGCTTTCGTGAAAACCAACGTGCTGGGCACGGTGCACCTACTCAACGCGGCCCGCAACCTGTGGCAGCCGCTGGGCTACGCGGGCAAGACCTTTTACCACGTGAGCACCGACGAGGTGTATGGCTCGCTGGAAATGGGTCCCGAGCTGTTTACCGAAACCACGGCCTATGACCCCCGCTCGCCCTACTCGGCGTCGAAGGCGTCGTCGGACCACTTCGTGCGGGCCTGGCACCACACCTACCACCTGCCGGTGAAGCTCTCGAACTGCTCCAACAACTACGGCCCCAACCACTTCCCCGAGAAGCTCATCCCGCTGGCCCTGCACCGCATTCAGCAGCGGGAGCCGATTCCGGTATACGGCCGGGGCGAGAACGTGCGCGACTGGCTGTTCGTGAAAGACCACGCCACGGCCATCGACGCGGTGTTTCACCGGGGCCGGGTGGGCGAGACCTACAACATCGGCGGGGTAAACGAGTGGAAGAACCTCGACCTGATTCACCTGCTCTGCGACGTGATGGACGAGAAAACCGGCCAGCCCCAGGGCAGCTCGCGCCAGCTCATCAAGTTCGTCACCGACCGCGCCGGCCACGACCTGCGCTACGCCATCGACTCCAGCAAGATCATGCAGGAGCTGGGCTGGAAACCCTCGGTAACCTTCGAGCAGGGCCTGCGCCAGACCATCGACTGGTACCTGGAAAACCAGCAGTGGCTGAACCGCGTTACCAGCGGCCAGTACCAGGACTACTACCGCCAGCAGTACGCCGCGCGATAATGTGAGAAATGTGGACAGTGTGGCAAAGGTGATGAATAAGGCAGTTCAATGACGCCTACTTCCATTTGCCACACTTCGCACATTCAACACATTTTTCACATTCAACAAGAACATGTACGAAACTCCCTTTCACGAGCAGCCGCTCGATAACCTGACCTTCCTCGTCACCGGCGGGGCCGGCTTCATCGGTTCCAACATCGTCGAGTACCTGCTCAAGTACGGGGTGAAGAAGGTGCGCACCTTCGACAACTACTCCAACGGCTTCCGCAAGAACCTGCGTTTGTTCGAAGGTCACCCGGCCCTGGAAATCATCGACGGCGACATCCGCGACCCGCAGGCCTGCCGCGCGGCCTGCGAGGGCGTCGACGTGGTGCTGCACCAGGCCGCTCTGGGCTCGGTGCCGCGCTCCATCAACGACCCCATCACGAGCAACGACGTGAACGTGGGCGGCTTCGTGAACATGCTGGTGGCCGCCAAGGATGCCGGCGTGAAGCGCTTCGTGTACGCGGCCAGCAGCAGCACCTACGGCGACTCGCCCCACCTGCCCAAAATCGAGGACCGCATTGGCAAGCCCCTGTCGCCCTACGCCGTGACCAAGTACGCCAACGAGCTGTACGCCGACGTGTTTGGCAAAACCTACGGCATGGAAATCATCGGGCTGCGCTACTTCAACATCTTCGGCCCGCGCCAGGACCCGAACGGTGCCTACGCCGCGGTTATTCCCTTGTTCATCGACGCGGTATTGCAGGGCAAGCCCCCGCGCATCAACGGCGACGGGGGGCAGACGCGCGACTTTACCTTCGTGGAAAACTGCGTGCAGGCCAACATCCGCGCCGGCTTGGTGCAGAACCCCGAGGCCGTGAACCAGGTCTACAACATCGCCGTGGCCGACCGCACCTCCCTGAACGATCTGTTCAACATCCTCAAGGAAGAAGCCGGCGTCGACATCACCCCCGAGTACGGCCCCAACCGCGCCGGCGACATCCGCGACTCGCTGGCCGACATCAGCAAGGCCGAGCGCCTGCTGGGCTACCAGCCGCAGGTGCGCATCCGCGAGGGCCTGCAGAAAACCCTGGCATGGTTCCGCGAAAACCAGGAGTTTATTGGTATTAGGAATTAGGTAGTGGGTAGTAAGACTTACCGCATGGTTTCCTGATGCATGACTACCGGAAGCTGCGCGTGTGGCAGGATGCGGTTGAGCTGGCGGTGGAAGTGTATCGGCTCACCCGCACGTTTCCACCGGAAGAGAAGTTCAACCTGGTAAGCCAGATGAACCGGGCTGCCGTATCAGTGGGCTCCAACATCGGCGAAGGAGCCGGGCGCGCTACCAACGGCGAGTTCGTGCAGTTTCTGGGCTACGCCAGCGGTTCCTGCTCCGAACTCATCACGCAGGTCGTAATTGCCGACCGATTAGCTTTGGGTTCACCCGATTTGCGCATGGTTGTGCTCCAGCGGACTACTGCGGTTCAGAAAATGATTTTCACCCTCATGAAGACTCTTCGGTAGCAGGATACAGATCCTATTACCTACTACCAATTACCCACTACCAACCATGAAAGGCATTATTCTGGCCGGCGGCTCCGGCACCCGGCTGCACCCGCTCACGCTGGCCGTCAGCAAGCAGCTCATGCCGGTGTACGACAAGCCGATGATTTACTATCCGCTGTCGATTCTGATGATGGCGGGTATCCGCGAGATTCTCATCATCACCACGCCCCACGACCAGGAGCCGTTTCAGCGTTTGCTGGGCGACGGCAAAAACCTGGGCTGCGACTTTCAGTACGCCGTGCAGGAGGTGCCCAACGGGCTGGCCCAGGCCTTCGTCATCGGCGAAAAGTTTATCGGCGACGACAAGGTGGCCCTGGTGCTGGGCGACAACATCTTCTACGGCGCAGGCATGGAGCAGCTGCTCAAGCAAAACAGCGAGCTGGAGGGCGGGGTGGTCTTTGCCTACCACGTGCAGGACCCCGAGCGCTACGGCGTGGTGGAGTTCGACGCCAACCAGCAGGCCCTGAGCATCGAGGAGAAGCCCGCCAAACCCAAGAGCAACTACGCCGTGCCGGGCCTGTACTTCTACGACAACGAAGTGGTGGCCATTGCCAAGGCCCTCAAGCCCTCGGCCCGCGGCGAGTACGAAATCACCGACGTCAACCAGGAGTACCTGCGCCGGGGCAAGCTCAAGGTGGGCATCCTGGGCCGGGGCACCGCCTGGCTCGACACGGGCACTTTCGAAAGCCTGATGCAGGCCGGCGAGTTCGTGCGCGTCATTGAACAGCGCCAGGGCCTGAAGGTGGGCTCCATCGAGGAAGTGGCCTACCGCCAGGGCTTCATCGATGCCGACCAGCTGCGCCGCCTGGCCGAGCCTTTGCAGAAGAGCGGCTACGGCAACTACCTGATGCACCTGCCCGAAAGCTTGCTGGTGCGCACCTAAGCCCCCGCCCCGGGCCGGCTGCGGTTGCCGGTACCTTTCACCCGGCACGATAGCACGTCTTGTTTCAAACGACAGGACGAGTGGCCGAAGACATTACTATGTCACGAGGAAAAGACTGCGGTCTTTTGCCCAAAAGACTGCAGTCTTTTCGGTGAAAGACCGCAGTCTTTTCCCCCAGACGATAGGATGTGTTGCCGAAGACGTCCCGTCGTTTCAGGTGAAGCGTTGGTGTGTTCAGCCAGATATGCACGGTCATGCTGCCCGGAATAACCCATCAGGCCGGCCTGAGCGACCCAGCCGGGTGCGCCGAATGAGCCGGCCCGGCTGTTCGGCCGGCCGTACCCCCTCCTAGGGGCGCTGACGGAATGGAGGTGTTGTGCCTACTCGTCGAGGCGGCACAACTCGGCCGCCTGCATGGCCTGGCCGAAGAGCTTGCCGGGGCGGAAACGCACGCGCACCTCGTGGATGTGGGCGGGGGTGAATTCGGGCGCGGTGGCGGCCCCGGCGCCCTGCAGGGTGGTCTGGAACGAGCCGAACTCGCCGAAGCGCACGATGCGGCCGGCGGCCAGCTCGCGGGGTACCGTCTGGAAGAAGGCTTCGAGCACGGCCAGCACGTCGACGGTGCTCAGGGTAGAGGTGCGGCTGATGCGTTCGGCCAGGTCGCGCACCGTGGTTTCGCCGGTGCTTTTGGCCTGCGCGTACAGCTGCTTGTCGGCGGGGGCGGCGCCGGGCTGGCCACGCTTCACGAGAATATAGGTAATGGGCATCGAGTAAGAGCGTTAGAGTACGCTCACAAGATAGCGGGCCGGGGAGAGAAACGCCGGCCCGCGAGCGGCTTTATGCCCCGGCCCTGGACAGCCACCGATAGGTCGTTGGGGCATCAACCCGCCGGGGGCGGGCCCTCAGCGCAGCAGCGCGCCGGCGGCCAGGGCCCCGAGGATGAGCAGGTAGGAGGGCACCTTGTCCCAGAGCAGAATCAGGAAGGTGGCCACCACCAGCGTGAGGTTGGTGGTGGTGTCGGGCAGGGGGTGATAGAGCAGAAAGGTGGCCGCGCACACCAGCCCGGCCGACACGGCGTTGATGCCCTCGAGCGAGGCCTTGATGACGCGGTACTGCTTAAGCTGGTCCCAGAAGCGAATCAGGAAGAAGATGAGCAGGGTACCGGGCATGAAGATGCCGGCCGCCCCCACCAGCGCGCCCAGCAGCTGCCCGCCCGGCCCGTACTCGCGCATGGCCAGCGCGCCCACGTAGGCGGCAAACGAGAAGTTGGGGCCCGGCAGGGCCTGCGTCAGCCCGTAGCCGGAGAGGAACTCCGGCCCGGTGAGGTAGCCCTTGAAGTCCACGAACTCGGCGTAGAACAGCGGGGCCAGCACCTGTCCGCCGCCAAACACCAGGCTGCCGTTGCGGTAAAAGTTCTCGAACAAACGTACCGGCAGCAGGCGGGTGTAGTGGCCCAGCACGGCCGCCGCCACCAGCACCCCCAGCCAGAGCACGAAGTTGGCCCACTCAATCTGCAGCGGCTGCTTATCCTTTACCAGCGGCATCTTGCGGTAGCGAAAGGTGGTAACCAGCCCGCCGGCCAGCAGCAGCAGCGGCAGCGCCCAGGGCAGCTGGAAGAAGTAAGCCGTCCAGGCCGATACCACGAGCAGGGCCACCGACGTCTTGGTGTGAATGACCTTCTCGGCAATCTTGTAGGCCGAATACGCCACGAAGCCCACGGCCACCGGCTGCACGAAGCGCACCACCTGGGCCACCTGCTCTTTATCGAGGTAGCTCATGCTCAGTCCGGCCGCCGTCATGATCAGCACCGAGGGCAGCATCCACACCAGCAGGGTGAGGTAGGCCAAGTTGGGCCCGCCCAGGCGGAAGCCCACCGCCGTAATGGTTTGGGTGGAGGTAGGGCCGGGCAGCACTTGGCACAGCGCGCCCAGCTCCAGCAGCTCGGCGGCGCTCAGGTAGCGGCGCTTGTCCACCAGCAGGCGCAGCATCATGGCCGTGTGCGCCTGCGGGCCGCCAAAGGCTGTCAGCCCCAGGGCCGCCACGTCTTTCAGGAAGATGAGGCCGCGCACCCGGCGGGTACGGTCGCCGCGCGGGGGCGGGGCCAGCTGAACCGGCGGTGCTTCGGTTTCCAAAAACTCCTGCAAGGGTAGGGCGGTGGGGGATGGTAAGTAAAGAAGCACAATCCCGTCGAAACGGCAAGCTCGCGCCGGGCTTTGGGGCCGATATAATCGGCGGATTCTCACCGGCTTCAGCTCGCCCGCGGACGAATGAAAGCGCGGTGGGGCCGGGCCAAAAAAAGTGCTGCCACAACCGCAGGGGTCGTGGCAGCACGGCAGTCAACCGGGGACCGGCAGCCGGCGGGGTTGCGCCCCCCCGGGCCGGGCGGTTTACATCGTCGACTTTTTCTTCAGACCCAGCTCAATCAACCGCTCGTTGAGGAACTCGCCGGCGGTGATGTCGGCCTCCTTCTTGGGGTTGTCGGGCGTCACGCAATGCTCCAGGGCCGCCAGGCTCATTTCCGAGCGCGGGTGCATGAAGAACGGAATGCTGTAGCGCGAGGTGTTCATTTTCTCGCGGGCCGGGTTCACCACGCGGTGAATGGTGCTCTTGAGCACGCCGTTGGTCAGGCGCTGCAGCATGTCGCCCACGTTCACCACAATCTGGTCGGGCAGGGCCGTGATGGGAATCCACTTCCCATCGCGGCGCTTCACCTGCAGGCCATCGGCCGAGGCGCCCATGAGCAGGGTAATGAGGTTGATGTCGCCGTGCTCGGCGGCGCGCACGGCGTCGGCCGGTACCGCATCGGGGTTTTCGATGGGGTAGTAGTGAATGGGGCGCAGGATAGAGTTGCCGTTGCGCACCTTATCGTCGAAGTAGTTCTCGGGCAGGTGCAGGTACAGGGCAATGGCGCGCAGCACGTCTTTGCCGGCGGCTTCCAGCGTGCGGTAAGTCTGCAGGGCGGTTTCGCGGAACGAGGGAATCTCCTTGGGGAAGATGTTGTCGGGGTAATCGTTCTTGATGGGGTCGTTTTGGTCGTCGACCTCCTGGCCCACGTGGAAGAACTCCTTCAGGTCGCCGGTGTTGCGGCCCTTGGCGTGCTCCTTGCCCTTGCTGATGTAGCCGCGCTGGCCCGCGAGCTCGGGGTTCTCGTACTGCTGCTTTACCTCGTCGGGCAGGCTGAAAAAGGCCTGCACGTCCTGGTACAGTTTGCTGGTCTGCTCGTCGTTCAGACCGTGGTTCTTCAGCGCTACGAAACCGATGCTTTGGTAAGCTTCGCCCAGGTCCTGCACGAACTTGGCCTTGCGCTGCGGGTCGCCCGAGCGGAAGTCCGCGAGGTCGAGCGACGGAATTTCGTCCAACAATTTTTCGCTCATAGCGAATTCAAAATATACTTTTGGGGAAACCTTACGTACTGCGGCAAGGTACTCAAAAAATCATTTTTGTGCAGCGCACCGCTTTTTGCTGCATTGTTCCTCCTTCACCGAAGTCCCATGAAACAAGCCTTTTGGCTGCTGAGCGCCCTCGTGCTCGGCCTTTCCGCCTGCGACACCACCCGCCAGCAAGCCGACACCGCCACCGCCACCGCCGAGCAAGTTCGCGCTACGGCAGCGTCGGCCACTATGGAGAAGAACGGCATCCGGCTCACGCCGTTCACCGATTCGCCGAAATTCCCTTCGGCCGGCCTACGCCTAAACACGCCCGCCGCCAACTCCACCGTGCCCAGCGGAACCGTGGCCTTCGACTACGACCTGACCAACTTCCAGCTCACGAAGATGACCGGGCACCAGCACGGCGAGGAAATGGCCAACTCGGCCCAGGGTCAGCACATTCACAACATCGTGGACAACGAGCCCTACACGGCGCACTACACCACCGAGTTTACCAAGCCCCTGGCCGATGGCCAGCACGTGGTGCTGTCGTTTCTCTCACGCTCCTACCACGAGAGCCTGAAGCACCGCACTGCCTACGACCTGCGGGTAGTGAACGTGGGCAAGGTAACCACGCCGCTGAACGCCGACCTCTCGGCCCCGCACATGTTCTACAGCCGCCCCAAGGGCGAGTACACCGGCAAGGACGCCCAGAAGGTGATGCTGGACTTTTACCTGGTAAACACCACCCTCTCGCCCGACGGCAACAAGGTGCGCGCCACTATCAACGGCACCGAGTTCATGCTCGACCAGTGGGCTCCCTACATAATGGAAGGCCTGCCGATGGGCGCGAACACGGTGAAGCTGGAGCTGGTTGATGCCAACGGCAACGCCGTACCCGGGCCCTTCAACTCCGTTACCCGCACCTTCACGCTGGCCCAGTAAGCTGGTAGTGCCCGCAATCAACGGCTGGCCCGACGCGCGCCCGGTTTCCCGCTTGGGAAGCCGGGCGCGGTTGCGTTAAGATTGGTTTACAGCCAGCAACTATCGCGGGCGAAACAGGCTGCAAGCGGTGAGCAGGCGCTGGTGTGAGGGCTTAAAAGTAACGGTAGCCACTGCGGCGGGCGCGGCGTACCTGCCATTCCAGCAGCAGCTCGAAGTAAGGCAGCAGACGGCTCTGGCGTTGCCGGAGTTCATCGGCGGTGTAGCTTGTGCCCACGAAGGTGCCCTGGCCGGCGTGGTAGCGGTAGCGGTTTTCGAGGCTTTGCAGCCAGAAGCTGCCGCTGAGCGTGAAAGCGCCCGCCCGTCGCTCATAGGCCAGCTCGGGGCCGTGCTGGCGGGTGAGGGTGCGCAGAAAAATCAGGCTGGCAGGGCCGGCGGCCTCGGGCACCAGCGCAGCCCGATTGTGGGCCCGCTGCTCCAAAAAACGGTAGCCGGCGCGCAGACTGCTGTGGCTGCGCGCCGACTGCCAGCCGCGGCGCACCCCGGCGCTCAAATCGTGCAGGATGGTGGTGTCGAGCGGACTTTCGCGGAACTCGGGCCAGCGCAGCAGGCCAATGCGGTTCTCGCGGCGCTGGTAGTCGGCCGTCAGCAGCCAGTTGGGCGTAACCTGGTAGCCCAGGTGCTGTTCCATCTCCAGCACCCGACTGGCGCGGTTGCGGCTGGCCTCGCTGGCCCGGTCGCGCACCTGGTAGCTCACCCACAGGTGGTAGCTGGCCCGCCAGCTGAAGCGGCCCGGCGCCCAGCTGAAGCCCGGCTCCCAGTGCAGCAGGCGGTCGGTGTAGTTTTCGGCGCTTTGCTCGGCCTTAATGAACACGAACTGCCGGTATTCGCCCCACAAGGCCAGTGAAGTGCGAAAAGTGGGGTGCCAGGTAGCGGTCCAACTCAGGCGCAGCTGGTTGCTGGCTTCGTCGCGGTCCTGCGCGTTGGCCTCACTGGGCGTGTCGACCCGCAGCAGTTGAGCAGTGGTACTCACCCCCAGCGCCTGCTGGGGCGTGGGCAGCCAGGTCAGCTCGCCCTGCCAGAGCGTGGTTTTCTCCACGATGTCCTTGATCTGCTCGCGCTCCAGGGCGGTGCGCAGCCGGACCGGGGAAAGCAGGCGGTTGTTGTCGAGGCCGTAGGTGCGGGCCCGCTCGTGGTAGCCGAACACCCCCCGCGCCTGCAGGCGGTTGTGGGTGAAAGACACTTGCTGACGGGTATCGACCTCGTACTGCTGATAGCCCACGTTCTGCAGGGTGTCGGCCGCGGCGCTTAGGCGGCGGTAGCGAAACTGCCGGGTGGGCAGTAGGGCGGTGTTGTCGGAGCGGAAGGCCGCCTGACTACCCAATTGGTAGCTCCAGGTCAGTTGGGCCGCGGCCGTGTCGCTCTGAATGCGCTGCACGTTGCCCGGCTGCCGGTCGGGGCCCAGCACGTAGTCTTCGGCCCGGTTGCGGCGGTAGCCCAGGCGCAGGGCGGCGGTGGCGTTTTCGTCGAGCTGCTGCTCGTACCAGGCATCGGCTACGGCCCGCTCCCAGGTGCGCGGGCCCAGCTGGGTGCGGGTGCCGCTGAGCTGCACGCTCACCGGCTCGGGCCGGCCCGGCAGCGGGCGGAACACCGCCGTGAGGGCCGCTCCGTAGCTGGGACCCAGGTCCTGCAGGCCGTTACGCAGATCATGGGTGAGGCCGCCAAGCAGCACGGCCTGCACGGTGGAGGCGGTATCGGTGGGGTGGTGGGGTCGCAGACGGTGCTGCCAGCCCAGGCGTCCCAGCCAGGTGACGGTGCGGATGCCGTTGGCGCGGTTGTAGTCGTAGCGCACCTGCTGCCCGCCGTGCCAGAAGCGGCCTAGCCGCAGGATGTGCAGCAGGTCGCCGCGGTAGTCTTCGCGCACGAAGGGCGGCCGGCCGCGGCTGTCGTACACCCACTCGGAGAGCAGCCGGTAGCGCAGTTGCTGGCGACTGCCCAGGGTGAGGCCCCCGTAGGCCGCGCTCTGTTGGGTAAAGGTGCTCACGCCCACCCGGCGGGCCCGCACGCTCAGCCCCAGCAGCGTGTCGGAGTGAGCCAGCGAGAGGGAGGCCCCCGCCGGCTGTCCCACGATATCCTGCCCCACGGCGCGGCCGACCGGCAGCAAGCAGCTACCGGCGGCAGGAATAAAAAGCAGGCGGGCAAGGCGGCCCATGCGGCAGGAAGGAAATAGGCGCGAAGCTACCCAAAGTAGGCAATTTGGCCCCCGGCCGCAAGTGAAAGGCCGCTGGACGTAACATACTTATGTGATGATTTTGCCTGCTTCCGGACGTACTTTTAGCCTTGGCTTTCGAAGTCGTTCGAAACTTCCTGTTACTTAAGGACGTCTTGGGAGCGAACCTCGTCAATGGTTCACGGCCTTGATGTCTACCTACCCACCGTTCAACAGCATGCAGAAACTACTTCTATCATTGGGAATGACCGTGGGGATAGTGGGGGGAATATGCAGCAGCGCCCGGGCCCAGCACGCCGTGTGGGCCTCCAAAGTCGTAGAGGTGTCGTCGCAAAAGGCCGAGGGCAAGGAGCCGTTTTCACCGGAGAAAGTGTTGGGTGAGCCCAACGCGCTGCCGCTGGGCCAGATCAGCAACGACGCCTGGATTCCAAAAAAGGAAGGCGCCAAGGAGTTTATCGAGGTGAAGTTTGCCAAGTCGGTGGTGGCCCGGCAGGTGACGGTGGTCGAGAACTTCAACCCCGGCTCCATCATCCGCATCGAGTTGGTGGACACCCGCGGGCAAAAGCACCAGGTGTACGAGAACGATACGCCGGGCCCGATTCCGGAAATCTTCCGCACCCTGCAGGTCACTTTCAGCCCCGGCACCTACCGCACCATCGGGGTGGTGGTGACGATGAACACGGCCAAGGTCAACGGCGTCAACCAGATCGACGCCATCGGCGTGGCCGACGTGACCGACGTGATGGTGAAAAAGGATTTCCGCACCCAGCCCGCCTCCAGCGAAGCCGGCGCCGTGGCCTTCGACTCGTCGATGGTGAACCTGGGGCCGAACGTGAACACCAAGTTTACCGAGGTGCGCCCGGTAATTGCGCCCGACGGCCGCACGCTGTTCTTTGCCCGCCAGTACGCCCCGGGCAACGCCGGCGGCGCCAAGGACGGGCAGGACGTGTGGTACTCGACGCTGGCCAACCCCAAAACCAAAGCCTGGCACCCGGCCAAAAACCTGGGCGGACCGGTGAACACCCCCGGGCCGAATGGTCTGGCCTCGGTTTCGGCCGATGGCAGCTCGGCCTTGCTCATCAACGTGTACAACCCCGACGGCTCGCTCGACCCCAAGGGCGCCAGCATCACGCGGCGCACCAAAACGGGCTGGAGCCAGCCGCAGAAGCTCAACATCCAGGACTTCTACAACGACGACCCCGAAAACGTCGACTTCTTTCTGACGACCTCGGGCAAGCAGCTGCTGATGGCCGTGGAGCGCAAGGACAGCAAGGGCCAGCAGGATCTGTACGTGAGCCTGCGCCAGCCCGATGGTTCGTGGAGCCGCCCGCTGAACCTGGGCGGCAACATCAACACCAAGAAGGCCGAGTTTGCCCCCTTCCTGGCTTCCGACGGCAAGACGCTGTACTTTGGCTCGGACGGGCACACGGGCTACGGCAAGAGCGACATTTTCTACGCCAAGCGCCTCGACGACTCCTGGACCAACTGGACCAAGCCGCGTAACCTGGGCCCGAGCATCAACTCGCCGGCCGACGATGCCTACTTCACCCTCTCGGCCGCCGGCGACGACGCTTACCTAGTGTCGGACCGCAACGGCACCGACGGCTCGCGCGACATCTTCCGCATTGCTCTCACGCCCAAGAACAAGCCCGAAGTGGTGGCCCTGGTGCGCGGCCGCGTGCTCGATGCCGTGACCAAGAAGCCCGTAACGGCCACCGTGCGCTACGAAAACCTGATTACCGGCGAGGAAGTGGGCGTGGTGGAAACCAACCCCGCTGACGGTTCCTACACCATTGTGCTGCCTGTGGGTGCCCACTACGGCTACCGCGCCGACGCCACCGGCTACCTCTCGGAAGACCAGAACCTGGATATTACCGACCGCCGCACCTACTCCGAGGAAACCCAGGATTTGTACCTGATTCCGTTCGAGGTGGGCCAGAAAATCAAGCTCAACAACATCTTCTTCCAACAGAGCCGCTACTTCCTGCGCGAAAACTCCTATCCCGAGCTGGGCCGCTTGGTGAACATCATGAAAAACTACCCGCAGGTGGAAATTCGCCTGGAAGGCCACACCGACAACCAAGGCGACCCGGCCCTGAACATGAAGCTCTCGGTTGACCGCGTGAACGAGGTGAAGAAGTACCTGGTGAGCAAGGGCGTAGCCGGCAGCCGCATTACGGTGGAAGGCTTCGGCGACACCAAGCCCATTGCCAGCAACGAGCAGGAGGAAACCCGCCGCCTCAACCGCCGCGTCGAGTTCGTGATTACCAAGAAGTAATGTGGGGAAATGAGCTGCGCTACGCGCTAATGTGCTGCGCTACGCTGATGTGGGAAATGTGCTGATCTTAGTCAATGGGTTGATGCAAAAGCTGCTTGGTATCGGCTGTAAAAACGAGAAGCCCCTTCCGCAACCGGAAGGGGCTTCTCGTTTCTGGGGCACACCTCAACTCATTGGCACCTCAGCACATTTTCCACATTAGCGCGCAGCGCACCACATTCAGCACATTCCCCCACATTACGTCAGGCGCTGCTCGTCGCGGCCGGGCTTGGTAGAGCTGCTCTGGCCACCGGGGTTGGCAATGGAGTCGCGCATGTCGGTGTCGGCCTGCACGTTGCGCATCTTGTAGTAGTCCATCACGCCCAGGTTGCCCGAGCGGAAGGCCTCGGAAATGGCCTTGGGAATTTCGGCTTCGGCCTCTACCACACGGGCTTTGGCTTCCTGGGTTTTGGCGCGGTTTTCCTGCTCCACGGCCACGGCCATGGCGCGGCGCTCTTCGGCTTTGGCCTCGGCCACCTTTAGGTCGGCGTTGGCCTGGTCGATCTGCAGCTTGGCGCCGATGTTTTCGCCGATGTCGATGTCGGCAATATCGATGGACAGGATTTCGAAGGCCGTGCCCGCGTCCAAGCCCTTCTGCAGCACCAGCTTGGAAATCTTGTCGGGGTTTTCGAGCACTTCCTTGTGCGAAATCGACGAGCCGATGCTGGTTACGATGCCTTCGCCCACGCGAGCCAGGATGGTTTCTTCGCCGGCGCCGCCCACCAGCTGGGCAATGTTGGCGCGCACGGTGATGCGGGCTTTGGCAATGAGCTGAATGCCGTCCTGAGCCACGGCGGCCACGTTGGGCGTGTTAATGACCTTGGGATTTACCGAGGTGGTCACGGCCTCGAACACGTCGCGGCCGGCCAGGTCGATGGCGGTAGCCTGGTTGAACGAGAGCGGAATGCCGGCCTTGTCAGCCGAAATCAGGGCCTTGATAACCGTAGGTACGTTGCCGCCGGCCAAGTAGTGGGTTTCCAGGTCGTTAGCCGTCAGGTTCATGCCGGCCTTGGTGGAGGTGATGAGCGAGTTGACAATGAGCGAGGGCGGCACCTTGCGCACGCGCATCAGCACCAGCTGAAACAGGCCCACGCGCACTCCGGAGAAGATGGCCGTAATCCAGAGGCTGATGGGGAAGAAGTACAGGAACACCAGGAGCAGGACGGCACCCAGCACCACGGGAATCAGCGGAAAGTCCATAGAGCGGCAGCAGCGGTTGAAAAGCCCGAGTTACGCGTTTTTTACCGGTTGCCCGCATGGGGGCGCCGGCCGGCGCAAACTCAGGCCTGTTCCACCACGATTCGGTTCTGCTCAATGCCCAGCACCCGCACCTCCATTCCCGGGTTCACGAACTCGCCCCGGGTGGTGGCCTCGCGCCGCTCGTCGCCGAACAGCACCGTGCCGGCCGGCCGTAAAGCTGAGAGCGTGCGGCCCAGCTGCCCGATGGTCACGTCGGGGCGGCGCACGTCGTCGACGCGGGCGGTGTTGCGGGTGGTGAGGGCAAAACGGTTGACCGACTGCGGCCTGAGGCCCAGCCACACTACCACGCCCACCAGCACCGTGGCCGAGCCCAGCAGCACGTGGCCGGTGGTCGTGCCCAGGTCGCGGTAGCTCAGCCAGATGCCCACCGTCAGCAACACGAAGCCGGCCAGCCCGACGATGGTGGTGCCAGGAATCAGCAGGACTTCGGCTACCACGAACAGAGCTCCGAAGAGCAGCAAAACGACAATCAGCAGCCAGTCCATAACCGTAGGGGGAAAAAGGTCTTGCTGAAAGATACGCACAAACGCGGCTGCCAGGGCATTTTGCGTAGCTTCCGCCCTCGTCTCCTTTTCGCTTTTCCACCATGGCTCTGCTGGCCGAGGCCCTGCAACGCGTCCCCTACTTTACCGCCGCCGAAATCGAGGCGCTGACCGCCGCCTGGAGCCGGACGCTGCGGCTGCGGCGCGGCGAGTTTCTGGTGCAGCACGGGCAGGTAGAACGGGGGCTGTACTTCGTCAACAGCGGGGCGCTGCGCATTTACTTTCCCACCGAAACCGAGGAAATCTGCGTGGGCTTCTGCTACGACAACACCATGGCCTGCTCGTTTGCCTCCTACGTGCACGGCACACCCTCGGAGTACTGCATTCAGGCCCTGCGGCAGAGCGAGCTGCTGGGCATCAGCAAAACCGACTTTACGGCCCTGCTCGAGCGGTTTCCGGCCATTGCCCGCTTCTGGCGCGAGGAGCTGGAGAAGGTGCTGGTGGGCCGTATCGACCGCGAAATCGACTTGTTTCTGCCCGAGCCCGAGCGCCGCCTGCAACGGCTGCTGCAGCGCAGCCCGCACATCTTTCAGCTGGTACCCAAGAAGTACATTGCCTCCTACCTGCGCATGACGCCCGAAACGCTGAGCCGCCTGCGCCTGGGCGGCTGAGGCGCAGGCGGTTGTTAGGGTTGGTTGTTAGTTATCAGGGGGGGAAGGGGTTGACGGGGAGGGCTGAAATCTTGATTGCGGTCAAGGTTTGCGCGTGGGCCGGGGGCGACTTTTGCATAAACCCAACCGCTATGAACTCAACCTCGCTTTTGCAGCAGCTGCGCAACCAGGTGCAGGAGCTGCACACCACCGTCGACAACCAGCTGGCCGGCCTCGACGACCAGGCCCTGAACTTCAAGCCCACGCCGGCCAGCTGGAGCATCCTCGAGTGCCTGGAGCACCTGAACCGTTACAGTCGCTACTACAACCCCGCGTTTGCCCGTGCCCTCAAGCAGCCCCAGGGCATGACCCCGGAAACCGAGGTAGCCTACAGCTGGCTGGGCGCCAAGTCGCTGGACATCGTGCGGCCCGACAACGGCAAGAAAAGCAAGACCGTGAAGCACATGAACCCGGCGGGCAGCCGCCTGAGCCGCGCCGTGCTCACCGAGTTTCAGCAGCACCAGGTGCGGCTGCTGGAACTGCTGGCCGCCGCCCGGGGCGCCGACCTCAACCGCAAGGCGGTGCCGGTGGAGTTTTTCAAGCTGCTGAAGCTGCGCCTGGGCGAGGCTCTGGAGTTCGTAGTGCTGCACGAGACGCGCCACGTGCAGCAGGCCCTGCGCGTGCAACAGGTCGGGCGGCAGCTCAGCTCGGCGCCCACGCTGGCCGTATAAACGATCGAGCCGGCCAACGCGGACCGCAGCTTTGCGTATCGGAGGCCCATGATGACCCAACGCGAAGTAACCACCACCGATAACACCACCTGGACCTGCGTGCAGGCCTACGCCGGAGTAGCCGGCTGCGCCGCCCAGGAGGCCGTTGAGCGCAGCGAAACCGACCAGGGCCAGGTGCCCGTGGTGTGCACGCCCAGCGGCGGTGCCCAAACCGTACGGCTGAACTTAGGCAAGGACTGGCAGGAAAGCCTCTCCGACGAGGACCTGGCCCGGGCCATTACCGCCGCCCAGTAAGTAGGGCTTGGTTATGCGGGTCTTAGCCCCACAAGCAAAAGCCCCAGGCACCGTGGCGCCTGGGGCTTTTGCTTGTGGGGCTAAGAAATCCGCGTAATCCGTCGAATCCGCAAGAATCCGTGGTTAGTAGGCCTGAGCGAAGTAGGCGCGGCGCTGGCTCGGGCGGCCGGTGACCATGCAGGTGCCATCTTCGTCGGGCTCGTTCAAAGCCAGGCAGCGGATGGTAGCCTTGGTTTCCTCCTTGATGCGCTGCTCGGTTTCGGCCGTGCCGTCCCAGTGCGCCAGCACGAAGCCGCCCTTGTCGTTGAGCACCTGCTTGAACTCGTCGTAGCTGTCGACCCGGGTGGTGTGCTCTTCGCGGAAGCGCAGGGCCTTGCGGTAGATGTTGTGCTGAATGTCGCCCAGCAGCTGCGCCACGCTGTTCACGATGTCGGCCAGCGGCAGGTTCATCTTTTCCTTGGTGTCGCGGCGGGCCACTTCCAGCGTGCCGTTGTCCAGGTCGCGGGCCCCCACGGCAATGCGCACCGGCACGCCCTTCAGCTCCCACTCGGCAAACTTGAATCCCGGGCGCTCGGTGTCGCGGTCGTCGACCTTCACCGAAATGCCGCGCTCGATCAACCCCATCTGGATGGGACGGATGCGTTCCAGCAGCTCGTCGAGCTGGCCGGTTTTATAGATGGGCACAATAACCACCTGAATGGGCGCCAGCTTGGGCGGCAGCACCAGACCCTCGTCGTCGGAGTGGGCCATGACCAGCGCGCCCATCAGGCGGGTGCTCACGCCCCAGCTTGTGCCCCACACGTGCTCGAGCTGACCGTCTTTGTTGGCGAACTGCACGTCGAAGGCCTTGGCGAAGTTCTGGCCCAGGAAGTGCGAGGTGCCAGCCTGCAAAGCCTTGCCGTCCTGCATCATGCCTTCGATGCAGTAGGTGTCGAGGGCGCCGGCAAAGCGTTCCGACTCGGTTTTGACGCCCTTCACCACCGGCAGGGCCAGCCATTCCTCGGCAAACTCGGCGTACACGTCCAGCATCTGCCGGGTTTCGGCCACGGCTTCCTCGGCGGTGGCGTGGGCCGTGTGGCCTTCCTGCCAGAGAAACTCGGCCGTGCGCAGAAACAGACGGGTGCGCATTTCCCAGCGCATCACGTTGGCCCACTGGTTGATGAGCAGCGGCAGGTCGCGGTAGCTTTGAATCCAGTTCTTGTAGGTGCTCCAGATGATAGCCTCCGACGTGGGGCGGATGATCAGCTCCTCTTCCAGCTTGGCGTTGGGGTCCACGCGCAGCTTGCCGGGGTTGTCGGGGTCGGTCTGCAGGCGGTAGTGGGTTACCACGGCGCATTCCTTGGCGAAGCCCTCAGCGTTTTTTTCCTCGGCCTCGAACATGCTCTTGGGCACCAGCAGCGGGAAGTAGGCGTTCTGGTGACCGGTGCGCTTGAACATGTCGTCGAGGGTGCGCTGCATCTTTTCCCAGATGGCGTAGCCGTAGGGCTTGATGACCATGCAGCCGCGTACGGGGGAGTTTTCAGCCAGCCCGGCGCGCTTCACCAATTCGTTGTACCAGAGGGAATAATCCTCGCTGCGCTTGGGCAACTGTTTGCTCATGACGGAGTATCTTAGAGAAGGAAAAACGGTTCCTGAAAATGGTACAAGATTTGAGTGCCATAATCGGGCACCGATTCGGGCCCAAAATACGTTATTAAACCGGAGCATTCCGCCCCTGTCTACCGGGTAGCGTGCGGCTGGTTTCGTACCCGGCCCGGTAGCACCCCGATCTTTCCCTTACGCGTCAGCCTGCCATGAAACCTATCTCAACCACCCTGCTGCCCGCCCTGGCCCTGCTCACGCTGGGGGGCTGCGCCAGCTCCTCGGACCTGGCTACCACTGAGCCCGACGGGGTGTATTATTCCTCCAAAGACCGCACTACCGAAGTCTACACCGCTTCGGCCAGCCCCGCGGCCACCGAAGGTACCCCGGCTGACGACCCCAACACGGTAGCCAACCCCGAATACCAGGAAGAAAGTGGGCAGAGCGCGCGCCACAACAGCTCTTCCGACGAATACTACGACGACGAGTACAGCTACTCGGCCCGCATCCGGCGCTTCCACCAGCCCTACTACCGCGGTCTGGGCATGGGCTACTACGACTACGCCTTTGTCGACCCGTTCTGGTATAACCCCGGGGCGGCTTTCTACGGCTACGACATGTACGGCCCCTACGGCGGCTGGGGCTACGGCCCGCGCTTTGGTGGCTTCTACGACCCGTTCTGGGGTGGCTCTTACCTGAGCATCAACATCGGCTTTGGCTCGCCCTGGGGCTGGGGCCGGCCCTACCGCTACGGCGGCTACGGCTACGGTCGCGGCTTCTACGATGGCTACTACGCGGGCATGTACGGCTACCCGCGCTACGGCGTACCGGGCTACGGATGGGATGGTTACCGCGGCGGCACCCGCAATGTGCGCTACGGCCCGCGTGGCGGCCGCAGCAGCGAGGCCCTTACCACCGGCGGCCGCTCGGCCAGCGGTGGCCGGGCCCGGGTAGAGGAAACCGGCGGCCGCTCGGCGGCTTCCAATGGCAACCTGACTATGCCAGCCGGTTCGCAGCCGACCCGGCGTACCCGCGTGGCTGAGGAAAACGTGGCCGGCGGACTCACTCCCGCCAGCACCATGCCCAACGGCAAAACCCGCTCGGGCCGCGTGGCCGACAACGTAGCCGGTACGGAAGCCCAGCCCGCCAGCCCGGGCCGTGGCAAGCTGTACCGGATTCTCGACACCGAAACGCCGGCTACCGGCGAGACGGGCGGCACCCGCACTCCTGCCCGCGTAGAGCAGCCCGGCACCGAGCGCAAGCGCGTGAGCGAAAACGTGGTGGAAGCGCCCCAGCCCCAGGCGGCTCCCGACTACTCGCAGCCCCAGCCCCGCCAGCGCCGGGCACGCACATTTGAGTTTGGCCAGAGCCCGCAGCCGGCCCAGCCCTCGCAGGAACGGCCCGCGCGGCGCGAACGGACCTACGAGCCAGCCCCGAGTCGTTCGTACGAACCCGCTCCCAGCCGCAGTGGCGGCAGCTTCGGGGGCGGTAACTCGGGCGGCGGTAGCAGCTCGGGTGGGGGCCGCGGGGGCCGCGGCCGGGTTCAGTAATACGTTCGGCGGTACTTCAGCCAGCTACGCGCCGCTCGGCGGCGTTGCTTCTCTTATCCAATGAAAAACCTGAAATACTGGCTTGCCGTGGCTCTGATGGGCCAGGCTAGCTACAGCTTTGCCCAGTACGAAACCGACGCGCTGCGCTTTTCGCGCACGCAGTTTGGCGGCACGGCCCGCACCCTGGGCAGCGGCGGAGCCAACGTAGCGGTGGGCGCCGATCTGAGCAACCTCGTCAGCAACCCGGCCGGCCTGGGCCTGTTTCAGCGCTCCGAGTTCAGCTTCTCGCCGGGACTGGGCCTGGATCAGACCCGCAGCCGGGCCTTCGGCAACCAAACCACTGACGCCCGCAACCGCCTGCACGTAGCCAGCCTGGGCGCCGTGTTTGCCAACCGCCGGCCCGACGGCGACGGCAGCCCCTGGCGCGGCGGGTCGTTGGCGGTGGGTCTCACGCGCATCAACGACTTCAACACCACCTTTCGCTACCGCGGCCGGCCGGAGGTGAGCCAGGATATTCTGCAGCGCCTGAGCGAGGACCGGGGCCTGGACCTGGATGATCTGGCCTACGAGACGTTTCTGACGGACGTGTATACCGGCCGCAACGGGGCCGATAGCACGGGCTTGTCGGCGCCCTTCCGCAATACCGGCCGCCTCGACCAGGACGAAACGGTGGTTACCACTGGCTCGCAAACCCAGTTCGACATCGGCTACGGGGCCAGCTACCTCGACAAGCTGTACGTGGGTGGTTCTTTCGGCATTGTGAGCGTGCGCTACAACTCCACCAGCACGCTGGGCGCTACCGACCCCACACCCATCAACAACGCCGACCCGGGAACGTCGTTTGCCAGCCTCACGCTGCGCGACGTACTGGAAACCCGCGGCAGCGGCGTCAACTTTAAGGTAGGGGCCATCTACCGGCCCAACGACGTGGTGCGCATCGGTGCTTCGGTGCAGACGCCCACCTTCATGACCCTATCGGAAACCTACAGTTCGTCGCTGAAAGCCACCTTCGACAAGCCGGTGACGGTGGATGGGCAGAGCTACAGCAGCGCCGACGCCAAAACCGACCCCGGCCAGTTCGACTACGTGCTGACTTCGCCGTTCCGGGCTTCGGGCGGCGTGGCCGTGGTGGCCGGCAAGTACGGCTTCTTCAGCGGCGACGTGGAGTACGTGAACTACGGTCAGGCCCGGTTGAGCAACGACTCCGAAAGCACCCTGGGCGAATACGACTTCGGCCCCACCAACGACGCCGTGCGCCGCCTCTACCAGTCGGCCGTGAACCTGCGTCTTGGAGCCGAAGGCCGCTTCGACATCTTCCGGGTGCGCGCCGGCTACGCCCGCTACGGCGACCCGTACGCCAACAGCGACTTCGACCGCACCCAGCAGTACTACACCGGGGGGATTGGCGTGCGCCAGAAAAACGCCTTCTTCGACCTAGCCGGGGTTTACAGCAAGGCCAACCGCTTCTACCAGCCCTACACCCTGGCCGACGACTCGCAGCCGCGGGTGCAGGTTGAGGGCAGCCGCTTTACTACCACCGTCACCCTGGGCCTGCTGTTCTAGCGGCCGTAAATCGTTAAACAGAAAGGCGACTTCCTTAGCAGGAAGCCGCCTTTCTGTTTAGCGGAGCCGGGGTTTATTCGCCCGGGCGGCGAATTTTTACGTTTAGCGTCAGCACGCCGCGCACGCTGATATCCGCCACGTGCAGCACTCCGTCGCGGCCATCTTCGGTGCGAAACGCCACCACCTGGTCTTTGGCCAGCACCGTCGTGCGCGTGCCCAGCGGGGCCGCGGCCGCTACGACTTCGCTGATTTCCTCGGCCGTATTCACCTCGTCAAACTCGGTTTTGGTGAGGGCGGTGGTTTTAACCTGGGTTTGGCGCCGGGTGCTCCAGCGGCCCGCACGCAGTACCGGGTGCTGCCGGGCCGCGACGTCGGCGGGCGAAGCCAGGGTACCGCCGCCGCTGGCTTCGGGCAGGTACAGCAGGTCGATCAGCTGCTGGTAAGTGGGGCTAGCGGCGGCGTGGGCGGGGAGGGGCAGGCCCCGGCGGCTGGCCAGCGCGGCCCGGGCGGTGAGGCTGCGCGGCGGCTCGAGGCGCACGGCGTAGGCGTGCCAGCTGCTGAGCGAGTCGGGTTGGCGTACGGTGAGGCGAAACTGGCGGCGGGCGGTGCGCCCGTCGGCGTCGGTAACCTCGAAGCGCCACAGCTCCCGGCCCGACTCGGTGCCGGCCGCAAAGCGGTGCTCCCACAACAAGCTCGGCCGGTCAATCAGCGTGTCGAGGTAAGTCAGCACGGGCGCCGCGGCTTCCTCGTTGGCGTCGATGTTGGTGCCGTCGGTGTACTGCACCGTGATGGTAAAGCGGCGCAGCAGCGGCTGGTCGTCCCCGGCTTCGGCAAAAATCCGGCTTACGAGCGTGTCGCCGGGGCTGGCCACCCGGTTGGCAGTTTGCAGACGGCCGTCGGACACCAGGTCGAGGCGCGGCGACGGGCTGGGGTCGGTGCCGCAGGCGGCGAGGGCCAGCAGCAGGCCGGGCAGGGAAAAGCGGAGGTGCGGGTGCATAGCGAAGGGCAAAGGTCGGGGAAAGCGGGCGAACCGGGCGGCGGGAAAAATCGGGGGCGCGTGCAACGGCCGGAGCCGCGGGGCCGACGTTGGCCGGCGCCCGGGCTTGCGTACCTTTAACGCCGTTACCTGCTTTTTCCGCATGCTTTTCCCCGTTCAACCATTGCTCCGAACTTCCTTCCGTAACTCTTTCCGGGCCCTGAGCCTGGCCGCGCTGCTGGCCGGCGCGGCCCCCGCGGCGCTGCTGCTCACCTCCGCTCCCGTGCAGGCCCAGCAGCGGCAGGCCATTACCCTCGAAGACATCTGGGCCAAGGGCACCTTCGCCGCGGCGCAGGTGCAGGGCTTCAACTGGATGCGCGACGGCCGCTACTACTCGGCTCTCGACCAGGGCGAGGTGGTGCAGCACGACGTAACCACCGGCAAAGCCACCCAAACCCTGGTCAGCCGCGACCAGCTGCGCCCCGCCGGCGCCACCGAGCCCATTGCGGTGGATGGCTACGAGTTCAACGCCGACGAGCAGAAAATCCTGCTGAGCACCGGCACCGAGCCCATCTACCGCCGCTCGAGCCGGGCCAACTACTTCGTGTTCGACCGCGCCACCAAGCAGCTTACTCCGCTGTCGGCCGGCGGCAAGCAGAGCTACGCCACCTTCTCGCCCGACGGCCGCCGCGTGGCCTTCGTGCGCGACAACAACCTGTTTGTGGTGGACCTGCAAACCATGCAGGAAACCGCCGCCACTACCGACGGCGTGTTCAACAAGCTCATTCACGGCTCCACCGACTGGGTGTACGAGGAGGAGTTTGAGTTTGCTCAGGCGTTCTGGTGGTCGCCCGACTCGCGGCGGGTGGCTTTCCTGAGTTTCGACGAAAGCCGGGTGCCCGAGTACAACATGCAAACCTGGGGGCCGCTCTACCCCAAAGACTACCGCTACAAGTACCCCAAGGCCGGCGAGGCCAACTCGGTGGTGAGCTGCAGCGTGTACGACGTAGCCGCGGCCCGCAGCGTGAAAATGGATGTGGGCCCGCAGGCCGACCAGTACCTGCCGCGGGTGATGTGGACCGAGACGCCGGGCCTGCTCAGCATCCGCCGCATGAACCGCCTGCAGAATACCCTGGAGATTCTGCACGCCGACGCTGCTACCGGCAAAAGCGAAGTGGTGTGGAAGGACACCGACGCGGCCTACGTGGAAGTGACCGACGATTTGCGCTACCTCGACGGCGGCAAGCAGTTCGTCATCAGCTCCGAGCGCGACGGATTCCGCCACCTCTACCTGTTCGACATGAAGGGCAAGCTGGTGCGCCAGCTCACCAAGGGCGCCTGGGACATCACCGAGTTCCTGGGCGTGGACGAACAGAGCGGCCAGGCCTACTACGTATCGGCCGAGGCTTCGCCGCTGCAGCGCCACCTTTACCGGGTGAGCCTGAAAGGCAAGGGCAAGCAGCGGCTGAGCGCGGCCGGCGGCGGCACCGACGTGGTCAACATGAGCCCCGACTTCCGCTACTACCTCAACTACCACTCGGCCGCCAACGAGCCCGCCACGGTGAGCTTGCGCACGGCCCGCGACGGGAAGGTGGTGAAGGTGCTCGAAGACAACGCCCGCCTCAAACAGCGCATGCAGGACTATGGCTTCGCGCAGCAGGAGTTCTTTTCCTTTAAGACCTCCGAGGGCGTGACGCTCAACGGCTCGACGCTGAAGCCCGCCAACTTCGACCCGGCCCGCAAGTACCCCGTGCTGATGTACCTCTACGGCGGCCCCGGCTCCCAGCGCGTGCTCGACAAGTGGAACGGCGGCGACTACTACACTTACTTCCAGTACCTGGCCCAGCAGGGCTACGTGGTGGCCATCGTCGACAACCGCGGCACCGGCGGCCGGGGCTCGTCTTTTAAGAAAGTAACCTACGGGCAGCTCGGCAAGCTCGAAACCATCGACCAGGGTGAGGCCGCCAAGTACCTGGGCACCCAGCCCTGGGTGGATAAGGGCCGCATCGGCATCTTCGGCTGGAGCTTCGGCGGCTACCTCTCGGCGCTGGCCATGACCAAAAACGCGGACCTGTTTAAAGCCGGCGTTTCGGTGGCCCCCGTTACTACCTGGCGCTACTACGACACGGTATACACCGAGCGGTTCCTGAAAACCCCGCAGGAAAACGCCGCCGGCTACGACGACAACTCCCCGGTGCAGTTTGCCGCGCAGCTCAAAGGGGCCTACCTGCTGGTGCACGGCACCGGCGACGACAACGTGCATTTCCAGAACTCGGTGGCGTTTACCGATGCGCTGGTAAAGGCTAACAAGGACTTCGAGCAGCTGTACTACCCCAACCGCCACCACGGCATCAGCGGTGGCAATACCCGCCTGCATTTGTTCCGGCAGATGACTAACTTCCTGCGCCAGAACCTGTAAGATTTGCTGGCCGCAGACTTGCCGCCCGGTCGCCGCTCCTTCCCGAGCCGGCGGCCGGGCGGTTTTTTACGCGAAAAAGGGGCTAGCTTACGTTCCTTCACCGGGACATCTGCGTAGATACTCGCCATGCGTACCCTTCGACTCACCCTGGGCGTTGTGGGCGGAACGCTGCTGGGGCTGCTGCTGGGTAGCTGCCAGCGCGAAAATGCCGCCGGCACCGAGCGCGCCGCCCCGCTGGTCACCGCCCCCGCGTCGGCGCCCGAAGCCGAATATGCCCCCGCTGCTCCGGCCGCGGCCCGCGGCAACTGGCACCGCCTGCGCCAGCGTACCAGCCGCCGGGCGCCCCTGATCCGCTACTACCCCACGGCCCGCCCCGCCGCCCTCGACACGGCCGGCGCGCCGCCCGTCGAAGCCAGCCTGCACGAACTGACGCTCAAGGCCAGCGAGTTTTTTCGCATCGACCCCAGCCAGCCGGCCGAAGTGCTGGGCCGCGAAGGCACCGTGGTGCGCATTCCCGCCCGCGCCCTGGTGGATGCCCGGCAGCAGCCCGCAAACGGGCCGGTGTGGGTGGAGCTGAAGGAGTGCTACTCCCTGGCCGATTTGCTGCTCTCGAACCACGTGAGCGTGGCCAATGCCGGCGAGCCGCAGCAAACCGGCGGCATGCTGCTGGTGCGCGCCACGGCCAAGGGCCAGCCCCTGCAACTGGCCACCGGCACCGCCCTCGAAGTGGAGCTGCCCGCAGATGGCTACCAGCCCGGGCTGGAGCTTTACTACGGCCTGGCCCGCCGCCGGCAGCCGGTGCGCTGGAGCCCCGCCGGTCCGGTGCCGGTGCGGCCGGCCGAGCAGGTTTACAGCCGGGCCGAGCCCATGCCGGTATTTGGCAGCGGCCCGGCCGACCTCAGCCGCCTGCTGCGCTACCCCGACGCGGCCGCGCAGAAAGGCGTCAAAGGTCTGGTGCTGGCCTCGTTCGTGGTCGATGAAGCCGGGCAGGTGCTCGAGCCCCGCATCGTGCGCGGCCTGGGTCGGGGCTGCGACGAGGAAGCCCTGCGGGTGCTGCGCTACACCTCGGGCCGCTGGGTGCCCGGCCGCCGCGACGGGCAGCCGGTGAAAGTGCGCCTGACCGTGCCCCTGCGCTTCGGCCCCGACGACGGCCTGCTGGTGAGTGCCGACAGCGCCGTGCCCGTCGTAGCCGAGGGAGGGGAGGAGTATAAACTCCTGGCAGAAGCTCCGGCCGCCAACCCGCGCGCTTTCAGCTGCGGCCGGCTGGGCTGGCTGAGCTGGTTCAAGCCCTGGGCGGCCCCCACGCAGGCGGCCGTGGCCCTGCCCGCCGCAATTGACGCGCAGACGGCGGTGTTTCTGGTGTTTCCGGGGGCACCGGCGGTGCTGCAGGCCCAAAGTCAGGACAGCCAGTACGTGTTTGCGCGGGTGCCGCGGGGGCAGCGGGCCTGGCTGGTAGGGCTGCGCTACGAAAACGGCACACCCTTCCTGGCCTTGCGGCAGGTAAGCTCCGATGAGCTGGCCGCGGCCGAGCTAAGCTTTCAGGAAACCACTCTCGGCGACCTGGAAACGGCCCTGGCCCGCCTCCGCTAAGTCCGCTTGCGGCGGTCGGCAATCAGCCCAGCTTGAGGGTGATGCTCTGCGGCTCGGTGAAGAAGCGCAGCGCTTCCAACCCGCCTTCGCGGCCCACACCCGAGTTTTTCATGCCGCCGAAGGGCGTACGCAGGTCGCGGTGCAGCCAGGTGTTGATCCACACGATGCCCGACTGCAGGGCGTGGGCCACGCGGTGCGCCCGGTTCAGGTCGCGGGTCCAGATGGTGGCGGCCAGGCCGTACTCGGTGCCGTTGGCCCACTGCAGCACTTCTTCCTCGGTGTCGAAGGGCGTGAGTGTAACCACCGGGCCGAAGATTTCCTCGCGGTTGACGCGGCAGTCGGGTGCCAGGCCCTCGAACACGGTGGGCTGCAGGAAGTAGCCGTCGGCGCAGCGGCCGGGCAGTTGCACGCGCTGCCCGCCGGCCAGCAAGGTGCCGCCTTCCTGGTAGGCCAGCTCGATGTAGCTCAACACTTTCTGCAGGTGCGCCTCGCTCACCAGCGCGCCCTGCTGGCTGCCCGCGTCCTGCGGGTCGCCCACGGTCAGCTGGGCCACGCCGGCCAGGAACTGCTCCCGGAACTGCTCGTAAATGGGGCGCTCGATGAAAATGCGCGAGCCGCACAGGCAGATCTGGCCCTGGTTGGCGAAGGAGCTGCGCAGGCTGGTGCGCACGGCCTCGGCCAAGTCGCAGTCGGCGAAGATGAGGTTGGGATTTTTGCCGCCCAGCTCCAGCGAGAGTTTCTTGAACATGGGCGCGGCCGTGCGGGCAATATGCTCGCCGGTTTTAGTGCCGCCCGTGAAGCTGATGGCCTTGACGTCCGGGTGCTCGATGATGGGCTGCCCCGCGCCCGGCCCGCTGCCGTGCACGATGTTGAGCACGCCCGCTGGCAGCCCGGCCTCGATGCACAGCTCGCTGAGCAGATAGGCCGTGTAGGGCGTGATTTCGGAGGGCTTGGCCACCACGCAGCAGCCCGCGGCCAGCGCCGGTGCAATCTTCCAGGTAAACAAGTACAGCGGCAGGTTCCAGGGCGAGATGCAGCCCACCACGCCCAGCGGGTGGCGCACGGTGTAGTTCAGGGCCAGGCCTTCCTGGAAGTGGGTTTCGGAGGCGAAGTGCTGGGCGGCCGTGCCGAAGAAGGCGAAGTTGCTGGCCGCCCGCGGAATGTCCACCGTGCGGGCCAGGCTCACGGGCTTGCCGTTGTCCTGGCTTTCGGCCTGGGCCAGGCGCTCCAGGTCGCGCTCAATCAGCTCGCTGATGCGCACCAGCAGGCGGCCCCGCTCTTCGGCCGGCAAGAGGCGCCAGGCGGGCAAAGCAGCCTCGGCCGCGGCCACGGCCCGCTGCACGTCCTGGGCGTCGGAGTCGGGAATCTGGCTGAACACCTGGCCGGTGGCAGGCTCGACGTTGGGTAGGTAGCGGCCGGCGGCAGGGGCCACGAGCTGGCCGCCGATGTAGTTGCGAAGCTGGAGCATGGGAAAGGGCAGAGCGGTATCAAAACTACCAAAAACGGGTGGGCAACCACCTACCTTTGACTTCCCGCTTCTTCGCTCACCGGCGCCCGGCGCCTTTCCGGCTTGTCTTTCATGTCTCGCTCCGCCTGGCGCTTTGCGCTGCCGGCCGCCGCCGGCTACCTGCTGCTGTACCTGGCCTGGACGTTCCCGCTCGTCACGCGCTTCGGCTCGGCTTTCCCGGCCGAGCCGGGCAACGACGCCTTCGTGTACTTGTGGAACGTGTGGCACCTGCGCGAGGCCGTGGTGAGCGGCCACAACCCGCTCAGCACCGACTGGGTGCTGTACCCCTGGGGCGCCTCGCTGCTGCTGCACGCCTACACGCCCATCCTGGGCTTGCTGAACCTGCCGCTGGGCAACGCCGCGCTGGCCATCAACCTGGGCCTGGCGCTGAGCTACGCGCTGTCGGGCACCGGGGCGGCGCAGCTGAGCCGTCGTTGGGTGCGCAGCCCGCTGCTAAACCTGCTGAGTGGACTGGTTTTCGCCTTTTCGCCCTACAAGCTGCTGCGCCTCGCGGGGCACTACAACCTGGTGCTCACGGCCACGGTGCCCTTCTACGTCATGGCCTTTCTCGACGCGTTCGAGTGGACGCCCGGGCGCTTCTGGCCGCGGGTGCGCAGCTGGCGGGCCGTGGGCTGGTGCTTCGCGCTGGGCTTCATCACCCTGCTCAGCGACTACTACGTGCTGTTCGGGCTGATTTACTTTTCGCTGGGCTACGCGCTCTGGTTCTGGCTGAAGCTGGGCCAGATCAACTGGCGCGGCTGGCGGGCCTGGGCCGGGCTGGCCGGGCTGCTGGGCGTGAGCCACGTCGTCATTCGCCTGCTGCGCCTCGCGGGGCTGCCCGACAACGCCGGCTTCTGGTGGGGTGGCGACGTGGCCGGCTACCTGCTGCCCATCAATAGCCGCTGGCTGGAAACGGCCGCGGCCCGCGCCGTGTTCCACGACCCCAACGTCTTTCGCACGCCCGGCAGCATCGAAAATGTGATGTTCCTGGGCTACGCGCTGCCCGTGCTGGCCCTGCTGCTGGCCTTGTGGCCCGGCCGCCCCGTCTCGGCCCGGCGGCTCGATGCGGCGGGCCGGCCCCTGGCCTGGCTGCTGCTGCTGTTCGTGCTGCTGACCTTGCCCGAGCTGCGGGTGTTCGGCAAAAGGTTGCTTAACCTGCCCACGGGCGCGTTGCACTTCGTGCCCTTCTTCAACAACGTGCGCTGCCCCACGCGCTGGGTGCTGTTCGTGTCGCTGCTGCTGCCCATCGTAACGTTTGCCGCTCTCGAAGCCCGCTGGCAGCTGGGGCGCTGGCCCAGGGCCGCGCTACAGGGGCTGAGCACGGGGCTGCTGGCGTTGGTGCTGCTGGAATTCTGGCCCCGGCCCGTACCGCTGTCGGGCGCGGCCACCATTCCCGAGGCCGACCGCGTGGCGGCTACCTTGCCCGGACGGGTACTGCTGCCGCTGCCGCTGGGCTTGCAGGACGGCTACTCGCTCAAGGGCATCATGGAGCCCGAAAACCTGTACTACCAGAGCGCGCACCGCAAAAAGCTGCCGCTGGCCTACCTCTCGCGGGTCAGCCCCGAGCGATTCGCCCGCTTCGACGCCGACCCGGTGCTGCGCACCCTGCTGCGCCTGCAAAAGGCCCCGAACGATACCGTGGTAGCGCCGCCCACCGCCGCGCAGGCCGCCGCCTTCCGCCGCCTCTACCAGCCCGACGTGGTAATTGTGCGCCCCAGCCTGCGCGACAAAGCCGTGCTGGGCTACCTGCGCCCGGTGCTGCCCGGCTACCAGGAGCGCCGCTTCGCCGACGGCTCGGTGCTTCTCTGGGACCCCGCCGGGAAGTAGCGCGAACTGTGTAGTTTGTCGCTGAACGGCGCTGTTGCCTGCCGTAGCGCGATAGTAGCGCGAGCTATGTAGCTCGCGTGGCTGAACGATATGCCAGAACGAGCACGCGGCGCGGGGCACGCGAACTACACCGTTCGCGCTACGGCGTGCTGCCGTTGTTCTGGCGGACGCGGGCTGAAGCCCGCGCTACGCCGCTGAAAAGCTGTTGTATATTTTTTCAAAATCGAAAAATATACAACAGAATCGCCGCGGCAGCTTGTTGTATATTTTGGCTTAAGCGAAAAATATACAACAGAATTCTGCCCCGTATTACTGCGGGGCGGCCAGGCTCAGGGTATCCATGGCCGAGGCGGCGCGCTGGCTGAAGTGGCGGCGGGCCGGCAGGGGCAGGGGGTGCACGCGCTCCAGAATCAGCAGCGGGTCGCGGTCGTAGCGCACGCGCCACTCGGGGGAGCGGCGGTAGGCCGCCAGCTGCCGCTCAAACTGCGCCTCGGTAAGCGGATAGGGGTTGTCGTGGCGCAGCAAAGCCAGGTACTGCGCGTTGCCCACGTAGGGGAAGGGGTAGGTGTAGGCCCGGAACGCGAGGTGGGGCGTGAGCGGCGACGAGGAGCTGACCGGCGCCTCGGCCGGAATCAGCCCTAGGGTGCGGTGCACCTCGCCCACGTCGAAACCGCGGCGGTAGTGGCGCGGCAGGTAAAACTGGCTGGCGCTTTTGTCGTGCCACTTCGATACCCGCACTTCCAGCGACACGATGGTGGCCGCCAGGGTGAGCACCGCCGCCGCCGTGGCCAGCCGGGCCGCCGGCCGCGGCGCGGTGCTCAGCAGCCAGTGGCCCAGCGCCGCGCTGATGATGGGCACGAACTCGATGGAGTACTGGTAGTTGAGCCCCCAGTGCAGCAGGGAGCCCGAAAACAGCTTCTGGGCGTAGATGGGCACCAGCATCAGCAGGTAGGCCGGCCGGCGCAGTAAGGCGTAGCCACCCGACACGAGCACCATCAGGTGCAGCTCCAGCTTGATGTAGTCGCCGGCTGCATCCTGGGGCAGGTGGTTGCGAAACAGCAGCCCTAGTACGTAGAAGGGCCGGGTGAGGGCCGTGCGCAGAATGCCGCCGAAGCTGCCGCCCACGGCCGCGTAGCGGCTTTCGTAGAAGTAGCCCTGCCCCTCGCTCAGGGCCGGAATGATAACCTGCGTCACCAGCACGAAGTAGCCCCCGGCCAGCGCGGCCAAACCCAGGGCGAAGAAGAGGCGGGCGCGGTTGCGCCAGTGCAGCGCGGCCAGACCCAGGGCCACGAAGCACAGCCACAGGGCCACGTTTTCCTTGCTCAGCAGCAGCAGCCCAAACAGCAGCGCGGCGGCCCCGCGCCGGTCTTTCTCGAACAGGTAGAACAGCCAGGGCAGCAGCAGGGCCGCCACTACGTTGTCGTGGTAGTCGTAGGCCAGGGCCGAGTAGATGCCCCAGATGCTCAGAAACTGCGCCGCTAGCGCCACGGCCGCGCCGGGCTGCCGCCCGCCCGAGCGCAGCCTATGCAGGCAGTAGGCGCCGTAGCCGCCGGCCAGGGCGGCGGCAATCTGCACCACCAGTAGGGCGTAGGAGCGAAATACCCAGTACAGCGGCGACCACAGCAGCTGCAGGGGCGTGAAATGGTCGCCCAGCAGGTTGTTGTAGCGCATCACCGAGTTCACGTTCCAGCGCAGGTGCGCGTAGTCCCACAGCGCTTGGTTGTAGATGCCCAGGTCGTAGGCATAGGTGCGGAAGTTGCGGTGGTTAACCAGCGCCAGCAGCCCGAAGCACAGCCCAAAAAACAGCAGCACGCTCAGCAGCCGGCGGCGGTGGGTGGGCGACAGGGGAGGAAGGGAAACGGGCATGGGAGCGGGGCCGGGCGGGGCAACGGCGCCCCGCCCGGCCGTTAAAGCGGCTGGTGCGCGGGCGCGGCGGGCGCTACCGTCACGGGAATGTTGGTGTCGGAGATGATGTAGAGCGGGCGGCGGCGCACGTTGGTGCTGAGCCGGGCCAGGTACTCGCCGATGAGGCCCACGGCAATGAGCTGCACACCACCCAGAAACAGAATGCTCACCATCAGCGAAGGCCAGCCCGGCTCGTAGTCCTGGGCAATGAAGCGGGCGTAGAGGGTGTACAGCAGCACCAGAAAGGCCACGCCCGACACGGTGAAGCCCATCAGGGTAGCGGCTTTGAGGGGCACGTCGGAGAAGGCCGTGATGCCGTCCAGGGCCAGGCGTAGCATCTTGCGGTAAGTGTAGCCCGTTTCGCCGCCGGCGCGCTGGGCCCGGTCGTACTCCACGTAGGTCTGGCGGTAGCCAATCCAGGAAATCTGGCCGCGCAGAAACTTGTTCTGCTCAGGCATCTGCTTGAGCGCCTCCACCACCTTGCGCGAGATGATGCGGAAGTCGCCGGTATCGACGGGGATGGAAATGCTGGTGATGCGGGCCAGGATGCGGTAAAACAGCTTGGCCGTGAACAGCTTCATGGCGCTTTCGCCCTGGCGGCGGCGGCGCTTGGCGTACACCACCTCGTAGCCCTCGCGCAGCTTCTGGTAGAGCTCGGGAATCAGCTCGGGCGGGTCCTGCAGGTCGGCGTCGATGATGACCACGGCCTCGCCCTGCGAGAGGTCCAGCCCGGCCGTCACGGCAATCTGGTGGCCGAAGTTGCGGCTGAAGTTGATGAAGCGCACATCGGCGTGGCGGGCGGCCAGCTCCTGCACCAGCTCCAGCGACCGGTCGCGCGAGCCGTCGTTGATGAAAATAAACTCGCAGCTCAGCTGCATGGGGTCGATGACCCCACGCAGACGCTGGTAGAGCGTGGGAATGTTGGCCTCCTCGTTGTAGATGGGAATGACGATGGAGAGGTCGACGGCGGCGCGCGACGGCGCCGGAGGAAACGGTACGGCCATGGCAGCCAGGCTAGCGGGGTTTGTGGGCCAGGGCAAATACGCTCACGCCCAGGGGGTAATTGACGCGGCGCAGCAGCCGGTTTTCGGTTTTGATCAGGGTCGACAGCGCCTGGTTGAGCGGGGCGGGCAGGGGCTTCAGGTCGCCCTGGGTGTCGTCGGGCTGGCGCTTGCCCAGCAGGCGCTGGCTCAGGCGCACCAGGGCCGTGGGGAAAAACAGCGCCGCGTTCCAGTACGAGGTGCGGTCGACGCGCAGGCCGGCACCGCGCAGGGCCGTTTGCAGGCTGGCGGCCGAGTAGCGGCGGAAGTGGTGGTTCACCACGTCGTGGTGGCTCCACAGCATCTGAAAAGCGGGTACGAACACGATAATGCGGCCGCCCGGGCGCAGCACCCGCGTCCACTCGCGCAGGGCCCGGCCTTCGTCCTCAATGTGCTCGAGCACGTCGGAAGCAATGAGCAGGTCGACGGATTCGTCGGCGAAGCTCAGGTTGGCGCCGTCCATCACGCTCACCCGGGTCAGGCCGCGGCGCCTGGCCAGGGCAATGCCCGCCTCGCTCACGTCGATACCGGTGAGGTTGGTGTAGCCCGCCTTGCCCAGCGCCAGCATCAGCGGCCCGCCCGAGCAGCCCACTTCCAGGATGTGGGCGTTGCGGTCGAGCTTGAGCTGCTGAATTAGGTCGAAGACCATGTCGCGGCGCGAGACAAACCACCAGTTTTGTTCTTCCAGCTCGTGGTATTTGCTTTCGTAGGCTACATCCATTCTACAAAGGTAAGCGCGGCATTGGGCGTTTGCTTGGCAGCTCAACCGCCGGCGCCGGTATTTTTCGGGAGGTGATGGGGAATGCGTTACGGGGCGTAAAACTCAGCGCGCTAGCTGGTAGCCGTTGAGCACCGGCCGACCCTGCGCATCGCGCCAGTACACGTCGGTGTCGAGGGGACGAATCAGCAGGTCGTCGGCCAGCAGGTCGTGGCTGTCGTGGAGCACTTCCACGCGGTTCACGCCGGGCACCACCCGCACGGGCACCGCCAGGCGCAGCCAGTCGCCGCTGATTTCGGTGCACAGCCGCCCGTCGGCCACCTGGTGGTCGACCTGCTGACCGCCGGCGTAGAGCTTTACCTGCAGGTTGCCGTAACCGTAGGCGGTTTTGCCGTTCACCCACACGCTCACCTCGTAGCGGCCGGTATCGGCCGGGGCAGGCAGCGCACCGTCGTAGAGCACCGAGAACTTCTCCTTTGGCTCGTGGAAGGCACCCTCGCCCAGGCGGCCGCGGCGGTCGGCGGCTTCCTTAAAGGGCTGATACAGCACGCCCCGGGTCGTGGTGGCGCGCAGCCCGTCGGGCCGGGCGGGCAGAATGGCCAGCAGCGAATCGGCCTTGGCGCGCTCCTGGGCCAGGGTAGTGGCGGCCAGCGCCGCAATGGGCAGCTCGTAGAGGCTAACTTCGGGCGTGGCAACCAGCAGCTTGGCCAGCCCCACGAGGCGCTGCTGGGCGGGCGTCAGCGCGTCGGGCGTCACCAGCAGCAGAATGGGCTTGTCGGACGGGAACTGGCGCAGCAGCGGCTTTTCGATGAGCGTACTGCTGAACAGCTGGGCATGGCGCAGCACGTGCTCGATGGAAGGGCGCGACACGTAGCTCGACAGCTCGGGCAGGCCCGTGGCCAAAGCCAGCTTGTGGGCCAGGAACACCGAGGCACCCGAGCCGTCGATGTCGATCCGGTCGCTGCCCTTGTTGAAGTAGGGCAGGGGCAGGATGGCCTGGAAGTCGGTGGGGCGGCGGTTGGTCCAGCTCAGCTGCTGCAGCAGCGGGGTGTTGGGGTCGAGAAAGGCGCGGGCCCCGGCACCTTGATTTACCGTGGCGGCCTTGGCCGAGATGTTCAGCCAGGCTTCGGCGCCCCACACCAGCAGCAGCAGCGGCAGCCAGGGCAAGGCCAGGGCCGATACGCGGTGCTGGCGCTGGTAGCGTAGCAGGCGGTAGAGGTAGTAGGCCGCGTAGCAGCTGAACACGTAGTAGAACGGCCAGGCAAAGCGGCCCAGCGCCCGGAACTGCTTGATGGGCCCCAGGTACTCGACCAGGCCCTTGAAGCCGGGAAACACGAACGGCCAGGCAAACGAGAAAAACAGCACCAGCGCCGCCGCCCACACGCCCACGTGCAGGTGCTCGGGCAGGTCGCGGCCCAGCTGCAACGGGCGGCGGCGCTGTTTCCACAGGCGCCAGGCCAGCCGCAGCAGCGAGGCCACCATCACACCCGCCGCCACCAGCCCCACGTAGGAAGCGGCCTCGTAGCTGATGGGCTCGACGGTGAAAAAGCGCGCCCACACCTCGCGCAGCGGCGACAGGGAAGGCGTAAACACCCCCGCCGGCGTGGCCATGTACACCAGGAAACCGAAGGGGTTGGGCGGGCGGTCGGTGGTGGGGTCGGTGGCCCACATCCACACCTGAAACAGCACCAGCGGCAGCAGGGCCGTTAGCGCCATGCGGCCGATCATATTCCAGTCGCGCCGCTGGCGCAACGCCAGCACGGCCACGTGGGCCAGCAGAAAAATGGAGCCGCAGGCGGTGAAGTACAGCATCACCATGCCCATAAGCAGGCTGCTGACTACGAACAGTGCGTACCAGCGCCAGCGCCGCGGGGCTTCCTGCATGCGAATGATGCAGTACCAGAGAATGGGCACGAAGCAGGCGTAGCTCAGCGACATATGGTCGCCCAGGCGCTGCACCTGCGGCGAGAGAAAGGCAATGATGAGGGCCAGCAGGCCGGCGTACCACACGGGCAGGCGGGTGCGCCGCAGAATGGCGTAGAGCACCAGCGGGGCGGCCAATAAGCCCAGCAGCGCCAGCGCGTTGGTGATGCCCACCGTGTAGCGCGCCGCCGGCAGCCCCAGCCGCTGCAGCCAGTTGATGCCCACGGCAATGAGCGGCTGCAGGTTGGGGTAGGTGAAGTTTTCCCCGAAGGGATAGTTCATGCCGGTAAACCGGGTGCCCTGGTCGTAGAGGGCATAGTAGGCCGTGGCAAAGTAGCTCTGCAGCCCGTCGCCGCCGGGGTTGAAGAAGTAATCGTTGAGGTTGGCCAGCGGGGCGGCGAAAAGGTAGGCGAGCAGCCCGGCCGCGGCTAGCCCCACGGCGGCCATGCCCAGCCAGTGGGCGCTAGGGCGGGATAGATTCATGCAGAGTAAAAGGCAGCGGCTAAGGCGGTAAAAGTCGTTGACCCAAGAAAGTGGCGGGTACCGGACAATAGGCAAGGTCAAAACTACGGTATTGCACTCATAGTCTATTCAGGCCTTTTACCGTGCGGCCAGGAAGCCTACCTTTGGACCCTCCCTTCTTTTTATCTCGCTGTTATGCGCTACTTGTTATTTTGGACTGGCCTAGCCATGTTGGCTACGGCCTGTTCGCGCGGTGATGCAAAGTCTGAGGCTGACCCCAATCAGCTATTTGCCACTGGGTTTGAAAATCTGGAAGGGTGGGTTATCCCCAATCCTTCGCTCACAAGGGAAAAAGCACATTCAGGCCTGTATTCGGTCAAAACCGACCCAAATATTGAGTACAGCTTGACTTATAACAATGAGTTGGGCCGTCTGTCGCCGCAGCGCTTGAATAAGTTCCGGCTGACGGCTTGGGTCTTCAACGACAAGGCCGAACCGGCGCAATTAGTGCTGCAAATCACACGCTCGGCGGAGGATAACAGCAACGTGTTATACGAAAAAATAGACCTCTCCCAGGCTGTCAAAGCCGGAGAGTGGACGGAGGTGAGCAAGGAAATCACTCTGCCGGCCGAGGCTGCGGCTAACAATCCAATTAAGATATATCTGTGGCGTTCCGGCTCAACCTTGCCGACTTACCTAGATGATTTGGCGTTGACCGTAGTGCCTTAATCTGGCAAGCCCTTAGAGCACAAGCGCCCGTCGACAACAGTCGACGGGCGCTTGTGCTTTTTATATAGCTGCTCAAGGGCGAGGCCAGGAAGGCTACGGCGGCTACTTGCCGGGGCCCACCCAAGTGCCCAGCCAGTACCTAGCGAAGTTGGCGTAATTCCCGAGTCTGAGCCCGGGCCGGCGCTACGGAGTGATGTTAAGATAACGGGCTGCCAAATCGCTCGGGCAGAGCAGCCGGCGTGGCTTTATTCTTTGATGCTGAGCTTTACATCGTCTACCAGTACGACGTCACTGGCATCAGCGCGCCACAGCGACAGGCGAATGTACTGGGTAGGGGTGATGTTATCGGGCAGCGTAATTTCCTTCCGCACCGGCATCCACTTTTTGTAGGACTTAATCTCGTCGCCCAGCTTAATGCCCTCGCCCATCACCTGCTGGTTGGTTTCGGGGTTGACAATCTGCACACCCAGCACGCCCGTGGCTTTTTCGCTGGGCAGGTATGCCCAAGCGTCCAGCACAACAGTTTTGAATTTCTGAGGACTTACGGCTCCCAGAGGCATGTTGAAGGTCAAGCTGAATTCCCGGTTGCCATCGACTTTGATGGCGTACTGTCCAGAATGCGCACGGCCCTTGTCAAGAGCGGCCGGATCGTTGTTCCAGCCCGCTAAAGACTCAAAATCATTGAAGGTGATAATTTTTTCACCTGCTTTTGGTCCGGTTTGATTGTCTGAGGAGCAAGCTCCAAGCACCAATAAACCCAGTAAACCAATATGTGCTTTCATGGAAGCGAGGAAGAAGGAAGTTAGGTAGGCATCAAAGATAAGGGCTTTATCAACCAAACAGGGCGGTATTTAACGGTTGAGCAGGGTTATAGGCGCTGACCATAAACAGTAATTGCTAGCCATCCGGACAGTTCCACCGGAATAATCGCGCCCTGCATGTCGGGGTAAATCAACTGCGCAGAAGATCCAGGCTGAACGGACTTACAAACTGCCCGTGCGGCCACCGTCCACCGGCAAGTTGATGCCGTTGATGTAGCCGGCAAGGGGCGAGGCGAGGAAAGCCACGGCCGCCGCTACTTCCTCGGCCTCGCCGAAGCGCCCGGCCGGAATCAGGCGCAGCATGTTGGCCTCGAGCTCGTCGATGGCCTGGCCGGTGCTGGCGCTGCGGGCTGCCAGCAGGCTGTGGTGCCGCTGGGTGAGCGTGGCCCCGGGCAGCACGTTGTTGACGGTAATGCCCTGCGGGCCCAGCTCGGTAGCCAGGGTTTTGGCCCAGCTGGCCACGGCCCCGCGAATGGTATTCGACACGCCCAGGTTGGGCAGAGGCTGCTTGACGGAGGTGCTGATGACGTTGATGATGCGCCCGTAGCCCGCCGCCTGCATGCCCGGTACCAAGGCCTGGGCCAGCAGGTGGTTGCACACCAGGTGCTGCTCGAAGGCCGCCCGCAGCGCCGCCATGGGCGCGGCCAGAAGCAGCCCCCCGGCCGGCCCGCCGGTGTTGTTCACCAGAATGTGAGCCGGGCCGTGCTGCTGCACCCAGTTGCCGATTCGCTCAGCCAGCTCGTCGGGGCGGGTAAAATCGGCGACTACGTAGTCGTGGCGCTGGCCGGCGGCGGTGGGCAGGGCAGCCAGCACTTCCCGCAGGCGCGCCTCGTCGCGGGCAACGAGGGTTACGGAAGCCTGACGGGACGCCAGGGCCTCGGCCACGGCGCGGCCGATGCCCTGGGTACTGCCGCACACCACGGCGCGGCGGGCGGTAAGTTGGTCGGTAAGCATGGCCGAAAGTACTAGGGTGACCGGTAACACGGGGCAGGTTCTGGGTAACACGTGACAGGGAACAGGTGACAGGTTTAGGAAGACCGGTACTGATGAGTGGGGCAGATGCTGTTGGGAAGGATAGCGGCAGAAGCCGAAAGCGGCCCGGTTTTGCGCTGTTCGGGCTTAAGGCCGACGGTTCAGCCGACAGTTTCTAACTTGTCACCTGTCACGTGCCCCGTGTCACCTAACATCCACTCACCGCGTGGCATTGGTCGCGCGTTACCTGTTCCTGAAAATGCCAGTTTCCCGCCCCTTCAACTTTCAGCAATGGATTGACGAACACCGCCACCTGCTCAAGCCGCCGGTGGGCAATCAGCAGGTGTTCAAAGGCAACGACGACTTCATCGTGATGGTGGTGGGCGGCCCCAACGCCCGCAAAGACTACCACGTGGACGACAGCGAGGAGTTCTTCTTCCAGCTGGAGGGCGACATGACGCTCAAAATCATCGAGGACGGCAAGCCGGTTGATCTGCCCATCCGCGCCGGCGAAATATTCCTGCTGCCCGCGGGCGTGCCCCACTCCCCGCAGCGCCCGGCCAATACCGTAGGGCTGGTGGTGGAGCGCTACCGCAAGCCCGGCGAGCTGGACGGCTTTCAGTGGTACTGCGAGAACTGCGGCACCAAGCTGCACGAGGAATTCACCGAACTCACCGATATCGTCACCCAGCTGCCGGTTATCATGGGCAGCTTCTGGCAGAACGAGCAGCGCCGTACCTGCAAGAGCTGCGGCACAGTGATGCAGCCGCCCGCGCCGGTAGCGGCCTCGTAGCGGGCGAGCTGCCGCATAAGTCTCCCGCCAGTTAGGTCGTCGGCGCCAAAAAACGCCGATTCGCAGCGCCGGAAAATGCGGCCTTGAACGGATGTGGTTATTTTTGCCTGATTGACAACGACGTGCCCTACGGCACGTCGTTTTTTAGCGGCCCTCCGGGGCGCCCGGCTCCTACCATCAGCACCCCCTTGACCACCCCCGTCACTTATCAGACCGCAGCCGATGCGCCCGTATCGGCGGCCGCGCAGCCCGCTTGGCGCCGCTACCGGAATACCTGGGTTTTCCTGGCAACCTTCCTGTTGTTCCTGGTTCACCTGCTGACTTCCCGCCACCAGCAGCAGTATTACGACGCCGCGCATTATTGGCGCCTGGCCACGGAGTTCTACCGCGACGGGGAGTTTTCGATTTACCACTTCAACAGCACCTTCCGCGGCTATTTATTCCCGCTGCTGTATTACCCGGCGGCCGTCATCGTGCGGGATTTTGCCCCGGAAAGCGGCAACCTCATCATTAAGATTATGGGGGCGCTCTGCGCCGCTACGCTGTTTGCTGTGGTGTGCCCGGGTCTGTGGGAAAAGGCCAGCAAGCGTCCGGTGGGCTTGCTGCGGCGGGCCTGCTTCGTGGTCGTCTGCTTCGTGCTGTGGCGCGACCATTTCAACTTCACCCTCACCGATTTCCCGGCTACGCTCGCCTTATTCGGCGCCCTCCTGGCCGCCTACCACGTCAGAAAGGCCTGGGCGGCCCTGCTTTCCGGGGCCCTCATTGCCGCCGCCATTTACATCCGGCCCATTTGCCTGGCGGCCGCGCCGCTGGTGCTGGCCTTACTGGTGCAGCAGTTGATGAGTAATGGCCGTTTGCTGCACTGGAAAGCCGCCCTGCGCGTGGGTTTTTTCGCCCTCGCGTTTCTGCTGGTCGCCTGGCCCCAGTACCTGATCAACTTGCGTAATTACCAGTCGCCGAGTTTGTTCGTACTGGGCCGTGGCGACGGCAACGAGTTTGTCGTCAATGGTCAAGACAACCTGTACCTATTCAAGCTCAACGAGGGATTTAATGCCCAGAAGTACGAAACCAATATTGGCTTGGACTACGCCAAAGCGCAGATATTTTACTTAGACCCCGCAGGGCGGGCCCTATTTGCCACGAACGGCGGTAAAATGCTGGGCTCGTACCAGGAGTATTTCACGTTCGTGCTCCAGCACCCGCTGGATATGGCGGCGCTGTACACGCGGCATCTGTTCAATGCCCTCGACGTGTTGTACGCCAGCCCCTACGTCACCAAAGTCTACGCCTCAACCACCGCGCTGGCGCTATTCAACTACACGGTGCTCTTCGCCTCGTTCCTGGTGCTGGTTGTGCGGGCCGGTGACGTCAGGCCGCGTCATCTACTGCTGATTGCCGCCGTGCTCATTACCTGCGCCGCCTCCATGCCCCTGATGGTGGAGTGCCGCTATTTCGTGCCCATGCACATGTTCTTCTACGCCGTGGCCTGTTTTGGCTGGCCGGCGCAGTGGCAGGCGCGGCAGGTAAACCGCGGGCAGCTATTGTCGGTGGGGCTGGCCTACGTATTGTTTCTGGTGGTGTGCCTGAGCTTCTCGAGCCACACGCAATCCATGCTGGAACTCAAGGCCAAAACCATTCAGTACACGCCCCCGACCTGGTAACCGAGCCGGGGCTGCAATAGCCCGGTAAAGAGCGGGAGCAGTGGTCAATGCCCCGCTACCGGGCGCAAACTGGCCGCTCAACAAGCCTTATTCGGCGAGGTCCGGCCCGAGTGCCCGATTGGGTGTGCGAACGAAGCTGTAATTTAACGGCCCACCCGGGCCGGGCCCTTTTGCCGCGGCTGCTTACCGCCCACCCTTGCTTACCGTCGACATTCACACCCACATCCTGCCCAAACAGTGGCCCGACCTGCGCGAGCGGTACGGCTACGGCGGCTTCATCCGGCTCGAGCACCACAAGCCCTGTTGCGCCCGCATGATGCAGGACGACAAGTTCTTTCGCGAAATTCAGGACAACTGCTGGGACCCCGCCGTGCGCCTGCGCGAGTGCCAGCACTTCGGCGTCGACGTGCAGGTGCTCAGCACCGTGCCCGTCATGTTCAGCTACTGGGCCAAGCCCCACGACGCGCTGGATTTAAGCCGCCTGCTCAACGACCACCTGGCCGGCGTGGTGGCCGACTACCCCGACCGCTTCATTGGGCTGGGCACCGTGCCCATGCAGGCGCCCGACCTGGCCGTGAAGGAGCTGGAGCGCTGCGTGAAGGAGTTGGGGCTGGCCGGCATTCAGATCGGCTCCCACGTCAACGACTGGAACCTCGACGCCCCCGAGCTGTTCGAGGTGTTTGCCGCGGCCGAGGAGCTGGGCGCCTGCGTGTTCGTGCACCCCTGGGACATGATGGCCCAGCAGAAAATGCCCAAGTACTGGCTGCCCTGGCTGGTAGGCATGCCCGCCGAAAGCACCCTGGCGCTGTGCTCGTTGATTTTTGGCGGCGTGCTCGAGCGCCTCCCGCGCCTGCGCGTGGCCGTGGCCCACGGCGGCGGCAGCTTTGCCTCCACCATCGGCCGCATCGAGCACGGCTTCCAGGTGCGCCCCGACCTCTGTGCCGTCGACAACCCCGTGAACCCGCGCGAGTACCTGGGCCGGTTCTGGGTCGACTCCTTGGTGCACGACCCGCTGATGCTGGACTACCTGGTGAAAACCGTGGGCGCCGACAAGATTACCCTGGGCACCGACTACCCCTTCCCACTGGGCGAGCTGGAGCCGGGCCAGCTGATTCGCTCCATGAACTACCCCGACGAGGTGAAAGCCCGCATGCTGGGCCAGAACGCCTTCGACTGGCTGGGCGTGGGCGTCGAGCAGTTTCTGAAAGCCCGCGTCTGAAGCCCGGGCGCTACCTTCGCGGCCACGCCGCGGCGTCTTTTCCGCTTTCGATGACCTACGAAAATACCCTTGACTTTGCCCGCGGGCTCGATGCCCGGGACTCACTCCGTGCTTTCCGCGACCGTTTTCACCTGCCCCTGGGGCCCGATGGGCAGCCGGGCGTGTACGCCTGCGGCAACTCCCTGGGCCTGCAGCCCAAGTCGGCCCGCGCTGCCGTTGAGGCCGAGTTCCAGAGCTGGCAGGAGCACGCCGTCGAAGGGCATTTCCACGGCACCTCGCCCTGGATGCACTACCACGAGTTTCTGACCGCGGCCTCGGCCCGGCTGGTGGGCGCCCGGCCGGTGGAAGTGGTGGTAATGAACAACCTGACCACCAACCTGCACCTGCTGCTGATTTCGTTTTACCGCCCCACGGCCACCCGCTACAAGGTGCTGATGGAGGGCGGGGCTTTTCCCTCCGATCAGTACGCGCTTGAAAGCCAGGTGAAGCTGCACGGCCTCCGCCCCGACGACGCCATCGTGGAGCTGCTGCCCCGGCCCGGCGAGCATACCCTGCGCACCGAAGACATTGAGGCCCGCATTCAGGAGCTGGGCGACTCGCTGGCTACCGTCATCCTGGGTGGGGTCAACTACTACACCGGGCAGGCCTTCGACATGGCGGCCATCACCCGGGCGGGCCACGCCGTGGGGGCCATCGTGGGCTTCGACCTGGCCCACGCCGCCGGCAACCTCGAGCTGCAGCTGCACGACTGGGACGTGGACTTTGCCTGCTGGTGCTCCTACAAGTACCTCAACTCGGGCCCCGGCGGCACCTCGGGCGTGTTCGTGCACGAGCGGTTTGCCCGCCGCCCCGACCTGCCCCGGCTGGCTGGCTGGTGGGGCCACGACCCGGCCGACCGCTTCCAGATGAAAAAGGGCTTCCGGCCCATGGAAGGCGCTGCGGGCTGGCAGCTCTCCAACGCCCAGATTTTTCCCATGGCCATTCACCGCGCCGCCCTGGCCCTGGTAGATGAGGCCGGCGGCATGGCCGCGCTGCGCCGCAAAAGCGAGCAACTGACGGGCTACCTGTTCTGGCTGCTGCAGGAATTGAACCTGCCGGCCGATCAGCTCGAAATCATTACCCCCGCCGACCCCGCGCAGCGCGGCTGCCAGGTGTCGTTGCTGGTACGCCAGCGCGGCCGCGCCCTGTTCGATTACCTGGCCGCCCAGGGCATCGTGGCCGACTGGCGCGAGCCGAACGTGGTGCGCCTGGCGCCGGTGCCGCTCTACAACTCGTTTGAGGATGTGTGGCGCATTGGCCGGGCCGTGGCCGAGTGGGTGAACCATCCCGTATAAGCCTTGTTAATTAGCAGGCAGTTTCGGGCTGCGCATTGAAGGACTGAAGAATGGAAGACTACGCGGCCAAAATGGCCCGCAAAACCGACGCCGAGCTGCGGCTATACGTGACCAACCGCGGTGAATACCGCGAGGATGCCGTATTGGCGGCGCTGACCGAACTGGAGCAGCGCGGCCACGTGCTGCCCGGGGCGGCCGATCTGCGCGCCGAGCTGCAGGTGGCCGTGGCCCGGGAGCAGGCCGAAGCCCTGCGCAACCCGCCGCCTCAGCCCGCCTGGATGCGCCCCGCCGAGCCGGAGCCGCAGGAGGAAGAAGCTGCGGCCGACACGCCCACGCTGTATTCGCCCAGCACGGTCGCGGTGTTTTCGGTGCTGTTTTCCTTTTTCATTGGCGGCCTGCTGATGCTGCTGAACCTGCTGCGCCTGCGCCGCTACGGCGGGGCCGCCCTGCTGCTGGCGCTGGTAATGCCGCTGCTGGCCCTGCAGGTGTGGCTGCCGGCCCAGCTGGGCGTGCAGCCCGGGTATTCCGCGCTCGTCATCAACGTGCTCACGGCCCTGCTCTACGTCTACGTGATGTGGCCCTACTTCATTGGCCGGCAACCCTATCGCTCGCGGGGCTGGGTTATGCCGCTGATTGTCATCTTCGGGGTGGTGTTGCTGCTGATGACGCTGGCGCGCATGTCGGGGCTGCCCATGCCCGGCGTCGCACCCTGAGTTGATCAGCCAAGTAGCCTGCCTATGGCGCTGACACCGATTGTACTGCCCCAGGCTGAGCTGTGGCTGGCCGAGGATTTTCTGAGTCCGGCCGAGGCTGCCGCCCTGCTAATCGAGCTGACCGCGGCCGTGGCCTGGCAGCAGCAGCCCATCCGCTTGTTTGGTCGCGAGGTGCCCCAGCCCCGACTCACCGCCTGGTACGGCGACCCGGGTGCCGCCTACCAGTACTCGGGCCTGAAGCTGCCGCCGCTGCCCTGGCTGCCCGCACTGCTGGCGTTGCGCCGAGCCGTGGAAGCCGCCGCCGGAGTGCCCTTCAACAGCGTGCTGCTCAACCTCTACCGCTCGGGCCAGGACGGCATGGGCTGGCACGCCGACGACGAGCCCGAATTGGGGCCCGAGCCCGTCATTGCCTCGCTCAGTTTAGGCAGCACCCGGCGGTTTCGCCTGCGCCCGCGCCCCGGTCGTGGCCCCGCGCACCCACCGCTGACGCTGGAGCTGCCCGCGGGTAGCCTGCTGATTATGCGCGGGCTCACGCAGCGCTGCTGGCAGCACGCCCTGCCCAAAACCGCCCGGCCCGTGGGCCCGCGCCTCAACCTGACGTTTCGCCTGATTACCGGCGTTTGAGCCAGCTGGTGGAACCGTAAAAGCAACGGCCGGCTCCCGTGAGGGGGGCCGGCCGTTGCGTTCAGCAGCTTTTACTTTCAGACTAGCGGATGTCTACCAGCAGGCCTACGTAGGCTAGGCGGGTAATCTGCGGGCCGCCGTAAATCTGCACGTTCTCGTCGTCGAGCAGGTTCGAGGCGCCGGCCTGAATGGTGGTGGCCAGCTTGGGCAGGGTGTAGCCCACAAACACGTCGAGCGAGCTGTAGTCGTTGAGGGTGCCCACCGCGAAGGGGGTCTCGTAGAGGTGGCCCTGCGCCCAGCGGTAGTTGGCCGAGTAGCTCAGGTTACCCGTCGTGCCGCTGGCGCCCACGTTGTACTTGTGCTTGGGTGTGTTGAAGAAGGTCTGGAAGTTCGGGTCTTTGATGTTCGAGCGGTCCAGCACGTTCAGCGAGTAGTTGGTGCTCAGCGTCAGCGGGCGGGCAATGGTGTAGCTCAAACCCAGCGCCGCGCCCTGGGTGCGCACTTCCTGGTTGGCGTTGGTCCACACCTGCAGTACGCGGGTGTTGGAAGTGCTGGTCTGGAAGGGCGTCGAGGTCTGGGCTTCCGCCCCCAGCTGAGCCAGCGTGGGGCGCGAACCGTCGCGGTTGCCAATGAACGGGCGCGCGCCGATGAAGTCGTTGTACTGTGAACGGAAGTAGTTCACGTCCAGGCTCAGGCCTTTCAGCAGCTCGCCGCGGTAGCCCACTTCGTAGGAGTTCAGGCGCTCCAGCTTCAGGGCCGGGGCGTTGTACTCGTAGCGGGCCAGGGCTGCGGCGCGGGCGCTGGCATCGGGGTTGGTGAGGATGGCGCCGAGCACGGTCGGCTGGGCCAGCTCGGGCGAATAGCCCTGGAAGCCGCTGCCCACGTTGCCCAGCAGCAGTACGCGGCCCACGTCGAGGCGGATGTACTGGTCGAGCTGCGTGGGGGAGCGGAAGGCGCGGCCGTAGCTGGCGCGGAAGTTATGCTGCTTGTTGGCGCCGGCCGAGTATACCGCCGAGGCGCGGGGCGAGAAGGCCGCGTCGAAGTTCTTGAACTCGTCGAGGCGGGCGGCCACGGCCAGCTTCAGCCGCTCGTTGAGCAGGCGGTGCGAGAGTTGGCCGTAGGCCCCCATCTCGTGGTTCTGAATGCGCTGGTTGTCGTCGGAGAATAACTGCCCGTTGGAACCCAGGCGGAACTTGCGGTACGAGGCGCCCACGATCAGGTCGGTAGTGGTGCCGAACTTGAAGTTGTACTGCGCGTTGCCCTCGTTGAGCAGGGAGCTGGGGTTCAGGCGGGCGCCGCGGCCGGGGCGGTTGTCGGCCACGATGGCCGAGCGCAGCTCCTGGAAACGCGGGCTGCTGGGGTCCAGCTGGCGGGCGTTGGCCGCCGCCTGGGCCGTAGCCAGCGCCGCCTCGGCCGACTGACCGGCGTTGCGGGCCTGCTTGTAGGCGTTGTTGTAGGTGATGAAGTACAGCTGGCCGTAGGTCAGCCCGCTCACCTCGCTGGGCGAGTTCTGCAGGTAGCCGCCCAGAAAGCTCAGGTCATAGGTGTCGTTGCCGAAGTCCTGGGTGGAAGAGCCGCGCAGAAACCACCGCTCCCCTTTCAATTCACCGCGAAACTGCGTGGTGCCGAAGTCCTTGAGGCGGTAGCGGCTCGACGACTGATAGCTGGCCGTGCCGCGGGCGTAGCTGGCGCCCACCGTGGCCTTGATCTTGTCGGTAAACAGGTAGGAAATCGTGGGCTGCAGCTTCAGGGCCCGGGCCTGGTCGTCGCTGCCCACCAGGGTTTTTTCGTCGAAACCGGGCATGAACACCGTCTTGCCTTCCAGCTCGGGGCTCACGGTGTAGCCCAGCTGGGCGTTGTTCTGGCGCTGCGAGAAAGTGTTGGGCAGGTCGCCGTAGCGGTTCACAGCGTCGTAGCCCTGGGCCGAGCCCGACTCGTTGTTGTTGGGCACCAGCATGCGGTTGGTGGGCTCGTAGTTCGAGGCCAGCCAGTCGTTGGCCGTCAGGTAGCTGCCCACCAGCTTGAAGGCAAACTTGTTGCCCAGCTTCTTGGCGTAGCGCAGCTGCCCGTCGAAGTACGCGCGCTGGCCGCCGCGCACCCGGGCGCTGAAGCCCTCGGTCACGAACGCATCCTTGGTGTTGAGCAGCACCACGCCGTTGAAGGCGTTGGCGCCGTACAGGGCCGAGGCCGGGCCGTAAATCACCTCGATGGAGGCAATGTCGAGCTCGGGCACGCCCAGCATGTTGCCCGAGTTGATGTTCAGGCTTGGCGACTGGGTGTCGAAGTAGTCGACCAGCTGAATCACGCGCTCCGACTTGGGCGAGTTGAAGCCGCGGGTGCTCAGGCTGCTCATCACCATGCTGGTCGAGTTCACGTCGATGCCCTTGAGCTGGTTGAGGCCTGCCAGCACATCGGGCGGGGGCGTGCGCAGAATCTGCTGGGCGTTGATTTTCTCGATGGTCACCGGCGCCTGCTGCAGGGATTCCTCCACGCGCGAGGCCGCCACCACCACTTCGTTCAGCGTCACCGATTCGTTGAGCGTCACCACCACGTCGGGCGTGGGCTTGCTCAGCTCCAGCTCGCGCGACTCGTAACCCACAAACGACACCGAAATGACGATGGGGCCGCGCTCGAAGTCGGCCGGCAGCGAAAACTGCCCTTCGCGGTTGGTACCCGTGCCGATGAGCGTGCCTTTGATGAAAACCGTGGCGCCGGGAATGGGCTCACCCGCGTCGTTGCGCACCACGCCACCCACAGTGGCTGCCGACTGGGCCCAGGCCGGAGCTGCCAGCACCGTAGTGCCAAGCAGCAGGGAGCCAAGTAAAATTTGCCGCATAAAGAAAAAAGAAGGGAAAACGCTGGAAAGGGAAGGCTTTTACAAAAGCGGGCTGCAAGTTCGGCAATTATGCTGCATGCACACGATATTTTCTTGCAATTATCATAAAAATACAACCACAACCAAAAATATACAAGTTGCTGTATCTGAGTTCGGTAGCGCAAATGGGCCCTGGCAGCGGGGGAAGCCTGCTTTGGCGTAAACCGGCCACTAAATGGACCGGCTGAGCGGCCGCCGGTGTCAGATGGCGCAAACGCGCTACATTAGGCTCCTGCTACCCGTATTTTCGCGTACCGGCACTGCCGTTCTTCTATGACAAACTTCTCCGCTACCGCCCCCGCTGCCTCGGCCGAGCCGATGACGGTGATGGGCGCGGGCTTGGTCGGTTCCCTGCTTTCCCTGTACCTAGCCCGCCGCGGCTACCCCGTAAATGTGTACGAGCGCCGCGCCGACCCGCGCCGCGCCGGCGCCGATGTCGGCCGCTCCATCAATCTGGCGTTGTCGGACCGCGGCTGGCGGGCCCTGGAGGGCGTGGGCGTGGCCGAGGCCGTGCGCGAGGTGGCCATTCCCATGTACGGCCGCGTGATGCACGACGTGCAGGGCAATCTTACGCACCAACCCTACGGCAAGCCCGGGCAGGCCATCTACTCGGTGTCGCGGGGCGGGCTGAACCGCCGCCTGCTGGAGTTGGCCGAGGCCGAGCCGAGCGTGCGCCTGCACTTCGGGCAGCAGTGCCTCGACGTGAACCTGCGCGGCCGCGAGCTGCTGCTGCGCGACGCTGACTCGGGGGAGCAGCAGCGGGTAACGTTCCGCCGCCTGTTTGGCACCGACGGCGCCTTTTCGGCCGTGCGCGGGGCCCTGCAGAAAACCGACCGCTTCGACTACTCGCAGTCGTACCTGGAGTACGCCTACAAGGAGCTGACCATTGCCCCGGGGGCCGACGGCAGCTGGCAGCTGGAGAAAAACGCCCTGCACATCTGGCCGCGCGGGCGCTACATGATGATTGCCCTGCCCAACCTCGACGGCTCGTTTACCTGCACGCTGTTCTTTCCCTTCGAGGGCGACGAGTCGTTTGCCACGCTGCAGACGCCGGAGCAGGTGCGGGCCTTTTTTGGGCGGGTGTTTCCCGATGCCCTGCCGCTGATGCCCGAGCTGGAGCAGGACTTCTTCCACAACCCCACGGCCTCGCTGGTCACGGTGAAGTGCTTTCCCTGGGCGTTCGACGACGACGTGCTGCTGCTAGGCGACGCGGCCCACGCCATCGTGCCCTTCTACGGGCAGGGCATGAACGCGGGCTTCGAGGACTGCACCGTGCTCAACCAGCTGCTCGATGCCCACGGCAACGACTGGTCGGCCATCTTCGGGGCTTTTCAAAAGCAGCGCAAGCCCAACGCCGACGCCATTGCCGACCTGGCCGTGTACAACTTCGTGGAGATGCGCGACCGGGTGGCTGATCCGCGCTTCCTGCTGCAAAAGAAGATCGAGGCCAAAATATCGGCCCAGTACCCCGACCAGTGGCTGCCGCTGTACTCGCAGGTGACGTTTTCGCACACGCCCTACCACGATGCCTGGGCCAACGGCCAGCGGCAGGATGCCATCATGGCCCGCCTCATGCCCCACATTCAGCGCGAGGAAGACTACGACCAGCCCGCCGTGCAGCAGCTGGTGCAGCAGGAAATGACCGCGCCGCGCTGATTCAGGGCGTGTAGGCAACGGTCGGCCACTCGTACAAGGTCAGCAGGCCGACTACGCCGGTGCCCAAGGCCAGGCCGGCCAGCACCTGGGCCGGCGAGTGCGCTTTCAGGCGCAGCCGAGCCCAGGCTACGGCACCGCTCAGCAGCAGCGTGCCCAGCAGCCACAGCGCGGCTTGTGCCGGCGGCAGCCGCTGGCTTAGGCCCAGCACGGCGAATAGCCCAATAGCCCCGCCCATGCCCATGCCGTGCGCGCTGATTTTCCAAGCCAGGGTAATAATCAGCGTCAGCAGCGCCGAAAGCGTCATGACCAGCAGCACGTGGGCCAGTGCGCCGGCGTGGGGAAGGGTACTCAGGTGCAGAGTGGCGGCCCCAAAGGCCAGCGCCGCAATCAGCAGCGGCAGGGGGCGCTGCCGCCGTTCGTAGAGCTCGACCGAGGTGATGTGCCCCCGGAGCTGCAGCAGGCCGACCAGCAACCCGGGCAGCGCGAAGGTGAGCCCCCAGACCCGCAGCACCAGCTCGCCCCGGAATGCCAGCCCGGTCGGCAGCTCCAGCCCTCCGGGAAACGCGTAGCACAGCAGCGCCACCAGATACGTGGGCAGCAGCAGCGGGTGCAGCAGCACGGAAAGGGCCGTAGCCAGGCGGGTTTTCAATTAATAATTATGAATTGATAATTATTAATTAATTGGATTATAGCTCTTTGCGCAGGCGGGCGACGGGAATGTTGAGTTGCTCGCGGTACTTGGCCACGGTGCGCCGGGCAATGTTGTAGCCGCGGGTGTTGAGCATCTTTTCCAGCTTGTCGTCGGAGAGGGGGCGGCGCTTGTCCTCGGCTTCGATGATTTCCTTCAGGATGTGTTTCACCTCCCGGCTGCTGGCGTCCTCGCCCGAGTCGGTGGCAATGCCCTCGGAGAAAAAGTACTTGAGCGGGTAAATGCCGAACTCGGTTTGCACGGCCTTGGAGTTGGCCACCCGGCTCACGGTGCTGATGTCCATGCCGATTTCCTGGGCAATGTCCTTCAGGATCATGGGGCGGAGCTTGCTCTCGTCGCCGTCGAGGAAGAACTCGTGCTGGTAGCGCACGATGGCGTCCATGGTGCGCAGCAGGGTGTTCTGGCGCTGCTTGATGGCGTCGATAAACCACTTGGCCGCGTCGAGCTTCTGCTTGACGAAGGTGACGGCCTCCTTGAGCTTCTTATCTTTCTTGGCGCCCTTGTCGTAGGCCTGGAACATCTCCTGGTAGTCGCGGCTCACGCGCAGGTCGGGGGCGTTGCGCGCGTTCAGGGTCAGGCGCAGCTCGCCGTTCTCGTTGTTGAGCAGGAAGTCGGGAATGATGTACTGCACCCGGCCGCCGCCCACCGGGCCCGAGCCGCCGGGCTTGGGATTGAGCTTGAGAATGAGGCCGATGGCGTCCTTGATTTCCTCGTCTTCGAGGTCGAGCTTCTGCTGAATGCGCTGGTAGTGCTTTTTGGTGAACTCCTCGAAGGTGTCCATCAGGATGCGCTGGGCGTGCTCCACCACTTCGTCGTGGGGGCGGTGGTCGAGCTGCAGCAGCAAACACTCGCGCAGGTCGCGGGCGCCAATGCCGGGCGGGTCGAAAGTCTGGATCAGGCGCAGCACCTGCTCGATTTCCTCCTCCGTGGTTTCGATGTTCTGCGAGAAGGCCAGGTCGTTGGCAATGGCCGACAAATCGCGGCGGATGTAGCCGTCGGCGTCGATGGAGCCGATGAGCTGGCTGCCGATGGCTTCCTGCCGCTCGTCGAGGTCGAGAAAGCGCAGCTGCTCAAACAACGAGTCGGTCAGCGTCGAGCCGGTGTCGGCCAGGGGCATGTCGCGCTCCTCTTCGTCGCCGCCGTTGTCGCCCTGCATCTTGTAGCCGGCAATTTCGTCGTCGTCGAGGTAGTCGTCCAGGTCCAGGTCGTCGCTGTCCTTGACTTCCTCGGCGGTTTCCTCCTTGGGCAGCTCCAGCTCGGGCTCGGCGGGCTCCTCGAAGTCCTCGTCGAGAATGTTTTCCTGGTTGTCGTACTCCTCGCCCTCGGCCGGCTCGTCGTCGGTGCTGTCGTCCGCGTCGTCGCCGAACTCGTCGTCCTGGTCCTCGTCGGCCAGGTCGGCTTCCTCGGCGTCGCCTTCTTCCAGGGCCGGGTTCATCTCCAGCTCTTCCTTGATGCGCATCTCCAGCTCGGCAGTGGGAATCTGGAGCAGCTTGATGAACTGTATCTGTTGGGGGGACAGCTTCTGCGAGAGAAGCTGTTTCATGTCAAGTCGTTGCATAGCAAAAACGCGGGCGGCGCGGGCCGAAAAGCAGTGGCGGCTTCAGCCAAAGATAGCCGTTTGTGTACTTCAGATTTGGCGGAAAGGTTGGTGCAATTGGGTCTGGGTCGGGTGCCAGGCCGGCGCCTTCCCGCCAGGGCCGCCCCCGGGCCCGCAGGATTCCGGCGCGGCTAGGCAAATTGTCCGGCCGGGCCGACTATTTTTGCGGGCTCCATTTCATCGGTAAGCCAATGTCCGTCAGAAGATCAAGCGTAGAGGCGCTGCTGTCCAGCCAGGAGCTGGACCGCGAAGTGCTCGTGAAAGGCTGGGTGCGCACCCGCCGCGGCAACAAATACGTGCAGTTCATTGCCGTCAACGACGGCTCGACCATCCATAATCTGCAGGTAGTAGCCGCCGCTGAAAGCTTCCCGGAAGAAACGCTGAAGGACGTGGCCACCGGCGCCTGCGTGGCCGTGCGCGGCCAGCTGGTAGCCTCCCAGGGCAAGGGCCAGGCCGTAGAAGTGCAGGCCACTGAAATCGAGGTGCTGGGCAAGGCCGACCCCGAAACTTACCCTTTGCAGAAGAAAGGCCACTCGCTGGAGTTTCTGCGCGAAATTGCCCACCTGCGCCCCCGCACCAACACCTTCGGGGCGGTGCTGCGCCTGCGCCACGCGCTGGCCTTCGCCGTGCACCAGTACTTCAACGACCGCGGCTTCTACTACGTGCACACGCCCATCATCACCGGCTCCGACGCCGAGGGCGCCGGCCAGATGTTCCGCGTAACGACCCTGCCCGACCAGAACCCGCCGCTGACCGACGACGGGAAAGTAGATTACAAGGAAGACTTCTTCGGCAAGTCCACCAACCTCACCGTATCGGGGCAGCTGGAGGGCGAAGTGGCCGCCATGGCCCTGGGCAAGGTGTATACCTTCGGACCCACCTTCCGCGCCGAGAACAGCAACACGGCCCGTCACCTGGCCGAGTTCTGGATGATCGAGCCGGAAATGGCCTTCTTCGATTTGCAGGACAACATGGACCTGGCCGAGGACTTCCTCAAGTACCTGGTGCGCTACGCCCTGGAGAAGTGCCCCGCTGACCTGCAGTTCCTCAACGAGCAGTACGACAAGGAGCTGCTCGCGCGCCTGCAGTTCGTGGTCGACAACGAGTTTCAGCGCCTGACCTACACCGAGGCGGTGGACATCCTGAAGAAGGCCAAGCAGAAGTTTGAATTCCCGGTCGACTGGGGCACCGACCTGCAGTCGGAGCACGAGCGGTACCTGGTGGAAAAGCACTTCCGCAAGCCGGTTATCCTCACCGACTACCCCAAAGAGGTGAAGTCGTTTTACATGAAGCTGAACGAGGACGGCCGCACCGTGCGCGCCATGGACGTGCTCTTCCCCGGCATCGGCGAAATCATCGGCGGCTCGCAGCGCGAGGAAAACCTGGAAAAGCTCGAGCAGCGCATGCAGGAGTTGCACGTGCCCGCCGACGAGCTGTGGTGGTACCTCGATCTGCGCCGCTTCGGCTCGGCCCCGCACTCGGGCTTCGGCCTGGGCTTCGAGCGCCTGGTGCTGTTTGTAACCGGCATGGCCAACATCCGCGACGTGATTCCCTTTCCGCGCTTTCCCAAGAACGCGGAATTCTAAACCACGGATTTTCGCGGGTTCTTTCGGATTTGGCTTCGCCTTCCTTCAGTTCGCGGATTTCGGGGACGATTGCAGTGGTGCCACGACTCCAAAGTCGTGGCACCACTACGTTTAAGCCGCCCATAAGTAACCGTAGCATTCAGCCCGTGCTGCCGAGGCCCCAGCCCGTCATGCTGAGCGAAGGTGTAGCCGTAGCCGAAGTATCTCTCCCGCTCGCCTGGCTCCCCTTTCCCTAAGGCTTCGCGCATCAAGCGAACCGGGGCCGGGTGGAGGTTTCCGGTAGAGATACTTCGCGGGCGCAGTATGACTGGCTTTTTCCATGCGCTTGCTGCTGGACAACATCCTTAGCAACGCAGCAGCGGCCCCCTGATGGAGCCGCTGCCGAAAGCGCCACACCAGGCATAAATAGTAGCGCATGAGCAAGTATTTATGCCCCACCCTGACATAAATAAGCCACGGCTGATAGTTCATTATGCCAGTTGCTGGCATAAATAATCGTCCATGCCCACTGGTATGTACCAGCTGGCCTACAGCCCGGGGAGCCGGTACCGCCGGCTCAGCAGTAATCGCGCAGCTGCTTGTCGTCGACGGCCAGCAGATGGTCCAGCCGCAGCTCGAAGCCATCGGTCAGGCGCAGGTATTCCACCCGGTCGCGGAGGTAGAGGTCCTGAATGATGCCGTGGTAGGTGCTGGGCGGCGCGGCGGGCGCGGGGCGGTAGGTGAGGGTGCAGGGCTGCCGAAGGGTAGCGCGGGCTTCCAGCTCGTCGTAGAACGAGCAACTGATGGGGCGGTAGCTCATGATGTGGCAGGTTTAAGGTGCCCTATACAAACAGCAACGGCCGCTACCCGGGTAGCGGCCGTTGCGGGGATAACCAACGGGGGAGCAGCTAGTTTTTGCCTTTGCCCTTCCCGTTGCCGTTGCCTTTACCGGGGTGGCCGGCGTGCTTGTTGCCGTTGCCCTTGCCGCGCTCATCCACTACTACGCCGTTGACGGGGCGGACGTAGGTGCCGCGCATCTTCTTGGCCTGGCCGGGGGGCATGCCGTGGGGGTGGCCGTACTTGGTTTTGTGCTCCTTCACTTTCACCCAGGGCGTGGCGCCGATGTAGTCGATAACCACGGGGTGGAAAGTGCCGGGGTTGTAGCCGCTGAGCGTGGCCAGGCGCTGCCATTTGCCGTCGCGCTGCACGATGTAGCGCTGGGCGCGCAGGTCGTAGTAGCCGCCGTACTCGGGCACGTAGTAGTACTGCGCGCCGGCCGGCACCGCCGGGCCCCAGCCGGGCTGCACGATGTTGACGGTAACCTGGGCCTGGGCGGGGGTAGCCGCGCCGCCGGCGCCGAGCAGCAGCAGGGCGGCAAACAGGAATTGGGGAAGACGTTTCATGGGAAGTCGGAAGAAAGGTGAGGGGAGTACCCGGGAGCGGCCGGGGCAAGAACAAGGCCAAACCAGCGGCGGGTGGGCGCGTACCAGGAAGGCCGCCGCCTTGTCGCCGCCTAAGGACACTAGCAAACCACCGAACGAAAACCCCCGCGCGGCGGTTACTGCCTTCTGCATGCCCGGCATCGGGCAGGCTAAATTCACTGGCAAATAAGCGGGTGAGGCTGGCGTCCGGCAGGGCATTTAACGTACTTTCGCGGGCTTATTCGCTACGCATTGCATGGCTAAGAAAAAATCGACGGCCGAGGCCGCAGCTCCGGCGACGCCGAAGAAAAGAACCAGCGCCGCTACGGCCGTGGTAGCCCTCGAGGCCGCGCCCCCACGCCCGGTCGGTGGCAACGGCGCGGCTACGGCCCCCGCTTCGGCGGCCACCATCGAGGCCCCGTTCATCGAGGTGTACGGCGCGCGCGAGCACAACCTCAAGAACGTATCCACCCGGATTCCCCGCGGCAAGCTGGTGGTGTTCACGGGCATCTCGGGTTCGGGCAAGTCCAGCCTGGCCTTCGATACCATCTACGCCGAGGGGCAGCGCCGCTACATGGAGACGTTTTCGGCCTACGCCCGCTCGTTCATGGGCGGGCTCGAGCGCCCCGACGTGGACAAGATTGAGGGCCTGTCGCCGGTTATCAGCATCGAGCAGAAAACCACCTCGCGCAACCCCCGCTCCACGGTGGGCACCATCACCGAGATTTACGACTTTCTGCGCCTGCTCTACGCCCGCACCGCCGAGGCTTTCAGCTACGCCAGCGGCAAGAAGATGATCCGGCAGTCGGACGACCAGATCATCAACTACATCCTCAAGCACTACGCCGACCAGAAGCTGGTGGTGCTGGCGCCCGTGGTAAAGGGCCGCAAGGGCCACTACCGCGAGCTGTTTCAGCAGATTGCCAAACTGGGCTTCACCAAGGTGCGCGTCGACGGCGAGCTGCTCGACATCACCAGCAAGATGCAGGTGGACCGCTACAAGATCCACGACATCGAAATCGTCATCGACCGGCTGGTGGTGAAGGAGGAAGACCGGTTCCGCCTTTCCGGTTCGATGCAGAACGCGCTGACCCACGGCAAGGGCACGGCCCTGGTGCTCGACCCGGCCGCCAACAAGACGCAGTTCTTCTCGCGCTTTCTGATGGACCCGGCCACCGGCATTGCCTACGACGACCCGGCGCCCAACACCTTCTCGTTTAACTCGCCCTACGGCGCCTGCCCCACCTGCAACGGCCTGGGCGAGATTCAGCAGATTACCGAGGAATCGGTGATGCCCGACCCCAAGCTCAGCATCAGCCGCGGCGGCATTGCGCCCCTGGGCGAGTACCGCGACATCTGGATTTTCCAGCAGATGAACCTGATTCTGAAAAAGAACAAGGCTTCGCTGACCACGCCCATCGAGAAGCTGCCGGCCGAGCTGGTGCAGCGCCTGCTGCACGGCATCGAGGCCGACGAGGATGCCGACGACAAAAAGAAAGCTACCTACTCCGAGCCGTTCGAGGGCATTATTCCCTTCCTGCGCCGGCAGATGGAATCCGATTCGGAAAACATCCGCGAGTGGATTCAGCAGTACACCCAGGCCACCGAGTGCCCCGAGTGCCGCGGCTACCGCCTCAAGAAAGAGTCGTTGCACTTCCGCATGGCCGACAAGCACATCGGCGAGCTGTCGGTGATGGACATTGGCGAGCTGGCCCGCTGGTTTGAGGGGCTGGAGGAGCGCCTGAGCGAGCGGCAGAACCTGATTGCCCGCGAACTGCTCAAGGAAATCCGCAAGCGCATCGGCTTTCTGCTGGAAGTGGGCCTGGAGTACCTGAACCTGCACCGCTCGGTGCGCACGCTCTCGGGCGGCGAGTCGCAGCGCATTCGCCTGGCCACCCAAATCGGGACCCAGCTGGTGGGCGTGCTCTACATCATGGACGAGCCCAGCATCGGTCTGCACCAGCGCGACAACGAGCGGCTCATCAACGCCCTCAAGCACCTGCGCGACCTGGGCAACTCCATCATCGTGGTGGAGCACGATAAGGACATGATTCAGCACGCCGACCACGTGCTCGACATCGGTCCCGGCGCGGGCATTCACGGCGGGCACGTGGTGGCCGAGGGCACTCCCGAGGAGTTCATGCGCAGCGGCTCGCTCACGGCCCAGTACCTGAGCGGCGAAAAGCACATTGAGCTGCGCAAGAAAAAGCGCACCGGCGAAGGCACCGAGTTGGTGCTGAAGGGGGCCAAGGGCCACAACCTCAAGAACGTGACGCTGAAGGTGCCGCTGGGCAAGCTGGTGGCCGTCACGGGCGTGTCGGGCTCGGGCAAGTCCTCGCTCATTCACGACACGCTCTACCCCATCCTCAACAAGCACTTCTTCAACGCCAAGCGCGAGCCGCTGGCCTACGGCAGCATTGAAGGCCTGGAGCTGATCGACAAGGTGATTGAGGTGGACCAGTCGCCCATCGGGCGCACGCCGCGCTCGAACCCGGCCACCTACACGGGGGTGTTCACCGAAATCCGCCAGCTTTACGCCAACCTGCCCGAGGCCAAAATTCGCGGCTACGGTCCCGGGCGCTTTTCCTTCAACGTGAAGGGCGGGCGCTGCGAAACCTGCGAGGGAGCCGGCATCCGCACCATCGAGATGAACTTCCTGCCCGACGTGCACGTGCAGTGCGAAACCTGCAAGGGCCGCCGCTACAACCGCGAAACGCTGGAAGTGCGCTTCAAGGGCAAGAGCATCACCGACGTGCTCGACATGACCATCGAAAAGGCGGTGGAGTTCTTCGAGAACCAGCCCCGCATCCTGCGCAAGATCAAGACCCTCAACGACGTGGGGCTCGATTACATTACGCTGGGTCAGCAGGCTACCACGCTTTCGGGCGGCGAAGCCCAGCGCGTGAAGCTGGCCACCGAGCTGAGCAAGAAGGACACCGGCAAGACCTTCTACATCCTTGACGAGCCCACCACCGGCCTGCACTTTGAGGACATCCGCCACCTCTCCGACGTGCTGCAGAAGCTTACCGACAAGGGCAATACCGTGCTCATCATCGAGCACAACCTGGATCTGATTAAGGTAGCCGACCACATCATCGACCTGGGGCCCGAGGGCGGGGCGGGCGGCGGCACCATCGTGGCCCAGGGCACGCCCGAGCAGGTGGCCAAGGTGAAGAAAGGCCACACGGCCCGCTTCCTGGCCGAGGAACTGAAAATCAGCAAGTACGCCGAGGAAAAGGCTGAGTCGGCCGAAGAAGCCGCGTAAGCAGAGCTAGCTCTAGGTCAGGTGCCAGAAACGCCGCGGCCACGCTTTACCTGTCAGCGGTAAAGCGTGGCCGCGCGCTTTTTGACACTACGGCGCTTACGGACGGGCCATGCGGCCAACCCATTTACCGTGAGGGGTATTATACTGCAGCAGGTACAGTCCGCTGGGCAATTGGGTTAGTGGGACATTGACAGCTTTGCCGCCGGCGCTGTTTTGCTGCCAAAGTATGCGGCCGAAAGAATCGAGCAGTTGAAGCTGGCCTTCTTCCGCTACGGCGGGCAGAGTAACGCTTACGGCTGGGCCAGTTGCGGGATTGGGATAAACCTGCAATGCGTGCTGAGCTTTCCCATTGAGGGCAGGTTGCTGGCTGAGTGGTGCCCAACTCTGCACTTCCATCAGGGTTAACTCATCCAGATTACCGCCAATAACGTAGCTGCCGGTAGAGGTAGGGAATACGCATGCATTGGCCCTTGTATTCCTAGGTTTTGTAGGCAGCAGCCGCCGGGAATCGACTACCCGGCCGGTACGGTTAAAGCGGGTGATATACTGATCCTGAGTGCGTGTCCCTTGGCCAATATATTCGTAAAAGGATGTCAATATGATATTCCCCTGAGAGTCTTCGTTAATAAATTGTAAGTATCGCAAGGGAGTGAAACTGCTAGTAGTAAGCCGCGTCCAAATGGTGTCGCCGGTTGCTGCAAGCCGCGCAGCGCCTCTGTGACCCGCCAGAACCACGGTGCCATCGGGAGATGAATGCATCAGAAAAGCACCTTGGTCAAGCACCTGAGGCAGGGGCTTCGACATTGCGGAACCGGCTTCGCTGATAAGGAGTAGCTTATTGGGAAAAGTCGCATGCTCAGCTACCAGAAGTGCGTAGCCCCCTGCTCGCTGCGCCAGGCAATTCCTAAACCGGAAAGGGCTAACTGACAGCGGTAGCAAGTCTTGCGACCAAATGGTTTGCCCGGAGTTGGCGCTTAGTTTAATAGCTTGGTGAGTAACAGCTTGCCCAAGTCTTGCAGTATGCTCGGTATAGGTCATGACATAATTTCCATCCGGCGCCACGAAGATTTCAGATGGTTGGATGAGACTAGGTGTACTGGCAGTGAAAGAAAAACGGCGGGTCCAGAGCGTATCGCCCAGGGCACTGCATTTTATCACACCGTTGCTGGCAGCAACTACCACAGCTCCCTGAGCATCTTCGGCAGCATGGATTTTAAAGTCGGGAAGTTCAGTAGACAGAGCCAGGCTACTTAGCGAGGTAGAAAATTGCTTGGTCCAGGTAGTGTCACCCTGGTGATTCGTACGCACCAAGCGCACCTTGGAGGTTGCACTGGTTTGATTGGGACCGTAAAAGCCGATGAGTACATAGCCGCCGGTAGTACATTTTACAACCGTACTCACGTCAGGAAATTGCGTCGGGAAGTACTGCTGCCGCCATAAGGGCGCAAGCGGGGGCTGAGCCCAGGCAGCTGTAATTGGGCCGGACAACAACAGCAACAGGATGGTGAGAAGCCGCATCGGAGAAAGACATATAAACAGGTTCCCAAGGGTGGGCCCGCTAATATAGGCTTGCAGCAGCAACCTAGCAGAACTCTCTGAAACCACTTGGCGAGGTACAGAAAGAACGATACTTTAGGCCCCTCGTTTCCGCACCACCTCACCGTATGCTTCGACTTCTACTTTTCCCCCTGCTGCTGGCCGTAGCCGTAGTGGCCGCGCCGCCCAAAGGCAAGGGTACCCAATGGCAGGGCACCATCAGTAACGGCATGAAAGGCGACAAGCTCAGCTTCGTGGTCTCGGCCGATGGCAAGCGCATCAGCCAGCTCACCTTCAGCGGCTACTGGCGCTGCGGCGGCAAGCTGGAGCAAACCACCGTGGGGCCCGACGGCAGCTTTACAGTTCAGAACGGACAGGTGAAGGGCGCCCTGGTCGAGCCGCCCCAGGGCGGTAGCACCGCCTGGCGCTACGACCTGCAGGGCCGGTTTACCGGCAAGACCGTAGCTCAGGGTACGTTTCGCATGAACATCAACGGCCTGGGCTGCGACACGCACCTACTGCAGTGGAAAGCCGCGCCGGCCGGGCGGTGAAGTAGCCACGTCCGGTATTGGGCAAATAAAAACGGCCCGGCTGTGCGCAGCCGGGCCGTTTTTATTTGCTGGTTCGGCGTCCTACATCTTCATGTCGGCATGCTTCTTCGACATGTCGAGGTGGTTTTGCACCACCGGCGTAACCTTGGCAATGAAGCCCTTCACGTCGGCGTCCTGCGTCATGGCGGCGTGGGCGTTGAGCGTGTTCAGGGTTTTCTGGTGGTCCATCACCATCTGCATCAGGTAGCGCTGCTCGAAGTCCTTGCCCGAGAGCTTGCGCATCTCGTCGGCAATGGCCTTGTGCTCGGCGTCCATATCAGTGGGCAGCGTCACCTGCTTTTTCTGGGCAATGGCCTTCAGGTCGGCCGTCGACTTGGTGTGGTCCTTGATCATCATGTCGGCGTGTTGCTTGGCCATGCCGGTCACGCCTTTTTCCAGAGCCAGCTTGCTGAGCTGAATCTCGTTCTGGTCGCTGTGCGCGGCCGACATCATAAACTCGGGGTCATCTTTGTGCGGGGCCGTGGCGTTGGGATCTACTTTGGCGGCCATGCCACCGGCGTTGGCGCCGGTCGAGTCACCGTCGTTCACGGCGTTGGCTTCGCCATTGGTGGCGTTGCCCATGTAGTTGTCATCGGCGTTGTTGCCTTCGGTGGTCGTCACGTCGGGGTTGCTGCTCTTGTTGTCGGTGCAGGCCGGCAGCACGCCGAGCAGAGCCACACTGAGAACGGCTGGCAGAACAATCTTTTTCATGGTCGGGAAAGGGTTTTGGTTGGTAAGGAAAGCGGAAGAATGGTGCGGAAGAACGGCGCGGCTAGCGTTGCGTGGTATCGGGGGCCGCGGCGGCCGAATCGGCGTTGGCCGTTACGGTGGGGCCGGCATTGTTATCGATAACAACAGCATCGGACTGCACGCCGCCTTCATTGGCGGCTTGGTCCATGTCGCTGACGGCGTCGCCGGCAGTAGCATCGGTGCGCTTCTCAGCGTCGGAGCAGCCGGCCAGCAGCAGGGTCGCCGCCAGGGCCGGCAGCAGGAAAAGAGTACGTTTCATAGGAGCGAAAAAAACGAAAGCTGAAAAAGGGTAAAAGTCGGGGTCAGCGCGGCAGCTGGTCGCGCAGCTGCTCGGCCTGATTGTGGTGCTGCTCAAGAATGGGGGCGTACTTGGCCGCAAAGGCGCGGATGTCGCCGTCGTATGCGTCTTCGGCCATGTCCTGAAAGTCATCGGCCGCCTCGTCGTGACCGGTGGCTACCAACTGCAGAAACTGCTCATCGAAGCGGGCGCCGGTGAGGCCCACCAAGTCCTGGTAGGCGCGCTGCTGCTCGCGGCCCAGTCCATCGGGCAGGGTTAGGCTTTTCTGCTGGGCGAGCGTACGCAGCGCGGCGTGCAGGCCGGTGTGGCTGCGCTGCAACTCCAGGGCAAAGGTGCGCAACGGGGCCGCCGCAGCCTTCTGCTGAGCGAGCTTGCTCAGCTCCAGCGTCAGCAGGCCGGTACCGGCCGCATTCACCATAAACTCAGCGTCGCGCTCCTGGCGGCGGGTCACGTCGGCGTCGCCAATGCGCTTCTCGTTCTGGAACTGTGCTTCGGCTACCGGGTCCCGGTCACCCGCGCCGCAGGAGCTCAGGACGGGTACCAGCAGCAGAAGGCAAACACGATATAACATAGCACATTGGCCCGCACGGGCCCGGTTGGCACGCAGGCTATACGGCTGGGCGCGGAGACGGTTTAATGCCAATAAGTTCCGGTCAGCGAAAATTTTCCGTGCCTTCGTTAAACGTCCCGCCTCCGGTGGCCTCCAAGCACCGGTCGCGGCTCCGGGCCGCTTACTTTGCACTTGGCTTCAACTGCTTAGCCCTTTCCCCAATTCGTATGAAAACCACTACCCTTCATCCGCTCGTGCTTTCGGCCCTGAGCGCTACGTTGCTACTGGCGGGCTGCAGCAAGGATAAAGAAGAGTTCGGCCCGAACACGACTGTGTCGGCCGAAGACCACGCCGACGCGGAGGGCGACGACGCGGCCACCTACGAGTACGTGGATGCCGCCGCGCCCGAAGACGTTCAGCGCAGCGGCAGCGGGATGCTCGATGCCGACGACCAGCGCATTCTGTTCGGTTGCGCCAGCCACAGCTACGACGCGCCCACGCGCACGCTTACCATCGACTTCGGGCCCAACGGCTGCGTGGGGCGCGACGGCCGCCTGCGCAAGGGCCAGATCGTGGCCGTGTTCAGCGGGCAGCACCGGCGACCGGGCTCGTCGGTAACCACCATGCTGGTGGGCTATTCCGTCAACGGCAACCCGCGTACCGGTACCCGCACAGTAACCTTCGTGGATGGCCGCAACTTCACCGTGACGGTGCGCAACGCCAGCATCACCACCCCCAACGGCACCGCCACCTGGCAGGCCGACCGCAGCGTGACCCAGACCGCGGGCCTAACCACCCGCAGCGTGCGCGACGACGAGTACAGCATTACCGGCTCGGCCGCGGGCACCAACCGCCGGGGCGTATCGTTTACCGCCACCATTCAGCAGCCACTTATCAAGAAGTTTCAGGCCGGCTGCGCCCGCCATTTCGTGGCCGGCACCCTGCAGATTGTCACCAGCAACGAGCGGACGCTGCTGCTGAACTACGACCCCGCCGGCACCCAGGCCTGCGACAACATCGCCACCGTTACCATCGGCACCCGTACTCGCACCATCCGCTTGCGCTAACTGGCGTAGACTGAATGAGAAAAGCCCCGTTCGCCCTTTGTATCGGGCTAACGGGGCTTTTTAGTTACCGGCCGGTGGCCGTGGCAGGCTATTCGTAAACCTTCACTACGAACACGAAGTCCTGGAGCTTGCGCAGTTGCTGGGGGCGCGATTGGCCGGTGAGCTGGTTCTGCCGGGGAACGTTGTAGGCCGGAGTGGCGCCGCTGGCCGAGAGCGAATCGACCAACCGCATCAGGTACGACGACTTGGTGGCGAAGGCCGCGCTCTGCACGTCCATCTGGCGGCCGCTGATGACGCCGATGAGGTTGCCGCGGTCGTCGAGCACCGGGCCGCCCGAGTTGCCGGGGTTTACCGGAATGCTGATCTGGTAGAAGCCGGTGTCGCCCTCGAAGCCCGAGCGGGCACTCAGGGAGCCGTCGTTGAACACCAAGTCTTCGCGGGGGTAGCCCAGGGTGTAGACCCGCTCGCCCAACTCGGCCTGGCGGCGCTTCACGGTGTAGGGCAGCCGGCCAAAACCCTGGAAGTCGGCGTCGCGCACCCGCAGGATGGCCAGGTCGTGGGCGACGTCGGAGAAGACGGGCTCGGCGCGGAAGCGCTGCTGCCGGTCGCGGCTTTCAATCAGCACCGAGTCGGCGCCCTGAATCACGTGGTAGCTGGTCACGATGTAGCCGTCGGACGTCAGGGCGAAGCCGGTACCGCTGAACTTGCCGGGGTTTACTACCTCGGGCGAGGTCGCGCCAATCTGGGTTATGGCCTTGTTCATGGCCCGCTGGGTGCGCTTGATGCGGTCGACCTCGCGGCGCAGCACGGTGTAGCCGTAGGCCGAGGGCTGGCGGTTGGCTTTCCACCACTCCAGGCCCAGCAAGGTGCCGAACACGGCCAGCACGGCCACCGAAGCGGCCACGGCCATGGTGGCGCGGTGCCCGTGCCAGAACTCGCGCAGCCACTGCTCGGTACGCGAGATGTGCAGCTTGGGCATGGTCGCATGGCCGGTTTCCACGGTGGTTTCGGCCTCGGCGTCAATCGCGGCCTGCAGGCCGCGCAGCTGCTCGCTAAGGCGCAGGCGCTGCCCGTAGGCGCTCAGGGTGCCGGTCACGTCGCGGAACTCGGCCAGCCGGCCGGCCAGCACGGGGTCGGCCGCCAGGCGACGCTCGAGGTCGGCGCGGGCCGGCGCGGGCAGGCGGCCGGCTTCGTAGTCCTCAAACAGGGCGTAATAATCAGCTTCGGTCATCATAGGAAGAGGGCGGGCATTAGTTCCGCCAGGTGGGGCGGCGCGTCGTCAGGGCAGCGGTTCTTCTTTGTACTGAGCGAAAAACAGTTTCTTCAGACGCACCAGGCATTTGTATTTCTGATTCTTGGCGTTGTCGGCGTTGGTGTAGCCGTGTTCCGCCGTGAGCTGCTGCATATTCTTGTCGAGCAGGTAAAACCCTTCCAGCAGGGAGCGGCAGGGTTCACCCAAGCGCAGCAGGGCTTCGCTCATGAGGGCAAAGCGCCGGTCGCGTTCCTCGGCTTCGGCCAGGTCGGCTTCGGCTCCGGTTTCGAGGTAGGGCTCGTGGTCGTCGAGGCGGCCGCCGTAGCGGCCTTTCTCGGCCAAGCGCTTCAGCCACAGGCGCCGGCACACAGCGTAGAGGTAGGTTTTGACCTGGCAGCTCAACTCAAGCGTACCGGCTCGCACCTTCTCATAAAACACCATCACGCCCTCCTGGTAAATGTCTTTGGCTTCGTCTTCGGTTCCGCTGTTTTGCGTGACCAAATGCGTAACCATCGGCAGATGCAGGCGGTAGAGGTGCGCCAATGCCCGCTCGTCGCCGTGACGGATACCCGCCACCAGCTCCTCGTCGGTGTAGGAAGGCTGACCCTTGCCCATGTATGCAGTTACTCGTTGCTTAATACTTGCCCCCCGCCCAAGTAACCCGCGAAAAGTTTTTTTTCTGCGGCGGGTTACCTCTGCTAGCCGTTGGTATCAAGGGCGTTTTTCAGACCAACTTTTTCAAACTTACAACTCAGATGAAGAACCTCCTGAAGGTTGCCGCCCTGTTTGCCGCCGTTAGCATGACCGCTTGCGAGTCGAAGCCCGCTGAAACCACCGAGGCTACCTCGACCGAAACCACCACGGTTGAAACCGCTGCTCCTGCTATGGACAGCACCGGTGCTGCTACCACCGTTGACACCACGGCTGCTGCTACGTCGACCACGACGACCACCGAAACGATGAAAGAGGAATAGTCTGGCAGGTCGGCCCTGCGCCGGCTGCTAAACTACTCACCGCCCGGAAAGCCTGCTTCGGCAGACCTTCCGGGCGGTTTTCTGTTGGCGGCATTTCACCAGCCGCAACCCGGATAATAGGTATACTGTATAATAACAAGAATATTGTGTATGTTTGGGCTCCACCCTGCTGGCCAATCCTAGCCAAATGAAAAACCACCCTACTGGAGCTGCGCAAGCAGCGGCCGAAACATTGCCATTGGTTGCCACCGCAACCGGTGGGCCGGATACCGGTTTTGAAGCGGATTACCGGCCCGAAACCGAAGCGGATTCACGACCGGTACTGCGGGTGGGCATCTACCTGGTGGGCGAAGGGCCCGAAGTGTTGCTGACCGGCCACCCGGATATTCGCTACTGATGCCGGCTTAAAGCTTTTCTTCGAGCCACAAAAAGCCCGCTGAAAGCACAAACAGGCCATAAAACCAAAATAACGGCACCACTGGCTCCTGGTCGGGTGCTTGATCCTCGCCCGTACCTGAGCCTGCATGGGCCGAGCTTGGTACTGCCCGCTGCTGAGCAGCCTGCCAACGGTGGCTGATAATAGGTGCCAGCCAACCAGCGGAATCCAATACAAAAAAAGAAGTAGGAGCCTGACCCGGTAGCCGCACTGTATGCCAGCCACTGTGCCGGGGCCAGAACAGCGCCGTGGCCTGGGCTGGTCCGCTCACCGCCGAGCGCAATCCTACCCGCGTGAGCTGCCCGGAGGGCGCCCGAACTTCCGCCGCAACCGCCGGGGTGGAGCCGGCCAGCCTTATCGTGAGCGGCTCGTGGGGAGAGATGTAAGCATTTACGTGCCAGCGCGGCGTCGTTGCCAGGGGGCGGGCCGCCGCCGTCAGCAGCCGGGCCCAGTAGGCGTCGTACGTAGCGGTCTGGCCGCCGAGCAGCCAGCGGTAGGTTTCGGTGGGCGTAGCTACCACTACCGAGCCCCAGCCCGCGCGGTAGGCCGCGGCCGCCAGTCCCGTCCCCTTAGCGGTTTGCACCAGCGGACGAAGCAGCGGCCCGGCACCGAGTACGGCCGGCAAAGGCATACTTCCCCGGCCATCCGACCAGCGCAGCGGGGTAGCTTGCTCCGGGGCCATTGCCTGCGCCGCGAGCTGGAAAGCCGATTTGCCGGGCAGACTGGCGGGCAATGGTCCGGCGCCCGCAGTCAGCACCAGGCCCAGACCGTCGGTGCGCAGGGCGCGGGCCAGCGCCTGGCTTTCGGGGCCTGATAAAGCCGTCAGGCTCTCGTTATCGGTCAACAGCACGTCGTAGCGGCTCAGCAGCTCCGGGGTAAGACGGCTCAGGGAGTGGGGCGGGAGGTTGTGAAAAGCGGTCTGCTGAAGTCCCCGGCCAATCGTTAGCCGCTGGGCCAACACGTGGCCCCGGGCCGTGAGGTGATTTTTTAGCAGGTTCTGCTCGAAGGAAGGGCTACCGGCCAGCAGTAGCAGCCGCAAGGGGCGCGGCGGCTGCACCACGGTTGCCACGGGTTCGGCCGCCAACGTTCGGCCCTGTCGGCGGGCTTCGAGTTGGAGCAGCTGCGGGCCGGTGATGCGCGGCTGGTAGCGCAGACTGAAAGCGCCCGAGCCGGTGGGCAGGCGTACCGAGTCGCGGGCCCGGCCGGCGGCGTACAAGTACAGCTGCACCGGGCCGCGCTGGTCGGCCGCAAAGTGCCCTTCGATGCGCAGGGCCTCCCCCAGGTTTAGCTCGCGGGACCAGCTGGCCATGCGGAAGGCCGCGGCCGGCCACGTGGGATGCATGGTTACGCGTACTGCGGGAGCCAGCTGGTTCAGGTCGGCAGCGGGTACCCCTTGCCCGAGCACGTGCAGCTGCCGCAGTTGGGGAAAGCGACGGTTCAGCTCGGCCAGGCTAGAGATGGTGCCGGGGGCACGGTTGGCCGAGGGCGGCGCAAAGCGGTAGCGCGGCACGGAGCCGAGGCGCCGCTGCCAGTAGCGCAGGCTATCGGCTGGTACGCCTTCGGTGAGCAGCAGCAGCGAGTCGGTGGCGGCCGGGGTTTTGTCTCGTTGGGGCGGAAGCAGCAGGCAGCCCAGCGCCGCCACGGCCAGCACGCTGGCCGCCAGCCGGGCCGGGCGCCGCTGTTGGTTGGGCCGGCGCCAAACCTGACCGAGCAGCAGCAGCGTGAGCAGGCCAAGCAAACCCAGGGTCAAATAAAAGGCGAGGTAAGCGGGCATGGGCAACGGTCAGCGGCTAAGCTCCTGAAAGTAACGGCGGGCCAGGGGGTCAACCTTAGGGCGCTGGGGGGCTGCGGGCGGGGGCGGCAGCAGCTGATTGAGGGCGTGCTCGAGCACGGTGAGCGTGCCGGCGGCGGGGGGCTGCGCGGCCCGTACCTGGGCATTCAGCTGCCGCCAGGCGCGCAGGGTAGTGAGGCCCGCTGAGGGTTGACGCAGGGCGGCGGCGGCCAATGCCGGGCCAGCCGGGGCCAGGGTGGCCGCGTCGGCGGGCCGGGGCAGCTGCCCGCCCTGGTAGCGGGCCAGCAGCGCCAGGGCGGTACGAACGGCGGGCTGGCCCGGAACCACAGTGCTTTGCTCGCGCTGGCGCGGCGCAGCAGCGGCCGACACGTCGCCGCTCAGGCGCTTTTCGGCCTCGGGCAGCGGCGGCAGGTCGACGCCCGACTTGCGCACGTAGGCCCGGGTTTGATGCTGCACTTCCTTGAGCAGGCGCAGGGCGCGGTACTCGAAGGGCAGGGCGCGGGCGGGCTGGCCCAGGCGCAGGTGCAGCTCGGCGTCCCACATCTGGCTGAGCACGGCGCGCAGCTTGGTCTTGACCTGGGGTTCGAGAAAGTCGGCGGTTTCGGCGTCGTCGTGCAGGTGGGAGTAGGAGCGCACCAGGGATTCGGAAGTGGCTACGCCCGCGTCGGCGGCCACGGGGGCGTGGTCGTGCCCGGTGTGGTCGTGGCCGTCGTCGGCGTGGTGCTCTTCGGCGGCCGGCTTAGCGGGGGCGGGCTCGTCGTCGGCCACGGGCGGGCGGGGCGGGGCGGCCTGGGTGAGGCCCGACTCGTACTCTTCGCCCAGGAACTTGCCGTAGCGCAGGCGCAGCATCTTCTGATCGTCGCCGAGGCTGTTGGCGCGGGCCTGCAGTTCAGCAGGGGGCAGGCGGCGCTGCTGAGCCAGGAGCTTTTCGGTGTCGATGATGATCTGGCGCTGGCTGCGGAAGTAGGCCGGCACGGGGTTGACGCCCATGGCCAGGTCCGACAGGTCGCCGGTGGCGGCGGTGTCTTCCCACTGCACCAGGTGGGCGTCGGTGCGGGCGCGGCGGCCGGCGTTGTCCCAGGCCTCGGCGTACACGTACAGTTCGTCGCCATAGGTCAGCCCCAGGGCGGGCAGGCGCAGGCGCGCGGTAGCGGTGGCCGCCGTAGGCTGGTTGCGGATGAATTGATTCAGGTCGGTGATGACCTCGCCGAACTTGACGCCCTCACCCTGGCCCTGGGCCGTAGTCACCACCAGGCGGGCCCGGGTCAGGCCGTAGTCGTCGCGCAGCTGCAGGCGCACGGCCACTTCCGGGCGCTGATGCGCGGCTACCAGGGTGTAGGGCCGGGGCTCGATCAGGCGCAGCTCAGGGCCGCGGTCAGGCAGCACTTCCACGGCGTAGTCGTCGGACAGGCGGCCGGCCACGCGCAGCTGGTACAAGGTGGTGGCCGTGAAGCGCTGCGCGGCGGTGAAGCGCCGCGGCTGGCCGGGCACGGGCTGAAACGCAAGGGGCGCACGGCCGGCCAGCAGTAGCTGGGGAGCCGGAGCCTCGTCGCTCAGCTCCACCGTCCAGCGTACCACCGAGCCCTGCGGGCAGCGCAGCGACGGGCTGGCGGCGGTATAGGCAGGGCGGCGCGTGTAGGCCGGCGGCTGCACCTGCACGGTGGTGGAAAGCAAACGCGGGGCGGCGGGCACGGCGCTCTGCGGGGCCGCAGGAAAATGCACCTCAACCGCAGCTGAAGCCGGGGTCGATGCTTGGGGCCAGTACCTTACGCCCAAGCCGGCAACCAGCAGTACCGCCGTCAGGGCAAGGAAACGGGGCCAGGGCACGCGCAGTGCTTCGGCGGCGGACAGCTGGGCGAGGCGCTCGGCTACGCGCTGGCGCTGCAGGCTGGGCAGCAGGCCGGGCGCGTTGCCCATCAGCAGGCCGGTGCTGTCTTCGAGCGGGGGGAAATGGCGGTCGAGGCGGCGGGCCAGGGCAGTTTGGTCGAAGCGCCGCAACTGCCAGCCGCGGTAGGCCAGCCACCCCGCCACTCCGAGACCGGCAACTGCCAGCGGGCCGCGAGCGGCGGGGAAGCGGCTGGCCAGCGCCCCGAGCAGCAGGGCCCCGGCGGCGGCTAGCAGCAGACCGGCCAGCACCCGCTGGGTGAGGTGGCGCCGCCGCAGCTGGCGCAGCTGACCGCGGGCCGCGGCTACCGCCGGCGAATCGGCGGGGCGGGTGGAGGTGCTGGTGCTCATGCCGGGGTGGGTTGGGGGCGGCGCTGGCTGAGCAGCCGCTCGATGGCAAAGAACAACGCCGCCGCCAGCAGCACCCAGGGGGCCAGGTCGAGGGCGACGGGGCGCGCAACGCGGGCGGGCTCGGCGGCTACGGAGCCGCGCAGCTGGCCGGGGTCGAGGGTACGCAGGTCGGGCGCAGAAGTATCGGGAGCCAGCAGCGACAATAGCAGGGCGGGGAGCTGACCGTCGGCGGCGAGGGTGCTCCAGGCAGGATGCAGGCGGGTGTGCAGGCGGTACCAGCCGCCGCGGCCGGCGGGCCGGTAGCTGAGCACGGGCCGGCCGTAGGCATCAGCCCACTGGGCGGGGCCGGCCGCGGGGCCACTGCGGCGCAGCAGGCGCAGGCTGGTAGCCGGGGTATAGGTTTCGATGGGCGCGTCGGTGGGGATACCGGGGCCGGAAGCGTCGGTGAGCAGGTGCAGGCCGGCGGGCAGCCGCTGGCGGAGGGCGGCGGGCACGGGCGCATCGGACAGCCACAGCAGCCAGTCGAGGGAATCGGGCGGGGTGGCAGGGCTACTGAAGAACTGCAGGCGCAGGGGCGTGGCCGAGGCGGCGGCGCGCAGGGCGGCGGCGGCGGAGCGGGCGTCGAGGGCGCGGGTGCGCGGGTCGTGGTAGAGGGCCACGCGCAGGGGCCGGGTTACCGGCACGGCATAGGCCACGGAATCGGGGGCGGGGCGCAGCTCGATGCGGGGCGCCGCGCCGGCGCGGAAGTACAGCGGGGGCAGACCGGGTAGGCGCGGCAGCAAACCGGCCCGCGCTGGCCAGGCTTGGCGGTGGCGGCGCAGGGTGGTGGCCGCCGCGCTGCCGTGGGCCACGGTGAGCAGCAGGGTATCGGGGTTGGGGCGGCTGGCCTGCTGCAGCCAGGCGGCCGAGTCGGGGGCGGTGGGCAGCAGCTGCCAGCGCAGGCGGGCGGGCAGAGGCAGGCGGCGGCCGCGAAAGTGATGCAGGCGGGCGTCGGTGTACAGGTACAGCGCGCCGGTGGGAAAGTGCCGGGCGGCTTCGGCGGCCAGCTGCCAGTAGTCGGGACCCGCCGGGGGGGGCAGCAGCAACGGCGCGGGCTCAGCCAGGGCCGTGGGAGTGAGGGCCGAATCGGGCAGGGCGGGGAAGCCGGGCGCGAGGCGGTGGAAAGTGGCCCCGCGGCGGCGCAGCGAATCGAGGGTGGGGCGCAGGGCGGCTACAGTGGGGGCGCTCAGCACCTCGGGGGCCAGCAGCACCTGCGGGCGGGCGGGTGGCAGCGGCGGCTGCCAGCGCGGCCCGGCCAGGGCGGCTACCAGCAACCCGAGCAGCAGCAGGCGCAGCAACAGCAGGGGCAGCTGGCTAAGCTGAAGCTGCCGCAGCTGCCGGCTGCTGCCGGGCGTGAGCCAGCGCAGGGCGCCCACCGGCACCACGCGGCCGGGCCGCCGGTTCCAGAGGTGGATGGCCAGGGGCACCAGCAGCCCGGCCAAAGCCAGGAAAGCAGACGGGGCGGCGAAGGAAAGCAACGGTGAAAGCGGGGCAGGAGCTGGGTGGCAACGGGGCCGGCGGCAAGTAACGTGAATCGGGCGGTAGGGGCCGGCCACGGGGACAGACGTGGAAGTGCGGGCGGGGCTGCCTCAGGCGGAGAGTGAGTGGCTGAATGAGCGAATGGGTAAATGAGTGGGTGGCCCGCTGATCGGTTGACGCCAAGGCGGCGGGAGCGGCTTAGCCGAGGCCGTGGAGGCGTGTACGGAGCAGGCTGCGCAGGGCCTGGGCGGGGGGCTCGTCGGTGAAGAGGCGGTGGTAGCTGGCGCCGCAGCCGTGCACGAGGTGCTCGGTCTGGCGCAGCCAGGCGCGGAACTGCTGCTGGTAGGCGGGGCGCTGGGCGGGGTCGAGTTGGAGGCGCTGGCCGGTTTCGAGGTCGTGCAGGACGGTGGCGGCGGGGTAGTCGAGGTCGGTTTCGTTGCGGGCCAGCAGGTGGAGCACCAGCACTTCGCCGCCGCCGGCGCGCAGCTGGCGCAACAGCTGCTCGAGGGGGCTGGCGGGCGCGAGGTCGTAGAGGTCGGAGACGAGCACGGTGATGCTGGCGCCGCGGCGGGCCAGCAGGGGGCGCAGCTGGGGCAGGGCGGGAAAGCTGCCTTCGGCGCTGAGCTGCTGCAGGGCGTGGTAGAGCCGGGGGAGCTGGCCGCTATCGGCGGAGGCGGGCACCGACTGCAGGCCGTCGTGGCGCAGGGCATGGAAGGCGACGGCGTCGGCCTGGCGGTGGGCGAGGTAGGCGAGGCCGGCCAGCAGCAGGCGGGCGTACTGGAGCTTGGTGACGCCGGCGCGGTCGGGGTGGTTGAGCGAGGCGCTGGCGTCGAGCAGCAGGCGCAGGGTGAGGCGGGTGTCGACGTCGGACTCGCGCAGGTAGTAGCGGTCGGAGCGGGCGGCCAGGCGCCAGTCGAGGCGGCGCAGGTCGTCGCCGGGCTGGTAAGGGCGGTACTGGCTGAACTCGAGGCCGGGGCCGCGGCGGCGGCTGGGGTGCAGGCCGGCCTGGGCGCCCTCGGCCAAGAGGCGGGCAACGAGGGCCAGGTTGTGGAGGGCGTGCAGGGCGGCGGCGTCGAGCATGGAAAACGGGTGGCGGGCGGTGGGAAGCTGCTGACTGGCGGTGGGGATGGGCTGGTGCCGGGTGGAATGCAAGTGGCTGCCGGTGGAATGCAACTGACTGGCGGTGGGAGCGTGCTGACCGACGGTGGGAGCATGCTGGCGCTTGGTGGATTACAAGTGGCGGGCAGTGGAATGCAACTGACCGGTAGTGGAAGCACGCTGACTTACGGTGGAAGCGTGCTGACGGGTGGTAGGTCGTTGCTGACTGACGGTAGCTGCCTGCTGGGTGGTGGCCGGTGAATGCTGAGTGGGCGTCGGTCTTTGGTGGATGACGGTAGAAGCGGGGTGGCTGGGGGTAGCTGAATGCTGGTGGGTGGTAGGGTTGCCTCACCCCCCGGCCTCCTTCCCATAGGCAGGGGGAGCCACGGCGGCGCGGGACCGTTCTAGCAGTATCGACTGCTATGGAGGTGGCGCGAATGGCGCGGGCGGCGGGCGCGGGCAACGCGCCCCTACGGCACCATTTCACCACCTCACCACCTCACCGTTAGGGGGCGGGGTAGTGCTGGAGCAGGGCCTGCACGGCGTGGTCGGGGGTGAGCTGGTCGGCTTCGGCCTGGAAGTTCAGCAGCAGGCGGTGGCGCAGAACGGGGGCGGCGAGCTGGCGCACGTCTTCCAGAGTGGCGGCGAAGCGGCCGTGGAGCAGGGCGCGGGCTTTGGCGCAGAGCACCAGGGCCTGGCCGGCGCGGGGGCCGGCGCCCCAGCGGCCGTAGTCCTGGATGAACTGGACGGGGCTGTCCTGGGGGCGGGTGGCGCGCACAAGGCGGGTGACGTACTGGAGCAGCTCGGGGCTGATGGTGACTTCGCGCACGAGCTGGCGGAGCTGGCGCAGCTCTTCGGCGCCGATGACGGGGCGGGGCTGCTGGCCGGCGGTGCCGGTGGTGTTTTGCAGAATGGCCAGCTCTTCCTGCTCGGTGGGGTAGCCGATGCGCACGTAGAGCAGAAAGCGGTCGAGCTGGGCCTCGGGCAGGGGGTAGGTGCCGGCCTGCTCGATGGGGTTTTGGGTGGCCAGCAGGAAGAAGGGGTCGGGCAGGGGGTGGGTGTGGCCGGCGTAGGTCACCTCAAACTCCTGCATGACTTCGAGCAGGGCGGCCTGGGTTTTGGGCGGAGTGCGGTTGATTTCGTCGGCCAGCACGAGGTTGGCGAAGACGGGCCCGCGCACGAACTCGAAGCGGCGGCGGCCGGTGGTGTGGTCTTCCTCCAGCACCTCGGTGCCGAGGATGTCGGTGGGCATCAGGTCGGGGGTGAACTGGATGCGGCGGAAGGAGAGGTCGGTGGCAGCGGCCAGGGTGCGCACGAGCAGGGTTTTGGCCAGGCCGGGCACGCCTTCGAGCAGGGCGTGGCCGCCGGCGAGCAGGGCCACGAGCACTTCGTCGAGCACCGCGTGCTGGCCCACGATGACTTTGCCGATTTCCTGGCGGAGCACGGGGAGCTTGGCCAGCAGCTGGTGGAGTTGGGGTTCGGTCATGGATGGGGGTTGGCGGTAGGCCGTAAAGTCCGGGATTGAAACCGGAAAGCTGCCTGCGGGCCGAAATTATGCGGGGCGGAACGGTGGGGCGTGCCCGGGCTGGTACCGCTAAGACAGCAGGGAGGTGAGCTGATATTTGCCGGTTAACAGGAAAAGCACGATTCCCAGCGGGAAGAGAAACCAGAACCAGTAGATGTAGGTGTGGTACTCGTCGCCATTCAGCTCCTGGTCCTTGATCTGCTTGACCGATACTACCCGCGGCATAATTACATGCGGCGCTACCATGATGGAGAGCAGAAGTACGATGGCGTAATTCCCATTGGTGTTTGCCGTTAGGTTGGCTCCCAGAAATTCAAGCAGGGCAAATACATAGACCGCAATAGCGCCGCCCAGGAGCAGGCAGGCGCTGAAGTAGGGAATGCCGTGGTTTTCGGCGTTGGCGTAGTACATGTAGAGGGCGATAAATAGCTTTTTCATAGCGAGGATGAATGGCAGTGGGCAGTAAAGGGCAGAGCCGGGGCGAAATTATCGGTCAATAGCCTACGCCCGTTGTTTTGCCGGCTGGAATTCTGTCTACCTTCACGTTGCTCCAAGTCTTTGCTATGCACAAAACTCTATTCCTGGCCCTGGCTCTCATCCTGGTAGGCTGCGGCGACAAGGCCAACCCGAAGCCCGAAGTGGCGGTGAACCCTATTCCGGCCAACTCGGCTGCCGTGAAGATTGACGGCGTGGCCTTTCCCGTGGACCTGGCCCGCTCCAGCGTGTACATCGACCGCTCTACCGGTGCTTTGACCATGATCCTGAACACGACCCCGGCGACCGGTCCGCGGGTGATGATGGCCCTTTACGAATTCAAGCAGAAGCCCGAGAAGGTGGTGCTGGCTACCCAGTCCATTTCCAGCATCGACCTAGACGAGCTGCAATCCGGCGGGGAGTACTATTCGGCCCGAAACTGCAACCCGGTGGACCGCGAGATTGAAGTGGTCGAGTTCGATCAGGTGCGCCGCACCGTGAGCTGCCGCTTCCGCGCCAAGATGTGCCTGGGCATGGGCCTGAATGGGAACATCCACAAAACTGCCACCGAAGGGCAGTTCAACTTGCCCTATACCATTCAATAAGGCCACGGCGGTTGCATGCACGGCGGTATCCATTGGGGCTGTACGCTGGCTGGTTTTCAGCTCCCTGTATTTGAGTAGACTTTATGCGCCTTTCCCCTAAGCTGGCGGCCCTGTTTCTGACTTTGCTCTTCTGGTGCAGCAGCTGCGGCGACGCTGCCGAAGCGCCCGTGCCCAAGCCCGAGCTGAACGGGCCACTACTTGGCCGTTGGAGTGCCTATGAGCTCTACGTGCAGAGCTACCGCAGCACGGGTGAGAAGTACCGGGACGAAACACTCCCCATTGAGTACCCTTACAACCACGAATTGCTCTTTGATTCGACGCATATCGAGAGTTTCCTGTACCTGGAAGATAGCATCTATGAAAGCTCCAGAACTCCTTATCAGCGCCTAGGCAATAGCATCCGCTTCTCCCGGCCCGAGAACGACTGGGCCCTGGTGGAGGTCAGCAGCACGCACCTGCGCTATCGGGTGCAGACCTGGCGGGCATCGGGCGCTTACAACTGGGAAGAGCGCCGCTTTAAGCGCATGTAACCGGGTTGCCAAGGGGAGAAGCACAACGCTTGGGAAATCGTTGTTGGCTCCGGCCTATTTCTTAGCCGGGAACATACTTTTGATACCACACTATTACCAATGACAGCCAGAGGGCAATAAGCGCCCCAACAAGTACGATGGTATGTCTGTCGATGTAATCAGCGGGCAGGGAATCGTATTGAACTACGATATCTTTCCATTTTTCCTTGCGGTGAAATACCCAGTAATTAAGGATAAAGAATATAAGCCAACACAGTATAAATGACAACTTGGAGTACACAGATAATAAGCGCAGGATAAACATCAGATATAGCGCGATAATGACATTCATGCTCCAGTATCCGCCATCGGCGAGTCCTTCATTGCTTACTCTGGGGTTGATATATCGGACGAGCCTGACAATGGCATGGAATAGCAAGGTGTAGTAGTTCATGATTATCTTTTAGTATCGAGTAGCACCGGGATTTGCTGGGCTGCTTGAAATCAGACTACGCAAAAACAAAATCACACTCGGATTTTCTGATGCGGTAGCCGGATACGTCGTTGCGGGTAAATATTTCGTGGAGCTTTTGGGATATATAGCCGTGCTTCATGCTTAGGAACATAGGTGTCCACATATCAAGGGTGTGGTCGAAGTTTTCGTTGAACACCAATTTGCGGGCTTTCAAGGCATTTGTCTGGTAATAGATGTCGAGGTATTCGGCGTAGCTGGCGACGGGCTGGGGCTCGGTGCCGTAGCAGTCGGTAAAGGTGCTTTGGGGGAAATCGACCGTGGTTTCACCGGCCTCAAGGGCGTAGACGAACCACCAATACCGCTCTTTCACCGGTGTGCAGTTTCTGGTAAGCGTGGCCTCGCAATACTGGTGGCGCGGCAGGTTGGCGGTGGCCAGCAGCTCCCGGACTTTATCGTTGATGAGGTAGCCGTGCAGGAGTGATATGCCCAGAATATCGGTCAGCTTGGCGTGCGGGCGCAAGGAAAGGCCGTGCAGCGGCTGGGCGTGGTCGGGAATATTGGCCCAGGCGCGCCAGGTGTCTTTAGGGGTGCCGGGTTTATATAGCTCGTCGAACCATTGATGGGCTTTCAGGAAAGCATCGTCGTAAGTGACTTGGCCGAAGCCGTCTTTCACGCCCACGATTCGAGGCTCAAAAACATCCTTTACTTCAAAGTAATTGGGCATGGATAGGGCTGATGCGAGATGTTTAGGGGGAGTTGCCGAAAATTTGCGAGCTGCCCCTTCAGGCCGTGAGAGCGTAGAGCAGGATGTTGACGCCAAACTTGGTGTTGTCTTCGGCCAGGAAGCGCTTGTTGCGGAAGTCGTAGTCCCACTCGCAGCCGTAGTCCTTGTTGGAGTATAGCACGCCGATGCGGCCGCGGATTTCGACGGCTTTCAGGTAGTCGTGCACCAGGTCGTCGCCCCAGCCGTTGAGCTCGAAGGAGGTGGCCGGCGGGCCATCCTTGAACTGGAAGAACTGCGAGTAGATGGGGTGGGAGTTGGGCAGCTTCTTGAGCGCGGCCGCGCCGAAGCACTGGCGCATTTGCTCCTCAAAGGAGCGGGCGAAAAGGCCGTCGATGTCGTGGTTGCAATCGTCGACGAACACGAAGCCGCCGGCCCGCACGTACTGGGTGAAGTTCTTTTTCTCCGGGGCGGTGAACTGCACGAGGCGGTGACCCGAGAGGTAGCAGAAGGGGTAGTGAAACAGCTCGGGCGAGTCGAGGGCCACGACTTTCTCCTTCAGGCTGACCTTGACGGTGGTGTACTCGATGAGGGAGTGCAGCAGGTTGGCGGGCATGCGCTCGTCCACGGCATCCCAGTCGCCGGAGCGGTAACTGAGGCGGACAAACGTGAAGGGTGCGGGCATGAAAGCGGGAGCTGGGTGCGGGCAAGGACGCGAAAGCGCGGCCGGGGTGGCTTGGCGGGCGGCGGCCCGGGCGGCAAAAGATACGGCGGCGGGCCGTGGGCCGGCCGCGCAGCGCGGTCAGCGGGCTGCCGCTAGTACGCTGCCCCCGATTTTTGCGTTAGGTATCGGGCCAGGGAGGGACGGGCCGCGTAATTTTGCCGCCCCGCGCCGGTAGGCCCGGATTTTCCACGTTCTACGCTGCTACTGCTATGAAACGAATGATGCTGCTTTTGCTGGCCGCCGGCCTGGGCTTTTCCACCGCGCAGGCCCAGTACTTCGGGCTGAAAGCCGGGGCCAACGCCGCGGTGCTCGACGGCGAGAAGCTCACCACCCAAACCGACTACCGCGTGAGCTACCACGCCGGCGCGTTCTACAACTACAACCTCATCGGCCCGCTGTCGTTGCGGCCCGAGCTGCTGTACTCGCTGCAGGGCGGGGAGTTCAAGTCGGGGCAGGAGGACTTCGAAACCAAGCTGCACTACCTGAACCTGCCCATTCTGGCTGACCTGAAAATCGGGCCGGTGCATTTGCAGGCCGGGCCGCAGTTTGGGCTGCTGCTCACGGCCAAGGAGTCGGGCCTGCTGCTGACGGGCTACAACCCGGTGGGCAATCAGCCCCAGTACACCAACGTGAACCGGCAGGTAACCGACCAGTACAAAAAGCAGGACTTCAGCCTCTGCGCCGGCCTGGAGCTGGATCTGGGCCAGAGCTTCGCGTTGGGCGGGCGCCTGACCGCCGGCCTCACCGACGTGGACGACTACGACCAGGTGCGCAGCGTGGACGACCCGCGGCTGAAGAACCGGGTGTTTCAGGCCTACGCGGTGCTGAAGCTGGGGAAGTGAGTTGCCAGTTGCCAGTTGCCAGTTGTCAGTTGATAGTTGTCAGTTGCCAGGGCTGGCCGATTGCGCCTGCAGGTAGGCGTTGTACTCCGTCACGATGCTGATCAGGTTGCGGTAGTGGTAGCCTTTGTCGCCGCGCGCAATTTTCTGAGCCAGCTCCGGGCAGGCTTCCAGGTAGGTGCTGATCTGGCGCTCGAAAATGTCGCGCCGCACTTCCTTCAGCTTGCCGTTGACGCGCAGAAAAAAGTGGCTGTTGGTGTAGGGAATGGCGGTATGCAGCATGGCGCCTGCGCCTGGTACCGGCACGGCCAGCGGAATGCGCTGCTGCTCGGCCTGGAGGAACAGCTCCGCCGGGCCATTGACCACGCGCTCCGCCAGGATCTTGGCCTTTTTCTCGCCGGGCAGCCGCATGGTTTCGAAATAATAGGGCCCCGCGGTCATGTTCAGCACCTCATCTACCCGAGCCGTTTGGTGGGGTGGCAGCGGCTTGCGGTTGGGGCACACGGAATAGTAGTTGAAGGGAAAGTCAATGCCCGGGTACATGGTAAATACCGGCAGATACGCCTGAATTGCGCGCCCATCTGCCAGCCGCAGCGTCCCCCATTCGAATCTCACGGTATTGTCGACCACGCACCGGGTGGTATCCGCCGGCGCCGATTGGCCATAACTAGTCAGGGACGAAGCAAGAATCAGCAAGCCGAGCAGCTTTTTCATCGGGTATTAGCAGCGTGATAGAGTCGTCTCGGGCCTGATGGGGCCAGCCCCAAAACGGCGCAAGTTACCGGTTTGCTCCCGGCTGTTTACCCGTTCAGGCAGCTTGGGGAGGCCGGCCGGGCATGCGGCTGATAAAAACAGCGGATTGGGGTGGTAGCCCAGCCCGGGAAAGGGCAATGCCCGCTTACCTTGCGCGGAAATATTCTGCCCAACTCACCTCCATGAAGATGTTTACCGGCCTGCTGGCCGCCACCGCGCTGCTGGCTACCACCGCAGCTACTGCCCAAAACACGGGCGTACAATTTGGCCTGAAGGCTGGGCTGAATATGGCCGTACTCGACGGGGTTATTAACCGAGAAGCCAACTACAAGCCGGGCTTGCACGCCGGAGTCTTTATGCGCGTGCGGCCCTCCAAGCGCTTCGCCTTTCAGCCCGAAGTCGTGTACTCGCAGCAGGGTTGTGAGAACCGCATTCCGCTTTTCTCGGGCTGGGGTGGCAGTGTGGTGCTCGAAAGCCAGACCAAGCTGGCTTACCTGAACGTGCCGCTGCTGGCCAAGGTCTACCTGGGCAACGTGGTGAACCTGCAGTTTGGGCCGCAGGTTGGCTTGCTGCTGAGTGCCCGGGAAACCGGCGAGACGGGTTACACCTCAACTCCCAGCGGCAATACAATCCGAACTTCGGACACCAATGTGAAGAAGGACTACAAAAGCGACGTGGCCTTGTGCGGGGGCGTCGGGGTAGACCTGCCGATGGGACTGACGGCATCGGCCCGGCTCAACTACGGGCTGACCGATATCAACAAGAACGAAAACCAGAAGGAAATCCGCGAGTACTTCGACATCGGCGGGCTGCATAACCGTGTGCTGGAATTTTCGCTCGGCTACGCCTTCGGCGGCAAATAGCATAGCTGGCCGACGGCAACGAAAAGCCCCCGGAACGAGCAGTTCCGGGGGCTTTTTGCTGGCTCACGGCGGCGGGCTTACACCGCGTCGGAGAGGGAGGTGAAGGTGAAGTCGCGGATTTTGAGCGGGGGCACCAGGTTGCCGCCCAGGCGCTGGGGCCGGCCGATGGCCTCCAGGTTGTTGAGCATGATAATGGGCGACTCGTTGAAGCGGAAGTTCTTGATGGGGTGCTTGATCTTGCCGTTTTCGATGTAGAACGTTCCGTCGCGGGTAAGACCGGTAAACAGCAATGTCTGCGGGTCGACGGGGCGGATGTACCACAGGCGCGTGACCAGAATGCCCTTCTGCGTGCTCTTGATCAGATCCTGGGTTGAGGCCGTGCCGCCTTCCATGATGAAGCCGCCGGGGGGCGGAATGTCGGGCGTGCCCGATTTATGGGCCCAGAAGCGCGAGCTGAACAGGTTCTTGACTACGCCCTTCTCAATCCAGGTAACCTTGGGGCGCGGGCGGCCGTCGCCGGCGAAGGCCAGGTCGGGAATTTCGGGGTGGGTGGGGTCGGAGTAAATGGTCACGCGCGGGTCGAAAAGCTTTTCGCCCTTGCGGTTGCCACCGCCCTTCTTGCTCAGAAACGAGCGGCCCTCGTCGGCGTTGCGGGCGTCGAAGGCGTTCATCAAGGCCCCCAGCAGCGAGGCGTCGGTGTTCGACACCAGGGCGGCGGGCTCCAGAATAACGGTGTACTTGCCCGGCTCGATGGCCTTGGCAGCTACCGAGCCTGCGGCCTTGTCGGCCGCAATCTGGGTGAGCTTGGCCGCGTCAAATTGGCTGATGTCGGTGAAGTCGGTGGTGGCGTAGCCCGAGCCGGTGCCGTCGGGGGTGCGCACCGTCACCGAGAAGTCCATGTTGGTGAACTGCTGGTAGGCTTCGAGGCCCTTGCTGTTGCGCTTGGCCGTGAAGCCGGCGGTGTCTTCGAGGAACGCGGCCGAAGACAGCTTGCGCTTGTCGCAGAGCTCGATGCTGGCCCCGGCGGCCCGGGCGCGGAAGTCGGGGTTGATGCCGGCCGTATTGGCGGCGTAGGCGTTGGGCTGCAGGTATTGCTGGGGCCCCAGCAGGGGCATGTACTCGGGGCTTTCGGGGGCCAGGCGGGCCACTTCCTCGGCGCGCTGCACGCAGCGGCGCAGGGTGGCGTCGTCGAACTGGTTGCAGGTGGCCACGCCCGAGCGGCGGCCAAAGCGGGCCTCCACGGCCAGGGCCACGTTGTCGATGGCACCGCTGGTGCTGACCATGTTGCGGGCGGTGCGGATGTTGCCGCCGGTCTGGCCATTGAGCGTGGCCTCGCACTCGTCGGCGGTGCTGTAGCTCAGCACCTTCCGCAGGATGGCCTGAGCGTCGTCTTTAGAGAGTATCGCCATATGGGTTGAGCGTCGTAGGGGCGCCTGGCAGGCGCCCATCGTTGCGCGAAATCGTTGAAGAAAAAGCTGCTGTCGGATAAGCGGGGCGGCGCCCGTTCGCGGGACATTGGGGTTTGAGCCGACTGGGTGGGCAGAGCCGCCCCAATCGACCTTCCCGGCGGGCGCCTGCGAGGCGCCCCTACACCTTGCGGGCCGTGTTGATGACGTTCACGCCGTTGAAGCGGGTGTGAGCCGAGCCGTGGCTCACGGCCGAAACCTGGCTGGGCTGGCCCTTGCCGTCGAAGAACGAGCCGAACAGGCGGTAGTCCGACTGGTCGCAGATGGCGGCGCAGGAGTTCCAGAACTCCTGGGTATTAGCCTGGTAGGCCACGTCTTCGAGCATGCCGGCAATCTTGCCTTTCTCGATGGCGTAGAACACGGTGCCACCAAACTGGAAGTTGTAGCGCTGCTGGTCGATGGAGAACGAGCCGCGGCCGGCAATGTAAATGCCCTTGTCCACGTCCTTGATCATCTCGTCCACGCTCAGCTTCTGCTGGCCGGGCTGCAAGCTCACGTTGGGCATGCGCTGAAACTGCACCGTGCTCCAGGAGTCGGCGTAGCAGCAGCCGTCCGATTCGTTCTGGCCCACCATGTGCGCCTGGTCGCGGGTTTTCTGGTAGTCCACCAACGCGCCGTTTTTCACCAGGTCCCACTGCTTGGTTTTCACGCCCTCGTCGTCGTAGCCCACCGCACCCAGGGAGCCGGGCTGCAGCTTGTCGGCCACGATGTTCACGATTTTGGAGCCGTAGGGCTTGCCCTGCTTTTTCCACTCCAGCGTGGCGAAGGAGGTGCCGGCGTAGTTGGCCTCGTAGCCCAGCACGCGGTCAAGCTCCAGCGGGTGGCCCACCGATTCGTGAATGGTCAGGCCCAGGTGGTTGGGGTCGAGCACCAGGTTGTACTTGCCCGCCGTTACCGACTTGGCCGTGAGCTTTTCCTTGGCCTGCCGGGCGGCCAGGCCGGCGTCTTCGATGATGTCGTAGCTGTTTTTGTAGCCCACCAGGCCGGTGCCGGCCGGGCCGGCAATCTTGTCGGCGGCCTTGGGCACCAGGTACTCGTAGCCCAGGCCCATGGGCGAGCTGAGCGCCTCGCGGGAGCGGAACTTGCTCGAGGCGCGGTCGACCACCGTTACCTGGAAGTTGGGCCAGATGCGGTGCACGTCCTGGTCGACGTAGGAGCCGTCGGTGGAAGCGAAGTACTTCTGCTCGTTGACCTGAAACAAAGCCGAGTTGACGAAGGACGCGCCGTTTTCCAGGGCCTTGGCGTTGGCGGCCAGCAGCAGCTCTACTTTCTGGGCCACCGGCACCTCGAAGGCGTTCTGCTGAATGGGCGTTTTCCAGGCCACCTCGCCGTAGCCGCGCTGCGGGGCCAGCTTCACGGGCTCCTTCTGCACCTTGGAGTTGGCCTTGGCAATCTGCACGGCCAGCTTGGCGGCGTTGGCAATGGCTTCCTCGGTTACGGTGTTGGTGGCGGCAAAGCCCCAGGTGCCGTTGGCCAGCACGCGCACGCCCACGCCGTAGCTTTCGGTGTTGGTAATGTTCTGCACCTGCTTTTCGCGGGCAAACAGAAACTGGTTGAGGTAGCGCCCGATGCGCACGTCGGCGTAGGTAGCACCGGCCGATTTGGCCGCATTCAGGGCCGCGTCGGCCAGGCGCTTCTTGAGGGCGGCGTCGGCTACCGGCTCGAGCAGGCGGGCCAGGTCTACGGGCGTACCGCCCAGGCTCGGCAGGCTCGGCAGCAGCAGGGCCCCGACCCCGAGGCCAGCTAACCCGACAAAATCACGTCGTTTCAAAGGAGTAATGGTTTGGTAATAGGAAAGTTTTCGGCGGTTAGGCGTCGGTGCCACCGCCCGAAGGACGACGCCACTGGGGCGTGGATGCACGCAACGACTGCCAAAAGCTCCGAAAAAACCGCGAAACGCCGCCAGGTAGGGGCGCGTTGCACGCGCCCGGCGGCCGCGCGGGGCGCTGTGCTTTTCGGATTGTCCAACGGCACGGGCGGCTTGGGGCGTTGTTCTATACCGGGTCGTGCAACGGCGGGCGCGTGCAACGCGCCCCTACGCCACCAGGGCCAGCAAAGCGGCGGCAATCCTAGGCCAGGGCTGGTTCAGGTCGAGGGTGACCACGCGCACGGGAAAGCCGCCGAGGGTGTAGCGCAGATCGGCTTCGTGGGTGGCGGCGGGGTAGAGCAGCAGGCCCTCTAGGGGCCGACCGGCTACGGGCGGCTGGTTTTGCAGGTAGGCGTAGAGCTGGTAAAGGTGGGGCGCAATCAGCCGCTGCCGGTCGTAGTGGGCCTTGAAGGCGGTGGCGTAGTACTTGGTGTCGAGGATGATCTTGCGGTCGGGTGCTTCCAGGCTGGTGTCGGTAATCATGCTCGGCAGCAAGGCCAGGTCTTCAGTGCGCTCGGCCTCGGCCTGCCAGCCGATGGTTTCGGAGCTGACGCGGTAGCGCCGCTGCTCGAGGCGGTAGAAGTTGCGCACGAACCGCTCAAACAGCTGGGCCATCAGCCCCTCGTCGCGGCGGAAATCGTGGAAGCGGGTGCGGCCGGCGGCGTCGGGCTCGGGCAGGGCGGTGCGGTAAATCAGCTCGCACACGTTCAGCAGAAAGCCCTCGGCGCCGGGCAGGCGCCGGCGGCGCAGGGCACGCAGCTGCGGGCGCGTGAAGGGCGCGGCCTGCACTTCGGCGGGAAAACGGCTGCGTAGGCGGCGCACCTCCTGGCGCAGCGGGGCGGGCAGGCGGCGGGTGCGGCCCAGCACGTCGAGCGCGCCGGCCAGCAGGGCATTGAAGGGCGTATCGGGGCCCAACTCGTCGTACGCGCACACGGCCCGGCCCCGGCGCAGCAGGTCGCGGCCGATGGTGGGGGCCAGCAGCACCCGGCCGCGCAGCTCCGTTAGCTCAGCCTCGCGCTCGGCGTAGCCCAGGGGCAGGCCCTTGAGCAGGAGGCGCCGCGTGCCCAGCAACAGCAGTTGGGTGAGCAGCTCCAGGGGCCGGTGAAACCCGCCCGCCGCCACCTGCTGCCACTCCCCCGGCTCCGGCAGCCGATTCCAGGCGTAGCACAGCAGGTAGTATAGGTTGTGAATGGGAATCATGGCTTAGGTATTAGGAGTTAGGACCCAAAGAATCGAGATTGACTAACAGAAGTGAAGATCGGGGCTGAGGGAAAACTGCTGGCGGCCAGGGGAAACAGTTAATGGCAAGCGTAACCTGATATCGGTGGGCGAGTACCGCCCTAATCCCTAATCCCTAATCCCTAATCCCTAATCCCTAATCCCTAACTCCGAAGCAACCGCTGCTTGTGCTGAGCCGCCTGAGTGGGCTGGTCGAACCAGTAATCGTCGAGCAGGGGGGCTATTTCCTGCGCCAGCACCAGGTTCAGCCAGGCAGTGGTATTGGCAGCAGGAGGCTGGCAGAAGTAGCTGTGGCCGATCTGGAAGTCGGGGCCGAGCTCGGGGTCGGCGGCAATGGCCTGGTTCAGCTCGGGGAGGCGGGTCAGCAGGCGCTCGGCGGTGGCGGCGGGCACGCCCTGCCGCCGCAGCAAGCGGCGCAGCGGCTCACCAAACTCGGGCGTCATGCTCACGAAGGCGAAGCGGCGACGCAGGGCGTAGTCGAGCGGAGCCAGCGAGCGGTCGGCCGTGTTCATGGTACCGATGAGGTACAGGTTTTCGGGCACGAAGAAGCGCGGGGCCTCGGCCGGGGCGTAGGGCAGGCGCACGGCGTGCTGGGGGCCGCGCTTGTCGGGCTCGAGCAACACCAGCAGCTCGCCGAAAATGCGGTTGAGGTGCCCGCGGTTGATTTCGTCGATGAGCAGTACGAAGGGCCGCTCGGGCTGGCGGGCAGCGCGGCGGCATACGTCGGGTAGCACGCCGTCGGTGAGCTGAAAGCCGCCGTGGCCGTCGGGGCGGAAGCCCTGCACGAAGTCCTCGTAGCTGTAGCTGGGGTGAAACTGCACCAGCTCGATGCGCGCCTCGTCCTGGGAGCCGAGCAGCAGCCAGGCCAGGCGGCGGGCGAGAAAGGTTTTGCCGGTGCCGGGCGGGCCCTGCAAAATCAGGTTGCGCTTGCGCTCCAGCCCGGCCAGCGCGTCGTCGAGGCGAGCTTCACCAATGAACAGCTCGCGCAGGGCAGCCGCGCGGTCGTAGGGCGGCGCGGGCGCCGCAGCATAGCCGGCCCGCGGCTCGCGGACCAGATTGGCCGGGGCGGCCGCGGGTTGAGCAGTAGGCGCCAGCGGCGCTTCGGCGGGCAGGCCGGTGTGCAGATCCTGCATGGCTTCCTGGGCAGCCACGTCGCCGTCGTGGGGCGAGCCCGCCAGCACCGGGCGCTTGGTGGCCACGGTAAAGCTGAGCTGCTCGAGCACGTGGTTGGTGGGCGCCCCGGCGGGTAGGGGCCACGCGGCATCGGGCTGACCGGTGGCCAGGCGGTAGGCCCACTCGGCTACCGGCCGCGGCGGGTAGCGCCGGCCCCGGAATACCAGGTCGTACACCGTGCTGGGCGTCAGCTCCCGGGCCTCGCGGTCGATCTGGCGGAGCGCGCGCAGCACGTGCTCCCGGGTCAGCACGGACGAATCGAAGGAAGCGGCGGGTGGGGCTGGCATGCAGGCGTAAGGTAGCAGCAAAACGCCAGCGGCGCGGGCAGGGTTCGGCGGGCGCGGCGGAATAGGCGCTAAAGCAAGCGCCCCGCGCTCGGTCAGGAACGCGGGGCGGTGCGGAAATCAAGCAGGCGGCTAGCGCTGCTGGTCGTGGGCTTTGTCGGGGGTGATTTTCCGGCCCTGGGGGCTTTCTTCGATGGTGTTGGGCCGCTTGTCTTCCTGGCGCTTGCGGGCCGGATCGTCGTGTTGCGGGGTCTTCGGAACGCTGGTCTTAGGCATGGCTGTGGTCGGTTGAGGATGAAACCATACCGGAGTGTACGCGTCGCGGCGGAGGTGGTTTCTGCCCGCAGCGGGCCGGCCGGGAGCGTGTCAGCAATTCCACGTACCGCGGAAAATTCCTCACAGCGCCCGTCAGGCCGGGGCTTGTCAGGAATTCGGCGAAAAGAGAAAAAATCCTGACAAGGCTTGTCAAGAATTTCTGCGCTGAGTGAAAATTCCTGACAGGTAATGCTGCCGGGTCTCAATCCACGTTGTTCGCGACGGATGCCGCGCTTTTTCCTGCGCGCTTCCAAGGTTTGGGGGCTGCGGCCGGGCAGCACCGCCGGCCTCCACGGTAAAACTCCCGGCGGTAGTCGGGCGCCTTCCGCCGGGCCGGCGAGGCATTTGTACCCGCCCCGATAGCAAAAGCCCCGACCGTGTTCGGTCGGGGCTTTGGGTTTGCTCGCAAGCGGCGGAGGTGCCAGCAAAGAATAGCTCTTCAACTCCGGCCCTCCGGCCCGCAATACTTACTGGTACTGAATGTACAGCGGCTTGGGCGTGAGCTGCGACAATACTTCCTTGGCCGTCATGATGTGGTGCGGGGCGGGACGGGCGTCGTACTCGTAGAAAAGCTTGAAACCGGTGTACTGCACGGGCTCCTTCTGGATGTAGGCCTTGTAGGAGTCCTTTTTCAGGGTGGGGTTGCCCCAGCCGTCCATGTGCATCACCACCTGCACGCGCGGGTCGAGCTTGATGTTCTTGTAGTTGGTCACCATGCCCTGGGTGAAGCGGTGCACGGTCAGAATTTTCGGCGGGAGCTTGTTTTCGCTCACGATGCGGGCCAGGAAGTTGATGGCGTAGTTCACGTCCTTGGCGTCGTAGGTGCCGATTTTCCGGCCCGGCTTCACGCCCTTGGTTTGCATGGCAAACTCCGGGTCGATGCCCATGTGCACGATGGGGTCTTTCAGCCAGGGCTCCAGCTTGTGCAGCTCGTGCTCCAGGTCGGAGAGGCCCACCTGCACGTCGAGAAACACGATGCAGTTGTTGTCCTTGGCCCACTGAATGGTTTCGTCGATGGTGGCCTTGGAGTTCATCAGGCGGTACTTGCCGTCCTTGCCCGCGGCGGCCTGGGCCGTAATGGTCACGCTGTGCAGGGCGGGCTGCACCGGAATGCTCGGGTCGGCTTCCTGCCACTCCTTCTGCACGCGGCGGAACTTGGCCAGCATCTGCTCCTTCGGTTCGCGGCCCAGAATGCCCATGCCCTTCGCCCGGATGTTGCCGTAGAACGCCACGATGCGTTTGCCCGGCAGAATGGCGCCCGGCAGCTGCCCGCTGGCCTTCACGATGGAGTCGGCCTTGAGCGAGTCGCGGCGCATGGCCTCGCGCTGCAGGGCTACCGTGTCGATAACGACGGGCTTGGCGGCTTCGGCCGAGTCGGCGGTAGCAGTGGCCGAGGCCTCGGCGTCGGAACGAGTGGAGCAGCCGGGAGTGAGGGTGGTGGTCAGGAGCAGGCCCAGCACGGGCAGCAGCGGGGCCGCCAGGCGGGAAAGACGCGGGAAATGAGTCACTACGAAGGTGTTGGTAAGCAGGTAAACACCGGTAAAGTTAGGGCATTTCGCCTGATCGGCTGAGGACTATATTTTAAACGGCGGCCGGATGGGGCCGCCGGCAGGCGTTATTTCGCTAATGGTCACCCGCCGAAGCCGGCGGCCTGGCTGGCGCCCGAGTACAGCGTTTCAACCAAGTTCGATCGGCTGCCGGGCTGGCCGCCCCCGACTGCAGGATAAACAGAAAGCGGTACCAGCTTTCCTGCTGGTACCGCTTTTAGCGGGACTGCGGCAGCCTTGCTCGCTTGGCCGCAGCGGCTACCGATGGGGCTTAAAGGGCAAACGAAATGGGCAGGACGAAGGACACGACAACTGGCTGGCCGTCTTTCTGGCCCGGCTTCCAGCGGCCGGGCAGCTGCCGCACGGCTTGCAGGGCGGCCTGGTTCATAGCCTCGGCCGCGGCCTGGTCGGGCGCCCCGGCATCCACCCCTTGCTTGAGCTGAATGTCGCGCAGGCGGCCGTCGGTCCCCACCACGAACTCCACGAAGGCCTTGCCCTCGAGCCCGGCAGCCTTGGCATCGGCGGGGTACTTGATGAGGTTGCCCAGGTCGGTAGCCAGCTTCGACATCCCACCGCTGTACTCCGGCAGCACGTCGGCGGTGGAATGCACTTTCTCAGCCGGGGGAGCGGGTGGCGCGGGCGGCGGGGCCGGAACTGCCGGGGCCGGGGCCGGCGGTGGGGGCGGCGGGGCCTGGGGCTCGGCTTTGTCGCAGGCGGCGGCGCCGAGCAGCAGCCCGAAGAGGGGCAGCAGCAGCCACTGTTTCCAGCGGCGGGCAGGCTTGGGGTGATGGAGCATGGCAATGCGGGTTAGGGTTTGGGAAGTGGAAAAGGTATGCGCGAGCGGCAGGCGGATGCCCAACCCGGCCACCGCCTGCCGGGCCAGTAGGGCCGAGTAAGCCTGCGGCGCCGCATCATGCGCCGCGGCGTCGGCCAGGTATTCGTGGGTGAGGGCCAAGGCCCGGGCGTGCAGGTGCACGAAGGGGTTGAACCACAGCAGTGCCTGCCACAGATTCAGCCAGAGCCGGTCGGCCGTGTGGCCCTGCCGCACGTGCACGAGCTCGTGGCGCAGCATCTGCGCGGCTTCAGTGGCCGTCAGCGGCAGGGTTTCGTCCCAGAAAATGTGGCGGCCAAACGAGCTGACCGGTAGCCGGCCACCGGTGAGCCGCAGGATGTAGCCCGGGCCGGGCTGCCGGGGCAAGCGGCGCGTCTGGCGCCAGAGCTGCCCGAGCCGGGCCGCCTGCCACAGCAGGCTAACGATAGCTCCGAGTAGGTAAACCAGCAGCAGAACGGGCAGCGTCGGGGTGGTTTCCGCCTGAGCGGTGCTTACCTGCAGTTCGGGCAGCCAGGCAGCCGTCAGTTGCGCGGGCACCCAACCGGCAGGGGCGACGGGGAAAAGCCAGTTCAGCGGCAGCAGGGGCAGGGCAGCCGTGAGCAGCGGAGCCAGCAGCAGCAGGCCGCGGTTGAACTGAAACGTGGGTTCACGGCGCAGGGCCAGGTGGTAGAGCAGCCAGCAGGCCCCTAGGCCGAGCGTGCTTTGCAGCAGCCAGCTAAGCAAGTCGGGCGTGGTCATCATCGGTCGGGTCGGTTGCGGATTGCTGGGCGTGGCGCAGCAGCTCGTCGAGTTGCCGGGCGTCGAGGTTTTCCTCCTTGGCAAAAAAGGACACGAGCCGGCTGAACGAGCCGTTGAAGTAGCCGCCCAAGAGCTTGCCCAGCGAGAAGCGGCGGTACGCGTCGTGGGCCACCAGGGCGTGGTAGCGGTGGGTGCGGCCGAAGGCCTCGTGGCCTACGTAGCCTTTCTGCTCCAGAATGCGGATGATGGTGGAGACGGTGTTGTAGGCTGGGGGCGGGGCGGGCATCTCGGCCAGCACCTCCTTCACGAAGGAAGGGCCCCGGCGCCAGATCACCTGCATGACTTGCTCCTCGGCGCGGGTGAGTTCGGGTAGGTTTTCCATGGCTTGCGGGAAGTGAATCCAATGTATAACTAAGAATTTAGTTTATCAACTAAAAACATAGTTTTATTTTCGCCGGGCCGATAGTAAAGCCAAAGCGCGCGGCCGGAGGTCGGCCGCGCGCTTCGTAGCTGCGCCGGAAGGTGCCGCCGGCTTAAGCCACGCGTTGGCGTTGGGTCGCGGGCTCGGGCTGGGGAGCGGGGCGAAGGGCCTGACGCAGCCAGCAGCCGGTCAAAGCGGCCACGCCGCCTACCAGGGCGCCCAGCCCGGTCGTGAGCAGCAGCAGCGCCCAGGCGTGGCCTCCCACCGGCAGCAGCTGAGCCACGCGCTGAGTCAGTACGCCGTCGGTGCGCGTGTGCTGCCAGAGCGCCAGCGCCAGCCAGCCGAGGCCCACGCCGCCAAAGCCCGCCAGAAAGGCGCGGCCGCCGCGACGGCCCAGCAGCGCCCCCAGCACCAGGGCCACTACGGCCGCGCTCCACCAGGGCAACAGCCACTGCGCGGCCGCGGCCAGCACCAGAATCGAAACGAAGAGCTTCATACGGAGACTTATTAATAAGGAGCTAGCGGCTCTGCAGCGTCCAGGCCGCCGGTACGCGCGGGTGAGTTTGGCTGGCGGTGCGCAGAAACACCAGCTCGTTGAGCTCACCCACCCGCCAGGTTTCCAGCAGGTCGTCGTAGTGCCGGGAGCCGGGGTTGCCGCTTTGCCCGCCCGGAAACACGCCGTAGGCGCTGGGCTGCGGGCCCAGCGCCACCACCATGCGCCACGAGGGCCCGTTGCGCTCGGAGGTGGCGTTGACGATACCGGCCCCGCCGCCGCAGTCGAGGTCGAGGTGGCCGAAGCCGGGCAGCTGGGCCAGATGCAGGATGTCGGTGCTTTTCTGGTTGGCCCAGCGCCAGCGCGGCCCCAGCGGCCCAAACTTGCGCTGCAACGAATCGGCGGCCCACTGCAGCGAAGTCTGCGCCAGCTGCTCCAGGGTTTCCCTGGCCGGGGTGCGGCGGTCGTCTATCCAGGGCGAGGCGGGCTCCTCCAGCAGCAGGGTGTTGGTTCGGTCGCGGGGCGGGTAGCGCATGGCCGGACCGGCCTGGGGGCCGAAGTCGTCGTCCCAGAGGCGCTTCACCAGGTTGCCGTACCAGAGCTCAAACAAACTGGGGCCAATGGCCGCGGCGTCGTAGTAGTAGTTCCAGCGGCGCAGCTCGTCGTAGGCACGGCGCTGATTGGCCGTCAAGGCGGCCGGCTGCACCAGGCTCAGCAGCCGCGGCAGCATCAGCTGGGCGTTCAGGTTCAGGTTGTCGTTCTGCAGCCGACGCAGGCTGTCTACCGTCGCCCGCGTCATGCGCGCCAGCCGCTGGTTGATGCGGTGCCCGCGCTCGTAGGAGCCAAAGTTCCAGCCCACATAATAGGGGTAGTCGGGCCCGGCCGAAAACTGGTTGGCCGACGAGACGAAGCCCCGGGGCGGGTTTTTCACGTGGGGGTTCTGGGCCGCCGGAATCCAGCCCTGCCAGTCGTAGGCCGGGTCGGTGCCGTCGAGGATAAACTTGCCCTGGCTCCGCCACTTCAGCGGGAAGCGGCCGTTGGGCCAGATGGCAATGTCCTGCTGGTTGTTGGCGAAGATGAAGTTCTGGGCCGGCGAGCCGTACGAGGCCAGCGCCGCGGTGTAGTCCGGGTAGCTCTGCGCCCGGTTGAGGCGGTAAAAGGTGAGTACCTCGTTGGCCGGGTCGTGGGCCGTCCAGCGCAGGGCGTGGCGGATGGGCGTCTGATCCAGGAAGGGCGTTTCATCCTCGTCGTACACCACCGGGCCGTGGTGGGTGTAGAGCACGGTATCCACGCGCTCGGGCAAGCCGCGCACCTTTATATGCTCCACCACCCGGCGCACCGGCTTCCAGCGGCCGTCGTGCCAGTACGCGCGCTTGCGCGAGTCCTGGAACTTGATCTGGTACCAGTCGAGCACGTCGCCGCCGACGTTGGTCACGCCCCAGGCCGCCTGCTGGTTGAAGCCGATGATGACCGTGGGCGCGCCCGGAATGGTCACGCCGTACACGTTCACGCCCGGCGCCGTGAGCTGCACCTGATACCAGATGCTGGGCAGATTCAGTTGCAGGTGCGGGTCGTTGGCCAGCAGCGGAAAGCCGGTGGCCGATTTGGCGCCGCTCACGGCCCAGTTGTTGGAGCCCAGCTCAGGGTCGGGCTCACGTTGCGGCACGCGGCTGGAGGGAGCCGCCCGGAACGCGGCGGGCGCCGCCGGAACCGGCTTAGGCGTGAAGTCCAGCGGGGTACCCACGGGCACAATGGGGTCTTCGCGGCGGGGATAGTCGGGAAACAGGTCGTTGACCACGGCCGGGCCGTAGGTGGCCAGGGCATTGGAGAGGCGCAAATCGTCGGAGCGGCCGCTGAGGTCCCAGGCCATGAGCTTGAGCAGCAAGGCGCACTTCAGTGGCTGCCAGGGCTCGGGCCGGTAGTTCAGCAGCTTGTACTCGAAGGGCAGCTCGCGCGGACTAAGGCCCGCTATATAGGCGTTGACCCCGGCCGAGTAAGCTTCAAGGACCGTGCGGGTGGTGGGGTGGGCCATCATCACCGCCAGGGAGCGTTGCGCGCCGTGCACCATGCCCATGCGGCGGAAAAACCGGTCGGTTTCCAGCCGGCTTTCCCCCACGATTTCCGACAGCCGCCCGGCCGCCACGTGGGTCTGAAACTCCATCTGCCAGAGCCGGTCGCGGGCCGTAAGGTAGCCCTGGGCAAAGTACAGGTCGTGGTCGTTCTGGGCAAAGACGTGAGGCACGCGCTTGTCGTCGAAGCGCACCGTCACGGGCTGCTGCAGGCCGGGCAAGGTCAGCGTCTGCGTCAGGGCAAAGTCGCCCTCGGCCTCGGCGTTGCGCCAGAAGCCCTCAAACGGACTCAGAAACTTGCCGAAGGCCGGCACCTGCCCGTGCGAGGTATTGAGCACCCAAACCAGCGTGGCGGTGAGCAGCAAACCCAGCGCAGCCTTGATCCATCTCATAGCAAAGCGGTAAGGCTGGTAAGATGGGCTAAGTTTTCGGCCCCGGCAACTTCCCGCCGCCGGTTGCCGGGCTGGGCCCGCCCGAAAACGCCGCGCCCCGACCTGGCGACAGGTCGGGGCGCGGCTTGAGCTGAGGAGGCTGGTGCTACAGGTTCTCGGCCTGGCGGACCAGGCCGCTGATGCCTCGCTGCTGCAGGCGGCGGCGCAGCTGCTCGGCGGCGGAGCGGTCGAGGCCCTGGCCTACCACCACGCGGCTCACAGCGCGGCCTTCGGGCGTGGTGGCCGGCTTCACGGCTACGGGCAGGCCTTGGTCGAGGGCGGCAATGCGCTGCTGCAGGGCCTGGGCGTTGGCGGCGTCGCCGAAGGTGCCGGCCTGCACCACGAAGGTGGGGGCGGGGTCGGGCGTAGCAGCGGGGTCCACGCTGGCTTCGAGCACGGCGGCGGGCACTTCGGCCTCGGCCAGGTCGGCCACGGCTACCTCACCAGCCACGGGGCCCAGCGGGGTGTCGTCGGGCATCACCTCAGCTACCACGTTCACGGCGCCCAGGCGCACGATGTCGAGCGGGCGGGCCGCCACCTCCGACAGATCGAGAATGCGCTGGTGGCGGAAGGGGCCGCGGTCGGAAACCCGCACGACCACGGCTTTGCCGGTGCGGGTGTTGGTTACGCGCAGCTTGGTGCCGAAGGGCAGGGTTTTATGCGCGCAGGTGTACTTGTGGCGGTCGAACCGCTCGCCGCTGCTGGTGCGGCGGCCTTGATGCTCGCGGCCATACCAGGAAGCGCGGCCGCGCAGGGTACTTGATTTGGAGGCAGTGGCGACCGGAACATCGTCGGCCAGGGTACGCAGCGGGGCGGCCAGCAGCAGCGCTGCCATCAGCCACATCATCAGGAAGCCCGAGAGGTTCTGTCGTTGTCCTAACTTCATTCGTTCTCTGCTTTGGTAAACAGTCAAAGCTATCAGACTTCGGCAAATACAAAAGCCCCGGCGCAAAGCCAAGCCCGGGGTAAAAGAAATAAAATTATCCTTTTCTAATAATTATTGCATTAAGCCTAACTTGGACTGGTCGGCGAAAAGGCTGATTGTGTTTGCTTAAGGAGGATTTTGTATTCCGGAAGGAGAGTTGGGTAAGCTCGACCGAAATAAGATTATCCGCCGTCGAAAAAAAATTCCGTTCCAGAACCAGCTTTTCCCGGAGAGCTGGTTGCGCAAGTCGGGAATAATGCGTAAAGCCGGCGCGGCAGATTTGCGTAGGTTTGAGGCATGGATTTTGGCCGCCTTCCCGAGCTGCGCGGAGTTGACTTCGCCCTGCCGCCCGACCACCCCGACACCCCCGCCCTGTTGCAGCGCGCGGCGCCCCCGGCTGCGCCGGCCGGCATCTGGGTGGGCTGTCCTACCTGGACCAACCGCGCCTGGCTGGGCACCTGGTACCCGCTGGGTTTGCGCGAAACCGAGCAGCTGGCCTGGTACGCCCGGCAGTTCAACAGCCTGGAAGTAAACGTGACCCACTACCGCGTGCCCGATGCCGAAACCGTGCGCCGCTGGCTGGCCGCCACGCCCGAGCACTTTCGCTTCTGCCCCAAGCTGCCCCAGGCCATCAGCCACGACCGGGAGCTGTTCCGCGCCGAAGATTTGACCAACAGCTTCTGCCGCGCCCTCGAAGCCCTCGGGCCGCGGCTGGGCACGGCCTTTCTGCAGCTGCCGCCCACCTTCGCCCCGCAGCAGCTGTCGCGGCTGGAGCGCTACCTGCTCGACTGGCCCGCCCACCTGCCCCTGGCCGTGGAGCTGCGCCACCCCGCCTGGTACCACGACCGCGGCCTGCTGGCCGAGACCGGCGCGCTGCTCGAAGCCCTGGGCAAAACCTGGGTTATCAGCGACGTGGCCGGCCGCCGCGACGTGCTGCACCAGCGCCTGACCACGCCCACGGCCTTCGTGCGCTTCAACGGCCACGCCCTGCACCGCACCGACTACCTGCGCGCCGACGCCTGGGCCGAGCGCCTGGCCGAGTGGCTGAGCCAGGGTTTGCAGGCGGTCTACTTCTTCATCCACCAGCGCGACGTGAACGATGCCCCGCTCTGGGCCCAGCATTTCCTGCTGCGCCTGGGCAAGCTCACCGGCCGCGAGCTGTTTCTGCCCAAGCTGGTGGTGCAGCCCGTACAGGGCAAACTGTTCTAACCGTCGCCGGCCGCGCAAGTATCCGGCGGCCGGGCGCACCGACTGGCCCTGGGCTGCGTATGTTGGGGCGGTTTCAGCCCTGCTTCCATGCTGTCTTGCGTTACTTTCCGGGCCCTGCGCCTGCTTTTTGCCGGCCTGCTGACTTCGGCCGTAGCCGCGGCCCAAGCCCCGGCCGCCGAGGCCACCCGCTGCCTGCTGCGCCCACTCGACCCGGCCGCGCGCGCCCAACGGGCGACGCTGGTAGTCGAAGGCGAGGTGCTGGAACAGCGCAGCTTCTGGGACGCGCCGCGGCGGCGCATCTACACGGCCCACACCGTGCGCGTGTTCCGGCTGCTGAAGGGCACCCTGCCGGCCGGCGCCCGCGAGCTGACGGTGCTGACCGAAGGCGGGCAGGTGGGCAACGAGCTGCAGGTGCTCACCAACACGCTCGCGCTGCGCCGCGGCGAGCAGGGCCTGCTGTTTCTGACCCCGAGCCGACTGAGCGGAACGGCCGCCGGCGCCTGGGAGGTATACGCCAGCCAGCAGGGCTTCGTGCGCTACGATTTGGTGGAGCTGAGCGCCGCCGAGCCCTTCCGCCGCTATCCGCAGATTGACGCCGAGCTATACCGGCAGCTGCTGCCCGGTCTGAGCCAGCCGGCGCGGGTGCTGGCGCCCAATCCCGCGCTGCTGGCCGCCCAGGCCCGCCACGCCGAAGCCGGCCGCGACGTCAACGCCGCGTTGATTACCAGCCTGAGCCCGCTTACGCTGCGCGCCGGCACCGGCGAGGTGCTCACCATCAGCGGTCTTGGCTTCGGGGCCGCGCCCGGGCAGGTGGCCTTCCGCAATGCCGACGACGGCGGCAACTCCTACACCCCTGCGCTGCGCGCCGACATCCTGGCCTGGTCCGATACCCAGATTCGGGTGCGGGTACCTTCATTTACGGTCACCACGGCCCTACGCAACGGGCAGGAGGTAGTCATTAACCCGCCGGCCGGCTCGGGCCCGGTGCGGGTGCTGACGGCGGCGCAGGAAGTGGCCACCAGCGCGGTGCCGGTAACCATCCTGTCGGCCCAAACCAACATTCGCGAAACCGGTACCCTGCAGGTGGTGCCCACCGACCACTTCAACCAAAACGGCCGGGGCGGCTATTCCTTCCGCTATTCCCCTGACTTTGCCCAGAACACCGGCGCCCGGCAGGCCTTCGAGCGCGCCTTGGCGCAGTGGCGCTGCCACACGGGCATCAACTGGGAAGTGGGCCCGGTGCGTCCCGGCCGCGGCACCGGCGTCGACGACGTGAACTCGGTGGAATTCAGCCAGAGCGGCGAGCTGCCCGCCAACGTGCTGGGGCGGGCTACCACCAACTACCTGGGCTGCTTCAACCCGGCCGGGGAGGTGGTTTTCCGCGTCCGCGAAATCGACATGCAGTTTGCCCCCGACGTGGACTGGCAGTTTGGCCCCGCACCGGCCGCCGCCCAGCAGTACGACTTCGAGTCGGTGACGGTGCACGAGTTGGGCCACGCCCAGCAGCTCAGCCACGTCATCCGGCCCGGGGCAGTGCTGCACTACGCCATTGGCCGCGGCCAGACCCAGCGCCAGCTCGACCCGGCCAGCGACGTGGCCGGCGGCCGCACCGTGCTGCTCACCCGCAGCCTAGTGCCCGATGCCTGCGGCCCCGGGCCCATGCTGCCCGCCCCGCTCAACGGTCAGCTACTGGCCCGGGTGGATGCCGGGGGAGTAGCCCTGAGCTGGGAAACCCGCGACGAGTGCAACGTGCAGGCCTTCGTGGTCGAGCGCAGTGCCGACGCCCGCAGCTGGCAGACGCTGGCCTCGGTGCGGGCCGCGGCCCCCGGCGGGCAGGCCGGCTACGGCAGCAACGACGCGCAGCCGCTGCCGGGCCTGAGCTACTACCGCCTGCTGGTGGAGCTAACCGACGGCACCCGGCTGCCGGCCGCGCCGGTGGCGGTGCGGGCCGGCGCTGCGGCCGTGGACTTCGCCGTGTACCCCAACCCCGTGGCGGGCCGCGAGGTGCAGCTGGAATACCAGGCCCCGGCGACCGGCGACCTGATCGTGCGGGTGTATGACGCGCTGGGCCGCTACCACGGGGGGCAGCGGCTGGCCGTGCAGCAAACCGGGCTCAGTTTGCTGACATTTTCGCTGCCCGCGGGCCTGAAAGCCGGCTGGTACGCCCTGCGCTGGGAAGCCGCCGGCCGCGGCGGCACGGTGCCCCTGCTGAAAGTGGAATAATATTTGGCACCGCGCCGCCGTAATCCTTGCTCCGCCCAAGCTGCCCGGCCGGCTCGCGGCGGCGCTACCTTTGTCGCTACCTATGAATAGAGCTTCTTTCCTTCGGCTGACGCTGGCCGCCGCTACATTGCTGCTGGCCCAACCCGCCGCCGCCCAGAAATACCGCACGGCCATCGGCACCCGCCTGGGCAGCAACAACTACGGGCTCACCATTCAGCAGAAGGTGGGGGAAAAGGTCACCATTGAGGGCCTGGGGCTGCTGCGGGAGCGGGAAGTGACGGGCACCGTGCTGGCCGAGCGGCACTTTCCTATTCTGGGGCCCAGCCTCAACTACTACTTTGGCGCCGGCGGGCATCTCGGCCGCCACAAGGACTACGGCACCGTGGGTGGCTTCGACGCGCTGGTGGGCGCCGAGTACAAGGTGGCCTTCATTCCCATCGTGCTCAGCTTCGACTTCAAGCCGACCTACGAGCTGAACGGCGACGACTGGTTCCGCTTTCCCACGGCCTTCTCGGTGCGCTACGTGCTCATCAAGGAAAAGAAAAAGGAGTCGGTCTTCGACGGCCTGTTTGGTGGCAAGGACAAAGCCCGCAAGAAAAGCCGCAAGTCGGCCCAGCCCGAAAGCCAGCCCCGCCTGCTCGACCGCATCTTCTAGCCGCTAAAGCAGCGCCGCACCCAGCAGCACCATGCTGATCAGGCCCACGAACAGCACCAGGGCGTAGCTCACGATCAGCAGCAGCGACTTGGCGGCCGATTTGCGCCAGCTCTGCCCGTACACGTGGCGCAAGGCCAGCAGCAGGTAGATGGGTGGCCCCCAGATCAGCACCTGCACAAACCAGTCGTTGTGCAGCAGCCAGGTCCAGATCATGTTCAGCATGAACAGGATCAGGAAAAAGCTGTGCAGGTGCAGCGAGAAGATGAGGTGGCTCAGGTAGTAGCGCCGCTGCCGCACGTACAGCAGCTTGAGCAGCAGCGCAAACACCGGCATCAGGAAAAACAGCGTCACCGACAGGCTCTTGAGAAAGCGCTGGCGCACTTCGTCGACGGTGGCGGCCTGGAAGCGGGCGTACTGGCGAAACATGAACCGCGTGGTGCTGGAGGGCGTGGTGCCCTTGCTGCGCAGCAGCGAGTCGATGCGGGCGTCAGTCGGGTCCTGTTCGTAGCTGGCTACGTCGGCTTCGCTCCAGGTAAAACCGTCCACGGCCGAGTTCAACTCCACCCGGCGGCGTTGCGCCAAACGGCGGGCTAGCGAATCGGCCACCTGGGCTTCGGCCCCGGTGTTGAGACGAATGGAGTCGGCTACCGCGCCCGCGGCCGTGCCGTCGCTGACGATGGCTTCGGCGAAGCGGCGCCGGTCGTGGCCCGCGCTCAGCGAGAGCAGCAGAAACAGCACGAAGCTGGTGAACACGTACAGCCGGATGGGCGGCACGAAGGGCATGCGGCGGCCCTCGTTGAAGTGGCGCGTGAGGCGGCCGGGCAAAAACAGCAGCCGCAGCGTGCGGAAAAACTTGCCGTCGAAGTGAAACAGCCCCTCCAGGGTTTCCTCCACGAAGTGCGCCACCGACAAATCGAGCGGGTGATTCTGCTGCCCGCAGCTGGGGCAGTAGGCGTCGGGACCCGGGTTGGCGCGGAAGTCGTAGCCGCAGTTGGGGCAGGTGGGCAGGCGGGCAGAGTCGTGCGCCATCGAGGGCGAAGGGAACGGGCGCGAAGCCACCGGCGGCTCCGAGCCTGCAAGTAAGTATTTCTGGCCGATCAAAATGGCTGCTGAGGCCCCGCAGCCGCGTTTTTATTGACTGTGGGCCGGGCGGTAAGTGCGACTAAGCTGGGTAGGAGAACAGGACATTTCTACGCTAAAAATCACTTTTGTAGAAATAAGTATATAAATATCTTGCAAAATTATCTTGGAAGCGTATATTTATTAGTGCCTGCCACACCGCTTTTCCACTTTTTAAGCAGCATGGATATGAAGAAGTTCTGCTCAGCGTTCCGGCCGCTTGGCTGGGTGTTGCTGCTGCTTGGTTGGGCCGCCAGCAACCCCACCATTGCCCAGCCTGCGGGCTGCACCGGCACCGACCCCGGGGGCAACCCGGCCACCAACGGTTTGTACGCCGAATACTACTCGGGCTACTTCAACGACGACCACAGCTTCTTCACCGCCGGTCCTGCGCCCCTGGCCCGCGTCGACGCGCAGGTCAACTTCGCCACCGACGACGGCTGGGGCAACATCGTGCCGCCGGCCAGCAACAACCTCAGCAACCCCGACGAGTACAGCGCCCGGTGGCGCGGCAGCATCCTGATTCCGGTAACCGGCGCCTACACCTTCTACCTCACCTCCGACGACGCTTCCTACCTCTGGCTCGACGACGACGCCCTGGATTTGCCCGCCCAAAGCAGCCGCGCGGCCATCGACAACGGCGGGGCCCACGGCGCCATCACCCGGCAGGTAACGCGCACGCTCACGGCCGGCCTGCACAACGTGCTCATTCACTTCGGCGAAAACCTCTACGGCAACACCGTGGTGTGGGAGTGGGCCAGTGCCGATGCCGGCATCGTGCGGGCCCCCGTGCCCAGCTCGGTGCTGTGCACGCGGGTGCTGCTCACCAAGCAGCTGCCCCAGTCCATCAGCTATGTGCCGGCCACCGCCGAAACACCCAGCGGCACGGCCGTCAGCTCGGCGGTGCCGCTGGTCAACGACGGAGGACTGCCCGTGACGGGCTTCGCTATTGCCAACGCCGCCCTGCTGCCGCCGGGCATCAGCATCAATGCCGCTACCGGGGTACTCACGGCCAATGCTTCGGTGCCCACCGGCGTGTACCCGGTGAGCGTGACGGTAACCAACGCCGATGGCAGCAGCACCTTCGCCAACGCGTTCAGCTTCGATATTCTGCCGCCCCCGCCCTCGGGCTGCGCCGGCACCGACCCCGGTGGCAACGGCGCCCGCGCGGGCCTTTACCTCGAAGTCTTTGCCGGCTACTTTGCCGATGACCCCGCCTACTTCACCGCCAATACCCCCGCCCTGCAACGGGTGCAGAGCACCGTCAACTTCACGGCCAACAACAGCTGGGGCAACATCACGCCCCCGGCTACCGGCACGCCCACCAACCCCGATGAGTTCAGCGCCCAGCTGCGGGGCAGCATTCTGGCGCCAGTGGCCGGGTTCTACACCTTCTACCTGACCTCGGACGACGGCTCGTTTATGTGGCTCGACAACGCAGCACGGGCCGCGCCGGCCCAGCTCAGCGCGGCCCTCATTCGCAACGGCGGCTTCCACGGCCCCGAAACCGAACAGGCTACGGTGTACCTGACCCCGGGTCTGCACAACGTGCTGATTCACTACGGCGAAAGCGGCGGCGGCAACGTGCTGACGCTGGAGTGGAGCAGCGCCGCCGCCGGTATTGCCCGCCAGGTTGTGCCGCAGCAGGCGCTGTGCTCGGTGGTGCAGCCCCTGCGCTTCCCGCCCCTGGCCCTGAGCTACGCCCCGGCCTCGCGCTCGATGGTGCAGGGCAGCACGTCCTCGTCGCCGGTGCCCACCGTGAATGACAACGGCCACCCGCCCATTGTGGCCTTCGTGCCGGCCGACCCGGCCGGGCTGCCCGCCGGGCTGAGTTTGAACGCCAGCACCGGGGTGCTGACCGCCGATGCCACCCTCGCCCAGGGCAGCTACCCCATCGACCTGCTGGTGACCAACCCCGAGGGTGCCGGCCTGTTTCGGGCGGCCTTCACCTTCGTGGTGACGCCGCCGCCGCCGCCCAGCTGCGCCGGCGCCAACCCCGAGGGCCAGCCGGCTACCTCGGGGCTGTACGGGGAGTACTACGCGGGCTACTTCGACGATGAGGCCGACCGGCAGGCCTACTTCAAGAACAACACACCCCTGATCCGGCGGGTGGAAAGCCGCATCAACTTCCTGACCGCGGCCGACTGGGGCGCCATTGTGCCGCCCGCGCAGGGCGACGAGAGCAACCCCGACCGGTTCAGCGCCCGGTTCCGCGGCAGCATCTACGTGGCCACCCCCGGGCGCTACACCTTCTACCTGACCTCGGACGACGCCTCCTACCTGTGGGTTGACAACGCCGCGCTGGCCTCGGTGCCCGAAACCAACGCGGCGCTGATCCGCAACGGCAACGGGCACCCGCCCATCACCATTGCCGACAGCGTGGTGCTCACGGCCGGCCTGCACAACATCCTGATTCACTACGGCGAGTACGTGGGCGGCAACGTGCTGCAGCTGGAGTGGAGCAACCGCAGCGCGGGCATCGCCCGGCAGCTGGTAGCCACTACCTCGTTCTGCACCGTGCAGCAGCCCGCCCGCCCGCTGCCGGTGTCGCTCACGCGCTTCGAGGCCCGGCCCAAGGGGGCAGCGGTGGACGTGAGCTGGGAAACGGCCCAGGAGCGCAACAACCGCTACTTCGAGGTGGAGCGCTCGGCCGACGGGCGCAGCTACCTGGCCCTGGCGCGCCTGCCTGGCGCCGGCGACGCCGCTGAGCCGCGCCGCTACCAGCACCTCGACGCCCAGCCCCTACCCGGAATAGCCTACTACCGCCTGCGCCAGGTCGACTTCGACGGCACTACCACGACCAGCGCGCCGGTAGCGGTGCTGATGCCCCGCACGCCGGGCCGCGGCCCCGCCGCCACGGTGCACCCCAACCCCAGCCAGGGCCGCTTTGTGCTGCGGCTGGCCGAGCCGGCCGAGGCGGGCACCGGGCTGGAGCTGCTCGACCTGCGCGGCCGCCGCGTGCACGAAGCCGTGGTGCCGGTGAATGCCCGCGAGCAGGTGGTGGAAGTGCCGGGCCTGAGCAAGGGCGTGTACCTGCTGCGGCTGACCTCGCCCGCCGGCCGCAGCACCCAGCGCCTCGTGATTGAATAACCACCGTCGCCCTGCAGTAACCAGCCGCCCCGCCCGCTCCGGTAACGGAACGAGCGGGGCGGCTGGCTTGGGAGTGGGTTGGGGCTTAGCTGCCGACCACGCGGCCGCTGCCGCTGATGTGCTTGGTGATGCGGGGCTGGCCGGTGTACTGCACGCTGCCCGAGCCGGAGATGTGGGCGTCGAGGGTCTGACGGGCCTGCAGGCGGCAGCTGCCCGAGCCGCTGAGCCGGGCCGTGGCGGCTTCTACCCGCAGCTCGGCGGCCTGCACCCGGCCCGAGCCGCTGATGGCCACGCTCAGGCTGGGGGCGCTGCCGCTCACGTCGATGGAGCCCGAGCCCGACACGCTGGCCTCGACGGCGCCCTGGGCCTGCACCGGCGCCTGCAGCCGGCCCGAGCCGCTGACGCTCAGCCGCAGGGCGTTGGTGCGCAGGGCCTCGGGCGCCCGCAACACGCCCGAGCCGCTCACGGCCAGCAGCTTCACCTGCGGCGCGGTTACCAGCACCTTCACCTTGCCGCTGAAATCCTTCCAGCTGAATCCCTTCTGCTCCTTGGTGCCGATGCGCAGGCGGCCGTTCGTTACGGTGGTTTCCAGGCGGGCCAGGTCGGCAGCGGCGCCAATTACCTCGACCCGCTGCGTGCTGCCCTGGCGCACTTCCACCTCCACCGACGAAGCCAGCGACACTTCCGAGAAATCGGCGACCGGGCGCACCTCGCGGCGCGGGTCTTCGGCGGGAGCTACGGCTGCAGCCGGGGTGGCGGCGGCCGGGTGGAAGGCGGGCAGCGTGGTCAGCAGCGCGGCACCGAGGGCGAGGTAGGAAAGTTTGTTCATGGCAGCAAGCAAGTGGAAGTGGGACATATCGCTCAGATGCAGCGGCGGGGGCAAGCGTTGCCCGGGGCGCGGCGCCGTTCAAAAAAGAAAGCTTCGCGGCCGCGGCTGAAAGGAAGGTAAGTCGAAAGGCGGGTTTTTTCGCCAGCTTTAGGCCCACTTCCTGCCCTGCCCGCTCCCACACCATGACGCCCAACGAAGAACTGCTGCACCGCTTTTACCAGGCCTTTCAGCGCCGCGACCACGCCGGCATGGCCGCCTGCTACCACCCCGAGGCCACGTTCGAGGACGCCGCCTTTCAGCTGCAGGGCCGGCAGATCGGGCTGATGTGGCGCATGCTCTGCGAGCGGGGCAAGGATCTGCGCCTGACCTTCAACGACATCCACGCCGACGAGCAGCAGGGCCGCGCCACCTGGGACGCGCGCTACACCTTCGCCCAAACCGGGCGGCCGGTGCACAACCACATCCGGGCGCACTTCACGTTCCAGGACGGGCTCATCCGCACCCACCACGACGAGTTCAGCTTCTGGCGCTGGTCGCGGCAGGCGCTGGGGCCGGTGGGCTGGCTGCTGGGCTGGACGCCCTGGCTGCAAAAGAAAGTGCAGGCCAGCGCCCTGAGCAGCCTGCAGAAGTTTCAGACCTCGCGGGCTGCCTAGAATCGATGGATGGCCCGGCAGGTATCAGAGCGCCTTTGCGGTAGCCGGCCCCACCTCCGGGCGTGCCCAGCAGCCCAGCAATTACAAGGCCCGACCACAACGAGTGCGGTCGGGCCTTGAGTCAACTGATTGCGGCGCCAGACTTACCAGATGGTTACGCGGGTGGAGTCGGGGCGGTAGAGGGCGTGGTTGGGCCGAACGCCGAAGGCCTCGTAGAAGGCCGGCACGTCGGCCATGGGGCCGTTTACGCGGTACTTGGCCGGGGAGTGCACGTCGGTGAGGATGCGCTGGGCCAGTACTTCGTCGCGCTGGTGGCTTTGCCAGCCCAGGGCGTAGCCCAGGAAGTAGCGCTGCGAGGGGGTGAGGCCGCCGATTTTCTCGTTCTTCTTGAACTGCTCGGTTTTTTTAAAGGCGTCGTAGGCAATGACGATGCCGCCCAGGTCGGCAATGTTTTCGCCGGCCGTGGCCTTGCCGTTGATGTGCATGGAGTCGAGCACGGTGTAGCCGTCGAACTGGCGCACGATCTGGTTTACGCGCTGCTTGAAGGCAGCCCGGTCCTGCTTGGTCCACCAGTTGCGCAGGTTGCCCTTCTCGTCGAACTGGCTGCCCTCGTCGTCGAAGCCGTGGGTGAGCTCGTGGCCGATGGTGCTGGCCCCGCCGTAGCCGTACACGATGGCGTCGTCGGCGTCTTCGTCGCGCAGGCCGGGAATGGCGAAGATGGCCGCCGGCAGCACAATCTCGTTGTTGGAGGGGTTGTAGTAGGCGTTGTAGGTCTGCGGGCTCATCTCCCACTCGGTGCGGTCCACCGGCTTACCCAGCTTGCCAATGTTGTAGCGGTACAGCCACTGGTTGGCGCGCATCACGTTCTGGGCGTAGGAGTCGCGGCCGATGGTGAGCGAGGAGTAGTCTTTCCACTTGTCGGGGTAGCCCACCTTGGGCGTGATTTTGTTGAGCTTGGCCAGGGCCTTCTGCTTGGTGGAGTCGCTCATCCAGTCGAGGGCCTGAATATGCTCGCGGAACGAGGCTACCACGTTCTGCACCATCTTCTCGTAGCGCTGCTTGGTGGCGGGCTTGAAGTACTCCTGCACGAAGAGCTGGCCCAGCATCTCGCCCATGGCGTCTTCCTCGTTGTCGAGCACGCGCTTCCAGCGGGCGCGCTGCTCTTTCTGGCCCTGCAGCACCGTGCCGTAGAAGCGGAAGTGCTCGTCGTCGAGGGGCTTGCTCAGCTCGGTGGCGAAGGTGTTTACCAGGTGCCACTGCAGGTAGGCCTTCCAGTCGTCGATGGGGGTCGTTTTGAGCAGCTGCCCGGCGGTGCGGTAGTACTCGGGCTGGCCCACGATGACGGTATCGGCCTTGGCCAGCTCCATCTTGCCTAGCCAGCTTTTCCAGTCGATGCCCGGGGTGAGGCGGCCCAACTCGGCCACGCTCATCTTGTGGTAGTTGGCGTAGGGGTCGCGCAAGTCTTCCAGCTTGCGGCTCGACTTGGCCAGCGCCGTTTCCAGCTTCAGCACGCGGGCGCTGTTTTGCTGGGCGGTGGCCGCGTCCTGGCCCATCAGCTCAAACATGCGGGCTACGTGCCGGCCGTACTCCTGGCGGATGCCGGCCGTGCGCTTGTCCTGGTTGAAGTAGTAGTCGCGGTTGGGCAAACCCAGGCCGGCCTGGTAGAACTGCAGGGCCATCTTCTCGCTGTTCTTGGCGTCCTGGCCCACGTAGAGTCCCAGCAGCGCGTTCACGCCCAGGGGCTTGAGGCGGGCCACCGCGTCCTGCACGTCCTGGGCCGTGCGCATGGCCCCGATGCGGTCCAGTTCAGCCTTCAGGGGCGTGATGCCCTGCTGGTTGATGCGGGCCGAGTCCATGCCCGTGGCCCAGAAGTCGCCGATTTTCTGCTGGTTCGAGCCCTGGGCGGCATTGGCCTTGGCCGCTTCCTCGTTGATGGCGCGCAGGCGGGCGTACACCTCGTTCTGCACTTCCTTGCCGATGCTCCAGGAGCTTTCGGAGGCCGGGATGGGGTGCTTTTTCAGCCAGCCGCCGTTGGCGTAGGTGAAAAAGTCGTTGCCGGGGTGCACGGTGGTGTCGAGGTTGGCCCGCAGCAAATCCGGCTGCGCGCCGCCCTTGCCGCCCGACTGGCAGCCGGCCAGCACGGCCGTCAGCCCCAGGCCGAGCAGCAGGGCCTTGCCCCGCAAAAAAGTAAAGGTGTGGTTCATTGTAAAAGAGTAGGAGAGAAGGAAGGCGAAAGTAGGCTTTCGGCCGCAGGATAGGAACCGGAGACGCGGCCAAGGTTGCAGCGGCGGGGGGAGGTGGATCGGTTGAAGTAGCAACTAGAAGGACCCGTCCTAAACAGCTTCCTGGGAAGTAGGAAATCGGCGCAATGATGAATTGGGTAGTTTCGGCCCCGGAGCCAAATCGGCGCGGGTACGTATGCCTGCTTTGCCCCGGCATCTCCATCCCAACTACCCTAATCCCCATGCTGCCTCCCCCCGACGCTTTTTGGTCTGAACTCCAGGTGCAAACCAGCCGCAGCAGCGGGCCGGGCGGGCAGAACGTGAACAAGGTGGAGTCCCGGGTAGAGCTGCGCTTCGACGTGGCCCACTCCCTGCTGCTGAGCGATGAGCAGAAGCAGCGCATCCTGGAAAAGCTGGCCCCGCAGCTCACCGCCGAGGGGCTGCTGGTCGTCACGGCCCAGGAAGACCGCAGCCAGCTGCGCAACAAGGACATTGCCCTGCGCAAGCTGCACGAAGCGCTGGCCAAGGCCCTGCACCGCCCCAAGGCCCGCAAGCCCACCAAGCCCAGCAAAAGCGCCGTGCGCAAGCGCCTCGAAACCAAAAAGAAACACGGCGAGAAGAAAGCCAACCGCCGCGACATTGATCATTGATCAGTTACCATTTATCAATGCGGCGTAACTGGCCGGGCCGCAGCGCGCCATAGCGCGCCAGTAGCGCGAACTATGTAGTTCGCGTGCCAGAACGACCCAACGGCGCGGGGCACGCGAACTACAAAGTTCGCGCTACGTCGCGCTACGGAGTGCTGCTACGCGCTACACGAAAAAGCGCCCCACCTGATTAGGTGGGGCGCTTTGCATTTAAGCCAGGGGTGGGGGAGCCGGGCGGGCTTAGGCGGGCAGGCTGTCGCGGTGGGTTTGCACCTGCGGAATCAGGGCCAGGAGCTCGGCGTGGGTCTGGGTGGCCAGGGCCAACTCAAACTCCAGCAGCACGCGGTCGTCGGGGCCCTGCTTTTCCGACTGGTTGAGCAGCTGGTTGCGTTTGCGGGTGTTGGTGCCGAGCTCGTCTTCCAGGTCGCGGCGGGGCCGGCCGTCGGGCATGGTGGCCAGCTCGGCCTGGGCGTTGTTGATGCGGTTGGTCAGGCGCGCTACTTCGGCGGCGCGGGCTTCGGGGTTGCCGAAGGTTTCCAGGCGGAAGGCCAGGTTGGACATGCGGTTGGCCGCCTCGGTGCGGCGCAAACCCAGGGCCGTGATGACCTGGTCGGAGTCGGCCTTGGTGAGTTGGTTGAGGGTGTAGGACATGGAGAGAGTTGGGGAATGAGGGTGAAACCACGGTTGCGTGTTCCATCCGGCGGCCGGTGTCGCGCTGGCCCCGCCGGGTACCCCGGCTGAAGGCAGATTGCTGAACGGGTGGCTCCCCTGCACGACCCTGGCTAAAGCTCCAGGGGGGTAATCGACGAGGTAGCGGATACGGTCACGTAAAACAGAACGCCTGAATATAGTTATCGGCGGGTATTATGCAAAGGCCTCAGGCTCTGGCAGGGGCAGCACCTCGTTCGGCACTTCTCCCAGGGCCTCGCCCAGCACCTGACCCAGCGCGGCGGCCTCGGCCTCCAGCCCGGCCAGGCGGGCGCGCAGCAGCGCCACCGGGCCAGGGCCGCTGCGGGTTTCCAGCTCGGTGAGGGCCGCGTTGTGCAGCAGCCGCAGCTCAATCTGCTGGTCGGCGCGGCGGCGCTCGGGCAGGGGCGCGTCGGCCTCGGTGGCCGCCAGCGCGGCGGGCAGCTCGGCGGCCTGGGCCAGCAGGCGCGTGGCCGGGGCCGCCCGCCCCGGCAGCTCGTGGCCGAGGCGGTAACGCAGGCGCCGCGCCTGGTCGAGGCAGGCGGCGCGGCGCGCCAGCAGGGGCGCGGGGTCGAGGGCCGGCGGCGCGGGCTCGGGCGCGCCGGGCGCCGGCAGCAGCCGCGCCAGCGTCCGCAGGCGGTAGTAGGCGTCGGGCGGCAGGGGGCGGGCGTCGGTTTCGGCCTGGGCTACGTGCTGCTGACACAGGCCCAGGAGGCGCCCCAGTTCCGCTTGGCTCAGGCCCCAATATGCCCGGATGGCCGGTGCCAATCCCCGAGCAGCCGCGTCGGGCGCTTTCGTTGGGTGTTTCATGTCGTTACCTGGAAAAAAGCCCGCCGCCTATCGTCGGCGTTGCTGCTTCCAAGATACACGCAGTTGATGCCTTGTAGTAAGATTTAGAGGTGGTCAAATTCTTACTACACGTTCCAGCCGCGAAACCTTGTAGTAAGATTTCGAGGGGGGCAGATTTTTACTACACGGTCGAGCCGCGCTGGCTTGTAGTAACTTTTTAGTGCCCTCTAAATCTTACTACGCACTCGGCCCGACCCGGCGAGTGGTGCCACGACTCCAAAGTCGTGGCACCACTACGTTTAAGCCGCCCATAAGTAACCGTAGCATTCAGCCCGTGCTGCCGAGGCCCCAGCCCGTCATGCTGAGCGAAGGTGTAGCCGNACTCCAAAGTCGTGCCCCCACTACCCACTCTTGCAATCAGAGGCGGGGCGAGGCTTTACAGCAGACATCACCCCCAGCCCTCTCAAAAAGAGAGGGGAGTGGATGCTATCGGACGGCGGGGGGATGTAGTGGGGTGCTTGCGGAATACCGTCAGGTCTGCGGCGTTACAGCGGCAGCAGCGGAATCATACCTTGCCACTGCTAGTCAGTAAGGGATTGATAGTACTCAATCATAAGGGAACGGAAGCCTAGGAACTCCCGCCCAGCTTACTGGCTCGTTTCTGTTTGCCCGCTGGGCAATTCCCCAACGCCTTCTAAGGGCGAGGTGAATTATTGTAAGAGCTCCATAAACGGAACAGGAATACAGCGAAGGGTATCATTAGTATAAAACAGAAACCACCGCCGATGAGGCGATAAAACCAACTTGCACACGCAATTAATGCCAGCACGTTTGCCAAGACTATTGCAGTAGCACGGGAGTTAGATTTGCCTATTGTACTTATAAACCAGATAATCAAAGTGGTTGCGATTATTGTGTAGATTAAATATATCAGTGCCTGTATTGGGGAGGTTTCATTAAGCAGTAGAATAGCGAGCATGAAAGTCATGATTAGTGCGTGTTTGGATTTTACTAAAAAGAGGCTTTGAACGTCATGCTGAGCTTGTCGAAGCATCTCTACCGCTTCGTTAGAGTAAAGGCTTAGGTAACCCTTTGTCTGTAAATCATGGCACTTCAACCTTGTCCCAACTGTGGAGAGCGTGGCTTTACCTGGAGTATTTCAGGAGATGACGCAGGTAATGATGTGACTTTGTGGGGGTGCTGGGACTGCCAGTATACTGCATTCGAATACGACGAAAGCGCTTCAAGACCTTGTCAGCATTGCAAAACAGGCCAGGAGTCTAGGCTTACCGATCAGCGGCGGGTTTATTGGTGGTGTTACCAATGCAACAAAACGACGACAATTGAAGAGCTTAAGACGGAATAGTTGCGCGGCAGAGATGCTTCGGCTTCGCTCAGCATGACGTTCTGAAACCGCACCAGCATGTACGTCTACATCTTGACCAACCCCACCCAAACCGTGCTCTACATCGGCGTGACGAATGACCTTCGGCGCCGCCTGTACGAGCACAGCAGCGGGCGGGGCGACGCCGGCAAATTCACCGGGCGGTATCAGGCTGACTTGCTGGTGTACTTCGAAATTTGCCCCGATGCCGTGCAAGCAATAGCGCGGGAAAAGCAGCTGAAAGGCTGGACCCGCCGGAAGAAAGACGCGCTGATTGCGGCTTTTAATCCGACGTGGCAGGCCATTGATTTGGAAACGTGGGCCGGCTGACCCCAATGAAGCAGTAGAGATGCTTCGACAAGCTCAGCATGACGAACTGAGGTTGGGTTCACTATCCGGCGAGATGCCTCGGCTGCGCTCGGCATGACGTTCCAGGGCATATTCGGCCATTCCCTGCTCGTCAAGCCCAGACAGGCTCGACAGGCTGATCAATGTTAATTGATCAATGATAAATGACTACAGCAGCGTACCGCTCAGCAGCCAGGAGGCCAGGGTGAAGTACATGATCAGGCCCGTCACGTCAACCAGGGTGGCCACGAAGGGGGCCGAGGACGTGGCCGGGTCGAGGCCCAGGCGCTTGAGCAGCAGCGGCAGCATGGAGCCGGCCAGCGTGCCCCAGAGCACGATGCCCATCAGCGACAGCGCCACGGTGGCGCCTACCAGCTGCCAGTAGGGGCCGTACTCGTTGAAGATGTTGGCCCAGACGGCGATGCGCGCAAAGCCCACCACGCCCAGAATAGCCCCCAGCGCCAGCCCCGACAACACCTCGCGGCGCATGATCAGCCACCAGTCGGAAAGCGAGATTTCGCCCAGCGAGAGGGCGCGGATAACCAGCGTCACGGCCTGGGAGCCGGAGTTGCCGCCCGAGCTGATGATGAGCGGAATAAAGCTGGCCAGCACCACGGCCTTCTGGATTTCCTCCTCGAAGTGGCCCATGGCCGAGGCCGTGAGCATCTCGCCGATGAGCAGCAGCACCAGCCAGCCGGCGCGCTTCTTCACCATCTGGCCCACCGAGGTGAGCAGGTAGGGCTCGTCGAGGGCCTCCGAGCCGCCTAGCTTCTGGATGTCCTCCGTGTCTTCCTCTTCCCGAATGGCCAGGATGTCGTCGATGGTCACGATGCCGAACAGCACCCCGTCTTCGTTGACCACCGGCAGGGCCGTGCGGTCGTTTTTGCGGAACACCTCAATGGCCTCTTCCTGGTCCTGCCGGGCCTTGAGGCGCACGAAGCGGCGGTCCATCATCTCGCTGATCGGCTGGGTGGGCTGGGCCAGCAGAATCTGCCGGATGCGGATGTCGTCGAGCAGCACGCCGCGCTCATCGGTCACGTACAGCACCGAGAGGGTTTCCGACTGCCCGCCGTGCTCGCGCAGGTAGTCCAGCACCTGCTGCACCGTCCAGCCTTCCCGGATGGCAATGTAGTCGGGCGTCATCAGGCGGCCCACCGAGTACTCGGGGTAGCCCAGCAGCTCCAGGGTCACGCGGCGCTCCTGCTCCGAGAGGGTCTGAATCAGCTCCCGCACCAAATCGTCGGGCAGAAACTCCAGCAGGGCCGTGCGGTCGTCGGGCGACATCTCGTTGAGGATGTCGGCAATTTTCTCCTGCGAGAGGTTTTCCAGGAAGTGGCGCTGCACCTCGCGCTCCAGGTACTCAAATACCTCGATGGCCCGCTTCAGGGGCAGCAGCCGGAACAGAATCAGCTGCTCCTTCTCTTCCTGCTCCTGAATGATTTCCACCACCTCCGGCGTGTCCAGACTTCGCAGCAGCTTCTTCAAACGCAGGAATTCCCGCTGATCGAGCAGGTCCGTGATTTGGTCCAGGGCCAGTTGCTGTTGCGTAGTCATGGCGGCTCAGAAGCTGTTGTTTCGCTAGGCAAAACGGGGTTTGGTGAAAGGGCGCGCAAAGGTATTTTGCGGCCGCAAGAAATCCACCGGGCCAACCGGCATTTTCCCGGAAAAATTCCGCCCCGCCCCGGCCGGCGGGCTCCCGGCGCGGGGCGGCGCAACGGCAGCGTACTCATCGGCTTAGCCCGCCCGCGTGCGGCTGATCGGGCCACACCGGGCCGAGGTGGCGGCGGCTCAACTGTAGCCTTTTCGGCGGCTGGCCGTAGTTTTGGCGGGTCGCCGCCGCGCGTAGCCTGTACTTTCCTTTATTCTGTTGGCTCATGGCGTCTTCCGCGAAGCATCCCCTCGGTACCCTGCTGGCCCTCGGTGGCGGCGACGACGACGCCCTGCTGGTGCTGCTGTGCGAAATGCTGTCGGCCGGCGTGGGGCCGGTGGAGGTCATCTCGTCGGCAGCCACCAACCACCCGGTGCGCACCGGCACGGCCTACGTGGCAGCCCTGCGCGAGCTGGGCTGCGCCGAGGTGCAGCACCTGCGCGTGGATGCGCGCTTTCCCGGCGACCGGCCCGCCACGCTGCGCCGCCTCGAAGAAGCCGGGGCCGTGTTCTTCACCGGCGGCGACCAGGAGCTGATAACCGAGCACTGGCTGCACTCGCCCGCCCTGGAGGTGCTGCAGCGCCGCTACCAGCACGACGAGGCCTTTATCATTGCCGGCACCAGCGCCGGCGCCTCGGTAATGCCTTCGCAGATGATTGTGGGCGGCCACGGGGCCCGCGCCCTCACCAAGGGCGGTCTGCACACGGCCCCGGGGCTGGGCTTGCTGCCCCACCTCATCATCGACCAGCACTTTGCCGAGCGCGGGCGCTTCGGGCGGCTGGCCCACGCCGTGCTGCAGCACCCGGCCACCATTGGGCTGGGGCTGGGTCAGGAAACCGGCGTCATCATCCGCCGCGGCCACCAGGCCGAGGTGTTCGGCGACGGGGTGATGATGGTGGTGGATGGCCAGAAGCTGCGCGGCGACAACCTGGGCCGCATCGGGCGGGGCGAGCCGGTGGCCGGGCAGGATTTGCGGGTGCACCTGCTGGTGGCCGGCCAGCACTACAATTTGCGCACCCGGCGGGTGGTAAATTCCGCCGACGACGACGATGCCGCAACCGGCCGGGAGTAGCTTACCTTTGCCCGCCGGAGCCCGGATTTCGCATCGACCGAAAAGTAGTCGGCATGCCGCCATTTTCTGGGGAAATTTCCGCTACATTTAGCTCACACAACCCTTTTTTCCCTTACTCACCGAGTATGACTCTAAAATCTCTACTCCTTGCCGGGGGCGCGCTGCTGGGCGCCACGGCCGCGCAGGCGGGCGGATTCCAGGTAACCCTGGCCGGGCAGAAAAACAACGGCATGGGTGGCGTTGGAGCCGGTCTGGCCCTCGATCAGGCGGCCATGTTCTACAACCCCGGCGCCCTGGCGATGGTGCGCGAGCGGGGAGTGCAGGTGGGCGTCAACGCCACGATGGCGCGCTCGGTGTTCCGCGGCCAGTACGCCGGCACCCAGTACGACAACAGCGCCCGCACGCTCGACAACACGGTGACCACGCCCTTCAACCTCTACGCCGGGTTTGGCCCAACGGAAGGCAAGTGGAAAGCCGGCATTGCCGTGTACACGCCCTTCGGCAGCAAGCTCGACTACGCCGACGGCTGGGAAGGCCGCTTTGCGCTGACGGAAATTGACCTGAAGTCGATTTTCGTGCAGCCCACCGCCAGCTACGCCGTCAACGACAAGCTGAGCGTGGGCGCGGGCCTGGTAGTGTTTGCCTACGGCGCCGTGAACCTGCAGCGCGACCTGCCGGTGCAGAACCCCAACGGCGGTGGCACCTACGGCCACATCGAGCTCGACGGCAAGGCCGACACCAAGCTCGGCTTCAACGCCGGCGTGTTCTACAAGGCTACCGAGAAGCTGAGCGTGGGCGTGAGCTACCGCTCCAAGATCGACGCGGTGGTGAAGGGCGGCGACGTGACCTTCACCAACCTGCCCAGCAGCCCGGTGGTGCGCAGCAACTTCGGCGCCAGCAAGTTCGACGTGATGCTGCCCCTGCCGGCTACCACCACCCTGGGTCTGGGCTTCACGCCCCTGGAAAAGCTGACCCTGGGCCTCGACGTGAACTACGTGCAGTGGAGCGCCTACGAAAAGCTGGAGTTTACCTTCGACCAGCCCGTGAACGGCTCCAACACCAGCTCGTCGGTGCGTGATTACCAGGATGCCTTCACCTTCCGCCTCGGCGGCCAGTACCAGCTCACCGACGCGCTGACCGTGCGCGCCGGCGGCAGCTACGACATGTCGCCGGTGAAAGACGGCTACGTGACCCCCGAAACCCCCGATGCCGACCGCATTTCGGGCACCGTGGGCTTGTCGTACAAGTTCGGCGAGAAGTTCGGCGTCGACCTTTCCACGCAGTTCGTGCGCATTCAGGAGCGCACCCAGACCCAGCAGGAGCTGATCAACAACAACGTCACCGACCGCGTTGCCGGCACCTACAAGACGAACATCGTCATTCCGGGCATCGGGCTGAACTACAATTTCTAATCTGGGCTTTTCGACTTGCAACTCATGCATACGCTTTTGAAAAAATCGACCCCGGCGCTGGCCCTGCTTGGGCTGGCCCTGGGTAGCTGCCAGCCCGAGCTGGACGCCCCCAAGGCTGACCGCGGCACGGCTGACTTCACCAAGTACGTAGCCGTGGGCAACTCGCTGACGGCCGGCCAGATGGACGGTGGTCTGTCGCGCGAAGGCCAGTACAACTCCTACCCCAACATCCTGGCCGGGCAGTTCAGCAAGGTGGGCGGCGGGCCCTTCCCGCAGCCTTACTTCAACGACGTGCAGTTCAACGGCTCGGGCTACCTGCGCCTGCTGGGCTTCACCACCCCGGCCCCGCCGGCCGAGCCCTCGCCCATTACGGCGCCGGTTACCACCAACCTGGCCGTGCGCGGCGTAGTAAACACACGCACCAACCCGCAACTGCCGATCTACACCCGGTTTGCTGACCCCATCAACAACCTGGGCGTGCCCGGCATCCGCATGTCCGATATCGAGACGGTGGGTTACGGCAACGTAGCCAGCACGGGCGGCACCCCGGTGAGCCCCACGCCGGTGTTCAACCCCTTCTTCGAGCGCATCAGCCCCTCGAACAGCAACCAGACCTACCGGCAGCGGGTAGCGGCCTCGGCCCCGACCTTCTTCACCTACTGGCTGGGCAACAACGACGTGCTGGGCTACGCCACCTCGGGCGGCCTGGTACCCGTAACGCCGCCGGCCGCCTTTGAAGCCCTGAACAGCGGCATCATCGACGACCTGACCGCCAACGGCGCCAAGGGCGTGGTAGCTACCATTCCCGACGTGACCAACATTCCGTTCTTCACCACGGTAGGCCCCACGTTCCGTCGCACGCTCACCCGCCTCAACGTGCCGGCCGTGGTGGCTACCACCGGCGGCTTCTCGCTCACCGGCCCGATTGCGCGCAAAGTGGTGCCCCGCGAGGACATCCGCGACGCCACCGGCGGCCGCCAGCTGTTCACGCTCACGGCCGCGCCCTACCTGGCCACGGTAGGTCAGCCCGGCGGCAAAGCCTGGCGCGACGTGTACAACCAGGTGCGTGCCAACCTGCCCGGCGTGCCCCTGTCTTTGTTCCTGCTGAGCCAGCAGATTGATACCACGCAGGCCTTCGGCGTGACGGCGGGCAACCCCATTCCCACTACGCTGCTGCTCGACGAAACCGAGCAGGCCGTAGCGCAGGCTACCACTACGGACTACAATAACATCCTGCGCAACAAGGCCAACGCCAAGAACCTGGCTATTTTCGACGCCAACGTGTTCTTCGGCCAGGTAGCCCAGGGTGGCTTCGCCACCAACGGCGTGCGCAACACTGCCAACTTCGTTACCGGCAACCTGTTCTCGCTCGACGGCGTGCACCCCACGCCCCGCGGCTACGCCGTTATTGCCAACGAGATGATTCGCGTCATCAATGCCAAGTATGGCTCGTCGGTACCCTTCGTGAATGCCAATGCCTACCGCGGCGTGCTGATTCCCTAACCGGAACCCGGCCGCCGGCCTCGCAACGGGCCGCTTCTGCTTTCGGGCAGGAGCGGCCCGTTTGCTTGCCCAGGAGTTGGCTACTGCCGGGCCGGCGGCTGCATAGGCTGCGCGGCCGCATATGGCATATAGATGTGATGCATTAAAGAAAAATTTGTTTACCGGGGTAGGCGCGGCCTTTTTGCCCTAACATACTTGTGTTGAGCTAAGCGGCAGATTTTCAGGTGATAGGTAAGTAAGATTGCAGCGTCTTCCGCAACCACTCAACTCCTACCGCTATGAAAACTCTCCGTCTGCCCCTGGTGTGGGCTCTGGCTGCTGCCGCGGCGCTGTCGGCCTGCAAAAAGGATAAAGACCCCGAGCCCAGCAAAACCGACCTGCTCACCGACAGTGACTGGATTCTGAGCGCCCATACCGTAAGCCCGGCCATGGAAATGAATGGTCAGCTGACCACCGACCTATTTCCCCACGTGCGCCCCTGCGACCGGGACGACGTGCTGCAGTTTGACCGGCCCAACGCCTATTTCCTCGACGAGGGCGCCAGCAAGTGCGGCAGCGGGCCGCAGTCGTCTCCCGGCACCTGGGCCTTCACCGACAACGAAACCGTGCTGCGCACCCAACTCAACGGCAAAGATGCCAACACCTACAACCTGCTGGAGCTGAAAAACGGCACGCTGCGGCTGCGCGGCGAGCAGGTAGGCGACGACGGCGTAACCTACACCCACACCTTCACCTTAGTCAAGCGCTAAGGTCGGCACGATTGAGCGGCGTTGCCCGTTGTTCCGCCCCGGAGCAGCGGGCAACGTCGTTGTTAAGGGCGGCTGGCCAGGTGCCCGGCAATGACCTGGGCGTGGTGGCGGCCGTTTTCAATAAACCAACGGCTGGTGTTCAACCCCCCGCATACGGTGCCGGCCAGATACACGCCCGGACGGTTGGTTTCGAAGCTCTCGGGGTCGTAGTGCGGGGTGCAGGCTTCGTCGGACTGGCAGGCAACGCCCAGGGCCGCGAGCAGGGCATAGTCGGGGCGGTAGCCGGTGAGGGCGTACACGAAGTCGGCCGGCAGCGCCTGGGGGCCGTCGGGACCCAGTACCTGCACCGCGTCGGGCGTAATGGCCTGCAGTGTGGTATTGTACAGGGCCGTGATGCGCCCTTCGGCAATGCGGTTGAGCAAGTCGGGACGGATCCAGTACTTCACCGACTCGCTGAGGGCCGCGCCGCGCACCACCAGCGTCACGCGGGCGCCGGCGCGGGTGAGGGCCAGCGCGGCTTTGGCCGAGGAGTTTTTGGCGCCCACCACCACTACCCGCTGCCCGGCGTGCGCGTAGGGCTCTTTGTAGTAGTGGCTCACGTGGGGCAGGTCTTCGCCCGGCAGCCCCAGGCGGTTGGGCACGTCGAAAAAGCCGGTGGCCACCACCACGGCGCGCACCGGCACCGTGCCGCGCGAAGTGTGCAGCTCGAAGCGGCCGGCCTCGCCCGCGAGGCCCGTCACGCGCTCGTAGAGGCGCAGGGGCAGCTTTTCGGCTTCGGCCACACGGCGGTAGTAGTCGAGGGCTTCCTCCCGGATGGGCTTGTAGTGGGCCGTGGGAAAGGGGTAGCCGCCGATTTCCAGCAGCTCGGGCGTGGAGAAAAACTCCATGTTGGTGGGGTAGCCCACCAGCGAATTCACCAGCGCCCCTTTGTCGAACACGGCCACCCGCCGGCCGCGGCGCTGAATTTCGAGGGCGCAGGCCAGCCCCACCGGGCCGGCCCCGATGACGGCTACGTCGTAGTCTGCGCTGAAAGTATCGGAAGCAGTAAGCATACGCAGGGTATAAGCCGGCAGAGCCGCCGGATGTTCGCGGTGCGCCGGAAGTATATGCCAAACCAAGCGCCGCCCCGGCCCGACAGACGGACGAGGACGGCGGCAGGTTTTCCGCCGGGCGTTAAGCACTCGTTCAGCAGTGAGCGTGCAGAAAAGCCCGTAATGCTTATTCCGGCGCCCGCTCGGCGAAGCATGACCCACTAAAGGCTGCGTTGCTGATAGTTAACTCCTTAGTGGGCCTGCAGCCAGTTTTCGCCGGTGCCAATTTCCACTTCCAGCGGCACCTGCATGGGCAGGGCATTGACCATCAGCTCGCGGATGCGGGGCTGAATCAGCTCGACTTCCTCCCGGGGCGCGTCGAACACGAGTTCGTCGTGTACCTGCAGAATCATGCGCGTGCCCAGCTTTTCTTCCAGCAGCCAGTCGTGAATGCGGATCATGGCTACCTTGATGATGTCGGCGGCCGTGCCCTGAATGGGGGCGTTGATGGCGTTGCGCTCGGTGTAGCCGCGCAGCGTGGCGTTGCGCGAGTTGATGTCGCGCAGGTAGCGGCGGCGGCCCAGCAGCGTCTCGGCGTACTCCAGGTCGCGGGCCTTGCGGATGCTCTCGTCCATGTACTGCTTCACGGCCGGAAACTCCTGGAAGTAGGCCTCAATCAGGTCGGTAGCTTCCTTGCGGCCGATGCTCAGGCGCTGGGCTAGGCCGAAGGCCGAAATGCCGTAGATGATGCCAAAGTTGGCCGTCTTGGCCTTGCGGCGCATGTCGGAGTCGACCTGGTCGAGCGCGACGCCGAAGATTTTGCTGGCCGTGCTGGTGTGAATGTCGAGCCCCTGGCGGAACGACTCGATCATGGTGGGGTCCTGCGAGAACGAGGCCATGATGCGCAGCTCGATCTGCGAGTAGTCGGCCGCCACCAGGATGTGGTCCTTATCGCGCGGCACGAAAGCGCGGCGGATTTCGCGGCCCTTCTCGGTGCGAATGGGAATGTTCTGCAGGTTGGGGTTGGTGCTGGAGAGGCGCCCGGTGGCCGTCACGGCCTGGTTGAACGAGGTATGGATGCGGCCGTCCAGCGCGCACACCAGCTGCGGCAGCGCATCCACGTAGGTGCTCTTGAGCTTGGTGAGCTGGCGGTGCTCCAGAATCATGGCCGCAATGGGGTGCTCCAGGGCCAGCACGCTCAGCACCTCCTCGCCGGTGGCGTACTGCCCGGTCTTGGTTTTCTTGATTTTGCCGCCGCCCAGCTGCAGGCGGTCGAACAGCACCTCGCCGAGCTGCTTGGGCGAGGCAATGTTGAACGGCTCCCCGGCCACCCGGAAAATCTGTTCCTCCACCTCGCTGATGTAGCCCTGCAGGGTCACGGAGTAGTCGGCCAGGGCGCCGGCGTCGATGCGCACGCCCTCGTACTCCACGTCGGCCAGCACCGGCACCAAGGGGTTTTCCACGTCGTTGAGTAGCGGCAGCAAACCCTGCGCGGCCAGGCGGGGCTCAAACACGTGCTTGAGCTGCAGCGTCACGTCGGCGTCCTCGCAGGCATAGTCCGACACCTCGGCGGGCGGCAGGTCGGCCATGGTTTTCTGGTTTTTGCCCTTGGGCCCGATCAGCTCCAGAATGCTGATGGGGGAGTAGTGCAGGTAGGTTTCGGCCAGCACGTCCATGTTGTGGCGCATGTCGGGCTCCAGCAGGTAGTGAGCCAGCATGGTATCGAACAAGGGCCCGCGCATGGTCACGCCGTAGTGCTTGAGAATACTCAGGTCGTACTTGATGTTCTGGCCGACCTTGGTGATGTGCGCGGCGTCGAAAAACGGGCGGAACTCGTCCACGATGGCCTGGGCTGCCTCCTGCTCGTCGGGCCCCGCGGGCACCGGCACGTAGTAGGCCTCGCCCGCGCGCCAGCAGAACGAGAGGCCCACCAGCCGGGCCGTCATGGTGTCGAGGCCGGTGGTTTCGGTGTCGAACGACACTTCCTTTTGTTTGAGCAGAAACTGCACAAGGCTGCGCCGGGCGCCGGGGCTGTCTACCAGATGGTAGTGGTGCTCCACGTCGTCGATGGTGCGGCGCGGGCCGCTGCCGGCGGGCGTGCCCAGCTCGATGTCGTCGGCATCGGCGCCCTCGGCGGCGCGGGCCAGGGCATCGTCGGCCGCGTCGAACAAACCGGGACCGGCCGGGCCGCCCACCTTGGGGCGGCGGGCGCCGCGGGTACCGCCGGTGGTAGCCCCTTCGCGGCGGCCCGCGCCGGCGTCACTCAGGATGCGGGCGGCCAGCTGCCGGAACTCCAGCTCGTCGAACAAGCTGGTGAGCTGCTGCTCGTCGGGCTTGTCCACAATCAGCTGCTCGGGCTCGAAGGCAATGGGCACCGAGGTGTGGATGGTGGCCAGCTCCTTGCTCATGAGCCCCTGCTGGGCAAACTGCTCCACGTTTTCGCGTTGCTTGCCCTTGAGCTGGTCGGTGTTGGCCAGCAGGTTTTCCACCGAGCCAAACCGCTCGATGAGCGCCCGCGCCGTTTTCTCGCCGATGCCGGGAATGCCGGGAATGTTATCGGAGGCGTCGCCCATCAGCCCTAGGATGTCGATGACCTGCTCCACGCGCTCCACGCCGAACTTCTCGCGCACCCGGGCCACGTCATACACCTCGGCGGCGTTGCCCATGAAGGCGGGGCGGTACTGCTTGATGTGTTCGGTCACCAGCTGGCAGTAGTCCTTGTCGGGCGTCATCATAAACACCTCGAACCCCTCGCGCTCGGCCTGCTGGGCCAGCGTGCCAATAACGTCGTCGGCCTCGTAGCCGTCGACCTTCAGGATGGGAATGCGGAAGGCCTTGATGATCTGCTTGATGTAGGGAATGGCCAGGCCGATGTCCTCGGGCATGGCCTGGCGGTGGGCCTTGTAGTCGGCGTACTGCTCGTGGCGGAAGGTTTTCTTGGCCGCGTCGAAGGCCACGCCCAGGTGGGTGGGCTTTTCCTTTTGCAGCACTTCCACCAGGGTGTTGGTGAAGCCCAGGATGGCCCCGGTGTTGAGGCCCTTGGAGTTGATGCGCGGGTTCTTGCTGAAGGCGAAGTGCGAGCGGTAAATCAGCGCGAAGGCGTCGAGCAGGAAGAGTTTCTTGGGGGCGTCGGACATAAGTGCGAAGTAAACAAGAACTCGGTGAGCAGGCCCGCACGAGCGCAGCGGCCCGTGGCTATCTTGCGGCAAAGTATTCTCACCAAAGGCAATTAATGAACACACCTTTACGCTTTATTGCGGGCCTATGGCTGGGTTTGGGAGCCACGGCCACCGCGGCGCAAACCCTGGACCCGGCCTTTCAGGCCACCGAACTCACCCAGGCCAGTGAGGTCGAGCACGTGATGCAACAAGCCGACGGCAAGTTGGTGGTATCGGGCGGCTTTGTGCGGGCCAATCAAATGCCCGTGGGTCCCGTGGTGCGCTACCACGCCGACTATAGCCTCGACCACGCTTTCAACACCAACGCCGCCAGCCTGCAAGGGATGGTAGTGGCTACCCGGCAGCTGCCCTCCGGCAAGCTGCTGGTTATCGGCGAGGGGCCGCTGAAGCTGGGCAGCGTCACCCGGCAGGATTTGCTGCGGCTCAACAGCGACGGGACGCCCGACCCCGGCTTCAACGCGGGGAGTGCGTCGGTACGGCTTACCGGGTTTATTACGGCCGCGCTGCCTAACGACCAGCTGCTGGTAGCGGGCAATTTCACCGACTACAACGGCAGCGGCCGGAATTACCTGGTACGTCTGCTGGCCAACGGCAGCATCGATAACACCTTTTCGCCCCTGCCTTCAACCAGGCCGTTACCCGCCTGGCCGTGCAGCCCGACGGCAAAATCGTGGTGGCGGGGCGGTTCACCAACAACAACCTGAAGGGGCTGGTGCGCCTGGAGGCCAGCGGCAGCATTGATAACTCGCTGGCGTCGCCGTTCAGCATCAGCGCCGGCTCGACGCCTGAAGTGCTGGCCCTGCAGCCCGACGGCAAGCTGCTGGTCGGGTCACTGTTCCCGATAACCAACGGCAAAGCCCTGGTGCGGCTGCTGCCCAGCGGCGCCCTGGATCCGCAGTTCCAGCTGGAAGGCAACGTGAGCTTTTCCTTTTTCGGCGACCCCCGCGAGTTCTCCGACCCGGTGGTGCTGCCCAACGGGCAGATTCTGGTACCGAATGCTTACCGGTTTTCCGGCGACCCATCCCTGGTAAAGCTCAACCCCAATGGCAGCAAAGACGCGGCCTTTCAGGTAGGCAGCGGCAGCCTCGGCGCATCCCAGGGCACGCTCAACACGGTGGCGGTGCGACCCAACGGACAGCTGTTCGTGGCCGGCCGGGGCATTGCGCCGCCCGGCCGGCAGGGCGACGCCGTACTGCTGCAAGCCAATGGCCTGATTGACGCGGGATTCACCACCACCCTGCTGAAAAAGGGCGTGGGTAACGCGGTTGCGCGGCAGCCCGATGGCGCGGTGCTGGTGGGTGGCTTGTTCACCGCCGTGAACGGAGTTGACCGGAAGAACTTGGTGCGCCTGCTGCCCACCGGCGCAGTAGACCCGGGGTTCAACCCCGGCAATACCGGCGACTACGTGCGCAACGTGCAGGTGCAGCCCGATGGCAAAGTGCTGGTCCTGAGCCTCGAAAACCAGATGGGCAGCGTCGATATGCGCCTTTCTCGGCTGTTGCCGAACGGGGCCAGCGACCCGGCTTTCGTGCTGGACAACTTTGTGCTGGGTACCGAGCAGTTCAGGGTGTTGCCCAACGGCAGCATTATGCTGCTGGGCGACTCGGTGGCCAGTGGCAGAACGCTGCGCAAGCTGTGGCGCATGCTGCCCAACGGCGCGTTGGACCGCAGCTTCCGCTCGCAGCCGGCCAACGATTTCGTAAGCCGGTTTGAAGTGCAGCCCGATGGGCGGATACTGGTGCTGGGCCGGTTGAACGAAGACGCCCTCGGTACGCCGGCCTACGTGGTGAAGCGCCTGCTGCCGTCGGGGCTGCCCGACCCCGCATTTACGCCCTATCCCTTTGCCAGCCAGCCAACCGCCAGTTGGCTGGCTGCGCAGCCCGACGGCGGAGTTATCGTGGCCGACCAATACCCGAGCAGCAGCGGCGCGGCGCCCCGGGTAGCTCGCCTGCTGGCCAGCGGAGCGCCCGACCCGGGGTTTAGCGCCAGCCTGCCCGCCCCCGTACCGTTCTCGTCTATCTACACCGAGCAGTACACGATTAAATCATTGGTTATGCAGCCCAACGGCCGGATTCTGCTGGGCGGTGGGCAAATAGGCTGGGTGCGCCTGCTGCCTACCGGCCAAGCCGACGTGGGCTTCAATCCTAAAATGAACGGTGAGGTAAACGACGTGGCCATCGGGCCTAACGGTCACCTTCTGGCCGTGGGCGCGTTTACCCGAGCGTTGGAAAACCGTGCAGTGGGCGTAGCCAGTTTCCTTGATGCCCATGTGCTACCCGCCCGTAGCGCGCAGGCTTCAGCTGACTTTGCGGTTTGGCCGGTGCCTACCCGGGCTACCTTGTATCTGCGCCTGGAGGCGGCGGCCCGGCCCCGGCAGATCAGTGTGTACAACGCCGTTGGGCAATGCCTGCGGCAGCAGGCGGCTACGGCTGCGCCAACCCAGCAGCTGTCGGTAGCAGGATTGCCCAGTGGGGTGTACCTGCTGCGCGTGGATTATGCCGACGGCCCCGTAACGCGGCGCGTGGTGGTGGAGTAACTTTTGGTACTGCGAATGGATTGATAAGGCCGCCCGGCACCCGGGCGGCCTTTTGCGTATTCTGCCGGCTATGCGCTACGTTTCCCTCGACCTTGAAATGACCGGCAACAACCCCGAGCGGCACCAGATCATTGAGCTGGCCGCGGTGGTGGAAGACACCAAGCGCTTGTTGCCCTTGGATGAATTGCCCACGTTCCGGCGGGCCGTGCGCCACGCCGAGTACGTGGGTACCGCCGGCGCCCTGGCCCTGAACGCGCGGCTGCTGCGGGAGCTGGCCGACAGCGAAGCCGACCAGCCCGACATCTGCACGGCCCAGGAGTTGCTGCCCCAGCTGCGCGCCTGGCTGCTGGCGCAGGGCTTCCGGCCCGACAAGCACGACCGCATAACGGTGACGCTGGCGGGCAAAAACCTCGGCTCGTTTGACCTGCTGTTTCTGCGGCAGCTGCCTGGCTGGGGCGGGCTCGTGCGCGCCGAGCCCGCCCTGCTCGACCCGGCTGCCTTCTACCTGAACTGGCGCAAAGACACGCGCTTGCCCACCATGAGCATCTGCAAGGCCCGCGCAAAGTTTGCCGACCAGACCGTGGCCCACCAGGCCGTAGCCGACGCCCTGGACGTGATTCGCCTGCTGCGCCCGTTCTACGAGCTGCCGGTTTACCAGCAGGTTGAGCCTGGTCGCCCTGAAGACGAGCAGTCGGCTTGAAAGCCGGGCGTAAAAAGGCGTAGTTGCAGCCTTACTGGCCCACTATGAGTACCCTCGCCCTCGTGCATTGCCTGTCTTTTGCCCTCGGTCTGCTCAACCTGTGGGCCGCCTGGCGGCTACTGAAGCGCACGGCCACGCTGGCCCGGCAGCCGGAAGCGCTGTGGCTGTACCGCCTGGTCGCTTTCGTGTGCCTTTGCGTGTTCGTGAACAGCACCTTTTTCACGGGGCGGTTTCTGCTGGGCCTGCAGTAAAACGGAGTGCCGGTCGACCGACACTCCGCGTTTTTTAGGCCGCATTACCAGCTACCCGAGGCGCCGCCGCCGCCGGACGAGCCGCCGCCGAAGCCCCCGAAGCCGCCACCTCCACCACCAAAGCCGCCGCCGAAACCACCGCCTCCGCCGCCGAAGCCGCCCCCACCCAGGATAATGGGCGGGAAGAACCCGCCGCCGAAGCCGCGGTTGCGCCGGCCGCCCCCGCCTTTGCCACCCCCGCGGTTCAGGAAAAAGAACAGCACCAGCACCCCAATCACCACCCAGAACAGCCAGCCGCTGCTGCTGCCCCCGCCTTCGCCGTAGGTGCCCTGGGCCTTGGGCTCGGCCTCATACTCGCCGGCGGCCAGCGCCACCAGGCGGTCCACGGCGTCGTTGACGCCCTGGTAGTACTGGCCGGCCTTGAAAGCGGGCACGATGTTGTTGGTGATGATGCGCTTGGCCAGCGCGTCGGGAATGGCACCCTCGAGGCCGTAGCCGGTGTGAATGGTAACCTTGCGCTCCTCCTTGGCCACCAAGATCAGCAGGCCGTTGTTTTTGCCGGCCTGCCCGATGCCCCAGGTTTCAAACAGGCGCTGGGAGTAATTATTGATTTCGTCGCCGCCCAGGTTGGGCACGGTTACCACGGCCAGCTGCGAGGAGGTGCTGTCGTTGTAGGCCACCAGCTTGCGCTCCAGGGCCGCCACCTCGTCGGGCGCGAACATGCCGGCCAGGTCGTTGACGAGGCGGGGCGGGGAGGGGCGCGGGGGCGTGTTCTGGGCCAGGACGGAGCCCGTGAGCAGCAGCCAGCAGGCCAGCAGCAGGGCCAGGTGCCGCCGCAGGGGGGGCAGGCAGGAGGTCAGGTGATTCATACGCGCGGCGGTTTGGCGTCGCCGTAGGAAATGGTGTCGTCCAGCTCGTTCTGGTCGGTTTTGGCGTCGTAGGGAAAGTACCGGCGCAGCTGTTCGCCGGCCAGCTGAATGCCCTGCTGCAGGCCGCGCACGTAGTCCTGGCGGCGGAAGTGGTCGAGCACCAGCTCCTTGGTACGCTCCCAGAAGTCGTCCGACACGGCCGCGTTGATGCCCGCGTCGCCCACCACGGCAAACTGCCGCGTCGACCAGGCCACGTAGAACAGCACGCCGTTGCGCTGGGCCGTGCGGTGCATGCCCAGCTGGCTGAATACCTGCGCGGCGCGGTCGATGGGCTCGGGCGTGGGACACTCTTCCTCCAGGTGCACCCGGATTTCGCCGGACGTGGCCAGCTCGGCTTGCCGGATGGCTTCCACCAGCAGCTGCTCCTGCTGGGCCGTAAGCGGTGAATTCATAGGGTGGAAAGTAGTTGGCCGTTAGTAGTTGTCAGTTGGTAGTTGCTGGTTGTTAGGTCCGGACAGCTCCAGAACCGACAACCAGTAACTACCACCTGATACCTGACAATGCCAGATTACTCGAAGTTGACGGTCGGGGCCTTCTGGGCGCTGGCGTCGGCTTCGAAGTAGGGCTTCTGCTGGAAGCCGAAGATGCCCGCGAACAGGTTGTTGGGGAAGGAGCGCACGTAGGTGTTGTACTCGTTGGTCGCGTCGTTGAACTTCTGGCGCTCCACGTTGATGCGGTTCTCGGTGCCCTCAATCTGGGCCTGCAGCTCCTGGAAGTTGGCGTTGGCTTTCAGGTCGGGGTAGTTTTCCGACACGGCCAGCAGGCGACCCAGGCCCGAGCTGATCTGCGACTGGGCTTCCTGAAAGCGCTTCAGGTTTTCGGGGGTGAGCTGGTCGCCCGAGAGCTGCACGCTGGTAGCTTTGGCGCGGGCCTCAATCACCTGAGTCAGGGTCGACTTCTCGAAGTTGGCGGCGCCCTTCACGGTGTTCACCAGGTTGGGAATCAGGTCGGAGCGGCGCTGGTAGGAGTTCTGCACGTTGGCCCACTGCGACTTCACCTTCTGGTCGAGCTCGACCATGGTGTTGTAGCCGCACGACGACTGCGAGAGCAGAACCACCATGCCCACGACGTACAGCAGCAGGCGTTTTACAGCGGGGAGAGCGGGGGAGTTGGTCATTGAGAAGAAGGGTAGAAGTGGGGGTGAGAGAAGCAAGGTAGGGAGTGGCGGGTCGCCAGCCCGGCCGGAGGACCCCCGGACCGCTTGGCAGCGGTGGGGAGGCGGGGCGGCTGCCGTTGAGCTGGCCGGTCTGCTGCAAAGTACGAATTACCCGCAGGGCGGTTGTAAGCGGCCGCGCCCAAACCGAATTGCCTATTTTGCGGGCTCACCTAAGTTGTTGCTCGCCTGCATATGAAAGCTATTATCCCGGTGGCCGGCATTGGTTCGCGCCTGCGGCCGCACACCCACACCCAGCCCAAGTCGCTGGTGCCGGTGGCCGGTACGCCCATCCTGGGGCACATCATCGACCGGTTGCTGGCGGCCGGCATTCACGACTTCGTGTTCATCGTGGGCTACCTGGGCGACAAGATCGAGCGGTACGTGCGCCTGCGCTACCCCGAACTGCGCACCGAGTTTGTGGTGCAGGAGCCGCGCGAGGGCATCGGCCACGCGCTGTGGCTGGCCCGCGAGCTGTTCCGCCACGAGCCGGGCCCGGTGCTTATTCAGCTGGGCGACACCATCGTGGACGTGGATTTGCGTCAGCTCATCGACGCCGCGGGCACGGTGCTGGCCGTGAAGGAAGTGAAGACGCCCTCATCGTTTGGGGTGGTGGAGCTGGGCGCGGGCGGGCGCGTGGTGAAGGCGGTGGAGAAGCCGCGCATTCCCAAGTCGAACTACGCCCTGGTGGGCTTGTACCGCATCGAAAACCCGGCCTGGCTGGCTTCGGCCCTGGAGCGCATCATCGAGGAAGACCGCCGCACCCACAACGAGTTTTACCTCACCGACGCGCTGATGGTCATGATTGAGCAAGGGGCCGAAATGAGCATCTGGTCGGTGGAGGGCTGGTTTGACTGTGGCCGCAAGGACACCCTGCTGGAGGCCAACGCCCGCCTGCTGAACCGGCCCGAGTTTATGCACCCGGCCGAGCCCTACGACTTTCCCAACACCGTCATCATTCCGCCCGTCAGCATTGGCCGCGACTGCGCCATCAGCAACAGCATCATCGGGCCCAACGTGGCCATTGGCGAGCGAACCATCGTGCAGGACAGCATCCTGCGCAACAGCATCATCGGCTCGTACTCCGAGCTGCGCTCGGCCGTAATGCACGACTGCATTGTGGGCTCCGACGCCTCGTTTCGCGGCCTCAACCACAGCCTTAACATCGGCGACAACACCGAAATCGACTACACCACCAGCGGTTAATTATTAATTCATAATTATTAATTAATAATTAGACGGTCAGGCGGCTATCGGGTGCGTGCCGCATTCCCACTCGCGCTGCAGGTCCAGGGCGCGGTCCGACGATTGGGTAAGCCACTCCAGGGCGGTGGGGGCGTCGGAAAACAGCTGCACGTGGCGCTGGGTGCCGGGGTGCTGGGCCGTGAGCAGCTCCTCGAGCACCATCAGGTTGTAGGCGTCGTCGGCCACGATGGCCAGGCGGCGCACGGCGGTGCGGGCCAGCTCGGGCAGCCAGGTGTTTTCCAGCCACAGCTGGTCTTCGACGGCCAGCGGCGCGGCGCCCAGCTCAATGAGCCAGCTGCTGGCCTGTTGGCGCCGGGCCATGTCGAGCAGGGATTCGTGCACGCTCTGAAACAGGCTGAGGCCGGCAAAACGCTCGACGCCGTTCCAGCGGTGGCGCAGCAGGCCGATGGTCCAATCGTGCTGCACGCACACAAAATCACTCACGGTGTACATCATGGGGAGGCGGGGTCGGGTGGAGAAGGGATTTACGCGGGATGGGAGCCCCGGGTCTTGCTTGATAAGAGGTTGTTGTATAATCTTTTGACGAGGGCAGAAACGCCGGCCCCACCCGGATGGTTCACGTCGGGGGGTGGGCAGCGGGGCGGCCGCCCGGGGGCCAAAGCAAAATTTTCGCCTCATTTGGTCGTTCAGCCCCACAACCCGCCGCGGCCCGGGGCAGTAGTTGCACTTGCACCGTCCAACCGGCGGTGCGTATGTTCGGCCCGATGCGCTCTTCTTCCCTCTTCTTATATAAAGTTTTGCCGGCCGCCGCGCTGCTGCTGACCGGCTGCTACTCGCGCGACGACCTGAAAGCCGACGCCGACGGTACCGCGGCCCAAACCACCGCGCCCGCGACTTCGCCCGCCGAAAAACCAACCGCCCGTGCAACGCCTCCGGCCCCGGCCACCCGGCCACCCGCCGGCGAGGCGCGCTTTGCCCGGGTCAACGTGTTTCTGGAAGTGTCGGGCTCCATGCAGGGCTTCATGCCCGCCGCTGGCGCCGCGGCCCAGACCACGCAGTTCCAGCAGCGCGTGTCGGAGTGGCTGTCGGGCCTGGAGCGCGACGGGCGGGTAGAGCAGCGCCGCTACTTCCGCATTGCCGACCGCCCCGTGGCCGATTCGTACCGCGCCCTGAGCGAAACCGTGCGGCGCGGCATTCGGCAGCCCGCCACCAGCACCAGCATTCCGGCTATTCTCGACACGGTGGCCAGCCGCTACCTCGCCGACGACGCCGTGAGCGTCATTATCTCCGACTTCATTTACTCGCCCCAGAACCCCGGCGACGTGCCCTACATCAACACCGACATTGCCGACGCGCTGGCCCGCAGCCGCCCCGATCTGGCCGTGTCGGTGTACGGTTTCCAATCCGATTTCCGCGGCACCTATTACCCGGCCGTGAAGGGCAAGGTGGCCGGCTGCTGCCCGCAGCCTATTCCTTACTACATGTGGGTGCTGGGCCCGGCCGCGCTGGTCGGGCAGTTCGATGCCACGCTGATGAAGGACTTGGGGGGCGAGCAGGCCCACTTCGGACTGGCCGCCGCCGAGGTGCCCAGCTCGGTGCTGAGCCGGTTTAAGCGCCGCGGTACCTGGTTTGTGGCCGATGCCGGCAAGCAGGCCGGTGCCGGCGGCCACGCCGTGGCCATTGAAGAAGCTTCGGCCGAAGAGCCAGCAGAATTTGTGGTGGGCCTCGACCTGCAGCAGGTACCCGAGCTGTTTCAGAACCCGCAGTACCTGCAGAAAAACCTGGCTTTGCGCGGCAACACCACCACGGCCAAAGTGGCCAGGGTAGAAGCCGCCACCGACGCCACCCGCCGCAGCGGCGGGCCCGAAGCCGCTTTCACTCACTTCGTTACCGTGCGCGTGACGGCCAAGCCCCGCAGCCAGCAGAACCTGACGCTGGCCCTGCCCGCCGCCCGCCCTGCCTGGGTGCAGCAGTGGTCGACCACCAACGACAGCAAGCCCGGCCCCTACACCTTCGCCCTCAACCGCCAGCTCGACGGCCTGCAGCGCCTGATGAGCGGGCGGCAGTCTGGCACGAATGCTGCCGACGTGCTGCGCGTACCGCTGTCGGTGCAGCCGGATTAGGCTTTCGGGACTTAGGGCTCAGGTCTTAGGTTCCCTCTTTCCCACGTGACTCTCCTCCTCTGGGCCGATTCGCCTGCGCGGTCTAAGCCCTAAACCCTAAGTTCCTAAGCCCTGAATATGAAAGGCTTCTTTCGCGCCCTCTACGAAGTCATTGGCCTGCCCCAGCCCCCGTCGGAAACGCCGGTGTACCGCGAGGTCATCTTCCCCAACATCGGCCTGCTCAACCTGGGCGTCACGCTGGCGCTGCTGGTGCTGTTCTACCTGGTTATCAACCGCTGGATGCGGGTGGCCACCTTCAGCCGGCCCCGGCACTGGTCGATTTTGCTGGTGCTGAATGCCATCATTGCCTTCATCATCGTTATAGCCCAGGCCAACGGGCAGAACGTGGAGTCGCACTCCTACATCTACTGGCTGGCCTTGCTCAATGCCATCTACGCGGCGCTGTTCTTCTTCCTGTTCTCCCTGATTTTCCGCAAGCTGTCGGTCAACGCCAGCACGACTCCTTTTTAGGTATTGGGTAGTTGGTATTAGGTAGTTGGACTGAATGCCCGTCACACGGACCTTGTTCGACTGCTGTCCTAATACCAACTACCAACTACTCACTACCTCCTCAACATGGCTAAACTCTTTCTTTTTGGCATCGGCGGCACCGGCTCGCGGGTGGTCCGCTCGCTCACGATGCTGCTGGCCTCGGGCATTGAGTTGCCCAACTGCCAGCAGGTGGTGCCCATCATCATCGACCCGGACGCGCACAACGCGGACATGAACCGCACCGTGCAGCTGCTGCAAACCTACCAGCAGATCTACAAGCGCCTTGGGCCGCGCGAGGAGGGCTTCTTCAAAACCGACATCAGCACGCTCTCCTCCATCAGCCAGGACGTGAACGGCTCGGTGAAAGACACCTTCGTGTTCGACTTCGGCGGCATCAACCGGAGCTTCCGCGACTACCTGGGCTACAACTCGCTGCCCGTGGAGTCGAAGGCGCTGGTGGAGTCGCTGTTCACCACCGACAACCTGGAAAGCCCGCTCACCATCGGTTTCCGCGGCTCACCCAACGTGGGCTCCATCGTGCTGAACAAGCTGGCCGAGTCGCCCGAGATGCGCTTCTTCGCCGACAACTTCCAGCAGGACGACCGGGTGTTCTTCGTGTCGAGCATTTTCGGCGGTACCGGCGCGGCCGGCTTCCCGCTGCTGCTCAAGAACCTGAAGGACCCCAACACCCGCCTCTCGAACGCCCGCTACCTGCGCGACGCCCTCACCGGCGCCGTCACGGTGATGCCCTACTTCGCGCTCCAGAGCGAGGACCAGCAGGTTATCGACTCGAACAACTTCCTGACGAAGACCAAAGCGGCCCTGGGCTACTACGAAAACCACCTGCAGGGCCTCGACGCGCTCTACTACCTGGCCGACACGCCCGACACGCCCTACGACAACCAGCCCGGCGGCGTGGGCCAGCGCAACAAGGCCCACATCGTGGAGCTGCTGGCCGCGCTGAGCATCGTGGACTTCATGCACTACTCCAGCCTGGACTTGCGCAACGGCCAGGGGCCGCTGTTCCACGAGTATGGTCTGGAAGGCGACACGGCCGAGGTGCAGTTTCAGCACCTGCCCACCGAAACCAAGGAGCAGGTAGCCCAGCACCTGACGCAGCTGCTGTATTTCACCAAGTACCACAAGCAGCACCTGCCCACCGACGACGCGCCCTACGCCAAGAACCTGAACCTGCAGTACGCGCTGAAAAACGAGCCCGTGTTCAAGCAGCTCGACCAGTTTCTGCACAACCCCGACTTCGGCGTGGATGCCTGGCTCGGCGAGCTAAGTCAGAACCGCCGCGCCTTCCGCCCCTTCAACCTCGCCACCGACGACTTCAACATGATGATCAACGGCAGGCCGGTGGAAACGGGCTTCTTCAACAAGGGTATCAGCCGCAACTACCTGCTGGATGCGCTGAACACCCAGGAGAAGAAAGTGCCCGACGACGACAGCTTCCGCAAGCTCATCACGCTGATGTACGGCGTAACGGATGAAGCCTTCCGCGAGAAGGTGAAGGTGGTGTAAGCCCGACGACCCACGGTTGAAACCGTGGGCAAATAAGCCGGAAAGTCATTCAGCTACTGTCAGCTACTGGTAGATGAGTCATGTGTTCAAGTCGTTGTGGGTACATGTGACTTGGGCGACCAAGAACCGACACCCATGGATTTCCCCTTCGCTTAAGATGCCACTGTATGATTTCATGCGCGGCACTGCTCGGGGCAACGACATTCATCTGGACTTCATCAACGGCGTGGCCGATCATGTTCATTGCCTGCTTTCCTTGAAAACAACCGACCGCCTCGACCAGATCGTGCATCAGCTGAAAGGCAGCAGCGCCCACTGGGTAAATGAACTAGGCTTGGTGGGTGTCGATACTTTCGGTTGGCAGACGGGCTATGGCGCATTTTCGGTTAGTCCAACCCATGTAGAGCGGGTGCGCAACTACATCCGCAATCAGGAAGCACACCACCGCCAGCAAGACTACTGGCGAGAAATGGAAGTCCTGGCCACCTTGGCCGGGCAGTAATCTGATTCTTTGAACCCCAATAGCCCACGGTTTCAACCGTGGGACTGCATATGCCCAAAGTCCTTCGCCTGCATACCAGCGGCTCGCAGCAAATCCAGGGCTGGCAACAGACCGGTCCGCTCACGAGCACCGAAATCAACACCATTACCGACCCCACGGGCGGCCGGGCGCGCAATCTGGCGGTGTCCATTCCCACGCCGTTTGCGCGGATGCACCTTTTCGAAACCGCCTTTGATTTCGTGGCGCGCGAGGGCAACCGCAACCCCAATTCGGTGTACCACGAGCTGGTGTCGCACTACTGGGATTTGCTAGAGCTGCTCTACAACTACCACCTCTACAGCCAGGCCGGCCGCCGCCTCACGCTGCGCCGCTGGAACGCCGAGACGGAGCTGAACCGCATGCAGCAGGACCCGAACACCCGCCTGCTGGGCGAGACGTTGCGGCTGTACTGGCAGGACGAGCAGTTCCGCGAGACCCCCGACCTGTACATGGTGTTCTACGAGTCGCCGGGGCTGCCGGGCGGGCCGCGTCTGCTGGGCGGCACCTCGCCGCTGACCTTGTTCTACACCGCCCCGGCCGTGCCGGTGCTCGACATCGAGCGGCCCCGCGCTGGCGGGCGGTATTTTGACCAGCAGTACGTGGGCCTGGAGCAGCGCGACCCGCAGTTCCAGGACTTCGTGTACGAGCTGTTCCTGACCTACCCGCAGCTGCAGAACCGCAACTTCGCCAGCCGCGTGTTTGCCGTGCTCGACCGCAACCGCATCAGCCAGATGCAGCTGACCGGCGACCGGAACGCGCAGCTCTTCGCCACGCGCTTCCCCACCCTGGCCGATGCGCAGGGCAACCCGGCCTACGTGCGCGGTATTCCGCTGCCGGGCCGCGCCGACCAAACGGCGGTGGTTTCCTCCGACCTGTTCATTCAGCCCACGCGGGAGCTGGCGCCCGGCCAGGTACGGCCGCTGGTGCTGCGCCCCAACCTGGCCATGGGCGGCGTAAACTACCTGAACGGCCAGCCCTGGGACGACCGGACCCCCGTGCCCTACATGGACGAGCAGCCGATGAGCAGCCGCGTGCTGCCCGGCAAAGGCTTCAAGTACCCCTACCTCACGGTGGGCGACTTGCTGGCCGATTCGCTGGTGGAGCTGCCCTACGAGCTGAACGCCGAGCGTTTCCACACCGGCCGCGTTACGTTCCAGTACGGCGCCGATGCGCAGGGCCGGGCGCGGTTCCCGTACCTGCTGCCCCTGCAGCCGGCCTTCTTCGAGTACTTCACCGAGCACGACCTGGCCGAGCTGCTGCACTTCACCATCGACCTGAACCACGTGCGCGTGAGTTTGCGGGTGCCGGTGCAGCAGGGGCGCTTCATTACGCTGGAGCGCAGCTACTACACCAACCCGCAGAACCCGAAGGATGAAATGGGCCGCGAAATCCCCGAGAAGGGTCGCATCGTGCGGGCTCAGGTGGGATTGGGCGTGTTCCCGTTCTACAAAATGCGCCAGCAGCCCGAGTACAACGACCTGTACAAGGTGATGCTGGTAGACGCCGACAACGGCCCCGCGCAGCTGCAGAAGCAGTACAGCGTGGAGTTCTACGTGGGTGGTGAGCGGCTCACCGACCAGGGCGCCGCCCGCCGGGCCACCCGCTACGAGCGCACCCGCAAGAGCCTCGCCACGGCCGGCAGCACTTACTATGAGGTAACCGGCACCCACTTCGACGTAGCCGAGCTGGTGTGTCCGGCCGGTCCCGGCCAAGCCCCGGCCCGCGGCCTGCTCATTCCGCGCTGGCGCGAACTGGACCGCGGTACCCGCCGCTTCACCTTTGCCGTGGACTTCGGCACCACCAACACCCACATTGCCTACTCCGACGGCCCCAGCAGCCACCCGCGTCCGTTCACCATTGCCGAGCTGGATCAGCAGGTGGTGTGGCTGCACGCCCCGCTGCCCGATATGGGCCTCTCCGGCGCGCAGCGCTACCGCCAGGGCGCCCAGCAGCTGCACAACGACATTGCCGCCCTGCAAAACCGCGAGTTCGTTCCCTCCTTCATCGGCGAAGGCGGCGCGGCGTATGCTTTTCCGATTCGTACCGCGGTGTGCGAGACGAGCACGTTTACCAACGAACCGGCCCGGGTGCTGGGCAACATCAACATCGGCTTCAGCATCAACACCGAAACCTCGGCCGAGCTGCCCCAAAACCGCTTCGTAACCAACCTGAAATGGTCGGCCGAGCTGGACCCGGGTGGGGTAACGCGCATCGAGGTGTTTTTCCGCGAGGTGATGCTGCTGCTCAAGCACAAGGCGGCCCTGAACGGCGGCATCATGGAAGACACCCGCGTGGTGTGGTTTGCGCCCTTGAGCTTCGACGCCTTCTTGCGCAACCAGTTCAAGAGCAAGTGGGACGATGCCTTCCAACAGGTGTTCCGCTCGCGCCGCGAAACCCTCACCCTCACCGAGTCGGTGGCGCCGTACTACTACCTCACGGCCACCAACCAGGTAGTGCCCTCGCGCGACGAGAACGTGGTGAACATCGACATCGGCGGCGGCACCACCGACCTGCTGCTGTTTGCTGACTCGCGCCCCGCCTACAGCACCTCGTTCCGCTTTGCCGGCAACGACTTGTGGGGTGACGGCTATGCCCGCGTGCAGGGTGCGCCCAAGCAGAACGGCCTGCTGCGCCTGGGCGTGCAGCACGTGGAAAGCCTGCCCGACTCGGAGCAGAACCAGGAGTACAAGGGTTACCTGCGCGCCGCGCTGGCCAATAACGACTTCGGCTCGGCCGACGTGACCTCGCTGCTGTTCCTGTACGACGACGCCCTACGCTTCTCGCAGAGCCTTGCTTTGGGCAAGGGCCGGCAACTCAGGGTGCTGTTTTACCTGCACTACACCAGCATCATCTACCACACGGCCCAGCTCACCGAGCACCTCGGCCTGAAGCTGCCGCGCTACCTGTGCTTCTCGGGCAAAGGCAGCCTGTATTTGCGTCTGCTGGCCGGCGGCAGCAACATGGGCGCCATCGAGAAAATCACCAAGGCCATCATGAAGGCCGTGACGGGGCAGGAGCCGCCGCACAACTTTCGCGTGATTCTGGCCGACAACCCCAAGGAAGCCACCACCAACGGCGGCGTGCTGTTCGAGGAAAGCCAGTCGGCCCCCGACGTGGACAGCATCAAGGCGGTGCGCATGCTGGGCAGCACCGAAATGAGCGACATCGGCCTGCTGCGCCTGAAAGCCAAGCAGGTAGACGCCGACCTGCGCCAGTCGGTGCTGACGAACATGCGCACTTTCCTGGAGCTGGTGCTGACCAACGACGACGTGGCCCCGCTCATGCGCGAAGTCGGTGTGGACATCGACCGGGCCCGTGTGCTGGAGTTCATGCAGCGCGAAATCGAGGACAGCCTGAACCTGGGGCTGCACCAGATGGAGCGCCTGCTCGGCGCCGAGGAAACCCTGCCCGAAACGCTATTCTTCCTGCCGCTCAAGCAGGCCTTGTACAACCTGAGCCGGGAGCTGCTGAACGGGTAGTAGCGCGAACTATGTAGCTCGCGTGCCCCGCGCCGTCTGGTCGTTCTGGCACGCGAGTTACATAGTTTAGCGCCACGGGCACGCTACCTGCATGTCTATGAGGCCAAAGCTGCTTTTACTACTACCATTGCTGGGCCTGTCTGCTTGCTTTTGGGGTGACGAACAGGATACAGAGCACCTTATGGGCCGCTATTATGCAGTCGGTAATGGCCCCATGCTTGGCGAATCAAACTGGAGCAACGTGCATTTGTATTTCGATGACGAGCAGTTCGGACTGACGGAGCCAATCCTGCCGGACTACGTTACGGCCGTGTTCTACCATGATTCGGTGCTCGTAGCCGAAACCGGTACCTTGGTTTTGACCGAGGCTGAACAGTATCTAGCGGACCGTCAATACTACTTAGTGCCCGTTCATCCTGGAGACCATTCCGCTGATGCACATCAACTAGTACAAGGGCCGTTCGACTGGCAAACATGCCTTCGGAAGCTGCGTCACCAAGGGCTTAGCTCTAACTTGACAGACTCTGCACGCTTTGTTGCTATTCGCGCTGGTCGCTAATTCAAACTCTGACTTCTTCCGCATGAGGATTTCCTTCCGCCTCACCGCCCTGCTGACGGGCCTGCTGCTTTCCGCCTCAGCCGTAACCTACGCCCAGACTGCTCCCGGTCAGCCCACGCTGGAAGAGAAAAAGGTGCAGATCTGGTGCGCCACGGCCCGCTTCGTGTACAACGACAACGGCCGCTCCAACCTGAATAGCTCGCTCAACTGCGGCGGCACGCTCCGCGACTTCGAGGCCAGCGTTCGGGTCGACAGCCAGCGGGTGTACTCGCGCCTGTACCAGCCCCTGGAGGGTAAGGGCGTGATGTACAAGGGCCTCGGCAACGACCAGTCGCGGCTGACCAAGCTCACTACGGAAATTGTGCGGACGCTGGAAGCCTCGCCGGCGCGGCGCAAAGACCCCGCCCGCATGGCGCAGGTGCAGCGCCTGCAGCAGTCGTTTGCCGCTTACATCAACCAGGGCACGCCCATCACCGACGATATTGGGCAGGTAGACGCCGCGGGCCAGGCCGAGAACTTCGATACCACGCTGGCGGCCGGCGGCGCCGAGCCGCTGCTGGCCGACGACGTCGCGGGCGAAGACGCGGCCGTGACGCCGGTGCGCGCCTCGGCCGAAAGCCCCATGACGCGCCTGTTCGGTCCCATCGCGCTGATTCTCTCCCTGCTGAGTTTGGTGCTGTGGTTTCTGGAGCGGCGGGTGCTGCGCAGCTACATCAGCGAGCTGCGCGACCGGTCGTCGCGGCACCGCAACGAGCTGGAGTCCATCAAATCGGGTGGGTTTGCCAGTACAATGACGCCCAACGACAGCACCAAGGAAATTTCCTTTACCCAGCGCCGCCAGATCGAGGAGCTGGTCGAGCACCTGGTACAGCAGCGCCTGGCCGAGCTCCAGCCCCACGGCCGCCCCACGGCTTCGACCGAGCCCGCCCTGCCCCTGGTGGAGCAACCCGGCCCGCGCCGCGAGTCGGCCCAGCAAGGCAAAGCCGCTGCCCAAGCCCGCCCCGGCGCCCCGGCGCCGCAGCCTAAACCAGCCCCGCCCGTAACCGCCGCGCCCGCACCGCCCATGCCCGAGGTGCCGGTAGCCGTGCCCGTACCGGCCGGCTCGCCCGCCTCGGCGCCCCGCGACGAGTTCGACAGCCTGGTGCCGCCGGTACAGCTGCCCGACACGACGCCGCTGCCGGTGCCGCCCCCGCCGCCCGCGCCCGCTGTGCACGTGCCCGAGCCCATGCCGGTGGGTCACTTCTACGTGAAGGTGCCCGTCAACGGGGGCTTCTCCGACTACGACCTGCACACCACGGCCCAGCACGACAGCATCTACGAAATCACGCCCGACCCCCAGCGGCCCGACGTGGCCTCGTTCCGCATCAATCCCAACCCGGCGGTGCACGCCTACGCCATTCAGAGCGCCCAGTACTCGCTGCGCGAAGCCTGCCGCTACGAGCCGCCCACCGGCGCCGTGGGCCGCATCGTGACCGACGAGCCGGGGCAGCTGCGCAAAGTGGGCAGCACCTGGCAGATCGAGCAGAAGGCCGCCATCCGGTTCGAGTAGTCGGCCCGAGCAAAGACTCCGTCACATTGGGTATGCTTAACGGAGTGACGAAGTAAGCTTGTCAAGCACCTTGATAAAGCTTATCGAGGTGCTTGATAAGCCTTGTACCCATTTATTGGCTGAGCGTCCAGACTGCCTAACTCAGATTACGACCCCACCCTTACCTGCTGTCGGAGGCTACCGCAGCAGCCATTCAGTTTGAATGAGCTACCGCAACTACCTCAACCGCGCCCAACGGGCTGATTTGCCCTTAGCTTGGCGGTTGAGCGCGTTTCGGTCGGCGCTGCTAAGCTGCCATTGGCTACTTCAGCAACAGCAGAAACAATCGATAAAGCGGTACCTGCCTGAAATGGTGGAGTTTTATAAAGCTTACTTCGGCATTCCCTCGCCAAATGATCCTGCACCCCAGTGGCCTCCAGACGACTCGGGACTGGTGGGTGCCATTCAGGACCTAGAAAAGCGCCGCCGCCATTACCTGCAACGAATGCAGGTATATCAGCGCCGCCGGATTCGGGAGAAAGGTTGCGGCCGCCGGCTCGGTAGTCGGGTGGCGTGGCCCTACGGTGGTTTCTTACCCGATGAATGGGTATTGCGTACCCATACTACCTAGCTTTACCCCATGCTCGAAATCATCCTTGAACTGGTCGTCATTGCCGTCATCGTGGCGCTGCAGGTGCGGGCGTTTCTGCGCACCCGCAGCCAGGCCAACCGGCTGGCCGAGGTGTACCCGCCCAAAGAGCAGCTGCGCGTGGAGCACCGCCTGGTGACGCCCGACGGACGCGATATGGCCGATTACGCCGCCGACGCGCCCGCCGACGCGTTTCCCGTCGACATCATCCGCTACGACCAGGCCTCCGACGACTTCCGCGAGCTGGTGCGCGACACCAACGACTACCTGCGCCACAACAAGGGCGCGGCGGCCGACTTCGGCATCCTTAAGGACATTGCCATCCGGCAGGCCCAGGGCCCCGAGTTCAGCGCCCAGGCCAACGTGGCCACGCCGCTCTACCTGGGGCTGCTGGGCACTTTTCTGGGCGTAATCCTGGGTTTGGTAAGCTTGGCCCGGCAGGGCGTAACCGACGACGACGCGCTGACGCCCTTCCTCATCGGCGTGCTCATTGCCATGACGGGCTCGTTTATGGGTTTGATGCTGACCCTGTTCGGCAACTCGGTGCTGCGCCACGCCCGCGCCCAGCGCGACCAGCGCCAGAACCAGTACTTCACCTTCCTGCAGGCCCGGCTGCTGCCCATCCTGCACAACGACATGGCCAACAGCCTGTCGACCCTGAAAGGCGTGCTCGACGCGTTCAATCAGGATTTTGTGGGCAAGGTTACCTTGTTCGAGCCTATCCTGAACACCATTACCGAGAACATCCGCGTGCAGCGCGACTTTTTGGTGAAGCTGGAGGAAGTGGGCTTCGACAAGATGGCCCAGGCCAACCTGGCCGTATTTGAGAAGGTAAGCCAGTCGGCCGAGCTTTTCGGGCAGTTTACCCACTACCAGCAGCAGCTCAACCAGATGCTCGACAAGGGCGCCGAGTCGGGCCGGGCGGTGGGCAGCATCCTGGACCGCCTCACCGGCTTCGAGCGCGGCATCAACAACCTAGGCCAGTACATCGGCCAGCACGACAACCTGATTCAGCGGCAGCTCGACTTCTTCCAGCGCCACCAGCAGGAGATGAGCAACCTGGCCGCCCGCTCGGAGCAGTACTTCGACGAAGCCTCCCTGCACCTGACCGACCTGATGCGCCGCCGCCTCGAGCACCACGAGCGCGACGCCCAGCTGGCCTACGAGAAATGGGGCGAGTATTTCCGCCGCATCAACGAAGACAACGCCTTCGAACGCATCATGCGCCAGCTCGACCCGTTGCGCGACGTAAAAGCCAGCCAGGAAGCCCTGACCCGCGACGTAACCGCTACCCAGCGCGAGCTGCTGCGCAAGATTGAGCTCGACGCCCAGGTCGACGCCAAGCTGCTGGCCGAGCTGTCGGTGATGAACCAGATTCTGCGCAAGGCCACCGCCAAAAACCGCTGGCAGCGCGGCATGGACAAGCTGTTTGGGGGAGTAAAGGAATAAGTTGTCGGTTGTCAGTTGCGCGTTGTCAGTTCGTGTTGATGCATTCACATTCACTGGCCCTTCGACTGACAACTAATAGCTAACAACGGACAACAGACTACATGCCCTCAGCCGACCCGCAACGCTCCGACTTCTTCTGGCCCAGCTACGTGGACCTGATGACCTCCTTGTTCGTGGTCATGTTGGTGCTGTTCGTGTTCAGCTTCAAGCTGTTCAAGGACCGCGAGGAAGGCCTGCGCAAGGCCAACACCGAGCTGAAAGCCAAGGCCGAGGAGCTGGAGCAGATAACTCGCATCCGCGAGGCCTTGCGCCGGCTCGAGGGCAACTACTTCCGCTACGACCCCCAGAACGAGCGGTACGAGCTGCGCGTGGACGTGCAGTTCCGGGCGGGCCGCGACGAAATCCAGAGCCAGTACCAGCAAACCCTGCTACAGGCCGGCCGCTTGCTGCAGCAGCGCCTGCGCAGCATCCGCACCGATCTGCCGGTGCGCTACCTCGTGATTGTGGAGGGCATGGCGGCCCGCTACCCGCAGGGCGACCCGCGCAACCGCATTGAAGAGCAGATTGCCTACCAGCTCAGCTACCGCCGGGCCCTGAACCTGCTCAACCTGTGGAAAAACAACGGGCTGAACTTTGGGCAGGACCGCAACATCGAGCTGATCATCGGCGGCAGCGGCTTCTTCGGCACGGGGCGCTACAGCGGCCGCCGCGAAGACGACAACAAGCGCTTCCTGATTCAGGTAATTCCCAAGGTCGGCAAGATGCAGACGGCCACGGTGAAGAGTCCGAAGTAGCACTCTGTCAAGCGCCGCGGCCCAACAAATGCCGCCGCCGGGTTGTATACTTGTACTAACCCGGTTCACCTGTTCATCTGGCTATGAAAACAACCCGACCCTTGCTGGGCGTTTCGCTGGCGTTGCTGGCTGCCTGCGGCCCCACCCGGCCGCTCAATCAGCTGTCTGCCACGGCGCCGCTAACCGAGAAACCCGTGATTGAATCCGAAAACCCGCTGGCGCTGGCTGCCGGCCTCAGCTACCCCCAAACCGCCAAAGGCACCCAGGTCGACGACTACCACGGCACCAAGGTAGCCGACCCCTACCGCTGGCTCGAAAACCCCGATTCGCCCGAAACTAAGGTCTGGGTAACGGCGCAGAACAAGGTCACCTTCGGCTACCTGGAGCAGATTCCCTACCGCGACCGAATCAAGGAGCGCCTGACCCAGATGTGGAACTACGAACGCTACGGCGTGCCGCAGGAAGAAGGCGACTACCTCTACTACCAGAAAAACGACGGCCTGCAAAACCAGGCGGTGCTCTACGTGCAGCGCCAGGACCAGGACGGCCAGGCCCAGGTGCTGCTCGACCCCAACAAGTTCTCGGCCGACGGCACCACGGCGCTGTCGGGTACCTACTTCTCCAACGACCACCAGTACTTGGCCTACACCACCTCGGGGGGCGGCTCCGACTGGCAGACCATTCACGTGCTCGACCTGAAAACCCGCCAGCCGCTCAAGGACGAGCTGAGCTGGGTGAAGGTGTCGGGCGTGGCCTGGGTGAAAAACGGCTTCTACTACAGCGGCTACGACGCGCCCAAGGCCGGCCAAAACAAGCTGGCCGGCAAAAACGAGTACCACAAGGTGTACTTCCACCAGCTCGGCACCCCGCAGTCGGCCGACAAGGTGGTGTACGAAAACAAGCAGATGCCCCTGGGCTTCCGCATTGCCTCGGTTACCGAAGACGAGCGGTTTCTGGCCATCTACCTCACCGATGGCAAAACCGACGGCAACAAGCTGGCCGTGCGCGACCTGACAGACTCCAAGCAAACCGGCAAGTGGACGATGCTGGGCTCGACCTACGAGTCGGACCTGAACGTGGTAGGCAGCGTGGGCGGCAAGCTGCTGGTCTACACCAACCACAAAGCTCCGCGCTACCGCGTGGTGGCCGTTGATCCGCGGCAGCCGGCCGAGGCCAGCTGGCAGGACGTGCTGCCCGAAACCGAAAACAAGCTCGAAGGCGTCGACCACGTGGGCGGCAAGCTGGTGGCCTCGTACCTGAAGGACGCCAGCTCGCTCATCCGCGTGTTCGATGAGCAGGGCAAGGCCCTGCACGACGTGGCCCTGCCCGCGCTGGGCACGGCCGCGGGCTTCGGTGGGCGCAAGGACTCGAAGACGGTGTACTACTCGTTCACCTCGTTTACCTACCCCACCACCATCTACCGCTACGACCTGGCTAGCAACCAGAGCACGGTGTTTCGCGCGCCCAAGGTCGACGTAAAGCCGCAGGACTACGTGACCTCGCAGGTGTTTTACCAGAGCAAGGACGGCACCAAAATCCCGATGTTCATCACCCACAAGAAGGGCCTGAAGCTCAACGGGCAGAACCCGACCTATCTCTACGCCTACGGCGGCTTCAACGTGAGCCTCACGCCGGGATTCTCGGTGGCACGCATGCTGTGGCTGGAAAACGGCGGCATCCTGGCCATTCCCAACCTGCGCGGCGGCGGCGAGTACGGCGAAGCCTGGCACAAGGCCGGCATGACGCCCCGCAAGCAGAACGTGTTCGACGACTTCATTGCCGCGGCCGAGTACCTGAAAATCCAGGGCTACACCTCCACCGAAAAGCTGGCCATGGCCGGCGGCTCCAACGGCGGCCTGCTGGTGGGCGCGGTGATGACCCAGAAGCCCGACCTGGTACGGGTGGCCTTCCCGGCCGTGGGCGTGATGGACATGCTACGCTACCAGAAGTTCACCATCGGCTGGAACTGGGCCCCCGAGTACGGCACCGCCGACAACTACGAGCAGTTCCAGAACCTCTACCGGTTCTCGCCCCTGCACACCCTCAAGGCCGGCACCAGCTACCCCGCCACCATGATTACCACCGCCGACCACGACGACCGCGTGGTGCCCGCGCACTCGTTTAAGTTCGCGGCCACCCTGCAGGAAAAAAACGGCGGCCCCTGGCCCCAGCTCATCCGCATCGACGTGAATGCCGGCCACGGCGCAGGCAAAAGCACCGCCCTGCAAATTCAGGAGTGGGCCGACGTGTGGTCGTTTGCGTACCAAAACATGGGCGTGAGTCCGTACCAGCTGGTGAAGTAAGCGCCGGTGCGGGCCTATGCCACCTGCCAAAGCCTGTGTATCTTGCGCCCCGAAACTGCGATTTGCCCGGAATTTACTTAGCTCCTGAAATGAAAAACCTGTTGATGCTCGGCCTGGTAGCCGGCGCCCTGCTGTCGGTTTCGGCCTGCAGCAACCCCGACCACGCGAAGAAAGACGACATGACCGCGGCCCCGCTGCCCGCCATTCCGGCCGCCGCGACCGGCCAGGACTCGGCCGCCGTAGCCGCCGAACAGGCCAAGCAGGAGCTGTCGGCCGTCAACGCCACCGAGGCCATCAAAAAGATGCAGCCCTCGATGTAAGGCCTGATGCGCAACGAATAACCAGCAATGAGCAATGGCCCCCGGGTCGTTGCTCATTGCTTTTTCCGCCGGCCCGCCGCACGGCCCTGCGACTAAAAGGGCGTTGCGCATTGTCAATTGCTCATTGTTAATTCCTCCCCGCCATGATTATCCGCCGCGGCACCGAAGCCGACCTCCCCGCCGTGCACGCCCTCATCGTGGAACTGGCCATCTACGAGCGCGCCCCCGATGAGGTAACCAACACCCTGGAAGACATGCGCCGCGACGGGTTCGGCCCGGCGCCCATCTTCAGCTTCTTCGTGGCCGAAAGCCGGGAGCAGGGCATTCTGGGCATTGCGCTGTTCTATACCGCCTACTCCACCTGGAAGGGCCGCATGCTCTACCTCGAAGACCTGGTAGTAACCGAAGCCGCCCGCGGCACCGGCATCGGCAAGAAGCTGTTCGATGCCGTAGTGGCCGAGGCCCGCCGCACCGGCGTGCACCGCCTAAAGTGGCAGGTGCTGGAGTGGAACGAGCCCGCCATCGGCTTCTACCGGAAAATCGGGGCCAACCTCGACCCGGAGTGGCACAACGGCAACCTCACGGCCGAGCAGCTGCGGGCCTACGCCTGCGACGCGGCGGTGGAGGCCGCCGTGGCCAAGGGGGCGGGCCGCGCGTAACCGCCCCGGAAACGGCGTCAACCCAAAGCGAAGGACCTTGCCTAAGCTGAAAGCGGGCTTTGGCCTTTACTCCAGCACTTCCAGCACCGTGCGGAACGACACGTACTGCCCGGGGAAGCGGGTTTCCAGGTCGGCGCGCAGGCCGGGGGCGGCCACTTCCTGATATTCCTCCAGCTGGGCCAGGCTCACGCAGTAGTACTGGGTGGCGTAGGTATAGCCGTCGTTTTCCTCGTTGAGCAGGCGGCAGATCTGGCTTTTCAGGAAATAGCCCGAAGCCATTATTTCCGGCATGTGCACGTCGCGCATGTAGGCGAGCCATTCCTCGGCCACCTCCGGGTCGACGCTGCTGGTTACGTTGTAAAGAATCATGGCGCAAAGATGGGGCAGGGAGTTGGGGAAACGGTGCGTACGCTGATGAGCAGACCGGGGGATGACCAGCCGCGCCGTGGCACCCTCAGACTCGTAGGTGGTCGGGCTGGAATTGCTGGATGCGCTGGCGGATGACGTTCGGGGCCAGCTGCTCGGCCGCGGCGGCCTGCGCCAGGGCGGGCAGCTCGGCATCGGAGGCAAAGCGCAGCGACAAAATCTGGCCGAGCTTGAGCTGCTGCTCAAGCGGAGCAAATCGTTGCTGAGTCAGCTCAAAGTAGCGCTGGCGCACTTCCAGGCGGGCCAGGCGGTCCTGCAGCGTGAGGGCGTAGTGCTGGCGCATGATTATGATGGTGACCAGCAGCGTGGCGGCTACAGCGGCCAGGGTAAACCACAGCCGAGACTCGTCGGAGTCGGTACCGGCCACGGCGGCATAACGGCGGCCGGCGTAGAGGGTGAGCACCAAAGCGGCCGGAAATGCCACAAAGTGGTGGGGCCAGTAGTAGCGGCGGGTGAAGTGGGGCGAGTCGGCCATGTAGGGGCGGAAACCGGCTGGAAATGAAAAAAACGAACTACTAGGGTTGCCCGCGGCGCTTGGCCCGCTCTTCGTCTCGCTGGGCCTTTTCGCGCTCCTTGCTCAGGCGCTCATTGGCCTTCTCGGCCTTGGCCGGGTTCAGCGGCGGCGCTTCGCGGGGCGGCACTACCGGCGGGGCGGCCGCGGTGGGCTGCGGGGCGGGCGTGGCCGGCGGGGTAGCGGCCGGGCGGTTGGCGGGGCTGGGAGCGGCCACCTGGGCCTGGGCCCCGTGGGCGAGCAGGGCGCCGGCGAGCAATACAAAAAAGCTGAGGGCGAAGCGCATAGTGGTAGAGCAGAAGGTACAGGCAAGGTACGTGCGCCGGCGGGCAGCAGTTCCCCCGCCTACAGCGGTTCCACGTAATCAAGGTCCTTGCCGTAGCTCTCGGGCATGGTACTCACGGCCCAGAAAGCCACCAGCAACGAGCCGGCGCCCAGAATGGCCGCGCTGCCGATAATGCCCAGGGGCTGCCCGCCCACGTGCAACCCCGAAAGGCCGGTGAACAGGGGAACCAGCAGCACTACCGAGCCGCGGGCGAAGTTGGGGGCCGTGGTAGCCACGGTAGCCCGCAGGTTGGTGCCGAACTGCTCGGCGGCCACCGTCACGAACAGCGCCCAGAAGCCCACCGTGAAGCCCAGCACGAAGCTCAGCCGGTAGAACGCCGTGGGCGAGGCGCCGCGCAGGCCAAACAGGTAGGCCGCCACCACCGCGGCGCACATGAGCAGAAACACCTGCAGGGCGCGGTTGCGGCTCTTGAGCAACTGGCTGAGCAGACCGCTGGCGAAGTCACCAAATACCAGCCCGAAGTAGCACCAGAACACCGCCAGCCCAGCCGACACCGGCCCCTGCACGCCCAGGGCGCGGCCAAACTCGGGGGCCAGCGTGATGAGGATGCCCACCACAAACCACAGGGGCACTCCAATGAGCAGGCATTTGAGGTACTTGAGCAGGCGCGGGCCGGTGAACAGCTTCAGGAAGTTGCCGCGCTCCACCTCCGCCTTCTTGGTTTGCTCAAACATGCCCGACTCGTACACGCCCACCCGCAACGCCAGCAGCGCCAGGCCCAGCCCACCGCCGATGAAGTAGGCGTTGCGCCAGCCAAACTCCGCGCCGATCCAGTACGCCAGCATGGCGCCCGATACGCCCACCGTGGCCACGATCATGGTGCCGTAGCCGCGCTTTTCCTTGGGCAGGGTTTCGGCTACCAGCGTGATGCCCGCGCCCAGCTCGCCCGCCAGCCCGATGCCGGCAATCAGCCGCAGCCAGGCGTACTGTTCCACGGTTTGCACCAGCCCGTTGGCAATGTTGGCTAGGGAATAGAGCAGAATGGAGCCGAACAGTACCGACAGCCGCCCGCGCTTGTCGCCCAGGATGCCCCACAGAATGCCGCCGAGCAGCATGCCGCCCATCTGCATGTTGATCAGGTACAGGCCCTGCGAGGTCACGGCGTCGGCGTCGGTCACGCCCAGGCTGTTAAGGCTTTCCACCCGCACGATGCTGAACAGAATCAGGTCGTAGATATCAACGAAGTAGCCCAGCGCCGCCACCACCACGATGGCGGAAAACAGCGAGGCGGATTTGGGCGGAGTAGCGGGCGGAGTAGCGTTTCGAACCATAGGGGCCATGTTGCGGGGCGCAGATTACGAAGAAACCGCCGCAGTGCCGCCGCCAAAGGGCTTCGCGCGGCCCCCAAAGTCCACCCCGGCGCAACGAAAACCCGCAACCTCGCGGCTTTGAACCGCGGCATCGCGGCAAAAAGCCGCGACCGACCGGTTCCGAGCCGCGAAGTCGCGGTTGGGAACCGCAACATTGCGGTAAAAAGCCGCGACTTCGCGGTTCAGAACCGCGACCGACCGGTTCCGAACCGCGACCTCGCGGTAAAAAGCCGCGACTTCGCGGTTCCGAACCGCAACCTCGCGGCTCAGAACCGCGAAGTCGCGGTTGGGAACCGCAACATTGCGGTAAAAAGCCGCGACTTCGCGGTTCAGAACCGCGACCGACCGGTTCCGAACCGCGACCTCGCGGTAAAAAGCCGCGACTTCGCGGTTCCGAACCGCAACCTCGCGGCTCAGAACCGCGAAGTCGCGGTTGAGCACCGCTCGCTGTCCGTAGCGGTCGGCGCTAGTTGAAGCGCACCGGCACCACCAGCTTCACGCTCAGGTTGCGGCCGGGGTTGAACACGCCCGGGCGGCCGGTGCGGTAGTTGTAGGCCGCGTACTTCAGCCGGCTCAAATGGTGTTGGTAGCCCACGTCGAACACGTTGTTGAGGGCCACGAACAGCGAGAACCGGGTGTGCCCTTTGCCGCTGCGCACGTCGCCGCCCGCGCCCAGGTTCACCAGGGTGTAGGCCGGCGTGGGCGTCTCGGTTTCGAAGGCCGAAAACACCCGCCGCTGCGCCAGGTTGTGCTCCACGGCCACGCGGGCGTAGAGGTGGGCCAGCCGCGCGCCAAATTTCTCCTTGGTCACGCGCAGCTCCGACTGCAGCCGGTCGGCCGGAATGAAGGGCAGCCACTGCTGGCCCGCGGGCGCCTGGGCACGGCGGGCGCGCACCATGGAAAACGAGTTTTCGAAGTGCAGCCAGTCAAGGGGGTGGGGGTGCAGGTCGAGGGAAATTTCGCCGCCGTAGAGGTGGGCGCGGCCCTGCCCATAGCGGAACACCGGGTCGCCCTCCGCCGAAACCGAGTCGGCCAGGCGCACCGGGAAAATGTAGTGCTGCAGGCGGTTGTCGAAGGCGTCGATGCTCAGGCCCACGTGGTCGGAGGTGTAGCTCAGGCCCGCGTCGAGCTGCCGGCTGGTTTCGGCCTTCAGCCCGGTTTCGCCGATTTCGTAGCGAATGGTGCCCTCGTGCTTGCCGTTGGAGGCCAGCTCGGCAATGTTGGGCGCCCGAAAGCCCCGGGCCAGGTTGGCCTTGAGCACCAGCTCCTCGGTGAACGAAAACGAGCCGCCCACGCTGCCCGACCAGTTATCGTAGGTATTGCCGAAGGCCAGAAACTTCGCCTCGCCCCCGGGGCTGCCCGCGGGCACCGGCTGCTCGTCGGCGTTCAGCCACAAGGCGTCGGCCTCGATGCGGCGGCGGTCGTAGCGCAGGCCGCCGCTGAGGTCGAGGCGGCCGAAGGTTTTCTTGCTGACGGCAAACAGGCCGCCGTCGAACAGGCGGTAGGCCGGAATCAGGAATTCCACGCCCCGGTTCTGGTTTTCCTGGCGCATGCCGCTCACCCCCACAGTGGTGTTCCAGCCCCGCATTTCGGGCAGGAAGTAGCGCAGGGCGTAGTCGATGGTGCGCAGCTGAAAGAACAGGGACTTCTCATCGGGGTCGAGCGGGTTGCCGAACTCGCGGCGCAGGTTCTGCTGCCAGCCCACGTTCAGGGTCAGCCGCGAGGCGCCCAGCACGAAGTTGTTGTCGGTGCCGAGGCGCAGGTGGTTGATTTGCTGCCGGGGCACATCGAGGCCGTAGCCGCGCAGCTCGTCGTCGGTTACGGGGCGCTCGGCTACTTGGCCGCCCGCGTCGTAGGCCCGCAGAAAGCGGCCGGTGAGCGAGTCCCGCTCGCCCTCCACCAGGCCCACCGCCTGGTTGAACGAGTTGACGGTGAGGTGGGCGTAGCCCCAGCTTTTATTCAGGCCCAGGTAGCCGCTGCCGTTCAGCTCCCGGAAGCCCGAGTTGTACACCCGTCCGTCGTAGCGGTTGCGGTAGTTGCCGGCCACCTTGCCCGAGCCCCGGGCCAGCCAGGTAAAGCCGCCCAGGTTGCCCGCGTTCAGCAGCGAGTAGCCCTGCTGCCGGTTCACGGTTTGGTAGTTGGCCGTGACCGAGCCCAGCACCTTGCCCTCTTCCACCGGGTCGGGTGCCACGAAGTTGACTACCCCGGCCAGGCCGTCGGAGCCGTACAGCAGGGAGCCGGGCCCCTTGATGACCTCGGCGCGGTCGATGCTGTACTCGTCCACCTCGATGCCGTGCTCGTCGCCCCACTGCTGGCCTTCTTGGCGGGCACCGTTATTGAGGGTGATGACGCGGTTGCTGCTCAGGCCCCGGATGACGGGCTTGCTGATGGCCGCGCCGGTGCTGATCTGGTTGAGGCCCGGCGTGTGGGCAATGGCGTCGACCACGTTGGTGGCGGCCGTCTGGTTGAGGCGCGCCTGGTCGATGATGGCCGTGGGCACCGGCGAGCGGCGCATCTCGGTGGAAGCCGACACCCCCGTGACGACGATCTGGCCGATTTCGGTGGGGGCGGGAATCAGCGCAAAGGCCAGCGGCTGGCCGCTGCCGGTGTCCACCGTGCGCACCACGTTGGCGTAGCCGATGGAGCGCACCTGCACCAGAAAACGTCCCCGGGGCAGGCGCGCAAAGCTGAAGCGCCCGTCGGCGTCGGTGGCGGTGCTCTGGCGCAGGTCGGGAAACAGCACCGTGGCGCCGGGAATGGGCTGCTGGCTTGCCTGGTCGACCACGCGGCCGGTAACCGGGGCCGTGGCCACTGCGGCGGGCCGGCGGGCGGGGGCGCTCTGGGCCGCCGCCGTTCCGGCAGCCAGTAGAAGTGCCGAAGCCAGCAATAAACGCAACATAGGGGAAGCTGAGGTAAGCAAGGGAAGGCAATGAACGAGCCGGGCGCAAGGAAGATGCACTACAAGCAGGAAAACACCGGCCACTGACCGGTGTTTTCCTGCGGTGTTCTCCATAAACCAAACCAAATGGAGGCTGATAAGCCCGCGGCGCACCGCCGGCTACTACTATGAGGAGCGAGGGGCGGTACTAGTGCCCGCTTTCTTCGTCCACATCGGCCCCGACGAGGGCCAGGCGGAACGGGGACCCGCTCACGGGGAAGGTGGCCTGATCGGCCAAGTTATCCTTGCGTAGCATGTGCACCTTGCCCTGCGGGGCATTGGTGAGGTACACGTAGTGGCGGCTGGCCACCAGGTAGGGCGTGGCGGCGGCTACGTCGAGCAGACCGCCGAGCGAGCGGCTGGCGCGGCGGGCGCCGGTGGCGGCGTCGTACACCGTCAGGGTGCCGTCTTCGCCCAGCACCAGCATGGTTTCGCCGGCATCGTCCAGCGCGGCCCGCACAAACCGCGTCGTCGAGCCCACCGACGTCATGGTGTTGCTGACTGGGTCGATGCGGAAGACGCCGTAGCCGTTGCGCGAACCCAGGAAGGTGCGGGCGGCCTTGGCGTAGTAAATAGTCGACAGCCAGTTGGCCCCCGCGCCGGCCGGGTACGGAATCAGGCGCTGCTCACCGGTTTGCTTTACCACCAGCACCCCGCTGCTGGAGCCGAATAGGGCCTGCTGCCCGTCGCCCGCGTCGCCGTGAATTCCCTGGGTGCTCACGCTGGGAAGGTGAACGACCGTGCCCTGCGCAGTCACGATTTTGACCTGTTCGGGCAGGCTGCCGGCCACCGTGTTGTTTTTGTGGGTGACGGCGTAGTTGCCGTTGTCGAAGCGAATCATGGCGCCGTGGTGGGCGGGGCCCGTCACGAAGTTGGTCGGGGCCGCGGCGGTGTGCAGCTGGTTTTCGGGTACGTAGCTGATGGAGGCGTCGCCGTCGTGGAAGATGCTCACTTGGTTGTGGGAGCTGTACACGTGCGAGGGCGTGGGGGCCGTGGCCTTGGTCAGGCCCCACTTGGACGTACCCACCACGTGCACGTGGTCGTCGTGCCGCTCGATGCCGGTGTCGAAAAACTCCACCAGGCTGTTGGTGGCGTTGGCCACCACGGCCCAGCGGCCGGTACCGGCGGTATATAACGAGCTGCCGCCGTGGGTAGCCTGGAAGGCAGTCTGCTCGTTTTTGGCCGGGTTCAGCAGCGTCAGGGCACGGCTGGTTTTGTCGGCAACGAGCAGGCGCACGTTGGTGCTTTCAGTTTCAGCCGGCGTCGGCGCGGGCTTGGTTTTTTCTTTGTCGCAGGAAGTGAGGCCGAGGGCAAACAGGCTGAGGGCCAGGGAAGCGAGAACAGTCTTTTTCATGGTCAAATGCGGAAGTCGCAGCAAAACGAAGGGAAAAGTAAGGGCAAGGGCTTCGCCTGGAGCAGCTTCCGCGCGGCGCGAAAACGGCTCCCAGGCAGGCCCGTGAAGTGAGAGAAAAGGCTTAGCGCACGGTTACCGGGAACGTGGCTTCGGCGTCAGACGAGCCCGGCTCGGCCTGGCCGTTTTTGCTGCCCGGCTGGTGGCGAAGCTTGACTTGCAGCGTGCCCGTGGCGGCGGTGGTCGTTACCAGGCGGGTGGTCAGGCCCACTTCCAGGCTTTTGGCGTCGCGGTCGGTGCGGGTGATGGTGAGCAGGTTGGCCGGCGCGGCCGTGTACACCACCAGGTGCTCGTCGCTTTCGGCGCTGACTTCGGTGGTAAGGTCCTGGGCCGGGTTCTTCGACTCGTCGAGGAAGCTGATGGCACCGGTGTAGGTGGTATTGGCCGCCAGCGTGAGGGTGCCGATGGTGGGCGCGTTGCCCCCGTCGCCGTCGAGGTCCTTGTACTCCACCGTTACGGGGGCGCCCCCGCTCACGGGCGTGAGGGTGTAGCGCACGGTGGTAATCAGCTCGTTCTCGTCGTCGGGTTGGGGGTTTTCCTTGTCGTCTTTGCAGGAAGTGGCCAACAGCGGTGCGGTCAGCAGCAGAGCGGCCAGAAACGGGCGGAAAAAGGGCTTTTTCATGAATTGCGGTGAAATGAGAAATGGCAGGGAAGATGCGCCACCGGTGGGGGCGCGATGGAAAAGCCTGCGGGCCAGGTAGCCGTTGGGCGTCAGGAAGCCCGCAGATTGGGGCAGTAGGCGCCTAGCGGGCGGCGCGGCGACCGAACTCCAGCGGGGCGCGCAGGCGCAGCGTGAGGTTGCGGCCCTGGTCGTGGGCGTAGTAGCGGAAGCGGTTCAGGTACTCGCGGTAGCGCGTGTTCAGCAGGTTGCTGCCGGCCAGACTCAGTTCCAGCGGCACCGGGCCCAAGCGTAGCGTCGTGCCCACTTCTGCCCCCAGCAGCTGGTAGCCGGTCGGGGCAGTCTGCAGGTCGTATTCCACGCCAGGCGTGCGGTCCTGGCGGCGCACGGCCGTCAGGCTGAGCTGAGCGAAGGGCCGTAGCACCCGGGCGGCGGGGGCCGTGGTCCACTCGCGGCGGGCGGTGGCCTCAAACCGGTCGGCGGGCACAAACACCAGGTACTCGTTCAGGCGACGGTTGCGGGCGCGCACTACGGCGGCCCGGCCGCTGAGCTGCCAGGGCGGGGACGGGGTGTACGTCAGCAGCAAATCGGCGCCGCGGAACACAGCGTCGGTCTGCTGGGTGCGCCAGAGCGGAAATACGCCCCGAATCGTCTGCACCGCGCCGGCCGCCACTTGGTAGATGTAGCCGTCGATGTAGTTCTGGTACACCGTCAGCTCCCCGTTCAGGCGCGGGTTGGCGTGCAGCGTGGCCGTCAGACCCAGGTTGTACGAGGTTTCGGGGGCCAGCGGAGCAGCCCCGGCGGGGCGGCTGACGTCGTAGCCTTCCTCGTAGATGGCGTTGTGCGCGCCCTGGGCCAGTCGCTCGTTGGCGGCCGGCGCACGGCGCACCAGCCCGGCGTCGGCCCGCAGCGTGAGGTGAGTGCCCGCGTCGTACACGGCCCCGAGCGAGGCGGCCGGCGTCCAGTACTGGAAACGCTGTTGATCTACCACGTAGCGGAGCGTGTCGGCGGTTACCGTGCGGGCCAGGCGCCGGGTTTGCAGGTCGCGCCGGTCGAAGCGCAGGCCGGCTTCCAGCAGCAGCCGCTCCCGCTGCCACCGCTCGATGAGGAAAGCCCCGCCCACGCGGTTGGTGTAGAACGGAATGAACTGCCGGCTGCCCGGGGTGTAGCGGTTGTGCTGGTAGGTGCCGCTCAGCCCCACCGAGCCGCTGAAGCTGCCCCGGCGCGGGTGTTCCCAGGCCACGTCGGCGGTAGTGGTGTAGTTCTGGTAGCTGAGCTGGGGCAGGCCCCGGCTGCCGGCCGTGCTGCTGGTCCGCACCACGTCAAATTCGTCGCGGTAGTCCTGCTGATTGGCTACGGTTGCCGTCAGCCGCCCGCCGTTGCCGGTTTTCCAGAAGCCCGTCAGCTTGGCCAGGTCGTGGCGCAGCTGCTGGTAGGGCCGGTCGATTTCGTAGCTGAAAGCGCCTTCACCCGCCGGTCGGCCCCGGTCGATGGCGGCCTGCAGGTCGGCCTGATTGCCTACCACGGCCGCGCTCAGGATGCCCAGGCGGGAGTTGAACTGGCTGTAGAAGACTTCCACGCCGTAGCGGTCCTTGCGCCAGCCCACGGCCGCCGAGAAGTTACGCTCCCGGAAGCCGGTGTTGTCGAGCCAGTAGTCGGGCGTGCGGGTGTTGCCGGCCTGCTTGAGGCTGCCCTGCACCCGCCAGCTCAGGGCCGGCAGGCCGCGCAGGTTGCCGTCGAGGGTAGCCGAAGCCGCACCCAGGCCGTTGTTCGACATGCCCACCAGGTTCAGCTCGGCGCCCACTCCGGCCGAGTCGCGCAACGGGCGAGGCTGCACCAGCACCACGCCGCCCACCGCATCGGAGCCGTAGCGCACGCCGGCGGCGCCTTTCACCACCGTCAGCTCCGAGGCCACGAACGGGTCAATTTCCGGTCCGTGCTCCTGGCCCCACTGCTGGCCTTCCTGGCGCACGCCGTTGTTCATGATGGCCACGCGGTTGGAGTGCAGCCCGTGAATCATCGGCTTGAACACGCTCGGGCCGGTTTGGATGGCCGTTACGCCCGCCACGCGCTGCAGGGCCTCGCCCAGGGCCTGGCCCCGGGTGGCCTGCAAGGCCTGACCCGCCAGTGAGCTGCTGGCCTGTGGGGTAGGGGCCGCCACCCGCTCGCCGCGCACCACCGTGCCCTGCAGCCGAATGGTCTCGGGGTGTAGCGCGAAGTTGCGCACGGCGGCGGCGGCTACGCGTAGCTCGGCTTCCTCGGGCTGGTAGCCGATGAAGCGCACCTGCACCCGATAGGTGCCGGCGCACACGTGAAAGTGAAAGTGACCCTCGGGGTCGGTCTGGGCGGCTTCCTGGCCCGGTAGCAAGATTACCGTAGCCCCCGCCAGCCCTTCGCCCGATTCATGGTCCGTAACGCGGCCCGCCAGCGGCAGGGTGCAGGTGCGCTGAGCCATAGCCGTATGGGCTACGCCCAGGCCCAGCCCTGCCCAGAGCAGAGCCGCCGTGAGGCGGAAAAACATGAAAATGAAGGAAATCAGCCTGAGGAAAACCGGCGACCCGCGCTACTGCCCGGCTCTGGGAGCCAGGCGCAACGACGCGCCGGACCCGGACTGGGGCACAGCCGGGCATACACTCACTCTAGGCTTGGGCGGGCGGTCCGCGCAGCCACGCCGCGGCGGGCGTGGTATTGTCCCAGACCGATTCCTGCGGCGTGGCCTCGGGCCGGGCGTAGGAATAGAATGGGTGAGGTACCGTCAGCTCCGCCGTGGGCTGGAACGGCACGTCGAACAGGTGGTCGACGGGGCAGTGCTGGTGCTTCTCGCTGAGCTGGGCCTTGGCGTCGGGCTGCTCGCGGGCTACCTCGTGCTCGGTGTGCTGGTGGCTGTGCAGCGCCAGAATCCACGCCTCCGGCACCAGCACCCGCATAAAGCAGGTGAGTAGCAGCAGGGCAATATGGGACCGGAGCTTGGACATCGGGGCAGCAAACCGCACCAAAGATAGCGTTTGGCAAGTAGCGGGCGGACTCAGAGACGGATTTAGTCGGGGGAAGTTGCCGCGGGCCGCAAAGTAAGAGCAACACTGGCGCGGCAACGCCGTTTGAAGGCCTTTTCACCCCAATCGATTCCGATGATGAAAAAGCTACCCGCCTGGCTGCTGCGCTCCGTTGCCCGAATCCTGCACCCCACCCGCAAACGCCGCGAAGCCGACGAAAGCCTCTTCGTGTAAAACCTACTTTATCAGCGCCTTTGCGAGTTTAACCGGGAGCTAGCACCCGTTCAGCGAAATTCTGAGCATGGGTTGATTGCAGCGTTTTCCTTTACCGGAGTAATGCTGTAATCATCTATTCATATGTTAGCTTCTTCGTTTGTTCCCTGGCAATTATCCTTCGACCCCCAGCACCAGCTGCTGCGGCAGCGCTGGAGCGGTCAATATTCCATGCAGGTGTTTCGCCAGGCCATGCAGCAGGCCCTGCAGGTAGTGCACGAGCTCCGGGTGCGCCGGTGGCTGTTTGAACTCGAAGGGCTGCCTCACCTGCGGCTGGAAGATCAAGCCTGGCTGAGCGCGGCGCTCCGGCCCGGCTTGCCGCTGCTGCCCGTGCAGCAACTGGCCATTGTATTCAGCTCCAACCTGTACAACCAGCTGGTAGCGGAAAGCATTATGGCTACCGATGCCCGGTTGAACCGGTGCGACATGCAGTTTTTTGCCGATGCCGCGGCCGCCGGAGAGTGGCTAACCGACCCGGCCACCGCAACCCTCGGGGCGGCCCAGTGGCGGCTGTCGGCGTAATCCGGTCGGGTATTTCGGGGTGCCAACGGCCCGCTGGCCGACTCCGGACGGCCAACCGCAAACTTGCTCAATGTTCCGGCTGGCCGCCCGCGCCCCTGGATCGGCCAATTCGCCAGCAGGGAAGGAGTAGGCCACGTACCGGCAGCCCGTTACGGCCACGCAACTCCCTTAGGCTAACTGTGGCGTTGTGGCAGGTGGCGACGGCAATAGCTGCCAAAATGGCCAGCGCAGGCTGCCGGCGGAGGGGTGGAACAGGGTTTGAAGGACGGCCCGCGGCTCCCCGGGTGGGTGCCCCAACCTTTTTCTGACCTTCAACCTGCTCACGCTAAACCGCTATGCAAGAAACCGGTAGCATCTCGATTCACACCGAGAATATCTTCCCCATCATCAAGAAGTTCCTGTACTCCGACCACGAGATTTTTCTCCGGGAGTTGGTGTCGAACGCCGTGGATGCCACGCAGAAGCTGAAAAGCCTCGCGCAGCTGGGCGAATACCAGGGGGAAGCCGGCGAACTGAAAGTGACGGTGAGCGTCGACAAGGAAGCGCGCACCATCACCGTGTCGGACCGCGGCATCGGCATGACGGCCGAGGAAATCAAGAAATACATCAACCAGATTGCCTTCTCCGGGGCCACCGAGTTCGTGGAGAAGTACAAGGACAAGGACGCCGCCGCCAAGGACCAGATCATCGGGCAGTTCGGCCTGGGCTTCTACTCGGCCTTCATGGTGGCCCGGGAGGTGGAAATCTTCTCCAAGAGCTACAAGGATGAAACCGATGCTGCCCGCTGGGTGTGCGACGGCAGCACCGAGTTTACCCTCGAAACCACCGACAAGGCCGAGCGCGGTACCGACGTGGTGCTGCACGTGGCCGAGGACAGCGACGAATTCCTGGAGCCCCAGCGCCTGCGCGGCATCCTGACCAAGTACTGCAAGTTCCTGCCCATTCCCATCGAGTTCGAGGGCGAGGTCATCAATCAGACCCAGCCGCTGTGGACCAAGCAGCCCGCCGACCTCACCGACGAGGACTACCAGAAGTTCTACCAGGAGCTGTACCCGTTCTCGGAGGCGCCGCTGTTCTGGATTCACCTGAACGTGGACTATCCCTTCAACCTGACAGGGATTCTGTACTTCCCCAAGGTGAAGGACGAGCTGCAGCTGCAGCGCAACAAGATTCAGCTCTACTCGCGGCAGGTGTTCATCACCGACGAGGTGAAGGACGTGGTGCCCGAGTTCCTGATGCTGCTCCACGGCGTGCTCGACTCGCCCGATATTCCGCTGAACGTGTCGCGCAGCTTTCTGCAGGCCGACGCCAACGTGCGGAAAATCAACCAGTACATCACCAAGAAGGTAGCCGACAAGCTGGGCGAAATCTTCCGCAAAGACCGCGAAGCCTTCGAGCAGAAGTGGGGCGACATTGGCCTGTTTGTGAAGTACGGCATGCTCTCCGACGATAAGTTCTACGACCGCGCCAAGGACCTGGCGCTGGTGCAGAACGTGGACGGCAAGTTCTTCACCCTGAACGAGTACAAGGAAAACGTACAGGCCAACCAGCAGGACAAGAACGAGCAGACTGTGCTGCTGTACACCACCGACCCGGAAGCCCAGCACGCCTACGTGGTAGCGGCCCAGGACCGCGGCTACGACGTGCTCAAGCTCGACGGCGTACTCGACTCGCACTTCATCGGCTTGCTGGAGCAGAAGCTGGAGAAAACCAGCTTCAAGCGCGTGGACGCCGACACGGTGAGCAAGCTCATCGAGAAGGACGAAACCACCGAGAGCGTGCTCACCGACGAGGAAAAGACCAAGCTGCAGGAGCTGTTCGCCAAGGCCATCAGCAACCCCGCTATGCACGTGCAGGTAGAGGCGCTGGCCCCGCAGGATGCCCCGGTTATTATTACCCTGCCCGAGTTTATGCGCCGCATGAAGGATATGCAGCGCACCGGCGGTGGGGGCGGCATGGCCATGTTCGGCTCGCTGCCCGACAGCTACACTGTGAGCGTGAATGCCAACAACCCCGTAGCCCAGCGCGTGCTGAAGGCCGACGACGAAGCCGCTGCCAAACTGGCCAAGCAGGCCTTCGACCTGGCCTTGCTGGCCCAGGGCATGCTGAAAGGCGAGGCCCTGACCGCCTTCGTGAAGCGCAGCGCCGACCTGCTGGCCGCGGAGTAATCAGCGAATCTGGCGAAGGTGGGATGATGAATGCGTCGATTAGATGACACTTATCACTTCCGCTAACCATCGGACGGCCCCGGCAACTGCAGTTGCCGGGGCCGTTTGGCTTGCGTGCCGGGCCCGGAAGGCCGCCCGGCTAGTTTCACCACTTCCCCTTTCCCAACATTACCACTTAAAAGCCGGGCACTATCAACCCCTATCTTTACGTTTCGCACCTCGACACCCCGCCTGCTTACCCGATGCGCTTGACTCGCTTGTGGCCCACGTTCCTGGCCTTGCTGCTTTTGCTGGGCGCCTGCGCCAAAAAAACGGTTTCGTTTAACAGCCGGCCCGAAGCGCCGGCCACCGCCGTGCTGGCCCGCGCCGACTCGCTCACGGCTACGCGCGACACGGTAAACGCCCCGTCGCTGAGCACGGCCAAGAAGCTCAGCAAGGAAGAGGAGCGCAAGCTGCTCGACAAGCAGAAAGACGCCCAGCGCAAGTCGGCCAAGAAAAAGAAGAACATTTTCCTGGGCGACCGGATCAAGAAGGGCTTCGTGAAGTCGGGGCGCAAGGGGCGCAACCAGGTGATAGAAGTCTTCTACTACCTGAAGGTGCCTAAGCAGCCGAACACCTACGCGCCGGCCAAATGGTACTTCAACCCGGCCAAAAAACGCCTTTATAAAGACGCCACCGAGCAGGACCTGACCAAGGTGAAGGTGTTGCACGGCCCCTACAAGAAGATGCAGGGCGGCAAGGTTGTCGAAACCGGCTTCTACAACGTGGGCACCCGCCACCTGCGCTGGGAGCGGTTCAACCGCGACAACATCCTGCTCAGCAAAACTCACTACGAACAGGGCTACCCCCGCGACGCGCACATCAGCTACTACGACGGGGCGCAGACCATGATTAAGGAGGTGCTGCCCTACGTGAACGGCAAGCTAGAGGGCGACTACGTGAGCTTCAAGCCCGACGGGCAGCTCGACTGGACCGGGCAGTTCGAGAACGGCCGCAAGGTGGGGTCCTGGACCAAGTACTGGGGCTTCCGCAACCGCCGGCATTACGAATACGAGTACGGCGAGTCGGGCTACGAGCCCGAAGCCGAGCCGGTGCTGTTCAAGGAATATAACCGCAACGGCGTGCTCATCTACGAGAAGGACAAGCTCGACAAGCGCGAAGCCGACGCCCGCAACCCCGCCCAGCCCCGCCGCAACTGATGCGGGGGTGCTGGGATAATGTGGAAAATGAGGTGCGCTGCGCGCTAATGTGGAGTTAATGGGCTGATGTGCCAATGAGCTGTTCTCATTGCTGTATCAGCTCATTTTTCACATCCCCCAAACTCAAAACGCGTCCTCGAAGTGGTCGATGCGAAAGCCGGCGGTGGTGGGAGTGAGGGCCACGATGTCGAAGCGCACGAGGCCGGGCCAGTTGGTGCTGAGCAGGTAGTGCTCGGCGGCGCGGCGTACGCGCTGCTGCTGGGCCGGCGTGACGCTTTGCTCGGGGTAGCCGTAGCGCAGGTCGCTGCGCACCTTCACCTCCACGAACACCAGGCAGCGGCTGTCTTGGCGCACGATCAGGTCAATTTCGGCGCGGCCGTGGCGGTAGTGGCGGGCCAGCAGCTCGTAGCCGCGGGCCGCGAGGTAGTCGGCGGCGGCCTGCTCGCCCGCGGCGCCCAGCAAAGCGGTAGTAGACATAGCAGTATATAAGTCGGGCCGGAAGCTACTACTTGCTGCCTGGGTTTGAGCGGCCGGGCTGGTCCCGGGAGAGTGGTTAGAGCCGAAGACGGTATCTTTACGGCCCCACAATTCCTTAGACGGAGCCGGGCAGCTGAGCGCATTGGTTGGCCGCCCGCTAAATGGCATGACGCACTTTATTCCCTCTGCTTTCCCCGCCGCCCTGGTGGCCGAGCCGCTGGCGACACCTGCGCAGCGCGTAGAGCTGCGCCGCCTGGGCCGCGTTGACTACGCCCCGGCCTGGGACCTGCAGGAACAGCTGCTGGCGGCCACCGTGGCCATTAAAACCCGCAACCGCCAGCGCGAAGGCAGCGGCGAAGCGCCCGAGGCCACGCCCAACTACCTGCTGCTGTGCGAGCATCCGCCGGTGTATACTTTGGGCAAAAGTGGTAAGCCCGAGCACCTGCTGCTCGACGAGGCCGGGCTGGCTGCCCACGGGGCCACGTTTCACCGCATCAACCGGGGCGGCGACATCACCTTTCACGGCCCCGGCCAGCTGGTGGGCTACCCCATTCTCGACCTGGAAAACTTCCGCGCCGATATTCACTGGTACCTGCGCACGCTCGAAGAAGCCATCATTCAGACCCTGGCGGGCTACGGCCTGAACGCCGGGCGCATTGCGGGCCTCACCGGCGTGTGGCTGGACTACGAGGAAGGCGCAGCCAACCCGCGGAAAATCTGCGCCATGGGCGTGAAGTGCAGCCGCTGGGTAACCATGCACGGCTTTGCGCTGAACGTGAACACCGACCTGGGCTACTTCGGCCACATCGTGCCCTGCGGCATCAGCGACAAAGCTGTGACCTCGCTGGAGCAGGAGCTGGGCCGTGCGGTACCGCTGCGCGAGGTGGAAGACCGGTTTCTGCCCCAACTGGCCGCCCTGCTGCCGGCTACTATTGAAGAAGGCCACTCCTTATAATACTATCAACAGCCGAAAGCGGATTCGCCAGCGCACCGCTTCTGCCCCAACTCCCGACCGATGAAACAGGATATTTCGTTCGAGCCCGTCGAAGGCGTTTCCATTGCCGTGGTACCCGACGAGGCGGCGGCCGTAGAAATAGGCAAGCCCGGTTGGCTGGTGTACCTGATCAACTACAACGACTTCGCCCTGACCAACGTCATCATCAGCTCCAATGGCTACGGACAGGATGCCGAGGGCCACGTGGTGCGCACCTCCACGCTGCGGCACCATTTCGAGGAAGTCGAAGCCCAGTCGGCGGTGCCCATCGAGCCCATCGACCCGGCTTTGTTTCACCTCAACAACCAGTACTGGGTGAGCTACTACCGCGGCGCGCAGATCTTCGACAAGAAGTTCGTGTTCGTGCCCGATTCCATTGTAGTGGAAAACCTGATTCCCCTGGCGCTGCTCGGCCGTGAAGGCGTGCTGCACAGCTAGCCGCGTCGGCCTTACGCCCCGGTTCCGTAACTTTGCCCTCCTCAGCACGGACTTATGAATGCAAACGACGCAGTGACGTTGGGACTGGCTTTTCTCTGGGCATTTCTGGTGGCCCTGTTTGCGGTGCCGTCGGTTATCTACATTGCCCACCTGAAAAACATGCTCGACCAGCCCAACAAGCGGACGGTGCATGCGCTGCTGACGCCGCGACTGGGGGGCGTAGCCATCTTCGCGGGCTTCATGTCGGCCCTCACCATCTTCGCCGACCTCAACAACGGGGTGCAGCACCTGCTGGCAGGCTGCATCGTGCTGTTTTTCGTGGGCATGAAAGACGACCTGGTGTCGATTTCGCCGGCCAAGAAGCTTATCGGGCAGCTACTGGCCACCGGCATCGTCATGTTCATGGCCGATGTGCGGGTAACCAGCTTTCAGGGCATTTTCGGCATCCATGAGCTGCCCATGGGCGTCAGCTACGCCTTCACTTTTTTGGCTATTACCGGCATTACCAACGCCGTCAACCTGATTGACGGCCTCGACGGGCTGGCCGGCACGGTGGTTATCATCATTGTGGGCACCTTCGGCTACTACTTCTACCGCTACGGCGGCGAGACGTTCAGCAACTACGTGTTCGTGGCCGTGTGCGTCATCGGCGGTATTCTGGGCTTTCTGCGCTACAACTTCCACAAGGCCACCATCTTCATGGGCGACACGGGCTCGTTGGTGTGCGGCTTTATCGTGTCGGTGCTCACCATTCAGTTTCTGGAAATGGGCGTACGCACCGGTCAGCCCTTCGGCTCGGCCAATCCGGCCGTGGCCGTAGGCATCTTGTTCGTGCCCCTGTTCGATACCCTGCGCGTGTTCACGGTGCGGGTGCTGAACGGCACTTCGCCCTTCACGCCCGACAAAAACCACATTCACCACCGGATTCTGGCCATGGGCTTTCAGCAGATCAGCACCGTGCTGCTGCTGGGCCTGCTCAACCTGGTGGTTATTCTGTTCGTCATCAACTTTGCGGTGCACGGCAACACGGTGCTTATTGCTGCCCTGCTCGCCTTTTCACTGGCCCTGAGTGTGTTTCTTGGCACCTATCGCAGCCGCAGTGCGCAGCAGCGCGTGGCGTCCTGAGGCCCTCCGCCGCTGGTTAGGCCCCTGGCTAATCCTGAGTCTGGGGCTGGGCCTGGGCCTGGTTCGCCCGGCCGCCGCCGTCGAGTATAAGCCGCTGCCGCCCCCGGCGCCCAGCGGGCTGAGCGACGACTGGCTGATTTTCGACGAAGACCGTAACGTGCTCGTGCTGTATCTGCCGGGCTACCACAAGCCCGCGCAGGCCTACTACCAATGGGTGTATCTCACGCCGGGGCAGTCTTTGCGGGTTTCGTTTGCAGCCCGCGAAAACCAGTGCTTGTTTCTCGATAACCGCCTGCTGTTTACGGCCGCGCGGGCCGGCACCTACACCATTGACCTGGCCCGCAACCTGCCGGGGCCGCGTACCGCGGGCAAGCACTTGCTCTGCGCCTGGCACCCACAGGTGTCGCCTAACTACGCCTCGTTTACCAACGAGCGGGCCGTGCCTTCCGACAAGGTTAAATCGACGGGGGAAGCGCCGCGCTGGCAGCCGCAGGCGCGCCTGGCAGTGCATCGGGGGCAAAACGTGTTTCTGTGCTTTCTGCTGCTGATCGGGCTGCTGTACGGGGCTATTCGCACAGCCTATCAGCCCGGTTTTGCCCGCATCTACGAGCTGTGGAGCAACACCCCCGGGGAACCGAATTTTCTGACCCGGCCTACGGTTACCTGGCTGAACCTGGTGCTGGTGCTGGTATTTGCCCTGTCGTTTGCCCTGCTGCTGGTAGCCATTCACACCAACGTGCAGAACGTGCTGATTCTGCGCCGGCTGTTCGACGTGAGCGAATCGGATCTGGTGGTAAAAGTGCTCTGGTACACCGTGCTGGTGAGCGGCTTCGTATTTCTGCGCCTGGTTTTCCTGGCCCTGATGGGCTACATCTTCGATTTGTCACCGCTGGTGCTGCCGCAGTACCGCGAGTTTGTGCGCAGCATTCTGTTTATGGGCCTGTTTCTGCCCGTGGTTATGCTGCTGTACCTCGTACTGAACCGCTCGTGGCCCGAAGGTGTGCTGTGGGTTTCCAATGGAGTGGTAACCATCATGTTGGTCGCTACGGTGCTGCGCGTGGCCCAAACCCTGCACCGTCGGTCTTCCCTACTGAATCTACATTTGTTTTCGTACTTTTGCGCCACGGAAATCATCCCCTTGACCGTTTTGCTCAAGGTGCTGGTCTTCACCTACTGAGTTTTCCGGGCGGAGCTGCCCGCTACGGACGGTTCTGAGTATTGCTCAAAAGATTACTTTTTTCTTCTGATATGGCCGAGAGCACAGATAAGCCGGGAACGGGTCGGCATGCCACGCGTATTCGTAGCATCCTGGTTACCCAGCCAAAGCCGGCTAACGATGTGTCGCCTTACTTCTCTATCGCCGAGAAATACGGCATCAAGGTAGACTTTCGGGAATTCATTCAGGTTGACCCCGTTCCTTACAAGGATTTCCGCAAGGAGAAGGTGAACATCCTCGAGCACACGGCGGTGATTTTCACCAGCCGCAACGCCGTCGACCACTTCTTCCGCATCTGCCAGGAAGCCAAGATCGAAATGCCGGCCGAAATGAAGTACTTCTGCATTTCGGAGCAGACGGCCAACTACCTGCAGAAATACATTGTGCTGCGCAAGCGCAAGCTCTTCGTGGGCCAGCGCACGGCGGCCGATCTGTTCGACGTCATCAAGAAGCACAAGAGCGAGAAATTCCTCTACCCGTGCTCCGACATCCGCAAGGATGACATCCCCGAGTTCATGCGGGCCAACGGCTTCAAGTTTACCGAGGCCGTTATCTACCGCACCGTGGCCAGCGACTTGTCGGATTTGTCGGATGTGAAATACGACTGCATTGCGTTCTTCAGCCCCTCGGGCATTAGCTCGCTGTTCATCAACTTCCCCGATTTCGTGCAAAACAATACCCGCATTGCGGCTTTCGGCCCCACCACGGCCAAGGCCGTGCTCGACGCGGGCCTGGAGTTGGATATTGAGGCCCCCCACCCCAATGCCCCTTCCATGACGGGTGCCATTGAAGCCTACATCCGCCACCACCACGGCGCGGAAATCGCGAAAGAGCAGGCCCGAAATAATAAACAGAAAGCTTAGCAGGGTTCTAATCGCCTGATTGAAAAGGAGAAGCAAAGTAATTTGCTTCTCCTTTGTTTTTTAGGGGTCATTTGTTGCAGGACTAAAAATCTCTACATTTGAAAACACTTACGCTGACCACCCCAACGTAACGTACCAAACCACCCGCTTTCTATGAAGGGAACTCTACTAGCCACCCTGCTGCTCTCGGCCGCGGCCACTACGGCTTTGGCCCAGCAGCAACCTCAGTTCAGTCACTACGGCTTCAACGGCCAGTACCTGAACCCCGCTTTCGCTGGCATCAAAGGTCAAGGTGATGTCACCTCAATTGTGCGTAACCAATACTTTGGCTACGACGGCACTCTGGATTCGGGTGGCGACGAAAAAGTAGGGTTGCTTTCGGCTAACCTGCCCATTGCAGCCATCGGCGGCGGCATCGGCCTGACCATTTACCACGACATCATTGCCGAGCAAGGCGTCACCACCGGCGCTTTGTCTTATTCCAAGCACCTTAAGGTAGGCGAAGACGGCCGCCTAGGCTTGGGCATTCAGGGCGTGTTCCACAACGTGAACCACGGCACCTACCGCGCCGTCGACCCCAACGACCCCAACGTACCCCTGAACAGCTCCGACCGGAAGTTCGACGCCGGCATCGGCGTGTGGTACGAAACGCCGCGCTGGTACGCCGGCCTGAGCGTAAATAACCTGCTGCGCTCCGAGTTTCAGTTTCGCAGCGAAGCCGCCGGTAATCCCAAGTCGGCCCGCATGACTTTGGCCAACCACGGCTACCTGACCTTGGGTTACAACTTCGACCTGACCGATGCCATCGTGCTCACGCCGACGGCCATTGCCAAGGTGGTAGTGCCGGCCAAGTCGGGCTTCGGCATCGACAACAACTCGTTTGAGGTGGGCGCCCGCGCCACTGTCAACGACAAGTACTGGGGCGGCCTCGGGTTCCGCTACGGCGAATCGTTTACCGGCATGGCCGGCGTGGCCTTCGCCAAAGATAACGCCCTGCGTCTAGGATACGCATTCGACTTTATTGCATTTGACTCAGATGCCCGCGCTACGACCTCGCACGAAATCATGCTGTCGTACCGCCTGCCCAAGCCGGGCGCACCGGTGAAACCGGCCGTGCGTACTCCGCGCTACAGCTTCTAGTTATACCCGGCAGCGACTGTCTGTTTGATGTCCAATTCGCTGGCGGCCGACTTTTTCGGCCTCGTGAAATAACCCAACCCCATCGGGCGTTTATCCGGCGGTCTAACCGCTTCGTAGACAATCCGATGAGGTTGGGCGAAAGGCTTGCGTATGAAAGCCTTTGTCGCTAAATTTGCCAGCCGCAAAAATTGGAATCTTTGGGTACCGCCTCCTGTACTGTCACTTTCACCCTCACATGAACAAGTTTTTCGCTTTGCCCTTCGTTGCCAGTATGGCATTGTTGCTGGGCAGCTGCAGTTTCGGCAAAGGTCCCCAGGGCGACTTGGTGGGTGCCGAAGACCGCCCCGAGTTTAACCCGCAGGAAGTGCCCTTCGGCATGGTGCCCTGTCCCGGTGGCACGTTCCACATGGGTCAGACCGATGAGGACATTGCTGCCTCGATGGTGAACATGAACAAGCAGGTGACCATTGCCGGCTTCTACATGGACGAGACGGAAATCACCAACAACGAGTACCGGCAGTTCATGAACGCCATCCTGCAGGACTCGGTGGACGTGCTCGGCCAGGAATACATCATGACGGAGCTTTACCCCGACACCACGGTGTGGGTACGGGACTTTACCTACCACATGGGTGACCCGCTGATGGAGTACTACTACTCGCACCCGGCTTTCGATGACTACCCGGTGGTAGGCGTAGACTGGTTTGCGGCCAAGTACTTCTGCAACTGGCGCACCAAGAACAAGAACGCCGCTTCCGCTGAAGAAGGCCTGGCTGGCGTACCCGGCTTCCGCCTGCCCTCCGAGGCTGAGTGGGAATACGCCGCCCGCGGTGGCCGCGAATTGGCGACTTTCCCCTGGGGTGGTCCGTACCTGCGCAACTCAAAAGGTTGCATGCTGGCGAACTTTAAACCCGGCCGTGGTGATTATGCCTCAGATGGTTACGCTTACACCTCGCCGGTAGGGGCCTACTTCCCCAACGACTTTGGCCTGTACGACATGTCGGGCAACGTTTCGGAGTGGTGCGACGATGCTTACATGGAATCGTCGATGCCGGTAGTGTGGGACATGAACCCGACCAACCCCGACGACAACGAGCCGCGCAAAATGGTCCGCGGTGGTTCGTGGAAAGACATTGCCTACTTCCTTGAGACCGGCACGCGCAACTTCGAATACCAGGATTCGGCGCGTTCATACATTGGTTTCCGCTGCGCCATGATCCAGATTGGCATGGGTACCAACAACAGCCTGTAACCACCCCTTTGCTTTTTCTTCAGAAAACCTCCACACCCACCTCTTTCCAACTACTCAAGTAACAATGGCACACAAAGAGAATTTCCTGTACGATGTGCTGATGCCGAAAATCTACGGTATCGGTGCCGCAGTCGTTATCGTCGGGGCTCTGTTTAAAATTCAACACTGGCCGGGTGCCGACCTTATGTTGATTATTGGTCTGAGCACGGAGGCTGTTATCTTTTTCCTGAGCTCGTTCCAGCCCACTCCCAAGGATCCGGATTGGGCGCTGGTATACCCGCAGCTGGCCGAAGGCTACGACCCCTCGACCGGTGACAACTCGTTCGCCGCCGACAACTCGGGCAAGGGTCTGACCCGCAAGCTCGACGACATGCTGAAGGACGCCAACGTTACTCCGGACGCTATCAAGTCGCTGGGCGAAGGCCTGAACCGCCTGAGCACCACCACCGCTCAACTGGGTACCCTGGGCGATGCTACCAACGCTACCGACGAATACACTGCCAAAGTTCGCTCGGCTGCCAACTCGCTGGAGCGCATCAACGATGCCTACTCGAACACGGTAGAGGCCATCACGGCCATGTCGAACGCTACCTCGGATGCCCGTGAGTACCACCTGCAGGTGCAGAACGTGACCAAGAACCTGGGCGCCCTGAACGCAGTGTACGAAATGGAGCTGCAGGACGCTAACACGCACCTGAAGTCCATGAACAAGTTCTACGGCACGCTGAGCCAGGCCATGGAAAACCTGGTAACCGCTGGCAAAGACACCGAGCAGTTCAAGGACGAAGTAGCCAAACTGACGGTCAACCTGAACTCGCTGAACCGCGTGTACGGCAACATGCTGAACGCCATGCGCGCCACCAACTAATTGTTGGTCGGCACAGCTCCAAGGTCCCATCCACCCAAATAGACTTTTAGGAAAACAATACAATGGCGGGAGGTAAAGAAACACCGCGGCAAAAGATGATCGGCATGATGTACCTGGTACTGACTGCCCTTCTCGCGCTGCAAGTAAACTCCGCGATTCTGCTCAAATTCAAGTTCCTCGACGACAGCCTTTCCAACATCAACGAAAAGGTGGCGAAGGCCAACGACGGCTCGGTAAAGAGCATTCAGGCCCAGGTCGAGAAGAACCGCAACCAGCCCAAAGACGTGGCGGTGCTGAAGCAGAGCCAGGAAATCCGTGAGCGTACCAAGGCTATGGTAGCTTACCTGCAGGGAGTGCGGGAAAAGCTGCTCGTAGCTACCAATAACGGCAAAGCCGGTAAAGGCAAGAACGAGTTCGAGAACATGAGCATGGAGGACAAAGTGGCCATTACCATGCTCGGTGGCAAGCGCGACGGCGAAGCCTATAAGATGAAAGGCGAGTTGAACAAGTATTCGGACTACATCAAGCAGTTCGTTCCCAATGCTGCTCCGCTGGCTCTGGACGCTAAAGATGACGCCAGCATCCTTCAGAAAGACCAGAAGAACAAGAACTTCGCCGAGCTGAACTTCGAGAATACGCCGGTAGTAGCTGCTCTGGCCGTACTCTCGCAGAAGGAAGCTGAGGTGCTGAAGTACGAGTCGGACGCCCAGAGCGAGCTGTCGAAGAAAGTAGGTGCCGAAACCATCGTATTCGACAAAATCGGGGCTTTCGCCAGTGCCGAGTCGAACACGGTTGCCGCTGGTACCAAGTACAAGGCAGAGCTGTTCCTGACGGCTTCGGCTTCGGGCATGCGCCCCACGATGACCCTGAACGGTTCGCCGCTGCAGGTAACTCCTGATGGCAAAGGCAAAATCGAGTTCACCGCAACTCCGGGTGCCTTCGATGCCGCTGGCAACGCCAAAAAAACCTGGACTGGCACCATCCGCATCAAAAATAACGGCCGCGACACGACGTTTAAGGTAACCGTACCCTACGTTGTTTCGAAACCCGTTATGCAGATCCAATCGGCCTCGGTGCAGGCGCTGTACTTCAAGTGCGGCAACAAGCTGAACGTGCAGGTTCCCGCACTGGGTGCCCAGTACAAGCCGGGCTTCTCGGCCTCGGGTGCCCAGGTAATCCAGGGCAGTGCCGTGGGTGAAGTAACTCTGGTGCCGAATGCCCGTGAGGTGACCCTGAACGTGAGCAGCGGCGGCAACGCCATCGGCTCGCAGACCTTCCAGGTGCGTCCCATCCCCAAGCCCGACATCAAGTGCATCGTAGGGGGCCGCGAGGCCAACGAGAAGCAGGGTACGCCCATCACGGCCGTACGTAACCTGAGCCTCAAGGCTGTTGCCGACCAGGGCTTCGCCACCTTCCTGCCCGAAGATGCCCGCTACCGCGTGACGAGCTACGAAATCACGCTGGTACGCGGCAAGCGCCCGGCCATTCCCACGCGCACCATCAACGGTCCCGATGCCAACCTGAGCGACGTAGTAAACTCGGCCCGCGAAGGCGACCGTCTCTACATCGAAGTGAAGGAAGTGCGCCGCATGAACTTCCGCGGCGAACAGGAAGAGGTGCGCATGTCGAAGCAGTTCAACGTGCCGCTGATCTAAGCTTTTGTTTGAACCTACTGCCCGCTCTTTTTTCGCTTTACCTCACATGAATAAGTTCTTATCGTTCGCCGCGCTGGCTGCCGGTCTCACGCTGTCGGTTTCGGCCACGGCGCAGGAGCAGGCCACCACGGCCAGCAGCAACGGCTCGTACCGCCCAATTCCTTCCTCGGACATCATGTTCCGCAAAACCGTATGGCGCGCCATTGACCTGCGGGAAAAGCAGAACAAGCCCATGTTCTCGGAAGGCAAGGAAATCAGCCGCGTCATCATGGAGGCGGTGAAGCGGGGCGAACTGCAGGCCTACAAGAACGACTCGCTCACGTCGACCTACAACCCGCAGGAAGTTTCCGCCAACATGTCGTACGCCGAAGCCTCTGCGGGCCTGAGCGACGAAGAAAAGGCGGCGGGCTTCACGCAGGAAGATGCCGGCGACGACGGCTGGGGAGCCCCGGCTCCTAAAAAAGGCGATAAGAAGAAGAAGGCCGCGCCGGTCAAGAAAACCCCGCCGCCGCCCACTTCCTACGAGTACCGCTACAAAGACCTCTACCAGATGGAATTGAAGGAGGACATGATCTTTGACAAAAAGCGGTCGAGAATGTACCACGACATCAAGACCGTGACGCTGCTGGTGCCCTCTACGCTGAGCTCCAACACCTCGGGTATTGAAAAGCCGATTGGGACCTTCAAGTACTCGGACCTGGTGCGGGTATTCCGCGCCAACCCCGACAAAGCCATCTGGTTCAACCCCCAGAACGACGCCCAGCACAAGAACCTGGCTGACGCGTTTGAGTTGTGGCTGTTCAACTCCTACATCGTGAAAGTGTCGAACCCGAGCGACTCGCGCCTCGACGACATCTACGGTGGCCCTCAGCAGGGCGTGCTGGCTGCCTCGCAGGCCGCTGCCGACCTGATTGAGTACGAGTACAGCCTCTGGAGCTTCTAGGTCTGCGGACTGCTTAAGCTTCCACTGGAAAACATAAAAGCCCCGGCCATTGCGGCCGGGGCTTTTTGTTTTAACTCGGGCAGAAGCGGCGCCGAATCCAGAGTAATGCGGAGGCTAGGCGGTGGGCTCGGCGCCCTGCTCGGCGAAGTAGTTGAGCAGCACCCGGGCCTTGGCTTTGCCTACTTCGGCCACCAGTTCCTGCTCGCTCAGCTCCCGGATCTTCTTCACCGACTTAAACTTGCTCAGCAGCTTGTCGGCGGTTACGGGGCCCAGGCCTTTCACCTCGGTCAGCTCGGTTTTCAGGGTAGCCGCGTCGCGGCGGGAGCGGTGGAAGGTGATGCCGAAGCGGTGGGCCTCGTCTCGCATGCGCTGAATCAGGCGCAGCGTCTCGCTTTTCTTGTCGATGTAGAGCGGCAGCGGGTCGTTGGGTACGTAAATTTCCTCTAGGCGCTTGGCAATGCCGATGATGGGAATCTGCCCCCAGAGGCCCAGGTCGCGCAAGGCCTTCACGCCCATGCCCAGCTGGCCCTTGCCGCCGTCGACGATGATGAGCTGGGGCAGGGAGGCGCCTTCGTCGAGCAGGCGGCGGTAGCGGCGCGTCACGATTTCGTACATCGAGTCGAAGTCGTTGGGGCCGACTACCGTCTTGATGTGGAAGTGGCGGTAGTCCTTCTTGCTAGCCTTAGCATTGCGGAAGCACACCATGGCTGCCACCGGATTGTCACCCTGAAAGTTGGAGTTGTCGAAGCACTCGATGTGGCGCGGCAGCTCCTTCAGGTGCAGGTCCTTTTTCATGGTTTCCATGATGCGCACCTCGTTCACGTCCTTGCTCTTCTCGTTCATCGACTCCTTCTCCTTGCGCAGGTACAGCACGTTCTTGATGGAGAGGTTGAGCAGCTTGCGCTTGTCGCCGATTTCGGGCACGGCCACCTTCACGCCCGGCAGGGGCAGGGGCGGCAGCTCCACGTTCACCAGGATTTCGCGGGAGCTGCTCTCGAACTCCTGCCGCAGCTGCATCACCAGCACCGAGAGAATGTCGGCGTCCGTCTCGTCGAGCTTCTTCTGCACCTCCAGGCTCTGGGTCTGGATGATGGAGCCGTTCATCACCTTCAGGTAGTTGATGAATGCCGACTTCTCGTTGGAGGCAATGCTGAACACGTCGATGTCCGACAAGGCCGGGTTGACGATGGTGGACTTGGCCTGGAAGTCGTCGAGCTTGTCGAGCTTGAGCTTGAACTGGTGGGCCAGCTCGTACTGCTGGTCCTGGGCGGCCTGCATCATGCGCTCCTTGAAATAGGCCTTAGCCACGGTGAGGTTGCCCGAGAGGATGTTGCGGATTTGCTGAATGGAGGCGTTGTAGGTTTCCTCGTCGATTAAGTCCTGGCAGGGGCCCTTGCAGTTGCCAATGTGGTACTCCAGGCACACCTTATACTTGCCGGCGGCCACGTTTTCGGGGCTCAGGTTGTACGTACAGGTACGCAGCGGGTACAAGGCGCGGATCAGCTCCAGAATTACGTTCAGACCCGTGCCCGTGGCGTAGGGACCGTAGTAGCGCGAGCCGTCGTTAATTTTGTTGCGGGTGGGCAGCACGCGCGGAAAACGCTCGTTGGTGACGCAGATGTAGGGGTAGGTCTTGCCGTCCTTAAGCAGGATGTTGTACTTGGGCTGGTGCTGCTTGATGAGGTTGTTCTCGAGCAGAAAGGCATCCGACTCCGAGTCGACGATGGTAAACTCAATTCGGCGGATGTTTTTGACCAGTTGCTGGGTTTTGCGGTTGTGGTCCTGCTTGGTAAAGTAGCTGCTCACGCGCTTGCGCAGGTCAATGGCCTTGCCCACGTAGATGATGCGGCCCTCGTCGTCGAAATACTTGTAGATGCCCGGGCGGTGGGGCAGCTGGCGAATCTGGTCTTGCAGGTAATCTTGGGCGGCCATACGGGCGGGAAGGCGAAATGTCAGCAGCAAGTTAAACTGCCAAAACAACGGTGGGGTTGGGAGAATTCAACCGGGCGCAAAACGCGTGGTGCCACGACCGGGGAGGCCGTGGCACCACTGATAGCTGCCTGGGCAAGACTTATGGCCGGTTGGTTAGATGTCCTCGTCGTCGAGGTCCTGCATGTCCACCTGGTTGAGCTTCTGCTCGTAGGGAATGGTGTCGCGGGTGCCGCCGTAGTAGCGCGAGCAGTCGATTTCGATGCTCAGCGGCTGGGCCGGCTTGGGAAACTCGCCGGTGCTGATGCCAATTTCCTTGTTGTTCTTAATAACCTGCCGCATAAAGATGCCATAGATGGGCAGTGCCGAGCGGGAACCTTGGCCGTAGGCGCCGGTACGGAAGTGAATGCTGCGGTCTTCGCCGCCCACCCACGTGCCGCACACCAGGTCCGGCGTCATGCCCATAAACCAGGCGTCCGAGTAGTTGTTGGTGGTACCGGTTTTGGCCGCGATGGGAAAGTTGAACTTGAAGCCGCCGCGCAGAATGATGCTGGTGCCGCCCTTCTCCTCCACCGCGCCGCGCATCATGTGAGTCATCAGGTAGGCCGTTTCCTCGCTCAGCGCCTCCTTGGTCTGGGGCACGAACTCGCGCAGCACGTTGCCGTTCTTGTCCTCGATGCGCGTTACCATCATGGGAGAGGTCCACACGCCCTTGTTCACGAAGGTGCTGTAGGCCCCGGCCAGCTCGTAGATGCTCACGTCGCTGGAGCCAAAGCCCACGGCGGGCACCGCCTCAATGGGCGAGGTAATGCCCATGCGCTTGGCGTAGGCCACCACCGTCTCGGGGCCGAGCTTCTGTACCAGCCAGGCCGTGATGGAGTTCATGGAGCGGGCCAGCGCCTGGCGCAGGGTGAAGGTGCGGCCCGAGAACGAGCCCTCAAAATTGCGCGGGGTGTAGGCCGGGCGGCCGGCTTCGGCCGGGAAGGTCACGGCCACGTCGGGGCGCTGGTAGCAGGGCGAGTAGCCCTGGTCGATGGCGGCCACGTACACGAAGGGCTTGAAGGTGGAGCCGGGTTGGCGCTTACCCTGCTTCACGTGGTCGTACTTGATGTACTTGTAGTTGATGCCGCCCACCCAGGCCTTGATCTGGCCATTAAGCGGGTTCATGGCCATAAAGCCGGCGTGCAGCAGGCGCTTGTAGTAGGCCAGTGAGTCCATGGGCGACATGTTCACCTCTTTCTCGCCGCCCTGCCAGGTAAACACCTTCATCTTGTACTTCTTGTTCAGGTAGTACTTCACCGAGTCGGGCTGATCGGGGAAGCGGGCCTGCAGGCTGCGGTAGCGCTCGGTGCGCTTGATGGAGGTGCTCAGGAAGTTGGGAATGAGCTTGCCGTTTTCGTCGCGCCAGGGCTGCTGGCCTTTCCAGTGGGCGTCGAACCACTTCTGCTGCAGCTTCATGTGGTCGGCCACCGCGGTTTCGGCGTACTTCTGCAGGCGCGAGTCGATGGTGGTGTAAATCTTCAGACCATCGGCGTAAAGGTCGTGCTCGGTTTCGCGGGCCCACTCGCGCAGCACCTTGCTCACCTCGGTGCGGAAGTAGGGCGCAATGCCCTCGTTCTGGTTTTCGACTTTGTAGTCGAGCTTGATGGGCCGGGCCGCAGCTGTGGTGTAGGCCGCCTCGTCGATGTAGCCGTACTTGCGCATCTGGCTCAGCACCCAGTCGCGGCGGCGCTTGCTGCGCTCGGGGTTGCGCACCGGGTTAAACCACGACGGCCCGTTCACCACGCCCACCAGCAGCGCCGACTCTTCCAGCTCCAGGTCCTTGGGGCGCTTGTTGAAGAAGGTTTTGGCGGCGGTATGAATGCCGAAGGCGTTGGAGCCGAACTCGGCCGTGTTCAGGTACATGCGCAGAATCTCGCGCTTGGTGTAGTTACGCTCGAGGCGCACGGCCAGAATCCACTCCTTGGTTTTGGTGATGAGCATGCGCAGCCCCGGCACGTCGTTGAGGCGGCCGTCGTTGAGGTCCTCGCGGGTGCGGAACAGCATCTTGGCTACCTGCTGGGTGAGCGTGCTCGACCCGCGCCGCACCCGGCCCGACACCATGTAGTAGGGAATAGCGGCCATGCCCTTCAGGTCGATGCCCGAGTGGTCGACGAAGCGCACGTCCTCGGTGGCAATCAGCCCGTCGATGAGGCTCAGGGGCAGCTCTTCGTAGTCGACCGGGGTGCGGTTTTCGCGGAAGTACTTGCCCATCAGCGCCCCATCGGCCGAGTAGATTTCCGAGGCCAACTCGCTCTTGGGGTTTTCGAGCGTGCGCAGGTTGGGCATGCGCCCGAACAGATTCAGGAAGTTGATGCTGACGGCGAAGATGAACAGCAGCACGCCCACCACGCCCGCGCCGAACAGCAGCCAGAGCGTGCGCGTCAGGGCCGCAAAGCGTTCGGGACGGTTGGGTTTGGGGCGAAAAGCCGGCTTGGGCCGCGAAACGGTAGGCATGGGGAAGGATAAAAGCGGGAATTGCCAGCGCGAAATTAGCCCATAATCAGCAGTGGGGCTGAGCGAAGCGCACGGCACTTCCCGGCCCGGCGGGGGTCTGAGCAACCGCCGGGCCGGAAACCTTGCTGAACCGGACCGGAAACTCCCTTACCGGTAGGTTTGCTGAAAAAACTGCAGGTATTCTTCCAGATTGCCACGCTGCATCAGCACGGGCAGGTTCTCTATCCCAATCAGAAAGGATTGGTAACCCGCGTTGCGCAGCTTCATCAACGGACCCTGCGGGCCGCGCAGCTTCAGGGCGTAGTTCTGGGCCACTTTGCTACCAGCCAGGGGTTGCACCACCAGGAGGGTGTTTTCGCCCACCGTTTGCGGCTGAATCTGCAGGTTGCTGGTTTTGAAGAAGCGGTTGTTATAGGCCGCCAGCTGGGCTGGCAGGTCTTTGAAGGCCGTGTTGCTGCTGGGGAAGGAAATGACCACCGCCTGCGCCGCGTTCAGGTCGGCCTTGTAGGGCGAGGCGGGCGCTGCCGGAGCTGGCCCGGCCGAACCCGCCGGTGGCGTGACTTCGGGCGTGCTGGGCGCAGTCGGCTCCGCTTGGGTTGGGGCTACCAGTTTGTCATCGGCTTTACCCACCGGCTGGACCGCCGCCGGGGCCGTCTTCGCGTCGGGCTTGGTGGCTTCGGACTTCGGAGCAACTTTCGGTGCCTCGGGCTTCGGGGCAACCGGCGTGGCGGGCGACTCGTCTTCGGCGTACAGAATGCGCACGCGGTTGTCGACCTCACCGGGGCGGAAAAACGACACCCGCGGCTTCTCCGTCGAGGCTAGGGCCCCAGCCAGCTGCCCGGCTTCGTACTTGGTGTAGGCTTCGAGGTAGTCGCGCGCCTTGGCTACCAGCGGGCTTTCGGGGTATTTCTTGGCGAAGGCGTCGACGGCCGGCTTGTGGGCCGTGGGCGGCTGGGTGCGCAGAGTCAGGAGCACCTGCAGGTACTCGGCGCGGTCGTTTAGGTCGGTTTCGGGGTACTGCTTGCGGGCCTGGGCCACGGCGGCAGTAGCTTTCTTGAACTCCTGCTTTTTGTAGAGCGCGAAGGCCGAGTCGAGGGCGGCGCTCATGCGCTCGTTGGCCACCGAGGTGCGGCGCAGGTACTCGGGGTCGGCCACGAGGCGGGCGTAGGAGGAGTTGGGGAACTGCTCGCGCAGCTTCTGGGCGTACTGCTCGGCGCGAGCCGGCTCGGGAATGGCTTTGTTTACGAGGTAGGCGCTGTAGTACACCTCGGGCAGGCGCTTGCTGCGCGGGAAGCGGCCCACAAACTGCTCGTAGGTTTCGGCCGAGCGCGGCAGCTCCTTCAGCTGCTGGTTGTAGATGGCGGCCAGCTTGTACATAGCTTCCTCCACCTGGGCCTCAGCCTGCTGCTGCTGCTCGGTGCTGAAGGGCAGTTGCTGGCGGTACTGGGCTACCAGGCCGGCACGCTGGGCCGTGGGTTCGGCCTGCTGGGCCTCGGCCGGCGGGTTCACGTTGCTGTCGGCACTGCCGCCCACGGCTACGGGTGCCCCGCCCCCGATGGGAGTCTGGGTGGCCAGGCTGCTCAGGCGCCAGTTGTCGGTCAGCGGCCGGTCGCCCCAGCGGCGCTGGAAGTCGGCGCGGGCCGTGCCCAGGGCGGTGGGGTTGTCGAAGTACCACTGCGCCCCGGTCGAGGAGTTGGCGAAGGCCAGCGGGTCGAGGTTGGGGTTGCCGGCCCGGCCCGGGTCGAGGCCGGTAGCGGTTTGGTTGGCGGCGCGGGCGGCCAGCAAAGCCTGGCGGTCGGCCTCGCGCTGGCGGTTGGCCAGCTCGGCGTCGGCCAGGGCCAGCAGGCGGGTGCGCAGCGCGGCCGTGTCGAGGCGGGCCAGGGTCAGCAGGCTGTCCTGGGTTTCGATGGTGGTAAGCTGCTGGGCAAAGTCGCGCAGGATGTCGCGGCGCTCGGCCGTGGCGGCAAACTCGGGCGACTCGCGGGGCAGGCTCTGGGTGGTGCTGTCGTAGTAGGCCGCGGCCAGGCGGTACTTCTGCAGGTTCTCGTAGTAGATGCGGCCGGCCAGCAGGTAGGAGTAGGCCCGCTGCGCCCGGTTCTGCGTGTTGGCGCGTACCGACTGGTTGAGCAGCCCCAGGGCCTGGTCGTAGCGCTGCTGGCGGTATTCCAGCCGGGCCATTTCGTAGTAGATCTTGTCGCGGTACTCCCGGTTGTTGGGCGACTTGAGCAGCTTGGCGAAGTACTTATCCAGGCGGGCACGGTCGGTCTGGTTCAGGTCCGACACCTGGCCCAGCATCAGCTTGGAGAAGAAATCCAGCTCGTAAGGTGGGTTACGCTTCAGAATCTGGTTGAGCTGGGCGTAGGCTTCCTTGTCCTGGCCCTGGTTCTGGTAAAGCTGGGCCAGCACGTAGCGCGTGCGGGAGCGTTCGTCCTTCTGCGGAATGTAGGGAATGGCCTTGTTCAGGTTTTCGATGGCCAGCTTCTCGTCGCCCTGCCAGATGTAGTACTGGGCGCGGGTCAGAAACAGCTCCCGGGCGTTGCGCTCGGTGCCCTGCTCCTTGTCGAGCAGGCCCGACACGTAGGCCGCGTTGTCCCACTCCTGGGTGGCCATGTAAGTGCGCATCAGCCAGATCAGCGCCTCGTGCTTGGCGTTGGGCTCGGTGCTGATGGTGTTGACGTACTTAAAGGTCTTGGTGGCTTCCTCGAACTCGCGGCGGTAGAAGCGGGTCTTGCCGATCAGGATGTAGGCGTCGTCGGTATAATCGCTGCCGGGGCGGCGCTGAATGGGCAGCGAAGCCTTTTTCACCACCTCGTCGAGGTCGGCCGTAAGCGTGGTGGCCTTCACCGAGTCGACCACCGGCAGCAGCGGCAGGGTGTGGTTGTAGTCGTTGGGGCGCTCCTTATATAAGTTGGCTTCCACGGCCCGCATTTTCTCGCGGGCCAGGAAGTAGCCGTTGTCGCGGGCTACGATGTTCTGATAGGTGCGCGCTACCACGTTGTGGCGCTCGGCCGAGCAGCCGGCCAGCAGCGCCGCCACGGCCACGAGCAGGCCGCCAAAGGGTAACAAAGCAATACGCGAGGGATGCGCCACGGGCAGCAGGCGGGTGGAGTGGAAGGTAGACGTGCGGGGAAAACGCTGCCGGGCAGCCCTTTCGTTCAGCGCCAGATTCGGCGGGTCGGTGACCCGCTACAACGCCGCAAATCAGCTTAAAGTACGTGAATTTTGCCCGCCCCACCCGGCCCGGCCCGCAACGCGCCTCAGAATGTGCGGTTTCCGGCCCGAAGTCCGGCCGCCGCGGCGTACCTTTGTCGCCCCTCACCGAAGCTGCATGGCTGAACCCTCGTTGCCTACCCCGCCCGACTCCGAGCAGAAGCGCTCCAGCCAGCTGGCCCGCTACTCCGGCGTGGGCGTGCAGATGCTGGTCGTCATTGGCCTGAGCACCTGGCTGGGCACGTGGCTCGACGGCAAGTACGGCTGGAGCCCCTGGGCCACGGTGGTACTGGCGCTGCTGGGCGTGTTCATTGCCATGTACCAGATCATCCGCGCCGCGGCCAACGACAAGTAAACCCTCATTTTTTGCCGGACTGGGCCGCGAGGCACCGCCGGATTTTGTTTCGCCTTGACCCGCTTTCTCCGCAACCTGCTGCTCTTTTCGGTCCTCGTAGGGGCCCTGCTGTATTTCCTGCGGATGCAGTTCGGCGAAGCGGTGGTGCACCCCTGGGCCGACTGGCTGCTGCTGTTCTACGTGGGCCTGACCGCGCTGACCTTCTGGCTGACCTGGCGGGCCTACCAGCGCGACCCGGAATCCTTGCTCACGGCCTGGTTCAGCACCACGGCCCTGCGGCTTGTACTGGCCCTAGTCGTGGTTGTAACCTACTTAGTGCGCGGCGGCGCCCAAGCCGGACATAGTACTTGGACATTTTTGGGCCTGTTCTTCGCCTTGTATTTCCTCTATACCGGGTTTGAAGTCTGGAATGTCGTGACTAACTTGCGCCCGTTTTCAAAACCGGGCTCCGAGCAGGCGTAACCCTGCGCCAATCTGACCTTAAATCAATCTGAATGAAGCGGTTACTGCTCTTTTTCTTCTGCATTCTGACGTTGCCGGTTTTTGCTCAAGAGCATCCGACCGAGGTTTCAACCACCGCCGACACGCAGGTAGAAGCCACCGAAGAGGGCAAGTTCAACGCGGGTGAAATGATTCTGCACCACGTGGGCGACTCCCACGAATGGCACTTCACTACGATTGGGCACACCCACGTAACCCTGCCGCTGCCCATTATCGCCTACCAGCCCGGCAAAGGCCTGTCGGTGTTCTCGTCGAGCCGCTTCGGCCACGAGTTCAAGGACAGCTACAACGGCCTGAAGCTGGAGCACGAGCACCTGGTAGCCGAAGACGGCAGCCCGGTGTACGATTTCTCCATCACCAAGAACGTGGCCTCGCTGCTGCTGAGCGTGGTGATTCTGCTGCTGGTATTCACCGCCGTAGCCCGCGGCTACAAGAAAAACCACGGCCGGGCGCCCCGCGGCATTCAGTCGTTCTTCGAGCCCATCATCATCTTCGTGCGCGACGAAATCGGCAAGAAGGCCATTGGTCCCAAGTACGAGCGGTACCTGCCCTACCTGCTGACCATCTTCTTCTTTATCTGGTTCAACAACCTGCTGGGCTTGCTGCCCGGCGCGGCCAACCTCACCGGTAACATCGCCGTTACCTTCCTCTTTGCCTTCCTGACGCTGCTCATCACCACGTTCAGCTCCAACAAGTACTACTGGTCGCACATTTTCTGGACGCCCGGTGTTCCGCTGTGGCTGCGCCCCATCATGATTCCGGTGGAGCTGATCGGCGTGATTTCCAAGCCGTTCTCCCTGATGGTCCGACTCTTCGCCAACATCACGGCCGGTCACATCATCATCCTGAGCTTTATCTCGCTCATCTTCATCTTCAACACGGTGGCCATTTCGCCGCTGTCCCTGGCCTTCGGCCTGTTCATCAGCTGCCTCGAACTGCTGGTAGCCGCCCTGCAGGCCTACATCTTCACCCTGCTCACCGCCATGTACATCGGCGGCGCGGTGGAAGAGCACCACGACCACGACTACGGCATTGGCGGCGACGACGCCAACGCCCCGGCTCACGGTCACGGCCACTAGGCCTCCCTACTTTCGCTTTCTTTTTCTTCTGACTCTTTTCCTTTCACTCCCCAAACTTCTGTTTTATGCTTCTCACTCTGTTGCTGCAGGTCGTTAATGCTGTTGGTCTGGCCGTTATGGGTGCCGGTATCGGTGCCGGTCTGGCCATCCTGGGTGCCGGTCTGGGTATCGGCCGCATTGGCGGCAGCGCCATGGAGGCTATTGGCCGCCAGCCCGAAGCTTCGGGTAAAATCCAGACGGCTATGCTGATTGTTGCGGCCCTCGTTGAAGGTGCTGCTCTGTTCGCAGTCGTAGTCTGCCTGCTGATTGCCCTGAAACTGCAGTAGTAGTGCGCATAGCCCGGCGCCCGTTTTCCACTGGGGAAACGGGCGCCTTGGGTTCGTGCGGCCTGCTATTGTCCCCCGGGTTGTAACGGCTTGCCTCGCTGAACATGGTTTCGGTGCGGAGCCTATTTCTCATCTAGCCTTTGCTAAGCGCCCATGCTTACCAACCCTAGTTTCGGCTTGCTGTTCTGGCAGCTCGCCATTTTTGTAATTCTGCTGCTCATCCTGCGCGCTTTCGCCTGGAAGCCGATTCTGGCCTCCCTGCGCGAGCGGGAAGACAGCATCGAAGGTGCGCTGCGCCAGGCCGACCAGGCCAAGCTCGAAATGCAGGCCCTCAAGGCCGGCAACGAAAAGCTTATCGCCGAAGCCCGCCAGGAGCGCGACCGGATGCTGAAGGAAGCCAACGACATGAGCAACCAGCTTATCGAGACGGCCAAGCAGAAAGCCACCGACGAAGGCGCCCGCATGATCATGCAGGCCCGCGAAGCCATCCAAAACGAAAAGATGGCCGCGCTGGCGGAAGTGAAAAACACGGCCGCCCAACTGTCGATTGACATTGCCGAGCGCATCCTGCGCCGCGAACTGTCGGACTCGGGTGCCCAAAAGCAGCTCGTGAACGACTACCTGCAAGAGGTAAAACTGAATTAGTCGCAGGTCTTAGGTAGTAGGGCTTAGGTCTTAGTACCTGATGGTCGTCCCAAGCCCTAAGACCTAACCCCTAAGCCCTAACCCAATGTCTGAACAAAGAGTCGCCGCCCGCTACGCCAAGTCCCTGCTGGATTTGGCTCAGGAGCAGGGTACGCTGGACGCGGTGCAGCAGGACATGGAACTGTTCGGCCAAACGCTGGACGGCAGCCGCGACCTGCGCCTGGCCCTGCGCAACCCCATTGTGCAGCACGACAAGAAGCTGAACATCCTGCGGCGGCTGTTCGAAGGCAAGGTGTCGGACCTCACCATGAAGTTCTTCACCATCATCACGCAGAAGAACCGCGAAACGGCGCTGGAATTCATTGCCAGCGAGTTTCAGACGCAGTTCAACGTGCTGCGCAAAATCCAGACTGCCGACGTGACCACGGCCGAGCCGCTCACGCCGGAACTGCGCGAGCAGGTTCAGCGTCTGGTGCAAGAACAAACCGGAGGCGGAACCGTCGAGCTGCGCGAGCACGTCGACGCCAGCCTCATCGGTGGTATCGTTCTGCGTCTGGGCGACCGGCAGATCGACGACTCGGTCCGCACGCGCCTCAACCGCCTGCGCACCACCTTCAAACAGAACCCCTACCAAGCCCAACTATAAGTCAGCGTCATGGCAGAAGTACGTCCGGATGAAGTATCCGCCATTCTGCGGGAGCAGTTGTCCAATTTCAAGACCGAAGCCGAACTCGAAGAAGTCGGTACGGTGCTGCAGGTTGGCGACGGGGTAGCCCGCATTTACGGCCTCTCGAAGGCCCAATCGGGCGAGCTGCTCGAGTTTGAAAACGGCCTGCGCGCCCTGGTGCTCAACCTGGAAGAAGACAACGTAGGTGCCGTAATGCTCGGCGACTACTCCGAAATCCGGGAAGGCGCCACCGTGCGTCGCACCAAGAAAATTGCCTCGATTCAGGTGGGCGAAGGCATCGTGGGCCGCGTGGTCAACACGCTGGGTCAGCCCATCGACGGGCGCGGCCCCATTGCCGGCGAGCTGTACGAGATGCCCCTGGAGCGCAAAGCCCCGGGTGTAATCTACCGTCAGCCGGTAAACGAGCCCCTGCAAACCGGCATCAAGGCTATCGACGCCATGATTCCGATCGGTCGGGGTCAGCGCGAGCTGATCATCGGTGACCGTCAGACCGGCAAGTCGACCGTAGCCATCGACACCATCCTGAACCAGCGCGAGTTCTTTGAGCGCGGCGAGCCGGTATTCTGCATCTACGTAGCCGTGGGTCAGAAAGCCTCCACGGTTGCCCAGGTGGTAAACTCGCTGCAGCGCGGCGGGGCCATGGACTACACCGTGGTAGTGGCCGCTTCGGCTTCCGACCCGGCTCCCATGCAGTTCTTCGCGCCCTTCACGGGTGCCGCCATCGGCGAGTTCTTCCGCGACACGGGCCGTCCGGCCCTGGTGGTGTACGATGACTTGTCGAAGCAGGCCGTAGCCTACCGCGAGGTGTCGCTGCTGCTGCGCCGCCCCCCGGGCCGCGAGGCATACCCCGGCGACGTATTCTACCTGCACAGCCGCTTGCTCGAGCGCGCCGCCAAGATCAACGCTTCCGACGAAATCGCGCGGAACATGAACGATCTGCCCGACAGCATCAAGCACCTGGTGAAAGGCGGTGGTTCGCTGACGGCTCTGCCGCTGATCGAAACCCAGGCCGGTGACGTTTCGGCGTACATCCCGACCAACGTAATTTCGATTACCGACGGCCAGATCTTCCTCGAGACCAACCTGTTCAACTCGGGTATCCGTCCCGCCATCAACGTGGGTATCTCGGTAAGCCGCGTAGGCGGTAACGCCCAGATCAAGTCGATGAAGAAAGTGGCCGGTACGCTGAAGCTGGACCAGGCTCAGTTCCGCGAACTGGAGGCCTTCGCCAAGTTTGGCTCCGACCTCGACGCCTCGACCAAGCTCACCATCGAGCGCGGCCGTCGCAACCTCGAAATCCTGAAGCAGCCCCAGTTTTCGCCCCAGAAGGTCGAAGATCAGGTGGCCATCATCTACGCCGCTACCAACGGCCTGCTCGACCAAGTGCCGGTAAACCGCGTGCGCGAGTTCGAGCGCGAGTTCACCCAGGTAATGAACACCCGTCACGCCGACGTGCTGGCTGGCCTGAAGGCTGGTAAGCTCGACGACACCATCACGGGCACCATCCGCCAGGTGACCAAGGACCTGTCGGCCTCGTACGCGGCGAAGTAATCTATTAGGTGTCAGTTGTCAGTTGTTGGTTGTCAGTGTAGGCGTGGCGTTGCTGCTCTACACGCACTGACAACTGACAACTGGCAACTGACAACCCATTTCATATGGCTAGCTTAAAAGAAGTTCGCAACCGCATCGTGTCGGTGACCTCGACGCAGCAAATCACCAAAGCCATGAAGATGGTGGCGGCGGCCAAGCTGCGCCGGGCTCAGGACAACATCCTGCGCATGCGGCCCTACGCCCAGCGGCTCAACAGCATCCTGACCAACCTCTCGCAGGGCGCCGGGGCCGATGTAACCGGCGTGTACGGCCAGCAGCGCGAGGTGCGCCGGGTACTCATCATTGCCATTACCTCGGACCGCGGCCTGGCCGGTGCTTTCAACAGCAACGTGTTCAAGGGCGTCAACCAGCTGATTCAGGAGCGCTACCAGGCGCAGGCGGCCGCCGGCGGCGTGAGCTTCATGGCCATCGGCCGCAAGGCCCACGACTACTACGGCCGCCGCGGCGCCCTGGTGGGCAACTACACCCAGGTGTTCAGCCAGCTCTCCTTCGACACGGTGCGCGTAGCCGCCGAGCAGGCCATGGACGGCTTCCGCGCCGGCGAGTACGACCAGGTGGTCATCGTGTACAACGAGTTCAAGAACGTTGCTACCCAGATCATCCGCGCCGAGCAGCTGCTGCCCATTCTGCCCGCCGAGGCGCCGGTAACGGCTGGCACTACCTCGAATGTGGACTACATCTTCGAGCCCTCGAAGGAGGAAATCGTGCAGAGCCTGATTCCGACCTCGCTGAAGGTGCAGCTCTACAAGGCCGTGCTGGAAAGCAACGCCTCGGAGCACGGCGCCCGCATGACGGCCATGGACAAAGCCACCGACAACGCCGGGGAGCTGCTCAAGTCGCTCAAGCTGACGTACAACCGCACCCGCCAGGCGGCCATTACCACCGAGATTCTCGAAATCGTGGGTGGGGCCGAGGCCCTGGCCGCCGGTCGGTAACCCGCCCGCTTAATCCTTGCCAAACGGCCCGCTTCCTGCACAGGAGGCGGGCCGTTTGCTTTACCCGGCTGCGGGTGTTAGTCGGCCATTGAAGGTCGTAAAGACGCGATGGGTCGCGTCTCTACGACGTTTGACCGCAGGCTACTGACAGTCGATAAGCTTGTTACAGATTTTGGTGTTACACTTATAGCTGTAACACCAAAATCTGTAACAAGCCCCTCGTGTCTTCGGCTGCTACCGACTTGCTCCCCGCGCTGCGGCGCTACCTGGCCATTGGGCAAGGGCCCTTCAGCGAGGTACTCGGCGTGAGTCGTGTGCAGCTCAACCAGGCCGAGCGAGGCGTGCGGCCCCTGCCCGTGGCGGGGCGGCTGCGGCTGGCCGCCGTGCTGGCCGCGCTGCCGCCCGCCGTGCTGACGGCCCTGGCCCTGGGTACCGAGCCACCCACCCCGCCCGCGCCCGCGCCGGCTCCCGCGCCCGGCCCGCTGGCGGTTCGCGCCCAGCAGCTGCGCCGCGAGCTGCACCGCCTCGACGCCGAGCTGGCCGCCCGCCGCGAGGCCGCCCGCCGCGGTCGGGCTCGCCTGGCCCTGCTCCAGACCCCGGCGGCCCCCGACCTGCTGGGCCCCGGCGCCCGGCTGCTGCGGCTGGAAGCCAGCCAGTGGACCGATGCCGAGGCCCAGGCCGTGCTGCGCCTGCTGGAAGCCCGCCGCGCCGGGTTGCTCCACGAGCTGAGCCTGCTGGAAGCCTAGTCGTTTTGCCCCATACTGCCGCTCCGGCGGCAGCTGCGCGCCTCATCACGCCGCTTTTTTTTTCGTGCCCCGGGCATTGCATAATTACCGGGAATAAGTATAATTTAACCACCACAACGGCCGGCCACCGCGGAGCCGACGCCCTAGGCAGCTACCGTATTTCTTGTACCCTTTTTTCTACCAACTGTATGCCTACCTACTCCATTCCCCTGCTCACCACGCCCGCTGCCTGCGACGAGGTGCTCACCCCGGCCCGCCGCGCCCAGGCGCTGCTGCAACACCGGGCCGTTAACCTGACGTTTGATGGTTCCCAGGCCGAAGGCCGCGCTGCCCTGGCCCAGGCCGAGCTGCTGGGGGTAGCTGCCGAGCTGGCCGCTGCCAACACCGTACTGGCTGCCCTGCCCACCGGGCCCTCTACCAAGCGCACCCAGTACGAGATAAAAAAGGAGCAGCTCGAAGCCAAGCAGCGCCTGCTGCAGGGCCACTCCGGCAACACGGCCCTGCTGCTCGACCGGGAGCTGGACCAGGCCCGCAACGCCGCCGAGCTGGCCGAGGTAACGGCCTTCATCGTGGCCGTGGAAGCCCACCGCGCCACCCTGCCCGGCTAGGCCGCCCGGCTCCGGCCGGGGCTGCGTCGGCAGCGGCAGTCGGGGCCGGGCAGGCGAAGGGGAGAAGCACTTTCCCGCGTCTTCGGCCCAGCTACTTTCATGGCCCGCTTCCTGCAACGGAGGCGGGCCTTTTTGCGGGCTTCCTACAGCCGCAGGTACTGCCGCCGGGAGGCGTTCAACCCGGGCAGCCCGCACCCACACCGCGGAGAAATAGCAGGGCTGGCTCGCTTTGGTAGGACCGGTGGATGCAAAGGCGGCCTTATACGGGCGGGTAGCCAATTGGGTTTGCGCGAATGGAGGCTAAATGGGCTTTGTTCGAAAAAAAGTCCAAGCGAAATCAAGGTAATGTGAGCTAAGCAGCCGAATTTTGTAGGCTGAAATCATGTGCCAACTGCTTAGATAGCAGCTATTAGGGGCGTTGAATCCCTTGGCAGGTGAAGATGCCCGCGCTCCGGACTCTGCTTTTTTTTCTCCCTTTTCCACTTCATGCAACAACCTTTACGAATCTGGCTCCTGCTTTTCATGGGGCTGATCAGCAGCTTTGGTGCCCTGGCCCGCAGCCTCTCAAAAACGCCCGTGAGTCCCCATGCCGGGGCCGACGGCGCACCCTTCGTACTGGCAACCGGCGTCACGACACATGCTTTGACGGACCTGCCGTCCAACGCGCCTTACTCCTACCGCGTGCGGCCTGGTAAGGCTTCCTTAGCCGACCAGGGCCTCCCTGCCAACGGGCGCAGCGCAAAATCCCGCTGCCTATCTCAGGCCCTGACCCGCAACGCTACGCTGGTGCTAGAGGCCAATGGCACGGCCACGCTCGCGCCGGCCGCCGTGAACAACGGCAGCACCGCCGACTGCGCCCCCGCCACGGCGGCCCAACTGAGCGTATCGCCCAGCCGTTTCAGCTGCGCCAATGTGGGACCTAACACGGTAACGCTGACGGTACGCGACGCCGCCGGCAACCAAAGCACGGCCACGGCCACCGTGACGGTGGTCGACAACACGGCTCCGGCGGTGTACTGCCAGCCGCTTACCAAGCAGCTCGACGCCAACGGGCAAGCCAGCATCACGCTGGCCGAGCTGATGGCCCCACCGGTAGTGGCCCTAAGTGCCGCCACGGGCAACCTGGGCAGGGCCGCCGCTGGCGACGTAGCCGTGGGTGACCTGAACGGTGACGGAAAGATGGACGTGGTGTATGCCAATACCGGCGCCAACACCGTGTTTCTCAACGATGGCACCGGCACGCTAGCCCCGCACTCCACCGCCCCCACCTTCGGCAGCGTTGCCGACCAGCACACCGCCGTGGCACTGGGCGACGTGGATGGCGACGGCGACCTGGACGCGGTGCTGGCCGTGTACGGTGGCAACGAATCGGTGTGGACCAACGACGGCACCGGCGCGTTTACCCTGCGCAGCTCCTTTGCCGGCCTGGGCTATACCCTCGACCTTGACCTAGCTGACATCGACGCCGACGGTGACTTGGACGCGCTGGTAGTGAACTACGACGGCGGGCAGCTCTGGAAAAACAACGGCAGCGGCACCTTTACCGACGCCAACAATATTCTCGCTGCCGGCCCCAACCCGCACATCGCGCGCGCGCACTTCGCGCAGCTCAACAACGATGGCTTCCCGGACGTGATAATGGCGCGTGAGGACGGTCGCGACGAGCGCGTGTTCCTCAATAACGGCGCCGGCACGCTGGCCCCGCACGCGACCGTGCCCGGCTTCGGAACGGGCAACAACTGGGACGTAGCCACCGGCGACGTGGACGGCGACGGCGACCAGGACGTGGCCTATGCCCTCGACGGCGTCGGTGGGGTAGTGGTGTGGTACAACGACAACAACACCGGCGCTTTCACCACCAGCCAGACCTTCGCGGCGGCTCCGTCTATCAGCCTGGCGTTCTTCGATATTGAAAATGACGGCGACCTGGACATCGTGCTGGGCAAGGGGCCGCTGCAGGTATTGATCAACAACGGCGCCGGCTCCTTTACGGCCTTGCCGACCACGGTCGCCACCAGCGGCGCGGGCATCAATGCCTTCGCCGTGGCCGACCTGAACGGCGACGGGAAGATGGACGTGGTAACGGCGCGGGCGGCAGCCAACCTGCCCGCCAACCTACTGCTCAACGCCAGCACCCGCAACGCCGACGAGTGCAGCGGCATCACGCTGACGGCCTCTAAGCTGAACTTCGACTGTACTAACCTGGGCGCAAACACCGTGACGTTGACTGCTACCGATGCCAGCGGCAACCAGGCCAGCTGCCAGACGACGGTAACCATTCAGGACCTGACCAGCCCCACGGCGCTGGCCCAAGACGTGACCCTGACCCTCGCCGCCGACGGTACGGCCACCCTCACGCCGGCCCAGGTCGACAACGGCAGCAGCGACAACTGTGGCATCACGTCGCGCACGCTCTCGCGCACCACCTTCAGCTGCGCCGATAGAGCCCCCAACCGCTACGGCTTGAATTTCGACGGCTCCAACGACCACGTAACGCTGCCGGCCGGCGCCATCGGCAACGGGGCGGGCTTCACCTTCGAGGCCTGGGTCAACTTTGCCACTACCCCGACGTACTGGTCGCGCATTTTCGACTTCGGCGCGGGCACCAGCAGCTACCTGTTCCTGGCGCCGCGCAGCTACCCCGATGCCACTCTGCGCTTCGCCATCCGCTTCAACGGCGGGGCCGAGCAGATTATCGATGCTCCCACCGCGCCGCTCACAGGCTGGCACCATTACGCCGTAACGCTGAGCAAGAGCGGCAGCACCGTAACCGGGCGGCTTTACCTCGACGGCGTGGAGGTGGGCAGCAACCCGGCCATGACCCTGCTGCCCGGCGACCTGGGCGCGCTCACCCAAACGTGGCTGGGCCGCTCGCAGCACCCCGACCCGTACCCCGCCGCCACCTTCGACGAGGTACGCCTCTGGGACGTGGCCCGCACGGGCGCCGCAATTGCGGCCGCCCGCAACCAAGGGCTGTCGGGTACGGAACCGGGCCTGCGGGCCTACTACAACTTTGAGCAAAGCAGCGGCACTACGCTGCCTGATGCGACCGGCCACGGTTACACCGGCACGCTCAACGGCTTTGGCCTGAGCGGCACCAGCTCGAACTGGGTAACCTCCAACCTGACCCTGGCGCCGGCGCCCGTTCCCGTGACGCTGACAGTGGCCGATGCCGCCGGCAACCAAAGCACGGCCACGGCCCGCGTAACGGTGCAGGCCCCGGCTCCGGTTGCGCCCACCGGCCTGGCCCTAAGCAGCACCAGCGTAGCCGAAAACCTGGCCACCAGCACGGTGGTGGGCACGTTCAGCGTCACCGACCCCAACCTCTGCGCCGCGTCGACCTATAGCTATGCCCTGGTAAGCGGGGCCGGCAGCACCGACAACGCCCGCTTCAGCATCGGGACCGGGGCCAACGCCGGCAAGCTGCTCACCAACGTCAGCTTCGACTACGAAACCCAAAGCAGCTACAGCATCCGGGTGAGCGTCACCAGCCCAAGCAACCTAGCCTATGAGCAGGTGCTTACCATCGACGTTACCGACCTGATCGAGCTGAGCGGCACCCAGACCACGGCCTGTGCCGCCAATAGTGGCACGGCCACGGTAGCGGTGGCTGGTGTGGCTACGGGCTACTCCTACACCTGGAACACCACGCCGGTTCAGACCACTGCTTCTGCTACCGGCCTGGCCCCGGGCACTTATACGGTGACGGTAAGCAAGGCCGGATTAGCTGATGCCACGCGCAGCTTTACTATCATGGCAGACCTCACGGCACCGGTGGCGGTCGTGCGCGACGTGACCCTGACCCTCGCCGCCGACGGCACGGCCCCGCTCACGCCGGCCCAGGTCGACAACGGCAGCAGCGACAACTGCGACATCACGTCGCGCACGCTCTCGCGCACCTCCTTCAGCTGCGCCGATATAGGTCTGGCCAACCGCTACGCCATGAGCTTCGATGGGACGAACGATTTTCTGAGCGTGGCGGCCGGATCGACTCCCATATCCTATACCAAGGAAGCCTGGGTGATGTCGAACCTGCCCTCGGCCGCCAACCGCCACATTATTTCCAGTAACCGGAACGGCATCAGTACCTTTTTCTGCGACAACACCGGGCAGCTGTCGGCCCGGGCTACCCCTGTTGGGCTGGGAGTAGTTGACCGAACCAGCGCGCTGCCGGCCGCTACCTGGGTGCACGTTGCGGTGAGCTTCGACCGTACCACGCGCATGATGCGACTTTACCGCAACGGGGTGCAGGTCGATTCGGCCATTACGGCCCTGGCGCCAACCTCCGCCCTGCAAATCGGAGCCCTGCTGGGCACTTCGGTCTGGAGCGGGCTGATGGATGAGGTGCGGGTTTGGAACACGGTGCGCACCCGGGCCCAGATTCTGGCCACCATGCACACGCCGCTGACCGGTAGCGAGGCCGGCCTGCATGTGTACTACAACTTCGAGGACCCCAGCACCCCCGGCGTAGTGGTCGATGTGACGGGAAATGGCTATAACGCTACCCAACTCAATGCCGCTTCGCAGCCGGTGTGGGTACCCTCTACTGCTCCGGTGCAGGGCCCACTGATTACCCCCGTGACGCTTACCCTGCGTGATGCAACTGGCAACCAAAGCACAACCACGGTCCGCGTAACGGTGCTGGCCCCCAACGTAGCTAGCACCCCAAGCCTGACGTGGACCGGTGCGGCCAACATCGACTGGAACGACTGCGGCAACTGGAGCTACGGCCTGGTGCCCGCGGCTGCCCAGAGCGTGACCATTCCAGCGGGCCTGAGCCGTTACCCGGTGCTGAGCACCGGCACAGCCAGCCTCAGGAACCTGACCGTAGCCGGCGGCGCCAGCTTCACGTTGGGCAGCACGGCCACCCTGCAGGTAACCGGGAGCGTCAACAACCAAGGTCCGGCCCTGGCCGGGACTGTGCACCTGACCGGCTCCGAAGCGCAGACCCTGGCCGGCAACGTCGGCTCGGTAGTGGTTGAAAAGACTGGCGGCACGGTGACGCTGAGCAACCACGCGGATGTGGCCACTAGCCTGACCATGACCAGCGGCGTGCTCAGCACCGGCAGCTACACGCTCACGCTGGGCAGCGCAGCCACTCTTGTCGAGTCGGAAACGAGCTACGTAACCGGGGCGGTGCAAACCACCCGCGACGTGAGCAGCGCCGGCGCGGTCAACTCCTTCGGCGGGCTGGGCCTCACGCTGACGCCCGCAGCGGGCAGCACCGCACTGCCCGGCTCCACCCTGGTGCGCCGCGTAACGGGCACGCCCCTAACCGGTCAACTCGACCGGCAGGGCATTGCCCGCTACTTCGACATTCAGCCCACCGTCAACCAAGGGCTGAACGTGAGCCTGACCTTCGGCTACCTGGAGAACGAGCTGAACGGCATCGGCGAAGAGCAGCTGACTTTCTTCCGCTCCACCAGCGGCCTAGGGGGGCCCTGGCAGCCGGTGGCCGTGGGCAGCCGCAGCACCGCGGCCAATACCGTGTCGGTGACCGGAGTTGAGCACTTCTCCGTCTGGACGCTGGGCAGCCGGCAGGCTCCGCTGCCGGTGGAGCTGCTGAGTTTCACGGCCACCCAGGAAGGCCCGGACGCGCTGCTACGCTGGGCCACGGCGCAGGAGAAAGACAATGACCGCTTCGAGCTGGAAGTCAGCACCGACGGGCAGCGCTTTGCGGCCATTGGTACCGTAGCCGGGCAGGGCACCACTGCCAGCCGCACCGATTACCGCTTCCGCGACGCGCAACTATTGCTGCGGGGCGCCAATGTGGTGCACTACCGCCTGCGCCAGGTAGACCTCGACGGCACGGCCACGCTCTCGGTGGTGCGCTCGGTGAGCATCGACCGCACGGGCCAAAGCCGCCTAAAGCTGGTGCCCAACCCCACGCGCCTGGCTACTACCCTCACCGGCAGCCAGCCCGGGGCGGCCGTGCAGGTGTTCGACGCGGTGGGCCGCCAGGTGCTCACGGCCACGGCCGACGCCGCGGGCACAGCCCACCTGGTGCTGCCCGCTCACTTGCCGGCCGGCGTGTACCTGGTGCGCAGCAGCGCGCAAACCACCCGCCTGGTGCTGGAATAAGCTTGCCCGGTGCCTGAAAAAGCCCCGACCGCCCAGCGGCCGGGGCTTTTTTGTGGCTCCGAATCGGGAAGATGCCCGGTGAGGAGCTACAGCTGCATGTACTGCCGCCGGGCCAGCGCGCGGCTGGGCCGGGGCACTTGGGGACGTTGCTCCAATAGGTTGAGCACCCGTTCGGGCGTTAGCTCGGTGAAGTCGGGGATGACGGCCAGCGGGGCCTGGAACTGCTCGGGCCGCAGGGTGGTGCTCACGCCGATAACGTGCATGCCCGCCCGGTAGGCGGCCTGTTCGCCCAGGATGGCATCTTCGAACACCACGCAGCGTGCGGGCGGCACGCCCAGCCGGCGGGCGGCCACCGCGAAGGTGTCGGCGTGGGGCTTGCCCTTGTCCACGTCCTCCTTACCGATGACCATGTCGAAGTAGCGGCGCAGGTCGAGGTGGTCGAGAATGTAGCCGATGGTTTCGGGAGCCGAACCGGTGCCCAGGCCCAGTTTGAAGCCGGCGGCCCGGGCGGCCCGCAGAAACGGGCTGAGGCCGGCCAGCTCCCGGCGCTTGTCCCAGTACAGCACCCGGTACAGAAACTCGCGGCGGTCGGCGTACTGCTTGAGCTCCTTGGCCGGCACAGGCGCCCGAAACACCGTTTTCAGGATGTTGGTGGCGGGCATGCCGTTCAGGCGCCGCAGCAGCTGGCGGGCGTTGGTGCTCAAACCCAGTTCGCGGAACAACAGCTGAAAGGCCCGGGCCTGGTAGCGGGTGTTGTCGATCAGTACGCCGTCCATGTCGAACAGCAACGCGTGGTCATTGATCATTGATCGGTTGTCAGTTAGCAGTTGTTAGCTGTCAGTTTTCAGGTGGGGCCGGGCAGGGTACGCGCGGCGGCGGGAAAGGGATGTTCCGGCCGTGTCGGCGGCTGGGTTGGTTGTTGATTGCTGTAGGTTGATTGTTGGAGGCGGAGGGCTTTTCGTCCGTCATCCTGAGCATGTCGCGCGAGGACGAAGGATCTTACCCCGCGTGCACGACGCCGTATCAACGACTCGGCCTGACGGGGTAAGGTCCTTCGCGTTGCTCAGGATGACGTATCAACTTCCAACAATCGTCAACAATCAGCCATCAACACCCAGCCATCAACCACCTGCAACTGATAACCGACAACTAACCACTCGCAACAGTCAACCCGTTACCTTTGGGGCCGCAAACCCGGCCGGTGCCGGGCGCGGGCAGTTGGCTTGTCTTTTTCTATGCAGAAGAACTTCGTGATTGGTGTGCTGAGTCTGGCCGTCCTCCTGCTAGGCAGCGGCGGCCCGGCCGTGGGGCAGGGCAAGGGCAAACCCCTGCCGCGGCCCCGGCTGGTGGTGGGCATTGTGGTGGACCAGATGCGCTACGACTACCTCTACCGCTACTGGAACAAGTACGGCAGCGGCGGCTTCAAGCGCCTGCTGGGGGAGGGCTTCAGCTACGAAAACGCCCACTACAACTACGTGCCCACCTACACCGGGCCGGGCCACGCCAGCATCTACACCGGCACCACGCCCTCGGTGCACGGCATCATTGGCAACAACTGGCTGGCGCGCGAGGCCGGCAAGGGCATCTACTGCACCGAAGACAAGAGCGTGCAGTCGGTAGGCGGCTCGGAATGGGCCGGGCAGATGTCGCCGCGCAACATGCTTACCACCACCATCACCGACGAGCTGCGCCTGGCCACCAACTTCCAGAGCAAGACCATCGGCGTGTGCATTAAGGACCGCGGCTCCATTCTGCCCGCCGGCCACGCCGCCTCGGCCGCCTACTGGTTCGACAACTCCAACGGGGCCTTCATCACCAGCACCTTCTATACCCCCGAGCTTCCCGCCTGGGTGACGCAGTTTAACCATCGCAAGCTGGCCGAACAGTACCTCTCCAGGCCCTGGGAAACGCTGCTGCCCATCAGCCAGTACACCGAGAGCACCGCCGACGACGTGCCCTGGGAGGGCGCCTTCCGCGGCGAGCAGAAGCCGGTGTTTCCGCACGATCTGCCCCGTCTGAGCGGCCTCACGCCCGCCCAGACGCCCGCTTCGGCCCCCACCGGCGGCGAAACTACGGCCACGGCCAAGGCCGCCAACCTCGACGTGATTCGCTCCACGCCCTTCGGCAACACGCTCACCCTCGACTTTGCCCTCGAAGCCATCCGGGCCGAGCAGCTGGGCCAGCGCGGGCAGACCGACTTCCTGGCCCTGAGCTTTAGCTCCACCGACTACGTGGGGCACCAGTTCGGCGTCAACGCCATCGAAACCCAGGACACCTACCTGCGCCTCGACCAAGATATAGCCCGCCTGCTGGCCTACCTCGACAAGACCGTGGGCAAGGGCAACGCGCTGGTGTTTCTCTCGGCCGACCACGGCGCGGCCCATTCGCCCGAGTACCTGCGCAGCATGCGCGTACCGGCCGGCTCGGTGGGCCCGCGCATCATGCGCGACTCGCTGGAGCGCAAGCTGGTGCGCCTGCACGGCCCCGGCCCCTGGGTGCAGAGCTACGAAAATCAGCAGGTGTATCTGAACCGCCCGCTGCTGGCCGAGCGCAAGCTCAGCCTGGCGCAGGTGCAGGAAGAAGTGGCCGGCATCATGACCACGTTTGCCGGCGTCACCCGCGCCATTACGGCCACCGACCTGCAGAAGTCGCACTGGGAAAGCGGCATGCTGATGTACCTCGAAAACGGCTACTTCCCCAAGCGCTCGGGCGACGTGATGGTGGTGCTGGAGCCGGGCTGGCTGGAATCGTACCACTACCCCATCAACAAGGGAACCACCCACGGCTCGAGCGGCGCGTATGACACCCACATTCCCCTGCTGTTCTGGGGCTGGCAGGTGCCGCGGGGCGAGTCGGTGCACCCGGCGCGCATCACCGATATTGCGCCCACCTTGGCCCGCTTCCTCCACATTCAGGAACCCGACGGCTGCACCGGCACCCCCCTGCGGGAAGTGCTGCGGCGCTGAGACCGGGTTTCGCCGTTCGCTTTCCGTGGTTCGTTGGTCCTGGCCGGCCGAGGCGGGCCCCTGACAACCCCTGAGCAGCCGCGAAATCCGAATCACCAAAAACGACTAACAAAAAACGAACAACCCCTCAATGGCTCATTTCAACCCCTGGCACGACGTCAACTACGGCACCAAAGCTCCCCAGGTAGTCAACGCTATCATCGAAATTCCCAAAGGCTCGAAAGGCAAGTACGAACTGGATAAAGACAGCGGCCTGCTCAAGCTCGACCGCGTGCTGTTCTCGGCCGTGCACTACCCCGCCGCCTACGGCTTCATTCCCCAGACCTACTGCGACGACAAGGACCCGCTGGACGTGCTGGTGCTCTGCTCGGTCGACGTGGTGCCCATGTGCCTGATCGAGGCCAAGGTCATCGGCGTAATGCAGATGATCGACAACAACGAGGAAGACGACAAGATCATCGCCGTGGCCGCCAACGACGTGTCGATGAACCACTACAACGACATTTCGGAGCTGCCCCCGCACACGCTGCTGGAGATGCGCCGCTTTTTCGAGGACTACAAGAAGCTCGAAAACAAGGAAGTCATCGTGGAGAAATTCATGGGCCGCGAAGAAGCCTACAAGATTGTGCAGGACAGCCTGCGCCTCTACGACGAAACCTACCGCCACAGCAACCACCAGGCCCAGCTGTCAATGTTGTAGGAGTTAAGAGTTGGGAGTTGTCAGCAGGTTTGCGCTGACAATTGACAACTCCCAACTGACCACCAACCACAATGCCCCGGCTGCCTGGCAGCCGGGGCATTGTGGTTTCATCACATTTTACCAGGCCGGGCCGTACAACGGGCAAACCTTGCTCCGCGCTCATGACCCAGCACACGCCTCGCCAGCCGTTCCGGCGCTTTCTCTACGAAAACGGCCTCTCGCTCGTCGTCACGGCGCTGGTGCTCGTCACCCTGCTGGGCCAGACCCTCACCGGCCACCACGACTACAACGACGAGCTCAAGCAGCTGGGGCGGCCCGAGCTGAGTTTGGGCGAGTACGTCCGCTCGGGCCACTGGCTCGAGGCCACCTTCGAGAACTGGGAAAGCGAGTTTCTGCAGATGGCCCTGTACGTGATACTCACCGTGAAGCTGCGCCAGAAAGGCTCGGCCGAATCGAAGGACCTCGACGAGCCCGAGGAGGTAGACCGGGAGCCTAACCCCTACCTGACCGATGCGCCCTGGCCGGTGAAGCAGGGCGGGGTGGTGCTGTGGCTCTACAAGAACTCCCTGAGCATTGCCTTTCTGCTGTTGTTTCTGGGGGCCTTCTTCCTGCACGCGCTGGGCGGCACCGAGGTCTACAACATTGAGCAGCAGGCCCACGGCGAGCCGACGGTGAACGTGTGGGGCTATCTGGGCACGGCGCGCTTCTGGTTCGAGTCGCTGCAGAACTGGCAGAGCGAGTTTCTGAGCATCGTCTCCATCGTGGTGCTCACCATCTGGCTGCGGCAGCAGGGCTCCCCAGAGTCGAAGCCCGTAGACGCCCCGCACAGCGAAACCGGCAAGTAGCTCTACGGCGGCGGCCGCGGAATACGGTTTTTGCCCCGAACTTCGCCGCATGCCCGCCGCCTCCCAGTTTGCCGCCCCGGTTTCCGCGCGCCTGCGCCGCCTGGGCCAGGTCGTGGCCGACGCGCTGCTCTACGGCAACGGGCTGGTGGCCGCCGCCGCCGCCGCCCTCACGGCCTCTTCGGCGCAGTACTGGGGCCGGCCGCTGCCCGGGGCGGTGCCCGCGCTGGTACTGGCGGCCACGCTGTTCGTGTACAACCTCAACGGGGCCCGCCGCCACAGCCGCCAGCTGCCGCCCGGTACCCCACCGCGCCGCCGCTGGATTGTGCACCACCGCCCGCTGCTGCTCGGGGTAGTGCTCGTTTCCGTGCTGGCCGTGGCGGCGCTGTACCTGGGCAGCCCGTACCGGGGCCCCCTGACTTGGCTGCTGGGGCATCTGGCCGTGTTGTCGCTGGCCTACTCCTGGCCGGTGCTGCCGGGGCGGGGCGGGCGCCGCTGGAGTTTGCGCGTGGTGCCGGGGCTGAAAACCCTGCTCATCGGCTACGTGTGGACGGCCGTGACGGTGTGGCTGCCCGCTCAGTGCCTGGGCCTGTCGCTGACGTCGGCCCCGGTGCTGGTGCTGCTGGCCCGGCGCTTCAGCTTTATCCTGGCTATTGCCCTGGTGTTCGATTTGCGCGACTACACCAAGGACAAGCTCAGCGGCACGCGCACCCTGCCGGGGTTGCTGGGCTTTGCGGGGGGGCGCTGGCTGGCGCTGGCCTGCGTGCTGGTATCGGCCCTGCTGCCCCTGCCGGGGCTCTCCGGGGCCGGGCAGCTGGTGCTGGCCGTGCCCACCCTGCTCACGGCCCTGGTTGTGTGGTTTGCCGACGAAGCCCGCTCCGACTACTACTTCTCCCTGCTGGCCGACGGGCTGCTGCTGGTGCAGGCCCTGGCCTTGGTAGCCGCCGTTGCGGTGTAGCCCGGGAACAGAGTGCAGGTACTTTTTCAGGCCAGCTCGTCCGGGGTCGTCAGCTCCTGCAGGGCCCGGCCAAGGTAGCGGGGCAGGTCGCCGGCAATGAGTCCGGCTTGGCCCTGCTCGGCCGCGGCCAGGTCGCCGGCGCGGCCGTGGGCGTAGATGCCCAGCAACGCGGCGTCGAGGGGGGAGAGGCGGCGGTCGGCGCGCAGGGCCAGCAGCAGACCTGTTAGCACGTCGCCGCTGCCGCCCGTGGCCATGCCGGGGTTGCCGGTGGTATTGAAGTACAGCTGCCCGTCGGGGGCGGCCAGGCAGGAGTAGGCGCCTTTCAGCAGCACGTAGCAGTGGTACCGGCGGGCGAAATCGCGCAGCAGCGCCAGGCGGTGGTAGTCGTCGCGGGCCGGCTCGGTGAGGCGCTCAAACTCCCGGGGGTGGGGCGTGAGCATGGATTCGGGCGGCAGCAGGTCGAGCAGGCCGCGGTTGGCCCCCAGCAAATTCAGCGCGTCGGCGTCGAGCACCAGCGGTACCTGCGCGGCCGGGGCCAGGCACAGCAGCTCCTCCAGCACGGCGCGGGTATCGTCGTGCTGCCCGATGCCGGGGCCGATGCCCGCCGCGGCGTAGGGTTGCAGCGCGGGCAGGGAGGTCAGGTAGCTCTTGCCCTCGTCGGGGCGGCACATGGCTTCGGGCACGGCGGTCTGCAGCACGTCGAGGCCGCCGCTGGGCGCGGCCACGGTGAGCAGCCCCGCGCCCCCGCGCAAACAGGCCCGGGCCGCCAGCACGGCCGCGCCCATCTTGCCGCGGCTGCCGGCCAGCAGCAGCGCGTGGCCAAAGCTGCCCTTGTGGGCAAAGGTGGGGCGCGCCGGCAGCCGCCCGGCCAGCAGGCCCGCGTCGACCAGGTGCATATCCGTTTCGGCTCCGGCCAGGAAGTCCGCGTCGAGGCCAATGGGCAGCGCGTGCCAGCGGCCCACGTACGCCGCGCTGCCGGGCAGCAGCAAAGCCAGCTTGGGGTGCTCGAACGTGACCGTGTGCCGGGCCTGAACCACGGCGCTGCCGGGCGGCTGCGGGGCGTCGGCGAACAGGCCCGAGGGCATATCGATGCTGATGACCCGGGCGCGGGCCGCGTTCAGGTGCCGGACTACGGTGGCCGCCGCGCCTTCCAGCGGGCGGTTGAGGCCGGTGCCGAACAGGGCGTCAATCACCACCGTGCCGGGCGCAATGGCGGGCAGCTGCCCGGGCTGCCACTCCGCTACCGGTAGGTCGCTGGGCAGTTGGCGGCGGTTGGCGGCGGCCTCGGGCGAGTACCTCTCGGCCGGCAGCAAACCCACGCGCACGTCGTAGCCCCGCAGATGCAGCAGCCGGGCCACCGCCAGCCCATCGCCGCCGTTGTTGCCCGGCCCGCAGAGCACCAGGATTTCGCCGGCCTGGGCCGGGGAGAGGCGCGCGGTCAGCCAGTCGGTGAAAACCGTGGCGGCGCGCTCCATCAGGTCGAGGGAGCTAATTCCCTGGGCCGCGACGGTAGCCGCGTCGGCCTGGCGGGTTTGGGCGGTGGTGAGCAGCTTCATAGACCACGGATTTAAACGGATTTATTCGAATTACACGGATTTCGGGGATGATTGATGCCTGGGTGATACTGGGTGCCGACGACCAAGGCCCGGTAGCAAGTGTTGCCAGTACTTATACTTAGAGCGCGTTACAAGCAGCATGAATGCGTAGGTTTGCCCGGATGCAACGAAAAATCCGCTTTTCAACAGTACTGCTGGGGGTTTTAGCTGCTTGCCAGTCGGACCCCAAAACCGCCCGATTACCTGCGCATCCCTTGCCGGCTGCTCCCGCTGCCGTGTCCGGGCCGGTGGCCTGGACGGGCGCCGTCGATTCGCTCACGGCCGCGCAGCTGCCGCCGCTGAAAAAGCTGCCGGGCAAGCTGCTGGAGGCCCGGCGCTGGACCGATGCGCTGGGCGAAAACCTTTTGGTGGTGTACCGCACACCGTCCGCCCTGGATAAGAGCAACCGCCCTGCCGACGAGCTGCCGCAGTATTTTACTCAGCTGTTTGCCCGCCAATACACGCGCCAGCCGGGCGGTACCTGGCAGGAGCTGTGGCGGTTGCAGGATGCCGTGCGCAAGTGCCCGTTCGATATGTGGCTGGGACCGTTGCCCGGCTCCATCTGCATCACTGACCTAGACCAGGACGGCACCACTGAAACTACACTCATATACAAGCTCACCTGCCGCAGCGACGTGAGCCCCTCCAACCTGAAGCTTATCATGCACGAGGGCGCGGCCAAGTACGCCCTGCGCGGGCAAATGGTGGTGCAGTACGACTCGGTGCCGTTGGCCCAGCGCGTGCCCGCCAACGTCTGCTGCATCGATACCATCAGCAAGGCGACGCTGGACGCGCCGGAAGGCTACGAACTACTGGCCGGGCGCTACCGAAACGAAAACGATTTCCGGCAGGCACCCCGGCCATTTCTGGGCTTCGCCCGGGCTCAGTGGCGCCGCTACATCGTGCGCGACGAATTTGAGCAACTTTAAGGCGCGTCGCGCCAACTGCTGTACCGAGAACCAGCCGGCACCCGAAACCGTTGCTAACTGTTCTATCAGCAACCCTGAACCAACCCCCACCCTTATGTATACTTGGGCCGACGTCATTCGCCTTGCCAACAACGGCACCCCCGCCCCCGACCGCCGCGTGGAGAAAACCGACGCTGAGTGGCGCCAGCAGCTCACCAACGAGCAGTATTACGTAACCCGCCAGCACGGCACCGAGCGGCCCGGCACCGGTGAGTACTGCGAGGCCCACGACCCCGGCCTCTACGCCTGCGTGTGCTGCGGCACGCCCTGCTACGATTCGCGCACCAAGTTTGAGTCGGGCACGGGCTGGCCCAGCTTTACCGCGCCGGTGAAGGACAACGTGGTGAAGTACCGCAAAGACAGCAGCTTCGGCATGGTGCGCGTGGAGGTGCTCTGCAACGTGTGCGACGCCCACCAGGGCCACGTCTTCCCCGATGGTCCGCCCCCCTCGGGGCTGCGCTTCTGCATCAACTCGGCCTCGCTGAAGCTGGTAACCCAGGAGCAGTCGGCGCAGTAGCCCGTTGCCGGCCGGCCGCGGCTACTGCGGGTGACGGTAGGGGTCGAGCCGGGCGTTTTCCATGAAGCGCGGCGGCGCGGCCAGGGGCGTGAAGCCGAACTGCGCGTAGAGCGAGTGGGCGTCGCGGGTGGCCAGCAGCCAGCGGCGCAGGCCCTGCAGCGCGGGGTAGTCAATAATGTACTGCATCAGCTGCTTGCTCAGGCCCCGCCCGCGGTAGGCTTCCAGCACGAACACGTCGCAGAGGTAGGCGAAGGTGGCCTGGTCGCTGACCACGCGGGCAAAACCCACCTGCGCGCCGGTGGCCTCGTCGTACACCCCAAAGCACAGCGAGTGGCGAATGCTGCGCTCCACCAGCTCGCGGCTGATGCCGGGCGCCCAGTAGGAGTGGCGGCCGAGGTAGTCGTGAATCAGGCCCACGTCGAGGCGGGCCGGGTCGGGGCTGATGCTGAAGGCTGCGGGCTGGCTCATGCAAAACGAAATAAAAGCGGGGCTGCAAGGTAGGCGCGGGGCCGCTGCCGCGCCACCCCGCGGCCCTGGCCAGGCAAACGAATCGGGCGGTATTGGCACCCGGCGGGCGCGCCGTACGTTTGTACTCTGATCGGCCCCCGCGGCCGGTGTTTTCCCCGCTCTAACCGCCTTTCCCCATGTCGCTTCTTTTCACCGATTTCGTTTCCTGGCAGCAGCGCTGCGCCCGCACCGGCGAAGCCCTCTGGCAACCCGTGCTGACCTATGAGATGGAGCAGAAAGGACGCTCCGAGGCCGACATCTGGGACGGCCTGCAGCGCGCCTACGACGTGATGCGCGACGCCGTGCACACCGGCCTGACCGAGGACATGACCTCGCGCTCGGGCATGATCAACAACGGCGCGAAGAAAGTGGCCGCCTCGCCCGTTACCGTCCTCTCGCCCGAATTCAAGCAGCTGGTCACCCGCGCCCTGGGTGCCAAGGAAGTCAACTCCTGCATGGGCCGGGTGGTGGCTGCGCCCACGGCCGGGGCCTCGGGCATTCTGCCCGGCGTGCTCGTGACCCTGCAGGATCTGCACGGGCTCGACGACCGCCGCATCCTCGAAGGCCTGCTGATTGCGGCCGGCATTGCCCTCATCATCGAGCAGAACGCCTCCCTGGCCGGGGCCGTGGGCGGCTGCCAGGCCGAAACCGGCTCGGCCGCCGCCATGGGCGCGGGCGCCATCGTCTACTGCCTCAGCGGCTCGGTCGATCAGGTGCTGGCGGCGGTGGCCATTACCATTCAGTGCATGCTGGGGCTGGTGTGCGACCCGGTGGCCGGGCTGGTGGAAGTGCCCTGCGTGGTGCGCAACGCCTCGGCCGCCGCCATTGCCTTCTCCTCGGCCCAGATTGCCATTGCCGGCGTCGACCCCGTCATTCCGGTCGACCAGTGCGTGCAGGCCCTAGGCGAGGTGGGCGAAAGCATGGAAACGCGCTACAAGGAAACCGCCCTCGGCGGCCTGGCCAACACCACCCGCGCCCGGCAGATCGAGCAGAAGGTGCTGATCCAAGACATCCAGATTCTGCCCGACGAAGCCGCGGAGGCCTAGCCGGTTTTGGCAGGTTGCCCCCGGAAAAGGAGACCCGACCAGCTGCTGAATGACAAGGCCCCGCCCGGAAACCGGACGGGGCCTTGTCGTGTGGAGCCGCATCAAACCCGGGAAGTCCGTGGCCCTTTCCAGGACCTCCCGGGTTTGATGCGGCTCCACACGACAATGCCCCGCCCGGAAACCGGACGGGGTCTTGTCGTGTGGAGCCGCATCAAACCCGGGAAGTCCGTGGCCCTTTCCAGGACCTCCCGGGTTTGATGCGGGACGCTCGCGGACATTTCCCGGAGCTCCTGGAATGGAGCCGGAGCGTCCTGGATTTGGTCCGGGAACTCCTGGATTCAACCCAGGACTTCCTGGGTTGGGCCACGAGCGTCCTCGATTTGGCCGCGAACGTTCCCGGTTTGCCGGGGAGCGGCGGTTCGGGCAAACAAAAAGCCCCGCCGGAATCCCGGCGGGGCTTTTCAATCGGGGCTAAGCAAGCCTTACTGCTTCACCACGCGCACCGTGCGGGTCTGACCGGCGGCGGTCAGGCGCAGCACGTAGGTGCCGGTGGGCAGCTGGTCAACGCCGTTCAGCGGCAGCTTCTGCAGGCCTTCCACCAGGGTGGCCGGCTGACGCAGAATCACGCGGCCCACAGCATCGAGCAGCTGCACTTCGGTGGCGCCGGCGGCGGGGCTGCTCACTTCCACGGTCAGCTGGGTGCCGAACAGGGTGGGGTAGGCGGCCAGACCCAGCTGGGCCGAGGCTTCGAAGGTGAGCTGACGCGGGCCGTAGAGGGCCTCGGTGCCGTCGAGGTCGAGCTGGCGCAGGCGGTAGTAGCGCGTGCCGAGCTTACCGGCCTCGCGGTCGGCGAAGCGGTAGGCGCGCGGGCCGTCCGAGTTGGGGGTGGCGCTGGCCACGAAGCCCAGGGTGCGGTAGCTGCGGCCGTCGGTCGATACCTGCACCTCGAAACCCTGGCTGTTGCGCTCCTGCGCGGTGGTCCAGGTCAGCAGGGCGTCGGCACCGTCGCGCTTGGCCTCAAACGAGGTCAGGGCTACCGGTAGCGGGGCGGCGAAGTTGCCCAGCGTCCATACCGAGAGGTGGTTGAGGCCGGTGCGCGTCACGGTGTTGGCCGTGGCGTTGCGCGTGCCGCCCTCGGGGCGCCAGGGACCAGCCGTGGTAGCCGCGCTGAACAAGGTCAGGTTGGCTTCGGGCAGGCCGTTCAGCTCGTAAGGAGCATCGCTGTAGCGGAACACCAGGTCGACGTTCAGGTTGGCATCGTTGGTGGGCGCAATCACGTACTGGCGGCGGATGCTGGCATTGCTGCTGTTGGCGCCCGTACCGTACACCGGCTTGCCGGTCATGCGCGTCACGGTGGTAGCCCCCGGCAGCACGGCGCCGCCGGTGGTGCGGGCCGTCAGCGTTACGCCGATGCCCCCGAAGGTTTGGGCCACCCCGCCCGTGGGCGTAGCGGTCTTGCTCACGTTGCCCAGCACAAAGCTGCTGGCCGACTCTACGAGGCTGCTGGACGTGCCGCTCAGGTTCACCGCGTAGGTAGCGGCGCCGGAGTAGGTTTTCAGAATGCCGTTGGTCAGCGTGAGGGTGTTGGCCACGTTGGTGTTGGCCCCCAGGCGCAGGGTGTCGCCACCCGGTTTGTTCACCGTCAGGTTGTAGAAGGTGCCGGGGTTGGTGATAACCTGCTCGCCGGTGCCCACGAAGCTAACCGTGCCGCCGGTGAAGGTGCTGGTAGCGCCCGTGCCGGTGCGCGTCCAGTTGCCGTGTACGCTCAGCGTACCGGCGCTCATGGTCATGGTGCCGGTGCCGTCGAAGGTGATGTTGCGCACGGCCGGCGTGCCCGTGGTCAGGCTGGGGTAACGGGTCAGGCCGGTGGGTACCACCACGCTGATGGCGCTGGTGGGGGCACAGGCCGACCAGTTGGTAGCCGTAGCCCAGGTCGTTGAGGTAGCGCCGGTCCAGGTCGTCGTTTCCGTCACGTTCACGCTGAATGCGTTGCTGGTCGAGCAGTTCGTGTCGTTGGTGGTGGTGGTAGCCGTGAAGGCCGCCGCGCCCACCGGGACGTTGGTCACCGTGAATACCGACGAGTTGCCGCTGGCAACCGGGCCGGTGATAGTGGCGCCGGCCGGGCCCGTGAGGGTAGTGGTGCTGTTGGCCAGGGGCTGGGAAATTTCCAGCGACCAGTTGGCCAGCGTACCCGTGTCACCACTGCCATCGTCAAACACGCGCAGCGTCCAGGCGCCGTTGATTGCCGCGCCGTTCAGGGCCGCGGCCGGAATCGAGTACGAGCCTACGCTGGGAGCTGCATTCGTGAGGCCTTCGGTGCGGTAGGTGCCGGTAAACGGTGCCGAGCCCGAAGTGATGTTGGTGGTAGCAGCCGTGCTGAGCACCGTGTTGGTGTAGTTTTCGCTGCTGCCGCCGTTGTCGGTAGTCAGTTCCAGGGTGCCGGTGTTGCCCGGGCCCACCAGGTACACGTCCACATCACCCGCGTATTCGTGGGGAATGTTGAGCGTAACCTTGATGACGCTGCTGCTGGAAATGACGCTGCCCGCAGGAGCCCCGCTCAGGGTGATGGTCGAGGCAATGCCGGTAGTGTTGTTATCCGGGATGGCCAGGGCCGGAGCGGCGCTGCCCGAGTAGGTGCCGGCGCTGGGCGTGGTCGTTACCGTAAACGACGAACCCAGGCAGGCCTCAGTCGGGGCCGCCACTGCCAGAACCGGCGCGGTGGGTACCACGTGGGTTTCCGTGCGGGTGTCGTTGCCGTTGTTCGTGTCGTTGGGCGTGGTTACGCTCACGGCAAAGTTGTAGGTGCCGGGCGTCGACATGTCCAGCGTGGTCGTCAGGTTCACGTCGAGCGTGGCCCCGGCGGCCAGGTTGGCCCCGCTGTTGATGACGGTGGAGTAGGTCTGGGTGGCCGCACCGGTTACGTTCACCGTTACCGTTACGGGGTCGGTGCTGAAGTCCAGCGGCTCGGTACCGGCATTTTCTACCCGTACCGTTACCGTTTGCAGCCCGCTCACGCAGGATGTACCGGTAACGGGGCTCACCAGGGCCAGCGCCCGCACGTCAACCGGGGGAGCCAGGATGGTCACCGTGGCGGTAGCCGCTTCCAGATCGTCCGGCGTGGCCGTGCAGTTGGCGTCGCTCAAAGCCGTTACCGTGTAGGTAGTAGGCGAGGAGAGGTTGCCGGTGGAGAAGGTGTAGGGGTTGGTGCTCGTGTTGGTCACCGTCACCGGCGTGGTGCCGTTGGTGTAGGTGAACGTCCAGGGACCGGTACCGGTCAGGGCCACGCTGATGGTGGACGCCTGACCGGGCGTAACGGCCGTGGGCGAAGCCGTGACCGTGGCCGTCGGGCGGGCATTTACCGTCACCGAGGTCGAGGCCGTGGCGCTGCAGCCGTTGGGCGAGTTCACGGTAACCGAGTAGGTAGCCGTGCCCGCGGTGAGCGGCGTAGCCGTGGGGTTGGCCACGTTGGTCGCGCTTAGGCCGGGGCCGGTCCAGGTGTAAGTCAGGCCCGACTCGAACGCGATGGTCCAGTTGGTGAGAGTACCCGTAAATGCCCCGTCATCATCGGCCACTTTCAGCGTCCAGGTGCCGTTGGGGTTGAGGCCGTTGAAGGCATCAAACGACTGCTCGGGCAGGAAGCTGCCGGTGAAGGGCGCCGTACCGGTGGTGATGGAAGCGGTAGCCGTGGGCGAGAACACCGTGTTGGTGTAGTTGTCGTCGCCGCTTCCGTTGTCCGACGACAGATCGATGGTCGTGGTGCCGTCGGGGCCGATCAACGAAATATCTAGGTCTTCGGCGAAGCCGTGGGTGATGTTCACCGTTACCGACTTGATGGTGCCGGTGGTCAGGGCCGTGCCCGGAACGCCCGCTACGGTCACGGCGCGGCTGACGCCGGTCGGGTTGTTATCGGGAATCGCGCCGCTGGTCGAGTTGGTGAACGAGAGGTTAGCGCCGATGGCGTTGGCATTCAGCTGCGAGCTGCCGCCCAGGCAAATGGTAGCGGCCGTAGCCGTGGGCGTGGGCGTGGGCAGGGGCTTCACCGTGAGGGTGAAGGTGCGCACGGCCGAGCAGCCGCCGGGTACGCCGTCCGAAGCCGTGACGGTGTAGGTGGTGGTAGCCGTGGGCGTGATGGTAGCCGCCGAGCCATCGGGCTGGTTCAGCACCACACCCGTCATGGGCGAGTAGGTGTAGCTGGTGTAAACCGGGGCGTCGGGCGTTACCGTCACGTTCACGCTTTCACCGGCGCAGACGCTGGTAGCGCTGGGCGTAACGGTGATGGCCGTAGCCGGGGTTACGTCTACCTGTACCGGGGTGCGGCTGCCGGTGCACTCAGTTTCTACCTGCCAGTTGTAGAAGTAGTAGTAGGTCGTGCTGGTCCCCGAGATGTAACCGCTGGTGATGCTAATCTCACCCCCGGGGGTGCTGTAGGGGGTGGTGACGCCACTGGTTTCCCGGACCAGGCTGGGGCCGCTTACGGCCAGCAGGCGCATGCCCGTACCGGCCGGAATCTCGAAGTTGAGCGGAATGGCGAAGGCCGTCGTGCCCGTGCCAGCCGGAACCTCTACCGTCGTCTCCAGACCAGGAATGAGTGTTCCCGCGCTGTTGGTTACCCGGATTACCAGGTTACCGGCGGAGCCAGTGGGGTATACATCCACCGACTCCAGGGTGAAGGCCGAAGCCGCGTTAAACACCAGGCCGTAGTTGGAAGGAGCAGCGTTTGTGGTAGAAGTAGGGGCCGGGCGGCCAACGGTGGCATTGGCCGTGGCCGTGGCCGACACGAAGTACTGGCGCGAGGCCGACTGCACCGGGGTGGTGAACGAGGGGCCCGTGGCCAGCACCGTGGTGCTGCTGTTGGTGTCGTACCAGCGGATGGTGTTGCCGGCCGCAGCAGTGGCCGTCAGGGTTACCGGGTTACCCTCGCAAATCGTCTGCGGCGAGTTGGTGGCAGTAATCTGCGGGTTGGTCACCGTCACGGTCGCCACGTTCGAAGCCGGCTCGGCGCTGTTGCAGCGCGTCACGGCCCGGAAGTAGGTGGTCTGCGTCAGCGGCGCCGAGGTGTAGGTGGCCGCGTTGGCCCCGCTGATGTCGGTGAACGTCAGGTTGTCGGTCGAGCTCTGCCACTGAATGGTGCCGTTGGCGGCGCCGGTTACGGTGAGCGTCACGGTGTTGCCCTGGCAGAACGAGGTGCTTACCGGGGCAATAGTGCCGGCCACCGGGGCCGTTACCGTGCGCACAGGGTCCACGGCCAGATTGTCGTCGGCCGGGTACTGGTCGCCGGTTACGGTGGCCGTCAGGTCGAAGGTGTAGGTGCCGGCGGCGCTCATGTCGAGCGTGCCGCTGGTCAGGGTCACGTTCTGGGTAGCATCGGCCGCCAGGGTGCCGCTGTTCAACTGGGCAGACAGGGTTACCGGGCCGCCGGGCGTCGTTACCACGGCCGTTACGGTGGCGGGGTTCACGGCGAAGTTCAGCGCAGCAGTGCCCTCATTTTTCACCGTCACCGTTACGGCTTCGGCAGGCGAGTAGCAGCTCTGGGCCGCCGCGGGGGCAAACAGGGCCGTGGCGCGCAGGTTGGTGGCGTACAGGTTGCGGATGCGGATGTTATCCACAAACAGGTCGATGTCACCCGTTACCGTAGCGCCTTCGGTAGCGAAGAAGCCTACGATAACCTCCTGGTTGGCATAGGTGGCCGGCAAGCTGATAACCACGGACTGGCCGGTGTTGGAAATAGTCGTGCCGGAGTTGAAGGTGCGCAGCGGCGTGTAGGTCAGACCGCAGTCGGTGGAGATGCGTACTTCGAACAGGTCGTCGCTGTCCAGCACGTCGGCGGTGGTAGCGCCAAAGGTCGTCAGGGCCAGGTCGAAGCTGACCTCGGTGGTAGCCGTAGCCACGAAGCGCGGGCTCAGCATCCAGGCCGTTTCGTTCACGCCGTCCAGGTTGATTGCGGCCGAAGTGCCGTTGGGGCCGCTTGTTACGTTGCCGAACGAGTCGCTTACCCAGTTCGAAGTGGTACCGGTGGGCGTAACCCCCGTGGCTTCTGACCAGCCGGGGTAGAGCGTCCCCAGGTTGGTGCCGGTCAGGCCGGTGAAGTCAAGCTGCTGGGGCAGGGCGGCTACGCCGGCCTGCGTGCGGGTTACCGGGGCAATGTCGTTGTTGGTGGTGTTGGTTTCGCCCGTGGCACCAGCGGCGGCATTGAAGGTGTAGGTACCGGCGGCAATCATGTTCACCGTGCCCAGCACCACGTCGCGGGTTTCGCCGGGAGCCAGCGTACCGGTGTTGATGACCACCGGCGTGAAGGTCTGCGTGGCGGCGCCCGATACCGAGCCCGTGATGGTGGCCGGGTTGACGGCGAAGTTGATGGTGGCCGCGCCCAGGTTCTGAATGCGTACCGACACCTGTTGGGTGGCCGAGTAGCAGCCGGTAGCCGGCGGGTTGAGCAGGGCAATGGCGCCCAGGTCAACGGCGGCGGGCGTAAACTCGTCGGCGCCGATATCGGGCGTCGACGCGTTGCGGGTGGCGCCGTCGATGTCCAGCGTGATGCCGGCAATGGGCGTCGCGGCGGCGTTCAGGGCCAGGCCCGAGGCGTGCAGGTCGTTGTCGGCCGCAAAAATCGGGTTGGCGCTGATCGAGGCGGCGTCCTGGCCGGTAGCCGAGCTCAGGTTGGCCAGCGAAGTCAGGTCGCCGCCCAGGTAGCCCAGCACACCCTGCGTGCCGCTCACGTAGTAGTCGTTGTGGTTGATCTGGCTGAAGGCCGTATTGGCGGCGGCGCTGTAGAGCGCGTAGGCCTTGGCTGCTCCGCCCGTGCTCACGATGCCGTTGGCGAAGATGTTGTTGCGCACGTCCAGGTTGGTGGCCGAGGCATACACGTACAGCGCGGCCGACAAGTCGGCGCCACTGCGGTTGTAGGTGCCGGTCAGGTTCACCGAGTTGTAGTACAGGCTCACCCCGCCACCATTCAGCAGGCGAATGCCCACGTTGGCGTCGGAGGTCAACGCAGTCCAGCCCGAGGCCGCCGTTACCTGCACGAAGTTGTTGCTGAGGCGGATGTTGCTGGTCTGCGAGGTTACGCTGACCTCGATGCCCTTGCCGCCGTAGCCGCTGGTGCTGGAGGCCGAGATGCCCAGAATGCGGTTGCGGTCAACTACCACGTTGGTCACATCCGTCGCGGTCGAGGTGCTGCCTATAGACAGGCCGTAGGAGTTGTTGCCGGTGGAGGTGATGTTCTCAATCAGGTTCTGGCTGATGGTCACGTCGGCCGCGGCGGCCGAGGGACCCACGCGGACACCGTAAGCAACCGGCGAGCCGCCGATGTTCTGCACCGTATTCTGGCTGACGGTGGTCGGGGCGCCTACGGCGAGGCCCAGGCTGATGCCTGTAACCGGGTTGGTGGTGCTGGAGCCGGAGCTGGTGAAGTTGCGCACCGTGTTCTGGCTGATGGTAGCGCCCACCACGCCGCTGCTCAGGTTCAGGCCCGTGAGCGTGGCGCTGCCCGAGAGGTTCTGCACCGTGTTGCCGGTCAGCGTCGGGGCCAGGGCGTTGGTCAGCTGAATGCCGCTGCCGCCAATGTTATCGGTGCCGCTGGTCACGGGACCCACCACGTTGCCGCTGATGAGCAGCCCGTCGGTGCCGCCGGCCGAAGTGGTGGTAGTACCGCCCACGTAGATGCCCACCGAAGCGCGCACCACGTTGTTGTTCTGAATGGTCAGGTTGTCGTTGTCGGCGCCGTTGCTGCCGGCCGTGCTGCCGCCCACTGCCAGGCCGTAGCCGCTGGTAGTGGAAGTGGCCAGCAGGTTCAGGTTCTTCACCACGTTGTCGGTGGCGCCGGCGTTCAGGCCCAGGCTTTTCACCAGCACGGCCGAGCCGCCGGTGTTGCTGATGGTCCAGTCGCGGGTAGTACCGTTGGCGGTGTTCGAGCCGTCCAGGGTTACGTAGTCGGCGCCGTTGAGTACCAGAATACCGCCGCTGCTGTTGCCCGTGAGGGTGGGCTGCACGCCGGCCTCGGGCTTAATGGTGAGGCGGTTGGTGGTGCTGGCGTCGAGGTTCTGGTTGAAGGTTATCGGCGTGGTAATGGCCGGGTACGTGGCATCGATCAGGATGAAGTTGACCGCGCCGCCCAGGCCGCCGCTGTTGTAGGCTGCGGCAGCGTCGGTGAGGGTGGCGTAGGTAGCGGGGGGCGTGTGGGCGCTGACGCCCACGTAGTAGTTGCCGGCCAGAGTGGGCAGCAGGGTGTACTGGTTGGGCGTGGCCGGAGCCGTCGAGCCGGGCGGGTTGGCGCCGCTGCCGCCGCTGGGGCTAGTGCCGGCGTTGCCGTTCACGTCCTGGGCCGCCACGTAGTACTGAATCACGTCCCCCGGGGCCACGCCGCCCAGGGCCGCGTAGTTGATGGTGAAGGTGTAGCTGTTGCCGCTGGTGCTGCTAGCCGCGGCGCTGGTGTAGGCGCCGCTGCTGCCCTTGCGGTAGTAAATCCGCGGGGCGCCGCCACCCAGCTCCACGCCGCTGGCGTCGGTGATGGTCACCACCAGGTTGCGCGAGGGCGTCACCACGGTGTTGGTCAGCGGGGTGTACGCGATGAGCGGGGCCGTCAGGTCAACGCCCGTAAACGAGCCTTCGTCGGCACCGATATCGGGCGTCGAGGCGTCGCGGGTTTCCTGGTCGAAGTCCAGCGTGATGCCCGCGATGGGGGCGCCGCTGCTTTCAATCTGCGTACCCACGTTGGGGTTGATGTGCAGGAACTCGGGGCTGGCCCCGTCGGTGCTCAGGAAGGGCGGGTTCTCTGTTACCGACAGCTGGTCGCGGTTGCCCATGAAGGTCTTGTAGGCCGCCAGGGTTTGCTGCGGGTTGGTTGCCGTGGTGGTGCCCTCCACGTAAATCAGGCTGGTAGCCGAGGGCGTACCGGCGTAGAACAGGTTGTTATTGGAGGTAGTGGCGTAGTTGGCCGGCACTGTGCCGGCGGTGCCCGATACCCGGCGGAAAGCCGCCGCGTAGCCGCCCGTGCCCTTGGCCACCGAGGTGTTCACCACCACGTTGTTGCGCGCGTTCAGCGTGGGCGAAGTCGAACTCAGGTAAATGCCCGAAGTACCGAACGTTGCGCCCGAGCTGGTGCCCTGGAGGTAGACGGTGTTGTAGTACAGGTTGATATTGGTACCACCCGCTATCAGAACGCCGCTAACGGCCAGCAGGCTCGTAGCTGCTGGGGCGCGCAGGTCGCCCACCAGGTTGTTGTGCGCCGTAACGGTAGTGCCTGAGCCGAGGTTGAGACCGTTGACCGTACCGCCGGCATTGCTGGCACTCAGGTCGTAGATCTTGTTGCGGAAGATATTGGTGGTTGCGCCCCCGCTGGTGAAAATGCCGTGCGCCGCGCCGCTACCCGTACCGGTCACCCCGATGCTGAGTCCGCTGATGGTATTCTGGTAAATTTCCTTGTTGGCGGTAGCAGCCGGCCAAGTGCGGATGCCTACCACAATATGGCTTGTAGAGGTGCTGGCACCTACGATGCGCAGGTCGGCAAACGTATTGTCGTAGATGTTTTCTAGCGTCGCGCTGCTGTTGCTGTAGTAGCCGTACAGGTTGGCTGCTGTCGTGCTCGACGTGCTGCTGAAGGCGTTGTCGGTAACTGTGTTGCCGTTTACCGTGTAAGCGCCGGAGGTTATGCGCAGGCCGTAGAAGGTGCCACCGGCTCCGGTATTGCGGTTGCCGGTTATCACGTTGTTGGCCATGGTCACCGTGCCGCTGCCAGCCGTGTGGTAGATGGCCGAAACCACACCGGTCGAAACCGTGGAGTTGTTGCGCACCGTGTTGCCCGACATGACGATGGTACCTGCCGAGGCGTCGTTGACAATGTAGTTGATCGTGTTGCTGGCCGCTGACAGCACCGAGTTCTGCACGGTATTGTTGGTGATGCTCACGCTGGTCAGGGCCGAGGTAGCGGCCTGCCGAATACCGTACACCGTGCCGGTGCTGGCGCTTTCCAGCGAAATCGTGTTGTTGTTGATCAGCAGCGTGCCCGTAATTCCGGTGGTGGCGCTGGAGCCGATGCTGATGGCCTGCAGCGTACCCGAGCCGGTGTAGCCGGCCGGTACCGTCACCGTGTTGTTTTCAACCTTGAAGTCTTTCTGATACTCGCCCCGCAGGCCGTGTACCGTGCTGGAGCTGCTGCCGGTGCCCAGGCCAGTTACGTTGTTGCCGGCGGTGGTGCCGATTTCGTTGCCGGTATCGGAGTTCGTTGCCGAGGGACCCTGGAAGAAGATACCCTGGTAAGCGCTGACCGTGTTGCCGTACACCTTATTGAAGGAGTTGGCGCCATCGGCGCTGGTAGCAGCCAGGCCGGTGTTGGGCGCAGCAGCAGTGGAAGGAGCACTCCAAATGGCAACGGTGGCCGTGTTGATCCGGTCGAGCGTAACGGTGCTGTTGCGGATGGTTACGTGCTGGCAGCCATCAGTAGCCGAAGCCCGGAACAGCGCGTAGCCATACTCCATCTGAGTCGTGGTCGTGACGTTGTTCAGGCGTTCGGTCAGGTCAATGCCATTGAAGGTCACGTAGTCCGAGCCCGACAAGCGAATGATGCCGTCGGTTGAAGTGGCGCCCGTACCCGTACCCGTGCCGGCGGCGATGATGGGGTTGGCCCCGGTGCCGGACTTTTGAAACACGAGCGGGCTGGCGGCCGTACCCGTAGCCGTCAGCACGGGTAGCACCGTGTTGTTGGCTTCCACGTAGCCCGCGGCTACGTTAATGGTGAGGCCGCCCGCTGGCACGCCGTTGGCGTTCAGGTCGGTGAATGCGGCCACGAAAGTGGCGTAGTCACCGGGCAGGGTGCGGGTGGTCTGCGCCCAACTCAGCTGCGGCAGCAACGCCAGCAGTGCCAAGCTCAGCAGCCGACCCAGCCAGCGTCCCAGTGGGTCGGGTTTGTACAAGGAAGGGTGCTTCCTGGTAAGTAAAGGTGTGTGCATAAAAGAAAGAAAAGGGAAGGTTGAAGTGCAAGCGTACAGGGCTGCCCCGGCCCTCGAAGACGCGACGAAGCCGCGGCCCAAAACGGTCGGGGGAAAGCAAAAAGGGACGGTGGGGAGCCGTAATGCGTGCCCAGGCAGGGCTACGGCTCTAGCTTCGGCACAGGGGCCGGGTAATCAGGGCGTAACGACGAACCATGCAGTCGGGGTGGGGTGGCAGAGGAAGGAAGGCCGGTGGGGCAAGAAGGTGGACCTTGCCGTTCGGAAAACTAGTGATTTTATTGGATCAATTGGATACCACAAGGGAAGATAATTGTGCGGAGTCTATATTGAGTGCAAGCAAATAAGCTTGTCTATACCTGCTGATTGCAGGGGGGCAGCCTATCCGGCGCATAAACCAGGGGCAGCGGTATCGTTTTCGATTCAATTGAATTACCGGGGGAGGGGCCCGGCGGGAAGCGGCAACCTCGGCAGTCTACGCCAAAAGATGTGATGCGCCGCCGGCTGGCCCGCCGTAGCTTTGTGACCTACGCTCCGCTACCCGCCTCATTATGAACCTTTCCCTGCTTCGCCAGCTGCTGCCCGCGTTGTTGCCCTTGGTCCTGGGGGCCTGTTCATCGACCAGCCGCATCAGCATGGTGGTGCCGGCCCCGCTCACCGGTACGGCACCGCTCGAGGTCGAGCGCAAGCAGGGCTTCAAGCACAGCTACCGCTTCGGCGACTTTGCCACCACCAGCGTGCGGCCTGGCTGGCTCACTACCAGCACCCGCTCGAGCAACCTGCGCTGGCTGGCCCCGGTGTGGTTCGACCAGACCCGGGCCCGGCGCAAGTTTTCCTTTACCATGCAGCCCGCTACGGGCGAGGTGTGGCAGGTGCAGGGCGCCTACTACGCCTGGAGCGAGGACCTGACGGTGACGCCCAACACCCGCGTGACAACCGGCATCACGCTCAACCAGGAAGACGTGTACAGCAGCGTGATTCAGGGCCCCGGCCAGACCTGGCAGCTGCTGCTCGAAAGCCAGAGCCAGCTGGGCGACCGGCCGCAGTTTGCCCAGGGCACGCTCAGCAACGGCGACTCGGTGCTGCAGGTGCGCCCCCTGAGCCAACTGCTGCGCAAGGACGGCCGCCCGATGAACCTGCCCTTCGGCGTGCCGGTGGGCTACGAGTTCCGCCGGCCCAACGGCTCGGTGGTTGCCGCCGTAGAGCTGATGGGCCGAGGGAGGGTGTGGCTGGCCCCGGGGCTAGCGCCGGCCCTGCAGGCCCCGGTAGCCGCGGCCGTCACGGCCATGCTCATGCGCGACTAAGCCCGTGAAGGTCGGGCGCAAACCCAAAACGGCCGGGCAATTCCCGGCCGTTGCTGTTTGTAACCCGATGGGCGGAACCTACTTCTTGGGACGTTCCTTCCACAGCTGGCGGAAGGATTTGGGGGCTACCTGCACGGCGTCGCGGCGCTTGCTCCAGCCTACTTCGCCCAGCAGACGGCTCAGCACCCAGTTCTTGCCCGCCACCGGTGCCAGGTTCCACAGCCAGCGGCGCTTCATGCCGTAGAGCCACAGTCGGATGGCGCGCTGCTCTTCCTTGTCGGTGAGATTCTCGCGCACGGCCTGCTGGCGGTTGAGCAGCAGAATGTTGTGGATGGGAATCTTGACCGGACACACCGAGGTGCAGGCCCCGCACAGGCTGGAAGCGTAGCTCAGGTGCTTGTTTTCCTCGAAGCCCGCGAGGTGGGGCGTAATCACCGAGCCGATGGGCCCCGAGTACGTGGCCTCGTAGGTGTGGCCGCCGATGTTCTTGTACACCGGGCACACGTTCAGGCAGGCGCCGCAGCGGATGCACTGCAGGGCCTCGCGCTTGTCGGGCTGGGCCAGCAGGTTGGTGCGGCCGTTGTCGAGCAGCACCACGTACATTTCCTCGGGGCCGTCTTTTTCCAGCGGCTGCCGCGGCCCCAGGTACACGGTATTATACACGGTGAGCTGCTGGCCGGTGCCGCTGGTGCTCAGCAGGGGCCAGAACAAATCCAGGTCCTGCAAGCTGGGAATCAGCTTTTCGATGCCGACCACCGCAATGTGGGTGCGCGGGAAGGCGGCCGAGAGGCGGGCGTTGCCCTCGTTCTCCGTCACGGCCACGCCGCCCACGTCGGCTACCAGGAAGTTGCCGCCCGTAATGCCGATTTCGGCCGTGGTGTACTTGCCGCGCAGCAGGCGCCGGGCCGTGGCCACCAGTTGCTGGGCGTCGTCGGTGGGCTCAATCTTGAGGTGCTTGACGAAGATGTCGGCAATGTCCTTCTTCGAGAGGTGCATGGCCGGCGTCACGATGTGGTAGGGCCGCTCGCCGTTGAGCTGCACGATGTACTCGCCCAGGTCCGTCTCCACCGATTCCACGCCGTTCTGCTCCAGGTAGTGGTTGAGGTGAATTTCCTCGGTGGTCATGCTCTTGGCCTTCACTACCGTGCGGGCCCGGCGCCGCTGCACAATGCGCCCGATTTCGCGCAGGGCCTCGTCGGCGTTCTGCGCCCAAATGACCTTGCCGCCGCGCTTGGTGAAGTTCTCCTCCCACTGCAGCAGGTACTGATCGAGGTGGTTGACAACCTGGGCCTTGCGGTGCGCGGCCCGCGCCCGTGCCAGCTCATGGTCGCGGTACCAGCCCAGGCCCTGCTGCACGGCGGCGTTGTACTTGCCGATGTTGAAGCGGATTTTGCGCCGGTGCTCCAGGTCGAAGGCTTTCGAGTCGGAGTCGGCAAGAAACTGGGTGGATTTGGCAACGGCAGGCATGGCAGCACAAGGTCGGCAGAGGTGGCAATACTACTAAAGTAAAGCGCGGAAGCCTGACGAGCGTTCCGCCCGGCCCGGCATGCTCGCTAAGCCCGCTGGCCGTCAGTGCCGAAAATCAGGGTTTGTTGGAGTCGACTACCAGCCGTTGGTCGCGGTTGGCCACTTCCCAGGCCGTGTGAAACACCAGCCGGGCGCGCTTTTCCATCAGCGGAAACTCGATGCGGTCAACCTCGTCGGTTTCCTGGTGGTAGTCGGCGTGGTCGCCGGTGGTATAGAAGATGACCGGAATCCGGTGCCGGGCGAAGTTGTAGTGGTCGGAGCGGTAGTACACCTGCTCGGGGTCGTTGGGGTCGTTGTAGCGGTAGTCCAGGCCGAGCTGGGTGTAGCGGCGGTTCACGTCCTCGCTCAGCGCGTGCAGCTCCGACGACAGCTTGTCGGCGCCTACCAGGCACACGTACTGGTCGCCGGGGGCGTGGTTTTCATCGGTGCGCCCAATCATGTCGATGTTCAGATTGGCCACCGTCTGGGTTAGCGGCACCACGGGGTGGGCGGCGTAGTACTCCGAGCCGTAGAGGCCCTGCTCCTCGGCCGTCACGGCCAGAAACAAAATGCTGCGGCGCGGTCCGTGCCCGTCTCGCTGCGCCTGCACGAAGGCCTGGGCCAGCTCCAGCACCGCCGAGGTGCCCGAGCCGTCGTCGTCGGCGCCGTTGTAAACCTTCCCGTCGCGGATGCCCAGGTGGTCGTAGTGGGCCGATACCACCAGCAGCTCGTCTTTTTTGTCGCGGCCTTCGAGGTAGCCCAGCACGTTTTCGGTGCGGAAGGTTTCGGTAATGCGCGGGGCGCGGATGACCACTTTGGCGGGACGAAAGGGCGACTTCACCGGCTGACCAGCCTTGGCTACCGCGTTCTGGTACCGGGTCAGGGCCGCGGCATCGGTACCCAACAGGGCCAGGCCGACGGGCGTCGAGACGAAGAACGTGGCGGCCCGGGCGGGTTGAGCTTGGGCCGCCGGGCTTGGCAGACTTAGGCGCGGGCGCTGCAGGTAGGGGCGGAAGCGGGTCAGCGCCTCGGTGAAGCTGGTCGCGTCGGGGTTGAGGAAGATGACGCTGCGGGCGCCCTTGGCGGTAGCCAGGGCGGCCTTGGCGCGCGAGTCGAGGCTCCACCTGCCGGGCTTGCCCTCGGGGGCGAGCAGCGGCTGGCCATCCTTCAGCGGCTCGCCCAGCAACGCTACCAGGTCCTTGCCGCGCACGTCCAGCCCGGCGTAGTCGCTGTAGCCTGCCTGCTCGATGCCGTAGCCCACGAACACCGGCTGCAGGGTGGTTTCCTGGGCGAAAGGTGAGTCGCCGCTGGAGTAGAAATCAGTTAGCCAGCCGTACCGCTGCCCGCCGATCTGCAGCTGCATATGCTCGGTGGCCCAGCGGCTGCGCTCCATGCTGAAGGGCTGCAGGTAGGAGTTGGCGGGGTCCTGCCCCGGACCCTTCAGCCCCAGCTCCCGAAACTGCCGAGCCAGGTAGTCGGCAGCCATTTTCTGGCCTTTCTCGCCGGTTTCGCGGCCCTCGTACTCGTCCGAAGCCAAGATGGTGAGGTGGCGGCGCAGGTCGTCCTGCGTGATGGTAGCCGCGTAGCGCCGGGCCGGGTCGGCCGCGGGCGGGGCAGGCGCGGCCTGCTCGGCCCGGGCCTTTTTCTGGGGGCTGCGTTGGGCCGCGGCGGGCGCGGCCAGCGCGGCGGCCAGGGCCAGGGCGTAGAGGTTGCGGAGCATAAGAGCGGGGTTGGAGCACTAAGGTCGCGGGGCCGCCGCCAAGGTTGCCCACCAGCTGCGCCCCGATCAGCGGGGAGCCGCGCGCCGACCTGCAAAACGCCGAAGGCCGGTTGGGCTGCTCGGGGCAGCCCAACCGGCCTTCGGGTAATCAGCCAGCGGATGGGTTAGGGCTTGTTGGAGTCGACCACGATGCGCTGCTCGCGGTTGGCCAGCTCCCAGGCGGCGTAGAACACCAGGCGGGCACGCTTTTCCAGCTTGCCGAACTCGATCTTGTCGACCTCGTCCTTGGGGCCGTGGTAGTCGTCGTGCACGCCGTTGAAAAAGAAAGCCACCGGAATGCCGTGCTTGGCGAAGTTGTAGTGGTCGGAGCGGTAGTAGAAGCGGTTCGGGTCGCCGGGGTCGTTGAAGCGGTAATCCAGGTTGAGCTGGGTGTACTGCTGGTTGGCCTTCTCCACGATGCTGTGCAGCTCGGAGGAAAGCTTGTCGGAGCCGATGACGTACACGTAGTCTTCCTTGCCCTCGTGCTCCTTGTCGGTGCGGCCCACCATGTCGATGTTCAGGTCGGCCACGGTCTGGGCCAGCGGAAACACGGGGTGGTCAGTGTAGTACTCCGAGCCGAGCAGGCCCTTTTCCTCGCCGGTTACCGTCAGAAACAGCAGGCTGCGGCGCGGGCCGTGGCCTTCCTTGGCGGCCTGCACGAAGGCCTGGGCCATTTCCAGCACGCTCACCGTGCCCGAGCCGTCGTCGTCGGCGCCGTTGTGCACCTCGCCGCCGATGATGCCGATGTGGTCGTAGTGGGCCGATACCACCACGATTTCGTCGGCCTTGTCGGTGCCCGGCAGAAAGCCCAGCACGTTCTCGGTGGTGAAGGGCTCCACCTTCTTGGGCGCGTTCAGCACCATCTTGGCGGGCTTGAACTTGCTGGCCACCGGCTTACCGGCCTTGTTTACGGCCGCGGTGTAGGCGCTCAGGCCGGCTTCGGTGGTGCCCAGCAGCTTGGCTCCCACGGCCGGCGACACGAAGAAGTTGGCGGCGCGGGTGTTCTTGGCGTCGTCGGCAAACTCGATGCTGGGCTTGCCCAGGTAGGGCTTGAGGCGGGCGGCAGTTTTGCTGTAGCTGTCTTTGGGGCCGGTGTACACGAAGAATACGCTGCGCGCGCCTTTCTGCGAGGCCAGGGCCGCCTTGGCGCGGTACTCCATGCCCCACTTGCTGGGCTGGCCGTCCTTGCCCAGCAGCGGTTTGCCGTCTTTCAGCGGCTCGCCCAGCAGTACCACCAGGTCCTTGCCCTTCACGTCGCCCAGGGCGGCGTAGTCGCTGTAGCCTTCCTGCTCGATGCCGTAGCCGGCAAACACCGGCTGCAGCGTGGTTTCCTGGGCAAAGGGCGAGCGGCCGTAGCCATAGAAGTCCTGCATCCATTTAAAGGTCTGCCCACCGACTTTGATGGTGCCGGTGCCCGTCCAGCTGCTGCGCTCCATGGTGAACTGCTGCAGGTAGGGGTTGGCGGCGCCTTCCACCGGGCCCTTCAGGCCCAGCATCTGGAAGTGCTTGGCAATGTACTCGGCGGCCAGCTTCTGGCCTTTCTCGCCGGTTTCGCGGCCCTCGTACTCGTCGGAAGCCAGCACGCGCAGGTGCTGCTGCAAGTCTTCCTGGGTGATGCTGTTGGCGTAGGCGGCGTCCCAGTTCACGGGCAGCGGCGCCTGCCGGCCGGGACTGGCCGGCGCCTCGGGGGCGGGCGTGGCGGCCGGGGCCTCGGTTTTGGCTTTGCGCTTGACTTTCACCTTGCGCTTGGCGGGCGCGTCCTGCGCTTCGGCCGAAGTGGCCAGCAGACCGGCCGCGAGCAGCAGCGCCGGAAACAGTTTATACGACATAGGCAAGGCGCCGCAGAACGCGGCGCAACGGTTGAGGTGAGTAAACGGGAAACCCAAGGACGGCGCGGGGCCGGCGAAGTTGCCCCAAGATAGCCGTTTGCGGTTTTCGGGCCGGCGGCCGGGCGGAGCGGCGGGGCTAGGGGCGCACGATGAGCACGGTGGCGTAGGCCGACACGCCCTCCTGCCGGCCCACGAAGCCCAGCTTTTCGGTGGTGGTGGCCTTGATGCTGATGTCGTCTTCGTCGACGCCCATGACTTCGGCCAGCACCCGCTTCATCTCGGGAATGTGGGGGTTCACCTTGGGCTGCTGCAGGCAAATGGTCGAGTCGATGTTGCCGACCTGGTAGCCGCGCTCGTGCAGCAGCGCCACCACGCCGCGCAGCAGGCGCTTGGAGTCGATGCCCTTGTACTGCGGGTCGGTGTCGGGGAAGTGAAAGCCGATGTCGCGCAGGTTGGCCGCGCCCAGCAGCGCGTCGCAGATGACGTGGATGAGCACGTCGGCGTCGGAGTGGCCCAGCGCGCCGTGGGTGTGGGGAATCTGAATGCCGCCGAGCCAGAAGGGCAGCCCGGCCTGGAGCTGGTGAACGTCGTAGCCGAAGCCGGTACGAATGCGCATGAGCAGGGGAGTAGGAGTGAGGCCGCGAAGGTACGCCGGCAGGCCGAACGGGCCGGCGGGTGGGGCAGCACCCGGGAACCGCCGAAAAAAAGTACAGGCGGCTAAAGTAAAACGACCCGGTAAACGACTGCGCTGGAAACCCGCGCCGGCCTCCCCCGATCATGTGGTAAAAAAAAGATGGAAACTTTGGATTCATTAAAAGTTTCCGCCGTACCTTTGCGGCGTGAGTATGGAAATCAAGGACCGGATCTTACTGGCAGCTGTCGGGCTCTTCATGTGCAAGGGCATCCGCAGCGTTTCGATGGATGACATTGCCACCGAGCTGGGCATGTCGAAGAAAACCCTCTACAAGTGGTTTGAAAACAAGGACCAGATCGTGCTGGCCGTCATGCAGGCCCACATTGGCAAGCAGGAGCTGGACTGCGAGCAGGTGTTTGCCGCCGGCGAAAACGCCCTGGAGGCCATGTATAACCTGATTAAGTGGCACAAGGAGATGCTCAGCAACATTCACCCGAGCATTTTCCACGACCTGCAGAAGTACTACCCGCAGGCCTGGGCGGTGTTTGAGGAGCACAAAAACACCTTCATCCTGCAGAAAACCGCCGACAACCTGCGCCGCGGCGTGCAGGAGGGCCTGTACCGCGCCGACCTGGACGTGGACGTGCTGGCCCGCCTGCACCTGGCCGAAATCGAGCTGATGTTCAACAACGCGGTATTTCCGCCCCGGCAGTTTGACGTGCAGCGCGTCAACTCGGTGATGGTGGAGCACTTTCTCACCGGCATCTCCACCCTCAAGGGGCACCGCCTCCTCAATCAGTACCGTCAGGTGACGGAAGAAGAATAATCATTTCTCGCCCTCTCAACTCACCCATTCGCTTTATGAAACAAGCGTTCCGCCTACTGCTGCTGCTAGCAGCCTTGGGCTTTCTGGGGCTCAACCAGCTGCTGGCCCAAACACCCTCCACGGGCCAGCCGGTAGCCTCCACCACCCCGCTGCCACTGAGTCTGCAGCAGGCCATCAGCTACGCGCTGGAAAACAAGTCGACCCTGCAGTCGGTCCGCCTCAACGAGAAGGTGGCCCAGGCCCGGGTCGGGGAAATCCGCTCGGCCGGCCTGCCCCAGGTCAACGTCAACGCGGCCGTGACCGACAACTTCAAGCTGCAGAAGTCCCTGGTGGACTTTTCCAGCCTGGGCGGCGGGGGCGGGGTGCTCGACGGCACCACCCTCACCCAGGCCGACCTCGACCGCGTGCAGCGCGGGGAAGTGGTGACCCTGGCCCCGGCCTACACGCCCATTCCGGCCACCGGCCCGCAGCCCATTGCCTTTGGCCTGCGCTACGCCGGCAACGCGGCGGCTTCGGCCTCGCAGATGCTGTTCAACGGCTCCTACCTGCTGGGCCTCAAGGCCGCCAAGGTGTACGAGCAGCTGTCGGTTAAGCAAACCCAGCAAAGCGAAATCGACGTGGCCGAGCAGGTGTCGAAAGCCTACTACAGCACCCTGGTGGCGCGCGAGCGGCTGGCCCTGCTGGCCCGCAACGTGCAGCGCCTCGACACCCTGCTGTTCCAAACCCAGCAGACCTACAAGGAAGGCTTCGTGGAGAAGCTCGACGTGGACCGGCTGCAGGTGCAGGTAAACAACCTGAAGATTGAGCAGCAGAACGCCCAGCGTCTCATCGACCTGAGTGTGGCTTTGCTCAAGTTCCAGATGGGCCTCGACCAGCGCCAGCCGGTGGAGCTGACTGACCGCCTCGACGAGGCCATGGTGGCCGCCGAGCGCAGCAACCTGCTCAGCCTCAGCGAAGGATTCAACTACAGCAACCGCATCGAGTACTCGGTGCTGGAAACCCAGCGCGACCTGGCCGTACTCGACGTGCGCAACCGCCGCGTGGGCTACCTGCCCACCCTGAACCTGGTGGCCGCCTACGGCTTCACCGGCTCCGACCCGCGCTTCGGCGGCCTGATGGAGTTCCGCGGCACCTCGTCGCGCAACGAGCGGGGCTTCGCCAACCAGAACTGGTTCGGCTTCGGCAACGTGGGCCTGCAGCTGCAGATTCCGGTGTTCGACGGCTTCCGCAAGAAGTACTCCATTGAGCAGGGCAAGCTGGCTTTGGAGCAGGTAAACAAGGGCTTCACCACCCTGCAGCAGAGCATCGACCTGCAGCGCGTGCAAACCCAGACCTCGCTGCAAAACACCATGGACGTGCTGGCCAACCAGAAAAACAACCTGGCGCTGGCTACCGAGGTGGCCCGCGTGGCCAAAATCAAGTTTCAGGAGGGCGTGGGCTCGAACCTGGAGGTGATTACCGCCGAAACCGACCTGCGCCAGGCCCAGACCAACTATTACGCTTCGCTCTACGATGCGCTGGTAGCCAAGGTGGATTACAACAAAGCCGCTGGTACGCTGTACCAGGGTAAGAAATAAGGGCTTAGCTCTGCACGAACCGTCATCAGCTGCCCCCTCAACCTGCTTATTATGAACCGTCCGGCCCAGCAAGCTACCGCCCTCCAGCCGACCGTGAACCGCACCCGCTCCATGAAATACACTACCTCTGCCGCTATGCTGGCCCTGACTTTGCTGGCGGCCTGCGGCCAGAAAGACCCGGCTGCCGAGCTGGCCAAGCTGAAACAGGAAACCGCCGCCAACCAGGCCAAGATTGCCGAGCTGGAAGCAAAAACCGGCAAGCCCACCGAGGCGGCCGTGAACGTCGCCCCCGTGTCGGTTATCAGTGTGCAGCCCGAAAGCTTCACCAGCTACCTGGAAGTGCAGGCCCGCGCCGACTTCGACGAAAACGCCAACGTGTCGCCCCGCGTGCCGGGCGTGCTCACCAGCATCCGCGTGCAGCGCGGCGACCGGGTGAGCAAGGGACAGGTGCTGGCCACCCAGGATGCCGCCGTGCTCGAATCGGGCATTGCCGAGCTGCGCACCCGCCTGGAGCTGGCCCGCACCGTGTTTGAGAAGCAGGACCGCCTCTGGAAACAGCAGATCGGCACCGAAATCCAGTACCTGCAGGCCAAAAACAACTACGAAGCCCTGCAGCGCAGCCTGGCCACCCAGCAGCAGCAGCGCGCCATGTACAACGTAGTGGCGCCCTTCAGCGGCGTGGTCGACGAGGTGCCGGCGAAAGTGGGGGAGATGGGCAACCCCGGTATGCCGGTGGTGCGCCTGCTCAGCGGCGGCAGCGGCAAGATCGTGGCCGACGTGTCGGAAAACTACGCCAACACCATCAAGGCCGGCGACAAGGCCCTGGTGAACATCGCCGACCTGGGCGTGACGGACGTGCCCTCGACGGTGCGCACCGTAAGCCGCACCATCAACCCGGCCAGCCGCACCTTTTCGGTGGAGCTGCGCCTGGCCGGCCCGGCCGCCCAGCAGCTGCGCCCCAACATGGTGGCCACCGTGCGCATCCAGAACTACAGCAAGTCCAACACCACCGTGCTGCCGGTTGATCTGATCCAGAAAGACGAAGAAAACAGCTACGTGTTTGTGGTGGAAGACAAAGGCGGCAAGAAAATAGCGGCCAAGCGCGTGGTGCAGACCGGTGCGACCTACAACGGCAAAACCGAAATTACCAGCGGGCTGAACGCCAACGACCAGGTGATTTCGGCCGGCTACCAGAACCTCAACGAGGGCCAGACGGTGTCCCTCGCCGGCAACCTGGCCGGGCAAGCGGGCGCCTAGCGCACGGACCGGCGGCCGGGGCCGCTACAACCTGCCCCAGCCGCGCGGCCTGACACGACTCACTTCCTAGCTTCTGACTCCTCATGCAGGATATCGAAAAAGAGTTTGGACCCACCAGTTGGTCCATTGATAACAAGACCAGCATTTACATCATCACGCTGCTGCTGTGCGTGGCGGGTATCTTCTCCTACATCAAGCTGGGTAAGGAGAAATTCCCGGATATCGTCATTCCGCGCATCATCGTGGCCACGGTGTACCCCGGTACCTCGCCCACGGACATCGAAAACCTGGTGACGCGCCAGCTTGAGAAAGAAATCAAGTCGGTGAACGGGGTGAAGAAAATCAACTCCACCTCCAACCAGGACTACTGCATCGTGGACGTGGAGTTTAACTCCGGCGTGGACGTGCAGTACGCCAAGCAGCTCATCAAGGACGCGGTGGACAAGGCCAGCAACGAGCTGCCCAACGACCTGCCCACCCCGCCCACCGTGCAGGAGGTAAACCTCTCGGAGCTGCCCATCATGCAGATCAACCTAGCCGGCAACCTGCCGGCGTCGCAGCTAAAAAAGCTGGCCGACGACTTCCAGGACAAAATCGAGGCCCTGCCCGAAATTACCCGCGTCGACATCATCGGGGCCCTGGAGCAGCAGGTGAACGTGGACGTGGACATGTACAAGCTGCGCGCCTCGCGCATGAGCTTCGCCGACATCCAGGGCGCCATTGGCCGCGAGAACATCACCATCTCGGGCGGCTCGGTGGACGTGGGCGGACAGACGCGCGCCGTGCGCGTGGCCGGCCAGTACGTCAACGCCGCCGACATTGCCGACATCCAGGTGAAGAACCTGAGCGGCTCGGCCGTGCGCCTGGGCGACATTGCCACTGTGGAAGATGCCTTCAAGGAGCGGGAGTCCTACGCCCGTCTCGACGGCAAGCCGTCCATCACCCTGAACGTGATTAAGCGCCAGGGCGAAAACCTCATCGACGCCTCCGACAAGATCAAGGCGTTGGTGGATGACTCGAAGAAGAGCCTGCCCGGCGACCTGCGCATCACCATCACGGGTGACACATCCAACGACACCCGCGTCACGCTGCACGATTTGATCAACACCATCATTATCGGCTTCATCCTGGTGACGGTGATTCTGATGTTCTTCATGGGTACCACCAACGCCCTGTTCGTGGGTTTGTCGGTGCCGATTTCGATGTTCCTGGCTTTCCTGGTGCTGCCCATGTTCGGCTTCGCGCTGAACATGATCGTGCTCTTCGCCTTCCTGCTGGCCCTGGGTATCGTGGTCGACGATGCCATCGTGGTAATCGAAAACACCCACCGCCTGCTGCACGAGCACCCCAACCTGACCACCGCCCAGGCCGCCAAGTTTGCCGCCGGCGAGGTGTTCATTCCGGTACTGGCCGGTACGCTCACCACCGTGGCGCCCTTCGTGCCGCTGATGTTCTGGCCGGGCATTGTGGGTAGCTTCATGTTCTACCTACCCGTCACGCTGATTCTCACCCTGATGTCCTCGCTGATCGTGGCCTTCATCATGAACCCGGTGTTTGCCGTGTCGTTTATGGAGCGCGAAGACCACCACTCCGAGCACAGCAAGCCCCGCGTGACGCGCAACCTGCTGATCTGGACCGTTGCGCTGGTGGTTCTGGGCATCCTGTTCAACGTTGCCGGCATTGGCGGCCACATGGATGCTGAACAACGGGCGGCTGCCCTGGCAACCGGAGCCGAAATGCCGGGCTTCTTCAAGCTGCACGGCCACTTCATCGGCAATCTGCTGCTGACCGTAGCCGCCTTGATCTGGCTGAACACCTTTGTATTCAGTAAGGGCATTGCCTGGTTCCAGACCAAAGCGCTGCCGCGCTTCATGGATGGCTATGCCAACCTGGTGCGCTGGGCCATTGGACACCCGGTGCTGGTAATGGTAGGAGTAGTGCTGCTATTCTTCGGCTCGTTTGTAGCCTTGGGAATGCGCAGCCCCAAGGTGGACTTCTTCCCTAAAGGCGACCCGAAATTTGTGTACACCTACCTGAGGATGCCGGTGGGTACCCGCGTAGAAGTAACCGACTCGGTGGCCCGCATTCTGGAGCGCCGCATCTACGGCGTCATTCAGCCCGACGGCAAGCCCAACCCCGACGTGGAATCGGTCATCACCAACGTGGCCATCGGCGCCGGCGACCCGGGCGAAGCCACGGCTACGGGCGTGTCGCAGTCGCACCTGGCCAAGGTAGCCGTGGCCTTCAAGGAAATGAGCGAGCGAACCGGCCCCGAAACCCGCACCTACATGGACAAAATCCGCGAGGTGGTGAAGGGCATTCCCGGCACCGAAATTTCGGTGGACCAGGAGTCGAGCGGCCCGCCCACGGGTAAGGAAATTGCCATTGAGGTAGCCGGCGACGACTACCCCAAGCTGGCCGCGCTGTCGAAGGACGTTATCAAGTTCGTCAACTCGAAAAACATCGGCGGCATCGAGCAGCTGCGTTCCAACCTGGAAGACCGTAACCCGGAAATTGCCGTGAACATTGACCGTACCCGCGCCAACCGCGAGGGCATCAGCACGGCCCAGATCGGCATGGAGGTGCGCACGGCCATCTACGGCTCGGAAGCCAGCAAATTCAAGACGCCGGATGACGAGTACCCGATTCAGGTGCGCTACGCCAAGCCCTACCGCGAAGACGTGGACGCCATCCTGAATGCGCCGCTGACCTTCCGCGACGCCACCGGCCAGATGCGCCAGGTGCCCATCAGCTCGGTAGCCGATGTGAAGTACGGTACCACCTACGGCGGCATCAAGCGCAAGGACGTGAAGCGCGTCATCACCATCTCCTCGAACGTGCTGTCGGGCTTCACCGGCCCCGACGTAGTACGTCAGATCGAGACGGCCCTGAAAGCCTACCCCACGCCGGCGGGCTACACCATTAAGATGGGTGGCGCGCAGGAAGACCAGAAGGAAACCTCGGACTTCCTGCCCATTGCCGGCCTGGGTGCCCTGGCCCTGATCTTCCTGATTCTGGTATTGCAGTTCAACTCGTTCAGCAAGCCGGTTATTATCCTCTCCGAAGTGCTGTTTTCCATTGCCGGCGTGTTCTGGGGCCTGGCTATTACGGGCATGAATATCAGTATTGTGATGACCGGCGTAGGGGTAATTGCCTTGGCAGGTATCGTAGTAAAAAATGGTATCCTGCTCGTGGAATTCACTGACATCCTTCGCTCCCAAGGCATGCCGCTGCGCGAGGCCATCGTGCTGGCCGGCCGCACCCGCCTGAACCCGGTAATCCTGACGGCTACCGCCGCCACGCTGGGCCTGATTCCGCTGGCCATCGGCCTGAACCTGGACTTCTACGAAATGTTCGCCGCCTTCGACCCCCGATTCTTTATCGGTGGTGAGTCGGTAGTGTTCTGGGGCCCGCTGGCCTGGACCATCATCTTCGGCCTGGTTTTCGCCACGCTCATCACCCTGGTAGTAGTACCGGTGATGTACCTGCTGAGCGAGACGCTGAAAGGCAAGCTGACGGGCAAAAACCCCGACGCCCTGGCGCAGCCGGTAGCCCATGAGGAGGAAGTGGAAGCCGCTCGTCCGCCCATCCTGGCCGAATACTAAGCCTGGCTCTGATCCAGCCCGGCGGTGCGGGCGCGTGGCCCAGTGGCACCGCCCCGCCGCCGGGCGCCGGGGGCCCAACCGGGGCCGCTGACAAGAGCATGCAACCTTTTTCATCCGGCCCGACTCCAACCTACGGCCACCGGCCGTTCGCTGGCAGCCCCCCGGCTTTATTTCCCTTCATCATTCTCCCCACCACTGTCGTTTAGCCATGCTAACCCAAACGACTTCCGCTCCCGCCAACATCGAACAGCAGGTGTTGCGCATCATCAGCAAGCGTAAGGCCATCAAGCCCCAGCGCCTGCGTGTATCCAGCAACCTCAGCCGCGAGTTGGGCTTCGATACCGTCGACGTGGTCGACATCATCCTGGAGCTGGAGCGCCGCTTCCACATCACCATCCCCGACGAGGTACCCCTGAACACCGTGCGCGACTTTGTGCGCTACGTGGCCTCGCACCGGGGTGGTCGGCCGGCGCGCCGCTAATTCTTCTTTGGTCTGAAAACACAGAAAAGGCCCGCAACAACTGGTTGCGGGCCTTTTCTGTGTTTGAGCGGGGAAGCCTAGCGGACGTTGCCACCGGTGTCGCCGCCGCGGGAGCCGGTGGGTTTCGGGTCGCGGCTGCCCGCCGTGCTGGCGCCTTCCATGTGAGGGTTGGGCGTTACGTCGAGGGTGGGGTGGTGCTCACCCGCCGGCTCGGCCCGGTTGGCCGGCTCGGCCCGGTTGGCCGGATCGGGCGACGAGCCGCCGGGCAGGTCGGCCTTGCCGGCGTGCTTGGCCGATTCGGGAGCGGCGGTAAACGAACCGCTGCTTACACTGTGCTCGGCCTGCTCGGTCCAGTGCGCCTCGCGCAGGGCCGGGCGCTGCGGCGCCGGACCGCCAGCCGCCGTCACACCCCGGCCTTGCTCCCAGGCGTGAAACTTATCCAGCTCGGCCGAGAGCGTGCTCATGAACCAGGCCATCAGGGCCACGTCGTCGAGCAAGCCCACCACCGGGATGAAGTCGGGCACCAGGTCGATGGGGGAGAGAAAGTAGATCAGCACGGCAATGGCGCCCAGGATGGTGGGCGTGGGAATGCCGGTGTACTCGCCCGAAGCGGCCGATTTTACCAGGCGGAACAGCGTCTGCATGCTTTCCCATGCCTCGTGGGCAATGCTGCCGACGTCTTTTTTCTCGCTGGCTTTCTGGTAAGCGTCGTTGAGCAGCTGCTTGATGCGCAGCGGCTGCTTGAGGTAGCCTTCGGCCTTGCCGATCAGCGTTTTAAAGAACGGAGACGATGCAATCCGTTCCCCGTTGGGTGGTTGGGTAGCCATGACGAAAGGGCTGGAGAGAAGAAACGATTTGGGCGTCGCCTGGGCTTTGGGTGCCGGTGCCCTGAGGGCAGTGCCGGCGCGCGGGCGGCTGCCGTCCTATACTGTTTCGCGCCGAAATGGTTATCGGATGCTTGCGGGCGCAAAACAAACAAAAAAGCCCTTGCCGCGGGGCAAGGGCTTCTGCAAAGCGGTCAGGCAGCGGGGCTACTCTACGTTCACGCGGCCGGCGGCGTAGAAGTTGCGCTGGTAGTAGCCCTGGTTGAGCGAGCTGACCATCACGCCGCCGTTGGTGGCCGAGTGGGCAAACTTGCCGTCCTTGAGGTAGATGCCTACGTGGTAGATGGGCTGACCGGGGCCGCGGCGGAAAAACACCAGGTCGCCGGTCTGCATTTCGGTTTTGGCCACGCGCTTGGCGTTGGCAAACATGGAGCGCGAGCTGTGCACCAGGTTGATGCCGTACACTTCCTTAAATACCCGGGTTACGAAGCCCGAGCAGTCGGTGCCGCGCTTGGTGCTGCTGCCGAAGCGGTAGGGGGTGCCCAGCCACTCGGTGATGGTGCGCAGCAGGGAGGCATCCTCGGCGTAGTCGGCCTTGATGCCGAGGGTCTGGGCATAGTAGCCCACGGCCAGCGAGTCGCGGAAGGTTACCGGGTCGTCGCCCGATTCGGCCAGGGCCGACAGCAGCGAGGCTTCGGCCGGGGCGGCCGAAGCCGCCTTATGGGTGAGCCCGGATTCGGGCGAGTAGTCAAAGAAAAAAGAAAGAGCCAGTGAAACAGCGGCGAGGCAACACAAAAGGGTATTCTTCATTGTCCGTCGTGTGGGGTATGAAACTCCGCCCCCGGGCGGTGGCCGCGAGGGGCCGGTTGGCGTACTTTTCTTCTCTAAGCGAGCAAGTTGGAGAAGGTGAATAAGAGGTTTTCCCGAACCCGACTGGAAAGATTCTACCCGGGCCGATAGGGTAAAACTAGGTCGGTCAGATTAAGGGTCCAAATTATTCGGGCTAATGAGCCATAAATTCATGGATAGATGCAAAATAGGAATGCATTTTGCGGACTCGCCGTGCAACCATCAGCTTTTCAGCTACGTAGCCGACTTGCTTTCCTTTAGCCGTGAACCTTCCCCCCATCATCGAGCATTCGCCCCTGGCCCGACTGGCCCGCTGGAAGCTCAAGCAGCGCAACGTAGCCATGGTCCTGGGCGGCAGCATTCACCTCAGCGGGGTGTCGCGCGCCGAGTTCCTGCGCGACCCGTCGTGGGTGGCCCACGAGATGTGCCACATCCGGCAGGTGCAGCAGTACGGCCTGCTGGGCTTTCTGTGGAAGTACCTGCTCGAATCGATGCGGGTGGGCTACTACGACAACCGCTTTGAGGTGGAAGCCCGCCTGGTAGCTCGGCGCGACACCGCCTACTACGCCCGCCTGCTGGGCCTCGACCCACCCGCTGGCCCCGGCCGCGGCACCGCCCCCGAGCCTCGCCCTGATGTGGTGGCATAGCCGGTTGCGGGCCGTTATAGCTGGTCGAGGTGGGCGCAACCCTGGAGCCCTGGTTTACGAATAGCTTTCAGGGCCCCCGGCCGGGGTGCCGCCTTGCTTGTTCACTCCAAACTCAACCCTACATCATGGCAACCAACCCTTCTTCCAGCAACACGGATTTCCTCAATACCTCGGGCAGCGCCGCCCAGCAGCCCCAGGCCGCGGCCGGCAATAAGTCCTCGATGCTTAACGGCGTAAACGACAAGCTCAAGAACTTCGGCGACGCCGCTGCCGGCCAGCTCGGCAAGCTCAGCACCACCCAGAAGGTAGTGGGTGGCCTGGCCCTGGCCCTGGGCATCAGCTACCTCTCGAAGATGACCAACAAGCGCAACGGCTAAGGCCCGCAAGCGCTGAAAACGAAACCGGCCCGTTTCCTGATCAGGAAACGGGCCGGTTTGCTTGTGGAGCCTGCTATTGGACTCGAACCAACGACCTGCTCATTACGAATGAGCTGCTCTACCAACTGAGCTAAGCAGGCAACTTTCCCACTGGAGCGCAGGACGCGCAATGGGAGTGCAAATATAAGCGCCCCGGCAAACGCCGCACAAAACTTCCGGCGAAATTTTTCTAGCCCCGCCGCTCAACCCCGCTGCCGGACCTGCGTTGGAAAACCTACCCAACGCGCTACGCCTATGAAATCGTCTGCTTCCGCCCCCGTCACGCAGTCCCTTATCAGCGGCCTGGCCGGCGCTGTGGCCCTTACGCTGGTGCACCAGGCCGCCCGCCGCCTCACCCCCGACGCCCCGCGCATGGACGTGCTGGGCATGCGCGGACTGCGCAAGCTGCTGGCCGCCGCCGATGCGCCGCAGCCCGACCAGCCCACGCTCTACAACGCCACGATGGCCGGCGACCTGCTCAGCAACGGTTTGTACTACAGCTTAGTGGGTTCCGGCGAAGATGCCTGGTGGCGGGGCGCAGCTTTGGGCATAGCCGCCGGTGCCGGCGGGGTGCTGCTGCCCGGCCCGCTGGGTTTGGGCGACGGGCCCAGCAACCGCACGCCCCAAACCAGCCTGATGACGGTGGCCTGGTACACCCTCGGTGGGCTAGTAGCGGCCGGTGTGTCGCGGGCCTGGAGCCGGGCTGCACGCCGCTAACGCACTACTTGGCCGAAGTGGAAGGTGGCGTTGAGTGCCGAGAGCGGAGCTAAGGTAGTGGCATAGCCCGAAGTCAGGCTGTACCGGCTTAAACCATTAAGTGACAACGTAGCGTGGTTGGCTTTGTCTTGGTTGCGGTTGTATTGGATGTACAGCTTGTTTTCGACGGATACCGAGAAACGCGGGTGCACAAAGAACTTGAGGCCGGCTAGGGGGGCAATACCTATACTGAGGGAGCTGCTAGACCATTTCGCCTGTTCGCGCTTCTGCTCTATTTCCTGGTTATCATTAAGCCCCAGATAATAGAAGTGTCCGGTGGTGTTGCTGTGGGAGTAACGTACAAAGCCCTCGTAGCCGTAAAGCAGCTGAAAACGGCCCAGCTGTTGCTGCCATTCGTAGCCGGCATCCACGGAAACCCCGCTGAAACTGGAAGCATTTTCGATAAGGTAGGTATTGGCACTGAGGATTTTAATACTGTCTTCCCGCACTTTGTTGCCGCTGAGCCCAAAGCCTACATTCAGGCGGTAGGCACCTTTGCGGACCGGGATGTTCCGGCTGTCGCGAACCACCTCGTTTTTGCGGACCATAAACCGGGTAAAATTGCCCGTCTGATTGAGGCCGGTGCCATAAGTGTTGTAGCCGCCCCCGTAAGGGGCGTAGGTAAGGTTCACGAAGCGCGGTAGCACGAATGAGGCATCCACGCTCACGTCCCATTTATAGCGCACAAAGCGGAAGCTACCCCGCCGTCCACCGCCGCAGTCGGCACAGGGGTCGGCTGAACGCTCCGAAGCTACGGGCTCGAATTCAGTGGTGTCGCTGGAAAAAGAGGTTTGCGCGCGGGCCGGCGACAGAAACAAAAACAGCGCGCCCAGCAGCGCCACGAGGGCATACTTCATAGTGCGGGAGATAAGGAAATCAGAACGACGAGTCGACCGGAATGGGGCAAAGCTAACGTTGCCTGACCGCGGCCCAAAACGCGGGCCGGGAGCGGTGTAGTATTCCGGCCCGGCCGCAGGTGCTACCTTTGCCCGCACATGAAGGCGCTGCGCAAACTCCTCGTCGGCGCGCTCGGGTTCGAGCGCTACATTCGCTTCGTCAGCCGCATCTACCTGCGGCTGGTAGCTGCCGGCTGGGGCAAAGCCAAATACCCCGAGCTGTTTTTCCTGGCCAAGCTGGTGAAGCCCGGCGACGTGTGCCTGGATATCGGCGCCAACCTGGGCTACTACTCGGTGGCGCTGTCGCGGCTGGTGGGGCCGCAGGGCAAGGTGCTGGCCGTGGAGCCGGTGCCCCTGTTTCAGCGCATCTGGCAGGACAACGTGCCACTCAGCGGCGTCGACAACCTGCTGCTGCTGCCCTACGCGCTGGGCGGCGAAAACAAAACCGTGCAGATGGGCACGCCCGCCCGCAACGGCCTGCTGCACCACGGCATGACCAAGATTGCCGACTCCAGCCCCCACGAGCAGTACGGGCAGTTCTACGAGGTGGACATGCGCGTGCCCGACGAACTGCTGGCCCACTTCGACCGTCTCGACTTTGTGAAGTGCGACGTGGAAGGCTTCGAGCACGAGGTGTTTCGCCACATGCAGGCCACGCTGCGCCGCCACCGGCCCATCATTCAGACCGAGCTGAACGGGGCCGAAAACCGCCGCCGGGTGAGCGAGCTGCTGGCCGAACTGGGCTACCAACCCTACCTGCTGGAAACCACCGGGACTGAAGCGCGGTTAGTACCTTGTCCGGCCGCCGAGCTGTTTGGCACGGCCGACCGGGATTTTTACTTTAAACCTGACCTGCCCGCGCGCGGATGATCATCAAAGCCCTTCTCATTTTTCTGCTCGTGGCCCTGCTGCTGCGCATGGTCATGCCCTGGCTGGTACGCTGGCTGCTCACGGCCTTCGTGCGCAAGCAGATGCAGCGCAGCGGCCTCGACTTCGGCCCCGGCGGCTCCCCGTTCGGGCCCGGCGGTTCGCCCTTCGGCCCGCCGCCCACCGCGCCCAAACCCGGTCCCGAGGGGCAGGTGCAGGTCGATTACGTGCCGCCCACGGCCAAGCCAAAGCGCCAAACCGAATTCCGCGGGGGCGACTACGTGGAGTTCGAGGAAGTAAAATAATCGGCCTACCTTCGGGCTGCCTCCGCCCGGCCTGCTGCGCGCGGGCCGGGTTTTCTGTTTCTTCTCTGTTTTTCGCCCGCCGAATGACCCTTGTTGTTCCGCCGACGCCGGCCGCCGCGCCTTTGTGGCGCCGGGTGCTGCCGCACCTGCTGGCCGTTGCCTTCCTGCTGCTGGTGGCAGTGGTGTATTTCTCGCCCATCGTTTTCAAGGGCCAGACCCTGAGCCAGCACGACATCGTGCAGTTCAACGGCGGCGCCCGCGAGGCCGCGGCCTTCCGCGAGGCCACCGGCCAGGAAGCCCTCTGGACCAACTCCATGTTCTCGGGCATGCCCACCTACCTGATTGGCACCCGCTTCCCGGGTGACCTGTCGGTGTACCTGAGCAGCCTCTTCACCCTGGGGCTGCCCGCCGTGGTGGCCAACCTGTTTGTGGCCTTGCTCTGTGGCTACCTGCTGTTCGTGGCGCTGGGCCTGCGCCCCCTGGTAGCCCTCACCGGCGCCCTGGCCCTGGGCCTGACGAGCTACAACCTGATCATCCTGGCCGCGGGGCACAACTCCAAGTCCTACGCCCTGGCCTACGCGCCGCTGGTGCTGGGCGGTTTGCTGGTGGCTTTCCGGCGGCACAAGCTGCTGGGCGCGGCCCTGTTTGCCCTGGGGCTGACCATGAACGTGCGGGCCAACCACCTGCAAATCACTTACTACCTGCTGCTGCTGGTGTTGGTGTTCGGCATCGTGGAGCTGGTGTACGCCATCCGCGAAAAGCGCCTGGCCGACTTCCTGCAGCGCACGGCTTTGCTGGCCGTGGCCGCCCTGCTGGCGGTGGGCGTTTCGTTCGGCCGCCTCTACACCACGGCTTCCTACGGCAAGTACAGCATCCGCGGCAAGTCGGAGCTGACCACGCCGGCGCCCACCGCGCCGGGCCAGCCGGCTGCCAAGGTGGAAACCGGCTCAGGCCTCGACCGCGACTACGCCTTCAACTGGAGCTACGGCGTGGGCGAGTCTATTACCCTGCTCATTCCCAACTACTACGGTGGCGCCTCCTCGGGCAAGCTCGACGAGAATTCGGCCACCGGCAAGGCTTTGTCGGGGCTGGGCGTGCCGCCGGTGCAGCTGCGCGAATACCTGCAGAACATTCCCACCTACTGGGGCGACCAGCCCATCACCAGCGGACCGGTGTACGTGGGTGCGGTGGTGTGCTTGCTGTTCGTGCTGGGCTTGTTCGTGGCCGACCGCCGCATCCGCACCTGGCTGCTGATCGGCACCATTCTGTCGCTGCTGCTGGCTTGGGGTAAGAACTTCGCCGCCTTCAACGATTTGATGTTCGACTACTTCCCGGGCTACAACAAGTTCCGGTCGGTGTCGATGGCCCTGGTAATTGCCCAGCTGGCCATGCCGCTGCTGGCCATTCTGGCCCTGGCCCGGGTGCTGCGGGGCCGCCCGGCTACCGCCGCCGTGCCCAGGCTGCCCGGCGTGGCCGTGGCCGACGCGCCCGAAACCGCCGAGCTGCGCCGCAAGCTGCTGCTGGCCACGGGCATCACGGCCGGCATCTGCGCGCTGGCCTTCGTCTTCGGCCTCGGCGCCGACTTTGCCTCGCCCATCGACGCGCAGCTGCAGCAGCAGGGCTTCCCGCTCGACGCGCTGCGCGAAGACCGCGCCGGCCTGATGCGCGCCGACGTGCTGCGCTCCTTGTTCTTCATTCTGGCCACGGCCGCGGTGCTGTGGTTTTACCTGCGCCGCCAGCTCACCGCCACGGTGGCCACGGCCCTGGTGGCCGCGCTGACCTTAGTCGACCTGTGGGCCGTGGACAAGCGCTACCTCGGCGAAAGCAACTTCCAGGACAAGACCGTGGCCCAGGAGTTCGTGCCCTCGGCCGCCGACGAGCAGATTCTGCGCGACCCCACGCTGCACTACCGGGTGCTGAACGTGGATAACCCCTTCAACGAAGCCAACACCTCGTACTTCCATAAGAGCATCGGCGGCTACCACGGCGCCAAGATGCGGCGCTACCAGGAGCTGATTGAGCGGCAGATTTCGCAGAACAACCCGCGCATGACGTCCATGCTCAACGCCCGCTATTTCCTCGGCCGCGACCAGAAGTCGGGCCAGCCGATTGCGCAGCTCAACCCCGGTGCCCTGGGCAATGCCTGGTTTGTGAGCAGCGTGCAGCCGGTGCAGAACGCCGACCAGGAAATGAACGCCCTGAGCACCTTCGACCCGGTAACCACGGCGGTGGTCGACGTGAGCAAGTTCCCGCAGGCCAAAACCAGCTACGCCAACGCCGGCTCCTCCATTCGCCTGACCAAGTATTCGCCCAACGAGCTGGAGTACCAGGCCAAGGCCGCCCAGGACGGCTTCGTGGTGTTCTCCGAAATCTACTACCCCGAGGGCTGGAACGCCTACCTCGACGGCAAGCTGGTGCCGCACCTGCGCGCCAACTACGTGCTGCGCGCCATGGTCGTGCCCGCTGGCCAGCACAACATCGTGTTCAAGTTCGAGCCCCAGGAGTACAGCATCGGCAACACCGTTTCGCTGGTGTCGTCCATTCTGCTGTTTGCCGTGCTCATCGGCGCCGGTGTTTACGCCCTGCGCCGCCGCCCCACGCCCGAGCCTGAAGCCGACCGCGACGATCTGCTGGCCGCGTAGCCGGAAATCCACCCGTCTCGACGTGATGCCGCGGCCGCACAAGTCGCGGCATCATTGCGTTCAGCTCCTACCTGCCGTGCTGCCCAACGCGCCGGCTTCCTGCCCGCTGTATGCTGCCTGCTGAATTCGCCGCTGCGCCCCTGCTCACCGACCTGCCCGAGCCCGTGGCCGCGCAGCGCGGGGTGCGCTTGCGCCTGCTGCGCGACGATCTGCACCACCCCGCGCTGCCGGGCAACAAGTGGCGCAAGCTCCAGCCCAACCTCCGGGAAGCCCGCCGTCAGGGACACACCACGCTGCTGACTTTTGGTGGGGCCTACTCCAACCACCTGGCCGCCGTGGCCGCGGCCGGCGTGCTCTATGATTTTCAGACGGTAGGCATCGTGCGGGGCGAGCCGGCCGCGGCGCGAAACTCCACGCTGGCCCGCTGCGCCGCGGCGGGCATGCAGCTGCACTTCGTGAGCCGCGAGCAGTACCGCCGCCGCTCGGAGCCCGACTGGCAGGCCGAACTACTGGCGCGTCTTGGCCCCGCTTACCTGCTGCCCGAGGGCGGCACCAACGGGCTGGCCGTGCAGGGCTGCGCCGAAATCGTGCGGGAGCTGGCCGCGGCCCACCAGTCCTACGACGCGCTAACAGTAGCCTGCGGCAGCGGCGGTACCCTGGCGGGCCTAGTGGCCGGGGCCGGGGGGCACGGCCGGGTAGTGGGCATTTCGGCCCTGAAGGGCCACGCGCCGGGCCTGCGGGCCGAGGTGGCCGCTTTGGTACACGAGGCCACCGGCCAGAGCTTCGACAACTGGGAACTGCGCACTGAGTTTCACTTCGGGGGCTACGCGCGTTATTCGGCGCCGCTGCTGGCTTTCATCGGGCAGTTCTACCAGCGCCACGGCATCCTGCTCGACCCCGTTTACACCGGCAAACTGCTGTACGGCACGCTGGCCCTCATCGAGCAGGGCTATTTTGCAGCCGGCAGCACCGTGCTAGCCGTGCACACCGGCGGGCTGCAGGGCTGGGCCGGTTTTACCGAACGCTTCGGCGCGCCCCCGCCCACTTCTCATTGAACATTTATCCTGGATCATGCGCCAATGAGCAGCGGCGCAACCGCAGCGGCCGGTGGGCGTAACCTCATCTGTAATTATCAATTCCTGATTGATAATTATTAATTGCCCCCATATGCCTCTGTTCCGCCTGCTGCGCCGTTTACTGCCCCTGTTGTTTCTGCTCGGCCTGGGCTGGTTTCTGTGGCGAAAAGTTGCCCCGGCCTTCGACGACCTGAACCCGCTGCGCGCCGAGCCGCGGGTGACGGTGAGCCACAACACCGTGCTGGAGAAAATCGAGGGACTGGGCCGGCTGGAGCTGGTGCGCTACCGGTTCAAGGACGTGGTGGAGTACAAGAAAAGCACCTACCGCTTCCTGCCCGACGCCAAAGTGGCCCTCATCGTGGCCGGCGAAGCCGTGGGCTGCCTCGACCTGCGCAAGATCAAGCCCCTCGACGTGGTGTTCGAAGGCGACTCGGTGGTGCGCGTGGCCCTGCCGCCGGCCGAGTTGTGCACCTGGCGCATCGACCATAATGGGAGCCGGGTGTACAGCGTGGAAAACGGCTTTTTTCAGGACGCCGATCTGGTGGATGCGGGCTACAAGTACGCCGAGCAGAACGTGCGCCGCGCGGCCCTGCAATCGGGCATTCTGGCCCAGACCCAGCAGAACGCCCAGCAGATTCTGCGGCCCATGCTCGAAACCCTCACCGGCCGCCGCGTGGTGCTGGTACCGCAGACCGCCCCGCCCGTGCCGGCAACCCGGCAGTAAACGGCGCGACCTACACGTTGATGTGAGGATGAGAGCCTTAGGTACTGGGTAAGCCGCTGACCGACACGTTTATGTGAGGTGACAAGGTTGAAGCAGCCATTCCAAGCGGGTAGTTTTGGTGACCGACCTGCTTCAACCTTGCCACCCGTTATGAAAATCAACCAAGCTACCACTGCGCCGACTCTGGAAGCCGACCTGGCCGTGCAAACTACCCTGATGCCGGGCACTGCCCCGTTCCGGCGTTGCCGCACGGCGGCTGGCTCGTGGTGGTACCTGGGCAACCTGGCTACCCCGCTCGTTACCGGAGCCGACAACGGCGGCGCGTTTGCTTTGCTGGACCTGTGCCTGCAGCGCGGGACCGAGCCGCCGGCGCACGTGCACCAGCGCGAAGACGAAACGTTCTACGTGCTCGACGGCCACCTTTCCTTCACCGTGGACGACGCGGTGCTGCACGCCGGGCCCGGCGACACTGTGCACCTGCCCCGCGGCCGGCGCCACCGCTACCAGCTCGAAACCGAGTACGCCCGCGTGCTGCTGCACATTGCTCCCGCCGGCTTCGAGCACTTCTTCCGGCAGCTATCGGAGCCGGCCCAGTCGCTCACGGTACCGCCACCGCCCGCCAATCCCGATCCGGCCCACCTAACGGCGCTGGCTGCCACCTTCGGCGTCACCTTCGGCTAGGCGGTGGCCGGTGCTTTTCCTGCGCCGCTTCTTCGGGCCGTCACCTGCCTTTATCTTCTGCCATGCTTCCTGCGGCCACCCAGCTTCCCCCGCTCAACACCCCGCGCCTACGCCTGCGCTGGCTCACGGCGGCCGACGTGCCCGCTCTCTACGCCATCTTCTCTGACCCGCAGGTGCTGCGCTATTGGGGCAACGCCGGCGTGCGCAACGAGGCGGAAGCGGCCGGGCTGTTGGCCGATATTTACGCCTGTTTTGCTGCCCGCACCCTGTTTCAGTGGGGTGTAGCCCGCGCCACCGACGACCAGGTAATCGGTACCTGCACGCTGTCGGGGCTGAGTGCCGGCAACCGCCGGGCCGATATCGGTTACGCTTTGGGCACCGCGCACTGGGGACAGGGCTACATGCACGAGGCCCTGCCCGAGCTGCTGCGCTTCGCCTTCGGCCCGCTCGACCTGCACCGGCTGGTGGCCGACGTGGACCCGCGTAACCACGCGTCCATCCGCAGCCTCGAGCGCCTGGGCTTTCGGCGCGAGGGCTACCAGCGCGAGCAGTACTACCAGGCGGGCGAGTGGCAGGACGCGGTGCTCTACGGCCTGCTGCGGCGCGAGGCGGCGCCCGAACTGCGCGGCTGAGGCTACTTCCTGTTTTTCTTGCGGGCCCGCCGCTGCGCCCACTCCGTTACCAGGTTGGTCACCACGCCGGTTATCAGCCCGATGACAACTTCCGGACCTTCCTTGCGGAACAGGCGGCGCACTTCTTTGCGGAGCGCCTTGCGGGTTTTCTTGCGAATCTTGGCCATGGCTGAAGCGGGTAGCGACCAGTACCGGCGCGGCGCCGGTCGTAACCAGGCAGTACGCAGCCCGGCCGCCGCGGGTGGCCGCTACCGCTCGGTGCCCAGCAGCTCGCGCAGGGCGTCCTGAATAAACTCGCCCTCGTAGCCTTTGGCCGTGGCGTAGAGCGTGAGCTTCTGCCGGCGCTTGTGGGGGTTGGGCTCCTTTTCCAGCGCGTTTTTCTTTTCCAGCAGCTCGCGCAGGTTATGGTAGTACTCGTCGCCGTCGATTTCGCTCATGCCGGCCTTGATGCAGTACTCCGACAAGCCCCGCTGTTTCAGCTCCTGCCGGATGCGGCGGCGGCCCCACTTCTTGAGCCGGTACTTACCGCGCACGAACGAGCGGGCGAACCGCTCGTCGTCGAGCAGCTTTTCGCGCACCAGCCGGATCATGATTTCGCCGGCTTCGTCTTCGTCGAGGCCGTAGCTGCGCAGCTTGCTGGCCACTTCCTGGTGGCTGCGCTCCTGGTAGGCGCAGAAGGCCGCAATCTTCTGGAGGGCCTCGGCCGGGGTGTAGGTTTTGCGCTTGCGGGCGTGGTCGTCCATCGGAAAGAGTGGGGCGGGAGGAAAGCGGACCGGTGGGCGGGCCGCGGCAAAGTGTACGCAGCCCCGGGCCGGGTGGTCGGGCCAAAGCCGCCCGAAAAAAAGGACGAAAAAAACCGGCCGGCCAAAAAAACAGCCGCCACCCAGAAGGTGGCGGCTGTTCGCTCACATAAACAAGTTGGATTGAATCATCCAAAAATGGTAGCCCACTGGATTATCCGAAGATGAGCGGGTTACCGGGCAGCAATGTAGTATGCAATCCGCACATTTCCATCTACAACCGTCGAATTGTTGGCTTGTTTACTTGGGCACAGGGGCGGGTGAGTGGCCGCCCACCGACCTTTACCGGCCCTCCTGGTTTTGCTTCACCGACCGATGATTTTTTCTCGCGGCGTCCGCTACATGTTGCTGTCCACGCTCTGCTTTGCGCTCATGAACGTGTGCGTGAAACTGCTGCCCCACGTGCCGGCGCTGGAGATTATTCTGTTTCGCTCGCTCATTTCGGTGGCGCTGAGCTACCTCACCCTGCGGCTTCTGCGCATCCGGCCCTGGGGCTCCAACCACCTGCTGCTCATCTCACGCGGCACCACCGGCGCGCTGGCCCTCATGCTGTACTTCGGCACCCTGCAGCAGATGCCCCTGGCCACGGCCGTTACCATTCAGTACCTGGCCCCCATCTTCACTGCCATCCTGGGCATCTTCATCGTGCGGGAGCCGGTGCGACCCTGGCAGTGGCTGTTTTTCCTGCTCTCCTTCGCGGGCGTGCTCTGGGCCGAGGGCGTCGATGCCCGCGTCGAGCCGCTGTGGCTGGGGCTGGGCGTGCTGTCGGCGGTCTTCTCAGGGCTGAGCTACAACTCCATCCGCCGCCTCAAAGGGCGCGAGCACCCGCTGGTGGTGGTGTTTTACTTCCCGATGGTGGCCCTGCCCATCACGGCCGCCTACTGCCTGCTGGTGAAGTGGGTTACGCCCCAGGGGCTCGACTGGCTGTGGCTGGGTCTCACCGGCGTCTTCACCCAGGGCGCGCAGGTGTATATGACCAAGGCTTACCAGGCCGAACAGCTCGCGAAGGTGGCCAACTGGAACTACCTGGGCATTCTCTACGCCCTGGGCTTTGGGCTGCTGTTCTTCGGCGAAGCCTTCCCGCCGGGCGCCTACGCGGGCATGACGCTGGTACTGGCCGGGGTGCTGCTCAACGCCTGGTACCTGGCCCGCCATGCCCGCCGCGCCCCGCTGCCCGTGCCCGAACCCGACGCCATTCCCGCCACGCCCCGCTAGCCAGCGGCAACGAGTGGGAGGGAAGCGGGAAAAAATATGCCGACGGCGAGGCAACGCCGCGGCCGGGCAGCGGCTCTCCTCGCTAACTTGCTGCCCAATCCATCCCGGCTATGATTCGTTTTTTACCTGCTTTACTGGCCTTTTTGCTGCTGCCGCTGCTGAGCGCGGCCGGCGTGCTGCGCGGGCGCATTACCGACCCCAAGGGTCAGCCGCTGGGCTTTGCCAACGTGGCCGTGAAGGGCACCACCACCAACACCGCCTCCAACGAGCAGGGTAACTACCAGCTGCCACTGGCCGCCGGCCGCTACGAGGTGGTGTTCCAGTACGTGGGCTTCAAGCCCATAGTCGAGCAGGTGCGCATCATGGGCGGCGACACGGCCACGGTGCTCAACGTCACGCTCACGCCCGAAAACTACCAGCTGCGCGAAGTGGTGGTGCGCGCCAAAGACCGCGACCCGGCCTACGCCATCGTGCAGCACGCCATGGACTGGCGCAACTACCACCGCCGCGAGGTGGCCAGCTTTACGGCCCGCAGCTACATCAAGGCTCTGGCCCGCCTCAAGGATGCCCCCAGCCGCGTGCTGGGCCTGTTCAAAGTCGGCCCCGACGTCAAACCGGGCATTTTGTATCTGTCCGAGTCGGTGTCGGAGGTGTCGTTTCGCCAGCCCAACATCGTGAAGGAGCGCATGATATCCTCGCGGGTGAGCGGCGACGCCAAGGCCTTCAGCCTGAACCGCGCCGGCGCCGGCCGGGGTCTGAGCTTCTACAACCCGGTGCTGAAGGTGTTTTCCGAGCGCGGCTTCGTGTCGCCCATCGCACCCAACGCCTTTTTGTTTTACCAGTACGTGCTCGAGGGCACCACCCAGCAGGGCGGACAAATGGTGCACAAAATCCGCGTCATCCCGCGCCGCCGCACCGACCCGGTCTTCACCGGCCACATCTACATCGTCGACGGCACCTGGCGCCTGCACTCGGTGGGGCTGAGCCTGAACGAGGATGCCCAGCTCGACTACGTCGACAACGTGCGCATCGACCAGCAGTATGCGCCCGCGCCCAACGCCCCGCACGTGTGGGTGATGCAGTCCCAGACGCTGACGGCCAACCTCTCGGCCATGGGCTTCAAGGGCAATGCTTACCTCACGGCCGTGTTCTCGCAGTACCGCGTGGCGCCCACCCACCCCAACCGCCCGGTGCCCAGCGCCCCCGCGCCCGCCGCCCCCGACGAGCCCGTACACGCCGAAACCGTGGCCGAAGCCCGCCAGCAGCGCCCCGCCGTGCGCGCCCTCACCCGGCAGGTGAAGCGCCAGAGCCGCCAGGCCGCTGCCCGCGCCATCGACTCGCTGGCCCGCGCCGGCAGCCTGACGGAGGTAGAGAAGCTGGCCCCCGGCGAGGTGATGCGCGTGGAAACCGGCGCCAACGAGCGCGACAGCGCCTACTGGTCCCAGATTCGGCCGGTGCCCCTCACCGACGAAGAGGTGAAGGACTACCGCGTAAAGGACAGCACCGAAGTCATCCGCAACTCCAAGCCCTACCAGGACTCGCTCGACCGCCTGCGTAACCAGTTCGAAACCCAGAAGCTGCTCACCGGCTACACCTACAACGACTCGCACCGCAAGCAGCAGTACAGCGTGCCCTCGGTGTTCCAGATTCTGCAGTACAGCACCGTCGAGGGCACCATCATCAGCCCCCAGCTCACCTACTCGCGCTACACCGACGACCGCCGCCGCTTCTGGCTCACGCCCGTGCTGCGCTACGGCACCGAGGCCAGGCTCTTCAGCCCCTCGGTGGAAATCAACTGGCAGCACGATGCCATGCGCACCGCCCGCTGGCAAGTGCAGGTAGGGCGCACGGTGGAAAACTTCGACGCCAACTCCCAGCACACGCCGCTGCTCAACACCTCCTACACGCTGCTGCGCAACCGCAACTTCGCCAAGTACTACCAGCGCCGCGGCGCCGAGGTGGGCTACCTCACCGAGGTGCGCAACGGCCTCGACGTGCGCGGCGCCGTGAGCTACTTCGACCGCCGCGAGCTGGAAAACACCACCATTGACCTCATCACCGACATTCCCGGCCGCGCCTTCACCCCCAACGACCCCGTGGCCGCCGAGCTGCCCGGCGGCAGCCAGTTCGGCCGCAGCCGCGCCCTGGGCACCGAGCTGTGGCTGAGCTACCGCCCCGGCCAGCGCTACATTGCCCGCCCCGACGGCAAAATCAACCTCGGCTCGCGCTACCCGCTGTTCCGCCTCACCTGGCGGCAGGGCTGGGGCGTCGAAGGACTTTCCGACGTACGCTACACCTACCTCGAAGCCGGCATCCGCCAGTCGGTGCAGTTTGGTTTGCTGGGAACCAGCAGCTACTACGTCAACGCCGGCGGCTTCCTGGGCCGCCCGCAGCTGGCGTTCATGGACTACCGCCACTTCTCCGGCAACCTCACCCGCTTCGCCGCCGACTTCAGCCGCTTCCAGCTGCTCGACTACTACCGCTACAGCACCCGCCGCGGCTTCGTGGAGGCCCACCTCGACCACCACTTCAACGGCTTCTTCCTCAATAAAATCCCCCTCATGCGCCGCCTGAAGTGGCAGGAAGTGGGCACCGTCAACTACCTGCGTACCCAGGCCGCCGGCCACTACCTCGAGCTGGGCGTGGGCATCGAGCACATCTTCAAGCTCGTGCGCGTCGACTATTTCACCGCCCTGCAGTCGGGCCGCAAGCTCGAGCAAAGCGTCCGCATCGGCATCGGCTTCTAGGCCCCCAGTTAGCCGTTCCGATACGAGTCAGGCTCACGCAGCTGCTAGATATGGCATGCAAGCAAGACCGCCGCCGGCCCCAGGGCCAGCGGCGGTTTTATTTATACTGGTGCCAGCTCCAAACCCGCTTCTTCCGCGGAGAGGGGGACCAGGGGAGGGTCCCTTACGCCGCCAGCCGTTCCGCATCAGACTGCGCTTCAGCCTCCCGCTGCGGCCAGTTGTACAGCACCACCGACACCACAATGAGCCCGTAGGCCAGCAGCTGCCCCGGCGTGGCCGTTTCGCCGAAGTACACGAAGGCCAGCGCGAAGCTCACCAGCGGGTTCAGGTACATCAGCACCCCCACCGTACCCGACGACAGCCGACCCAGCGCGTACAAATTCAGGAACAGCGGCAGCACCGTAAAGCCCGCGCTCAGCAAGGCGGTAATCAGCAGAAAGCGCGTATCGGCCCAGCCCGCGGCGGGCGTGGCGCCCAGCGGCCCGGCCAGCGGCAAGAGCACCAGCGTAGCCAGCAGCAGCTGTGCCCCCAGCAGCACCAGCTTGTCGTAGCGGCGCAGCACCCGCTGCGTCACCAGGTAGCAGGCATAGCTCAGCGCCACCAACAGGCTCATGCCCACCGTGTGCCAGTCGCCGGTGGCCAGCATCCCGCAGCTCAGCAAGCTCAGCCCGATGGCCGCGCCCTGCACCGGCCGCAGCCGCTCACCCAGCACCGCCCAGCCCAGCAGGGCCGTCAGAATGGGGCACAGCAGGTAGGCAAACGAGCCCGCCTGCACGCTCACGTGGTTTACCACGTAAATAAACAGCAGCCAGTTCAGCGTCAGCAGCCCGCCGCCCAGCGCCGTGAGCCCCAGCAGCTGCCGCCGCTCCGAGGCCGAAGCGGCCCGGTACTGCTGCCCTGTAGCCCGCAGCGCCCCGCGCCGCGCCAGCAGCAGAATGCCCGCCAGCAGCACCAGGGCCAGCAGCACCCGGAAATACAGAATCTGCCCGCTGGGGTAGCCCGCCAGTAGGCGCAACGGAATGGGGAAAAAGCCCCAGATCAGGTAGGCCGCCAGCGCGGCCCCGTGAAAGCGCGTGAGTTTCAAGAAGCAGAAAAGCGGCTCGCACCGCCCGTTATCGGAAAAAGACCACAAAGATAACCCCGGGGGAGTAGTGAAGTTGTGAAGCGGTGAAATGGCGAGTGGTGAAGTGCCGCGCGAGAAAGGTGCTGAAACGATGAGGTTCCACGACCCGCCACCGCACTGCCGCAGCCGATCAGTCCACCCCGACTGCCTGTCCGCAAGCATCTGCCAACAGCCAGCTCGCTCCCACCACCAGCCAGCACGCTTCCACCACCCGCCCGGCCCCGCCGTACCTTTGCCGCTGCAACCCACCCGCGCCATGCTCCGCTTCGATTCCCTGCCCGCCCTGCTCGGCGGCACGCTGCTGCAAGCTCCCCCCGATGCCGCCACCCCCGTCGAGCACCTGCTGCTCGACAGCCGCCGCGTGGGCGTGCCCGCCGGCACGGTGTTCTTCGCCCTGCGCGGCCCCCACCACGACGGCCACCAGTACCTGCCCGAGCTTTACCGCCGCGGCGTGCGCCTGTTCGTGGTCGAAGCCCCCGTGGCCCTGGCCTACTTCCCCGAAGCCGGCATCGTGCAGGTACCCCGGGCCCTGGCCGCCCTGCAAACCCTGGCCGCCCGGCACCGCGCCGGCTTCACCGGCCCCGTATGGGCCGTCACCGGCTCCAACGGCAAAACCATCGTGAAGGAGTGGCTGGCCCAGCTGCTGAGCCCCGACGAGCTGATCTGCCGCTCGCCACGTTCCTTCAACTCCCAGGTGGGCGTGCCCCTGAGCGTGTGGGAGCTGCGCCCCCAGCATACCCTAGGAATCTTCGAGGCCGGCATTTCCGAGCCCGGCGAAATGGCGCGCCTCGCCCGCGTTATTCAGCCTACACTGGGCATCTTCACCAACCTCGGGCCCGCCCACGACGCCGGCTTCGTTTCCCGCGAGCAGAAGGCCGCCGAGAAAATGCAGCTTTTTGCCACCGCCCGCACCCTCGTCTACTGCCGCGACCACGCTGCTGTGCACCAGGCCGCCGAGGCCCTGCCCGCCACCGTGCAGCGCCTCACCTGGTCGCGCCACGCCGCCCCCGGCGCCGCCGTGCAGGTGCAGCTGAGCCCCGCCGCCGACCCGCAGCAAACCCTGGCCCGCGTGCGCTATCAACAGCAAGAGCACGTCTTCACCTTGCCTTTCGCCGACGAGCCCTCCCTCGAAAACCTGCTGCATTGCCTCGCCGTGCTGCTCTGGCGCCAGCTGCCCGCCGCCGACATTCAGCGCCGCCTGCTGCGCCTGCACCCCGTGGCCATGCGCCTCGAAATGAAGCAGGCCATCCACGACTGCTACGTCCTCGACGACACCTACAACAACGACCTCACCGGCCTCGACCTCGCCCTCGACGCCCTGCAGCGCCAGCCCCGCCGCGGCCGCCGCACCCTCATCCTCTCCGACGTGCTCGAGTCGGGCCTGCCGGCCGCGGCACTCTACGGCCGCGTGGCCGAGCTGGCCGCCCGCCACGGCGTGCAGCGCCTGCTGGCCGTGGGCGAGGCCATCGGCCAGCACCGCGCCGTGCTGGCCGAGGCCGTGCCCGAGGTACAGTTCTTTGCCGATACCGAAGCCCTGCTGGCCTGGTTCCACCCCGACCACTTCCGCCAGGAAACCATCCTGGTGAAGGGTGCCCGCCGCTTTGGCTTCGAGCGCGTGGTGGCCGCCTTCCAGCAGAAAATCCACGGCACCGTGCTCGAAGTCAACCTCGATGCCCTGGTGCACAACCTGAATTACTACCGTGCCCGCCTGCAGCCCGGCACCCGGCTCATGGTCATGGTCAAGGCCTTCGCCTACGGCAGCTCGTCCTACGAAGTAGCCAACCTGCTCGAGTTCCACCGCGTCGATTACCTGGCCGTGGCCTATACCGACGAGGGCGTGCAGCTGCGCGAAAACGGCATCTCGCTGCCCATCATGGTCATGAATCCCTCACCCGATTCCTTCGGCCTGCTGCGCCAGTACCACCTCGAGCCCGAAATCTACTCGTTCGCCCGCCTGCGCGAGTACCTGCAGGCCGCCGCTGCCGGGCCCCTGCCGGCCATCCACCTCAAGCTCGACACCGGCATGCGCCGCCTGGGCTTCGCCGAAACCGACCTGCCCGAGCTGTTGCCCGAGCTGCGCCGCCACGCCGCCGCGCTGCGCGTGGCCAGTGCCCTCACCCACCTGGCCGGCGCCGACGAAGAGCAGCACAACGACTTCTCGCACCGCCAGCTCCACACCTTCCAGCGCATGGCCGCCCGCCTCGAAGACGCCCTGGGCTACCCTGTCATCAAGCACGCGCTCAACTCGCCCGGGATCCTGCGCTTTCCCCACGCCCACTTCGACATGGTGCGCCTCGGCATCGGCCTCTACGGCGTGGAAGCCGCCGGCCTCGACCCCCAGGCCCTGCGCCCGGTGAGCAACCTGCGCACCACCATTTCCCAGATCAAGCAGCTGCCCGCCGGCGAAACCGTAGGCTACGGCCGCCGCGGCGACGCGGCCCCCCACGAGCGGCGCATTGCCACCTTGGCCATCGGCTACGCCGACGGCTACGACCGGCGCTTTTCGCGCGGGGTGGGGGAGGTGCTCATCCGCGGCCGGCGCGCCCCGCTGGTGGGCAACGTGTGCATGGACATGTGCATGATTGACGTCACCCACATTCCCGACGCCCAGGAAGGCGACGTAGCCCTGGTCTTCGGCGAAGGACTGGGCCTGACGGAGCTGGCCGCCCGCATCGGCACCATTCCCTACGAGCTGCTCACCAGCGTCAGCGAGCGGGTCAAGCGGGTGTTCGTGTCGGAATGAAGGCTTGGTACTGGGTAGTGAGTAGTTGGTATTGAGTACTTGATAGAGAATATGGGAAGTAAGGTGCTGGAGCGGTAAATCGACGCGGCGGCAGGAAGGCCCGAAAGCACAACGAGCCGGCACTGGGAAGCGCCGGCTCGTTGCGTCAGAACAGTACTCGACACCAAGTACCTGCTACTCAATACTACTTGTACACGTCTACCTCGGCCTTGATCATGGCGTTGTAGCGCAGGCCCGTGCTGTTCGACATGGTAATCAGGCTCCAGCCCTTGCCCATGGTGTAGGTCCAGGTGCGGCTTTCCTTGAACTCGAAGGTCGGCTTCATGATCTGCCCGTAGGGCGTGTAGTTGTCCATGAAGTTGGTGGTGTAGAACTTGTCGCCCGACACGATCCACTCCATGGCCACGAAGAATCCTTCGTCCGGGGCCATGATGTTGTAGGGCGTCATGTCGATGGTGAACCAGGCGCCGCCGCCGGGAGCCGATACCACCACGTTCTCGGTGAGCAGGTCGGTATTGGGGGCGTTGTAGTCGCCGTCGGGCTTGTAGATGCGCACGCGGAAGGGCTCCTTGGGAAAGCCGTGCTCCCCGATGTAGAACGACACGGTGCGGATGGCGCCGAGCTTCTTGCCCTTCTCGTTTTTCACGAAGAAGGCGTACTGGCTGCCCGGCATGCCCTGAATCATGCCCTCACCGGGCGTGTTGGTGTTGGCGCCGAGGCCCTTGGCCTTCACCTTGGTGCCGTCTACCTTCACCTCCGACAGCACGATGTTGCGTTTGGTAACCTCGATGATGAGGTCTTCCAGCTTGTCGCCCTTCTTCACGGCTACCGACTTGCGGAAGTAGCCCAGGGCCTGAATGATGAGGGAGTCCTGCGCGGCCTTCTCGGGCTGCGCCATCTGGAAGAAGCCGTATTCGTTGGTCAGGGCCCCGCTTTGCTCTTCCTTCAGACCGATGGAAGCAAAGGGAATGGGCTCCTTGGTTTTGGCATCAACAACCCGGCCCGTAATGCGGTTGTCTTGGGCCAAACCCAGCTGCGGGAGAAGCCAAGCAAGCGCGACGAAAAAAAGTAGGCGTTTGAGCATAAGCGGTGGATTATATGTCAAAAATACAAGCAGTTTAGTCGGTTACCATGCCCCCGCTTCGAATATTTATAAGAATCCAATTCCTATCCAGCTAAATCATACTTCTCAATTCCGCCCGCCCGGCCCGGCTTTGGCGGAAACCTTTGCGCGGCCTATCTTTGTTTATAGCTTGTCTAAATAAACCCCGCCGCCCGTGCCTACAACTGCTTCTGTTACTGCCGCCGCCCGCAGCGCGAAGGACCTGCGCCTGGGTGAAACGGGCACCATCTGCTGCCTGAACGACCCCGAAATGGCGCTTAAGCTGCTGGAAATGGGCTGCATTCCGGGCACGCGGGTAACGCTAAACGGCCGCGCGCCGCTGGGCTGCCCCATCACCCTGCACGTCGACGGCGAGTACACGCTGTCGCTGCGGGTGAGCGAGGCGGCGACTATCATGCTTAAATAACTCTGGACGGAATGGGAAGTGGGGCGGTCATTGAAGCCAGCCAGCCGCAGGTAACCGTAGCCGCTGCGGCCGGCTCGGGCCCGCAGCGGCACACGCGCATCGCGCTCATCGGCAACCCCAACTCGGGCAAGTCGTCGCTGTTCAACCAGCTCACTGGGCTCAACCAGAAGGTCGGCAACTTCCCCGGCGTGACGGTGGACCGCAAAACCGGCACCGCGCACCTTACCGGCCAGCACCGCGCCGACATTATCGACCTGCCCGGTACCTACTCGCTCTACCCCAAGAGCCTCGACGAGAAGGTTATCACCGACCTGCTCTACGACAAAGGCGCCGACGGCTACCCCGATTTTGTGGTCGTTACGGCCGACGCCTCGAACCTGAAGCGCAACCTGCTGCTGTTTACCCAGTTGGCCGACCTGCAGCTGCCTATGGTGCTGGCCCTGAACATGATGGACACGGCCGAGCAGCACGGCATTCAGATCGACGTGGCGGAGCTGCAGCAGCAACTGGGTGTGCCCGTCATTCCCATGAACGCCCGTAAGGGCGTGGGCGTGGCGGCCCTCAAGATCGTGATGGCGCAGGAGCTGGGCCCGCCGGTCCAAACCTTCTACGAGCCCACCGACGCGCTGCTGCCGATGATCCGGCAGATCCGCTACTACTTCAACCTGCACAACGACTACTTGGCGCTGCACTACGCGCACCAGTACCAGCGCTTGGCTTTTCTGAGCGCCGACGACCGCGCCTACCTGGCCGAGCTGTGCCAGCAGTACCAGTTCGACTCCGTCAGCCTGCAGGCCCAGGAAACCATCGACCGGTACGCCCGCATTTCGGAGTTGCTGCTGGACGTGGTGCGCGTGACGCGGGCCGAAAAGAACGAGTCGGCCAGCAACCGGCTCGACCGCGTGCTGACCCACCGCGTGGGCGGCTACCTGATTTTTCTGGGCATCCTGTTTTTGCTTTTCCAGGCCATCTTCGCCTGGGCCGAGCTGCCCATGGACCTCATCGACCAGGGCGTGGCCTGGCTGGGCGGGCAGGTGAAGGCCCTGGGCGAAGGCCCGCTCATCGACCTGCTCTCCGATGGCATCATTGCCGGTCTGGGCGGGGTGCTGATGTTCATTCCGCAGATTGCCCTGCTCTTCGCCTTCATTGCCGTGCTCGAAGAATCGGGCTACATGGCGCGGGTTACGTTCCTGATGGACCGCATCATGCGCAAGTTCGGGCTGAACGGCAAAAGCGTGGTGCCGCTGATTTCGGGCATGGCCTGCGCCGTGCCGGCCATCATGAGCACGCGCACCATCGAGAACTGGAAGGACCGCATCATCACCATTTTCGTGGTGCCGCTCATGTCCTGCTCGGCGCGCATTCCGGTGTACACCGTGCTGGTAGCCCTGGTAGTGCCCGACGAAACCGTGCTGGGCATCTTCAACCTGCAGGGCGTGGCCCTGATGGGCCTGTACCTGCTGGGTTTCCTATCGGCCATCCTCTCGGCCTGGGCGCTGAAGACGCTGCTGCGGGCCAAGGAGCGGAGCTTTTTCATCATGGAATTTCCGGTGTACCGTTGGCCGCGCTGGAAAAACGTGGGCTTGACCATCGTCGAGAAAGTCAAGGCCTTCGTGTTTCAGGCCGGCAAGGTCATCGTAGCCGTGTCGATTCTGCTGTGGGTGCTGGCTTCCTACGGCCCCGGCGACGCCCTGCAGCGGGCCGAGCAGCACGCCCAGGCCGAAGCCGCCCGGCAGCACTTCACGCCCGAGCAGACCGATAACCTGGTGGCCGCCAAAAAGCTGGAGAATTCCTTCGCCGGCGTGTTTGGCCGCACCATCGAGCCGGCGGTACGCCCCCTGGGCTTCGACTGGAAAGTGAGCATTGCGCTGCTGACCTCGTTTGCCGCTCGGGAGGTGTTCGTGGGCACCATTTCCACCATCTACAGCGTGGGGCAGGACGCTGACATGAGCACGGTGCAGCAGAAGCTGCGCGCCGAAAAGGATGAAAACGGCCAGCCCTTCTTCAACCCGGCCCGCGCTGCTTCGCTGCTGGTGTTCTACGTGTTTGCCATGCAGTGCGTGAGCACCCTGGCCACCACCTACCGCGAAACCAAGGGCTGGACCTGGCCGCTGCTGCAGCTGGTGTACATGAGCGGCCTGGCCTACGTGGCTTCGCTGCTGGTGTATCAGCTAATGAAGTAACAGGGTACACTGTGGTAACAAGTAACAGGCCGCACGTGACAAGCTGGTGCTACGGACCTGTCACGTGTCGCCTGTTACTTGTCACTTTCACTACAGGCTGATGCCCGCCGTGGCCCCGATCCACCCGACGACGCGGGTGCGGCTGCCCTCATTTTCGTAGAGCGAGTAGGGAATGTTGAGGCGGCTGCCGGGTTGCCCATCGGTGGCGCGGTCGGCAATGGACACGTTCACGCTTGGGCCCACGAACACGCTCAGGTGCGAGGCCAGCTGCCGGCTCAGGGTGGGGCGGTACTGGGCCAGCAAATCCAGGCGGTCGGAGTTGAAGTACTTGTTGGTCATGGAGTAGCAACGCAGCTCGTGGCTCAGCGCCCAACTGCGGCCCAGCGGCTGCTGCGTACCCAGGCCCAGGCCATAGCCCCAGTGGAAGCGCGAGTCAAACTGCCGGCCCACGGCCACTACCGTGTACAACCGGGGCGTGCCCAGCTTGAACGATACGGTGGTATGCAGCGCGTCGGAAGCCGCCAGCTCGAACTGGCGCAGCCCGCCCCGGCGTACCACGTTGATGAAGCCGATGGGCACGCCGCTGGTGGAGTCGCAGATGTTGATAAAGCCCAGTTGCAGGCCCTCGACGCGGCGGGCGACGTTGACAAACCCCGCTACCTGGGCCTTGGCTGTCTGGGCCACGTTGAAGAAGCCGCCGAGCTGCACCACCTGCCCGCCGCGGCTGACGTTGCCGAAGCCAGCCGCCTGCAGGCCTTGGGCCGGGCCGGCATTGGCATTGACGAAGCCCGCCAACTGAGCGCCCGCCACCGCGCCGCCGGTGCCGTTGACGAAGCCGGCCAGCTGGCAGCCCTGTACGTCGTGCTTGTTGAGGTTGAAGAAGCCGCCGGCTTCAAAGCCCTGCACACCGCCGTTGTAGCCGCCGAACAGGTTCAGCGACATGCGGTTGACCACCCGCCCCGCTTCCAGGCCGTTGGTGCTCAGCGGCGGCAGCAGGCTGAGCTGGAAAGGCCGGGTTTTAAGTTCGGGCAGTTCCGCCGGTTCGGTTTGGGCCAGCGCGGCCTGGGCAGAAAGGAAAAGGAGGGCGAGGGAAAAGCTTGCTTTCATAGTCGTAAGGGAGTGGGGTGGGTATGACAATCAGAGGAAGCCCGCCGGAGCTTCGACAGGTAGATACTCCCGGGCCGCAATACCCCCACGGCGCCGAAAAAAAAAAGCTGCTCCCGGACTGGGAGCAGCTACAGAACTTAGGCGGAAACACGTCGCAGGCGGCGTGATAAGTGCTAGGCGCCAATCAGAAACACCGCGGGTTGCTTATGAATGTCGGGCAGCTGGCCTTTCCACCCAGCGACGGTGTCGGTGCGCAGGTACTCGTTGGGAGCGGTCAGGCTGGCGGCAATGCACAGGCGCGTGCTGGGCTGCAGGTTGAAAAGCAAATCCTCCAGCAGCGGGCCGTTGCGGTAGGGCGTTTCAATGAACAGCTGGGTTTGGTGCTGCTGCAGGGCCGTGCGCTCCAGCTGCTTGATGGCGGCGGCGCGCTTGGCCCTCTCAATGGGCAGGTAGCCGTGAAAGGCGAAGCTCTGCCCGTTGAGGCCCGAGCCCATCAGCGCCAGCAATAGGCTGGAGGGGCCCACCAGCGGTACTACCTGGATGCCCAGGCGGTGCGCCTCGCGGGCCAGCAGGGCGCCCGGGTCGGCAATGCCAGGGCAGCCCGCTTCCGACAATACGCCCGCGTCCAGTCCTTCTTTCTGCATTAGCTGCAGCGCCGCCCGCACCTGCGCGTCGGAAGAGTCCTTGTCGATGACGCTGATGCGCAGCTCCTCGATAACCTGCGCGGGCGCCACCTGCTTAATGAAGCGCCGGGCGGTGCGGGCATTTTCCACTAGAAAGTAGCGCAGGGCCGCCACGCGCTCTGCTACCTGCGGCGGCAGCACCTGCGCGGCGGTGTCGTCGGCCAGCACGGTGGGAATCAGGTAGAGGGTCATGGGGTAATTATTAATTAATAATTATGAATTATTAATTACCCACGAAGGCCTGCACCAGCCCGAAAACTTCCTCGGGTTTCTCGGCGTGCACCCAGTGCCCAGCATCAACCACCGTTTCCACCTGCGAGTTGGGAAACAGGGTTGGAATGCCGTGCAGCTTGTCTTCGGGGCTGATGTAGTTGGACTTGCCGCCGCGGATGAACAGAGCCGGCTTCAGGAAGGGCTGTGCGGCGGTGACTTCGGCGCCGACGGCTGTCAGGTCTTCGGCGAGGACGGCCAGGTTGGGGCGCCAGGCAAAGGAGTTGTCTTCGCGGCGGTACAGGTTCTTGAGCAGAAATTGCCGCACGTCGGGCTGGGGAATGTGTTGGGCCAAGGCTTCGTCGGCCTGCTGGCGGCTTTGCAGCGTGGCCAGCTCCACGGCCCGCAGGCCGTCCAGGATGTTGTCTTGGTGCTCCATCGACGAGCGGCGCGGAGCAATGTCGAGTACCACCAGCTTGGCCAGGCGGTCGGGGTAGTCGAGGGCAAAGCGCATGGCCACCTTGCCGCCCATGCTGTGGCCCATCAGGGTAGTTTCGGGGCCGAGCTGCAACTGGTCGAACAAGCCCAGCACGTCCTGGGCCATCAACTCGTAGCTGTGCTCGTCGTGGTGGGGCGAGCGGCCGTGGTTGCGCAAGTCCACGGCCACGGCGCGGAAGCGCTCGGCCCAGCGCCGGGCCAGGCTTTGCCAGTTGTCGAGGGTGCCGAAGAGGCCGTGGAGAATAACCAGCGGGCGGCCCTGGCCCGATTCGCGGTAGTGAAGCGGTAGCATGGCGCAAAGGTCGACAACGTCGGGCAAACGGCGCGACCGACTCGGGTGCAGCCGGTGCCCGGGCGGTTTTGGGCGCTGGACCGGCGGAACAAAGCCGCTGGGGTTATGCTACGCCCGGGGAAGCTGCACCCGCACGTGCGTACCGTGGCCGGGGGTGCTGCGGATGTCGAGGCTGCCGCCCTGCCGCTCGGCAAAGGCGCGGCACAGCGGCAAGCCCAGGCCCGTGCCGCTGCGCGCCCCACTTACCAGGGGCCGGGCCTTGCCTGAATCGGGGCTCAGCAGCTGGGCCAGGTGCTCGGGCGCGATGCCAGGGCCGGTGTCGATGACGCTCAGCACCACGAACCGGCCGTCGGGCGTGGTTTCGGCGGTGAGCTGCACGGCCCCGCCCACGGGCGTGAACTTGAGGGCATTGGCCAGTAGGTTGCGCAGGATGGTGCGCGTCATGTTGGCGTCGGCGCGCACGGCCAGGTGCTCGGGGTCGGTGGTCGTCACGGTAATCTGGCGCGCTTCGGCGGTGGTGCGGTACAGCTCCACGGCGCTGTCGAGCAGGGGCGCCACGGGCAGCGGCTCGGGCTGAAAGGCCAGCTCCCCGGTCTGGCTCACGGCCCAGTTCAGCAGGTTGTCGAGCAGGTGGTTGAGGTTGTGGGCCGACTGCCGCACCTGCTTGGGCAGGCGCTTGAGGCCCTGCTCGTCGCCGGTGCGCAGGTAGAAGTCAATCAGCTCCGTCACGCCCACAAAGGAAGTCACCGGCCCGCGCAGGTCGTGCGCCACGATGGAGTACAGGCGGTCTTTGCTGGCCGACAGCTGGCGGGTTTGCTCGGTGGCGCGGGCTAGGGCGGCGTGGTTGGCCGCCAGCGCGTGCTGGCTGCGGCGCAGCTTGCCGTAGAACACGCCGGCGCCCACCAGGCCCAGCAGCAGGGCGCCCACCACTACCCACAGCTCGCGGTTGCGCACTTGCTGGAGCTGGCCCTGCTGGGTGAGCAGGCGAATCTGGTTTTCCTTTTCGTGGGTTTCGTAGCGCGTTTGCAGGGAGGTGAGCGTGTTCAGGCGACTGCGGCTGTTGAGCGAGTCGTTCAGCTGTTGAAAGCGCAGCTGCCAGTCGTAGGCCTGCTCGAAGTCGCGGCGGTGCACGCTGATGTTGGCCAACAGGTTGTAAGCATCCAGAATGCGCTCCTGGTAGCCGATGCGGCGGGCAATGCCCAGAGCCTGGCGGGTGTACTGCTCGGCCTCGTCGGGCTGGTCGCGCAGCAGCAGCACGGTGGCCAGCAGCTCGAGCTGACTGGTCTGGTAGCGCGGCGTGCGCAACGGCTGGCTGATGTTTAGGGCTTTGCGCAGCAGGCCCTCGGCAATGTCGTAGCGCTCCTGCAGCAGGTAGTACTTGCCGAGGTTGGCCACGTACATCGATTCCCCTGCTTTGTCGCCGCTGCGGTTGGCCAGCAGCATGGCCTGGCGGGTGTAGGCCAGGCCTTCGTTGTAGCGGCCCATGTAGGAGAGCATGGTGCCCAGGTTGCCCAGCAGCATCAATTGGGTGCGGGTACTAACCCCGGGGCGGTGCATGCGGGTGAGGGCCTGCCGGTAGTTGCGCCAGGCACTCACCGTGTCGTTGCGCTCGTGGTGAATGCTGCCGATACCGGCAAAGGCCCGCACAATGGCGTCGTGGTTTTGCTGGGCGCGGGCCAGCGTCAGGGCCTCCTGCTGCAGCTTGAGGGCCTGCGGACCGTCCGACAGGTTGGCGTAGCAGCTGCTCAGGTACAGCAGCGCGCGCAGCAAACCGGGTTGGTCGTCGGTGCTGCGGGCCAAAGTCACGGCCTGCTCGCCGTAGGTCAGGCCCCGCAGCGGCGCTACGTCGTGCAGGGCGTAGCACAGGCTGCTGAGCAGGCGCACCCGGGCCGTATCGGCGGGACGGGCGGCCAGTTGCTGGCGCAGGCGCACGGTGCCCAGCGTATCCTGAGACCAGGAAACACGGGCAACAAGCAGTAGCAAGATCAGCGGAAGCAACCGCATGAGACGGACGGATCGGGCCGGGCTACGAAACCAGGCATCCGGCAAATATACAATATTGCCGGTATCTTAGCCAGGTCCGCTTCACGCCCAGCAAAACCAGCGTCTGCGGGTCGTCAGGGCCATATGGCGCAGGAATTCTGCTACTGGTTCGAGCTCAGTGAGCAGGGAGGTGAGGGTGATGACCCGGCCATCGTGCAAATAAAGTCGCAGGTAGTTATATGGGCTCCAGAACAAGCGCGGCGAACGGCAGCGCACCCAGTCGACGCGGGCTACGTCGGCGTGGGCGAAGGGCACGGGGCGGCCGCGCTCGTATACTTCCAGCCGGTTCTGCCTGGGGTCGAACAGCACTGCGGTGTGGCGGTTGCGCAGATAGTATTGGCCGTGGAGCAGAAAAGCCGGCAGCGAAAAGCCCATCACCACGCCGCCCAGCCCCAGCAGCAGCCCACCTTCCCAGGGCGGATGCGGGTCGGTGAGGAAGCTCAGCAAAAAGGGCAGGCCCACGGCCAGGCAGGCCAGGGGCCAGGCCAGCAGATACACGCCGCGCCAGTAGCCCACCTCAAACACCACGCGCCGCCGGCCAAACAGGGCCAGCAGCCAGCGCAGGGCCAGGGTGAATAGCCCCAGCGCCACGGCCAGCTGCACCAGGGGCCATAGCAGGCGCCGCACCTAGCGCACCAGTACGTAGGGCTCGTCGGCGCCGGCGCGGGGCCGCAGGGTGCCAAACGGCTCGGCGGGTACCCCGGCCGCCTGTAGCAGCGCTTCTACCGCGGCCCGGCCCGCGGGTGCCACGCAGATCAGCAGCCCGCCCGAGGTCTGCGGGTCGCACAGCCAGTGGCGCTGCTCCTCGGTGAGCGAGGCATCGATCTTGGAGCCGTAGGAGTCCCAGTTGCGGTGGGTGCCGCCCGGAATGGCACCCTGCCGCCGGTAGGCCTCGGCGGCGGCCAGGCGCGGCACGCGGGCAAACTCGATTTCCGCCTTGAGCCCGCTGCCCTGACACACCTCGGCCAGGTGGCCCAGCAGCCCGAAACCGGTTACGTCGGTCATGGCCGTAACCTCGGCAATGCGGCCCAGGGGCTCGCCCAGCTGGTTGAGCTGCATCATTTGCTGCGGGGCCAGCTGCGCGTCTTCGGCCTGCAGCAGCCCTTTCTTCTGGGCCGTGGTGAGCATGCCCACGCCCAGGGGTTTGGTGAGGTAGAGCAGGCTGCCCGCGGTGGCCGTGTCGTTGCGCTTGAGGTGGGCAATGTCGATGAGGCCGGTCACGGCCAGGCCGAAAATGGGCTCGGGCGAGTCGATGCTGTGGCCCCCGGCCAGGGCAATGCCGGCTTCGGCGCACACGCTGCGGCCCCCCTCGATAACCCGCCGGGCCACCTCGGGCGCCAGCTTATCGATGGGCCAGCCCAGCACGGCAATGGCCAGCACCGGCCGGCCGCCCATGGCGTACACGTCGCTGATGGAGTTGGCCGCCGCGATGCGCCCGAAGTCGTAGGCGTCGTCGACGATGGGCATGAAAAAGTCGGTGGTGCTGATGAGCGCCTGCCCGGTGCCCAAGTCGTACACGGCTGCGTCGTCGCGCGAGCTGTTGCCCACCAGCAGCCGGGCGTCGGGGGCCTGGGGCACGGTGGTGTGCAGAATCTGGTCGAGCACCTTGGGCGCGATTTTGCAGCCGCAGCCCGCGCCGTGGCTGTACTGGGTCAGGCGAATGGTATCGGCAGCGGCAGTAGGGTCGGCGTTCATATAAACCAGGTTTACGAAGTTGGGTAAAGTGGCACCTGCAGCAAAGTTACCGTTCCCAGGCCGCCCGCTGCAGCACGATGCCGTAGCCGTCGGGGTCCTGAAAAGTTAGGCCTTGCTGGTCCCAATAAGGATTGTGCGCCGCGGTCGGAGCAAAGCCTGCCGCCCGCAGACGTTGCACGGTGGCTTGCCAGGCGGCTTCGGCGGGCAGGTAGAATACGAGAAGGTGCTCGGGCGAAGGTGCTCCACCAGCTGGTTTCCCCGGCTCGTGGGTAAACTCCAGGTGGTAGGGTGCCTGCGGGTGGCCCAGTACCAGGCCATCGAAGCCGGCGTGGTTTTCAAACTGGCCGATGAGCTGGAAGCCCAACCCGTCGCGGTAAAAGGGCAGGAGCGCGGTCAGGTTGTTGGAAGGACGCGCCACGCGCAAGACGGGAAACTTCACGGCGCTGGAGCTGGGAAAAAATCCGGTTCAGGCCATTGTTGCACGGCCGCCAGCACCCGCTCAGCGTTGACCTCAGGGTCGCAGGTGTCGGTGGGCACGCGCAGTACCCGGGGGCGGCCTTCGAGGCCGTGGCGGTAGGTGCGGTCGTAGTAGTCGAGCACCAGCGACACCATTTTCTCCATGTCGCCCTCGCCGATGGCGGCCATGGCCTCCCTGGTAGCCAGCCCCCCCAGGCGCTTGCGGATGCGCAGCACCGAGGCGGCCAGCGTGGCCGGGTCGTGGCGGCCGTACTCGGCGGCCAGCTTCTGCACCCGCTGCTCGCGCGGCACTTCCAGCACCACCAGCGGGGCCTGGCGCAGCTGCTCAAACAGCGGCCCCGGCACGGCTACGGTACCGATGGTGCGGCTTTCGTCTTCCACCCACAGGCGCGGGGCCGCGGCTTGTTGGCTTAGCTGCCAAGCCAGCTCGTTTTCAAACTGCTCGGTGCTGGGCTGGGGCGGCAGCCCGATGGCGCCGAAGGCCGAGCCCTTGTGGCTGGCCAGTCCTTCGAGGTCGAGTACGGGCTGCTGGCGGCGGGCCAGGGCGTGCAGCACGTCGGTTTTGCCCGAGCCGGTGAGGCCGCCCAGCACCAGCAGGGGCCAGGGCCGCTCAAACTGCGCCAGCGCCCAGCGGCGGTAGTCCTTGTAGCCTTTATCGAGCAGGTGAACCCTGAAGCCGGCCAGCTCCAGCAGCCACTGCATGGCCCCCGAGCGCATTCCCCCGCGCCAGCAGTGCAGGCGCACCTCGCGGTGGGGCGCCAGCTGCTGGGCCAGTTTTACCAGTTGGCTCATCCGGGGTCCGAAGAAGTCGAGGCCCAGCAGCACGGCCTGGTCGGGGTTCACCTGTTTGTAGGTAGTGCCGATGCGGGCCCGCTCCTCGTCGGAGAAGATGGGAAAGCTCACGGCCCCGGGAATGTGGCCCTGGGCATATTCCAGCGGCGCCCGCGCATCAAAAATGGGCGCGTCGGGCGGGCCGGTCAGGAAGTCGTCGAGGGAAAGGCGGGGCACGGAACAGTGAATGGGTGAATGAGCGAATGAGTGAAGTAGCGCAGAGGGAAAGAAGTGAATGAACGACCAATTCACTCATTCACCCATTCACTGCAATTGGCGGAGGTACTGCTGAATAGTGTTTTCCAGGCCCAGGTACAGCGCGTCGCAGATCAGGGCGTGGCCGATGCTGACTTCTTCCAGTCCGGGCAGCTGCTGGCGCAGGTAGGCGAGGTTGTCGAGGTCGAGGTCGTGGCCGGCGTTCAGGCCCAGGCCGAGCTGCCGGGCCAGCTCGGCGGCGGCGCGGTAAGGGGCCACGGCGGCTTCGCGGTCGGCCTGGTAGCCGCTGGCGTAAGCCTCGGTATACAGCTCGATGCGGTCGGCGCCGGTGGTGGCGGCGGCCCGCACCAGGGCCTCCACCGGGTCGAGGAAGATGCTCACGCGGCAGCCCATCTGCTTGAACTCCTGCACGAGGCCGCGCAGGTAATCCTGGTGGCGAATGGTGTCCCAGCCGGCGTTGGAGGTAATGGCGTCGGGCGCGTCGGGCACCAGCGTCACCTGCTCGGGGCGCACCGCGCGCACCAGGTCCAGGAAGTCAGGCGTGGGGTTGCCCTCCACGTTCAGCTCGGTGGTGACGATGCCTTTCAGGTCGCGCACGTCCTGGTAGCGGATGTGCCGCTCGTCGGGGCGCGGGTGCACCGTAATGCCCTGGGCACCGAACCGCTCACAGTCGCGGGCCGCCTGCAGCACGTCGGGGCGGTTGTGGCCGCGGGCATTCCGCAGCGTGGCAATTTTGTTGATGTTTACGCTTAGCTTCGTCATAAATCCCGGAATTAGCGGATTTTTGCCGTTTACGCAGCCGGCGTCCCAAATATCGGGTGCCGGCGGCGGTGGTAAGGCAGGCACCGGGAAATAGTGAGTTGCCGGGGAGCTTGCTGCCGGCTCGCCTTCCCACCCGTTCATTTTTCATCACCTCCCGCTTATGACCCTGAAAGAACGCATCGACGCCGATATTAAGCAGGCCATGCTGGCCAAGGACAAAGTGCGCCTGACGGCCCTGCGCAGCATCAAGTCGCAGATCCTGCTGGCCGAAACGGCCGAAGGCGCCCACGGCAGCATCACGCCCGACACCGAGCAGAAGCTGCTCAACAAGGCCGCCAAGCAGCGCCGCGAAGCCGCCGAAACCTACCAGAAGCAGTTCCGCTCCGACCTGGAGGAAATCGAGCTGGCCGAGCTGGCCATCATCGAGGAGTACCTGCCCGCTCAGCTCTCGGAAGCTGACCTCACCGAGAAGCTGGTCGAAATCATCCAGCGCGTAGGCGCTACCGGTCCTTCGGATTTGGGCAAGGTGATGGGCGTAGCCGCCCGCGAGCTGAGCGGCCAGGCCGACGGCAAAGCCATTTCCCAGGAAGTAGGCCGCCTGCTCAATAACACGAATTTTTAAGTAGGTATCAGGGCTTAGAGAGTTAAGTCTTAGTTTTTTCGCCTAGCCGAGTCCTAAGCCCTAATACCTAACCCGCTAAGCCCTAATCCCAATGTCTGGTTTCGACCTGCTGTTGCTGATGCCCCTGGCCGTGGGCGCCGTCAAGGGCTTCCGCCGCGGCATCGTGATGGAAGTAGTGTCGCTGGTGGCCTTCGTGCTGGGCCTCATCGGCGGGCTGAAGCTGCTGAGTACCGCCGTGCCGCTAGTGCGCCACTACGTGGGAGAGGCCTTCGGGATGCTGCCGCTGGTGTCGTTCGTGCTGGTATTTGCCCTGCTCACCTGGGGCGTGCACCTGGTGGGCGGCATGCTGCGCAGCGCCATTCACCTCACGCCCCTGGGCATGCTCGACCACATCGTGGGCGGCGCCGTGGGGGTGGTGAAGTGGGTGCTGGGGCTGAGCCTGGTGCTCTACGCCACCGGGCTGGCTGGTTTGCCGTTGGGTCAGCAGCTCACTCACGATTCGCTGCTGCTGCCCGTGGTGCAGCAGGCCACGCCCGTGGCCCTGCAGATCGTGGGCGTGGTGCTGCCCTTTGCCACCGAGCTGCTCAGCGCCCTGCGGAACGTTTTCTAATGATTTATTGACTGAATGAGTGACTGACTGAATACCCTGAGCACAGTCATTCGCCCATTCAATCATTCAGTCATTGCCCCATGCGCCTGCTGCTGCTCGACAACTTCGACTCCTTCACCTTCAACCTGCTCGACTACTTCCGGCAGCTGGGGGTGGAGGTGCTGGTGCGCCGCAACGACGAGCCTCTGGCCGCGCTGCTGGCCCTGCCCTTCGATGCGGTGGTGCTGTCGCCCGGGCCGGGCACGCCGGGCCGGGCCGGCGTGATGATGGCGCTGCTGGCGGCCGTGCACGAACGGGTGCCGGTGCTGGGCGTGTGCCTGGGCCACCAGGCGCTGGGCGAGTTTTTCGGGGCCGAGCTGGTGCGCGGGGCCCGGCCCATGCACGGCAAGGTGTCCGACATCGACCTGCTCAACCCGCAGGAGGCGCTGTTTGCGGGGCTGCCGCCGCGGCTGGCCGTAACGCGCTACCACTCCCTGGTGCTGCGCGGACTGCCACCCACGCTGCTGCCCCTGGCCCGTACCGCCGACCCCGTAGCCGAGCTGATGGCCCTGCGTCACCACCGCCTGCCGCTGTTTGGCGTACAGTTTCACCCCGAGGCTTTGCTGACCCCGCACGGCCTCGCGCTGCTGCGCAATTGGGTGCAGATTGCGTATCATTGCACGAATCAGGGGGGCTCAACGGCGCCCCGGTACGGGCTTATTGTTGACGATGGAATTGCAGATTAAGCAGCAAGGCGGGTTTCAGTACGTAGACGAAGGCAGCGGCGAAGTGCTGCTCCTACTGCACGGCCTGTTCGGCGCCCTCAGCAACTGGCAGGGCGTCACCGACGACTTCGCGCGCGACTACCGCGTAATCATTCCGCTGCTGCCGCTCTACGACATGCCCCTGACCCGGGCCGGTATTTCGGGCCTGGTCGACTACGTGCAGGACTTTGTGCGGGCCATTGGGCTGCGCCAGCCCGTAACGGTACTGGGCAACTCCCTGGGCGGACATCTGGCCCTGGTGTATACCCTGCGCAACCCCGCCCAAGTGCAGCGGCTGGTGCTCACCGGCAGCAGCGGCCTGTTTGAGGACAGCATGGGCGGCTCGTTTCCGCGCCGCGGCGACTACGCCTACGTGCAGGAGCGCGTGGCCTACACCTTCTACGACCCTAAAGTAGCCACCAAGGAGCTGGTCGACGAGGTGTTTGGCATCACCAACTCCAATGCCAAGTGCCTGCGCATCATTACCATTGCGCGCTCGGCCCAGCGCCACAACCTGGCCAAGGACCTGCACCGCATCAAGGTGCCGGCCTTGCTGATCTGGGGACTGAACGACACCATTACTCCGCCGCTGGTGGCCCACGAGTTTCAGCGGCTGCTGCCTCGGGCGCAGCTGCACTTCCTCGACCACTGCGGCCATGCGCCCATGATGGAGCGGCCCCAGGCCTTCAACCACCTGCTGCGCGCCTTCCTGGTTGAGCCGGCCTTGCAACCTGTGGCCGGCGTATAAGTCTCTGCCCGGTACATTGCCGTTGGGCCAGGTAGCAAAAGTCCGCCGCGCCTCGTAGCTTCGGACAGCCACCGGCTGCCGACCCGGTATTCAACGGGCCGCTGCCCGGCTGGCTGCCTAGCCCCCGGTTGCTCTTTCCACCGCTTTTCCCGAGCCGCCATGCACTCGATGCTCGCCGAAGACTTGCTTAACCAAATGATTCCGCCGCTGAAGGTTTCCGATTCGGCGGGCAAGGCCGCGCGCTGGCTGGAAGAATTCCACGTCGACCAGCTGCCGGTGGTGCAGAACCGCCAGTACCGCGGCATGATTACCGAAGCCGACCTGATTGACGTGGCCGCCGACCCCGAGCAGCTGCTCTCGACCGTGCCCTTCGGCTTCGCCAACGTGCACGTGCAGCGCGACCAGCACTTCTACACCGTGATGGAAATGGCCATCCGCAACAAGGTGCAGCTGGTGCCCGTGCTCGGCGAGGAAAAGGAATACATCGGCGTGGTGACCGTGGGCGACACCCTGGCCGCTTTCGGCCAGCTGCCCGGCGCGGCCGGCGACAACGGCATTCTGGTGCTGTCGATGGAGGAGCGCGACTACTCCCTGAGCCAGATCAGCCGCTACGTGGAGGAAAACAACGCCAAGATTCTCAGTGCCCACGTAGCCCAGGACGAGCTGGACCCCCAGCGCATCCGGCTGACGCTGAAGCTCAACACCGGCAGCATGGGCCGCATCGTGGCTACCCTGGAGCGCTTCGGTTACCTGATTACGGCTCAATTCAGCGGCGGCGGCGAAATCACCGAGTCGGACCAGGAGCGCCTCGATGCGCTGCTGCGCTACCTGAGCTTCTAGCGGGTGCTGGCCATTGCCCTTGCGGCCCTGCCGGGCTGGCTGTCACCGGGGCCACCCGTGCCCCTGCCGCCCGACACGGTGCGCACCGTGGCCGTCGACAGTTTGCTGCGCAGCCAGTGCCCCGGCTACGCCCGGGTGCGGGTGGGGCAGGTGCTGTTCGTGGGCAACGAAGTAACCAAGGAGCGCATTCTGCGGGCCGAGCTGGACCTGCGCGAGGGCGACACCCTGGACGTGGCTTCCCTGGCCCGCCGCCTCGAAGCCAACCGCCAGCGCCTGTTTAACCTGCGCCTGTTTACCCACGTGCTAACCCAGGTTTCGTGCCGCGACGGTGAGGTTATCGTGCTCTTTGCCCTGCAGGAACGCTGGTACACGTTTCCGGTGCCCATTCTCTCGTATGCCGACCGCAACCTGCGGGCGTGGTGGGAACGGCCCGACCGCTGGCGCCGCCTCGACTACGGCCTGCACGTGGTGCGCTACAACTTCCGCGGCCGCAACGAGGAGCTGCGCGGCAACCTGCAGCTGGGCTTCAACCGCAAGTACGAGCTGTTCTACGTAACGCCCCAGCTGGGTCGGCACCGGCTCGGGCTGTCGGCCGGGGCCTCGTACTACCGCAGCCACACCCTCGACTACGCCACCCAGCGCGACGTGCTGCTGCCCTTCCGCGACGAACGGGGCTTTCCTATTGAGCGCTGGTACGTGACCGGGGGGCTGCGCTGGCGGCGCACGGTGCAGCGGCTCACCACGGCCGAGGCCTACTACATTAACGAGCAAATCAGCGACTCCATCCGGCAGCGTAACCCGGTGTACTGGCTCGGGGGCCCGCACCGCCGCTCCGTCGATCTGGTGCTCACGCGCACCATCAACCAGCGCAACACCTTTGCCTACCCGCTCACGGGACAGTACCTGCAGTTGGTATTCACCCAGCGCGTGTTTCTGAGTGGTGGCTCGCCGCCCATCAGTACCGTACTGGGCCGCTACGCCCGCTACGTCGATCTGGGCCGCAACTTCTACTACAGCGCCGGGGCCGAAGCCCGCCTGCGCTTTGCCCGCCGCCTGGCCTACGCCGACAGCCACGGCATGGGCTTCAACCAGGCGGTGGTGCGCGGCTACGACGAGTTCGTGGTGGACGGGCGGCACTACGGACTGCTGCGGCAGGGCCTGAGCTACCGCGCCTTCGACCTGGGCCGGCTGCGGCTGCCTTTGTTCGGCGACCCGCGCATCAATACCATTCCGCTCCAGCTGTATTTGAATACCTTTACCGACCTCGGCTACGTGGCCGAGCGCACCGTGCCCGCCCGCAACCGCCTGCCCAACCAGCTGCTGGCTAGCGCGGGCGTGGGACTGCACCTGGTGACGTACTACGACCGCGTGTTTACTTTGGAGTACACCCGCACCCGGCACGGCTTCGGCGGCCTGTTCTTCCGCACCGAGTTTCCCATCTGACCTTCGCGGCCTTTCCGGTCCTCGCCCTGACTCCCTATGCGAATTGCCATTCTGGGTAAGCCCTTCGAGCCGGCGGCCGCTCCCTTTCTGCAGGCTCTCTTCGACGATCTGGCGGCCCGCGGCGCGCAAATCAGCGTGGCCGAACCGTTCCGGCAACACCTGCAGGAGCTGCAATTGCCCGCCAACCTGACCACCTTTCAGCGCGGCGACTCGCTCGCGGGAACCCAGTTCGTGCTCAGCATCGGCGGCGACGGCACCCTGCTCGACACGGTAACCTACGTGGGCAAGCAGCAGATTCCTATCCTGGGCATCAACACCGGCCGGCTGGGCTTCCTAGCCACCGTTACGCTCGACCGCCTTGCCCAATCCATCGATACCCTGTTCAAAGGCCATTTCACCTTGGACCGCCGCAGCTTGGTGCGGGTGGATACCGACCCCGACGTATTCGGCACGCTTAACTTTGGACTGAACGAGTTTTCGATCCTGAAGCGCGACACCTCGTCCATGATCGTGGTGCACACCTACATCGACGGCGAGTATTTAAACTCGTACTGGGCCGACGGGCTAATCGTTTCGACTCCAACGGGTTCGACCGGCTACTCGCTGAGCTGCGGTGGTCCCGTGATGTTGCCACAAACCAACAATTTTACCATTACGCCCGTATGTCCGCACAATCTCAACGTCCGCCCCTTGATTGTGCCCGACCACAGCGTCATCTCATTTGAAATCGAAGGCCGCAGCAACAATTGCCTACTTTCCCTCGATTCGCGCTCGATGCCGGTGGAAAACAGCGTGCAGATTGCGGTGCGACGTGAAACTTTCGACGCGCATCTGGTAAAGCTTAATCACGTCAATTTCCTCAGCACGCTGCGCAGCAAGCTGAATTGGGGCCTCGACCGGCGTAACCCCATTGCATTCAGCGCCTGAAGCATCGGATTTTTTCTATGAATAGTTTTTATAATTCAGCCAAGACACTACTTTTGTTCCAACTGCAACCGTGTACTTACGGTTCTTCAGCCCTCCTCCTTCGATATTTTAATTCTGCCCCCCATATGAAGAAACTCTTGACTCTCACCCTGACGCTGGTTCTGGCGCTGGTGCTGGTAGCCAACCAGGCGAGTGCGCAGCAGTTCAGTAAGCGGAAACAGTACAACTCTGTGGGCGCCAGTCTGAACGCAATGAACTACTTCGGCGACATCACGCCGAAGCCCAGCATTGCTAGCTTCCGTTTTGCCGCAACTCGCCCTAACCTGGGCTTCACCTTCACCCACCGCTTTGCCCCGCGCATCTCGGGTCGGGTGGGTCTGTCCTACGGCCGCATTACCGGCGACGACGCCAAAGCGGCCGACGACACCGATCCGGACGCTAAGTACCGCTACACCCGCAACATGAACTTCCGCAACGACATTCTGGAAGTTTCGGCCGTGGGTATTTTCGACCTGATCGAAAACCGCAACAACTACCTGAAGCGTCCCGACTTCGTGCCGTACGTATTCGGTGGCGTGGCTTTCTACCGCCACAACCCCAAAGCGGCCGATGCCAATGGCAACTACGTGCGCCTACAACCCCTGGGCACCGAAGGCCAGCGTGCTACCGGCGATACCTACAGCCTGAACGGTATTTCGCTGCCCTTCGGCGGCGGTGTGCGCTACAAGCTGAACAAGAGCTTCGACCTGGGCCTGGAAATCGGCTGGCGCAAAACCTTTAGTGATTACCTTGACGACGTAAGCGGCAACTACGTACAAAGCCGCGACGTGCTGCCCGACGGCCCCGCCCGCTACTTCGGCTGGGACATCACCAATGCCCGCCCCGACACCTACGGCGAGTTCAACCAAGGTGGCGGCCAGCGCGGCAAGAGCAATGAAGATGACTGGTACATCGTTACGGGTGTAACCGTAAACTACATTCTCGCTCCGCGCATCAAGAGCCCGAAATTCCGTTAATCAGTCGTTGGCCGTCTGCCAACGCAGCAGACCAACCCCTGATGACCAACTTGATTTCACATAAAGCACTCCTGGCTTGCCTCGCGCAAGCCGGGAGTGTTTTTTTTGCCGGCTCGGTACTGGGCCAGAACACCAGCGAGCTGGGCGTGGGCCTAGGCGGCCTAGCTTACAAGGGCGAACTGTCGCCCGAATACCGGCTGGCCAACAACCGTCCCGCCGTATTTGCCTTCTACCGCAAGGACATTTCGGCCCCCATTACCCTGCGCGGGGGGCTGGCCTACGGCATGCTGCGCGCCAGCGACGCCAACGTGACCGGGGAAAGCGGCAACACCCTGCCGCTGCCGGCCTACCGCCAGGCCAGCCTGAAGGGCACCGTGCTGGAGCTGAGCGGGCTGGTGGAGTACAACTTCTTTGACTACCACAACCGCCGCGACAAGGTGCACTTCACGCCCTACGTGTTCGTGGGCGTGGCACCGTTTCTGTCTTCGGTTACTACCCAGGGGCCGCTGCCGGGCTTCAACGAGAGCAATTCGGCCGTAGGCTTTGCCATTCCGGCCGGCATCGGCATGAAGCTGGCTTTGTCGCGGCGCTGGAACCTAGGCCTGGAGGCCGGGGCCCGCAAGGCCTTTACCGACCTGCTCGACAACGTGAGCCTGCAAAGCCCGGTGGTGGCCAACAGCCACGACCAAGACTGGTACTACCTGGCCGGCCTGAGCCTGTCCTATACCTTCTACAAGATTCCCTGCCCCGATACTTACAAGGAGAATCCCAAGCTTTTGCGGTAGCGTGCGCAGGCCCAGGGGTGTGCAACCATTTGCGTAACTTGCGGCCTCTTTACCCAAACGCTTCGCATGTCCTCGGTTCCCGCTGCTATTGATCCATCCCGTCTGCCTGCTCACGTCGCCGTTATCATGGACGGCAACGGCCGCTGGGCCAAGCAACGCGGCGGCTTGCGCATCTTCGGGCACCAGAGCGCCATTACGGCGGTGCGCGAGACGGTAGAGGCCGCTGCCGAGCTGGGCGTGGCCTACCTCACGCTCTATGCCTTCTCGACTGAGAACTGGGGCCGGCCCAAGCACGAGGTAATGGCCCTGATGCAGCTGCTGGTGCACACCATCCGACAGGAAACGCCCACGCTGCTCAAGAACGGCGTGCGCCTGCAGGCCATTGGCGAAACCACGCAGCTGCCGGAGGCCTGCCAGCGCGAGCTGGCCGAGGCCATGGAACTGACTGCCGGCGGCAGCCGCATGACGCTGGTGCTGGCATTGAGCTACAGCGGCCGCTGGGATTTGGCCCAGGCCGCCCGGCAGCTGGCCCGCGAAGTGGCCGAGGGCAAGCGCCGCCCCGACGACGTGACCGAAGAAGCCCTGGCCGGCTGCCTGGCTACGGCCGGCATGCCCGACCCCGAGTTGCTGATCCGTACCAGCGGCGAGCAGCGCATCAGCAACTTCTTGCTGTGGCAGCTGGCCTACACCGAGCTATACATCACCGATTTGCTGTGGCCGGACTTTCGGCGCGAGCATTTCCTGGAAGCCATCCAGGCCTACCAGCGCCGCGAGCGGCGCTTCGGCAAAACCAGTGAGCAACTGACCGTTTCGTAAGTTTTCCTTCGAATGCACTCTTTCTTTTATCGGCTGCGCGCCGCTGCGCTGGCCTGGCTGCTGTGGGGACTGACTACCGGCACCCTGCAGGCCCAGACCGCGCCCGCCACCAGCCCCGACGAGCCCCAACGCTACGAAATCGGCGGCATCACCGTTAGCGGCACGCGCTACCTCGACCCCAACACGCTCATTGGCCTGACGGGCCTGAAGGTGGGGGACAAGGTGTCTATTCCCGGCGACGAGCTGGGCCGCGCCGTGCGCAAGCTCTGGGAACAGGGCATTCTGGGCGACATCAACGTGCTGGTCGACCGCATCGAGGGGCAGAAGGTGTTTCTGAACTTCGAGCTGAAGGAGCGGCCCCGCCTCTCCAAGATCTACTTCACCAGCATCAGCAAGACCCAGGCCGACGAGCTGCGCAACAAGATCAAGGTGGTGCGCGGCAAGGTGGTAACCGACGCACTGCTGAGCAACACCCGCCAGGCGGTGCGCAAGTTCTACACCGACAAGGGCTTCATGAACGTGAAGGTGAACATCACTCAGGAGCCCGATTCGAGCCTGCCCAACAGCGTGGAGCTGGTGGTGGACGTGAAGCGCGGCGACAAGGTGCGCATCTCCGACATCAGCTTTATCGGCAACGAGGCCGTTACGGACGGCAAGCTGAAGGGCAAGATGAAGAAGACCAAGGAGAAGAAGCCCTATAAGTTCTTCAACTCGGGCAAGTTCCAGCGCAGCGACTTCGAGGACGACAAGCAGAAGGTCATCGACTTCTACAACTCGCAGGGCTACCGCGACGCCCTCATCACCGCCGACTCGCTCATCACCGTGCAGGACGAGTACAGCTACCGCTGGATCGGCACCGAAAACGGCAAGTTCGGCATCCACAAAGCCACCGTGCGCGAGGCCGACAAGCTGGTGCTGCGCCTCTACGTGGAAGAAGGCCCCAAGTACTACTTCCGCCGCATTACCTGGGCCGGCAACTACCTCTACGACTCCAAGACCCTTTCCTCGGTGCTGGGCATCAAGGAAGGCAGCGTGTACAGCAAGGAAACCCTCGACAAGCGCCTGAACTACAACCCCACGGGCCAGGACGTGACCTCGCTGTACATGAACGACGGCTACCTGTTCTTCTCCATCGACCCGGTGGAAACGCGCGTGGAAGGCGACTCCATCGACATCGAGATGCGCCTGAGCGAAGGCGTGCAGGCCCGTATCAAGGAGGTGAACATTGCCGGCAACACCAAGACCTCGGACCACGTGATTCGGCGCGAGCTGCGCACGCTGCCGGGCGACAAGTTCAACCGCGAGCTGCTGATCCGCTCCCAGCGCGAAATTTCCTCGCTGGGCTACTTCGACCCCGAAAAAGTGGGCCTGAACCCGGTGCCCAACCCGGCCGACGGCACGGTGGACATCAACTACACGGTTTCGGAAAAGCCCTCGGACCAGATTACCCTCTCGGGTGGCTGGGGCGGCTATGCCGGCTTCATTGGTACGGTGGGTTTGGTGTTCAACAACTTCTCGCTGCGCAAGGCCAGCAAGTTCAGCAACTGGCGCCCCGTACCCGGCGGCGACGGGCAGCGCCTGGCCTTGAACATTCAGGCCAACGGCACCCAGTACCAGGCCTACTCGTTCTCGTTCACCGAACCCTGGCTGGGCGGGCGCAAGCCCAACTCCTTCTCGGTGAGTCTGAACAAGAGCATTCAGCGCGTGGGCACCAGCTTCGACGCCAGCTCCGAGCAGTCGATCAAGGTGAACAGCGCCGCCGTGAGCCTGGGTCGCCGCCTGCGCTGGCCCGACGACTACTTCACGCTCAGCAACTCGCTCTCGTTTAGCCAGTACAAGCTGCGCAACTACCCCTACTTCCAGGGCTTCAACAACGGCAACGCCAACAACATCACCTTCAACACCACCCTGGCGCGCAACAGCACCGACAACCCGACCTTCACCCGTCGCGGCTCGGCCCTGTCGCTGTCGGTGAACCTGACGCCGCCTTACTCGGCCTTCCCTGGTGCGCACCCCAACGTGAACGAGTGGGTGGAATTCCACAAGTGGATGTTCGACGCCTCGTGGTTTACGCCCCTGGGCGGCAAGCTGGTGCTCAACACCCGCGCCCACTTCGGCTTCATCGGCCGCTACAACGACAGCCGGGCCTACGGACCGTTTGAGCGCTTCAAACTGGGCGGTGCCGGCCTGGGCTTCGGCGGCTCGGCCAACTTCCTGGTGGGTACCGAATTTGTGGGCCTGCGCGGCTACGACGACCCCAACGACGCCTTCGCCATTCCCACGGCCCGCCAGAACGAAAGCGGCGGTATTGCCTACAACAAGTTTGTGATGGAAATGCGCTACCCCGTGTCGCTGAACCCGGCGGCCACGGTTTATGTGCTGGGCTTCGCCGAAGCTGGCAATGCTTTTGATACGTACCGCACCTACAACCCCTACAAGCTGTACCGCTCGGCTGGGGTCGGTGCCCGCATCTTCATGGCGGCCTTCGGTCTGCTGGGCTTCGACTACGGCTACGGTTTCGACAACGTGATTCCGGGCCTGAACAGCACCGGCTCGCAGGACCGCAGCAAATTCCACTTCATCATCGGTCAGCAGATTCGCTAGGGCACCAAACCTCCCTGGCGCAGCGTTTTCGGGCTATGAAACGATTGTTGTTTGTTGGGCCACTGCTGTGGCTGCTTGCCCTACTGCCGCTGGCGGGCCGGGCCCAAAAGTTCGGCTACGTCGACTCGGAGTTCCTGATGAGCAAGCTGCCGGCCTACGCCCAGGCTCAGCAAGAGCTGAATACTCTCTCGCAGAACTGGCAGAAAGAGGTGGAGGCCCAGAAAAAGGACCTCGACCGGCTGTACCGCACCTACCAGGCCGAGGAAGTGCTGCTGACCGAGGCCATGAAAAAGAAGCGCCAGGACGAAATTCTGAAAAAGGAGCAGGACATCAAGGCCTACCAGAACCGGGTGTTCGGCTACGAGGGCCAACTGTTTAAGAAGCGGCAGGAACTCACCAAGCCGGTGCAGGATCAGGTGTTCGAGGCCATTGAGAAGGTGGCCAAGAAAAAGCAATTGGCCATCGTGTTCGACAAGTCGGGCGACCTGACCATGCTCTACACCAACCCGGCCCACGACTACACGGAATTTGTAATGGAGGAATTGGGTTTAGCTTCCGAAGACCGCAACCAGCCGGGCCAGAAAGGCGCGGTGCGCAGCGTAACGCCGCCCACCACCCCGGGCGGCACGGCCGACGAACCGGTTTTCGACGACCAGCGCCCGGCGGGCAAACCCGCCGCCAAGCCGGTGCGCAAGGGCAGCCGCCCAGAATAAGTACATTTGCTTCGTAAACTCTTCCAGACGCTTTTCAACCCAATGACCCTGACCCGCAAGTTTCGCCTCGCGCTGGCTGTTGCAGCCTTCTCCTTCGCCGCTGCTCCCGCTGCCCTGGCCCAGACTACGGCCCCGGCCACCGCAGCTGCTGGCCCCTTGAAAATCGGCTACACCAACGTCGACTACGTGCTGAGCCAGATGCCCGAAAGCCGCCAGATTGAGTCGCAGCTGAAAGACTACAGCACCCAGCTTAAAAACCAGCTCGACGCCAAGGTGACGGAGTACCGCACCAAGGGTGAGGCCTACACAAAAGGTGCTTCCACCATGAGCGACGTGGTGCGGGCTGACAAGGAGAAGGAGCTGACCAACCTGCAGCAGTCCATCCAGGAGTTCCAGCAGAACGCCGAGCAGTCGGTGCAGCAGCGCCAGCAGACCCTGCTCAAGCCCGTGCTCGACAAGGTGCAGAAGACCATCGACGCCGTAGCCGAGAAGAACGGCTACACCTACGTGTTCAATTCCGACGCCGGCTTCGGCACCACGCCCATCCTGCTGCACGGCCCCAAAGACGGCGACATCTCGGACCTGGTGCTGAAGGAAATGGGCGTAACGCCCGGCCAGAACAACCAGCCCGCCGCGGTGAAGCCCGCTGCCACGCCCGCGCCGGCGGCGGCCGCGCCGGCTGGCAAAACCAAAGTGAAAAAGAAATAAGGCCTTTCGGCCCCATCCGGAAGCCGGGACCTATCATGGGTTCCGGCTTTCTGTTTTCCCCCATGTTGCCGCTGCTATGCAAGAGCTAGACCCCGACCTGCTGCCCGACGACGGCATCGAAGCCGGCGCCGAAGACGAGCTGTACGAGCACCACCGCATTCAGGCCGACGGCCGGCAGGAGCCCATGCGCCTCGACAAGTTCCTGCTCAACCGCCTGCCCAACGTGTCGCGCACCAAGGTGCAGACCGGCATTGAGGCCGGCGCGGTACAGGTAAACGGCAAGGAGGCCAAGTCGAGCTACAAGGTGAAGCCCGGCGACGTGGTGACGGTGGTGCTGCCCGAGCCCCCACGCGAGGATAAAGTGGTGGCCGAGCCCATGTCGCTGGACATTCCCTACGAGGACGAGCAGCTGCTGCTGGTGAACAAGCCCGCTGGGATGGTCGTACATCCCGCCTACGGCAACTGGACGGGTACGCTGGTTAATGGCCTCGCCTGGCACATCCGGAACCTGCCTACGGGCCGAAACGGCGAAATCCGCCCCGGCCTGGTCCACCGCATCGATAAGGACACCTCGGGGCTGCTGGTAATCGGCAAAACCGAGTGGGCCATGACGCACCTCTCGCAGCAGTTTTTCCACCACACCATCGAGCGGACTTACCTGGCCCTGGTGTGGGGCACGCCCAAGCAGGAGCAGGGCACTATTCGCGGCAACGTAGGCCGCCACCCCAAGGACCGGAAGCTGATGACGGTGTTTCCCGAGGGCAGCGCCGAGGGCAAGCACGCCGTGACGCACTACAAGGTGCTGCGCAGCTTCGGCTACGTGAGCCTGGTGCAGTGCAACCTCGAAACCGGCCGCACCCACCAGATCCGGGCGCACATGAAGCACCTGGGCCACCCCTTGTTTGCCGACGCCGCCTACGGGGGCGCCCAGGTGGTGTATGGGCAACGCACGGGTGCCTACAAGGCCTTTGTGGAGCGCACCTTCGAGGTAATGCCCCGGCAGGCCCTGCACGCCAAGTCGCTGGGCTTCGTGCACCCCACCACCGGCGAGCAGCTGCAATTTGAAACGGAGCTGCCCGAGGACTTCACCCAGGCCCTGAAGCGCTGGGAAACGTATTCTCTGCAGGCGCAGTAGCCTGCCAGCTGGCTGATAACAGAAAAAGCCCGCAGCCTGATGGCCGCGGGCTTTTTAGTGCTTACGAAAGCGGGGATACTACTTGCGCTTGGCCGGGGCCTTGGTAGCCGCGGCTTTGGTGGTGGTTTTCTTACCCGACAGGATGCTCATGGCTTCGGTGGCCTGCTTGTTGGCCGGGTCGAGGGCCAGCACCTGCTGGAAGTACGTCTGAGCAGCCGCTTTGTCGCCTTTCTGCGCGTTGTACACACCCAGGTAGTTGTTGGCTTCAATCAGGCCGGCGCGGAACTTGTCCGGCTCAGCGCCTTCGGCTTTCGACAGCTCGATGTACTTCTCGTAGTGCGGCTTGGCCAGGCCCTGCTTGGTTTCGGGGTCCAGGTTGGTGTTTACCTGAGCGCGCAGCAGGTGGCCGGCGGCGTAGGTCGGGCGGGCGGTGAGTACCACGTTGAAGAGGCTATCGGCCTGCTGGTACTGCTTGTTGATGCTGTACAGGTTGGCCAGGCGTACCTGGTCGGCCAGCTCGGGCTTAGCCGCCAGCTTGGTCTCGTAAACGTTGATGGCCTTACCGTAGTCCTTCTTCAGGATGTAGGCCGAAGCCAGGTCGTTCTGCAGGTCGGCTGCCTTCGAGGGGTCGGCCTTGATGGCGCGCTCGATCAGGGCGATGCCTTCGTCGGAGCGGCCGGCCTTGGTCAGGATTTTGCCCTGGTACACGTAGTCCTCGGTAATGGCTTTGTCGCCGGCCAGCTTCATGTACTGGTCCATCTCGGCCATGGCCTGCTCGGTCTGACCCGTTTCAAACAGGGTGTAGGCCTGCAGGCGGTTCATGGTCAGGTGGTTCGGGTCCTTGGCCAGCACTTCCTGAATCTGAGTCAGCGCCTCGGGGTACTTTTTGTTCAGGTACAGGAAGGCCGCGTAGGTCGCCTGGGTGTTGGGCGACTTCTCCGACATGTCGGTGTACTTCTTCATCGTAGACGAAGCCTGGTCGTACTTGCCGGCGTAGTAGTACAGCTCGGCCATGTCGCGGTATACCGGGGCAAAGTTGGGGTCCATCTGCGCTACCTTCTCGAAGTTGCTCAGGGCCTCACCGCCGTTACGCGAACGAACGTTGAGCTGGCCCTTGCGGTAGTAAGCCGGCAGGTAGTTAGGGTCGGCCCGCAGGGCGCGGTCGTAGGCGTTCATGGCGTCGCCGCCGCCGTTTTCGCGGTTCTGCAGTATGTCACCCAACGACACCAACATGGCGGCGTCGTCCTTCTTGTTCACCTTCAGGGCCTGGTTCAGGTAGTCGATGCCTTTCTGGTTTTCCTTCACGTCCGACTCGGCGTAGGCCTTGCCGATAGCGGCCAGGATCTGGGCGTCCTTGCCCTTGGAGGCTTTCACAGCGTTGTCGAACTGAATTTCGGCATCCACGCGCTTGCCCTGGGCCAGGAACGCCCGGCCGGCAGCTACCATCGACTTGGGCGACTTGGGGTCGACCGAAGCCTGGTTGAAGAAGTAAGCGGCCGAGTCGGCCTTGGCTTGTTTCTGGTACAGGCGGCCCAGCTCGAACGCGGCATCGGGGTTGGTGCTTTGCGCGAGCAGGCTGCGCTTGGCTTCACTGTAACGCTCCAATTCAATAGCCTTCTGCGCGCTCTGCACGTTCTGCGCGAAAGCGGCCGGGCCAGCAAGCGAAAAAGCAACGAGGAAAGTGAAATTCCAGGGCTTAGTGTTCATGTGGAAAAGGTGAGTGAATGAATGAGAGACAAATCTGAGCGGCGGCTTTCCCCTAGGGGTTGGCCTGAATCAGCCGGACCTGGCCGGTGGCGGGCATCAGCCCGGCCTTCAGGAAAATCAGCTGGCCTTGGTTGCCCGCAACAAAGGATGCAAACCCGGTGCCAAGTCCGGCGCGGGCCTCGCGGCTGACGATGTAAACGTTACGGCGCAGGGGGTAGGCTTTGGTGGCCAGGTAAGCCTGGTAGGGTTGCACGTAATCGTCGGCGGAAGCAGGCGACTCCGAGCGGCTCACACCCACTACCCGCACCTGACGCCGAAAGCTCTGCGCCTGGGCATCGTCCATGTCGCTGATCCAGTTAACGCCAATGACGCCAATTGCGTTCGGATGCGAAGCTACGTACTCAATGAGCTTGGGGTTCGACTCGCTGGCAAATACCTCCTTGGCCAGGGCCGCGCCGCGCGTCACGCTGTCCTGCACGTAGCGGGCCGTGCTGGAGCGGTTCTGGTCGAAAACCACGCTGATGGCGCCCAGCTTGCCGGCTTTACCACTGACCTGACTCCACTGGGTTTTGCGGCCGGTGAAGATGTCGCGCAGCTGGCCCATCGTGAGCATGGTGTCGGGATTGGCCGGGTTCACCAGCACGGCCAGGCCGTCGGTGGCTACGTGGGCGGTGCGGGGCACAATCTTGAGCCGGTCGAAGTAGCCGCGCTCCTCATCGGTGAGCTGCCGCGCTACCACTACGGCCCGTACGCTGTCGTTGAGCAGGTCGCGCATCACATCTTGCTCGGGCTTGTAGGCCGTGCGGATCTTGGCGGCGGTGTAAATCTTCTCGAAGGTGTCGACGTGCGACTTCAGGATGGGCTCGAAAGTGGCGTCCACGCTGATGCGGATGCTGCCGCTGGTGGGCGTGTCCAGGGCAACGGCTCCCGGGCCGGAGCCGTTGCCGCAGCCACTAAGCAGGCTAGCCCCCGTGGCAAGCGAGCAGACAACTCCAAAACCCAGCAGCAGCCGGTTGACGCGAAGTACATTCATGATGGACGGGAGCGGGAAGGCTGACGGATGATGCGAACAAATCTAACCAAACCGTAGAGGACGAACAGACCGCCCACAATCTGGCGGGGCGTGCGTGACAGCGTGAGCATGCCATCGGGCGCCATGAACAGGAACACACCCAGGCCCATGTATACCAAGGCCATGAGCAGGGTAAAGTAGCGCATCACCCGCTGAGCCGGGCGCTGGCCGATGCGCTCATCGGCGTTGGTGTCGAGCATGACAGAAAAAGTCAGGTTGAAGAGCTTTAACGCGTAAAAGTAGTGGGTTTGTTCAGTGACCGTAATGGCTGCGCCCAGCGGGGCTGCTAACGACGCAGCCACCGCCGGCCGGAAGCGGGTTCCGGGCAGCGGTGGCTGAGGATACTGCGGGTAGAACGGCCGGTGGGCGGCTAGCGCGAGAAGTGGAAGGTGATGGGCAAGGTGTAGCGCACAGCTACCGGGTTGCCGTTCTGCCGGCCCGGCTCCCAGCGGGGCATGTTGCTGATGACGCGCTGGGCCTCTTCATCGGTGCCGTAGCCCAGGCCCTTCAGGATTTCCACGTCGGTAATGCTGCCGGCCGCACTCACGGTAAACGAGACGAACACCTTGCCTTCAACCTGCTCGGCCAGGGCCCGGGGCGGGTAGCGCAGGTTTTTGCGCAGGTACTGCATCAGGGCCTGCTGCCCGCCGGTAAACTCCGGCATCACTTCTACCGACAAGAAAGGTCCCGTTTTGGTAGGGGCCGGAATAACAGCCGGCACGGTCACCCCTGTCCCTACGGTCCCGCTGTCGCCCGTGCCGCTCCCAATAACTACCGATGGAGCCGTGCCGGTACCGGTGGGGAGGCCATCGATGGGGGCGGTCATAGGTTCCACGGCCGGGGTTGCGGGGCGAATCCGCGCTTTGGCGTCCTCGACCACGCGGGTCGGGACCTCGGGGGCCGCGGCGGGAGCGGGGGCCACGGTAGCTACCGGCTGAGCCGGCTTGGGCAGCGGCACATCTATCAGCTTGACCAGGGTGCCTTCGGGTTCAAAAGCTGGGGCCACCACCGTGTCGGCAACGAAATACTGCCGGGCAAATACGGCCAGCAGCAGCAAGGTCAGCAGACCGAGGGCGCCGAGCACAGCGCGCTGCAGGTGGCGATGGTAGGCCTGCCGCAGCTGGTAGGCACCGTAGGCTTTGTTGCGGCCCTCAAATACGATGTCGTCGAGAGAAGCCGGGGCGGAGTGAAGGTTGGTGGTAGGCATGGCACGCGGAGTTAGGTGGAACAAGGCACTCCCAAACCGGCCGCCAACTGCCCTGCCTACCCCGCGCTGGCCTGATTTTCAACCGGAAAACGCCGGGCTGATATGGCGGCGTATGCGGCGAATGAAAAATATTTCGCCTATCGGCCACGAAAAAACCCGGACCGGGCACGAGGCCCAATCCGGGTTAAATCAATCCCGAGCAAGTCGGGGCAAAGTGCTTAGCGAATGGTGAAGGTCACCGGTACCGTGTAGGATACGCTCACGGCGCGGCCGTTCTGCTTACCCGGTGCCCAAGCCGGCATGTTCTTGATTACGCGAACTGCTTCTTCGTCGCAGCCCGAACCAATGCCTTTGGTCACTTTCACATCCGTAATCTGGCCGCTGGGGCCCACTACGAAGTTCACGAATACTTTGCCTTCAACCTGGTTGCGCAAAGCCAGCGAGGGGTACTTGATGTTTTTACCGAGGTATTGCATCAGGCCTTCCATGCCGCCGGGAGGGGTGGGCATCTGCTCTACGTAGGTGTAGACCTTCTGCTCCACTACTTCTTCTACCACCTTGTCGCCTTCGCCGTCGAGGCCGCTCAGGTCAATTACGGTGTTGGTGTTGCCTTCCACGGTTTTGGTGGCCACCACCTTGTCTTCCAGTTCTTCCTGGTCGGGAATGTCTTCCACCTTGCGCACTTCCTCGTCTTTCTTCACGACGGGGGGAGTGAATTTAATGGTGGAAAGCTTGGGTGGGGGGGGCGGCGGAGCCGTGGGGGGCGGGGGCGGGGGGGGCGGCGTGTCCTTGTCCAGGGGCGGCGCCTCCAGCACCACTTCGGTGTCGAACTTGGGCTTCTCCACCACTTCCTTCGGGGTGAGGAAGCGCGCAATCAGCGGGCCGCCTACCATGAGCAGGAAAAGAATGGAGGCTACCAGAAAGGCCCGCGTGATGTGCTTGTTGTACAGCCTGCGCAGTACGTAAGCGCCATACGCTTTATTTCTGCCTTCGAAAACGATGTCTTCGAAGCTTGCCCGAGCCAGTTGGGCGTTATCCATCATAAGCCAGAAGATTTAATCAGGTCCGAATCCTCCTTCGTGATGTCCACCAGCGCATATTTCTTCTGGCTGGTAATGGTCATCTCGTCGAGGATATCCACCATGTTCTTGTAGTTCGACTTGTCCTCCGGCTTGATCAGCACCACCGTTTCGGGCTGCCGGGCGCGGCGCTCGAGCAGCACCTTACGGATGCCGTTGGCCGAGTAGTCCGAAGCCTTGAGTTCCGGCTTTACGCTTTGGTCCAGCAGGCCTTCGTAGTAGTAGAGCTTGTTGTTTTCGCCGAGCAGAACCGTGAAGGCCAGCGAGGCTTTAAGCTCGGTTTGTTCGTCCTCCGGCTTCGGCTTCACCGGCATCGAAATCTGCATCGCGCTGGGCTTGGCAAACGTCGTGGTGAGCATGAAGAACGTCAGGAGCAGAAAGGCCAAGTCCACCATCGGGGTCATGTCGATCTTGGTCGACATTTTCTTGGCCCGCTTCTTCCCGCCTTTGCCGGAGTCGGCTTGTTGTTGAATTTCTGCCATGTCGATTATTTGCTAGCCACCGCGTTAGGATTCATTTCCTTGTCGGTGATGAGGTAGAAGCGGTTCATGTTCTTCTCCTGCAGAATCTTGATGACGTTCTTCACCGCGGGTACATCGGTCGCGCCGTCGCCTTTGATGGCGATGTAGGGCGGCTTGCCCAGCACGCTGATGTTGGCGCTGCGGGCGGCCAGTACCCACTCGATAAGCTGGTTGTTGAGCGAGTCGGTCGGGATGCCGTCCTGCTTCACCTGCTTGCGCTCGGTGGGCGTCAGGTCCAGAAACTGGCCCAGGCGCTGCACGGGCAGGCCGAAATCAGGCATGAGGGCGAACTGCTTTTTCTGGCGGTCCGAGAAGCTGGCGCCGTACTTGGCACCCACCGTTTCCAGGGCCTTGATCTTGACCTGTTGCGACTCGGTGCTGAAAAACACCCGCTTATCCTTGTCGATGCTCAGCGTGAGCACCCCCGTCTCCGGCAGCAGCTTCTCCGAAACCGACGACGGCGTGTCAATCACCACGGCCGTGTCTTCGGTCGGCGTTGCGGTGAGCATGAAGAAAGTCACCAGCAAGAAGGCCAAGTCCACCATCGGGGTCATGTCCAACGACGGTGACAGTCTGTGGGGTTTTACTTTGGGCATTTCTGGCTAGTCAAAGGGTTCTTTGATTCAGTAACGTACGCGGCTTGGTGTTTAGTTTACACCGTGCCGTTTTGTACGCCGCTGTCGCCATGCTGCGAAGCAAAGGTCTGGATGATGCTGAAGCCAGCCTCGTCGATGCTGTAGGTCAGCTCGTCAATTTTGCTGGTGAAGAAGTTGTAGGCGATGATGGCAATGGCCGAGGTCAAGATACCCAGAGCCGTGTTGATCAGAGCTTCCGAAATACCGTTGGCCAGACCTACGGCATCGGGTGCACCGGCGTTGGCCAGAGCGGCGAAGGCGTTGATCATACCGAATACGGTACCGAGCAGACCTACCAGGGTAGCAACCGAAGCCAGGGTGGAGATGATAACCAGGTTTTTCTCCAGCATGGGCAGTTCCAGGGCGGTCGATTCCTCGATTTCCTTCTGGATAGCCAGGATTTTCTGGTCTTTGTCCATGCCCCGCTCGCGGGCCATTTCCTGGTACTTCAGCAGGCCCGACTTCACTACGTTGGCTACCGAACCACGCTGCTGGTCGCAGGCGGCAATGGCACCGGTGATGTCGTTCACATTCAGCTTCTGACGCACGGTGCGCACAAAGCTCTCGATGCTCTTGGTGCCTTTGGCCCGACCGATGGTCAGGAAGCGCTCAATCGAGAAGGTGATTACGATGAGGAACATCGACATCAGGACCGGTACGATGATACCGCCCTTGTACACGATGCCAAGGTAGTCGCCGGGCAGCGGGTTGTTGTGGTTGTCACCGCCCTGGAAGTGGCTGGCGTCACCCAAGACGAATTTCCATACCACGTAGCTAATGACGAGAGCCAGCGGAATAACGATAGCGGCCAGCGCCGAACCGCCTTTTGCTTCGCTTTTCGGCGCGGCAGGGGCAGCGGGCCGGGCAGCTGCTGCGGGCTTGTTCATGGCATTCTTTTGTTCCATTGTTCCGGAAATTAAGCGGGAGGTTGGTTGGTGAAAATGTTGAATGGGGGGTGAAAAACGCAAAAGCGGATGGCCCTAAGACAGCGGAGCCCCGCTCACCCTACGTTTTGGCCGAAAAAAGAGCCAAGGTCATAGGTCTGCTCGTGCGCGGGGCCTCCGTCCGCAGTCGGACTATCCTTGGCAAACCTAAACAAAAGGCTTGGCGCCGCCAAATTAAAAATGGCTTTAAACGCGTTAAAACCGTGTCGGACTCGAAAAAAGGCTATTTCGGTGAAGCTCAGCGGGAGCCGTCGGCGGGCAGGCGTTTGGCTTCTTCCCAGTAGCGGTCCATTTCCGCCAGGGTGAGGTCGGGCAGCAACCGGCCACTGCGCGCTACCTCGGTTTCGAGGTACTGAAAACGGCGGATGAATTTGCGGTTGGTGTGTTCCAGCGCCTCTTCGGGGTTGATGCCGGCAAAGCGCGCGAAGTTGACCAGCGAGAACAGCAGGTCGCCGAATTCGGCGGCGGCCCGCGCCGGGTCGCTCACGTCCCCGTCGCGGAATTCGGCCCCAAACTCCTGCAATTCTTCCTGCACCTTGGCCCATACCTGCTCCTTCTGCTCCCAATCGAAGCCCGCGCCCCGGGCTTTTTCCTGGATGCGCATGGCCTTGACCAGGGCCGGAAGTGAAACTGGTACGCCGCCCAGCACCGAATCGTTGCCTTTCTCCTTGAGTTTGAGCTGCTCCCAGTTGCGCTTGACGTCTTCCTCGCTGCTCACTTCCACGTCGCCGTAGATGTGGGGGTGGCGGTGAATAAGCTTTTCGCACTGGGCGTGAAGCACGTCAGCAATGTCGAACTGGCCGGTTTCGCTGGCGATGCGGGCGTAGAACACCATATGCAGCAGCACGTCGCCCAGCTCCTTGCGAACGTCGGGCAGGTCGTTGCGCAGGATGGCGTCGCTCAGCTCGTAGGTTTCTTCGATGGTCAGGTGGCGCAGGCTCGACATGGTCTGCTTCCGGTCCCAGGGACATTCGGCGCGCAGGCGGTCGAGCACGTCGAGCAGCCGGCCAAAAGCGGCCAGTTGTTCGGGGCGGCGGTTCGCGGAGAGGTAATCCATGATGGTCAAATATACGGCGCCTTGCCCGAAGCCCGCGGCGCGGGCGGCGCACCCAATAGGTGGGGCGCGGGGTATTCGCTACTTTTGCCCCCTGAAAAATCGTGAATTGTGGCACTAATCAAATCCATTTCGGGCATCCGCGGCACCATCGGCGGGGCCGCCGGTGAGGCGCTTACGCCCATCGACGTTGTGAAATTCACGGCGGCCTTCGGCACCTGGGCCCTGCAACAGGCTCCGGCCGCCGGCAGCACCCGCACCATCTTAGTGGGCCGCGACGCCCGCCTTTCGGGCGACATGGTCAGCAAGCTGGTGGTGGGCACCCTGCAGGGGCTGGGAATCGACGTGGTCGACCTGGGCCTGAGCACCACGCCCACCGTGGAAATGGCCGTACCGGCCAAGAAAGCCATCGGCGGCATCATTCTCACCGCCTCGCACAACCCCAAACAGTGGAACGCGCTGAAGCTGCTCAACCAGCACGGCGAGTTCATTTCCGACGCCGACGGCAAGCTGGTACTGCAGCTGGCCGAGCAGGAGGCCTTCGACTTCGCCCCCGTGGGCCAGCTGGGGCAGCACAGCACCGATGCGGAATTCCTGCACGAGCACATCAAGGCCATTCTGGCTTTGCCGCTGGTCGACGTGGAGGCCATCCGCGCCAAGAACTTCCGGGTGGTGGTCGACGCGGTGAACTCCTCGGGGGGCTTTGCCGTGCCGCAGCTGCTGGAGGCCCTGGGCGTAACCACGGTGGAAAAGCTGTTCTGTGAACCCACCGGCGACTTTGCCCACAACCCCGAGCCCCTGCCCGAAAACCTGCGCGACATTGCCAAGGTGCTCGAGAAAGGCTCCTTCGATCTGGGCATCGTGGTCGACCCTGACGTGGACCGCCTGGCCCTCATCAACGAGGACGGGACCATGTTCGGCGAGGAGTACACCCTGGTGGCCGTGGCCGACTACATCCTGAAAGCCCAGGGCGGCGGCAACACGGTGAGCAACCTGAGCAGCACCCGCGCCCTGCGCGACGTGACCGAGAAGCACGGCGGCCAGTACGCGGCGGCGGCGGTGGGCGAGGTGAACGTGGTGACCATGATGAAGCAGACCAACGCCGTCATCGGCGGCGAGGGCAACGGCGGCATCATCTACCCCGAGCTGCACTACGGCCGCGACGCGCTGGTGGGCATTGCCCTGTTTCTGACGCACCTGGCCAAGTCGGGCCTGACCATGACGCGCCTGCGGGCCTCATACCCCAGCTACTTCATTTCGAAGAACAAGATCGAGCTGACGCCCGACATCAACACCGACCAGGTATTGGAGCAGATGGAGAAGCGCTACGCCAAGCAGCCGGTCAACACCATCGACGGGGTGAAGATTGAGTTCGACAAGGAGTGGGTGCACCTGCGCAAGTCCAACACCGAGCCCATCATCCGCATCTACGCCGAGTCGGACTCCAACGCCACGGCCGACCACCTGGCCCAGAAAATCATCGGCGACATCAAGGAAATCATTTCCGCCAAAGGCTAATCACTGATCCGTCCGGATTTGGCCACGCCTTCCTGCGGTTCCCGGATTTCGAAGCCGACAGTTAAGGCTTTAGTGGAGCCCCGGCTTGAAGCCGGGGCTCCACTTCGTTTAAGCCCGGTTGCCACCACCACCGCGCAGGGGCCGGCGGCTTAGTTGGCGAACGGAAGGCATTGTTGGGCAGGGCGAAAGGCTGGCTGCCGGCAATCCGTTATTTTTGCAGCCTCCACCCAACGCGCCGCGCATGACGCCGACCTCCACCCCCACTTCGGTTTACTTCGACAACGCCGCCACCACGCCCCTCGACCCGGAGGTGCTGGACGCCATGCTGCCGTTTCTGCGCGAGCATTTCGGCAACCCCAGCTCCATTCACGGCCACGGCCGCAAGGTGCGGGCCGCCATCGAGAATGCGCGCAAGACCATTGCCCACCTGCTGAACGCGGCCCCGGCCGAAATCAGCTTTACCTCGGGCGGTACTGAGGCCGACAACTACGCCGCCTTCGGCTCCATCCGCACCCTGGGCCTCAAGCACGCCATCACCAGCAAGCTGGAGCACCACGCGGTGCTGCACACGCTGGAGGCCCTGCACAAAAGCGGGGAAATCGAGCTGAGCTTCGTGCGCCACGACGAGCGCGGCCGCCTCGACCTGGCTCACCTCGAGGAACTGCTGGGCACCCACACCCGCTCGTTCGTGAGCTTGATGCACGGCAACAACGAAATCGGCAACCTCAACGACATCCAGGCCATCGGTGGGCTTTGTCGGGCCCACGGCGCCATCTTCCATACCGACACCGTGCAGACCATGGGCCACTACCGCCACGACGTGCGGGCGCTGGGCAGCCATTTCCTGGTCGGGTCGGCCCACAAGTTCCACGGCCCCAAGGGCGTGGGCTTTTTGTTTTGCAACGGCGAGGTGCAGGTGCAGCCCCTCATCCACGGCGGCTCGCAGGAGCGCAACGTGCGCGCCGGCACCGAAAACGTGTACGGCATCGTGGGCCTGGCCAAGGCCCTGGAAATTGCCTACCGCGACATGGCCGAGCACCAGCAGCACATTCAGGGGCTGAAAAATAGATTCATCGAGCGGCTGCGCGCCGAAATCGACGACGTGCAGTTCAATGGCCTCTCGGCCGAGGCCGACCAGAGCCTCTACACCGTGCTGAGCGTGAGTCTGCCGGCCTCGGACATGAACGAGATGCTGCTCTTCAACCTCGACATCAACCACGTTTCGGCCTCGGGCGGCTCGGCCTGCACCAGCGGCTCCAACATCGGCTCGCACGTGCTCACGGCCCTGGGCTGCGACCCCAGCCGCGGCGCTATCCGCTTCTCCATGAGCAAGTACAACACCGCCGACGAAGTGGACTACGCCGTGGCCCAGCTGGCCAAGATGTACCGCCGCGTACCGGCCTAGCCAGACTCGTCAACCCCATCAGCAAGCCGCCCCGCGTCGTGACTCCGACGCGGGGCGGTTTGCTGATGGGGCAGGCGGAATGGGAAGGGGCGTACCCGGTTCAGCCTGCCGGAACCGGGGCTGGCAGGGCGGCGGCCAGGGCCGCGGCTTCGGCCTGCAAGCCGGCGGCCTGGGCGAGCAGGCGGTGGTAGCGCGTGGCCTCGTCGGCCGACAGGGGCCGGGCGCGGTGCCGCAGCCAGCTCCGCAGCCAAAGGGCGTGGGCTTCGGCGCAGCTGGGGTCGAGGGGGTCGGCGGCCAGGGCCAGGGCGGCGGCCAGCGCCTGCCCGGCCGGGGTGTCGGGCGGGGCGGCGCCGGGTTCGGGCGGCAGCAAGTGGGGCAGGGCGGCGGCCCAGCGGGCGGCCACGTGGGCGCGGCCGGCCAGCTGCTGGGCTTCGCCCAGCAGCCGGGCGGCCCGGTGCAGGCACTCGCGGCGGCGGAAGTCGAGGTCGGCCGCGTCGGGCGCGGGCGTAGCCGGCGGCAGGGGCGCATCGGGGTCAGGCGGGGCGGCAACCACTTCGGGCGGCGGCAGGTGCCGCAGCAGCGGCCCCAGGGCTACCATCACGGGGTAGGTGATGGGGCGACGCTGGGTGGCCAGGTCGCGCAACAGCGAGGGACTGATTCCCAAATACACAGCCAGTTGATCCTGTCGCAGACCAAACCAAGCCAGGAGGCGGCCTATTAGCGAGGCAGACGGAGCAGCACGGCGGGGCATAGCAGAAAATCAGATGATTGCGCGGTATGCTGTTGAAATTAATAATACCGCGCAGAAATAAAACGACAACCTGCGCGGTATTTCGTCTCATTTTCAAATACCGCGCAGGAAATCAGCGGCTGCATACGCTGGTCGGCAGTCGGCGGCACCGTTAAGTAGGCGACCCTAAGCAAGGATACCGCAAGGACGTGGTGCCTGATCCGGTGTCCGCCCCATGAAGTATCGCGCCCACTTCGTTGACGCACGGGTTACCCGTGCAGTGGCCGAGGGTCACGGCACGATAAGGTCGTGCCGGCCCGCGAACGACAAGTTTGCGCTACAGTCGTGCTGCAAGGTGCTGCTACATCAGAGGCTTAGTAGCTGCCGTCGGCGCCGCCGCCACCCGAGTGGCCGCCGCCGAACTGGAAGCCGGGAGCGGGCGCCTGGCCTACCGAGGGCGCGGTCTGGGCTACCACCAACGACTCCAGGTTGACGGGCGGCTCCTGGGCATCATCGGCCGCGGAGGTCAGGCCGTGGCGGCCTCGCCGCAGGTACCAAGTAGTAGCGGCGGCGAAGGCGGTAAGCGCCGCCCCGGCCAGCACGGCGGCGGTTTCGGGCGGCAGCACGCTGCGGTAGTGGCGCAGGGTGTACACCGACAGCGCCGCCGTGAGCAGCCCCAGCCACAGCCAGCTGCGGTCGGGGCGGAGCAGGCCGTAAACCAGGTACAGCAGCGGGATGCCGGCGGTGGTCAGGTAAAACAGCGGCGCCAGCGGAATCTGCCGCGACGGACCGGGCAACTCCTGCAGCGCGGCGTGGCCCTCGCGCACCACCAGGTAGTTCACCGACAGGTAGGCCGTGAGCAAAGTCAGTGCCTTCAGCCAGTGCAGGCAGCGGTGGTAGTAGAGGTAGCGGGACTGCCGCAGCCGCGCGGCCACTACGCGGTAGGCGCCGGCCGAAGTCAGCAGCAGGGCAAACGGCAGCAGCAGGGTGCCGCCGGGCAGCCGCAAGCAGAGGTTAGTCACCGTCAGCAGGAAAGTCAGCAGCATAACCACGGCTACCAGGCGGTCGGCGTAGCGCAGGGTGGCCAGCAGCAGCACCACCAGCACGAGCAGCAGCACCAGCAGCAGGCGCGGGCTGCCCAGGCCCGTGTCGGCCCCGGCCGGCGCGGTGGCTTCAAACACCACGTAGCCAATGAGCCCGACCGCCCCCAGCAGCACCAGGTAGAGCAGGGCGTTGTCGGCCCCGGCGTGGTAGAGGCGCTTGTCGCGGATAAACAGCCGCTCGAGCACCAGCACACCGGCCGCAATGCCCAGCACCAGGGTGACGATGACGTTGGCCTGAAACATGATGCCCAGCAGCCCGGCCCCGAACGAAGCCCCGAAGATGGTGAAGATGAACAAACCGATGCGCAGCAGCAGGTGCGGGCGGTAGAAGTCGAGCGGGTAGGCGGCCTCGATGGCCTGCAGTTGTTCGGCGGAGAGCAGGCCGCGCCGCTGCCAGCGCGTGGCGGCGGCCCGCACGGCTTCGTGCCGGGTCCAGGCCAGGGGGTAGGCGTGCAGGTTCATCGCAGGCGCAGAATCTTCTTAAGGTTGATCAGGAACCACACTACGCCGGCCGCCGACAGCGGGAAGTAGTAAATCATGAGCCAGTAGGGCGAGTCGTCTTCGGCCAGGGCCAGCAGACGAAACAGCAGGTAGGTAACCACCACGTAGCCGTAGCCCACGCCCATCAGCAGAAACAGGTAGGAGTGGGTGCGGCGGGCGTACCACACCAGGGCCGCGCATACCAGCAGAATCAGCGGCACCAGCAGCCAGGGCGAAAACCCGCCCTGCGGCGTGAAGTCGAGCAGGGAGGCCGTGGCCGCGATGAGCAACAGGTTGCTGCCCAAGGAGAGGTAGGTGAAGGCAAAGTGCGCCTTGCGGTCTAGGCGCTCCGAGGCCAGTCCTGCCAGCATCAGCCCCAGGCCCAGCAGAATGGCCGTCACGCTCAGGTGCGAGGTAAAGAAATCATTGGCCGCGAAGGCCGACACCGGCTGCACCGTAACGCCCAGCCACGAGGCCAGCGCCGTGATGCCCATGGCCAGCACGCCGCGGTGGTCGAAGCGGTAGGCCAGCAGCAGAAACAGCACCGCAGGCAGCACCACGGCCAGCCCGTAGCGCGTGCCGAACAGCTGGTACTGCACCTGCAGGTAGGTTTCCAGGGTCACGAACAGCAGGCAGCCCAGCAGCAGCGAGTAGTCGGGCAGAAAGCCGGCGCGGGGTGCTTCGGCCCAGGTGAAGGGCTGCCGGCGGTGCCACGCGTAGCCGAAGGCGGCCAGCATCAGCAGGGCAATGCCGGCCACCACCACGCCGTGGCCCAGCTCGTCGAGGTGCTGGTAGATGAGCACGCCCAGGCCGCCGCTGAGCAGCAGAATGCCCACGTACAAGAGCAAGCGCAGCTCGTAGTGCAACGAAAAGGGGCGGCGGGCCTCGTCGGCGGCAATGGCCGTGGCCTGGGCTTCGGGCAGCAGACCGCGGGCCTGCAGCTCGGCCAGAATAAAGTCGGGAGGACGCATAGCAGCGGGGGCTGAGGGGGCACCGGGCAAGCCCCGGCGCAGCATCTACGGCCAATGTACCTTATTTGCGGCCTGCCCCGTAAGGATTTTGCACCTGCCTTTCCCGCATTATGGCCGACATCAACATCCAACGCAAGAAAAAATCCGTCAGCCCCTGGCTGATTCTGCTGCCCGTGCTGGCGTTGCTGGCGCTGGCCGCCTGGTACCTGCTGCGCGAAGATTCCCGCACAGCGCCTACCGAAAATGCCCCCACCGAGCAGGTAGCCGTGCCCGAAGACGCCGCCCGTCCCGAGGCTGACACCGACGCGCTGGCAGGTGACGCCGACCCGGCAGCCGCGGCGCCCACCGAGGGCGCAGCCCCGGCCGACTTCTACGCCTTCGTGGCCGACGACCCGGCAGCGCCCGGCTACGCCCGCCGCGGGCTGGGGATGCTGAGCACCGTGCTGGTGGCCCTGGCCGACCGCGGCGACCTGCGCGATGCCGCCGTGGCCGAAAAGCGCGACGATCTGACCAGCGCCACCAGCCGCCTCGACGAGCCCAACGCCAGTTTGCGCCCCGGCCTGGTGGCCGCGGCCGATTTGATGCGGGCCATGCAGCAGCGCGGCTACTCCACGCTGGAGGGCGAAGTGAGCAAGCTGCGCGAGCAGGCCACCCAGCTCAGCGGCCGCACCGAAACGCCCGCCGATCAGCAGGCCACCCAGGCGTTTTTTCAGCAGGCCGCCAACGTGCTGCGGGTGCTGGAAAAGCCCGCCGCCTGATTTCACTCCCAACCTTTTCCCGACTATGGAACCCACTTCCGGCGCCGCGGCCGACGGCACGCACCTGACGCGCCTGCGCGACCTGACCGATTTTGAAGTAGCCGATGGCAGCCCCGACGTGCGCGGCTGGGCCGTGCGCGGCCTCGACGGCCAGCCGTTCGGCCGGGTGCACGAGCTGATTGTGGACCCCCAGGCCCTGAAGGTGCGCTACCTCGACGTGACGCTCGACCGCGGCCTGCTGCCTTCCGGCGACGAGCGGCACGTGCTCATTCCCATCGGCGCGGCGGCCCTCGACGACGACGACGACAACGTGTTCGTGCCCGCCCTCGACCGCAACTCCGTGCTCGACTACCCGCCCTACCGCGACATCTTCATCAGCCGCGCCTTCGAGGAGGCCATGCTGCAGGCCCTGCGCCTGCCCGTGCCTACCGGCGGGGCCGCTCCCTTCTACGCCGGCACTTCCTACGACGAAGACCACTTCTACCACCGCCGCCGCCCGGTCGACCAGGCCTCGATGCGGCGGCTGGAAGGCGGCCCGCCCCTGAGCTGAGCCGCCGGAACGCCGTGGCCGATGTAGAGACGCATATTTGCGTCTCCGCGTCCGCGCCGCGTGAGAATCGTCTGGGGCGTCATCCCATGCGGGGGCGTTCAACGACTAGACGCAAGTATGCGTCTCTACCTTGCCCTGCCGAAAACAGCCCGGCCGGCAACGCGTACCCAATCGGTACGCGTTGCCGGCCGGGCGCTTTTTGTTGAAACAACCGGGGCTAGTGGCGCTTCACCAGGTCTACCACGGCGTCGGCCCACTGGGGCTGGGCGTTGAGGCTGGGCACCAGCTGCCAGTGGTTGCCGCCCGCCGCCTCAAACATTTCCTTGAACTCTTCACCCACCTCGATGGTGGTTTCCAGGCAGTCGGCCACGAAGGCGGGGCTGAAGGCCAGCACGTTTTTGATGCCTTTGGCGGGCATTTCCTTCAGCACCTCGTCGGTGTAGGGCTGCAGCCACGGGTCGCGCAGGCGGCTTTGCAGGCGGCTCTGGAAGGCCACGGTGTACTGCTCGGGCGCGAGGCCCAGGGCGTCGGCCAGCAGGCGCGAGGTGACAAAGCACTGGGCGCGGTAGCAGTAGCGGTTGTTTTTGTTGTAGTGGTTGCAGCACGAGCCCAGCTTGCAGTGGCCGTTGTGGCTGCCTTTGAGCACGTGGCGCTCGGGAATGCCGTGGTAGCTGAACACCACGTGGTCGTAGTCGCGCCTGGCCATTTCGGCCTTGCCCAGGGCGGCAAACGAGCTGATGAAGCCGGGGTCGTCGGCGAAGGTGCCGATGAAGTTGATGGCCGGCACCACCCACCACTTGCCCACGATGTCCATCACCTTTTCCTGCACCGAGCCGGTACTGGCGGCGGCGTACTGCGGAAACAGGGGCAGCACGATGATGCGCTCCACGGCCGCGTCGCGCAGTTGCTGCAGGGCGCTTTCAATGCTGGGGTTCTGGTAGCGCATGCCGAAGGCCACCAGGTAGTCGGGGCCCAGCTTTTCCTGCACCAGCTTCTGCAAGTCGAGGCCGTGGTAGAGCAGGGGAGAGCCGCGCTCGTCCCAGAGCTGCTGGTAAATTTTGGCCGACTTGGGCGCGCGCAGTGGCACTACAATGCCCTGAAACAGCGGGTAGCGCACGGCGGCGGGCATGTCGATGACGCGGCCGTCGGTGAGGAACTCGTTGAGGTAGCGGCGCACGTCCGGGGTGCGGGGCGAGTCGGGCGTACCGAGGTTCACGAGCAGCACGCCAATGCGGCCGCGGGTAGAAGCAGGGGTAGAGGGCATAGAGAGCGGAAAACGCCCCGCGAAGAAATCGGCGCCGGGGGCGTGCTAGTGCCATACAAAGGTACGCCGCCAATGGTTTGCCCCCGGCCACCCCGGGCCGTCTAAGCGCCTGATTTTCGTCAGCTACCGCCCAGCCCACCGGGCTACGGTGACCCGCCGTGCCGCGCCAGTGGCCGCGGCCGCTACCGCAGTGGCCACGGCAACGGCCGCAGCCGCCAACTTAACCACTTGGGTAGCCAACCCGGTGGCGGCAGCCGTTGCCGTGGCTACGTGCGCCGTTGGTTTAGCCGCCACAGCCGCCAAATCGGCTACCCACGTCGCGGCGTGGGCCACCGCCGTAGCTGCACCTGCTACCGCAGTAGCCGCCGGGGCTACTGCGGTGGGGTCCGACCCCACTCGGGTCGGGTCGGACCCGACTGGAGCAGGCTGCCGGGGTGGGCCGAGGGGCGGCCTAACGGCCTGTGATTGAGCCCATGCTGCTCGGGCGGGCATAAAGCCCTACCTTTGTGCCCCTTAACCGAATTTGTACCGTGACTACCGACCCCAAACCGCACCGCGCCGGCTTCGTGAGCATCATCGGCAAGCCCAACGTGGGCAAGTCGACGCTGATGAACGTGCTGGTGGGCGAGCGGCTGAGCATCATTACCAGCAAGGCCCAAACCACGCGCCACCGCATCCTGGGCATTCTCAACGGCCCCGATTTTCAGCTGGTGTACTCCGACACGCCCGGCATCATTCAGCCCAAGTACGAGCTGCAGTCGGCCATGATGTCGTTTGTGTACTCTTCGCTGGAAGACGCCGACGTGATTTTGTTCGTGACCGACATCTACGAAAAGCACGACGAGGAGCCGGTGGTGGAGCGCCTGCGCCGCTCGGAGGTGCCGGTGCTGCTGCTCATCAACAAAATCGACCAGGCCACTCAGGAAGAAGTGGAGGCCAAAATGGCCTACTGGCGCGAGCAAATGCCCAACGCCGCCGAAATCATCCCGATTTCGGCCCTAAACGCCTTCAACACCGAGCAGGTGTTCAACCACATCATCGACCGCCTGCCCGAGCACGAGGCGTTCTACCCCAAAGACGAGCTGACCGACAAACCGGAGCGTTTCTTCGCCTCGGAGATGATCCGGGAGAAAATCTTCAAGCTCTACAAGAAAGAGGTGCCCTATAGCACCGAGGTGGTCATCGAGGAGTTCAAGGAAGACGAAACCATCATCCGCATGCGGGCCATCATCTACACCGAGCGGGCCTCGCAGAAGGGCATCATCATCGGCAACAAGGGCGAGGCCATCAAGAAGGTGGGCACCTGGGCGCGCGAGGAAATGGAGAAGTTTTTCCAGAAAAAGGTGTTCCTGGAAATCCACGTCAAAGTCAACGAGAACTGGCGCCACGACCCGAAAATGCTCAACCGCTTCGGCTACAAGCAGGATTAGTCATTTATCATTGATCATTTATCATTTATCAGCCGTTCATGCTGCCTTATAAATGTTAAATGATCAATGATAAATGTCCCGACCCTTCACACTCACTTAACTACCCCGGGCACTGGCGGAATTGGTCGGACCGACGGCTGGGGTCAGCAACATGCGAAATACCATTGCTATTGTGGGCCGCCCGAACGTGGGCAAGTCCACCCTGTTTAACCGCCTCATCGGCGAGCGGAAGGCCATCATGGACAACCAGTCGGGCGTCACGCGCGACCGGCACTACGGCTACGGCGACTGGACCGGGAAGTACTTCACCGTCATTGACACCGGCGGCTACGTGGTGGGCTCCGACGACGTGTTCGAGGAAGGCATCCGCCGCCAGGTAAAGCTGGCCATCGACGAGGCCACCGTGGTCCTGTTCCTGGTGGACCTGGACGCCGGCCTGCACCCGCTCGACGAGGAATTTGCCGAAGTGCTGCGCCGCTACGGCAACAAGAAGCCCATTTACCTGGTGGGCAACAAGGCCGACTCGGCCCAGCGCGTGCAGGCCGTGGGCGAGTTCTACTCCCTGGGCATCGGCATCGGCGACATCTTCACCATCAGCTCGCAGACGGGCTCCGGCACCGGCGACCTGCTCGACGCGGTGGTAAGCCACTTCGAGGAAGAAGGCGTGGAAGACCCCGACGCGGGCATTCCGCGCATCACCGTCATCGGCCGCCCCAACGTGGGCAAGTCGTCGTTCGTGAACGTGCTGCTGGGCGAAGAGCGCAGCATCGTTACGGACATTGCCGGCACCACCCGCGACGCCATTCACACCCGCTACAACGCCTTCGGCAACGAGTTCATCCTGGTGGATACGGCCGGCCTGCGCCGCAAAGCCCGCGTGGATGAGGACGTAGAGTTCTACTCCAACCTGCGCGCCCTGCGCGCCATGGAAGAGTCGGACGTGTGCATCGTGATGCTCGACGCCACTCGCGGCATCGAGGCCCAGGACGTGGCCATCATCGGCCTGGCCGACCGCAACCGCAAGGGCATCGTCATCCTGGTGAACAAGTGGGACCTGATTGAGAACAAGGAAACCAACACGGCCAAGGAGTTTGAGGACGAGATTTACAAGCGGATTGCGCCCATCAGCTACCCGCCCATCGTGTTCACCTCCACCGTCACCAAGCAGCGCGTGCACAAGGCTATCGAGACGGTGATGGAAGTGTTTGGCAACAAGCGCAAGAAAATTCCGACCTCGCAGCTCAACGAGGTAATGCTGCGCGAAATCGAGCAGTACCAGCCGCCGTCGGTGAAGGGCAAGATGGTGCGCATCAAGTACGTGACGCAGCTTCCGACCCACAACCCGGTGTTTGCCTTCTTCTGCAACCTGCCGCAGTACGTGAAGGAGTCGTACACGCGTTACCTCGAAAACCGCCTGCGCGAAAACTTCGACTTCACGGGTGTGCCCATCGGCATCGTGTACCGCAAGAAGTAACTCCACCTCTGGGGTTTGCCAACAGGAAGGGCTGCGACGTTAAGTCGCAGCCCTTCCTGTTTCGGGGGCGCTCAGGAAATAATCAGAATTTTTTTCGCTGCCCGGGTTACCTGCGGGCCGTGCCGGTATAAACCCCTGAATTTGCCGCTGTCAAGCGGCGAATCTGAACTCAGACATTTCACTTTTCACCACACCCCTTACCATGAAAAAGGTACTGTTCCTGGCCCTGGCCGCTGCTTCGTTCTCGTTTGCTTCGTGCGACAGCAAAACCGAAAACGCTAACGAGCAAGCTGCTGAAAACGTAGAAGCTGCTGGCGAAGCCCAGGCTGACGCCATGGAAAACGCTGCTGACGCTGTACGTGACTCGGCCGAAACCACCGCTGAAGCTGTAGAAGAAGGCGCTACCGCCCCGGCTGCTACCACCGAAGCTCCCGCTACGACCCCGGCTCAGTAATTACTGACCTGGCCCTTCGGGCCAATCAACAGGGCTCCTCTGCTGGCAGAGGAGCCCTGTTGCGTTTAATGGGGCCACCGTTAGCCGAGGCGGCGCTGCAGCAGCCCGTCGACCACGCTCACCAGCTGCTTGGGCGGGTAGGTGCGCCAGGGCAGCTCGTCGAGCTGCCCGCCGAAGTTGATGTAGGAGTCGAGGTTGTACTGGCGCATTTCGCGGGCCACGTGGTCCTGAAAGCCCACCGCCGCAATCCAGCCGTCTTCCACGTCCTCAAACCACTCTTCGTAGTATGAGTCGTCGGAGCCGTGGAAGTTGAACACGTTTTCTCCGATAAGAATGAAGCGGCGGATGCCCTCGTGCACCATGGGGTCGATGATGCTGCGCTTGAGGTGCATGATGTCGTTTTCGATGGCGTCGTTCCACTCGCCGATGAACTCGATGACGCCCACCTGCTGCTCGTAGTCGACGAACAGGATTTTCAGAAACAGCGTGTCCGACTCCATCGTGTCCCACTGCGGGTGGATGTAGTAGCCGTAGACGTGGTGGGTAAACGAATCGATGCTGTTCTCGGCCTCGAACAGCGGCGAGCGGGGGTCTTCGGAGGCGGAGTACAGCTCCATCCAGTGGTAGTGGGGCTCGATGGTATGCATAGGGCTGGCTGAAGGCAGGCTAGGTATACAAGCTCGGCACTGAAGCCGGGCTTTTTCCTAACGCCGAACTTTACCAGACTGTTCGCCCGGACAGACCAATTTGGTCCTGCCGCCTGCGCGACTCACGCAGCCCGTGCTATCAGGTTGGTCAGAATCACATAAACAATTCCAAGCAGGGCCAAGACGCCCGGCAGCCCAAACAGCACCAAAACAGCCGCTAACCCGTGCCTTTGACTTCGCAAGGCTGCTACGCTCTTCCACAGTAGCCCCAAGCAGACCGGAATTTCGATGGGCATGACGAGCAGAATGAAGGGGCCGCCGTAAGTGCCGAAATAACCCATAACCAGCAGTTGGTAGACTATGAGGACGCTCTGCACGATCAGCAGAGGAGCCATTCCCTGCCTCGATAGGTTATGCGGCTCATTGGTCAGCACTCTGAAAGCACCTTTTAGTGCCCGTGGTGCGCCGCCAGGGCCGCCCGCACCGAGCCGTGCAGCTCCAGCAGCTCGGCGGCTTTCTCCTGATTGATGCCCAGCTCGTCCATCAGCATGCGCTGCCCGCGGTCGACCAGCTTGGCGTTGCTGAGCTGCATGTCCACCATCTTGTTGCCCTTCACCCGGCCCAGCCGAATCATAGTGGCGGTAGTGAGTATGTTGAGCACCAGCTTCTGGGCGGTGCCGGCCTTCATGCGCGTGCTGCCCGTAACGAACTCGGGGCCGGTAACGACTTCTACCGGGAACTCGGCCGCGGCCGCTACTGCCGAGCCGGCGTTGCACACCACGCAGCCGGTGGCCAGCCCGTGCGCCCGCGCCTGCTGCAGCCCACCAATCACGTAGGGCGTGCGGCCCGAGGCGGCAATACCCACCACGATGTCCCGCTCGTTGATGTCGTGGGCCTGCAGGTCGCGCCAGGCCTGCTCGGCATCGTCCTCGGCATTTTCCACGGCCCGGCGAATGGCGGTGTCGCCGCCGGCAATGAGGCCCACTACCAGGCCGTGCGGCACGCCGAAAGTGGGCGGGCACTCCGAGGCATCCAGAATGCCCAGCCGCCCGCTGGTGCCCGCCCCAATGTAAAACAGCCGTCCGCCTGCTCCCAGCCGCGCCACGGTGGCCTCAACCAATGCCTCCAGCTGCGGCAGCGCCCGGGCCACGGCCTGCGGTACGGTCTGGTCGAGCTGGTTGATGCCGGCCAACAGCTGGGCAGTAGGCAGGGTTTCGAGGTGATCGAACTGCGAAGGACTTTCGGTAGTGCTCATGTTTTTGGGGAGATAGGTGATGAGGTGACACGTAACAGGTGACAGGCAACAAGTTCGTTCTTCTAACCTGTTACGTGTCACCTGTCACGTATTACCCAATTTTCAGCCGGCCGACCACGTGGAATTTATCGAGCACGTTCACCGTGTGCGGAGCGTCAGCGTCGAGCTCCTTGGTCAGGTCCTGGCCAGCCCAGTGCTCGTAGTGGTTGCCCCGGCGCCAGAGCCGCGACCGGGTCACGTCGTAGATCAGGCCGCGGTAGGCAAACCAGATTTCGGGCCGGTCCTGGCCGTTGCGCAGAGCCAGCTGGTGCACCGTGTACTCCGGCGTGGTGGCTATGGCCGTGCCATCGGCCGTGCTGGGAATGTGGGGCGGAGGCGTGTCCAAGCAATTAATAATTATGAATTACTAATTATTAATTAACCCAGCAGGGCTTGGGTGAGGATCCAGCGGTTGGGCAGGTCGCCCTGGGCGGCGCGCAGGTAATCCTGGTAGCTGCAGGGCACGATGCGGCGCACGGCGTGGTCGGCGAGGCTTTCCACTTCCATCCACCACTTCTCGGTGCGTTTGGCCTTGTAGAATACCAGCTTGGCGGGGTTGCCGGGCAGGCCCACGGCGTAGCGAATGAAGCGGCGGCTCTGGAAGTCGGTTTCGTGGCGGCGGTGGTAGTAGCCCTCCACGAAATACCAGAGCATGGTGGCCACGGTGGCGGCGGCCAGGCCGTGCTGGTCGTGGTCGGGGCGGTAGCCGTAGAGGCCGATGCTGGTGAGCAGGTCGTTGTGGCCCGCGTACCAGCACAGCTGGGCGGCTTCCTCGGCCGTCAGGCCGAAGGGCGAGGCCGGAGAGTAGCCCGGAAACTCGGGCCAGCGCAGCGCCGCCAGATCGAAGCTCACCAGGTCGGCCTGGCGCAGCAGCGGCTCGGCCTGGCGCACGTCGTCGCGGATCTGGCCCAGGCGCAGGGTTTCAAAGTGCAGCTTTTCCAGGGCAGCCAGCACACTGGTGGGCACCAGGTACTGCTGGTGGCCCAGCTGGCCGAAGTTGAACAGGAAGTTGGGCTCGTGCATGAGCACCCGGCGCAGGTGGTTGGCCTCGGCGGGCGCGTCGTCGTCCTCCACCATGTCCACGCGGGCGTCGATGCAGGTCAAACTCACGGGGCGCTCCAGGGTTTCGTAGGCCAGAAACTGCCCGATGTCGAGGTCGTGGGAGCCGCCCAGAAGGATGGGTACGGTGTTGTGCTCGAGCAGGGCGGCCACAATTTCGCGCAGCCGCAGGTAGGTGTCTTCCAGCGTGAGGCCGTTGCGCAGGTTGCCCAGGTCAACCAGCCGGCAGGGGCCGGCGCCGCGCTGCAGGGCGTAAAACCGTTCGCGCACGGTGTCGGCGGCGGGCAGGGCGGGGGCGCCCGCCGCGCTGCCGCGCCACTCGTTCAGCCCGATCAACGCCAGGTCGGCGGCGCGCCAGTCGGGGAAGGTATCCACGAACCGGCCGACGTGGGCTCCCAGCGCGGTGGCGCCCCGCGCGGGGACCTCGTCGGCCAGGGAGTCGAAAAACAAAGCCAGATTCACGGCAAACGGGTGCAGCGGAGAAAATGCCCAAAAACTGCTGTGTCAAAACTACTAAAAACCCCGGCTACTCGTCCTCGTTTGATGGGCTCGTAGACTTTCCGCCGAAAAATCCATTTATTTCAGCTGTCTTACCCTCGTTTCCCTTCTCCGCATGGACGTTCGCCGCTCGTTTGATATTCTGCCCCGCCAGCTCTCCAATTTTCCCAAAGCCGACTGCCTGGCCTCGAAGCAGAACGGCCAGTGGGCCAAAATCAGCACCCAGCAGTTGCGCGACAAAGCCGAGCAGGTGAGCCTGGGCTTGCGCAAAATCGGCATTGGCAAAGACGACAAGGTGGCCATCATCTCGATGAACCGCCCCGAGTGGCTCATGTCTGACTTCGGCATTGCCCAGCTCGGGGCCGTGTCGGTGCCCATGTACCCCACCATCACGTCCGACGACTACAAGTACATCTTCGGCGACGCGGGCGTGAAAGCCGTGCTGGTATCGACCCAGGACTTGTACGACAAGGTGCAGGCCGCCATTGCGGGTCAGGGCATTCCGGCCGAAAACATCTTCACCTTCGACAAAATCCCCGGCGCCCGCCACTTCGATGAGCTGCTGGAAATGGGCCAGAGCGGCGACAAAGCCGAGCTGGAGCGCATGAAGGCCGCGGTGCAACCCGAAGATCTGCTCACGCTCATCTACACCTCGGGCACCACCGGCTTTCCCAAGGGTGTGATGCTCACCCACAATAACATCCTGAGCAACTGCCGCAACTCGCAGCCCTTTGTGCCGGTGACTAAGGACGACACGGCCCTGAGCTTTCTGCCGCTCTGCCACATCTTCGAGCGGATGGTGACCTACCTCTACATGATCAACGGCGTGAGCATTTACTACGCCGAGAGCATGGAAACCATTGCCGACAACCTGCGCGAGGTGAAGCCCACCATCTTCACCACCGTGCCGCGCCTGCTGGAAAAAGTCTACGACAAGATCGTAGCCAAGGGTCATGACCTGACGGGCGTGAAGAAAAACCTGTTCTTCTGGGCCCTGAACCTGGGCCTGACCTACGACACGCAGGAAGACAAGGGCTTCTTCTACAACACCCAGCTCAAGCTGGCCCGCAAGCTCATCTTCTCGAAGTGGCAGGAAGCCCTCGGCGGCAACATCCGCGTTATCGTGTCGGGCGGCGGAGCGCTGCAGCCACGCTTGGCCCGCGTGTTCTGGGCCGCTGACATCCGGGTAATGGAAGGCTACGGCCTGACGGAAACCTCGCCGGTAATTGCCGTGGGGGGCTTCGAGCCCGAGAATAACCTCATCGGCACCGTCGGCCCCATCATTGCCAATACCGAGGTGAAAATTGCCGCCGACGGCGAAATCCTGACCAAGTCGGAGTCGGTGATGAAGGGCTACTACAACAAGCCTGAGCTGACGGCCGAGGTCATTGACGCCGACGGCTGGTTCCACACCGGCGACATCGGCGAGTTCGTGAAGGGCCGCTTCCTGAAAATCACCGACCGCAAAAAGGAGATGTTCAAGACCTCGGGCGGCAAGTATGTGGCCCCGCAGCTGCTGGAAAACCGCCTGAAAGAGTCGCCGCTCATCGAGCAGGCCATGGTGGTGGGCGACGGGCAGAAGTTCCCCGGCGCGCTCATCGTGCCGGCTTTCGACGCGCTGCAGGCCTGGTGCCAGCGCAACGGCGTAACCTACACTTCGCCCGAGCAGATTGTGCAGGACCCGCAGGTGCAGAAGATGTACCACGAGCTGGTGGGCAAGTACAACCAGAGCTTCGCCCAGTGGGAGCAGGTGAAAAAGGAAGTGCTGCTGCCCAAGGCTTGGACCATCGAGTCGGGTGAAATGACGCCCAAGCTGTCCATCAAGCGCAAAGTGGTGAGCACCAACTACCAGGATATCATCGAGGCGATGTACAAATAAGTCCGGCTTTCCGAAGCGGCCCCGTTGCAGAATCCTGCGGCGGGGCCGCTGCCGTTAGCGGCCGGCTCGGCCGCGGAGGAACTCGAACCAGAAAATTTTCGTAAACTAGTATGCAAGCATAACAAATTTGTGTACGTTTACCGGACATCGCCCCCGAGATGAAACCCGAAGAAACCGTCGACTATAACATCAAAGTAGCGTGGCACGCCATTTCGCGCATGTACAATGTGCAGGCTGCCAAGCACGACATTACCACCAGCATCGGCTTCGTGCTGCTCAACATCGATCAGGAAAACGGCACGCCCGCTACCAAGATTGCCCCGCTGCTGGGCCTCGAAACCCGCTCGCTCACGCGCATTCTGCGCTCGATGGAGGAGAAGGGGCTGATCTACAAGCAGGCCGACGCCCAGGACAAACGCTCGGTGCGCATCTTCCTCACCGAAGAAGGCCTCAAGAAAAAGGAGGTGTCGCGCCAGACGGTGCGCCACTTCAACCAGAAGGTGCGGGAGAAAATCCCGGCCGCCGAGCTCGACGTGTTTTTCCGGGTAGTGGGCCAGATTACCGCCGCCATCGAAGGCAAAACCATTTACGAGGGCTTTAAGGTGAAACCGCTGAAAGCCGAGAAGAAAGGCTAGCCGCGGGCCCAAAGTTGCTTCCCACTCGCTCATTCACTCATTCACTCTTCCATTCCCTGAGAATGAATCGAACCATCAAGAAAGTAGCCGTACTGGGCTCGGGTGTGATGGGCTCGCGCATTGCGGCCCACTTCGCCAACGTCGGCGTGCAGGTGCTGCTGCTCGACATTGCCCCGAAGGAACTCACGCCCGACGAAGAGAAAAAGGGCCTCAAGCTCGACTCGCCGCAGGTGCGCAACCGCATCGTGAACAGCTCGCTCGACGCGGCGGTAAAGGCCAACCCCTCGCCGCTGTACCGCAAGCAGGACGCCGCCCGCATCAAGACCGGCAACTTCGACGACAACCTTAAGGACATTGCCGGCTGCGACTGGATCATTGAGGTAGTGGTGGAGCGCCTCGATATCAAGAAAAGCCTGTTCGAGCGCGTGGAGCAGTACCGCAAGCCCGGCACGCTCATTACCTCCAACACCAGCGGCATTCCGATTCATCTGATGACGGAAGGCCGCTCGGAGGATTTCAAAAAGCACTTCTGCGGCACGCACTTCTTCAACCCGCCGCGCTACCTGAAGCTGCTGGAAATCATTCCGACGCCCGATACGGACCAGTCGGTGGTGGATTTTCTGATGCACTACGGCGACCTGTACCTAGGTAAAACCACGGTACTGGCCAAAGACACGCCGGCCTTCATTGCCAACCGCGTGGGCGTGTTTGCCATCATGGACGTGCTGCAGATCATGCAGCAGCTGGGCCTCACGGTGGAAGAAGTGGATAAGCTCACTGGGCCGGTTATCGGCCACGCCAAGTCGGCCACCTTCCGCACCTCCGACGTGGTGGGCCTCGATACGCTCATGAACGTGGCCAACGGTCTGGCTCAGAACCTGCCCCACGACGAAGCCAAGGACGCGTTCCAGCTGCCGGGCTTCCTCAAGCAGATGGGCGAAAACAAATGGCTGGGCGACAAAACCGGCCAGGGCTTCTACAAGAAAGTGAAGGGCGCGGGCGGCAGGTCCGAAATTCAGGCCCTCGATCTGAATACGCTGGAGTACAAGCCCGGCCAGAAGGTGAAGTTTGCCACCCTGGAAGCCACCAAGCCCATTGAAAAGCTGGCCGACCGCTTCAAGGTGCTGGTAGCCGGCAAAGACAAAGCCGCCGAGTTCTACCGCAAGAGCTTCGGCAGTTTGTTTGCCTACGTCTCGAACCGCATTCCGGAAATTACCGACGCGCTCTACAAAATCGACGATGCCCTGCGCGCCGGTTTCGGCTGGGAAATGGGGCCGTTTGAAACCTGGGACGCCTTGGGCGTACAAAAGGGTGTGGAGCTGGCCCAAGCCGAAGGCAAGCAGATTGCCCCCTGGGTAACGGAAATGCTGGCCGCCGGCCACACCGCCTTCTACAAGGTGAGCGAACAGGGCGTGAAGCAGTTCTACGACGTGGAATCGAAGAGCTACCAGCCGATTCCGGGCGTCGAGAACTTCATCATCCTCGACAACCTGCGCGCTTCGGGCAAGGTGCTGTGGAAAAACGCCGGCGCCTCGGTGCTCGACCTCGGCGACGGTATCCTGAACGTGGAGTTCCACAGCAAAATGAACACGCTGGGCTCCGACGTAATTCAGGGCCTGCTGAAAGGCGTGGATTTGGCCGAACAGGGCTACCGCGGCTTGGTAGTCGGCAACGACGCCGCCAACTTCTCGGCCGGTGCCAACCTGGGTCTGGTGTACATGTACGCCCTGGACCAGGAGTACGACGAGATTAACATGATGATCCGGCAGTTCCAGAACGCCATGATGCGCATGCGCTACTCCAGCATTCCGGTGATAGGCGTGCCGCACGGCCTGGCGCTGGGCGGCGGCTGCGAACTGAACCTGCACGCTGATAAGGTGGTGGCCGCGGCCGAAACCTACATGGGCCTGGTGGAATTTGGCGTGGGCCTGATTCCGGCCGGCGGCGGCACCAAGGAAATGGTGCTGCGCACGGCCGCCAAGTACGAAGAGGGCGAGCCGGAGTACAACCTGCTGCGCAACACCTTCATGACCATTTCGATGGCCAAGGTGTCGACCTCCGCCCAGGAGGCCTTCGACCTGGGCTTCCTGCGCCGCGGCGACGAAGTGGTGGTAAACGGCAACCGCGCCATTGCGGCTGCCAAAGCCGCCGCCATCGAGCTGTCGGAAGCCGGCTACACCCAGCCCACCCAGAAAACCAACATCAAGGTGCACGGCCGCGGCGCCCTGGGCATGTTCATGACCGGCGTGCACGCTATGCGCTCGGGCAACTACATTTCCGACCACGACCTGAAGATTGCCAACAAGCTGGCCTACGTGATGTGCGGCGGCGACCTGTCGGCAGCCACGGAAGTGAGCGAGCAGTACCTGCTGGATTTGGAGCGCGAAGCCTTCCTGAGCCTGACCGGCGAGCGGAAAACGCTGGAGCGCATTCAGAGCATTCTGACCACCGGCAAGCCCTTGCGCAACTAGTAGTTAGCAGTTGTTGGTTGTCAGTTGTTAGACCTTAAGTCGGCAACTGGCAGCTAGCAACCTCCCTGACAACTGACAACTTCAAACCGACAACTTCAAGATGGAAGCATATATCGTAGCTGGTTACCGCACGGCCGTGGGCAAAGCGCCCCGCGGTGGTTTCCGCTTCACCCGCCCCGACGACCTGGCCGCCGAGGTAATTAAGCACCTCATGAAAGAGGTGCCGGCCCTGGACCCTGCCCGCGTCGACGACGTGCTGGTGGGCAACGCCGTACCCGAGGCTGAGCAGGGCCTGCAGATGGGCCGCCTGATTTCGCTGCTGGCGCTGCCCATCAACGTACCCGGCCTCATCGTGAACCGCTACTGCGGCTCGGGCGTGGAAACCATTGCCATGGCCGTGGGCAAGATCAAGGCCGGTATGGCCGACTGCATCATTGCGGGTGGTACCGAAAGCATGAGCCTGGTGCCCACCGTGGGGTGGAAGACGGTGCCGAACTACAACCTTTCGGTAAAGCACCCCGACTACTACCTGGGCATGGGCCTCACGGCCGAAGCCGTGGCCAACGACTACGGCATCACGCGCCAGGAGCAGGACGAGTTCAGCTACAACTCGCACCAGAAAGCCATCCGTGCCATTCAGGAAGGCCGCTTCAAAAGCCAGATTGTGCCGATTACGGTGGAGGAAACCTACCTCGACCAGGCCAGCGGCAAGAAGAAAACCCGCTCCTACGTGGTGGATACCGACGAAGGTCCCCGCGCCGATACCTCGGTAGAAGCTCTGGGCAAGCTGCGCCCGGTGTTCGCCCAGAACGGCACCGTCACGGCCGGCAACTCGTCCCAAACCTCCGACGGCGCGGCGTTCGTTATCGTGATGTCGGAGCGCATGGTGAAAGAGCTGAACCTGGAGCCGGTAGCCCGCATGATCAACTACGCCGCTGAAGGTGTGGACCCGCGCATCATGGGCATGGGCCCCATCAAGGCCGTGCCGAAGGCGCTGAAGCAGGCCGGCATGAAGCTCGACGACATCGACCTGATCGAGCTGAACGAGGCCTTTGCCTCGCAGTCTATTGCCGTAGTGCGCGAGCTGGGCATCGACCCGGAGAAGCTCAACGTGAACGGCGGCGCCATTGCCCTCGGCCACCCGCTGGGCTGCTCGGGCGCCAAGCTCTCGATTCAGCTGTTCGACGAGCTGCGCCGCACTGGCAAGAAGTACGGCATGGTAACCGCCTGCGTGGGCGGCGGCCAGGGCGTAGCCGGCATCTACGAGCTGCTGAAGTAGCCCGCAAAAACCCGCTGACTTTCAGAACGCAAGCCAATATCTTGCTGTTCTGATGAAGGTAACCGACAGAAACCCCGGCTTTTCGGGGTTTCTTTTTCGAAAAATAGTCGGCACGCCTAACATTTTTTATTACCTTTCGGTACGCACAGTCGCCGGCCCTTGCCGGCTCGATATAGTCGGCAAGCCGAACACTTTTGACCCCTCAATTTCCCACCACGGCCATGGAAGTAACCAACAAAATCCCCAAGGGCGGCGAGTTCATCATCAAGGAAACCGACGCTCAAGACGTATTCACGCCCGCCGAGTTTTCGGAGGAGCAGCGCATGATGCACGAAACGGCCCTGGACTTCGTGGCCAAGGAAGTGCACCCGCTGCTGGAGCGCCTCGACAACCACGAGGAAGGCCTGATGCGCGGGCTGATGGAGAAAGCCGGTCAGCTGGGCTTGTTCGGCGTGAGCATTCCCGAGCAGTACGGCGGGCTCGACATGGACTTCAACACGTCGCTGCGGGTAACCGAGGGCGTGGGTGGCGGCCATTCGTTTCCGGTAGCCTTTGCGGCCCACACCGGCATTGCCATGCTGCCCATTCTGTACTTCGGCAACGAGGAGCAGAAAGCCAAGTACCTGCCCGGCCTCACCTCGGGTGAGCTGATGGGGGCCTACTGCCTCACCGAGCCCGGCTCGGGCTCCGACGCGCTGGGCGCCAAAACCAAGGCGGTACTCACCGAAGACGGCCAGCACTACGTGCTGAACGGCCAGAAAATGTGGATTACCAACGGCGGCTTTGCCGATGTGTTCGTGGTCTTCGCCAAGATTGACGGCGAGAAGTTCACCGGCTTTATCGTGGAGAAAAACACCCCCGGCCTGAGCCTCGGCAACGAGGAGCACAAGATGGGCATCAAGGGCTCTTCCACGCGCCAGGTGTTCCTGTCGGACTGCAAAGTGCCGAAGGAAAACGTGCTGGGCGAGATTGGCAAGGGCCACCTGATTGCCTTCAACATCCTGAATATCGGCCGCATCAAGCTGGCTGCCGCCTGCCTGGGCGCTTCCAAAATGGCCGCTTCGCTGAGCGTGAAGTACGCCAACGAGCGGGTGCAGTTCAAGCTGCCCATCTCCAAGTTCGGTGCCATTCAGCACAAGCTGGCCCAGCAGGCCGTGCGCATCTACGCCGCCGAATCGGCCATCTACCGTGCCGGCATGGACATCTACCGCAAGGAGCAGGAGCTGCTGGCCTCGGGCAAGAGCCACAGCGAAGCCCTGCTGGGCGCTGCCCGCGAGTTTGCCGTGGAGTGCGCCATTCTGAAGGTAGAAGGCTCGGAAGTGCTCGACTACGTGGTGGACGAGGGCGTGCAGGTGTATGGCGGCTACGGCTTCTCGGCCGACTACCCCATGGACCGCGCCTACCGCGACTCGCGCATCAACCGCATCTTCGAGGGCACCAACGAAATCAACCGCATGCTGGCCGTGGACATGATCCTGAAGAAGGCCATGAACGGCGAGCTGGATTTGATGGGCCCGGCCCAGGCGGTGCAGAACGAGCTGATGGCCATTCCGGACTTTGGCGGCGAGGAAGCAACCGGCCTGTTTGCGGCTGAGAAGCAAACCGTAGCCAAGCTCAAGAAGGCCATTCTGATGGTAGCCGGTACGGCTGTGCAGAAGTACATGAACTCGCTCGCCAAGGAGCAGGAAGTGCTGATGAACATCGCCGACATGGCCATCAAGGTGTACACCGCCGAAAGCACCCTGCTGCGCGTGGAGAAGGAAGCAGCCGCCCAGGGCGAAGAAGCCCTGGCCACGCAGATCGACATTGCCCGCGTGTACCTGGCCGACACCATCGACCAAGTGACCAAGGCCGGCAAGGACGCCATTGCTTCGATGAGCGAGGGGGACGAGCAGCGCCTGCTGGCCATGGGCCTGAAGCGCTTCACTAAAGCCGACCTGTTCAACGTGAAAGACGCCCGTCGCCGCATCGCCAAGACGCTGATCGAGGCCAACGACTTCGTGTACTAACCCGGTACACAACGCCATAACCGGCCGCGGGGAAACGGCCGGTTATACTTCCCGATGGGGGAAAACAGAACCGCCGCTCCTGTATTGGGGCGGCGGTTCTTGTGTTATGGGCCCATCCAGCCTGGCGCGCTGCGGGGCAGCCAAAGCTTCCGGTGCCTCCCTCGGCGCGGTCAAGGCTGCCGCCCCGCCCGGGCCAGCCACTGCCCTGACCGCCGCGCCGGGCGGCGCTTCCCGGAGAAGTTCCGCCAGCCTGACCCATCGTTTCGGTCCAGCTCCGCGCATGCCACGCGGCCCCGACTGGCAGGGTAGTGACAGCTCGTGCTGTCGTCTTGCAGAAAACGACCTATCGTTTTAGCCAAAACGATAGGTCATTTCATCCCGGACGTTAGGACGTCTTCACCAAAAGACTGCGGTCTTTCCCCGAAAAGACTGCAGTCTTTTGGGAGAAAGACCGCAGTCTTTTTCTCATGACATTACTACAAGTTGGCCGAAACGTCCCGGCGCTTCTACCCAAGCGCCGGCACGCGCGACTCAAAAGAGCCCGATGCCATGCCGTAGGGCTGCGCGGCAGGGTACGAAGCCGGTCCGGGGACGCGAGGCGGCGGCTACGGCGGCGGGCTTACTTAAACGTGAGCTTGTTAAGCTGCAGCGCCGCCGACTTCTTGCTGGGGCGCGTTACCACAATCATGGTCTTGTCGTCGAGCCAGGCGGTGAAGTCCTTCACGTAGGACAGCGGCTGGTTGCTGGCCACGTTCAGGCCCAGGGCCTTGGGGGCCGATACCACGCCCATCAGCGCGCCCACGCGGCGGCCGAACAGGTCGGTCTTGTTATTGAGCGTTTCCAGCGTTACCAGGTGCACATCGTTGCCCAGCGCCGCGGCGCGGTAGCCAATACCGGTAAAACTCTCGGCGGCCGGGGCCACCTGGTTTTTGGCCACGATGCTGTGCCAGGTAGGCGACTGAAACTCGTTGTAGCCGAACAGGTGCAGCTCCTTGGCGCGCACCGGCGCGTTTTCGCCTTCCTCGGCCTTCTTCTCGGCAATGACGACCACGTTCTGGTCGTCGGTGCGCAGCACGTCGGAGATGTACACGTCGTCGAGGCGCTTGGCGCTACCGCCGGTGGCCTTGTTGACTTCGGCCAGGTATTCGGGCGTGAACTTGAACTCGGGCGCGAACTTCATGTCGGCGGCGGCGAAGTCGAACTTGACCAGCTTCAGGCTGTAGTAGTCACCGCTGTTGTAGTCGGCGCAGATGGTGGCTGCGTACAGGGTCTGGCCGTCGAGCAGGCGCCAGAAAGTGTCGCGGGCCGTTACCTTTTTGCCGCCGAAGGTGCCGCCCACGGCCACCGACATCACCTTCACGTCCGGCTCCTGGTCGCGGTAGCGGCGCACGGTCAGCTTCTGGTTGTCGTCGCCGATCAGGGCCACGTACTGGGTGCCATCGTTGGCCACGTGCACGGTAGGGGAGAAGAAAGCGCCCAGGTCGCGGAAGTCGTACACCCGGTCTTTGAGCTTGGCGAGCTGCCGGTCGTAGTGCGCCGCCGTGAGCGACTTGATATGCTCTTCGCGGGTAACGTAGCGCCAGGCCACCAACTGGGTGCCGTCGGGGGAGATGCTCACGCCGGGGCGCCGCTCGCGCGGACCACCCTCAGCCACTTTCTTGGCCGGAAGCTTCTGCCCGCTTTTCAGGTCGATGGGCTGGATGCGCAGGTGCTGACCCGTTTCATCCTTGTGGTGGACTACTACCAGGGCCTGCTGGTCGTTGCGGGCAAAGGCTTCGAGGCTTTCCCCCGCCGCAACGGGCACGGCCGCCGCCCACACTTTTTTTAGGTCGGCGTCGTAGCGCTCCACGGCATACTCGCTGGCCGAGCGGTGGCTCAGAATCAGGAAGTCCTTGCCGCCGGGCAGGGCCAGGGTTTTGACGCGCACCCGCTGGTTGTAGGGGTCTTCGGTGTGCTCGGGCACGTAGCTGAAAGCCGTGGAGCGCACACGCTGGGCGTGGGCCGACGAGGTGCCCAGGCTCAGGCAGAGCGCCAGCAGCAGACCCGGAAAGGGAAAAAAAGAAAGCCGCACAGGGTAAAGCAGTTAGAAAGCCGCCGGGGCACGAGGCCCCAAAAAAGTCTTTCTCAAAGGTATCATTCTTCGCCCGGCCGCCGTAAACGCCCCGCTGGCAGCCGGCCACTCACGATTTGTTCACGGTTTGATAACGGCCTCAGCGTCACTCAAGCTGCTGGCAGCCGTTTACTTTGGGGTGAGAAGTAGCCAAGCTCGGTAGAAATTGCTGCTTGGATATAACTCATAACTTTGTGGACTCAGCAAATCGTGTTAGTTTGCTGTCGTCGGTAAGCGCCACTGCCGATGCTGCGCCGCCACCGAGAAGAATTGGAAAGCTAGCCGGGCTTTCTGTCTGATTGGCTTGATTCTTGCGAGGCCCGGGCCCGCTACTTTCCACCAAGTGTTTCTCCTTATGAAGTCGTTGCTAAAGTTCATCCTGCTCCTCGCACTCGTCATTGTGGGTAAGCTGGCCAAACAGCCCGGCGCCCTCCCCACGGCCCTCAACCAGTCGGCGCTCCGCCCGGCTGAATCAGTTCAGACGTTTTTTGCCCGCCAGGTGAACTTGGTAAATCCCAACGCTGCTCCCGGGCAGGGTCGCCCGGAACGATCTGCGGTAAGCGTCAACTAGCTTCCGGACGACTCCTTTCAGAGTCGTTTTTTTTTGCCCGTTCGGCTCAGCTGATGCGGCTCCAGTTCACGGTGGTGCTGGGCAACGACTCGATGTGCCGCCGGATGTTGCCATTCTCGGGCTGGGCCAGCAGCGGGTCTTCGTTAAGCAGCTCCTGCGCCGCCGCCCGCGACTCGGTCAGAATGCGGCCGTCCTTGGCCAGGTCGGCAATCAGCAAATCGAGCAGACCGCTTTGCTGGGTGCCCATCAGGTCGCCCGGACCGCGTAGCTTCAGGTCGATGTCGGCAATTTCAAACCCGTTGTTGGTGCGCACCATGGTTTCGAGGCGGGTGCGCGAATCCTTGCTGAGCTTGTAGCCGGTCATCAGCACGCAGTAGCTCTGGTCGGCGCCGCGGCCCACGCGCCCGCGCAACTGGTGCAGCTGCGAAAGCCCAAACCGTTCGGCCGATTCAATCACCATCACCGAGGCATTGGGCACGTTCACGCCCACCTCAATCACCGTAGTGGCCACCATAATCTGGGTCTGGCGCTGCAGAAAGCGCTGCATCTCGGCGTCCTTCTCGGCGGCGCTCATACGCCCGTGCACGATGCTGACCTGGTATTCGGGGAAGGCCCGCGTCACGCTCTCGTAGCCGTCCATCAGATCCTTGTAATCGGCCATGGCCTCGCTTTCCTCAATGAGTGGGTATACCACGTACACCTGCCGCCCTTCGCGAATCTGCTGGCGCATGAACTCGAACACCTTCAGGCGGTTGGCGTCGAAGCGGTGCACCGTAACGATGGGCTTGCGGCCGGCGGGCAGCTCGTCAATTACCGACACGTCCAGGTCGCCGTAGAGCGTCATGGCCAGGGTGCGCGGAATGGGGGTGGCCGTCATCACCAGCACGTGGGGAATCACGTGGGGGTTTTTCTGCCAGAGCTTGGAGCGTTGGGCCACGCCGAAGCGGTGCTGCTCGTCCATGATGGTCAGGCCCAGGTTGCGGAACTGCACCACGTCTTCGAGCAGGGCGTGGGTGCCCACGAGCATGTGCATCTCGCCCGCGCGCAGCTGCTCGTGCAGCACCCGCCGCTCGGCTGTGCGCGTCGAGCCGGTGAGCTTGCCGATTTTCAGGCCTAGCAGATCGGCAAACTGTTTCAAGCCGATGTAGTGCTGGTCAGCCAGAATTTCGGTGGGGGCCATCAGGCAGCTCTGCGCACCGTTGTCGGCGGCCATGAGCATGGCAATGAAGGCCACGATGGTTTTGCCCGAGCCCACGTCGCCCTGCAGCAGGCGGTTCATCTGCTTGCCAGCGCAGAAGTCCTTATAGATGTCGTGGATAACGCGCTTCTGGGCCCCCGTCAGGTCGAAGGGCAGCACGTTTTTGTAGAAGTGCACCAGGGTGGGCACCTTGTCGAAAATCTGGCCAGCCAGCTCCACCTTGCGCTGGGTGCGTTGGCGCAGCAGCTTAAGCTGAATGTAAAACAGCTCCTCAAACTTCAGCCGGAAGCGGGCGGCCTGCAGCAGCTCGGTGCTCTGCGGAAAGTGAATCTGCTGCATGGCCTCGGCCTTGGGCATGAGGGCGTAGCGCTGCAGCAGCGCCGGCGAAAGGGTTTCGGTGATGTGCGGCGCGGCCAGCTTCAGCAAACTGCCCATCAGCCGGCTCAGGCCCTTGCTGTCGAGGTGGAAGTTGCGCAGCTTGTCGGTGCTGGAGTACACCGGCTGCAGAAACGAGGCCCCGGGCTTCTGCTCCGACACTTCTTCCAGTTCGGGGTGCACCATCTGCGGCTTGCCGTTGAAGAGGGCCGGCTTGCCGAAGGCCACGTACTCCTGGTGGTTCTTCACGAATTTCTCGAACCACTTCACGCCCTTGAACCACACCAGCTCCACCGTGCCGCTCTCGTCGTGGAGCTGGGCAATGAGGCGCTGCTTGTGGCCTTCGCCGAGTAGTTCCTTGGTGCGCACCGTGCCCTTCACCTGCACCATGGGCAGGTCGTCGTGCAGGTCAACGGCGTGGTAAATCTGGGTACGGTCGAGGTAGCGGAAGGGATAGTGCTGAATCAGGTCGCCGTAGGAGTGGATGTTCAGCTCCTTGCGCAGCACGTCGGCGCGGCGGGTGTCCATGCCCCGCAGACTCTCGACTTTGGTGTTGAAAAAGCTACTCATCGATTCAATGAGCAATGATCAATGAACAATGAGTAATTGGCCGCGGAGGCGGCTATGGCTACTCATTGTTCATTGATCATTGATGATTGTTCATTGATACTTCAGCGTATTGACCAGCTTGACGATGTCCTGTTTGACGTAGTCAATCACCGGGGCCAGCGAGTCGTTGGCCACCGCGGTGCGGAAGTACAGCGCGCCGCGGAAAAAGTGCCGGGTCGAGTCGGTGGTGTAGAACTGAAACTGGCTGGGCACGTCGCCGCTGAGCTCGAACACGGCCACGTTCAGCCCGCCCGGGGTTTTCATCATCGACTCCTCGATGGCGGTGGCCTTGATCTGGTGCTTGCTGGTCAGCTTGCGCGCGTCCTCCATCATTTTGGCAAACAGCGCGGGGTTGCGGCGGATGTCTGAATAGGTAATCTGCACGCTGGCCTTAAACTGCGGGTAGTACACGTTGATCCAGTGTGGCTGCGCCAGGTAGGAAGAATCGGGCAGGATGCGGGCGTGGCGCGAATACTCGAAGGAGTAGGGGTGGCCCGGGCCCAGCGGCTGGTAGGCGTGGGGCGGCAGGTCGATGCGGTTGAAGCCCTTCGGCTTGGGCGTGTAGTCGTCGGGGCCGCCCGAGCAGCCCGTCAACAGCAGGCCGGCAGCAAACACCGGTAGGCAGCGGCGAAAAATAAAGCGCATCGGTAAACAGATCAGAAGTCAAAAGTAGCCATTGAGCCCGGCATGTAGGGCCCGGCTTTGCCGCCGGGATGCAAAACGCCCCGGCCGCAAAGCAACCGGGGCGAGGCTTACTGGGGCAAACGCCGGGTTTAGAAGGGAAGTTCGTCCATTTCGGGCTGCTGGCGGAAGGTCTTCTGCTCGGCCGCGGTGGCCTTGTCGGCGGCCTGAGCGGGCTGCTGGGCGTGGCCGTTGGCGCCCTCGCCCGGCCCGCGGCCGCCGCCGAGCATGGTAATTTCGTCGGCTACGATTTCAGTAACGTAGCGCGTCTGGTTGTCCTTGTCCTGGTACTGACGGGTGCGAATCTTGCCCTCCACGTACACCGACTGGCCCTTGCGCATGTACTTCTCGGCTACTTCGGCCAAGCCGCGCCAGGCCACAATGTTGTGCCACTCGGTGCGCTCGACGCGGTTGCCGCTTTTGTCTTTGTAGGTTTCGTTGGTAGCCAAACGGAACTGGGCCACGGCGCTGCCGCTTTCCAGGTGCCGCACTTCCGGGTCGGTGCCCAGGTTGCCCACGAGAATGACTTTGTTAACGCTCGACATGGGGTTGAATGGTTGAGGGTGAAAGAAATAGCTACTGGTTTAGCTTACTACAATAACTAAATAAAGAGGCACATTTCCAAGCGTTTTAGCTTAAATAATGCCTTGCCGAGCGAGAAAATTTGAGATGATGACGGGCTTGGGCAATTGCTCGATCTGAGCTGAGGTAAATGCCTGAAGACCAGTTTGTTCAAGCGCCTGATCGGGCAGCGGCTGGTCCAGCCACAGTTCGTGAAACCGGGCTTCCACTTTCTGGTGACTGAGGGCGTGGCGCATAGCGGCCGCCGGCTCGGCCACGCGGTTGGCTGCAATCCGGCTGCCCAGCCGCTCGGCTTCGGCCAGCACCTGCTGCGGGGCCAGTTCGGCCTGCGGGGTTTCACGGAGCCAGAAGTCGTAGAGGCTGTGCCAGATGTCCTTGTCGGCCCGCCGGCGCAGGTAAACGGTATCGGCGTGGCGCAGCACGAAATACTGGAAATAGCGGGTGCGGGCGGCTTTGGCCTTGGTTTTGACCGGCAGCTGGCGGACCAGACCGTGCTGAAACGCGAAGCATTGCTCGCGCAGCGGGCAAAACAGGCAGTCGGGGTTGGCGGGCGTGCACTGAATGGCCCCGAACTCCATGATGGCTTGGTTGTACTCGGCGGGCTGCTCCACCGAAATCAGCTGGTCGGCCAGTAACTGAAACTCGCGGCGGGCGGCCGGCGTGGCCACGTCGGCGCTGATGCCAAACACCCGAGCCAGCACCCGGTACACGTTGCCGTCGACCACGCCCACCCGCTCGTCGTAGGCAAACGAGGCTATGGCCGCCGCCGTGTAGGGCCCGATGCCGCGCAGCTTCAGCAGCCCGGCGTAGGAGCCCGGAAATACGCCGCCGTACTCATCGACTACCTGCTGGGCGGTGTGGCGCAGGTTGCGGGCCCGCGAGTAGTAGCCCAGGCCCTGCCACAGGCGCAGCACTTCCTGCTCGGGGGCGGCGGCCAGATCGTGCACCGTGGGGTAAGCCGCCAGAAACTTCTGGTAGTAGGGAAGTCCCTGCTGCACGCGGGTTTGCTGCAGAATGATTTCCGACAGCCAGATGGCGTACGGGTCGCGGGTGTGGCGCCAGGGCAGGTCGCGGCGGTGCCGCGGGTACCAATCCAAAAGGGCTTGGGCAAAGAATGGATGGGACGGAGCGGGGAGAGTGTTGGTCAACCTGTTGATTTTGAATATATTGCCTCGGCTATGCGCCGGTCTTGGTATTTGGCAATTGGGTTTGTAAAACCAAAAAACGGGACTACCTTTGTGGCCCGAAATGCCTACCGGGCAAGGGCTTACGGGTTTTTACAAGCATTTTTTGCCTTTCTTTTTCACACTTTCAGGTTCCTAGCACAGTGACCAAAGCAGAAGTAATTGCCGAAATCGCCGAAAAGACCGGCATTGAGAAAACCGACGTGTCAGCAACCGTAGAGGCTTTCTTCAAAGTGGTGAAGGATTCGATGGCCAGCGGCAACAACATCTACGTGCGAGGCTTCGGTAGCTTCGTCAACAAGAAACGCGCCCGGAAAGTAGCCCGCAACATTTCGAAAAACACCTCCATCATCATCGACGAGCACTACATCCCGAGCTTCAAGCCGTCGAAAACCTTCATCAGCAAGATCAAGAACAGCAAGAAGGTAAAAGAGCTGGTGCAAGCCTAGTTCGGCTCCCGGTTCCTGAAAACGCTGCGTTCTTCGTAACATTGCCGGCCGCCGCCGAGCGGGTCTGTTTTCCAACAGCCGCCCGGCGGCCGCCTTTTTCTCTCCCGCATGGCCGCTCGCCGCTCTTCCTTCGTTCCGCAACTTCTGGTATTGGTACTGGCCGCCGGGCTGGTAGCGTACCTGTTTCTGCTGCCGAAGGGCGTGGTGAAGCCCAAGGAAGGCAAGGGTGAACTGGCCCAGGATGCGGCCCGCACCGCCAACCGCGACGGCGGCGGACCCGCGACGGCCGGCTCCAAGGCCGAGGCTTCGTCGGGACCGGTGCCGGCCAGTGGCGGCGCCACCGCCCAGCAACCCCACACCCAGGCTTCGGCCGAGCAGCGCAAGGAGCTGAACGCCCTACTGGCCCGCTACCGGGCCGCCGAGGGCGCCGGCCGCCTGAGCCTGGCCACCGACCTGGCCAAGCAGTACCAGCAGGTGCAGCGCTTCGACAGTGCCGGCTATTACTACGAGCAGGTAGCCCAGGCCCGCCCCGGCGAGCAGGCCTGGAAGCGCGCCGCCGATCAGTACTTCGAGGCCTACAGCTTCGCGGCTACCGAGGAGCGGGCCAAGATGCTGGGCGGCAAAGCCCAGGGCTTGTACGAAAAGGTGCTGAACGAAAACCCGCAGAACCTCGACGCCAAAACCAACCTGGGTATGGCCCTGATGGCGGGCCCCAACCCCGTGGCGGGCATCACCATGCTGCGCGAGGTGCTGGCCACCGACCCCCGCAACGAGAAGGCCCTCTACAACCTGGGCATTCTGGCCCTGCAAAGCAACCAGGCCGACAAAGCCGTGGACCGCTTTCAGGAGCTGGTGAGGGTGAACCCCAAGAACGTCACCGGGCAGTTTTACCTGGGCGTGGCGCTGGCGCAGGATGGGCAGAAGGAAAAGGCCAAGCAGGCTTTCCAGAAAACCAAGAGCCTCAGCTCCGACCCCGGCCTGCTGACCTCGGTAAACGAAGAACTCCAGAAATTGCAGTAACCCCACTGGTTGGGCCGGTCCGCAAGGCCGGCCTGAGCAGTGGTTTTGAAACCTCATTCATCAACCCAAACCTCACAACTCATGCCCTGCGGTAAAAAGAGAAAGCGTCATAAGATTGCCACTCACAAGCGGAAAAAGCGCCTGCGCAAAAACCGTCACAAGAAGAAGTAAGCCCGCGGGGGTTTGCTGGGCGCTGGGCTGGCTCTAAGCCGGCGGCGCGCCCCATGTTTCACCCCGCCGACTCCTGGGCGTGGCTTTCGTTGCGTTTTCCCCGTGGACCATCAGTAGGGGAAGCTGGTACCTGACCGGTGCTGGCTTCCCTTCTTGGTTTTTGCGGGCAACGGCAAGGCTACTCCCGGACGGCCGGCTAACCCCGAACTCCATTGAGTAACGAATTAATCATTAATTCTACTCAGGAAGGCGAGCGGATTGCCCTGCTGCAGGACAAGCGGTTGATCGAATACCACTTCGACCGCAACGACACCAACTACGCGGTGGGCGACATCTTTCTGGGCACCGTCAAGAAGGTGATGCCCGGCCTGAACGCCGCGTTTATTGATATCGGTTATCAGAAGGACGCCTTTCTGCATTACGGCGACCTGGGAGAGCAATTCCAGACGCTGGCCAAGTGGACGCGCCTGGTGCACACCGGCAAGGCGCCGGTAGCTCACCTGAAGGGCTTCCCCCGCGAAGCCGCGCTGGAAAAAGTCGGCAAGATGGCCGACGTGCTCAAGAAAGGGCAGCAGCTGCTGGTGCAAATCGTGAAAGAGCCGATTTCCACCAAGGGCCCGCGCCTTTCCTCCGACCTCTCCATGGCCGGCCGCTACCTGGTGCTCATGCCGTTTTCCGACACCATCTCGGTGTCGAAGAAAATCGTCAGCCGCACCGAGCGCGACCGGCTGAAGCGCCTCATTGCCTCCATCAAGCCCGACGGTTTCGGCGTGATTATCCGCACCGTGGCCGAGGGCCGCGACGTGGCCGAGCTCGACCGCGACATGCAGAACATGGTGGGCATGTGGGAGCGGCTCTACCAGAACCTGCGCACGGCCAAGCCCAACGACAAGGTGCTGGGCGAGCTGGGCCGTACCTCGTCCATGATCCGCGACATGCTCAACGAGTCGTTCGACGCCATCCACGTCGACTCGCAGGCCATGTACGACGAGCTGAAAACGTACCTGCAGCAGATTGCGCCCGACAAGCCCGACCTGCTGAAGTTCTACACCGGTAAGACCAAGGTGTTTGAGCAGTTCGACATCGAAAAGCAGCTCAAAACCCTCTTCGGCAAAACCGTGACCGTGCCCGGCGGCGGCTACCTCGTCATCGAGCACACCGAGGCCCTGCACGTCATCGACGTGAACTCGGGCAACAAAAGCAACCAGCAAAGCGACCAGGAAGCCACCGCCCTGATGGTGAACCTGGCCGCCGCCAAGGAAGTGGCCCGCCAGCTGCGCCTGCGCGACATGGGCGGCATCGTGGTGGTCGACTTCATCGATATGCGCTCGGGCGACAGCCGCAAGAAGGTGGAGGACACGGTGTACAACATCATGGCGCAGGACCGCGCCAAGTTCACCATCCTGCCCATCACCAAGTTCGGCCTGCTGCAGATTACCCGGCAGCGTGTGCGCCCCGAGCAGAACATCATTACCACCGAGGTGTGCCCCACCTGCGGCGGCACCGGCAAAATCACGGCGTCCATCCTCGTCACCGACGAAATCGACACCAGCATTGCCGACCTGCTCGTGAACCAGAACCACTCGGGCCTGACCCTGCACGTACATCCCTTCCTGCACGCCTACTACACCAAAGGCCTGGTGAGCAAGCAGATGAAGTGGTACCTGAAGTACTACAAGTGGGTGAAGGTGGTGAAGGACACTTCGCTGGGCCTCACCGACTACCGCATTCAGGACGAGCGCGGCGAAGACATCGAGCTGCACAGCCGNGTACCAGCTGGGCCAGAGCACCCGCGTGTTTGCCGGCCTCTCCTACCACCGCGGGCTGTTCAACATCGACCGGTACTTCGAGAAGGAGCGCAGCAACATGAAGGGCGTGACGCTGAAAAACAACGAGTTGGCCCTCGACTTCGGCCTCAAGTTCTAGCCTGAGCAGCGGCTTTGAACAGCAGAAGCCCGGCAGTCAGCTGACTGCCGGGCTTCTGCTGTTCAAAGCCGCTGCTCAGGCTAGAACTTGAGGCCGAAGTCGAGGGCCAACTCGTTGTTTTTCAGCGTCACGCCCTTCATGTTGCTGCGCTCCTTCTCGAAGTACCGGTCGATGTTGAACAGCCCGCGGTGGTAGGAGAGGCCGGCAAACACGCGGGTGCTCTGGCCCAGCTGGTACTCCACGCCCAGGCCGGCCAGCAGGGCCGCGTCGGGGATGATGAAGTGCTTGGAGGCTTTCAGCTCGGTGGCCGTAGCCGGGTCGGTGTAGTACTTGCTGCTGTTGATGCGGCCGGCTACGGCGGCGTTTACGGTGCCGCCCACCTGGAAGTACAACTTGGTGTCGGTGGCAACGTCGTTGGTGAACAGCTTCACCGTCACCGGAATTTCCAGGTACTGCAAGCTGATTTCCTGGCTGCGACGCACCTGGGTGGGGTCGTTGGGTGCGGTCTGGTCGAGGTAGTTGATTTTGCCGCCCTTGCTGGTGAGCAGCAGCCCGCTGCTGAAGGCGTAGTTCTGGCCGAAGAAGTAGTCGACGATGACGCCGCCGCCGATGCCCAGCTTGCTGCCGTCGGAGGCGAAACCCAGGCTGCCGGGCGCATCCACGCGCAGGCTGGCAATGCTGGGTGACACTTTCAAACCGATTTCAACCTGGGCCGAGGCCGAGGTAACGATGCCCGCCAGCAGCAGCGGCAGCGCGAGTAAGGCTTTTTTCATGGGAGGGATGACACGCAACGGTGTCGTTGGGCGTTCATACGAGCCGCCGGCCCGGCGAGGTCCGGGTTTTGGCTAATTTCGCCTCAAATATAGAAGCCCTCCCGACACATGTCCCTGCGTTTGCGCCCCTGGTTAAGTACCCTGCCCATCGTCGTCCTGCTGCTGGCAAGCTGCAGCTCCGACAACGCCCGGTGCGAGTTGGCGCCCGAGGTGGCGCGGGTGGAAGCGCCGGTGCGACTGGAGCGCCTGGAAAAGTCGTTTTTCCAGATTCGTACCCCCGACGACGCCCGCCGCTTTCTCGACCAGAACCGTTTGTTCAGCCGCTACTTCCTGCAGCGCGGGCAGGTGCCCGACCCCATTCTGCAGCAAACCCTGGCCCGGCTGGCCACCAACCCCGGCCTGCAGGAACTCAGCCGCCAGGCCGACAGCACCTTCAGCGACACCACCCGCTGGCGCGGCAACCTGCAGCAGATGTTTCAGCACGTGCGCTACCACTTCCCCGATTTCCGGGTGCCGCAGGTCAAGACCTTCGTGAGCGGGCTGAGCCAGGACTTGTTCATCAACGACAGTCTGCTGGTCATCAGCACCGACTTTTTCGTGGGGCCCCGGGCCAAGTACCGGCCCAACGTGCCCAACTACATTCTGCGCCGCTACCGCGCGGAGTACGTGCTGCCCACCACCGCCCTGGCCGTGTCGAGCAAGTACAACAAGAAGCAGCTGACCAGCACCTCGATGCTGGCCGAAATGATTCAGCACGGCAAGGCCCTGTACTTCGCCGAAAAGGTGTTGCCCTGCACCGACGATTCCCTGCTCATTGGCTTCCCGGCCAAGGACCTGCAGAACGTCAACTTCAACGAAGCCAAGATCTGGGGACACCTGCTGGAGAAAAACCTGCTCTACAGCACCTCGCCCTTCCTGATTCAGAAGTACGTGGCCGAGCGCCCCAACGTGCCCGAAATCGATAAAACCTGCCCGGGCCGGGTGGGCCAGTGGGTGGGCTGGCAGATTGTGCGCAAGTACATGGCCGAGCATCCCAACGTGACGCTGCCCCAGCTGATGGCCACCACCGATGCCCAGCGCATTCTGAGCGAGTCGCGCTACCGCCCGCGGAAGTGAATGAGCGAGTGAGTGGATAGTGATTTTACAGCTCATCCACCGCTGCTCAACTCACTCCTTCACCGAACCACCGATTCACCGTTTGTGCACATTGCCGTTTTCAGTCAGTACCACACCAACCCCGACTGCCCGGCTACCAGTCGGCACTACTCGCTGCTGACCCACATTGCCCGGCAGCACCGGGTTACGCTCATCAGCACCGATACCTGGGCGCCGCAGCGGCTCACCCAGCAGTTTCCGTGGCTGCCCGCAGGCGTGGAAATGCGGGCCGCCCGGGTGCCCTACCACAACCGCATGGGCGTGGCGCGGCGGGGCTGGTCGTTTGGGCAGTACGCGGCCTACGCGCTCTGGGAAGGTCTGCGCATCGACCGGCCCGACGTTATCTGGGGCATCAGCACGCCACTGACGGCCGCCTGGGCCGCCGCCCAGGTTGCCCGGCTGCGGCGGGTACCCTGGGTGTTCGAGGTGCAGGATCTGTGGCCGGCGTTTCCCATTGCCATGGGCGCCGTGCCCAACGGCCTGGCTCAGCGCCAGCTCTACGCCCTGGAGCGCAGCCTCTACCGCTCGGCCCGCCACATCGTGCCCCTCTCGCCCGACATGACCGCCTACGTGCAGCAGCAGGGAGTACCCGAGAGCAAAGTAACCACCGTGCTCAACGGCACCGACCTCGATCTGGCCGCGCGGGCAACCGATGAGCAAGTGCAGGCTTTGCGCCAACGCGAAGGGCTGCAGGACCGGCGGGTAGTGCTGTACGCCGGTACCTTCGGCCGGGCCAACAGCATTCCAACGCTGGTGGAAGCGGCCAAACAACTGGCCGAAACGCACCCCGATGTGGTGTGGTGTTTTCTGGGCCACGGCTACCACGACCAGCTGCTGCAACAGGCGGCCGCGCAGCACTCTTTCATCCGATTAATTGAGCCGCAGCCCCGCCACGCGGTATTTGCCTGGTTCCGGCTGGCCGAGGTGTCGGTGGCGCCGTTTCTGGGGTTGCCCGTGCTCGATGCCAACTCGCCCGCCAAGTTCTACGACAGCCTGGCCGTCGGCACGCCCGTGGTGGTAACCAACGGCGGCTGGACCAAACATTTTGTCGAGCAGCACCGCTGCGGCTGGTTTGCCCCGCCCGAAGACGCCCCGGCTTTGGCCCGGACGCTGGGGGCCGCCCTCAATGATGCCGCTGAATTAGCTGCCGCCGGGCAGCGCGGCCGGCAGGTCGCCCGGGAGCAGTTCGACCGACAGCAGCTTGCCGCTGCGGTGCAGCAGATTCTGGAGCGGGCGGCCAGCTAAATTGGGGCCACGATGGGCTCCAGCCCGGGGCGCACCTTGTCGTGGTAGTACTTGCAGAAGTCGGTGAGCGGGCACTGCTCACATTTGGGCCGGCGGGCCACGCAGATGTAGCGGCCGTGCAGAATCAGCCAGTGGTGGGCCTTGGGAATAAGGGCTTCGGGAATGTACCTGACCAGGGCTTTTTCCACTGCCAGCGGGGTAGTGGCCGTGCGCGGCACCAGCCCCAGACGGTGTGCTACGCGGAAAACGTGCGTATCCACCGCCATGGCGGGCTGGTTGTACACCACCGACACGATGACGTTGGCCGTTTTGCGGCCCACGCCGGGCAGGCGCTGCAGCTCCTCCAGGGTACTGGGGACTTCGCCGCCGAAATCGGCCATCAGCATCCGGCCCAGCCCGGCCAGGTGCTTGGCCTTGTTGTTGGGGTACGACACGCTACGAATGAGCGCAAACACGTCTTCCACCGACGCCGCGGCCAAGTGGGCCGGCGTGGGGAACTGCTCGAATAGCGCGGGAGTAATCTGGTTGACGCGCTTGTCGGTGCACTGCGCGCTGAGCACCACTGCCACCAATAGCTCGTAGGGGCTGCGGTAGTGCAGCTCGGTTTCGGGCTCGGGAAAGTGGGTAGTGAAGTAGGCCAGAAAGCGGCGAAACCGCTCGGCCCGGGGCATGGAAGCTACGGGCACGTGCGGTTTAGCTGGCGCGCATGAACGTGCGCGAGTACTGAAGAATGTTCTGCGTGGCCTGGTCGTTGGGGGCATCCTGCAGGCCGTCGAGGCAGCGCTGGGCCAGCAGCAAGTCGGCGCAGCGCGCGGCCAGCTCGGCGTCGTGCAGCAGGGCCTGCTCTACTTCCCGCTGCTGCTTAGCTGGCAATTCGTTGTACACATACCGGAGCAGCGTCTCGTGGGTAAAGGTTTTGATCATAGAAAACAGGTTGCGCGGCCATTTTCTTCCGCAGGTTGATGAGCGCGTAGCGCATACGGCCCAGGGCCGTATTGATGCTCACCCCCGTCGCGTCGGCAATTTCCTGGAAGCTCATGTCGCCGTAGTGACGCATGATCAGTACCTCCTTTTGCGCGGCCGGCAACTCCTGTATCAACTCCCGAAGGCGGGCGTGGGTTTCGTCGCGGGTCAGGGTTGCATCAATTCCTTCCTCGGCGTGCGCGAGCGAATTGAAGGCGTGGCCCGTGGCGTCGAGGTTGAGCTGCGGATTGCGCTTTTGGCGGCGGAAATAATCGATGGCCAGGTTGTGAGCAATGCGGCAGATCCACGACGAAAACTTTCCCTCCTCGTTGTACCGACCGCTTTTCATGGTGTGCACGGCTTTCACGAACGCATCCTGCAGCAGATCTTCGGCCACCACCGTATCCTTCACAATCAGCATGATGGTGGTGAATACGCGGCGTTTGTGCCGATCGAGCAACAAGGCGAAGGCTTCTTCTTTGCCGGCAATGTAGAGCGAAATCAACGCGGAGTCGCTCGGCTGCATGGGTTCCATAAAGGCTGTACGGTTAAGGGAACGTAGAGCTTTAGGCCATAGTATGCAGCTGCCGGTGAAAATTTAAGACGTAAGCGTCGGGGAGAAGAAGAGGTGCTTGTTCCAAATGTAGAATTATGACCCCATCCGTGCAATATACCATTGCGCTTCGGCGGTATTTTTTTTCACAGCTGAACAGTAACTGCTGCCAAAAGCAGTATTGACAGTGGGTTTAAGTGAGTTATTTGGTTGATTGTCAGTCTAAAGCATTGGTTGCACGGGTGCAGCGCGAAAAAGACCCCGCGGCGGCGAGGCCAGCGGGGTCTAGTAAATAAGGCAACGTGTCGGGGCAGTTACCGCGGCAGCTGGGCGTCGAGGGCGCGCAGCTGCTCGTCGTAGGCGGTGGGAGCGGGGCCCAGGGCCTGGGTAGCCCGGGCGGCGAGGCGGTCGGTGAGCTGCAGCAGCAGGGCCAGACGCTTTTCCAGCTGCTCGAGCTGCCGGAGCTGCGCGGCCGAAGCCGCCGCGCCGGGCCGGCCCGGCACCACGATGCGCGTTTCGGTAGCCCCGGTCACCTGCCGGTCGCGCTGCTCAATGGCCTGGGCGGCCTGCATGTCGTCGCGCAGACCCACTACCACGCCCTGCAGGTTCACGGCCCGGCCCTCGGGCAGATGCTGGCGGGTGCCGTCCTTTTTCACCAGCAGGCCATTGGGGTTGATAACGGAGCCGTCGTCGAGGGTGAGGGGTGCCGTGAGCCGGCTGACCTGCCCGCCTTGCAGGCGCATCATTGTTCCGTTCTGGCGAAAGGCCCCGTCCTTAATACCGTAGGCCGGCGCCGACTGGGCCCTGCTCAGCTCGGGAACAGCCAGTAAACTCATCATCAGGAGCAGCAACAAACACAGGCGCATAGCGGAGAGGCGCGCCGGAATGCCTGCGGCGCCGCCGGTGGTGCTTACGCAGGCCCGACCCCGGGCGTTCCGGTTGGGCTGCCCGGGCGTGGTCGGCAAGAAAGAACGGCGGCGGCGGAACTCCCGGCCGGCCGCGGGCGTAGCGGGCCGGGCCCCCCGGGCTACTACTTTTGCGCCCTTAGTTTCTGCCAATGACCGCTGCCCGAGCTTCCGCCGCCCACGACCCCTACGCCGCCCTGCGCATTCCCGAGTTCCGCCGGCTGATTTCGGCCCGCGTGTGTCTGGTCATTGCCACCCAGATGCAGGCCGTGGTAGTGGGCTGGCAGATGTACCAGCTCACCAAGGACCCGCTGGCGCTGGGCCTCATCGGGCTGGCCGAAGCCATTCCCAGCATCGTGGTGTCGCTCTACGCCGGGCACGTGGCAGACTCGATGCCCCGCAAGCGCATTATCGTCACGGCCCTGTCGGTGTTTATGCTTTGCTCGATGGCGCTGTTTCTGTATACCCGGCCCAGCGGCAGCTGGCTGTTGAGCCAGTACCACACCCTGCCCATCTACGCGGTCATCTTCGTGAGCGGCATTGCCCGGGGCTTTTTGGGGCCGGCGCTGTTTTCCTTTATGCCCCAGCTGCTGCCCGACCGCGCCCGGCTGGCCAACGCCATTACTTGGAACAGCGCCACCTGGCAGGCTTCGTCGGTGCTGGGGCCGGTAATTGGGGGCTGGATTGTGGCCCAGGCGCTGGTGCGCATCGGCGGGGCCTCGCTCACCGGCCTGAGCGCGGCCTATGGCGTCGACCTCGCCCTGACGGTGGTGTCGCTGCTCTTGTTCAGCACCATTAAGGGGCGGCCGCTGCCGGCGCGCGAGGGCGAGGCGCTGAGCTTGAAGGAAAGCGTACTCACCGGTATTCAGTTCATCTTCCGCAACCAGATTGTGCTGGCGGCCCTCTCGCTCGACTTGTTCGCGGTGCTCTTCGGGGGCGCCGTGGCCCTGCTGCCCATCTTCGCCGACGAGATTCTGAAGGTGGGGCCCAACGGCTTCGGCATGCTGCGCACGGCGCCGGCCGTGGGCTCGGTGCTGATGGCCGTGCTGCTGACCTACTTCCCACTACGCCGCCACGCCGGGCGCCGCCTGCTGTGGGCCGTAGCCGGCTTCGGGCTGGCCACCATCGGCTTTGCCTTGTCGAGCAACTTCTGGGTGGCCTTGCTGCTGCTGTTTTTCACCGGCGTGTTCGATTCGGTGTCGGTGATTGTGCGCTCCACCCTTATTCACACCTACACGCCCGAGTACATGAAGGGGCGCGTGTCGGCCGTAAACAACATCTTTATCGGCTCGAGCAATGAAATCGGCTCGTTCGAGTCGGGAGCCATGGCCCGGCTGATGGGGGTGGTGCCCTCGGTGCTGTTCGGCGGGGGCATGACTTTGCTGGTGGTGGGCGTGACGGCCCTGAAGGCCAACAAACTGCGCACCCTCGACCTGACGCCCCAGGAGCCCGCTGCCGCGTAGGCGGGGCGTCATCACCCGAATATGTTAGGCATAGGATAATAGTTGGGTGGGTCTATATTCTGCGGGGAGCCGTAGCTTTGCGCCACGGCCGCGCTACGCGGCCGTGCCCCGCCGCCCGCCTGCCCTGCCGTCATGCCCGAAGTCGAAACCCTTGATGCGCTTGAAGTCCGGCTGGCCGAGCTGCAGCGCACCGATGGGGAAGCTTTCATGCAGGCGCTGTTCCGGGGCTACTACCGGCCCCTGGCCAACGTGATTTTCCGGGTGGTGCAGGACCGCGACGTGGCCGAAGACCTGCTGCAGGACGTGTTTATGCGCGTGTGGACCAACCGCGATACGCTCAGCATCGGCACCAGCTACAAGGCCTACCTGTACCGCGCCGCCATGAACGCGGCCCTGCGCCACGCGGAGCGCAGCAAGCGGCAGGTAGCTTGGGACGAGGCCGGCGTGGCCGAGCCGGGCCGCGACACCACCGCCGAGCAACTCGACGGCCAGGAGGCCGAGCAGGCCGTGGCCGCCGCCCTCGAAGCCCTGCCGCCGCAGTGCCGGGCCGTGTTTCTGATGAGCCGCCAGGAGGGCCTGAGCTACCAGCAGATTGCCGAGGCCCTCGACGTGGCGCCCAAGACGGTGGAAAACCAGATGGGCAAGGCCCTGCGCATCATGCGCGACAAGCTCAGCGGTTTCTTCACCGGCCTGTATTCCTGGCTGCTGTAAGCTTCGCTCAGTTTTTTTTCGCGGCGCCGTGGGGGTAGGCGCGGAGTTGCGGGTCTTAACGCCAACAACTCCCTCAACTACCTGCTTCGGCTATGAAAAACATCCTGCTCCTGCTCGGTCTCATCACGGTCACGCTCCTGTTCTCCAGCTGCGAAAAAGGCGAACTGGGCCCCTGGGTACGCGGCGTGGGCCCCGTCGAAACCGAAACCCGCGCCGTCAATCATTTCAGCCGACTCGAAGTCAAGGACCACATCGAAGTGGTGATAAGCCAGGGCGACCAGCCCGAAGTGCGCCTCGAAGCCCAGCGCAACGTCCTCGAAGTGGTGGAGGCCCGCGTCAGTGGCGACCAGCTGGTGCTGCGTACCACGCGCCCCATTGCCGGCAAAAACACCAAGCGGGTGCGCGCCTTCGTAACGGTGCCCGCGCTTTCGGAAATAGCAGTGGGCGACCACGCCGCCGTGCGCAGCAGCAGCGCTTGGAGCGCCGGCACCTTCCGCCTGCGGGTGAAAGACCACGGCACGGCCGAACTGCTGCTGGGCCAGGTCGACAACCTGCTCACGGCCGTCAAGGACCACGCCAGCCTCAAGCTCAGCGGCCGCGCGCGCCGCCAGGAAGTGTCGGGCCACGGCCACGCCTCGGTTCAGGCCTTTGACCTCAGCAGCGAACAGGCCGCTGTCGACGTCGACGACCACGCCTCGGTGCAGATTCAGGTTAGCGGCCAGCTGCACGCCACGGCCCGCGACCACGGCCACGTGAGCTACCGCGGCCAGCCGGCGGTGTCGGTGCATACTTCCGGCCACGGCCAGGTAGGCGCCACCAACTAAGGCCGCCGCGGGTGTGCCAGGTTTCGGCCCGCCGCCACATCTACGTGTGATGCGCCGCGGCTACCGCGCCCGGTAACTTTGCCAGCGCGGTGGGCAACCACCTGATTGCTTGCGCGTCTGTCGGCAACCAAAGGCACGGGCAGCACCAGCCAACGCGGCGTTTCACCCCCTGAAGCAACCCGGCCCCACGCTTCTTCTCCCGTTCCCAACTCCCTCATCCTACCTGCTATGAAAACCCATCTTCTTCTGGCGCTGCTGACTGCCGGCTCGCTCAGCCTGGTCGGCTGCAGCAAAGACGGCCCCAACGCCACCATTCGCGGCGAAGGCCCCAGCGTAACCGAAACCCGCACCACCGGCAGCTTCAGCCGCGTGGAAGTAGCCACCGACGCCGAGGTCACCATCAGCCAGGGCCCGCAGCAGGAAGTGCGCGTGGAAGCCCAGCGCAACATCCTCGACGTGCTCGAAACCGAGGCCAGCGGCGGGCGCCTGCGCATCGAAACCGGGCGCTACAACCTGCGCAGCCACACGCCCATCAAGGTGTTCGTGACGGTGCCCTCGCTCACCGAGGCGCGACTCTCCTCGAACGGGCGCATTCTGAGCACCGCGGCCTGGAATGCCAGCTCGTTTCGGGTAGAGGACACCGGCTCGGGCAGCATCGAGCTGGCGCTGGGCCAGGTGCAGAACCTGACCACCAGCATCACCGGCTCGGGCTCGGTCAGCCTGAGCGGCGCGGCCGACGCGCACACCGCCCGGCTCACGGGCTCGGGCGAGCTGCAGAGCTACGGCCTGCAAACCGCTACCACCGACCTGGAGGCCACCGGCTCGGGCCGCAGCTACGTGCGCGTGGCTACCCGCCTGACGGCGAAACTGACCGGTAGCGGCTCGGCCTACTACAAGGGGACGCCCGCCGTGGCGGCCCAAACCACGGGCTCGGGCCGGGTGGTCGACGCCAACTAGCCGGCCGGCATCTCCTTCTTTTCTCTCCCACACAAGGCCGCGCCGGGCGCGGCCGGCTTGCCGCTGCGCTATTATGCAACTCTCTCCTTTGGGCCGGCTGATGCTGCTGGCCCTCGGCGTCGCCCTGCTTGGGCCGGCGTCAGCCCGGGCGCAGGCCCCGCTACTCGACCGCCTGACGGTGGGCCTGAAGCTGACTTCCCAGGCCTACGGCCTGCCTTTCCGCAATGTGGGCCAGGGCCGGCGCAACCTGGGCGTAGCCGCTGAACTCAGCTACGCCTACAACTCGCGCCAGACGCTGCTGCAAACCCTGCAGCTGGGCGTGCAGCACCACCGGGAGCACGGCAACCAGTACTCCGTGAACACCCAGCTGGCCTACCGCCCCACGCTGCTGGGCCGGCTGGAGCCGGGCGTGGCCCTGGGCCTGGGCCGGGTGTACTCGTTTGCCAACCCCCGCAACCCCGTGTACGAGCAGGACGGCAGCGGCACCTGGCGCAAAAGCGCCCGGCAGCACCGCGGCCACTGGCAGGCACCGCTGTCGCTCAGTTTGGGCTACCGCGTTCAGCGGTCGGAGGGGATGCAAGTCACGCCCTTCGTCGACTACCAAATCACGCCCATCATCAACTACAACGAAGCTTTCGTGGCCTTTCCGTACTCGCTGCTGTCGGTGGGAATGCGCGTGAAGCTGCCCCAGAGCTAACGCCGTCCGACCCCGATGAACTACGCATTTCACTTCCGCCTGCTGCTGGCGCTGCTGACCACGCTCGGCCTGGGCAGCTGCCAGAAAGAAAGCTTCGAGCAGGAGCTGCGGGCGCCGGTAGCCCAGACCTTCGACGCCAACCACCCCTGGGCCGCCGATCTGCAGGCCATTATCGACGACTACGCCCGGCGCGGGCTGCCCGGCATTGTGGTGGCGGTGCAAAGCCCGGCCGGCCGCTGGGAAGGCACCGGCGGCTTGGCCAAAGTAGAAACCGGCACCCGCCTGGCACCCGGCTACGTGCACGCCGCGGGCAGCGTGAGCAAGATGTACACCGCCGCGGCCGTGCTGCGCCTGCAGGAGTTGGGCCGCCTGCGCCTCGACGAGAAAATCAGTGCCTACCTGCCCGCCGACGTCAGCCGCCAGCTCACCCGCCCCGGCGACATCAGCGTGCGCATGCTGCTGAGCCACACCGCCGGCGTGCCCGACTACGTGGACAACCTCAACTACCAGCTGCGCTGGTACAACGAGCTGACCAAGCCCTGGACGGCCGACGACGCGCTGCGCTACGCCTACGGCAAGCCCCTGCTGTTTGAGCCCGGCACCCAGTACAGCTACTCCAACAACAATTACGTGCTGCTGTCCCTGCTCATCAACCACGTCACCGGCACCCGCGAAGGCGAGTGGCTGCGCGACAACATTCTGCAGCCGGCCGGCCTCACGCGCACCTACTACAAGGCCCAGCCCGAGTACCTGGAGCGCCTGCCCCTGCCCAACTTCTACTTCGACCGCTACGGCAACGGGCGCGTGGAGAACATCACGGCGGCCACGCTCACCGAAATCCGCAGCGAGCTGGGCGACGGCGGCCTGGTGGCCACCGGCCTCGACTTCGTGGCCTTTATGGAGGCGCTGGCCCAGGGCCGTATCGTGTCGGCCGCCTCGTGGGCGCAGATGCGCACGCCGGTGCGGGGCGAGTACGGCCTGGGCATCGACGTGTGGGACCTGAAGGGGCGCAAGCAGTACGGGCACTCCGGGGCGGTATTCGGGGCTTCGGCCGTGCTGCTGTACTTCGACGACCAGCGCGCCGCGGTGTTCGTGGGCAGCAACGTCGACGCCGACCTGGTGCCGGGCAAAACCCTGCAGCTCTACCACGAAATGAAAAACAAGGTGCTCGACTACGTGGCCGCGCACTAAGCCCCCGGTCGCGCCCGTCTGATGCCGCCCGCTCCCGCCCGGAGCGGGCGGCGCTGTTTCTGACCGCCGGGCCGGTAGAGACGCATACTTGCGTCTCCCGCCCGAACGACCCGCCCAAACGGCCAATCGACCTCATGGTGCGGACGATTGGGAGGCGACGTCAGCAACGATTGAGACGCGGGTATGCGTCTCTGCATCAGGCGGCTGAAAAAAAGATGAAATATTTTCCGGTCCGGCGTAGGGGTAGGGGCGGGGTTGCGGGTCTTAAGACCAAAGACCCCGAACTCCCAACCGCTTACCCGCTATGAAAACCTCCCTCTTCGCCCTGCTTCTTCCCGCCACGCTCGTACTGGCCAGCTGCAACCGCGACGGCGACGACGCCTTCGGCCCCCGCGTGCGCGGCACCGGCCCCACCCAATCGGAAACCCGTACCCTGAGCAACTTCAGCCGCGTCGAGCTGAAGATCGACGCCGAAGTCATCCTTACCCAAGGCCCGCAGCAGCAGGTGCGCATCGAAGCCCAGCGCAACATTCTCGACGTGCTGGAAACCGAGCTTAACGGCGACCAGCTCGAAATCGAGTTCGGCCGGGTGAACGTGCGCAGCCACGACCCCATCAAGGTGTACCTCACCGTGCCCTCGCTCACCGAGGCCCAGGTAAACGGCTCGGGCTCCTTGCGCACCGTCACCCCGCTCACGGCCGACCAGTTCCGCGTGGCCGTGTCGGGCTCGGGCAAGGCCGACCTGTACTTCGCCAGCGTGAACAGCCTGCGCAGCAGCATCTCCGGCTCGGGGGATATCCTGCTGGCCGGCACGGCGCCCGCGCACACCAGCAGCATTTCGGGCTCGGGCCAGGTGAAGGCCTACGAGCTGAGCACCCAGGATACCTACGTGTCTATCTCGGGCTCGGGCAAAAGCTACGTGCAGGCCGCGCGCACCCTCAACGCCGAAATCAGTGGCTCGGGCACCGTGTACTACCGCGGCACGCCGGTGGTGACCACGCGCATCTCGGGCTCGGGCAAGGTGCTCACCGGCAACTAAGCCCCGCGCCGCCTCCGCTTACCCACTGCTCCTACTTCTCTACCGGGGTGCGCTGGCCGGTTTCTGCTCGTCGGCCCGCCGCCCCACGCTCTGAAAACAAACGATGAAACCCCTCTTCCCACTCGGACTGGCGGCGGGCCTGCTGCTCGCCGCGCAGCCCGCCTGGAGCCAGCAAACGCCGGCCGCCGGCAAGGCCACCCTCAGCGGTACCCTGCGCGACGCCACCACCGGCGAAGCCCTCGTGGGCGCTTCGGTGTTCGTGCAAGCCCTGGGCCTGGGCGTAAATACCGACGAAAACGGCCGCTACGCCCTCGAGCTGCCCAAGGGCACCCACACGGTTACCTTCCAGATCATCGGCTTTGAAACCCGGCAGGAGCAAATCAGCCTCACCGAAAACCTGACCCGCTCGCCCAAGCTCACGGCCCAGCGCCTGCAAACCCAGGAAGTAGTGGTGCAGGGCGTGCGCGCCGAAGACAACGTGAAAAAGCCCGCGATGAGCGTCAACCGCCTCGACATGAAGACGGTGAAGCTCATGCCCGCCCTGCTCGGCGAAGTGGACGTGGTGCGCAGCATTCAGCTGCTGCCGGGCGTGACGACGGTGGGCGAGGGGGCCTCGGGCTTCAACGTGCGCGGCGGCAGCATCGACCAGAACCTGATTCTGATGGACGAGATGCCCGTCTACAACGTCTCGCACCTGTTCGGCCTGTTCTCGGCCTTCAATCCCGACGCGGTGCAGGACATGACGCTCTACAAGGGTGGCATTCCGGCCCAGTACGGCGGCCGGCTCTCGTCCCTGCTCGACGTGCGCCTGCGCGACGGGCACGCGGCCGACAAGCTGCGGGTGAACGGCGGCATCGGGCTGATTTCCTCGCGCCTGGCGGTGGAAGCTCCGCTGATTAAGGACCGTACCTCGGTGGTGCTGGCCGGCCGCCGCTCCTACGGCGACCTGTTTCTGAAGCTGGTGCCCGAGCAGCGCGACAACCAGGCCTACTTCTACGACCTGAGCGTGAAAGTCAGCCACAAGTTCAGCGCCCGCGACCGGCTGCAGCTGACGGGCTACCGCGGCCGCGACGTGTTCAACTTCGCGAAAGTATTCCAGAACGACTGGGGCAACACCGGCGGCACCATCCGCTGGACCCACCAGTTCTCGCCGCGCCTGGTGGGCAACTTCTCGGGCGTGGCCGCCCAGTACGACTACTCGCTGGGCGTGCCGCAGGGTACGCAGGCGTTTGAGTGGAAGTCGAGCGTGCGCAACCTCACCGGCAAGGCCGATCTGAGCTTTCTGCTCAACGAGCGCAACACCCTCTCGGCCGGCGTGAGCGGTACCCGCTACGTGTTCGACCCCGCCACCGTGAAGCCCCTGAGCGCTGAGTCCATCTTCACCGGGCTGAAAGTAGACCAGCAGCAGGCCGGTGAGTACGCGGCCTATATCGACAACGAGCAGACGATTTCGCCCCGCCTCCAGGCCCAGTACGGCCTGCGCGTGTCGGTCTTCGACTTCCTGGGCAGCGGCACCGCCATCTACGACTACGCCGGCGCCGTGGGCCAGCGCAAAGACCCCTCGAACGCCCGCGTGGCCCGGGACGGCGAGGTGGTGAAGCGCTACGCCAGCCTGGAGCCCCGCGCCTCGCTGCGCTACACCCTCACGGAGCAAAGCTCCCTGAAAGCCAGCTACAACCGCACGGCTCAGTACATTCACCTGATATCGAACACCACGGCCTCGTCGCCGCTGGACGTGTGGAGCCCGAGCACCAACAACATCGGCCCCGAGCGCGGCGACCAGGTAGCCCTGGGCTACTTCCGCAACTTCCAAGACAACCAGTACGAGGCGTCGGTGGAGGTGTTTGGCAAGACCATGAGCAACCAGATCGACTACGTGAACGGGGCCAACACCCTGCTCAACAAGCATCTGGAAGGCGAGCTGCTCTACGGCGACGGCCGCGCCTACGGGGCCGAGTTCTTCGTCAAGAAAAACCAGGGCCCGCTCACCGGCTGGGTCAGCTACACCCTCTCGCGCTCCGAGCGGCAGATCGAGGGCATCAACGCCGGCCAGTGGTACCCCAACAAGTACGACAAGACCCACTCGCTCTCGGTGGTGGGGTTGTACGAGCTGAGCCCGCGCCTGTCGGTATCGGCCAACTTCGCCTACGGCACCGGGGTGGCCACCACCTTCCCCAACGGCCGCTTCGTGTACGAGGGCCTGGTGGTGCCCGTGGTGGGCGGCGACGCCCGCAACAACTACCGCGTGCCGGCCTACCACCGCCTCGATTTGGGCGCCACGCTCAAGAACCGGCAGAAACCCGGGCGCCGCTGGCAGAGCGAGTGGGTGTTCTCGGTGTACAACGCCTACGCCCGCCGCAACGCCTACGGCATCTACTTCCGCCAGAACCAGGACAACCCGCGCAAAACCGAGGCCGTGCGCCTCTCGGTATTCGGCACGGTGCTGCCCTCGGTGTCCTACAACTTCAACTTCTAACCTGCTGCCGCGAATTGTGACTTTTCCGCTGACCCGGGTTCGGACTGCTTTCGGAGTGCCTTCTCACTGCCTTCTCGGAAACGCCTCCCAAACCCGCCTGCGCCGTCGGCCCCGAAATAGCACATTCCCAAGCCTCGCCCTGCCCGCCTTCGCTATGAAACGCTTTCTTTTTCTGCTGACCATCCTCGCCGCCGGCCTGCCCTTCAGCAGCTGCACCGAGGTGATTGACGTGGACCTGCCCGCGCCCGAGCCCCAGCTCGTGGTGGAGGGCAACATCACCGACCAGCCCGGCCCCTACAGCATCCGGCTGAGCAAAACCGGCGCCTACTTTGCCGACCAGGAATTGCCCGCCGTGCGCGGCGCCGAACTGGTGCTGACCGACAACGAGGGCCACCGGGAAACCCTGCGCGAAACCGCCCCCGGCCTGTACCAGTCCAGCCAGCTACAGGGCAAAATCGGCGGCCAGTACGTGCTCACCATCCGCGCCGAGGGCCAGGAGTACCGCGCCGCCACCGAAATCAAGCGCATTCCGAACATCGACAGCTTCACCCAGCAGCGCAAGCAGAACGAGCCGGGCTGGGAAGACGGCTACTACGTGCTCTACAACGGCCCCGAGCTGCCCGGCGTGGGCGACTACTACCGCTTCAAGCTCTATCAGAACGACACCCTGCGCAACGACCCCGACGAGCTGGTGGTGACTTCCGACGAGCTGGTCGACGGCAAGTACATCGGCAACCTGGAGCTGACCGACCGCGGCTTCCGCGTGGGCGACCGGGTGCGCATCGAGCTGCTGAGCTTGCCGCGCGACTACTTCTACTTCCTCAACGAGATGTTCACCCAGATCAACAACGTGGGTTTGTTTGCCGCCCCGCCGGCCAACGTGCGCACCAACGTGCTGAACACCAACCCCGCGGGGCCCAAGGCCGTGGGCTACTTTGCCGGCACCGCCGTGCGCACGGCCTCCCTGGTCATTCAGCCGTAGGGCGCTAGCGCGAAGCTCCGCTTTGCGCTAGATCCGCCGGAATTCCGCAATTTGAAAGCCGATTCGTTGCCATGCTAGACTTCTACTCCGATACGGACGCCCCCTGGGAATTACTGGCCAAGCATTTGGCCGGGGAGGCCTCCGCGTCGGAGCAGCAGGCGCTGCACCGCTGGCTTACCAGCCAGCCCAGCCGCCTGCGCGTGCTCACCGACGCCACCCGGGCCTGGGAGCGGGGTGGGGCCGTGGAAGAAGTTTTCACCGAAGCCGACGTGGACCGGGCTTGGCAGCGCTTCAGCGCCCAGGCCGGCCTGAAGGCTACGCCGCCGCCGCTGACCGCGCCGGCCGCCGAGGCCAAGGTGGTGTCGATGTGGAGTTCCTCCCAACCCTGGCTGCGGGTAGCTGCCGCCGTGCTGCTGCTGCTGGGCGTGTGGGCCGTGGCCCGCACCTTCCTGCTGAGCCGCGGCGGGGCGCCCGTTACGGTGGCTGCCGGCCCCCAGCGTCAGCTGGCCACCCTGCCCGACGGCAGCCGCGTGTGGGTGAACCGCAACTCCACGCTCACCTACGCCGCCGACTTCAACCAGACCGACCGCGTGGTGCAGCTGCAGGGCGAGGCTTTCTTCGAGGTGCAGAAAGACCACGGACGCCCCTTTACGGTGCTGGCCGGCGACACCCGCACCCGCGTGCTGGGCACCTCCTTCAACGTGCGCGCCTACGCCGCCGAAGACTCGGTGGAAGTAGCCGTGGTCACCGGCCGCGTGGCCTTCAGCCCCGACCGCCACAAAGTCGCCGCCGCCGACTCGGTGCTGCTTACCCCCGGCCTGCGCGGCGTGATTCGCCGCAACGCCCCCGCCGTGGCCGTGCAGCGCCCCATTACCGACCCCAACTTCCGCGCCTGGCAGCACGACGAGCTGGTGTTCGACAACCAGCCCCTCGACCAGGTGGCCCAGGCGCTGTCGCGCTACTACGGCACACCGGTGGTGCTGAGCAAGCCCGAGCTGGCCCGCTGCCGCTTCACCGGCACCTTTGCCCAGGCCCAGCTGCCCCAGGTGCTGCGCGTGGTGAGCCTCTCGGCCAACCTGGCCGTGAGCCAGTCCTCGGCCGGCTATACCCTTGATGGAGCGGGCTGCCGGTAGCTCCTACTTTCGTCCTCTGCTTTTCCCGAACCCCTATCTGCTATGCGCAACCGCATATGCCTGGCCGCGGCCGTGCTCTGGGCACTGGCCGGCGACCCCGCCCGCACCCTGGCCCAAACCGGTTCCGTGATGGAGCGCCGGGTCACGGTCACCTTCAACCAGGCCCCGCTCGAATCGGTGCTGCGCACCCTGCGCAAGCAGTACGGCGTGCGCATCTCCTACAGCAACACGGCCCTGAACCTGCGCCAGCCCGTGACGCTCAGCGTGCAGAACCAGCCCCTGCGGCAGGTGCTCGACCAGCTGCTGCGCGACAAGAACATCGGCTACGAGCTGGTGGGCGACCAGGTGGTGCTGCACAACGCCCCCGCCAAGTCCCGTCCGGCCGCCCGCCCCGCCGACCCGGCGGGCGCCGGCACCACCACGACTACCGTGAGCAAAACGGTCCCCGGCGCCGCGCCGACCGGGGCATCTACCGGCGGCAGCCTGCCCCCGCGCACCGCGGCCACCGACGAGGTAAAGCCCACGCCGAATACTGGGGCTGCCCGCCCTGAGCCCGCTAAGCCTGCCCCGCAAGCCCCGGCCCCGAAGCCGGCCGGCACTTCGGGCAAGCCGGCGGGCAGCTCCAGCGCGGGGCCGCGCAGCACGGCCGGCGGCAGCAGCGCCAACGGCGGCAAGGCCAGCGCAAGCAAGCCGGCCGGCAGCAAAGTGGGCAGAAGCCAATCCGACAGCCGCCCAACCACGGCCGCAAAGGCCCCGGCCAAAGCGACGCGGGCTCCAGCCAGGACGCCAACGAAAGCGCCGGGCAAACCGCAGGGTTCCGGCAATACCGCGACCAGCCCGGCCCGCAACCAGTCCGCCCGGGCCCCTGAGCAGCCCACCGATGACCCGCAGGCCACAGCCTCGACCCAGCCGGCGGCCACTGCCACCCCGGCGCCCGCCGATTCGGCCGCGGCCGGGGGGCAGGCGCACGCTCAGCCGCTAGCGGCAGCGCAGGACTCGGCCGCGCGGGCCGGCGCGGAGCCGGAGCCGGCCGCTGAGGAGCCCGCGCGGCCTACCTACCGGCGCACGGCGCAGGTATCGTTTCTCGGCCCGCTGGGCTCCAACGGCCTGCGGAGCGGGCAGACGGTTAATAGCGTCTCGCTGAACGTGCTGGGCGGTTACTCGGCGGGCGTCGATGGGGTAGAGGCCGCGAGCTTGTTCAACGTAGCCCGCGACACGGTGAAGGGTCTTCAGATGGCCGGCTTGGTAAACGTGGTGGGCAAGCGCCTGCAGGGCTACCAGGGCGCCGGACTGGCCAACGTGCTGGGCGGCAGCGGCGAAGGCTGGCAGTCGGCGGGCTTGTTCAACGTGGCTACCCGACCCGTGGCGGGCGCTCAGACGGCCGGACTGTTCAACTACTCGGGTAATGCCAAACCCGGCGCGGCCGACAGCGACTTTCTGGTGCAGGCCGGGGGGCTGTTCAACGTGTCGCTGGGCGAGGTGCGCGGCGTGCAGGCGGCCGGGCTGTTCAACGTGGCCAGCCAGGTACGCGGGGTGCAGCTGGCCGGCCTTATCAACATCGCCGACTCGGTGCAGGGCGTGAGTCTGGCCCCGCTCAACTTCGTGCGCCACGGCTACCACCGCCTCGAGCTGAGCTACTCCGAGACTTGGCCGGTGCAGGCCAGCCTCAAGCTCGGCGGCTCGCCCTACTTCTACACCTTTTTCTCGGGCGCCTTCCAGCCGCCCGCGGGCAGCGAGGGCCGGCGCTGGGGCGTGGGCTATGGCCTGGGCGCCGAGTTCTTCAAGGCCCGCCGCTTCAGCCTAACCACCGACCTAATGGCCATGCAGGTAAACGAGGAGCAGAGCGGGCTGACCGAGGCCCTGAACCTGCACAACCAGCTGCGCCTGCTGGTAGGCTTCTCGCCCTTCCGAAAAGGCAGCCGCTTCCGCGTGGTGGCCGGGCCGGTGGTGAGTTTGCTTGTAACCGAGCGCTTCGACACCGAGCGGAACACCGTGGCTTCCAACCTGAGCGAGGGCCGCAGCCTTTGGCTCGACCAGGGCAACTCCCTTACCAAAGTGCTGGGCTGGGTGGGCTACTCCACGGGCATCCGCTTCTAGCCTCCGCTCAGGCGCCCAAGCAGCGCGGCCCGCCGGAACCAGGGTTCCGGCGGGCCGCGCCTTGTTAAGCCAATCGGCTGAAACCCGTTTAGCGGGCCGCGCTGGCCGGAGTGGTGCCGGCTTTTTCCTTGTCGGCGCCTTTGCCCTGGGCCGTGGTTTTGCTGGCGGACTGCGCCGCGGCCGGGGCGGCCAGGTAGCTGTGGCGGGCCACCCAGTCGTGAATCAGGGTGAGGGCCTTAGGGGCGAAGGTGGCCTGCTGGCGGCCGTCGACGATGGGCCACTGGTCGGGGTCGGACTGGAACCAGTGGTTGGTGCCGGCAATCTTGTGCACGGCCACCTTACGCTTGCCGGCCGGCTTCAGGCCCTTCTGCAGGGCGGGCACGTTCTGGTTGGCCGACACCAGCAAATCGGCGGTGCCGTTGAGCACCAGCACCGGGCATTTCACTTCCGCGAGTTTGTTCTTGGGGTCGAAGTCGATGAAATAGCGGTACCAGGGCGAGGTGAGCTGGGCGGCGCGGGCCTGCACCATGGTGAAGTCGATGTCGGCGTTGCTGATGCGCAGCATGGCGGCCACCTTGGCGCGGGCCAGCTCGTTGTTGGGCGTCTCGCGGATGACGGTGAGCATGCGGTCGTGAAACTTGAGCGCGCCCTCCACCTGGTTGGGGTTGGCCCCGATCATGCGCAGAATCTCCACCTGCTGGCGCTTCAGAATCTCGTGGCCCGGCAAACCGTAACCGGCCAGCGAAATAATGTAGTCGGGGGCATTCTTCTGGGCCGCGGCCAGCAGGGCTACGTTGGCGCCTTCGCCGTGACCGATCATGCCCACTTTGGTTTTGTCCACCTTGTAGTGGGCCCGCACAAAGCCCATAGCGGCCTGCGCGTCGCTCACCAGGTCGGCCGTGGTGGCATTCTGGTAGCTGCCGGTCGACTTGCCCACGCCGCGGTCGTCGTAGCGCAGCACGGCAATGCCGCGGCGGGTGAGGTAGTCGGCCAGAATGCCGAACATCTTGTAGTTGTCGACGGTGGCGTCGCGCTCCTGCGGACCCGAGTCGGACACCAGCACCACGGCCGGGAAGGGGCCTTTGCCGGCGGGCATGGTGAGCGTGCCGGTGAGGCGCACCTTGCTCACCTTGTTGGGCACCACCACTTCTTCTTCGCGGTAGGGCACCTTGGGCTTGAAGTTGGCCGCCGTGAGCTTACTGGTGCGGTTTTCCAGCACGATTTCGGTTTTCACGCCCGGCTGGTACCAGGTGCCGGTCAGGCGCTTGCGGTCGGCCGAGAGCTTGCCCACGAAGCGGCTGCCGGCCTCGGGAATGCGCAGCGTCACGTTGTCGCCCTTGCTTTCCACCTTCACCGGCATGCGGCTGATCTGCTGGCTGGGCACGTCGAGGGTGGCGTACAGCTCGCCATTGGTCAGCGGCACCACCGTGAGGGCCAGGTCCCAGGTGCCGCTGGGCACCCGGAACAACCCTTTCCAGTAGCCGCCCAGGGGCGAAGGAGTGGGGTCGGGCTTGGCTACGGCCAGACTGGTGCCGAGCACCGCCAGCCACAACCACAGCTGCGTACGTAAAAAAATCTTCATATAGTTACAAAAAGGCGTAATCAGCGGCTTCTGTCGGGCTGAAACTTCCCGAAGAATACCAAAATTACACAAACGAGGCGAGGCAGGCGGGGTTATCGGTGCCGAATCCCCGGGCGCAAGCCTGAGAGCCGCCGTTTGCGTTGATTTGCGCCGATAATTTTTTGCCTGATGCGCATTCTGCTTTCGTTGATCTTGCTGCTCGGCAGCCTGCTGCCGCTGAGCGGGGCCCTGCACGCCCAAACCACCCCCGAGCGCGCCCGGATCTGGGCCGGGGCCATGCGCGCCTTTGCCCGGCAAGACAGCCTGGCGCCCCCGCCCGCGGGTGGCAGCGTGTTTACCGGTAGCTCTTCCATCGTGGGCTGGCGCAGCCTCGCCACCGATTTTCCCGGCCGGCCCCTGCTCAACCGCGGCTTCGGCGGCTCACATTTTCCCGACGTCATCCAGCACTTCGAGCAGGTGGTGAAGCGCTACCGCCCGCGGCAGGTGGTGCTGTACGTGGGCGACAACGACTTGGGCGCGGGCCGCACGCCGGCGCAGGTTATCGAGTCGTACCGCACGTTTGCCCGGCGGCTGCGGCGCGAGCTGCCCGGCACCCGGCTGCTGTACCTGGCCATCAAGCCCAGCCCCTCGCGCTGGCACCTGCAGCCGCAGATGCGCGAAGTGAACCGGGCCATTCGCCGCTACTGCCGCTTCCGTCCGGGCCGGCGCTTCGCCGACGTGGCCGCGCCCATGCTCGGCCCAAGCGGCAAACCCCGCCCCGAACTGTACCAGGCCGACAGCCTGCACATGACTGCGGCCGGCTACGCGCTGTGGAAGCGGGTGGTGGGGCCGAAGCTGGTGAAATAGCCCGGTAATGAATGCTTGGGGACTGAGGCGAGTACAGTCGTCGGTCAGCCGCCAAACTGCGCTACCCCAGCCGGCCGTAATAAATCAGGTCGACCACTTCGCCCGCGGTGGTTTTGTAGTCGCAGCGGATGACGCCTTCCACGGCGAAGCCGGCTTTTTCGGCTACCCGCCGGGCAGCCGTGTTGCTCTCGTGGGTGCGCAGGAACAGCTTGCGGAGCTTGAATTCGGCGAAGCAGTAGGCGCAGAAAACCTGAAAAGCCCGGGTGGCCACGCCCTGGCCCGCGGCCGCGGCGTCCACATAGCAGCCCACTTCCGATTTAGGAATGCTCCAGTCGATGTTCTTAAGGTCGAGGAAGCCGATAAAGCGGCCGGTGGCTTCGTCCACGATGACATAGGGCAGGTAGGTTCGGGCTTGAACCCGCTCGGCAATGTCGGCTAGGAAGGCCTGGGTGTCGGCCAGGGTGCGGGTGCGCGACACGGTGCCGGTGAAGAACTGCTCCAAGCGGGGACGGTTGCGCTCCACCATCTCGAAGTAGGGGAGCAGGTCGTTTTCCGCGAGGGGACGGATGATGTAGTGGTCGAATCTCATTGCGGACATAACCAATTGTTGGCAACGGCTGAACTGTCAGCACAAGGTATTCAGCGGAAATGGAAGGAGGTTAGTACCGGTAGGGAACTGCTCGCCGGCTGCGGGGAATAGAAAAGGCAAAGTTGGCTTCGGGTTAGCCACCGGCCCGGTTCCCGTCGTACCTTCGGCAGTCCCATTCGCCAATGCCGTTAGCCGAAACCTTCGCGGCCGGATTGGGTGTTAGCACGTTCTATGGCCCAGGATAACCTGCAGGTAGCCGCCCCGGCTGCCGACCCGATTGACCAGCTCGACCCGCGCGAGTTCATCATCATCAAAAACGCGCGCGTCCACAACCTCAAGAACCTGAGCGTGGCCTTCCCGCGCAATCAGTTCATCGTCGTCACCGGCCTTTCCGGCTCGGGCAAATCCTCGCTGGCCTTCGACACGCTCTACGCCGAGGGCCAGCGCATGTACGTGGAAAGCCTGAGCAGCTACGCCCGCCAGTTTCTGGGGCGCATGGACAAGCCCGACGTGGACTACATCCGCGGTATTTCGCCCGCCATTGCCATCGAGCAGAAGGTGACGGTGCGCAACAACCGCTCGACGGTGGGCACCAGCACCGAGATATACGACTACCTCAAGCTGTTCTTTGCCCGCGTGGGCCGCACCTACTCGCCCATTTCGGGCCGCGAGGTGCGCAAGGATACCGTGAGCGACGTGGTGGACTACCTGTTTTCGCTGCCCGCCGACACCCGCGTGATGATTATCGCGCCGCTGATTCCGGCCGAGGAGGGCCGCCCGCTGCGCAAGGAGCTGGATTTGCTGCTGCAGAAAGGCTACTCCCGCGTGCTGATCGACGGCGAAATGGCCTTCATCGAGGATTTGCTGGCCGAGGGCAAGCCTGAGCCCCGGGGCGAGGTACAGATCATGATCGACCGGGCCGTAATGCAGCCCGACGACGAGGATCTGCAGTTCCGCCTCTCCGACTCGGTGCAAACCGCCTTCTTCGAGGGCCACGGCACTTGCGTGGTTGTGGTTTCTGGTTCTTGGTTATTGGTTGATGGTTCGGGTGAGCCAATAACCAATAACCAAGAACCAAAAACCGAAACCCGCACCTTTTCCGACCGCTTCGAGCTGGACGGGCTCAGCTTCGAGGAGCCTACGGTCAACTTCTTTTCCTTCAACAACCCCTACGGCGCCTGCCAGCGCTGCGAGGGCTACGGCTCGGTGTTGGGCATCGACCCCGATCTGGTAATTCCCGACAAGACACTGACGGTGTACGAAGGGGCCATTGCGCCCTGGCGCACCGAGAAGCAGAGCGAGTGGCTCAAGCCCCTGCTCAAAAACGGTATCCGCTTCGACTTTCCCATTCACCGGGCCTACAACGAGCTGAGCGAGGCCGAGCAGCGCCTGCTCTGGGAGGGCAACAAATACTTCGACGGGCTGAACGCCTACTTCGAGTGGGTGCAGACGCAGACCCACAAGATTCAGTACCGCGTGCTGCAAAGCCGCTACCGGGGCCGCACCGTGTGCCCCGACTGCCGGGGTACCCGCCTGCGCAAAGACGCCCAGTACGTGCGCGTGGCCGACAAGAACATTGCCGACTTGGTGCTGCTGCCCATTCGCGACGCCAAGGAGTTTTTCGAAAACCTGAGCCTCTCCGAGCACGACATGTCGGTATCGGAGCGCCTGGTGACGGAAATTCACAACCGCCTGAGTTACCTGGTGCGCGTGGGGTTGGGCTACCTCACCCTCAACCGCTTATCGAACACCCTCTCGGGCGGTGAGTCGCAGCGCATTCAGCTGGCTACCTCCCTGGGCTCGGCCCTGGTGGGCTCGATGTACGTGCTCGACGAGCCCAGCATCGGGCTGCACCCCAAGGACGCCGAGCAGCTCATCGGCGTGCTGCGCTCCTTGCAGCAGCTGGGCAACACCGTGGTGGTAGTGGAGCACGAGGAGAAAATGATGGAAGTGGCCGACCAGATCATCGACATCGGCCCCGAGGCCGGCTCGGGGGGGGGCAACCTGATGTTCCAGGGCACCTACCAGGAGCTGCTGCAAGACGACAAAACCTACACCGGCCAGTATTTGAGCGGCAAAATGGCCGTGCCCGTGCCCAAGGTGCGCCGGCCCTGGCGCAACGCCATCGAAGTGGTGGGGGCCCGCGAAAACAACCTGAAGAACCTCACGGTGAAGTTTCCGCTGGGCGTGATGACGGTGGTGACGGGCGTGTCGGGCTCGGGCAAGTCCACGCTCATCAAGCGCATTCTGTACCCGGCCCTGGCCCGGCAGCTGGGCGGTACCTCGTCGGAAAGCATCGGCAAGTTCGACAAGCTCGCCGGCGACCTGAGCCAGGTAGCCCACGTGGAGTTCGTCGACCAGAACCCCATCGGCAAGAGCAGCCGCTCGAACCCCGTCACCTACGTGAAGGCCTACGACGCCATCCGCACCCTGTTTGCCGAGCAGTCCCTGGCCAAGGCCCGCGGGCTGAAACCCTCGCACTTTTCCTTCAACATCGAGGGCGGCCGCTGCGAGGTGTGCCAGGGCGAGGGCCAGGTCAAGATCGAAATGCAGTTCATGGCCGACATCTTCCTGACCTGCGAGGCCTGCAACGGGCGCAAGTTCAAGCAGGACATCCTGGAAGTGAAGTACCAGGACAAGGGCATCGACGAGGTGCTGGAGCTGACGGTGGAGGACTCGCTGGACTTTTTTGCTGCTCATCCCAAGGTAGCCGAGCGCCTCAAGCCCCTCAACGACGTGGGTCTGGGCTACATCCGGCTCGGGCAGTCGGCCAATACGCTCTCGGGTGGCGAGGCCCAGCGCGTGAAGCTGGCTTCGTTCCTCACGAAAGGCGCCACGCTGCAGTCCGACAAGATTCTGTTCGTGTTCGACGAGCCCAGCACCGGCCTGCACTTCCACGACATCAACAAGCTGCTCACGGCCCTGAACGCGCTGGTGGAGCAGGGCAACTCGGTGCTCATCATCGAGCACAACATGGACATCGTCAAAGCCGCCGACTGGGTTATCGACCTCGGCCCCGAGGGCGGCCTCAACGGCGGGCACCTGCTGTTCGAGGGTACGCCCGAAGCCTTCGCCGAGCTTAAGACCACCAACGAAACGGCCCGCTTCCTGGCCGAAAAGCTCTGAGCGAAATAAGCGGCAGGCTTGCGCAAGCGGAGCGAAAGACATTTCGCTCCGCTTTTTTTTGCGGCTGCCCGGCCACTCGATTTGCGGGACTATAAAAAGAACGGCTTGTACCTAGAATTGGGGACAAGCATAACTGGCGTAGCTGGTTGCGGGCCATTTGCTTTGCGGCGCCGACGGGTGAGCGTGGTGCTCTACCCGGCCCGGGCATCCACCATACCCCTCCGTTATGCCATTTTCTCTACCCTTTAGCACCCGCCCCGGCCTGCGGGCTGGCGGCTGGCTGCTGACGCTGGGCCTGCTGGGCAGCAGCTACGCCCGGGCCCAGGCCCCGGCCAACGACCTCTGCGTTAACGCCATTGCCGTTGCCTGCGGTCAGAGCCTGACCGGCTCGAACGTCAACGCCACGGCTGCCGGCGACCCGGACTTTAACTGCGGCTTCAACTCCGTCGGCGGGCCGGGGGTGCTGTACGCCTTCACCGGCACCAACGAGGTGGCCACCGTCAGCCTCTGCGGCCCCGGTACCAACTTCGACACCAAGCTGCACGTGTTTAGCGGCAGCTGCGGCACCTTTACCTGCGTGGGCAGCAACGACGACGCCTGCGGGCTGGCCTCGGAAGTGAGCTTCTACGGAACCGTCGGCACCACCTACTACATCCTGGTCAGCGGCTACAACGGCGCCACCGGCGACTTCGACCTGAACGTGAGCTGCGCCCCGCCCGCCGACCGCGTCATCACCAGTGGGGAAGACCTGAGCGGGGTGTACCGCAACGTAACCATTGCCAGCGGCGGCGAGGCCGAGCTGCGCGGCCCGCTGCTGGTAACGGGCACGCTCACGGTGCAGAACGGCGGCGCGCTCAACACCAACTTCGACGTCGTTACCGGCAACGCCTTCGTGCTGCAGGCCGGCGGGCAGCTTTCCATCGGCTCGGAAGAGGGCATTGCGGCCAGCGGCGCCACCGGCGCGGTGCAAACCTCCACCCGCTCGTTCAGCGACGACGCCAGCTACCGCTACCGCATCAACGTGCCGGTGTTTTCCAGCAACTTCACCGCCCTGGCAGGCAGCGGCCTGCCCCCGCGGGTGCGCGAGCTGGCAGTGCTGATGCTGATCGACGGGCCAGCCTTCTCACCGCGCCTGCAGCTGAGCAACAACCTGAGCGTGGCCCGCAAGCTGAGTTTGCTCGGCAGCCTCGACCCCAACGGCCGCACCGTGACGCTGCTCTCCGACGCCACCGCCGGCACAGCCCTGGTCGAAAACGTGTACAGCCCGGCGTTCAGCGTGCTGGGCCCCGTTACGGTGCAGCGCGCCATCGACCCCGCCCTGAACGCCGGGGCTGGCTACCGCCACTTCTCCTCGCCGGTGCAGGGCAGCACGGTAAGTGACCTGACCACGGCCGGCTTCAGCCCGGTGGTGAACCCGGCCTACAACGCCTCGGCCACGCCCAACCTGGTGACGCCTTACCCCACCGTGTTCGGCTACGACGAAGGCCGCCTGGCTACCAGCCCGGCCGCCGGTTTGTCGGCCTTCGACAAGGGCTGGGTGTCGCCCGCCGCGCCCAGCAGCCCGCTGGAAATAGGGCGCGGCTACACCGTGAACATTCCCGCCAGCAGCAAGGTCGACTTCGTGGGTTTGCTCACCGAGGGCGACGTGCCGCTCACGCTCAGCCGCGGCGCCCAGGCCGAAGGCGGCTGGAACCTGATCGGTAACCCCTACCCGGCCCCGCTCGACTGGAGCCTGGTGAACGTGCCGGCGGGCCTCGACAATGCCCTGTACGCCTTCCAAAGCAACTCGCGCTACGGGGGCAGCTACCGCGCCTACGTCAATGGCATCGGCAACCCGGTGGTGGCCCTGGGCCAGGGCTTCTTCGTGCGCGTGAGCCAGCCCAACTCGGTGGTAAACCTCATGCTCACCGACGAGGCCCGCGTCACCGAGTTCAGCGCCCAGCCCACCCTGCGCCGCCGCGCCGAAACCCGCCCCCTGGTGCAGCTGACCCTGACCCGCGCCGGCTCCGCGCTGGCCGATGAAGCCCACGTGTACTTCGAAGCCGGCGCCACGGCCGGGGTCGACGCCACCCACGACGCGCGCAAAATCCAGCACAACTCCGGCGGAATGCCTTCCATCTGGTCGGCGGCCGCCGGCACCGAGCTGGCCATCAACGGCCTGCCCGAGCTGGGCCGCAGCGCCGTGGTGCCGCTGGGCGTGGCGCTGCCCCAGGCCGGCACTTACACCCTGGCCGCCGCGCAGCTGCTGAACCTGAGCCCGGCTACCGTATACCTGCACGACGCCCTCACCGGGCAGCTGGTCGACCTGCGCCAGCAAGCCAGCTACAGCTTCACCGTAACGGGTGCCGCCGTCGACCGCAGCCGCTTCTCGCTGCGCTTCGAGCCGTTGCGCCCCACGGCTACCCAGGCAGTGCTGAGCGCCGCCAGCGTGCAGGTGTTTCCAAACCCGGCCCGGCAATCCTTCACGCTGCAGCTGCCGGCCGTGCCCGGCGTCCAGCAAGTGCAGGCGGTGCTGCTGAACGCCCTCGGGCAGGTAGTGCGCCGGCAAACGGCCCCGCTGCCCGCCGCCGGGGCCCGCGTAGCCTGCGACGTGCAGGGCCTGCCGGCCGGCGTGTACGTGCTGCGCCTGCAGGCCGGCGCCGAGGAGCTGACGCGCCGCGTGGTGGTGGAGTAACCGTCAACCCTCCCGCCTCAATGTGCGCGGCCCCGCCTTCGTGGTGGGGCCGCGCTTTTTGTAGGAGCAAATGCTGCCTTGCGGGTGCCCGAGCGGGGCCGCACGGCCTCACCCTAATATGCTATTGGCGGGCTGCTGGGCTAAGGCGTGCTTTGCAGCTGACGGGTTCCCGGGCTACACAACCGGTGCCGTCCTTGCTATGTCGCCGATTTCTCTGGCGCTGGCCACGGTTCTGCTGCCGCTGGCCGAGCCCGCCCCGCTTCCCGACAGTTCCCGAACGCCGTCGCCGACCCGCTTGTGGGCGCCCCGCGTTGGGGTATCAACTCAGTCCCGCACCTTTTGGCAAATGGGCGCGAGCCGCCTGACGCTGAACGCCGCCGAGCCCGGCCACCTCAGTGCCCGGGGCCAATACCTTGTAGCCGATTTCCGGCCCACCAGCGGCTACGTGGTGCTGGGGCCGCGGGCGGGCACTTTCCTCACGTGGCGCTTTCTGGTCGCCGATGTCTCGGCCGCCTACTACACCGACCTGCACCGCGGCCAGTTCGTGCTGACGCCGGCGGCGGGGCTCACGGCCGGCGGCGTGTTCAACCTGCTCTACGGCTACAACCAGCGGGTAGGAGGGGCGCCGCTGGGGCCCGTCGGTGCGCACCAGCTGAGCTTCAGCTGGCACCTGCTGCCCATGTAGCCCTGCCGTCACAAAACATCGGGGTTTTTCGTTGTTGAAGGCCTATGTCGCAAGCCATTCCTTCTTCCGCTCCCGGTCTGGCCCGCGCCGCAGCCGGTTCTCCCGCCTGGCGCTGGGTCGCCGCCGCCGCCATCCTGGGCTGCATCCTGCTCAACTACTGGTGGAACGCCGCCCCCGCCAACGGGCAGAACATGGGTCAGGTATCGGCCCAGTACCCCACGCTGCTCACCCCGGCGGGCTGGGCCTTCAGCATCTGGGGCCTGATCTTTCTGTCGCTGGCCATCTACGCCGTGTGGCAACTGCTGCCTGCCCAGCGCCAAAGCCCGCTCCCCGATGCCGTGGCCGCGCCCCTGACGGTGGCCAGCGTGGCCGCGGCCCTGTGGGTGGTGGCCTTCAGCTACGAGCTCATTGCCGTGTGCACCGCCTTGATGCTGCTCACCCTGGGGGCCTTAATCCTGGGCTACGGCCGGGCCCGGCGGCTGGTGCGCGCCGGCGAGGCCCCCGGCCCGGCCAGCTGGCCGCTGTCGTTGTTTCTGGGCTGGATTTCGGTGGCTACTACCATTAACCTCACCCTGGCCCTGCGCGAGCTGGGCTGGGACGTACCCCTGAACGTGGGCCTACTGCTGAGCGTGGCCCTGCTGGCCGTGGTGGTGGCGCTGGGTTTGCTGCTGGGCTACGGCTTCCGCGACGGGCTTTACCCGCTGGTGCTGGCTTGGGCGCTGCTGGGCATTGGTCTGGCGCGCCGCGCCGACCTGCCCGAGCTGGGCTGGCTGGCCCTGGCCGGGGCGGCTTTGCTGGCCGTGGTGGCGGCTTCGTTGCTGCTGCGCCGCTCGCGCCGCGTTCGGCCGTAAAGGCGCCGCCCGAAGCCGTGCAAACCAGGGCCGCAGCGCGTAGATTTGTCGAATGCGCGCCTCGTCGATTTCCCGGCTGCTGGTTTTGTTGACTTGCCTGCTCCTGCTGGAGCGGCCCCCGGCCCGTGCCCAGTCCGACGCCCGCTTTATCGATAGCCTGCGCCACCGCCTGGCCACGGCCCCGGCCGATACCAACCGCGTGCAGCTGCTCGACGAACTGTGCTGGCAGCTCAACAAAACCGACTTGGCGCAGGCCCGGGCCTACGGCGAGCAGGGTCTGCGCCTGGCCCGCCGGCTGGGCGACCGGCGCGGCGAGCTGCGCTGCCTCAACGACCTGGGCACCTGCTGCTTTTACGCCGGCGACTACCCCGCGGGCCTGAGCTACTACCTGGCCGCCGGGCGACTGGCCCGGGAGCTGGGCAACCGCCGCATCGAGAGCTTTGCCTACAACGGCGTGGCCAACATTCACTGCGAGCGGGGCGAGCTGGCGGCCGCGCAGCCCAATTACGAAACGGCGCTGCGCCTGGCGGCCTCGCCCACCGACCAGGCCCTGTTTGCCAGCAACCTGGGCAACATGCTCATTCGCCGCCGGCAGTTTGCCGCGGCCGAGCGCTACACCCGGCAGGCGCTGACCCTGTACCAGCAGCTGCGCGACCAGCCCAGTGAGTCGCGCTGCTACTTCAACCTGGCCCTGGCCCGCTTCGACCAGGGCCAGTGGCGGGCGGCCCGGCCCTGGCTGCTGGCGGCGCTGCGCATCGACCGGGGCCTGCGCAGCAACTGCGACGTGGCCCGCGACCTGAACATGCTGGGCAGCGTGCTGGCGGAGCTGGGCCAGCGCCCGGCCGCCCTCGACACCCTGCGCCAGGCCCTGCGCTACGCCCGCCGCTGCGGCGACCTGCCCCAGGTGGTGGATTCCTACGACGCCCTGGCGCAGGTAACCGAACGCCTGGGCCGCTACGACCAGGCCCTGGCCTGGCAGCGCCGCTACCAGGCCGCCCACGACAGCATCGTGAGCACCGAAAAGGAAGAGGCCATTGCCGAGCTGCAAACCCGCTACCGCAGCGCCGAGCAGCAGGCGCGCATCGCCCGCCTGCACGAGCGCAACGCCGCCATTAGCCAGCAGGCCCGGCAGCAGGGCTGGCTGCTGGCGGGCAGCGCCCTGCTGCTGACCTTGCTGGCCGTGGTGGCCGGGCTGCTCTACAACCGCAACCGGCTGAAAAGCCAGGCCGTGCTGGCCCTGCACCAGCGCAACGAGGAAAGCCGCCGCCGCGAGCAGGACAAGGAAACGCTGCTGCGCGAAATGCACCACCGCGTCAAAAACAACCTGCAGGTGGTCAGCTCCCTGCTGAGCCTTCAGGGCCGGCAGCTGACCGACGACGGGGCCCGCGCCGCCATTACCGAGTCGCGCAGCCGCGTCGACGCCATGGCCCTGCTGCACCAGAAGCTCTACCAGCACGAGGAGCTGCGCCAGATTGCCCTGGCCGATTACGTGCCCCTGCTGGTGAACTCGGTGCTCAGCACCTACGGCCTGCCCGTCACCGTGGCCACGCTGGCCGTCGACGAGCTGGCCGTGGACGTGGAGGTGGCCCTGCCGCTGGGCTTGCTGCTCAACGAGCTGCTCACCAACGCCTGCAAGTACGCCCTGGCCGACCATCCCGACCCTCGCCTGACGGTGCAGCTGCGCCGCGACAACGTGCATACGCTGTGCCTGCGGGTGAGCGACAACGGCCCGGGCCTGCTGGCCGATGCCGGCAGCGCGGGCACTTCATTTGGGCGCCGCCTGATTGGCCTGCTGGCCCAGCAGCTCGACGGGGAGCTGGCCTGGTTGCCCGGCCCCGGCACCACGGCCGAGGTGCGCGTGCCCCTGCTTTCCGCTCCCGTAACGACGTCCGCATGACCGCCCAGCCGCTGCGCATTCTGATTGTAGAAGACGAGCTGCTGGTGGCGGCCGACCTGCAGGAAGCCCTGGAACGGGCTGGCTACGAGGTGCCCCTGACCGTGCGCAGCGGTGAAATGGCCCTGCAGGTGCTGGCTTCGGTGGCCCCCGACGTGGTGCTGCTCGACATCAACCTGAAAGGCGCGCTGACGGGCATCGACACCGCCGCCCGCATCCGGGCCGAGCGGCCGCTGCCCTTCATCTTCCTGACTGGCCTGGCCGACCGCGCCACCCTCGACCGCGCCCTGGCCGAACACCCGGCGGCCTACCTCGTCAAGCCCTTCGTGGAGCGCGACCTGACCATTGCCATCGACCTGGCCGTGCGCAACTTCGGGCAGAGCAGCCCCGCACAGCTCGCCGCGCCGCCCCGGTCCGAACCTGCGGCCACGGCCGAGCCGCAGCTCACGGCCGACAGCGTATTCGTGCGCTACCAGGGGCGGCACGTGCGCGTGGCCTACCAGGACATCCTGTTCATCGAGGCGCAGGGCAACTACTGCCGACTGGTAACCACCGGCGGCGAGTACCTGCTTACTACGCTGCTGGGTCAGCTGCTGCCGCGGCTGCCCACGCTGCTGCGCGTGCACCGCTCCTTTGCCCTGAACGTGCGCCACGTGGCGGCCTTCGACGAACTGCGGGCCGTGGTGGGCCGCCACGAAGTGCCTATTGGCAGCGCCTACCGCAGCCAGCTGCTGCGCCACCTGCCCACGCTGTAGCGCGGACCGCATTGGGCAGGCGGCAACGGCGGCCACGAAAAATCCGGGGGCGTTCATCAGGCTTTTGCGGGCACTCATCCAGAAGATTTCCGCCCGCGCAAGTGGCCGGGTTGCTTTGGCGGTCCATTCTTCGGCTCCGCCATGCCCCACCGCTACGAAAACACTGCTTCGACACTTCGCCCCCGGCTGGCCGGCCTGGGCCTTTTACTGCTGACGCCGCTGGCTGCGCTGGCTCAAACCGGTGCGGTAGGGGTAGGCACCACCACGCCCGACGCCTCGGCCATTCTCGACGTGCGCAGTACAAGCAAAGGGCTGCTGGCCCCGCGCATGACGCAGGCCCAGCGCAATGCTATTCCGAACCCCGCCACCGGCCTGCTCATCTACCAGACCAATAACACGCCTGGTCTGTACCAGTTTAACGGCACGGCCTGGGTTGCGGTGAGTGGGCCGGGAGCGGATAATCTGGGAAACCATACGGCCACGCAGAACCTGAACCTGGCCGACAAGCTGCTGGTGGGAAACGGCGGCAGCAGCGGGTTGGGCATCAGCAATGCGGGCAACGTGGGGCTGGGCGCGGGCACGGCCAATACCCGCCTGAGCATTTCACCTAGCACCACCGAGCCTAAAATCACGCTCTACGACAGCGGCAGCAGCACTGCCCACTACGGCCTGGGCATCACCGCCAATCAGTTTAACTACCACGTGTCGGGGACCAGCGCCAGCCACGTGTTTTACGCCGGGGGAAAAAACGGGGCGGCGGCCGGCGTTACCGAGCTGCTGCGCATTGGCGGCAACGGGCGGGTGGGCGTCGGGCTGAGTAGCCCCTCGGCCAAGCTGCACGTGAGCGGCGACCTGCGCCTGCAAAACGGGGCAGCGGTCAACGAATTCAGCACCGACGGCACGCTGGCCGGCAACGCCGACGCGGCCGTGCCCACGGAAAAAGCCGTCAAAACCTACGTTGACGCTAAAGTGGGCGCCGTGCCCGGCCCCGACAACCTGGGTAACCACACCGCGACCCAGCCCATCGGCTACACCACCAACGACGCCGACAAGCTGTACTTCACGCAGGCCGCCGGAGCCAACGGCCCAAAGCTGGCTCACGGCGCGGGCTGGACGCTGGACTACTACGCCGGGCAGAACACGGCCAACAACGGCGCGCACCGCTTCCTCACCGGCTCCACCAGCGGCTGGCAGGAACGCCTGCGGATTGTGCAAGGGGGCAACGTGGGCATCGGGCTGACCAACCCCAGCGCCCGGCTGCACGTGGCCGGCGCGGTAAAGATTGACGCGGGCAACCCTCTGGAGCTGGGGGCTGGCGTGAGCGGCAAGCAGGCCGACGCGGGCAAAATCGGTTACCAGACTTTCACGGCCGATGCCCTCGACATTGTGGGGGCGGGCACCAACGGCACCAACCGCAAGGTGAAAATCTGGGCGGAAGGCGGCCTGACCGTAGCCGGGCTCAACGGCACTGGTACCCGCACCGTGGTGGCCGATGCCACCGGCAGGCTGTCCACGGTACCCCAGGTAGCCGGCACCAGCGCCTCCAATGGCCTGACGATGAGCGGGGGCGACATCCGGCTCGGTGGCTCGCTAAGCCAGCCCACTATCATCAACCAAGGCGTGCAGTCCGTTCACTTTCAGCAGAGTGTAGCGGCCAGTGCCGGCACAGTCGATCAGGCCCACTGGCCCAACGTCCCGACAGCGCAAACGCAGCATAATGCTGACGTGGCCTGGCAAAGCTTTACCGCGGGAAGTACCGGCTTGCTCACCCGCATCGATATCCGAGCGGCAGCGGCTGTTAAAGATGAAATTCAGGTGACCATGCGACTGCGCAGCGGTCAGGGACTCAGCGGGCCGGTTTTGGCCTCGCAGACGTTCACCGTAACCGATAACTGCTGCCCCATTTTAAACCCGACTGCCCCTCAGGTTTGCGTTTTCAGCGCCCCGGCCGGCGTAACGGCCGGGCAGGTTTACACCTGGACGCTGGAGTCTGCCGACCTCTTCAACATATTCTTCACCGAGAACAACGGCTACCCGGCGGGCATCTACAGCAAGGGGACAATTTTCAATGCGAACTGGGATGCGCAGTTCAATACTTACGTGGCGCCAGTCGCGGCCCAGCTGGCCAGCTTGCTGTTTCTGGGTGGGGGCAAAGTAGGCGTGGGTACCGACTCGCCGCAGGCTACTCTGGACGTGAATGGCACCATCCGGCACATGGGCATCTCGCAGGGCTCGGATATTCGCTTCAAGCAGAACGTGCGTACCCTGGCCAGCGCCCTCGATGCCGTGCAGCGCCTGCGGGGCGTGGAGTACGACTGGCGACGGGCGGAGTTTCCGCGGCTGCAGCTGCCCGCCGGCCGGCAGGTGGGCCTCATTGCCCAGGAAGTGGAGCAGGTGTTTCCCGACCTGGTCAGCACCGGTCCCGACGGCTATAAATCGGTGGACTACTCGCGCCTGACGCCGGTGCTGATTGAGGCGCTGAAGGAACAGCAGCGGCAAATCGAGCAGCTGCAGCAGCAAAACGCCGCCGGCCAGCAGCGCGAAGCCGCCACCGCCCAGGCCGTCGACGCGCTCAGTGCCCGCCTCAAAGCCTTGGAAAACCTGGTAGGCGTGAAAGCCGCCCGATAAACCCGTGAGCGGTCCGGGCAGCGGTCCGGCCTTTGGAGCAGCTTGTGCTCAATCGACACGTCCGGCCGGCGGGCGGCCCGCGCGGGGCCGCCCCCCGGCGCTGGTTTCGGGCGGTGCCGGGCAATTGCGTTTCTTTGCAGCCCTACTTTTCCCCAACCTTTCCCTCTTATGCGCAAGAACATCGTCGCCGGCAACTGGAAGATGAACATGACCCTCCAGGACGCGCAGGCCCTGGTTTCGGAAATCGTGAACATGGTGGCCGACGAGGCCGCCGGCTCGCCGGCCGAGGTGGTGATTTGCCCGCCCTACCCGCTGCTGCCCGTGGTGGACCGGCTGCTGCCCGAGGGCGGCCGCCTGCACCTGGGCGCGCAGAACTGCCACCAGAAGGAAAGCGGCGCCTTCACCGGCGAGGTGTCGGCCAAGCTGCTGGCTTCCATCGGCGCCGAGTACGTGATTCTGGGCCACTCCGAGCGCCGCCAGTACTTCGGCGAGGACGACGAGCTGCTGAGTCAGAAGCTGAAAGCTGCCCTGGCTGCCGGCCTCAAGCCCATCTTCTGCGTGGGCGAGTCGCTGGACACGCGCGAGTCGGGCGACACCTTTACGTTCATAGAGGGCCAGCTGAAAAACGGCCTGTTCCACCTCTCCAACGAAGAGTTTGCGCAGGTAGTGGTAGCCTACGAGCCCATCTGGGCCATCGGCACCGGAAAAACCGCCACCAGCGCGCAGGCCCAGGAGGTACACGCCTTCATCCGCGAGCAGATTGCCCGTGCCTACGACGCCGAAGCGGCCCTGAATACCACCATCCTCTACGGCGGCTCGGCCAACGCCCAGAACGCCCGCGAGCTGTTCGGCCAGCCCGACGTGGACGGCGGCCTGATCGGCGGCGCCTCGCTCAAGTCGCGCGACTTCACCGAGATTATTAAGTCGTTCTAGCTAGTTTTGGCCGCCGGCTTCGGGGGCTGATTTTAGAGTAAGCACATTTACTAAATGGCAGAATTTGCTTTTTGGTAAATGTGCTTACTTAATTAGGCGCCCCATCAACCGGCCCGCCGAGCGAACCAACGCCGCTGGCACGGTGTGTGCACCCCAAGGGCTTTCCGACTTTGCTTATGCTTGTTTCTGCGCTGCTCGCCGCCGGCCTCAGCTGGCTTCAGCCGGCCCCGGCGGCTCCCTTTGCGCCGCCGGTGGCGGTGGCCGCTGCCGGCTTTGCCGACCCCTGCAAGCTCTACGGCAGCGTGTACCTCGAGCGCGACCCGCGCCGCCGCGGGCTGTGCACGGCCACGGTGTACGTGGAGCAGCAGGAGGCCTTTGCCAGCCTGGTGGTGTACCAGGAAGCCAACAAGCTGTTTGCCGACAAGCCCGGCCTGTGGTACCAGACCGAAGCCCGCGACTTTGCCGACTTCACTGTGTTCGTGACCGACAACCGCGCCCTGGCCGATTTCGGCATCTTCTATACCAAAGTCCGCTCGTTTGCCGGCTGCCGCGAGCAGTAGCGGGCACTTTCCGGCGCTTCAACCAGTTACCGCCCCGGCCAGCCGCCGGGGCGGCTTTGCCTTATGGGGCAACCCGCCGATTTTCCGCCGCATCTTTGCAGTGCCAAAGGCGCGGTCTTTGCGGGCCGCCCCGGTTGCCTTCGGCTTCTTCCCACTCTTCCCCGACTTTTTCTTCCGCATGGATTTCATTGAACTGCGCGTAACGGCCCCGGCCGACTTGTCCGACATCCTTATTGCCGAACTCGGCCAGCTCAGCTTCGACACCTTCGAGGAAAACGAGCAGGGATTCTGCGCCTACACCACCGAGGACGCCTTCGACAAGGAAGCCACCCAGGCCATCATCGACAAGTACGCCGCCTGGCCCGAAGGCATGCCCGTGGCCGAAAGCCGGGTGATTACGCGCCAGAACTGGAACACGGAGTGGGAAAAGAACTTCGAGCCCCTGGTCATCGGCGACCAGGTGTCGGTGCGGGCGCCCTTCCACCCCGAGCGGCCCGACCTGCCCTACGACATCGTGATTATGCCGCGCATGTCCTTCGGCACCGGCCACCACAACACCACGGCGCTGATGATTGAAAACCAGCTGACCGTGGACCACCAGGGCAAGCGCGTGCTCGATATGGGCTGCGGCACCGGCATTCTGGCCATCATGGCCGTGCACCTGGGCGCCGAGTACGTGCTGGCGGTGGACGTGGAGCCCTGGACGGCCGAAAACGCGGCCGACAACGCCCTGGAAAACGGCGTGCAGGACAAAGTGGAAGCCCGCCTCGGCGACATCTCGGCCCTGGCCGGGGAGGAGCCCTTCGATTTGATTTTAGCCAACATCAACCGCAACGTGCTGCTCGACGACATGGGCGCCTATAACCAGTACCTGAAGCCGGGCGGCCCCATCCTGTTTTCGGGCTTCTACGAAGAAGACCTGCACCTGATCCGGGAAGCGGCTGAGGCTCATGGCTTCCGCTACGAGTCTATGCGCACCCGCAATCATTGGGTGTCGGCAATTTTCACGAAATTGTAAGCGCCTCATTCCGCCCTGAGGCTTTTTATATGAAGCAACTCTGCTCTTGGGGGCTAGGTCTGCTGTTCGTGCTCGGTACCGCCTTCGGTGCCCAGGCCCAGACGCAGCCTGCGGCCACCGCCGCGCCCCGCCCCGCGCTCAACGCCAAATTCAGCTCCGACCCCGAGAAATTCATTGGGGAGGTGGTGGCCCTGATGGCCAGTACCAAGAATGCCGCCGCCATTGCCAGTACCGAGCAGTTCCGGCAGGTGTGGGCCAGCAACAAGCTCACCACCACCCAGCAGGGCAAGCTCATTGAGCTGGCTCAGCAGATGCAGGCGCGCAAGCTCAAGCCGCGCCCGGTGATGGAGGCCCTCTTCAACATGGTGACGGCGGCCAAGCAGGGCCCCAACGCCCTGAGCGACCAGCAAACCGACGAGATGCTGGCCGTCACGGCCAAGGCTCTGGCCCCCGACGACCTGAAGGGGCTGCAGACCTTTATTGCCTCGACCACCGAATTCCTGCGCACGCGGCAGCTGCACACTTCGCGCTACTCCCGCCTGCGCATGGTGGGCGGCACCGTGGCGTTTGCCTACAACGAAAACGACTTCCCCACGCCCGCCGGCGGCTCCAGTGGCGCCACCGACTCGTGGGGTGCCCCCGCTAAACCCGCCCCGGCGAAAGCCGAGCCGGCCAAGCCGGCGGCGAAACCCGCCGCGACTCCGGCCAAAACGGCCGCCAAAAAGCCTGCCGCCAAGCCCGCCGCCAAGAAAAAGAGCAGCGGCTGGGACGACTGGGACTCGGGTAGCTGGGACACCGGCGGCTGGGGCGCTGCCGACGATGGCTGGGGCGCCCCGGCCAAGAAGAAGGCCGCGCCGGCCAAGAAAACCACCGCCGCCAAGACGCCCGCCAAAGCCCCGGCCGCCAAGCCGGTAGAAGCCGCGCCGGAACCCGAGCCGACCCCCGCGCCGGCCCCCAGCTACGTGGATGCCTACGTGCCCCCGAGCACCAAAGGCCCGGTGATGATCATCAAAGATGCCGACCTGCTGCTGGCCACGGGCTACGACTCGGTCGTCATCAAGAAAACCAGCGGCACGCTGGTAACGGGTACCAACCGCTTCGTGGGCCAGGGCGGCACCTTCGACTGGACCATCAACAACAACCCGGTATCGGCGGCGCTGACCAACTACGACTTCGACGTGAGCAAGGCTGAGTTCAAGGCCGAGCCCGTGACGCTGACCTACGCGGCCGTGCTGGAAGCGCCCATCCGCGGCGCGCTGGCTTACAAGAGCGTGCAGAAGAAGGGCGGCGGCGACACCGGCTACCCGCGCTTCGTGTCGCTCACCAACGATGCCCGCGTCAAGAACATCGGCGACAACCTCAAGTACAACGGCGGCTTCTCGCTCACCGGCGCGCGCATGTTCAGTTCGGCCCTCGACGGCTCGCTCTCGCGCATCACCGTGGAGCTCGACGGCAAGCCCCGCTTCCGCGCTACCTCGCGCAACTACCTGCTGGGCGACACGCTCATCTCGACCAACCGCGCGGGCATCACCATCTTCCAGGGCAGCGACTCGCTCACCCACCCCGGCGTGAAGCTCAAGTTCTCGAAGCTGCGCAAGGTGCTGATGCTGGCCCGCGAGGAGGGCCTCTACAAAACCACGCCCTACTACGACTCCTACCACCAGATGGAGCTGGCGGCCGAGCTGCTGACCTGGAACCTGGCCACGCCCAACATCGACTTCCGCACCCTCACGGCTAAAAACCAGGTGACGGCCAACTTCGAGTCGAAGGAGTTCTACACCAACACCCGCTACCAGCAGATCAAGTCCATCAACCGCATGCACCCGCTGCAAATGGTGGTGGGCTACTACAACAACAACGGCAGCCCCAAGACCTTCATGGTGCAGGACGTGGTGGAAGCCCTGCAGCTGTCGGAAGCCAACGTGCGCTCGGCCATTTCGGGCCTGGCCCGCGACGGGTACGTGAGCATCAACCCGCTCTCGGGCGAGGTGAGCCTGCTGCCCAAGGCCCTGCACTACGTCAACTCCTCGCGGGGCAAGAAGGACTACGACCACATTGCCATCAAGTCCCTCTCGCCCAGCGGGCAGAACGCCACGCTGAACCTGAACAACAACGTGCTGCTGGTGCGGGGCGTGGATAAGTTTGCCTTCTCCGACGACTCGGTGACGGTGTACGTGAAGCCCGACTCGGCCCTGGTGCGCATCCAGAAAAACCGCAACATCGACTTCAGCGGCACGGTGGTGGCCTCGGCCTTCATCTTCAAGGGCAAGGAGTTCAAGTTTGACTACAATGGCTTCTACATTGACATGTTCAAAATTGACTCCATCATCGTGAAGGGCAAGGGCTCGAAGGGCTCGGTGATGCGCACCCGCAAGGAGGCCGACTTCGCCCTGACCAATAAAAGCCGCCACTCCACCGGCCGCCTCTACATCAATGCGCCCAACAACAAGTCGGGCCGCAAGAAGCTGGGGGCCTACCCCTCGTTCGACGCCACCACCGGCGCCTACGTGTTCTTCAACAAGCCCGAAGTGCTGGGCGGCGCCTACGACACCACCGTTTACTTCGACATTCCGCCCTTCAAGCTCGACTCGCTCAACAACGCCAACCGCGCCGCCGTGGGCTTCAAGGGCACCTTCGTGACGGGCAAGATCATGCCGCCCTTCAAAACCAAGCTGGTGCTGCAGGAAGACGGCTCCCTGGGCTTCACCTACGCCGTGCCCAAGGAAGGCTTCCCGCTCTACGGCGGCAAGGGTCGCCTCTACAACCAGGTGAAGATGAGCAACCGCGGTATTCAGGGCGACGGGCAGCTCGACTACCTGGCGGGCACCTTCAAGAGCGACCAGTTCATTTTCTACAAGGACTCGGTGGTGACGGTGGGTAAAACCGCCGCCATCAAGGAAGGCCCGCTCAACGGCACGCAGTATCCCAAGGTGGCGCTGCTGCCCGGCTACCAGATGAAGTGGGTGGTGCCGGCCGACTCCATGTACCTCTCGACGGCGCCCGGCGGCGAGGCCATGCGCTTCTACGACGGCACCTACCAGTACAAGGGCCTGGCCACGCTCACGCCCCAGGGCCTGTACGGCGACGGTCGCATGGAAAGCACCCAGTCGGTGATTCGCTCCCCGGCCTTCGCCTTCCTGCCCACCGAGTACCGCGGCGGCAAGGGCACGGTGAGCATCAAGTCGTCGGAGCAGGGCAAGCCGGCCCTGACGGCCAACGACGTGGCCTTCACCTACGACATCAAGCGCAGCTTTGCCGACTTCACCCGCGAGGAGGGCATGAACAAGTCGAGCATCGAGCTGCCGTACTCGCAGTACCGCACTTCTCTGAGCGGCGGCCGCTGGGACTTCAAGAAGAAAACCGTGCAGCTGCGCGTGGCCCCGGGCCAGGATTCGACCCGCGCCTACTTCTACTCCACCAAGGCCGAGCAGCAGGGTCTGCGCTTCCGCGCCGCTACGGGCATGTACGACCTGAACAAGTACCGCCTGGTGGCCAGCGGCGTGCCCCACATTGCCTCGGCCGACGCTTGGATCGAGCCCGACTCGGGCAAGGTATACGTGCTGCCCAACGCCGAAATGCGCGCCTTCCAGAACGCCAGCATCACCCTCGACACCCTGGCCAAATTCCACCACCTCTACAAGGGTGAAATCAAGGTGCTCAGCCGCACGGCCTTCATGGGCAACGCGCTCTACAACTACAAGACGCCCACCGACTCGTTCGCCATCAAGTTCAGCAACTTCACCCTCGACTCCACGGCCCTGGCCGGCGGGGGCAAGGGCGGCAAGAAGCGGGGCCTGCTGGGTAAGGGCGACGACGAGGCCACCCTCTCGCCGGCTACCCTGGCCAAGGCCGACGTGAAAGCCACCGAGAAGTTCCGCATTGCGCCCCGCATCCAGTTCCGCGGCGGCGTCATCATGAACTCCCAGCGCAAGGGCTTTGCCTTCGACGGGCAGGCGCGGCTGGAGTTCAGCAAGCTGGCCAGCTCGGCCGACTGGTTCCCGGTACAGGACAGCATCGACCCGCAGCTGGTCAAGATCAACCTCAAGGAACCCAAGGCCGAGGACGGAACCGGGCTGATAACGGGCCTGTACCAGAGCGACGGCACCGGCAAGCCCTACCCGCTGTTTGTGGCGCCCAAGCCCAACATCACCGACGGCAACCTGTTCCAGGTCGACGGCACGCTCATCTACGACCCCAAGAAGCGGGTGTACTCCATCAGCCGCCACGACCCGCTCGACCCCGAGGTGTACGAGGGCAACGTGCTGATGGTGAACGACACCACCGGCCAGCTCAGCTTCCGCGGCAAGCTCAACATGATCAACTCGAGCAAGGACTACACCCTTGCGGTGTCGGCCGTGGGCCGGGCCCAGCCCGACTCCAGCCGCTTCCAGCTCGATGCCATGATGACCTTCGATTTGAACTTCCCCGACAAGGCCTTCGAAGCCATGGCCGAGGACATGGCCAAGTACAGCAAGGGCCTGCCCGAGGCGCTAACCGGCCAGCCCAACGAGCTGTACAAGCTGGGTGAGTTTGCCGGCTCCAAGGCCATCAACGAGTACGCCAACCGCAAGGGCGGCTACGTGCCCTTGCAGAAGGTGTCGGCCAAGTTCCTGCACGACATCGTGCTGAGCCAGGTACCGCTGGCCTGGAACGAGAAGCACAAGGCTTGGTACAGCACCGGCAAGATTGGCCTGGTGAGCATCGGCAAAAAGGACATCAACGCCCTGATCGACGGCTACGTCGAAATCAAGAAGGAAAGCACCGGCGACGTGGTGGAGCTGTACCTGGAGGCCGACCCCGAAACCTGGTACTACTTCAAGTACTCCGAGAACAAGCTGCTGGCCAAGGCCCAGCACGGCGAGTTCGACGAAATTCTGGGCCGCGCCGCCAAGGGCGACTACAACGTGGCCACCGACTACGGCTTCTTCCTCGGCGACGAGTCGGAGAAGGTGATGTTCGTGAACCACTTCCGCAAGGACTACCTCGGCCAGGCCAAGCCCCAGAAGCAGGTGGTGGGCCGCCCCAAGGAAGAGCCCAGCCTGGACATGGGTGAGGTAGCCGGCAAGAAAAAGAAGAAGAAAGACCAGGCCGACGAGTTTGGCGCCGACGCCAGCGGCGGCGGTACCGACCCCGCGGCCGAGGAGCCGGTGAGCAAGAAGAAAAAGAAGAAGGCCGACGCCAACGACCCCTTCGCCGCCGACGGCGGCACCGACCCGGCCGCCGAGCCGGTGAAGGAAAAGAAAAAGAAGAAGGACGAGGCCGCTGAACCAGCCGCCGAGCCCGCGGCCCCGGCCGAGGAGCCGGTAAAGGAAAAGAAGAAGAAAAAGGAGGAGGCCCCGGCCGAACCCGCTGCTGAGCCCGCCGCCGAGCCCGTGAAGGAGAAGAAAAAGAAGAAGGAGGAAGCGGCCCCCGCCGAAGAGCCGGCCGCCGAGCCGGCTAAGGAGCCGAAGAAGGAGAAAGAGAAGAAAAAGAAGAAAGCCGCCGACGACCCCTTCGGCGACGAATAAGCTTCCCGGCCTTCCCCACAAAAAGCCGCCACGACCTCCTGGGTTGTTGCGGCTTTTTTGTGGCCGCCTTGCGTATGAATGGGCCCGCGCACCCGCGTCCGCTATCTTTGGCGGCCCTGCCTTTCCCGCTATGACCTACGCCTACCTTGCCCTGGCCCTTGTGCTGGCTTACCTGCTCGGCTCCATTCCCACGGCCCTCTGGGTGGGCCGCCGCTTCTACGGCCTCGACGTGCGCGAGCATGGCTCGGGCAACGCCGGCGCCACCAATACCTTTCGGGTGCTGGGCAAGAAGCCCGGCTCCTTCGTGCTGCTGGTCGACGCGCTCAAGGGGTTTGTGGCGGCCTACTTCCTGCCCCTGTGGCTGGTGAGCGTGGGCGCCATCGAGCCCGCGCACGAGGTGTACTACCGCCTAGCCTGCGGGGTGCTGGCCATCATCGGGCACATCTACCCGGTGTTTGCCCAGTTTCGCGGGGGCAAGGGCGTAGCCACCGTGCTGGGCATGATGCTGGGCGTGGCCCCGGCTACCGTGGGCGTGTGCCTGCTGGTGTTTCTGGCGGTGCTGCTGCTCACGCGCTACGTGTCGCTAAGCTCCATGACGGCCGGCCTCACCTTTGCCCTGTTACAGCTCACGCCCTGGTTTGCCCCGCCGCAGGATTTCCTGATCTACGTGGGCTTCGTGCTGGCCGCGCTGCTGATTTACACCCACCGCGCCAATATCGGGCGCCTGCGGGCCGGTACCGAGAGCCGCGTGCCGCTGCCCTGGGCGAAGTAGTTTTCAAAGAGCTACGCCTCTTGATTGATGACCATTCAATGTGTTGTTTGGGGGCTTCTGCTACTGAGCTGGTGCGGAGTTCGGCAGGTGTACGCGCAAACCATACAAGCGGCGGCAGTGCCAAGCAAAGCGGTTGCCGTTGCCAATCCGGCTACGTTCGACAAAGACCTGTTCCGGTTTCTGCTGGCCACTCGCCAAGCTGATGGAGCAGACGCATACCCTGCCTTGTACAAGGTGCTGATTCTCGTCAAAGCACAGCACCCAGCTATTGGGGTGTACAAATTCGGCATCAATAGTGCCCATATGGGCTATAATGTGGTGTTTCGTTATCGGGATAAGCTGATTTTTTCCAGAGCAGAAGCCTCGGGCCCGCTGCTGACGCTCTTTGGGAATTTCATGACCAGATACCCCTCAAGCTACAGCCTAGAGGAACAGAAGAAGGCAGCGGCAATCCTCCTGGATATCGTAGAAGCGAATCGGAATCTTGCGAAGCAGGATTTTTAACCTGGTTCTTGGTTTACCGCTACCGTTTTAGGCTTTGTCGAAGCCCCACTCGGCTCGACCCATGCCTTAGTCGTCCCGGCTAAGGCGTCACCCAGCATCCTGGAAACTCCTCCCGGCCTCACCAAAGCGCCGCCCGGCACGTCCGAAGCGGCGGTTTTATCTCCGGTAGCTGCTTCGGTTACGCCGGAAAGCTCTTCGGACACTCCGGCAACTCCTTCGATTACTCCGACAGCAGCTTCTGTTATTCCGCATAAGCCTTCAGTTACACCGGCAGCCTCTTTGGTTATACCGGATGGTACTTCGGTTACGCCGGGAGTTTCTTCGGTTGCGGTTGCCGGCGCTTAAGGCCTGGCGGCCGGGGCTGGGGGCGTGCATTTGGAGATGTGCGCCCCAACGAATAGGTTGTGGCCCGGCAGCTCCCCGGAGCAGGGGGCGGCCGGTGGTTTTTCCTTATCCTCGATTTCCTTACCGATGCCTACCCGCAAACCCGTTGCCGCCTATCCGTTTACCCAGGCCGAGCTGTGGAAACGCTGCCTCGACCTGCAACCTGCCCTCGACCGCGACGCAACCGAGTTGGCCGCGCGCGGCGTCACGGCGGCCCGCATTGCCGCCTTCAAGGCCGATACCCGCAGCTTTGGCACCCTAGAGCCCGATGCGGTGCTGGTGCAGGAGGGCGCCATCATTACCGAGCAGAAAACAGCGGGGCAGGCCTCGCTGGAAACGGCCATGCAGCAGGTAATGGCCCTGGTGGCCGTGCGAGATTCGCCCCGTACGGGCCGCTACAAGCGGTTTGGCGTGCGCGATGTGTCGAGCCTGGGCGAAGCCGGGCTGTTTCTGGGTGCGGCCTTGCTGGTGAAGCAGGGGCGTAAGTACCTGCCCGAGTACGCCGTAGAGGGCCTCACCGAGGCCATGCTGCAAACGGTGGAAGCGTGCAGCGCCGCGTTTCTGGCAGGCTTGGCCGAGCGCAAAGAGGCCGAGAATACCCGCAGCACGGCTACCGAGACCCGCCTGGCGTTTGCCAACCGCCTCTACGCCCAGCTGGTGCAGCTGTGCGCGGCGGGCGAGGCGCTTTACCGGCACACCGATGCGGTGCGCGCCCGGCAGTACGTGGTGCAGCCTTCGGGCGGAGCCGCTGGCCGCTCGGGCGCCGGGGTTGCTCCGGCCTAGCCCGCGAGCTACTGCCGGGGCCGGTGCGCCGCGGCTGCGCTGTCCGTGCCGCCGTTCCGGGCTCAGTGCCTACTTTTACGCCCCATCTTCGTCCACTTTTTCCCTGCCTGAATGACCTCGTCGTTTCTCACCGAAAACCAAGACCGTTTCCTGAGCGAGCTGCTGGAGTGGCTGCGCATTCCGTCGGTATCGGCCGACCCCAAGTTCCACGGCGACGTGCTGAAAGCGGCCGACTACCTGAAGATGCGCCTGGAGGAAGTGGGCCTCGAAAACGTGGAGCTGTGCCAGACCGCCGGCAACCCCATCGTGTACGGCGACAAGATCATCGACCCCAAGCTGCCCACCGTGCTCGTGTACGGCCACTACGACGTGCAGCCCGCCGACCCCTACGAGCTGTGGACCTCGGGCCCCTTCGAGCCGGTGATTAAGGACGGCAACATCTACGCCCGCGGCGCCTGCGACGACAAGGGCCAGGTATACATGCACGTGAAGGCCTTCGAGGTGCTCAACCAGCAGGGCGGGGTGCCCTGCAACGTGAAGGTGATGATTGAGGGCGAAGAAGAAGTGGGCTCCGAGAACCTGGGCATCTTCGTCAACGCCAACCGCGAGAAGCTGCGCGCCGATGTGGTGCTGCTCTCCGACACCGGCATTATTGCCAACGACACGCCCAGCATCGAGGTGGGCTTGCGGGGCCTCAGTTACCACGAAGTGGAGGTAACCGGCCCCAACCGCGACCTGCACTCCGGCCTCTACGGCGGAGCCGTGCACAATCCCATCAATGCGCTGTGCAAGATGATTGCCTCGCTGCACGACGAGAACCGCCACATCACCATTCCCGGCTTCTACGACAACGTGGACGAGTTGAGCCAGGAGGAGCGGGCCGAGCTGAACAAGGCTCCCTACTCGGAGGAAGAGTACAAGCAAAGCATCGGTCTGCCCGCTACTTACGGGGAAGAGGGTTACACCACCCTGGAACGCGTCAGCATCCGGCCTACCCTCGACGTGAACGGTATCTGGGGCGGCTACACCGGCGAGGGCGCCAAAACGGTTATTGCCTCCAAGGCCTACGCCAAGATTTCCATGCGCCTGGTGCCCCACCAGACCTCCGAGGAAATCAGCCAGCTCTTCCAGAAACACTTCCAGAGCATTGCCCCCGAGGGCGTAACGGTAGTGGTGAAGCCCCACCACGGCGGCGAGCCGGTGGTGACGCCCACCGACTCGGTAGCTTACCAGGCCGCCGCCCAGGCCCTGGAAGACACCTTCGGCAAGAAGCCCATTCCCACCCGCGGCGGCGGCTCCATTCCCATCGTGGCCATGTTCAAGCAGGAACTGGGGGTCGACTCGGTGCTGCTCGGCTTTGGCCTCGACTCCGACGCCATTCACTCGCCCAACGAGCACTTCGGCGTGTTCAACTTCATGAAGGGCATCGAAACCATTCCGCTGTTTTACCAGCACTACGCCCGCCTGATGCGCGAGCAGGCCTAAACGGCCGCCCGCCTCATCAAATGCCAAACGCCCGGCCTCTCCGCAGGAGAAGCCGGGCGTTTGTGCGGGGCAGGGGGGCGGAATTCGGCCGGCTTACTTGCCGCCGAAGAAGTAGCCCAACGAGAGCATGAAGGCCGAGTTGCGGGCGTTCTTGAAGTCGCCGCTGTCGTTCTTGCCGTATTTGCTCAGCCCGCCGTTGTAGCGCAGCCCCAGCATCAGGCCCATGTCCGACTCGTAGCCCAGACCGGCGGCGTAGCCCAGCTCGGTGCGGTTCACGTTGTCGAGGTTGTTGTAGGTCGACGAGTTGGTGGTGGTGCGGCTGTTGACCACGGTGGTTACGTCGTTGCTCACGCTGAGCAGGTAGCCCACCTGCGGCCCCAGCTCGAAGAACAGGCCGTCGGCGTTGATCTTGAACAGGATGGGCAAATCGAGGTAGTTGTAGTTGACCTTGCCGCTGAACTTGTAGCGGTTGCCCAGTGCGTCCATCCGCTCGCTCTCGGCGTACTTGAAGCCCTTCTGCGAAAACAGCAGCTCGGGCTGCAAGGACAGGAAGCCGTCGTCGAGCAAGCCCACGTTGACCATCAGGCCGGCGTGCGGGCCGATTTTGCTTTCGTAACGGTCTTCGTCGGCCAGGTCGCCGGCCAGGTTGGTGTAGTTGACGCCGGCTTTCACGCCCAGGCGGATGCCCTGGGCTTGCGCGGCGGAAGGTAGGGCCAGCGCGGCGCAGAGCGCGGCGGCGGCCAGGAGTAGGGGCTTTTTCATACGGCTGAAAAATGTTGAGTGAAGGCGGGGCCCGCGGCCGTTGCCGGGCCGAAAGCACTTCGCATACGCAAACGGAGCGATTTTGGGTGTTTCAAGCGCCGCGGCCGGGGTGATTTATGCTAAACCGGCGGGCCACCGGGTAGTTGGCCCGCCGGAACAGAGCAAAAGCTGAAGGGTCGCTTAGCGGCTGGGAATCAGGTAGCCCAACGAGAGCTGGAAGGCCGACTGCCGGGCGTTCTGCAGGTCGCCGTTGAAGTAGGCGCCGTTGTCGGGCTTCACGAAGTCGCTGAAGGCGCCCGTGTAGCGCAAACTCAAACCCAGGCCGTTGTCGGCCTGGTAGCCCACGCCGGCGGCGTAGCCCAGCTCGCTGCGCTTGAGGCCGCTCACGTCGTTCTGGTTCTCGGTCTCGAAGGTTTCGCTGCGGCCCGTGACGGTGTTGGTGCGAATGGTCTTCGTTTCGTTGCTGGAGCTGAGCAGGTAGGAAAACTGCGGCCCGGCCTCAAACACGAAGCCGTCGGCGTTGATTTTCAGCAGCAGGGGCACGTCGAGGTAGTTGTAGTTGACCTTGCCCTCACGCTTCTCGGTGAAGCCGGCGCCCAGCACCGTGCGGCTGTACTCGGTGGGCTTGTTCTCGAAGCCCTTCTGCGAGAACAATACCTCGGGCTGCAGCGAGAGAAACCCGTCGCCGCTGAGGTCGGCGTTGAGCATAACCCCACCCAGGAAACCGATCTTGTTGTTGTAGGTGGACTCGTTCTGCAGGTCGCCCGCCAGGTTGGAGTAGTTGGCGCCGGCGCGCAGGCCGAGTCGAATGCCCTGGGCCTGCGCCGAGGGAGTAAGGGCCGCGGCGGCCAGCAGGGTCGCGAAGGCAAAAACAGCTTTTTTCATGGTGAGAAGGCCGTTTACGGTTCAGGAGAAAAACAAACTGCGTTTCCCGGCACCACGCCACAAGCGTGCCAGACGAGCCTTGAGCAGCGGGCCCGCGGTCGGAGCCCCGGGTAACTATCAGCAGGACTGCGACAAAAAAACGGCCTGCTTCCCGAGGAAGCAGGCCGTTTGGGCGGTAGCCCGGGGGGCTTACCGGTTGCCTACGGGCAGCAGGTAGCCTACCTGCAGGGTGTAGGCATTGTTGAAAGCCTTGGGCTCGTTGTCGCTGTCCTTGGTGTCGATGAGCGAGTTGAAGCCGCGGGCGTAGCGCAGGCCAATGCTCAGGCCGCTCTGGGCCTGGTAGCCCAGGCCGGCCACGCCGCCGATATCAAACTGCGCCAGATCCGACTTGTAGGCGTCGTCGCGGCTCACGCCGGTGTAGTCGAGGAAGCCGCCGTCGTTTTCCACCTTGTCTTTACCACCGTTGTTGTACTTGGTGGTCGTCTGCGACTTGTTTTTCGAGCCGAACAGGTAGCTGAACTGCGGGCCGAGCTCGAAGAACAGGCCGCCGGCGTTGATCTTGGCCAGCACCGGCACGTCGATGTAGTGCAGCACGCGCTCCTGCTCCTGCTCTATTTTCGAGACGCCGGCGGGCAGGGTAGTGTTGGTCGACTTCGAGTCGGTTTCGAGCTGGTAGCCCTTGCGGTTGTAGAGCAGCTCGGGCTGAATGGAGAAAAATCCGTCGCTGCTGATGGGCAGGGTAGCGGCCAGGCCCACGTTGTAGCCGATCTTGTACTTGCCCAGGCTGGTTTCGTAGCCCGAGCCGGCAATCTGCGAAACGTTGTCGCCGGAGATGTTGGAGTAGGTGGCGCCGGCTTTCAGACCGATGCGGAATCCGCCCGGATCCTGGGCGTAGGCGGCCGAAGTGGCGGCCAGAGTAAGCGCGAGGGCAGCTATTTTTTTCATGGAGGTAAATGCGGAGGAAGTGAGTGAATGAACCCTGGGTGGGGCGCCGGCTCCGGGGCGGAGCACGGCCGGAAAACAGCCCTCTTACTGCAAATACGGGGGCGATGTTGCAGCCGGGCGCAAACTCGCTCCCCAGCCGAGCACCATTGCGGCGTAATCCGGCGGCCCTGGCGCCCAGCCGCCGCCGGCAGATAAGCGGTTGGGATAGGGCTGTTTCGCTACTTTTGCGCTTCTGCCCAGTGCCCCCGATGAAGCCGCGTTTTCTTTTTGTTGTCTTTGCGCTGGGCCTGCTGCCGGCCGGGCGCGCCACGGCCCAGGAGGTTCCGGCCGCCGCACCGGCCCGGCCCGGTCCGCTGATTGTGGGGGCCTACGCCCAGGCCGGCTTCATCATCGCCCACACGCCGCGGGTGCGCCACCTGGTATCGGCCCATCCCACGGGCCTGGAGCTGAACGTGCAGCGCCAGCTCAACGGCCGTCAGCCCTGGCACGCCTGGTACCGCTACCCCCGGGTTGGCCTGGCCCTGGTGTACTACGACTACCACAACCCCGTGCTGGGCCGCTCCTACGCCGCCAGCGTGTATCTCAACAAGCTGTTCTGGGAGCGGCGGGGCCAGCAGCTGAGCTTCCGTATGGGCACCGGCGTCGGCTACTTTCCCCGGCGCTTCGACCGCGACACCAACCACAAGAACACCTTCGTCAGCTCGCGGCTGAACGCCACGCTGCAGCTGCGTGCCGAGTACGACGTGGCCCTGTCGCCCAAGCTGGGCTTGCTGATGGGCGTGGCCCTGAACCACTACTCCAACGGGGCCACGGCCAAGCCCAACCTGGGCATCAACATTCCCACCCTCAACATTGGACTGAACTTCCACCAGCAGCGCGCCTTCGTGCCGCTGCCCGAAGGCGGGGGCGAGGTAGCAGGGCTGGGCAAAAACTTCCTGAACCTGAGCGCCAGCGCGGGCATCAAGCAGCGCAACGAGTCCGACACGCGCCGCTACTGGGTGAACTCGGTGACGGTGATTGGGGGGCGGCGCGTGAACCGCAAAAGCAACCTGCTGGTGGGTTTGGAAGGCTTCTACGACCGCTCCCTGCTGGCCGAGCAGCGCGATACCACCGCGGCGGGCCGGGAGCTGATCGACGTGAAGAAAGCCGGCGTGATAGTGGGCCACGAGCTGCTGCTGGGCCGCCTGGCCTTCGAGACGCACCTGGGCATCTACCTGTACAATCCCTACAAGTCCAACAACTTCTACTACGAGCGCATCGGCCTGAAATACCACTTCACCGAGCGCCTGTTCGGCACCCTGGGCCTGAAGGTGCACCGCGGCTCGGCCGACGCCATCGAGTGGCGCCTGGGCGTGAAGCTTTAGCGGGCTGGCGCAGCAAAGCCGGGCGGCGGGCCGAAAACCACTGGGTTTTCCGGCCCGCCGCCCGGCTTCGTAAGTGGCAGACTTGAGCGGCCGCTATTCTTTTTGGCTGTCGGCTTTGGGGGCCGGGGCCGTTTTGGCGGCGACTTTGGGTTTGTGGGGGCGGCGTTTGCCGAACGTGCCCGCGGTGAGTTTGCCCTTGCGCGACTTCATGTCTCCTTTGCCCATTGCAGTAGTGATTGTGGAAGGTGAACGAACCAAGCACCCGGCTAAGCTAGCCGCTTTGGGCACTTGGGTCAATCAGCTTCCTACGGCGGCGGCGCCCACTAGTTCGCGGCACATGCGCCGCACCACGCCCGGGCCTTCGTAAATGAAGCCGGTGTAGAGCTGCACCAGCGCGGCCCCAGCCGCCAGTTTTTCCTGCACGTCGGCCGGCGAGAAGATGCCGCCCACGCCGATGATGGGGAAGCTGCCGCCCGACTGCGCGTGCAGGTAGCGGATGACCTCGGTAGCCCGGCCGCGCAGCGGCGCCCCACTCAGCCCGCCCGCGCCCATTTGCTCGACTGCCGTTGCCGGGGTGCGCAGGCCACCGCGGGCCACGGTGGTGTTGGTGGCCACCACCCCGCTGAGGCCAGCCTCGCGCACAATGGCAATGATGTCGTCGAGCTGCCCGTTGCTGAGGTCGGGGGCAATCTTGAGCAACAGGGGGCGGGCAGTGCGCTGGGCGTGGTTGGCGCGCTGCACCGCGCGCAGCAGCTGCAGCAATGGCTCGCGTTCCTGCAGCTGCCGCAAACCGGGCGTGTTGGGCGACGACACGTTCACCACGAAATAGTCGACCACTTCGTGCAGGGCCTGCACCGCGGCTACGTAGTCGGCGGCGGCCTGCTCGTTGGGCGTGTCTTTGTTCTTGCCGATGTTGCCACCGATGATGATGTCGGCGCGGCGGCGGCGCAGGCGCTCGGCCGCAGCGGCCGCGCCGGCGTTGTTGAAGCCCATGCGGTTGATCAGGGCGCGGTCGGCGGGCAGGCGGAACAGGCGCGGGGCGGGGTTGCCCGGCTGCGGCCGCGGCGTAACGGTACCGATTTCGACGTGGCCAAAGCCCAGCGCGGCCAGCTCGTCGACCAGCCGCGCATCTTTGTCGAAGCCCGCGGCCAGCCCGATGGGGTTGCGAAACTTCAGCCCGAACACCTCCCGCTCCAGGCTGGGGTGCTGGTAGGCAAACTGGCTGCGCAGCAGGGCCGCCGCGCCCGGCACGCCCCCGGCCAAGCCCAGCGCCCCAAATACCAGGTGGTGGGCCTGCTCCGCATCGAGGCGAAAAAGCAGCGGCTTGAGCAACGAACGGTACATCTGCAGGGGCGTAAGTTCGGGGCGCAAGTTACGCCCCGGCCGGCGGCATTAGCCTTCCAGCTGGCGAAATCGACCGACTTGGGTAGCGCATTCTGGCCCGCAGCATCGCGGCGGCTTGGCCTGAAACGGGAAAGCGGGGGCGCTTATCTTCGAGGAATATTTCCCCGCCCCTGATGAAACGCCTACTTTCCCTGCTACTGGTGCTGGCTGGCTCCGCGCCGGTGTGCGCCCAAACCAATTCCCTGGTATTCACGCCGCTGGCCGCGCTGCCCGACGGGGGGCGCTACGCCATGGCCTACTGCCAGGACCAAACCTACTTCTACATGGTAGGCGGGGGCAGCCCTCAAACGGCTTTTACCAGCGAGGTATTCCGCTACGACCCCGCGGCCAACAGCTGGGGGGCGACGCCGCTCAGCACGGGGCAGGTGCCCGAACACCGGCTGGCCAAGGCCGTCTTGCTCAACCCTGGCACCGGCAGCGCCCGCCTATACGTGCTCAATGGCGCCACCATAGCCGGTCCGATGCCCGCCATGTTCAGCCTGCTGCCGGGCAACGGCACGCTGGCCAGCACTTTCAGCAACGATGTGCCGGCCAACCAGGCTGGGCTGGCCACTTGGAACGGCCGGCTCTACGCCTACGGCGGACTGCGGACCAACGGCACGTTTACCAACGAATTGCGCTCCTTCGACCCCGCCACCGGCGTCTGGACGGCGCTGGCGCCCATGCCGGAAGCAAAAAACACCTACGGCGCCGCCGTAAACGGCAAGATCTACGCCGTGGGTGGCTACAACGGCGTCGTCAACTCGGCCCGCGTCGACGCCTACGACATTGCCACCAACCAGTGGCAGGCCCTGGGCACGCTACCCACCACGGTTTCCAACCAGGCGGTAGCGGTGCAGGGCGAGTGGCTGTGGCTGGTCGGCGACTTCACCAACCAGAGCTACCTGGCCGCCTACAACACGCGCACGGGGCAGCTGCGCACGTTTACCTCCAACCTGCCGCCCCGGCGCAACGCGGCGGCCGTCATTCACAACAACCACCTGTATGTGTGGGGCGGTAACACGGCCGCGTCCAACGCGTCGACGCTCGCGGATATGTGGCAGACCAGCCTCAGCGGCGTGCTGGCCAGCCCCGCGGCCCGGCGGCTGCCGCAGCTGGCGGTGTATCCCAACCCCAGCGTCAGTGGCGAGTTTACGCTCAAACTACCCGCCGGCACCCGCAGCATCGAAGTGCGCGACGCGCTGGGCCGCCGGGTGCAAACGGTTACGCCGCCGGCCCAGGCGGGGACTTATCAACTGCAGTTGGGGACGCAACCCGCGGGCGTGTACACCGTGCGCGTGCGCACCGGCCAGGGGTGGAGCGCCCCGAGCCAGCTTCTGCGCCAATGAAGGCTGGTCGGCCAAATCCGGCTGTATAACCTCTCCTCCGGTTCGCGGCGAGCCAATAGCAGCAGTTAGCCGGCCCAGCCTTCGCGGTCGAGGCTGCGGTACTGAATGGCTTCGGCCAGGTGCTCGATACGGATGTCGTCGGTGCCGGCCAGATCGGCGATGGTGCGGGCTACTTTCAGGATGCGGTCGTAGGCGCGGGCCGAGAGGCCGAGGCGCTCCATGGCGGTTTTGAGCAGGGTCCGGCCAGCGGGGCTGATCTGGCAGATGTCCTTGACCATCTGGGCGGGCATCATGGCGTTGGAGTGAATCCCGTCAAAGTCCTTGAAGCGCAGGGCCTGGGCCTGGCGGGCCTTTTCCACGCGCTGCTGAATGGCGGCCGAGCTTTCGGCGCGGCGGGTTTCGGCCATCTGGTCGAAGCTCACGGGCGTAACTTCCACGTGCAGGTCGATGCGGTCGAGCAAGGGGCCGCTGACTTTGTTGAGGTACTTCTGCACCACGCCGGGGCCGCACACGCAGGGCTTGTCGGGGTGGTTGTAGTAGCCGCAGGGGCAGGGGTTCATGCTGGCAATGAGCATGAAGTTGGCCGGAAAGTCGATGCTGACCTTGGCGCGGGCAATGGTGACGCGGCGCTCTTCCAGGGGCTGGCGCATCACTTCCAGCACCGTGCGCTTGAACTCGGGCAGCTCGTCGAGAAACAGCACGCCGTTGTGGGCCAGCGAGATTTCGCCCGGCTGCGGGTTGCCGCCCCCGCCCACCAGGGCCACGTCGGAGATGGTGTGGTGCGGGGCGCGGAAGGGGCGGGTATGCAGCAGGGTCGCGTGGGAGCCCAGCTTGCCGGCTACCGAGTGAATCTTGGTGGTTTCGAGGGCCTCGTGCAGGGTAAGCACCGGCAGGATGCCGGGCAGGCGCTTGGCCAGCATGGTTTTGCCGGCGCCGGGCGGGCCGATCATAATGGCGTTGTGGCCGCCGGCGGCGGCAATTTCCAGGGCGCGCTTGATGTTTTCCTGGCCTTGCACGTCGGCAAAGTCGGCGGCGTACTGGTTGACTTCGTGCTCGAACACGTCGCGGGTGTCGACGCGCAGCGGCTCGATGGCGAGGCGGCCTTCGAGGAAGTCGACGGCCTGCTGCATGGTGTCGACGGGAATCACGTCGAGCTGGTTGACGATAGCGGCCTCGCGGGCGTTTTCGCGGGGCAGGATGAAGCCGCGGAAGCCTTCCTTGCGGGCCTGAATGGCAATGGGCAATACACCCCGCACCGGGCGCAGCTCGCCGTCGAGGGCCAGCTCGCCCATAATCAGGTACTCGCCCAGCCGCTCGGTGCTGATTTGCTGGGAGGCGTGCAAAATGCCCAGGGCAATGGGCAGGTCGTAGGCCGAGCCTTCCTTGCGGATGTCGGCCGGGGCCATGTTCACCACCACCTTGGTGCGGGGCATGGTGTAGCCGCGCAGGCGCATGGCCGCCTCAATGCGCTGCTGGCTTTCCTTGATGGCGTTGTCGGGCAGGCCCACCACGAAAAAGCCCAGGCCCTGCGAGACAACAACTTCGATGGTAATGGTATAGGCATGAACGCCCTGCACGGCCGAGCCGAAGGTTTTGGTAAGCATAAGAATAAACGCTAGAAGGAGAGCGAGCGAAGATAGGAGAATGAAAGACTGCGGCCCTATGACTTTTGATAAGTCATAGGGCCGCTTCAGTAGGTTAGTCGTATTCGGCTACTTCTTCATCGGACAGCAAGCTGACGGTATTATCGGCGGCTATCTTGACTCCACTTAGGTACGGCCGGTAAAAACCAAACCACAGCTTGCGCCCTGTTTTGAAGAAGATGTGGTGCTGGCCTGTTTCCTGGAACGAGTAATGCCACCAGCCAACGTCTTGCACTCGGTTGTTTACCTGAATGGTGCAGTTACCATAGTCAGGCCAATTACGCAGCTCGGCGGCCCTTTCAGCCAGTAAATCATGAGCAAGCTCATCTATGGCGTGTTGGTACTGTGCATCCAGCGCATTCATTAAGTCGCTACCAACTGCTCGATAAGCAAAATGAGCGTGTGAATCACCTTGATGTGAATTTCCTGGATGCGGTCGGCGTAGCCGGAGTGCGGGGCGCGGATTTCCACGTCGGCCAAAGCTGCGAGGGGGCCGCCGTCCTTGCCGGTGAGGGCCACCACCGTCATGCCGGCGGCTTTGGCGGCCTCGGCGGCGCGCAGCACGTTGGGCGAGTGGCCGCTGGTGCTGATGGCCAGCAGCACGTCGTGGGGGCGGCCCAGGGCCTGCACGTAGCGGCTGAACACGAACTCGTAGCCGTAGTCGTTGGCCACGCAGCTCATGTGCGACGCTTCGGTGAGGGCAATGGCTGCCAGGGCCGGGCGGTCCTGCCGGTAGCGGCCAGTCAGCTCCTCGGCAAAGTGCTGGGCGTCGCAGAGCGAACCGCCGTTACCGCAGCTCAGGATTTTGCCACCCTGCGCGAGGCTGGCGGCCATGAGCCGGGCGGCCTGCTCGATGTGGTGGAGGTTGTCGGGCTCGGCCAGAAAACGGTCGAGCACGCTGCGGGCCTCGCTGAGTTCAGCCCGGATGAGGTCGGTGAGGGTATCTGCCACGGCGCGAAGTTACGCCAGGGGCTGGTTTGGCGCGCCCGAAGGGTAGGTCGGATTGGGGTGCGTGGTGGGCGGCAGGTCGGCGGCCGAGGGCGGGGGCACGGCGGTGCCGGTGCGCGGAATGGCGCCGGGGGCCGGGGCGGGCGGGTGGTAGGCCGGGGCGGCGGCGGCGGGCGTCGTCAGCGGCGCGTCGTTGCGGTCGAGGTGGTGGTCATAAAGGCGGGCCTTCAGCTCGTTGATCTTGGCTTCGTGGCGGGTGATGTCGCGGCGCAGCCCTACGCCGTGCACGTTTTCGACCAGCAGCTCGAGCAGCAGCAGCACGGCTCCAATAAACGTCATGGTATACCAGAAGTCGGCGGGCGGGCTGCCCAGCACGCTCATCATCGACTCGCGCGAGGCGGGCGTGGCAATGAACAGCAGGGCGACGAGCAGGTACAGCATCACCACAACGGTGAGTACGCGGCGGAAAAGAAGCATGGGGGTAGCGGGTGTCGGTGAAAAGTGGCGGCCGGCCCGGGCATATCGGGCCGGCGAAATATAGCCCCTATACGAATGACACCGGCGTAGGGGCGCCTTGCACGCAGACTCACGTTGGGTTGGCCGCTGTTCCGTCAAAGGCCCGGCTGGGCGGACGCGGACAACGCGCCCCTACGCCAGGGCGGGATTGTTCTGCAGCTTGCTCAGGCGGGCGTAGAGGCCGTCGGGTCGGGTCAGCAGCTGCTGGTGAGTACCGCGCTCCACGATGCGGCCGTGCTGGATAACCACGATTTCGTCGGCGTGCTGCACGGTGCTCAGGCGGTGGGCAATGACGATGCTGGTGCGGTTGGCCATCAGGCGCGTGAGGGCCTGCTGCACCAGCTTCTCACTCTCGGTGTCGAGGGCCGAGGTGGCTTCGTCCAGAATCAGGATGGGCGGGTTGCGCAGAATGGCGCGGGCAATGCTCAGGCGCTGCCGCTGCCCGCCCGAGAGCCGGGCGCCCCGGTCGCCGATGACGGTGTGGTAGCCCTCGGGCGAGGCCATGATGAACTCGTGGGCGTTGGCAATTTTGGCCGCTTCGACGACTTCGTCCTCGGTGGCATCGGCCTTGTTGAAGCGGATGTTGTTGAAGATGGTGTCGTTGAATAAAATGCTTTCCTGGGTCACGATGCCCATCTGCTCGCGCACCGAGTGCAGGGTGCAGGCCCGCAAATCGTGGCCGTCGATGAGAATCTGGCCGGCGGTGGGGTCGTAGAAGCGCGGCACCAGGTCGGCCAGGGTGCTTTTGCCGCCGCCCGAGGGGCCCACCAGCGCCACCGTCTGGCCCTTGGTCACCGTCAGGTTGATGTCCTGCAGCACGGCGTGCTCGCCGTAGCTGAACGCGACGCCCCGGAACTCCACCTGCTGCTGAAAGGGCGGCAGCTCGTGGGCGCCGGGCTGGTCGCGCACCGCCGACTCGGTGTCAATCACGTCGAGAATGCGGCGGCCGGCTACCAGCCCGCGCTGGATGTAGCTGAAGCCCGACGACAGCGCCTTGGCCGGCACCAGCACCTGCGAGAAAAACACGATGTAGGTAATGAACTTGCTGGCCGACAGCGCTGACTCGCCGGTCAGCACCATGGAGCCGCCCACGTACAGCAGCACCACCACCACCAGCACGCCCAGCACCTCCGAGAGTGGCGAGGCCAGGTCGCGGGCGTTGCCCATGGCCCGCACCACGCGGTAGTAGGTGCCGTTCTGCTCGCGGAACTTGCTCATCATGTGCGCCTCGGCGTTGAAGGCCTTGATGACGCGCATGCCGCCCAGGGTTTCGTCGAAAATGCCCAGCATGGAGCCCAGCGTGTGCTGGCCCTGCTGGGCGCTGCGCTTCAGGCGCTTGGAGAGAGTGGAAATGATGAGCCCCGAGACGGGCAGAAACAGCAGGGTGAAGAGCGTGAGCTTAGTGGACAAGGTGAACAGCATCACGAAGTAGGCAATGATCTGCAGCGGCTCGCGCACCACCACCGTGAGCGTGCTGATAACCGACGACTCCACTTCCTGCACGTCGTTGGTGAGGCGCGACATCAGGTCGCCCTTGCGGCCCTGGGTGAAGTAGCCCAGATGCAGCTGCGTGACGCGCTCGTACAGGCCGTGGCGCACGTTGCGGATGACGCGGGCGCGGATGCGGGCCACCACCCGGAAGGCGAGGTACTTGAAGAAGTTGGCCAGAAACACCGAGGCCACCAACACCCCGCACACGAAGGTGAGGGCCCCCAATCGGCCGCGCTCGGCTATTACCTGCGCGAAGTAGTAGTTGAAGACGTCCGAAGCGTATTCGGTGCTCAGCTCAAAGGCCGGCAGCGAGGCGGGGGCAGCCTGTACCTGCTCGCCCGTGGTGCCGAACAGCACGTTGAGCATCGGAATGAGCAGGGTGAAGTTGAAGAGCCCGAACAGGATGCCCAGCACCGTGAACACCACGTACTGCGGCACGAAATCGAGGTACGGGCGGGAAAACCGGAGCAGGCGCAGGTATGTCTTCATGGGCGGGGGCAAAGGTAGCGCGCCGGATGTTGCTGGATTTCCCCGGCCGCGGTGTCCTTTCAGTCGGCCCAGGCCCGGGTTTACTTTGATTGACCCGCCCCGAAACAGCAGAGGCGCCCCGGCTTCGAGCCCAGGCGCCTCTGCTGTTTCGGGGCGGGCGCGGGCAACGCGTCCCTACGTATTCCACGAAATCCGCCGGAATCCGGGGTTTAGAATTCGTGCAGGCGCTGGGCGGCGTTCCAGCGCAGCGACAGGGAGGGAATGGCCGCGTTGCCGTAGAGGTTGGAGTGGCGCACGATGAGCTTGCCGTCGAGCCAGAGGTTGTGGCGGGCCTGCCAGGTGGCGGTGAAGTCGCCGTGCAGCAGCTCGTGGCGCAGGCCCTGGCCCACGCGGTTGCCGTATTCCTGAATGCGGTCGGCGTAGGGGCGCAGCACGTTGCCGCCGTAGTTCAGCTCGGTGCTGCTGTTCACCCGAATGTCGAGGCCCTGCTCCACGTAGAAGGCCTTGCCCACCAGCGTGAGGCGGGGCAGGGGCTGGTAGCTGAGCTGGCCAAACACTTCGCGCAGGTTGGCGCCCATGGGGTGGGCCAGCGGCTGCTGGTAGTGGGTGTAGCCGGTGTAGTAGTCCTGGTGCTGGTAGGTGTAGGGGCGCACGTAGTTGAACTCCAGCTGCGCGTCGAGGTTGCGGATGCCGGCCAGGTCCACCAGCTTGCCGCCCAGCTGAAAGGCCTGCTTGTTGCCCCACCAGCCGTTGCCGTCGCGGATTTCGCCCAGCACGAACTCGTCGAGCACCAGCTGGCCGTAGAGCTGGGCGCGGAAGCGGCGCAGGTTCCAGCGGAAGTCGGCGCCGAGCAGGGCGTTGTCGTCGGAGCCCAGGCCCTGCTCCACGCTGCGGTAGAAGATGAGCGGGTTCAGGTACTGCAGCTCGAAGCGCCCCCGGCCCCGGGCAAACACGATGGACTCGAACACGCCCACGTTCAGGGCCGGCGTAATGTCGAGGCTCAGGTGGTGCAGCGCCAGGTACTTTTTGGGGTCGATGCGGTCCTTGAGGTAGGCCCGGTCGGCGTTCATCTCGCTGAACAGGTTCTGGTAGTTGAACTTCCAGACGCGGGTATTCAGCTTCAGGAAAAAGTAGGGTGCCGCGTAGTCGGACAGGATGAGCGAGCGGTAGCCGTTGCCGATGAAGTTGCGGTCGTGGCCCAGCTGTACGTTGATGTGGCGGGTAGCGGCGTAGGTGATGTAGCCGCGGGCCGTGAGGAAGTCGTAGCTGCTGGGCAGTACGGGGTTGGTTAAATCCTGCTTGTAGTACTTCCAGTAGCCCTCGTGCGGCACAATGGTGTCGCGCAGGATGCGCCGCTGCACGTAGTCGGGCACGGCCATCTGGTTGTCGGCCAGGTAGGTGAAAAAGCCCAGGCGGCCGTCCACGGTGCCTTCCAGCTGCACACCGCGCGTGTTCACGTAGCGCAGCCCGTCGGCGCTTTCCGAGTCGGAGCCCACCTGGAAGTGCACCACCGGGTTCACACGCAGGGTAAAGTCGGGCGTGTTGACGCTGTAGAGGTCGGCCGGATTACGGTAGAAGTGCTTCAGCAACGGCCGGCGGCTCACGTTTGCGGCCTGGCTGGCGGCATCGGTTACAAACTGCCAGTTGTCGCGTAGCAGGTAACGCTGGTTGAAGCGGTCGGCCCGTGAAGTGCCGCGGCCACCCACCAGCGCACTGTCGCGGCGCATACGCTCGGCCAGCCGCGCCACCGCGGCCCGGTTATAGGGCTTGCTGGAGGTGTGCACGTCGCCCAGGGAATCGGGGCCGTACTTGATGGCGTAGCGGTCGATGAGCCGGTACACGTCCTGGTCGAGCGGCACGTACACGGGCGCCTGCAGCGGGGCTTTGCGGTCGGTCACGTCGCGGCGCGGCGCGGCGGCCGGCGGCGGGGCCACGGCAGCCGGGGAGGGTACGACCACCGGCGCGGGCGCGGCTACGGGCGGCGCCAGCACCGCTGGGGCGGGCGTCTGCAGGGTGTCGGGCGTTTGTTGGGCGAGGCTGGGGGCCAGCGGCAGCAAGCCGAGCCAGAGCCAGAGAAAACGTGGTTTCATAGAAGAGGGAGGCCGCCTGCATACGCGAGCGGCCCCGGCGAAGCTACACTTCCCCCCGGAAATCGGCCGGAACCAGTTGCCGGGCCGTAGATTTGCCGCATTCCCCCTTCGACTTTGCTTCTAGCTTCCATGAGCCCGCTCCCCGTCATTGTGCTGCTGCACGGCTTCGGCGAAAGCCGCGAAATCTGGACCGATTTCACCCGCGACTTCCCCGACCAGTACCGCCTGCTCACGCCCAACCTGCTGGGCTTCGGCACCAACATCCACGACGTGCGCGACTACTCGATGGAAGCCCAGGCGCGCTACCTGGCCGATTACCTGCGCCAGCGCCACGTGGAAAAAGCTTTGCTGGTGGGCCACAGCATGGGCGGCTACGCGGCCCTGGCCTTTGCCGAGCGCTACCCCGACATGGTGGCTGGCCTCTCGCTGTTTCACTCCACGGCCCTGCCCGATACCGAGGAAAAGAAAGCCAACCGCGACAAAAACATCGACTTCGTGCAGCGCCACGGCGTGGAGAAGTTCATGGAGTCGTTTATCCGCCCCCTGTTTGCCCCCGCCAACCGCGAGCGGCTCATTGACGAGCGGTGCTTTCTGGAAGACATCGGCAAGGCCACGCCGGTGGAAACCGTGACCGGCGCCCTGCGCGCCATGAAGGAGCGCCCAAACCGGACCGAGGTGCTGCGCACGGCCGGGTACCCCGTGCAGTTCATCGTGGGCAAAGACGACGTGGCCGTGCCGGTGGAAAGCCTGCTGCCGCAGCTGGCCCTGCCCGCCGAAAGCCACGTGCTGCTGCTCGACGACGTGGGCCACCTGGGCTACTTCGAGCAGCCCGAGGTAACCCGTCGCGCCGTGCTCGACTTTGCCGGGCGGGTGTTTGGGCGTTGAAACCGGAAGCCAGGTCAACAAAAAAGGGGAGCCGCCGGGCTCCCCTTTTGCTTGGTGGCGGGTAAGGCTACTGCACGCGCACCATTGCTCCTTGCAGCTCAGCCGGCACCTCGTCGATGGACATGATGCGCAGCTCGCCCGGCGTGGGCAGCAGCTGGGTTTTGCCCGATTCCACGAGCAAAGCCTGCACGTCGCGCTGCTCAATCTTGTACATGGCGCCCGTGGCGGGGTCAACGATCAGGAAGCCGATCAGGCCGCCGAATACGAGGTTGCCCAGGTACCAGCCGTTCAGGTCGGCCGTGATGGAGAGCTGCTTGGTGTCGTAACCCGGCTTGGTGAAGGTAACCACGTACTCGGCCTTGGTGAAAAAGCCGGCGCCCGAGCGCAGGTGCACCACCGTGGGGGTTTTGCCCTTGGCCACTTCGCGGCCGCGCTGGTCCACAATCACGATGTCGGCTTCCGAAGGCGCGCTCGAAATGCTTACCGGCCAGCGGGATTTGCTCACGATAGAAGCACAGCCGTTGAGCAGCAGCGCGGCCCCAACCAGGGCGAGGGGTAAAGCTTTCCGCATCGAAAAAGGAAAAAATAAGGGAGAGAAGAGGAATGCGTTTCGCCGGTAGCCAATAGGACGCGCGAAAAGCCGCGCAAGCTAAGCACAAGCGCCGGCCCCCCGCAAGGGAAGCCGGCGCCCGGAAGCAGAAAAAACCGACGGCGGCAGGGCTACTTAATCCAGCCCTGGCCGAGCAGGTATTCGGCAATCTGCACGGCGTTGGTGGCGGCGCCTTTGCGCAGGTTGTCGGCCACCACCCACATGTTCAGGGTGTTGGGCTGGGTTTCGTCGCGGCGCAGGCGTCCCACCAGCACGGCGTCGCGGCCGTGGGCGTCGCGGGGCATGGGGTAGCGGTTGTTGGCCGGGTCGTCGACCACCTCCACGCCCTCGGTTGCGCTGAGCAGGCGGCGCACCTCGGCCAGGTCGAAGTCGCGGGCAAACTCCACGTTCACGGCCTCGGAGTGGCCGCCCACGGTGGGCACGCGCACGGCCGTGGCCGTCACCCGAATGCTCTCGTCGCCCATGATCTTCTTGGTTTCCTTCACCATCTTCATTTCCTCCTTGGTGTAGCCGTTGTCCTCGAACACGTCGATGTGGGGCAGCACGTTCAGGTCGATGGGGTGGGGGTAGGCCAGGCTGGTCACTTCGCCGCCGGCGCGCTCCTGCATCATCTGGTCGACGGCCTTCTTGCCGGTGCCGGTCACGCTCTGGTAGGTGCTCACCACGATGCGCTCCACCTTGTAGGCCTCGTGCAGCTTGCTCAGCGCCACCACCATCTGAATGGTCGAGCAGTTGGGGTTGGCAATGATCTTGTCGTCGGGCGTAAGGGCCGCGGCGTTGACTTCGGGCACGATCAGCTTTTTCGTGGGGTCCATGCGCCAGGCCGAGGAGTTGTCGATGACCACGGTGCCCACTTCGGCGAAGCGCGGGGCCAGCTCCTTGCTCACCGAGCCGCCGGCCGAGAAAATGGCCACCGCCGGGCGGGCCGCAATGGCGTCGGCCATGCTCACCACCGGGTACTGCCGGCCCTTGAACGTGATGAGCTGGCCCACCGAGCGTTCCGAGGCCACGGGCAGCAGCTCGGTGACGGGGAAGTTGCGCTCTTCGAGCACTTTCAGCATTTCGCCACCCACCAGGCCGGTGGCGCCTACAACAGCAAGTTTCATAGTCGGATCGAATGGAATACCGCGCTACAATCGGGCGGCGGGTAAAATTCGCTAAAAGCCCGGGTTAAATTGTAGCGTAACCTTTAGCTTGCGTAGCCGACGAGCTGCGCAAGGGCGCCGCCGGGGTTTAACTGCCTGACCACAAGCCTGCCCCCGACCGCCGCGGGGCCCGCCATTCATCGATACCTATCGGCCTATGCTGCCACGTTTACTTTGCCTTTGGGGCCTGTGCGCCCTGCCGGCGCTGCCCGCCGCCGCCCAGCTCACCGAATCCTTCGCCGACGGCGACTTTACCAGCAACCCCGGCTGGACCGGCGACGCGGCCAGCTTTCAGGTAATGGGCCAGCAGCTGCAAAGCAACGGACCGGCCGTGACGGGCAGCAAGATTCAGCTGGTGACGCCCAGCCAGGCCGCCACCGGCAGCACCACCTGGGAGTTCTGGGCCAACCTGCGCCTGGCTACCTCGGCCGCCAACTACGCCGACGTGTGGCTGATTGCCGAGCAGGCCGACCTCAAGGCCAGCACCAACCGCGGCTTCTTCGTGCGCCTGGGCAACACCGCCGACGAAATCAGCCTCTACCGCCGCGACGCCAGCAACGCCCTCATCATCAACGGTACCGACGGCACCCTGGGCTCGACCAACAACACCGTGCGCGTGCGCGTAACCCGCAGCGCCGCCAACGTGTGGACCCTGGAGCGCGATTTGACCGGGGGGCGCAGCTTCGTGGCCGAGGGCACCGCCACCGACGCGGCCTACCCGCGCAGCCAGTACGCGGGCGTGCTGCTGGAGTACTCCTCGGCCAACAACCGCAGCTTCTACTTCGACGACTTCGTCATCAGCGACGCCTCCGCCCCGCAGCTGCTGCAGGCCACGGTGACGGGCGCCAGCCAGCTCGACGCGCAGTTCAACGAGCCGGTAGCGGCCGGCGTGGCGGCCAGTTCGTTTCGGCTGGCCAGCGGCGCCGTGGCCACGGCCGCCGTGCGCGATGCCGCCGACCCGGCCCTGGTGCACCTGACTTTCGGCGGCAGCTTCCCGGCCGGTAACAACGTGCTGGAAGCGCGCAACGTGGCCGACCTCTACGGCAACGCCGCGCCCGGCCCGCTCACGGCTTCGTTTACCTTCACGGCGCCGCCGCAGCTGCCCGCGCCGGGCCAGCTGCTCATCACCGAAATCTTCGCCGACGAAACCGCTCCGACCACCGGCCCGCCTTCGCAGTACGCCTCCGAGTTCCTCGAAATTCATAACCCCACCGCCGGCGTGCTCGATTTGGCCGGGGTGCGGCTGCTGCGCCTGAGCGGCTCGGCCACCCCGGCGGCGGTGTTTCCGGCCGGGGCCACGCTGCTGCCGGGCGAGTACGCGGTGGTGTGCGGCAGCACCCGCACCGGGCAGTTCAGCGGCTTCGGCAAGGTGTTCGGACTGACCAACTTTCCCAGCCTGGGCAACGACGGCGACCAGCTGCTGCTGCGCGCCCGCGACGGCCGCACCCTGTTTGAGGTAAGCTACGCCGCGGCCTGGTACGGCAACCCCGCCAAGGACGACGGTGGCTGGTCGCTGGAGCTGATTGACCCCGGCCAGGCCTGCGTGGTGGGCGCCGCCAACTGGACGGCCAGCACCGACGCCACCGGCGCCACGCCCGCCCGCGCCAACTCGGTAGCTACCAACCAGCCCGACCAAACCCCGCCCACGCTGCTGAGCGCCACGGCCCTCAGCGCCACGGTGGTGCGCCTGACCTTCGGCGAAAAACTCGACAGCGCCCAGGTGGCAAGCGCCGCACTCTACAGCCTGCAGCCCGCCGGCACCGTGCAAAGCGTGCGGCCCGTGCCCTACGACTTCCGCAGCGTGGAGCTGACCCTGGCCAGCGCCCTGCCCGTGAACCAGCCGCTGACCGTGAGCGTGCAGCGCGCCGTGGACTGCCGTGGCAACGCCACCGGCCCGCTGACCTCGGCTTCGTTTACGTACTTCGGCCCAGCCGTGGCCCCCGGGCCGGGGCAGCTGCTCATCACCGAGCTCATGGCCGACCCCGACCCGGCCCGCAGCCTGCCGCTAGTGGAGTTTGTGGAAATTCACAACCCCGGCAACGTGCTGCTCGACCTGGGCGGAGTGCGCCTGCTGAAGCCGGGCAGCAGCTCGGCGGCGGTATTCCCGGCCGGCGCCGTGCTGCGCCCCGGCGAGTACGCGGTGGTGGGCACGTCGTCGGCGGCCGCAGCCCTGAGCCAGTATTTGAGCCAGCAAAGCCCGGCGGTGGGCGCACCGGTATTCGGGCTGACCAACTTTCCCAGCCTGAGCAACGGCGGCGACCAGCTGCTGCTGCGCGCCCGCGACGGCCGCACCCTGTTTGAGCTGAGCTACTCCGATACCTGGTACCGCGACAACGCCAAAAAGCAGGGCGGCTGGACGCTGGAAATGGTGGACGCGGCCAACTTCTGCGGCGGCCTAGACAACTGGCTGGCCAGCACCGACGCCCGCGGCGGCACGCCCGGGCAGCCCAACGCGGTGCGCGCCCTGAACCCCGACCGCACGGCGCCCGCCCTGCTGCGCGCCGTGGCCGTGAACCCCACCACCGTCCGCCTGTACTTCGGCGAGAAGCTCGACAGCGCGCAGACCGCCAACCCCGCCCTTTACGCCCTGCAGCCGGCCGGCACCGTGCAGCGCGTGGCGCCCGTGCCCTACGACTTCCGCGCCGTGGACCTGCTGCTGACCGGCGCCCTGCCCGTGAACCAGGCCCTCACCGTAACCGTGCAGCGGGCTACCGACTGCGCCGGCAATGCCAGCGGGCCGGCTACCTCGGCCAGCTTTGCTTTGCCGGTAGCGCCCGCGGCCGGCGACGTAGTCATCAACGAAATTCTGTTTAACCCCCGCACCGGCGGCGTCGACTTCGTGGAGCTGCTCAACCGCTCGGCCAAGTACGTGGATTTGCGCGGGGCCGAAATCGGGCGCCTTGCCGCGGCGGGCGACGAGGAGTACGAAACCATCAGCACCGAGCCGCTGGTGCTGGCGCCGGGGCAACTGCTGGTGCTCACGCCCAACCCGGCCGTGGTGCAAAGCCAGTACCCCACCAGCCACGACCCGGCGGCCTTCCTCACCCTCACGGCCCTGCCCAGCTACGCCGACGACGCGGGCACAGTGCTGCTGCGCGCCGCCAACGGCACCGCCCTGGACCGTTTCGCCTACAACCAGAACATGCACCTGGCTTTGCTCGACACCCGCGACGGGGTTTCGCTGGAGCGCATCCGGCCCGATGGCCCGAGCGCGGCGGCCAACTTCCACTCGGCCGCGGGCAGCGTGGGCTACGCCACCCCCGGGCGCCGCAACTCGCAGCAGCTGGGCGAGGTGGCCGGCAACCAGCAGTTTCAGGTGGAGCCCGAGGTGTTCACGCCCGACGAGGATGGCGACCGGGACTTTACCACGCTCACCTACCGCCTCGACGAGCCCGGCTACGCCGCCAGCGTGAGCGTGTACGACGCCCAGGGCCGGCTGATGCGCCGGCTGGTGCGCAACGAAACCCTCGCCACCACCGGCTTTTTCCAGTGGGACGGCCTCACCGATTCCGGGCGCAAGGCCGGCATCGGGCACTACCTGCTGCACATCGAGCTGTACCGGCCCGGCGGCGGACAGAAGCGTGAGTACAAGAAAAGCGTGGTGCTGGGCGCCCGCCTATAGTCGCGCGGCCCTGGTCGGGTAAACCTGGAACAGGGCCGGTTAATGGAAAGCTCAGGGTAGCCCCATGCTCACCGACGCCCACGAAATGCACCATTAAGCTCGGCTCTGGTTTTAGGGAAATCGGCAATGAAAAGCCCGATCAGCTCAGCTGGCCGGGCTTTTTCGCTGATGCGGCAGCGAATCAGCGGCGGTAGGTGAAGCCCAGGAAGAACTCGCGGTCGGTGCGGGAATTGAGCGGCAGGCCGGCGCCCATATCCAGCTGCACGTTCTCGCTCAGCGTGAGCTCGGGACCAATGTTGAGCAGGTTGCGCCAGCGGCCGTTGCGCGAGTCCCAGTGACTCATCAGCTCGGCGTAGCTGCCCAGCACCGAATTGAAGTCGTGGTTGATGGTAGCGGCGGGCTGCAGGGCTAGGTAGTGGCGGCGGGCGTCGCGGTCGTGCTCCAGGTCGCCCTGCAGCTGCACCGACAACCCCGTGGACTCGGCCAAGCGGTATTCGAAAGGCAAACTCAGGCCGGCTTCTAGGCCACCGCGGCCCAGCGCCCCGCCTGTGGGCACGCTCACGTAACCGCTAATGGCCAAGCCCGCCGGACGGTTTTCGTCGTCGCCGATGAGGTTGCGCTTGAGGCGCACGCTCACGTCGCCGAAGCCGCGGTGCCGCTCGGGCTCGGCCTGGCCCGTCGGCCACTCTTTTTCAATTGAGTACGACTCCAGCTTTACCTGCACGTCGGTGCGCTCCGAGAGGCCCAGCTTCAGCACGGCGTGGTTCAGCAGCAGCTCGCGGTGGCGGAGCCCGTCTTCGCGGCCGTTGCGCAGGCGCAGCAGGTTGGTTTCGATCTGAAAATGCCCCGGATCGAGCGTGAAGGCGCTTTGCGTGATGCCGGGGCGGTCGGGGTGCAGCTTGCGCAGCTGCGCGCGCGGGGTGGGGTTGCGCAGGGAGTAGCGCAGTGGAGCGGGCTGCTGCTGGGCCGAGGCCGCAGTGGCACCCAAACCCAGCAGCAAGCCGGCAACAGTCAGGCGAAACATCAGGAAAGGGAAGAAGGGGGCTTCCTCATACGCAGGCCACGCCGGCGGGATAGGCTACAGGGCGTAGCGCACGCCCAGAAACCCGCGCCGCCCCTGCACCGGGGCGTAGTTGTAGCCCGTGTCGAAGGTGTAGCCGTTGGGGTTGTCCTGGGCCACGTATTTGTCGAAGGGGTCGAAGGCGCGGATGAGCACGTGGCGGGGTACGAAGCCCAGCAGGTTTTTCACCCCACCGTAAACTTCCAGCTTGGCACCCAGGCGCCGCGTGAGCTGCACGTTCTGCAGCGAGTACCAGGGCGAACGGGCCGGCCGAAAATCATTGGGCTGCACCGGCAGGCGCATGGGGCCGTTCACCAGCCCGGTGTAGTCCACGGTCAGCCCTAGCTTATCTACGGTGTAACTCAGGGCGTAGGTACCCGACACGGGCGGGGTGTGCAGTTGCCGCTGGTAGCGCAGCGGACCGCCTTCGGGGGCCCGCTCCCGGCGGTACACGTCGAGCACCGTCAGGCCGGCCATGAGCTTGAGCGGGGCAATGGGCACCCAGTCCACGTTCAGCGTGAGGCCCCGCGACACGGCATAGCCGTCGAGGTTGCGGTAAATGATCTGGTTGGGGTCGGTGTCGTAGTCGGGGGTAATCTTGTTGGTGAAGTAGGTATAGAACACGCTGCCGTCGAGCAGCAGGGTGCCGCTGCCCACGTTCAGCTGCCGCTGGTAGTTCACGTTGGCGTTCCACGAGCGTTCGGGCCGCAGGCTGCCCTGCACCACCACGCGGCGGGCGCCGGTGAGGGCGGCGTGGTCTTCGGTAAACAGGTTCACCACCCGAAAGCCGTTGCCCACGCCCACGCGCAGCACCCGGCTGCCGTCGTCGCGGCCCCATTTGTAATTGAGCCGGGGCGAGAGAATGGGGCCGTGGTGGGAGTTGTAGTCGAGGCGCAGGCCCGAGAGCAGCGTGGCCTCGGGCGTGAGCCGGAACTCGCTCTGCACGAAGGCGCCAGGCAAGTGCACCTGATCGGGCCGGGTGCGCGGGTGCAGGGTGTCGGCCGTGGCAGTGGCGGGTGTGTTGTCGTCGTACCAGGTGTAGCGGTAGGCGGTGCCCAGCAGCAGCTGGTGACGAATGCTGAGCGGGCGCATCCAGGTAAGCTGGCCGAAGCCCACGCGCTGGGTGGCCCGGTAGAGGGTGGTGCCGTAGGCCGCGTTCTGATTGTGCTCGTTGAACGAGCCGCTCAGGAGCAGCTTCTGGCCACGCACCGGCAGCTGGTACTGGCCCAGGGCCTCGTAGCGGCTGGTGTAGATGCTTTCCCCATAAATACTGTCGCCGCCCCGGAACTCGGGCCGCCAGCCGAGCTGCCCGCCGAAGCGGTCCTCGTAGTAGTAGCGCCCGGCAAAGCTGGCCACGCGCTCGTCGGGGCGGTTAAGCTGCCACTTGTTGAACACCGACACGCGGTGCTGGGTGGGCAGGTCGGTGAAGCCGTCGTCGTTCACGTCGCGGCGCTGGCCGTAGCCGAACAGGTTAGCCGTGAGCAGGGAAGTGGCGCGGCCGGCTTTCAGGGTGGTGCCCAGGTCGAGGTTGGCCTCGCCGTGCGAGGTGCCAAAGCCGTCGACCGACAGCGGAGCCGCCTTGGCGGGGTCCTTGGTAATGACGTTGATGAGCCCGCCCACGGCCTCGGAGCCGTAGAGGGTGGAGGCCGGCCCTTTCACCACCTCGATGCGCTCGACCATGCTGTTGGGAATGCCGCTCAGGCCGTACACCGTCGACAGCGACGACACGATGGGCATGCCGTCGATGAGCACCATGGTGTAGGGCCCCTCCAGCCCGTTGATGTGAATGTCGCCGGTGTTGCAGATGTTGCAGTTGAGCTGCGGCCGCACGCCGTTGACCATCATCAGGTTCTCGAACAGGCAGGGCGCGGGGTTTTTCTGGAAGTACTTGGGCGTGTAGATTTCCACCGGCACCGGCGACTGGCTTTTGATGACTTCGCCCAGCGTGCCGCTGATAACCACGTCGCCCAGGGAGTTGCTGGCTGGCGCCAGCAGCAGCGCCACGGCGGTGGTTTCGCCGGCCCGCACGCTCACTTCGCGTTCGGCCGGCCGGAAACCCACCGCGCTGGCCGCCAGCCGCTGCGCCCCCACCGGTACCTTGCTCAGCACGAAGCGGCCCTGCTCGTCGGCAGTGGTACCTAGCGTGGTGCCCTTGATGCCGATGCTGGCAAAGGGCACGGCCTGGCCCTCGGCCCGCACGGTGCCGCGTACCGTGCCGGTGGATTGGGCGGCCGCGGGCCCGGCCAGACACGCCAGCCACAGGAGTAGAATCAGGCGCATAACGGGAATTTTTAGATGAGCTTGGTTGAAATGTTTAGATGAGTCTAAAACTCAAATTGGGCAAAAAAAGGCGGGAAGCGGCCACGCTTCCCGCCCGGGGGCTTAACCGAAAAATGTTTCCAGCAGCAGGTAGCCGTTCAGGGCGATGATGATGCCCGACACCGTCCAGGCCGTGAACTTCACCCAGGGCCGGTTGGTGAACACGCCCATCTTCCGGCGGTCGGAGGTGAACAGCACCAGTGGCACCACCGCGAAGCTGAGCTGCAGCGACAGAATTACCTGGCTGAGGACCAGCAGCTCGCCCGTGCCCTTCTCGCCGTAGAGCAGCGTCACGATGAAGGCCGGCACCACGGCAATGAGGCGGGTGATGAGGCGGCGCAGCCAGGGCTTGAGCTTGATGTGCAGAAAGCCTTCCATCACGATTTGCCCGGCCAGCGTGCCGGTGAGGGTGGAGTTCTGGCCCGAGGCCAGCAGGGCCACGGCAAACACTACCCCGGCCGCGCCGGCGCCCAGCACCGGGGCCAGCAGCTTGTGCGCGTCGTGGATGTCGGCCACCTCAAACAAGCCGTTGCGGTTAAAGGCCGCGGCCGCCAGCACCAGAATGGCGGCGTTGACGAAGAAGGCCAGGAACAGGGCCACCGTCGAGTCGATGGTGGAAAACTTGATGGCCATGCGCTTGCCGGCCTCGTTTTGCTCGAAGGCCCGCGTCTGCACGATACTGGAGTGCAGGTACAGGTTGTGGGGCATCACGGTGGCGCCCAGAATGCCGATGGCCACGTAAAGCATGGCCGGGTTGGTCACGATTTCGGGGCGCGGCAGCAGCCCGCCGGCCAAAGCCACCCAGTCGGGCTGCGACACGATGATTTCGTAGAGGAAGCAGCCGAAGATGACCACAATCAGCCCGGCCACGATGCTTTCGATGACGCGGAAGCCGCGGTTCTGGAAGTACAGCACCACCAGCACGTCGAGAATGGTGAGCACCACGCCCACGGTTAGCGGCAGGCCAAACAGCAGGTTGAGGGCAATGGCCGAGCCGATGACTTCGGCCAGGTCGCAGGCGGCAATGGCTACCTCGCACAGCACCCACAGCACCATGGCCACGGGCTTGCTGTAATGGTCGCGGCAGGCCTGGGCCAGGTCGCGGCCGGTGACGATGCCCAGCTTGGCGGCCAGGTGCTGCAGCAGCATGGCAAACAGGTTGGAAATCAGGATGACCGAGAGCAGGGTGTAGCCGTAGCGGGCGCCGCCGGCAATGTCGGTGGCCCAGTTGCCGGGGTCCATGTAGCCCACGGCCACCATCAGGCCCGGTCCCCAGAACGCCATGAGCTTGCGCCAGAACGAGGCGCTGTGGGCGGGCACGCGGATGCTGGCGTAGACCTCCGACAGCGAAGGGCTGCGCCGGGCCTGGCGCCAGCCGCTTTCGGCCTGCGGCGGCAGGGGCGCCGGGGTATCGGGAGCGGAAGCAGGGGGAGGAGTAGGCAATGAAATCATCGATAGCAGTAGAAGTCAGGGCAAAGCTACGAAATTTAGGCTAGTCTAAATTTATTTTTAAGCCCATTGAAATACTGCTTTTGCCAGTAAAAGGTTTGGCCCGGTGGAATCTGCCCGCCAACCGCCATGTTTGCACCTTCCTTTCTGCCCCCTGCATGACGCTCGACCTCAAACGCAGCTGCTACGGTCTGCTTTCCCTCGCGGTGAGCCTGGGCCTGGTACTCATCAAGTTCTACGCCTGGCACCTGACCCGCTCCCAGGCCGTGCTCACCGATGCGCTAGAGTCCATTATCAACGTATTTACCAGCGGTTTTGCGCTCTACAGCCTGTATTTGTCGGGGCGGCCCAAGGACAGCAACCACCCCTACGGCCACGGCAAGATTGAGTACCTGTCGGTGGGCTTCGAGGGGGCACTGATTCTGGGGGCGGGCGTGTACATCTTCTACAGCGCGGTGCAGGCTTTGCTGGAGCCCCACGCCGTGCAGCAGCTCGACTGGGGCATCTGGCTGCTGGGCGCCACGGCCGTCATCAACCTGCTGGTGGGCTTCGTGCTGGTGCGCGAGGGCCGGCAGCTGCCCTCCCCGGCTTTGGTGGGCGACGGGCAGCACCTGTACCTAGATGCCATCAGCACCATCGTCTCGTGCGCGGCCCTGGGCTTGGTGGCCCTCACCGGCAACGTGCTCTTCGACACCGGCGCGGCCCTGCTGCTGGGCGTATTCATTGTGGTCAACGGCTACCGCATGGTGCGCCGCTCGGTGTCGGGGCTCATGGACGAGTCGGACGTGGTGACGGTGAAGCGCGTGATTGAGGAGCTGCAGCAGCACCGGCAGCCGCCGTGGATCGACGTGCACAACCTGCGCATCGTGCGCTACGGGGCCAACCTGCACATCGACTGCCACATCACCATGCCCTACTACCTGAGTCTGGAGGAGTCGCACGCCGAGGTAACGCGCATTGAGGAGCTCATCCGCAGCCGTTTCGACGTGGAGGTGGAGATGTTCGTGCACGCCGACCCCTGCTCGTTTGCCGCCTGCCCCTCGTGCACCATGCCCGATTGCCCGGTGCGGCAGCACGCCTTCACCCGGCTGATTCCGTGGACGCTGGACAACGTGGTGAAAAACGAGCGGCACCAGCTGGAATAGGGGGCCGGGCTCATCAGCCAGAAGTAGCAGCAACAAAAAAGGCGTCCCGCCGAAGCGGGACGCCTTTTTTGTTGGGCGGTTGCGGCTTAGCGCTGTACCTGCACCCAGCCTTTCGACTGCTTGCCGTCCTGCGCAACGATGATGTAGTAGTACACCCCGTCGGCCTGGTCTTTGGCGTCCCAGTCGTTTTGGTAGTTGGCGTACTCCTTCACGAGGCGGCCCCAGCGGTTGAAGATCTGCACCTTGTTGTTGGCGGGCAGACCCTGCAGAACCAGGGTTTCGTTGAGCCGGTCGCCATTGGGCGTGATGATGTTCGGCAGCTTCAGCTCGGGTACGTCGATGATGCGCTCGGCCATGCTGGTGGGGCACTTGGTGTTGCCGGCCTTGTTGTAGATGGCCAGGCGCACCAGGTACTTGCCCGCTTTGTCGATGGTCAGCTCATCGGGCGTGTACTTGCGGGTTAGCGTCACCTCGGGCTCGGTCACGGCCACACCCTTGCCGTCCTCAATGCGGCGGTAGGTCCACAGAATGGAGTCGGTGGCCGGGTTGACGTTGGTAGAGGTGTTGACGAAGGTGAACACGCGGGGCGGCACGTTGTCGCGGTTGGCGTAGAAGGCCCGCGAGTTGGCGGTGAAGTCGGCCGTGAGCTTGGGCTCGACGCGCACCAGAATCGACGAAGTGTCGCGGCACACGCCCTGGCGGAAGCCGACGCGCGGCCGCACCGTGAGGTAGTAGCGCGTGGTAGCGGTGGGCTTCACCGTGATGTTCTGCGTCTTATTGTCGGCTGGGTTCAGGCCGTTGGCCGGGGCGAAGGGCGTGGTGGGGCTGCCGCTCCACTCGTAGTCGTAATCCTGCAGGCTGTTGCGCCACACCGAGTCGGGACGCAGCACCTGGCCCTGAATGGCCAGCGACTCGCCTTCGCAGAGGTCGGCCGGGTTGGCACCGGCGGCGGCCCGCACTTCGGCAAAGTTGCCCTGCTTCACTTCAATGGTAAGCACGCGGTTCTGCACGCCCTTGGTGGGGCAGGCGTTGTCCTCAATCTTGAAAGGAATGCGCACGATCCGACCCACGTAGGCCGGGTCGGGCTGGAAGTACATGCTGATGGAGGGCTTGGTAGTACCGTTGCCCTGTACCGTGCCGCCGATAACGGTGCCGATGCTGCCGAATTCGAGCAGGTCGGTGATGTTCTGGGGCAGGGTTACGAACAGCTGCTGGTTGGCATTGGGGTCGGTGAAGTCGATGCGGATGCGCGAGTAGTTGCACGAGTACACCGTCAGGTAGGTCGAGTCGTTGTTGCTCACCGGCGTGGTGCCCGAGTTCGGGGTCTGCGTCACTACCAGCGGGGCGTTGGGCGCCTGGTTCGACGAGCAGTTGTACACGTTCACCAGCATGTCGCGGCGAATCGAGCCGATTTTCACGCGCACGCCGTTGACGCGGCGGTACTCGGTAACCTTACCAACCACCACGAACTTTTGGGCCGTGGTCACGGTCACGGGCGTAAACGACACCACGCCGGTGCCCACGTCAAAGGAGAAGGCGCGGCGCTGGGTCAGGTTGGGGCAGGTACCCACCGTTTCGTATTTCACGGCAATGGGCAGAGTCGCCGAGAAGTTCGTCACGACGGGACCGGGAGGGCAGGGGGCCGTGCAGCCGCCGGTGGTTACCGGGGCGCAGGCAGCGCCGGTGTAGGCGGCAAAGTTGTTGGTCTGGTTGCAGCTAGACAGCGGCTGGTCGAGCGAGTACACCAGCTCGTCGCCTTCGCTGTTGGTGAAGAGCACGTCCTGGGCAGCAAACGAGAGCGTGCCGGGCTGGCCACCGCAGATGAAAGCCACCGGCTCCTGCAGGGTGGTGAAGTCCGGCGACATGTTGGTGATGTTAACCGGGCCACCAGCGCTGTTGATCAGGTTGTTCAGCGTAGCCTCGAAGCGGAATGCCCCGCCGACGCCCAGGTTCTGGGTGTTGGGGCGGGCGGTCTGCTCCACGCTCAGTACCCATTCCTGGGCCGGGGGCAGGTCCACCAGCGCTTCGTAGGTTACCTGCTGGTAGTTGGGGTAGGTGAGCGTGCCGCCGTTGGGCGGGCAGGTAGCCTGAGCCTGCACGGTGGGGCAGTAGGGCGTACCCACCGTGGGCACGCCTACCAGGTTCATGCGGTAGCCGGCGGCCGGAATAGGGGTGCTGGTGCACCCGGCATTGCGGGCGTACAGCGTCTGGTAGTCCTCGTAGGCGATACCCGAACAGTCGCGGAAGTAGCGCAGCGTGACGCGGTACTGGTTGCCGCTTACCCACTTGTAGGTGAGCTGACCGCCCTGCACGTGCGAGGCGTGCGCCTGCTGGCCGCTAACCAGCAGCAGCAACCAAGCAAGGAGCAGGAGGGGGGTGGAACGTAAAAGTTTGTGCATTGGCGAAAGGGTGAGGTGGGCTGGGTGGTGAGGGTTATTGCAGCCGTAATATAGAAAGAATTTAACCTGTCACCAGTAATTGGATTCTGCGGGGAGGCCTTCCAGGGAGGCGCACAGCCCGCTTACGGGGCATAGCAGTCCTTAATATATATAGGCGGAATACCAGCCGTCTTAAAAAATGTACATAGGGGATTTTACTGTTTCGGTAGATAATTGCTAGCTTTCCGGAGCAAGATTCCCTTTCTACGGCTTTTTTGTTTCTCACCTCCAACCTTTTCCACCCAACCACACATCCGCTTATGCACCAACCTTTACTGGAGCAGGGTACATCTGTTCATCACCCACCCACCCACCGCCCCTCGCGCTGGCAGGGCTGGCTGTCGGCATTGCTGCTCGCAATGCTGCCGCTGCTCAGTTTCGCGCAGACGGCCACCATCGGCTCGACCGCCGTGCCGGCAGTTTCGCCGGCTACCAGCTCGTACTTCTACGGGCCGCTGTACCGTTCCTCGGCCACGAGTACGTTCTACTACTCCCGGTACGCTCACGTGTACACTCCCGCCGAGCTGAACATCCCGGCTGGTTCCATTATTACCGAGCTGGCCTGGCTGAAGGGCAACGACGGCACCATCAGCGGCGCCAACACCTTCAACGTGCTGCTGGCCAACACCAGCACCGCTACGCTGGCTACCGGCACCACCTGGGGCACGGTTAAAACCGGCGCCACCCAAGTGTACAGCTCCAGCTCGCAGGCCGTTACCGGCGCCGCGGGCACGTACTTCACCGTACCGCTGAACGGCAGCTTCGTGTACACCGGCGGCAACCTGCTGGTACTCATGGACTGGGCCGGCCCCGGTCCTTCGTCGGGCGTAGTGAACTTCATCACCAACGCCGCCACGGGCCAGGCCATCGGCTACGCCGACTCGGACCCGATGGACGACGCTACCACGCTGAACACCGGCAGCTACGGCAACCGCCGTCCTACCCTGCGCGTGAGCTACACCCCAGCTACTCCCTGCACCGCGCCCCCCACGGCCGGTACGGCCATTGCCAGCGTGAGCAGCGTTTGCGCCGGCACGCCGGCGTCGCTGTCGGTTCAGGGCGCCTCGTTCGGCCTGGGCATGACCTACCAGTGGCAGCAGTCGACCGACGGCACCACCTACACCAACATCGCCGGCGCCACCAACACGAGCTACACCTCGGGCCCGCTGACGCAGACCACCTACTTCCGTATCGTGCTGACCTGCTCGGGTCAGTCGGCCAACTCGGTGGCCGCTCAGGTATCGGTTAGCGCCCCCACCTACGCTACCCTGCCCGCCCTCGAAGATTTCGAAGCCGACTGGGTTGATGGCTGCGCCACCCGCGACCAGCCCAACAACAGCTGGCGCATGAAAGGCGGCAGCGACGTAGACGCCTCCTGGCGCCGCAACGACGACGGCGCTTCGGCCGGCTGGACCAGCCCGACCTTTGGTGCCTACACGCCGACCGGCTCGGCCGGCTCGGCCCGCTCGGCCCGCTTCCACTCGTCCTACGCCACCGACCTGCAGGTTGGTACGCTCGACTACTACGTGAACCTGAGCGCGCCCGGTGCCAAGAACATGATGTTTGACTACATCAACACCAGCGGCGACGACTCGCTGACGGTGCACCTCTCGACCGACGGCGGCGCGACCTTCGGCCCGGCTCTGCTGGCGCTGACCACGGTTTCGACCTGGACGCCGCAGATGCTGACGCTGAATTCCACCTCCGCTACCTCTGTCATCCGCTTCCGCGGCGTGGCTGACTTCGGCTCCACCGACATCGGCATCGACAACCTGCAGCTGGCCGCCGGCAACTGCGCCGTGGTAACCGGCCTGAACGCCAGCAGCACTGCGCCCACCACGGCTACGGTGTCGTTCGTGGCCGGCGCCAACAACAGCGGCTACACCATCACCTACACCGCCCAGGGCGGCACGCCCCAGACGGTAAACGCCACCAGCTCGCCGGTAACGCTGACGGGCCTGACTCCCAACACGCCTTACTCGGTACGCGTGGTAGCCACGTGCGCCGGCGGCCTGAGCTCGTTCGTAGTTGGCACCAGCTTCACCACGACCTGCACCGTGATTCCCTACGCTACGCTGCCCTACCAGCAAGGCTTCGAGAACACCTGGGCCAGCGTGTGTGATACCCTGAACGTGCCCAGCGTCAACTGGCGCGCCACGCCCAACACGGGCAACAACTCCTGGCGCCGCGACGACCAGGGCTCGTTTGCCAACTGGACCTCGAACAACGGCCTTTACTCGCCCACCGGTTCGCAGGGCTCGGCCCGCTCGGCCCGCTTCCACTCCTACAACGCGTCGTCCAACACCATCGGTATCCTCGACCTGTTCATCGACCTGAGCGGGCCCGGCAACAAGCTGGTGAACTTCGACTACATCAACACCAGCGGCGCCGACTCGCTGCGCGTAATGCTGTCGACCGACGGCGGCGCCACTTTCGGCCCGGCCCTGCTGGCCCTGAACCAGGCTTCGACCTGGACGCCCCAGACGCTGACGCTGAACACGACCTCGGCTACGGCCGTTATCCGCTTCCGCGCCCGCTCCGACTTCGGTACCACCGATATCGGCTTGGACAACCTGGTGATTGAGTCGGCTTCGGGCTGCTTGCTGCCCCTGACCCTGTCGGCTACCAACGTAGGCGGTACTTCGGCTACGCTGAACTGGGATGCCCGCGGCGCGGGTGGCACCTTCACCGTAGAGTATGGCCCGGTGGGCTTCACCCCCGGCACCGGTACCACGGTAACCGGCATCACCGGCAACAGCACCACCATCAGCGGCCTGAGCTCGGTAACCAGCTACCAGTTCTACGTAACGCGCGTGTGCGCCACCGGCGGCACCGCCACCAGCGGCCCGGTTACGTTCACCACGCGCCCGGCCAACGACGACTGCAGCACCGCGCAGATGCTGACGGCCAACGCCACCTGCACGCCCACCAGCGGCAGCGTGTTCCAGGCTTCCGACTCGCAGATTTCGACCCTGAACTGCTCGGGCACCACCTACGCCGATGACGACGTATGGTACTCCTTCGTGGCTACCAACACCGCGCACGACATCCGCATGCAGGAAGGCACCGGCTTCGACGGCGTGATTCAGCTGTTCAACGGCAACTGCAACCTGCTCTCCAACAACAAGTGCGTGGACCTGTCGCCCACCGCGGGCGGCGCCATCGAGCTGCTGGAAGCCACGGGCCTGACCGTGGGGCAGACCTACTACTTCCGCATCTTCTCGCAGAGCAACACGGCCCCGACCATGGCCAACGGCAGCTTCACCGTGTGCGTGACCCCGCCGACCCCGGCGCCGGCCAACGACAACTGCGACGCGGCTCAGTCGCTGACGGTTAACGCCACTTGCACGCCTACCACGGGCACCGTGTACCGCGCCACTGCCTCGCCGCTGACGGTTCCCTCGGGCACCTGCACCGGCACCCCCGACGACGACGTGTGGTACTCGTTCGTAGCTACCGGCGTTTCGCACGACATCCTGGTTGACGAAGGCACCGGCCTCGACGCCGTGGTACAAGTGCTGTCGGGTGCTTCCTGCACCTCGCTCACCAGCATGGCCTGCATCGACGCCTCGGCTTCGGGCGGGGACGAAAAACTGCGCGTAGGCGGCCTGACCGTAGGTTCAACCTACTTCGTGCGGGTGTACTCCTTCCCGAACACGGCTCAGACCATCACCAACAGCAGCTTCACCATCTGCGTGACGCCCTCGCCGCAGCCCCCGGCTAACGACCTGTGCGCCAACGCTGTCAACTTGCCGGTTCAGTTCGGTGCCAACTGCAGCAGCCCGCTGGAAGGCAATAACTCGGGCGCCTCGGGCGACTCGGGTGTGCCGAACCCGACCTGCGGCACGGCCAACTACGCCGGCGGCGACGTGTGGTACAAAGTAACTGTACCGCCCTCCGGCGCCCTGAAGATTGAAACCGGCAACGGCAGCACCAGCCCGCTGTCGGACACCGACGTGGCCGTGTACGCGGGTAACTGCGGCGCCCTCACGGCGGTACAGTGCCAGACTGCCGGCGGCAGCAACTCGCACGCCATCGTGAACATCACCGGCCGCACGCCGGGTGAAACGCTCTACGTTCGCGTGTGGGAGCCGGGCAACAACGCCGAAGGCACCTTCGTCATCTGCGCTACGTCGCCCACCACCTGCCAGGCCCCCTCGGCTCTGCTGGCTACCAACATCCTCGATACCTCGGCCACGCTGACCTGGGCCGGCTCGCAGTCGGCTACGGCTACGTTCACCGTGGAGTACGGCCCGGTGGGCTTCACCCCCGGCACCGGCACCAAGGTAGCAGGCATCACGGCACAGTCGCTGGCCCTGACCGGCCTGACCGCTGACACGGAGTACTGCTTCTACGTGACCGAGTTCTGCAGCCCGACTTCGAACCCCAGCCCGGCTGGCGGTCCGCTGTGCTTCCGCACCAACGCCACGGTGGCCAACAACGAGCCCTGCGGTGCTACGGCTCTGACCATCGGCGGGGCACCCATCACGGGTACCAACGCCGGGGCTACCTTCAGCTCGCTGCCGGGCATCAGCATGCCGGCGCCCTGCGCCCCGGCCAGCTCGCCGCGCGACGTATGGTTCTCGGTAGCCCTGCCGGCCAACAGCACCACCATGGGTATGAACCTGAGCGGTGCTTCCACGGGTATGGTTCGTCTCTACACCGCTGCTTCGTGCTCGACGGGCTTCTCGCTGGTTGAGTGCCGCGCTGCCAACGGAGCCAACCAGTCGGTAGGCACGGTTTCGTTCACCGGCCTGACCGGCGGCGCGACCTACTACGTAGCGGTTTCGGGCTTCGGCAACGGCGACACCCAGGGCAACTACTCCATCGAGGCGCTGGTGCTGGGCACCCGCAACTCGCTGCCGGTAGGCGCCGAGCTGAGCGTGTTCCCGAACCCGACCAGCACTGGCAAGCTGACCCTGAAGCTCACCGGCCTGGGCAAAGTAGCCAGCGGCCACGTGCAGCTGCTCAACGCCCTCGGCCAGAAAGTTCGCCAGCAGGACATGACCCTGCGCGGCGGCGCTGCCGAGCTGACCCTGCCGACCACGGGCCTGGCCCGCGGCATGTACACGCTGCAGATGAGCGTGGGCGACCATATCGTTACCCGCAAGGTGATGGTAGACTAGTCCGGCGTTCTGCCCCAAAAAAAGGCGGCGTCCCGATTCGGGGCGCCGCTTTTTTTATGCTCGTCTGCAAGGTCGGCCCGCGGCTCAGCGGCCGGCCAGCACCAGCCGCTGCGGCGCAAACGACTGCGTGGGGCCACCGACGCGCACCTGGTAGACGCCGGCCGTCCACCCAGCTACGGGCAGCGCGGCCCGCTGCTGCCCGGCGACCAGCGGGGCTTCGTGCACCAGGCGGCCCAGGGCGTCGTGCACGCTCAGGCGGGCGGCAGTGGTAAGCGGCGCGGGCAGGTGCAGACTAGTGGCGTGGCTGGCCGGGTTGGGATACAGCGCGAAAGCCGGCAGGATCCGGTTGGGCCGCGTAGCCGTGAAGGTGCGGTTTTCGAGCACCAGCACGCGGTCGTCGGTGGCGGTGGGGCTGCCGCGGCCGTCGCGGTTGCTGGTGGCCACGTACACCCGGCCCTGGGGCGATACGCAGATGGCCCGCAGCCGCCCGTAGGTACCGGTCCACACGTCGGTCTGCCCGGTGATGGTGGCACCGGTAGCGGCGAGCGGCAGCTGGGTGAGCTTGCCCGCCTTCAGGCTGACCATGAGCAGGGAGTTGCTCCAGCCCGGAATGGCGGGGTGGTTGTAGTAGCTCAGGCCCGCCACGGCCAGGGTGGGCGTCCAGGCTAGCAGCGGCTCGCGCACGTTGTTTTGCTGGCAGAAGGTTTGCTCGGCGGGCAGGTTGCAGAAACCCTGGGCGGTGGGCCAGCCGTAGTTGCGCCCCGGCTCAATCAGGTTTACTTCGTCGTCGTTGTTGGGGCCGTGCTCCGAGCTGTAGAGGCGGCCGGTGGCGGCCACGCGCACCAGTCCCTGCGGGTTACGGTGCCCCAGTGAGTACACCAAACTGCCGGGCGTGGGGTTGTCGGCCGGCACGGTGCCGGTTACCGTCAGGCGCAGCACTTTGCCGTTGAGGCTGGTGGGATTCTGCGCCGTGCTGGTGTTGGCCGCGTCGCCGGTGGTCATCAGTAGGGTGTTGTCGGGCAGCAGCAGCAGGCGCGAGCCGCTGTGGATGCTGGCGGCGGGCAGGTTGTCGAGCAGCACCTGCGGGCTGAGCAGGCCAATCGTCGGTGTGTAGCGGTAGCGCACCAGCTTTTCCTTCAGGCCCCCGCTGGTGTAGTTGTAGACCACGTACACCGCCAGCTCACCGGGCAGCGGGGCCAGGTGCACGGCCGGACCCACGGCCAAACCCAGCAGCCCGCTTTCCCCGGTTTCCGTCACGTCGGGCAGCGTAAGCAGGGGCAGCAGCTGACCGGTGGCGGGGTTGATGCGGCTGATGCGCCCGCCGCGCTCGGTCAGCCACAGAAAGTCGTCGGGGCCCCAGAGCAATTCCCAGGGCGTGTCGAGCCCGGTGGTGAGGCTGCTGAGCGAAACGGTGGTGCCGCCCACATTATAAGTAGTGGACTGGGCCGTGGCGGGCGCCCCGCAGCCGCCGACCAGCAGCGCCGTCAGCGCAAGGCCCGGACCAAGGGCAGGGAAGAAGTGTTTCATGGCAACGATCTGTTTTGGTGTGGCTTAAGGTTGATTCAGGCCCCATAATAACGAGTTTGCGCGGGCTTCGGACGAGGCCCGGCGTGGCGGGCGCAGACTGGGCCGACGGAACTGTTTCCCAAGAGTCGGTTACCACTGTTTTCGGGGCAGGCCCCGCGGGAGCGGTACCGATTACCAGTCGGTTGGGCGGAACTCGTGCGGCCCCGCGGGGCGAAGCTGCCGGCCGGCTGTTAACTTTCCCTCAGCGAAGCAATACGGCCCACGGCGGCGTGCCCTATTGGCTTTTCCCGAACCCGATTTCCCCTATGAAACGTCTGTTACCCTACCTGCTGAGCGGCGGCGCCTGCTTCGTGCTCGGCGCCCTGAGCACCGCGGCCGACGAGCCCCGCTCCATTACCGTGCCCATGGTGCGCGCGGCCCAGGAGCTGCTGGGTTTGCACTTCACCGACGCCCAGCTCGACTCGGTACGCGGCGAGCTGGCCGAATACCGCGACAACTACGCTGCCAACCGCAAGGTGTCCTTGCCCAACCACGTAGCGCCGGCCACGGTGTTCAACCCCGTGCCCGCCGGCTGGCAGCCCGGCCCGGCGGCGGGCAACGGCAAGCTGCCCAAGACCGACAAGGTGAAGTTGCCCGCCAACCGCGACGAGCTGGCCTTTTACTCGGTGCGGCAGCTGGGCGAGCTGCTGCGCACCCGGCAGATTTCCTCGGAGGAGCTGACCAGGTTCTTCCTGGCCCGCCTGCGGCGCTACGACCCCAAGCTGCTGTGCGTGACCTCGCTCACCGAGGAGCTGGCCCTGCAGCAGGCCCGCGCCGCCGACGCCGAAATCGGCAAGGGCCGGTACCGCGGGCCGCTGCACGGCATTCCCTACGGTGCCAAGGACTTGTTCAGCACCAAGGGCTACAAAACCACCTGGGGCTCGGTGCCCTACAAAGACCAGCAGCTCGACGAAGACGCGGCCGTGGTTGCGCGCCTGCGCGAGGCCGGCGCCGTGCTCTGCGCCAAGCTAACCCTGGGCGAGCTGGCCATGGGCGACGTGTGGTACGGCGGCCGCACGCGCACGCCCTGGAACCTGGAGAAAGGCTCCAGCGGCTCGTCGGCGGGCTCGGCCTCGGCGGTGGCGGCGGGTTTGCTGCCCTTCGCCATCGGCACCGAAACCCTGGGCTCCATCGTGAGCCCCAGCACGGCCTGCGGGGTAACGGGGCTGCGGCCTTCCTTCGGGCGGGTGAGCCGGGCCGGGGCCATGGCCCTGAGCTGGACCATGGACAAGGCCGGGCCCATTGCCCGCTCGGCCGAAGACTGCGCCCTGGTGTTCAGCGCCCTGGTGGGCCAGGACCGCCGCGACCCGGCCACGCTGCTGGTGCCCGCCGACTTCCGCTACGCCTTCAACCTGGACGTGAAAAAGTTGCGCGTGGGCTACCTCAAGGCCGATTTCGAGCGCACGTACCCCAACAAAGCTAACGACGAGGCTACCCTAGCGGCGCTGCGGCGGCTGGGCGTGGAGCTGGTACCCCTGGAACTGCCCCCGCTGCCGGCCAACGACATCACGTACCTGCTCACGGCCGAGGGCGCCGCGGCCTTCGACGACCTCACCCGCTCGGGCCGCGACCAGCTGATGGTCAACCAGGGGCGCAACGCCTGGCCCAACATCTTCCGCTCGTCGCGCTTTATTCCGGCCGTGGAGTACATCCAGGCCCAGCGCTACCGCACCCTGCTGATTGAGGACATGCACCGCCGCCTGCAGGGCCTTGACGGCTACCTGGCGCCCTCGTTCAGCCGCAACCTGGTGCTGACCAACCTCACCGGCCACCCGGCCGTGGCCGTGCCCAACGGCTTCACCAAGGACGGTCTGCCGCAGACCGTCACGTTCATGGGCGCGCTGTTTGAGGAAGGCAAGCTGCTGGCCCTGGTGAAAGCCTACCAAGACGCCACCGACTTCGACGAAAAGCACCCGCCGCTGAATTTCTGATGCCTATCGATACTCCGGTTTTCGCCGCCACCGACCTGCCCCAGCGCTGGCAGCAGCGCGCGGCTCCCTTATTTGCCCAGCCGGCGGCGGCCGAAAAAGTCTGGCAGCAGCTGAGCCGGGCCTACTCGGCCGCGGGCCGGCACTACCACGCCCTGCCGCACCTGCGCACCATGTTCGCCGTGCTCGACGCCCACCCCGACCCGGCGCCCGACCCCGCGGTGCTGGAACTGGCCGTCTGGTTTCACGATGTGGTTTACCAGTCCCTGCGCAGCGACAACGAGGCCCGCAGCGCCGAGCAGGCCCGCCAGCTGCTGCAGGCTACTACACTCCGTCCCGATCAGCACCAGCGCCTTGGGCGGCTGATTGAGCGCACCCAACACCACGGCCGCGCCGAGCCCGACGACGCCCTCGACACCCACCTGCTGCTCGACGCCGATCTGTGGGTGTTGGGGGCCGAGCCGACCGGCTACCAGGAGTACGCCCGGCAGGTGCGCCAAGAGTACCTGCTGGTGCCGGGCTTGCTGTACCGCCGCGGCCGCCGCCGGGTGCTCGAAAGTTTGCTCGACGCTCCGACACTCTACCACACGCCCTGGGCGCAGGCGCAGCGCGAGGCCCCGGCCCGCCGCAACCTGGCCGCCGAGTTGGCTACCCTGTAACTTCCCGGGGCCTGCAACACCGCGCCGGGGTGCCCGTCCTTGCCCCGGCTTACCTTGCGCCCTGGTTATTTCCCGACTGCCTTGCTTACTTTTTCCCTCATGCGCTCTACCACCGTGCTGCAGCTGCTGTGGCTACTTCCCGCCGCGGCTGCGGCCCAAACCCCGGCGGCCGCCCCGCCGCTGGCCCCGCTCACCGTCGAGAAAATCATGCGCGACCCGGCCCAGTGGCTGGGCGGACTGCCCTCCAACGCCTACTGGAGCGAGGACGGCAAGCGCATTTACTTCAGCTGGAACCCCGACAAGGCCCGGCGCGACTCGCTCTACACCATGACGCCCGACGGCAAGAACGTGCGCAAGGTGAGTCTCACCGAGCAGCGCAGCCTGCCCGCGCAGCGCGGCGTGTACGATGTGGCCCGCCGCCGCAAGCTCTACGAGAAGGAAGGCGACATTTTCCTGCTCGACGTGAAAACCGGCAAGGTGCGGCGCCTGACCAATACGGCCGAGCGCGAAACTGACCCGGCCTTTGCCCTGCTGGAGCAGCAGGTGCAGTACACCCGGGGCGGCAACCTGTTTACCTGGGACCCGCAAACCGGCGAAACCACCCAGCGCACCGACTTCCGCCGCGGCCCCCGCCCGGCCAACCCCAAGCCCGACAAGGCCGAGCAGTACCTGCGCGCCCAGCAACTGGCCTTATTTCAGGTAGTGCGCCAGCGCGAGCAGGACCGGCAGGCCCGCGAGCGGCAGCAGAAAGCCCTGGCCCGGCTGCGGCCCAAGGCCATTTACCTCGGCAACCAGACCGTGGAAAACCTGCGCCTCTCGCCCGACGGCCGCTACGTAACCTACACCCTGGCCCAGGCCCCCAGCCCCGACAAAGTGGCCCTGGTGCCCAACTTCGTCACCGCATCGGGTTTCACCGAGGATATTTCGACCCGCAACAAGGTGGGCGCCGGCCAGACCAGCTACGAGCTGGGCATCTACGACCTGGGCCGCGACACCACCTTCGTGCTGGGCTACAAGGAAATGAAGGGCCTCGACGAGCAGCCGGCCTACCGCAAAGAATACCCGCTGAAAGCCAAGGCCCCGCTGCCCGCCAGCGGCAAGCCCGCCGACGCCACGGCCAAGGAAAAACCCGCGGAGCAGCGCCGCGTGGTGCCCTACGGCCCGTACTGGTCCGACAACGGGCAGCGGGCCTTCCTGGTGGTGCGCTCCGTCGACAACAAGGACCGGTGGATTGTGAGCCTGGACCCGGCCACCCAGAAAATCAGCCTGCTCGACCGCCAGCGCGACGAGGCCTGGATCAACGGCCCGGGCATTGGCTACGAGGCCGGCAACGTGGGCTGGCTGCCCGACAACCGCCGGGTGTGGTTTCAGAGCGAGGAAACCGGCTACTCCCACCTCTACACCGTGGACGTAACCACCGGCCAGAAAAAGGCCCTGACCAGCGGCAACTTCGAGGTGCAGCAGGCGCAGCTGTCGAAAGACCGGAAGACCTGGTACCTGACAGCCAACAAAACCCACCCCGGTGAGCAACACTTCTACCGCCTGCCCGTCGACGGCGGTACCCTTACCCAGCTTACCAGCCTCACGGGGGGCCACGAGGTGGTGCTTTCGCCTGACGAGAAAACCCTGCTGGTGCGCTATAGCGCCGCCACCAAGCCCTGGGAACTGTACGTGATGGACAACCGCCCCGGCGCCAGGCTGCGGCAGCTCACCCGCTCGACCACGCCTGAGTTCAACGGCTATGCCTGGCGGGAGCCGGAAATCGTGACCATCCCGGCCCGCGACGGCGCCCAGGTGTACGCCCGCCTGTTTCGCCCCGCCCAGCCCGACCCGCACCGGCCCGCGGTGGTGTTCGTGCACGGCGCGGGCTACCTGCAGAACGCGCACAAGTGGTGGAGCCAGTACTTCCGCGAGTACATGTTCCACAACCTGCTGGTGGAGCGCGGCTACACCGTGCTCGACATTGACTACCGCGGCTCCAGCGGCTACGGCCGCGACTGGCGCACGGGCATCTACCGCTACATGGGCGACAAGGATCTGACCGACCACGTCGACGGCGCCAAGCTGCTGGTGGATAAGTACAACGTGGACCCCCAGCGCATCGGCATCTACGGCGGCTCCTACGGCGGCTTCATCACCCTCATGGCCATGTTCACCCAGCCCGATGTGTTTCGGGCCGGTGCCGCCCTGCGCTCCGTTACCGACTGGGCCCACTACAACCACCCCTATACCGGCAACATCCTCAACGAGCCTTACACCGACTCGCTGGCCTACGCCCGCTCGTCGCCCATCTACCACGCCGAGGGCCTGAAGGGCGCCCTGCTCATGTGCCACGGCATGGTCGATACCAACGTGCACTTCCAGGACATCGTGCGCCTCTCGCAGCGCCTCATCGAGCTGGGCAAGGACAACTGGGAGCTGGCCGTGTACCCCGTCGAAGACCACGCCTTCGTGGAGCCGGCCTCCTGGACCGACGAGTACAAGCGCATCCTGAAGCTATTTGAAACCCACCTGCGCGACCAAAGTCCGGCGGCCGGCGGGGGCGGCAACAACGGCAGCCGCGGAACCCGGTAGCTCGCGCAAGGTCCCACGTTTTCGGCCCTGTCCGGTACCTCAGCCTGAGGTACCGGACAGGGCCGAATGGTTTAGGGGGCTAATGGCTGACGGACGCCGCGACGCAGGGCGTAGGGAGCTAGTAGGAGCTGTGGGCTATTTGCGGGTTTTCAAATAATAACCCACATCCGGGGCCAATATCTATGTGGGCAGGTTTCTGATTTTGCTAGAATAGTCCACAACTTACAGCGGCACGCAACCGCCGTGTGGGCTGAGGCTACGCCTACAGCTGCTTGCTCAGGCGCAGGCCCCCATAGGCGTAGCCATTGACGTTGAAGCCCTGCAGCGGCGTGACGGACATGCCCCGGCGGCCGGCGGTTTTGTGGAGTTGCGGCACCAGAATGCCCGAGGCCGCGCCCACAGCGTAGCCCACCAGGTTGTCGGAGAGAAAGTGCTTGCCGGCTTTCAGGCGCAGGTAGCCCACGGCGGCGGGCACGGCAGCCGCTCCCGCCCACACGAAGGGCCGGGCCGGTGAATCGGGGTGGAAGTCGTGAAAAACCTTGGCGGCGAAAAACGTGGCCGAAGCCGTAGCGGCGGTGTGGCCGGCGAAAAACGAGTTGCGGGCGTTGTTGTCGCCGCGGTCGTCCACCGTGGGCTCCGAGCTGTAGGCCAGTGGCCGGCTGCGGTCGACCAGGGCGGTGGAGATGGTGAAGGCTGCGCCGGTTACGGCCATGGTTTGCAGGTAGAGCACGCCCACCTGCCCGAACTTGCGGCGCACGTCGCCGTCCACAGTCATCAGCACCAGGGGGGCGGCAAACGAGCCGTAGAAGGGGTAGTCGCTGAGCTTCTTGGCGTCGAGGTCGTAGTTGCCGGCGGCGAAGCGGTCGAAGCCGTTAACGTCTTCGCGGCGCAGACGCAAGACTTCCTCGGGCGTGAGGTCGCGCTTGTTCTGGGCCGCCTTCACGGCTACCACGTTGGTGGCAATAAGGGCCGCCGCGATGGGCGCATCGACGACGAAACGGGTCTGATAGGGACTGGAAGCCGGGTTTTGGCTGTGGGCCGGCAGCGCGGCGGCCAGGGAGAAGGCAAGCAGGGAAAACGGGCGGCAGCGCATGGCACAGGAAAAGCAAAATGGATGAGGTTAATACAACGACGCGCGGGCCGGCAGGGTTGGGCGGGGCGGCGGCCGGCCCGGGCCGAGCCTTATCCACCGCGGGCAGGCACCGGGCGCTGGGCCACTTGCCCGAATTTCGGTAGCTTTGCGGCCCCTCCCCGGGACCCGCTCTGCCGGGGCGTCGTTCCGGGGGTTTCAGGTTTCACCGACGCCGGCACGTATTCGCAATGCCCTACCTGTTCACCTCCGAATCCGTTTCGGAAGGTCACCCCGACAAAGTCGCCGACCAGATTTCTGACGCCATCCTCGACGAGTTTCTGCGCCAGGACCCCGCCTCCAAAGTAGCCTGCGAAACCCTCGTGACGACGGGCCTCGTGGTGGTTGCGGGCGAAGTAAAATCCAAGGCCTACGTGGACGTGCAAAGCGTCGCCCGCGACGTGATTCGCCGCATCGGCTACACCAAGGCCGAGTACAAGTTCGAAGCCGAAAGCTGCGGCATCCTCTCGGCCCTGCACGAGCAGAGCCCCGACATCAACCAGGGTGTGGAGCGCCAGAACCCCGAAGACCAAGGCGCCGGCGACCAGGGCATGATGTTCGGCTACGCCTCGCGCGAAACCGACAACTACATGCCGCTGGCCCTCGACCTCTCGCACCGCCTGCTGCGCGAGCTGGCCGCCATCCGCAAGGAAGGCCGGCAGATGACCTACCTGCGCCCCGACGCCAAGTCGCAGGTGACCATCCGCTACAGCGACGCCGGTACGCCCGAGGCCATCGACACCATCGTGGTCAGCACCCAGCACGACGACTTCGACGGCTCGGAGGAAACCATGCTCAAGCGCATTTCCGACGACGTGAAGGGCATCCTGATTCCGCGCGTGAAGTCGGGGCTGAGCAGCGAGGTGCAGCAGCTGTTCACCGACGCCATCACCTACCACATCAACCCCACGGGTAAGTTCGTCATCGGCGGCCCCCACGGCGACTCGGGCCTGACCGGCCGCAAGATCATCGTGGACACCTACGGCGGCAAGGGCGCCCACGGCGGCGGTGCCTTCTCGGGCAAAGACTCCTCGAAGGTTGACCGCTCGGCCGCTTACGCGGCCCGCCACATTGCCAAAAACCTGGTGGCGGCCGGCGTGGCCGACCAGGTACTGGTGCAGGTGGCCTACGCCATCGGCGTGGCCAAGCCCGTGGGCTTGTACGTGACCACCTACGGTACCACTAAAGCTACCGGCGCCAACGGCGAAAAGCTTACCGACGGTCAGATCAGCGAGAAAGTCGATCAGCTGTTCGACCTGCGCCCCTACGCCATCGTGCAGCGCTTCGGTCTGCAGAACCCCATCTTCGGCGAAACGGCCGCCTACGGGCACATGGGCCGCGAGCCGCAAAAGAAGACGGTGCAACTGGCCGGCGGCGAAACCCGCGAGGTGGAAACCTTCACCTGGGAAAAGCTCGACTACGTCGACCAGATCAAGCAGGCTTTCGGCCTGTAAGCCCCCGACGAAGCCTCCAAAGCGCAACGGCGCCCGTTCCAGCTGGAACGGGCGCCGTTGGCGTTTCAAGTGGTCAGGGCCGGCCTCAGTGGGCTACCTGCTTTTCCTTGTGGCGGATGAGCTGCTTTTTGAGCTGTTCGGCGGCGGCATCGGCGGCCGCCTCGAAGGTGCCCGCGTCTTCCTGGCTGAAGAGGGTGGTGCCGGGCACGTAGAGCTTGATTTCGACGGTTTTATTGGCAATGCCCTCGTTGTTGAGGCGCATGATTACTTCGCCCTCCGTGACGCGGTCGTAAAAGGTCTCAAGCTTATCAAGGCGCTTCTGGATGAAGTCGAGCAGTTTCTGGTCGGCGGTGAAGTGCACCGATTGCATCTGTACTTTCATCGGTCGTGGATGTTTGGGTAGGAGAAAGGGAAAAAATCAGGCCTTAGGGTGGGCCTTTTCAAAAACGGCTTTCAGCTTGTCTATGCTCAAGTGGGTGTACACCTGCGTGGCGGCCAGGTTGGCGTGGCCGAGCAGCTCCTTGATGGCGTTCAGATCGGCGCCTTTGCCCAGCAGGTGCGTGGCAAAGGAATGGCGCAGCACGTGGGGGTGCTGCTGACCGGGCGCCGAGGTGATGAGCCCCAGGTAGTGCTTCACGGTGCGGTACACCAGTTGCGGATAGAGCGCCTGGCCTTTGTCCGTAACGAGCAGCGGCCCGCCGGCGTTGTCGCCGGAACCGAACTCGCCGGCTTTGTAGCTGAGGTACTGCTCGATAACCAGCAGCAGGGAAGGGTTCAGCGGCACGATGCGCTGCTTGTTGCCCTTGCCCGTGACGCGCACCGTGCGGGCGGGCAAGCTCACGTCGTCGTGGCGGATGCCGATGAGCTCGGACAAGCGGATGCCGGTGCCGTAGAGCATTTCCAGAATGAGCTGGTCGCGGCGGCCGGCAAAGTCGTCGGTAAACTCGAAGGTGTTCAGCAGCCCGTTGAGCGGTTCTTCGGGCACGAAGTCGGGCAGCTTCTTGCTCATCTTGGGCGGCTGAATGCGCAGCATGGGGTTGCGCGCCACTCGGCCCGTGCGCAGCAGGAACTTGTAGTAGGAGCGCAGGCAGGCAATTTTGCGGTTCACCGTGCGCGGGTCGCGCTGCTGCTCCATCAAACTCACAATCCACGAGCGAATCAGGGTGTGGTCGGCCGCGGCCGCGTCGCTCAGGGCGAAGGTGGCCTGCAGGTACTGGCCAAACTGCTCCAGGTCGGTGCGGTAGGAGAGGATGGTGTGCGGCGAATAGCGGCGCTCGAAGCGCAGGAAATCAATGAATGCCTCCATGGAAAGGCCGCGACAACGGCAGCGGGCGGAAGGCCAATGTAGGAAACCGCCCCGACAAAACGAACATAAAAAAACGGTTAGCCGGCCCCGCAGAAGCGGAGCCGGCTAACCGGATAGCAAAGGCCGGAAACCACCACCCGCAAGGGCAGGGCCGGGGGCTACTTAGTTTTGCTCACCGTAGGTCGCCTGCTTGTAGGCGGCCTTCTGGCGCTGCTTGCGCTTGGTGATGGACGGCTTCTGGAAGAAGGTGCGGCGACGCAGTTCTTTCAGCACACCCGTGCGCTCGAATTTTTTCTTGAAACGCTTGAGGGCGCGGTCAACCGACTCGTTCTCCTTGATTTGGACGATGAGCATAAAAAAAGAAAGCGTGAGTTTCAGAGTTTGAGGGCCGCAAAGATAACCACAGATTTTTTAGCATGCAAATGAATGACTATGATGCCGATGGCCCCCGGTTGCGGTTTCCGGCGGGCCACTGGTCAGCGGGACTGGGACGAAGCGGCTGCCGGGCTTACTTGAGGATGGTGCGGGCAATGACCAGCTTCTGGATTTCCGAGGTTCCCTCGCCGATGGTGCACAGCTTGGAGTCGCGGTAGAATTTCTCGGCCGGGTAGTCCTTGGTGTAGCCGTAGCCGCCGAAAATCTGCACGCCTTCGTTGGCGGCGCGCACGCACACTTCCGAGGCGTAGAGCTTGGCCATGGCCGACTCGCGGTTCACGTTCAGGCCCTGGTCCTTCATATCGGCCGCGCGGTAGGTCAGCAGCGAAGCCGCCTCGATTTCGGTGGCCATATCGGCCAGCTTGAAGCCGATACCCTGGAAGTTGCTGATGGGCTGATTGAACTGGTGCCGCTCTTTGGAGTACTGCAGAGCGGCTTCGTAGGCGCCCTGGGCAATGCCCAGCGAGAGGGCCGCAATGGAGATACGGCCGCCGTCGAGCACTTTCAGCGCCTGCACAAACCCGTCGCCCACCTCGCCGATAACGTTTTCCACCGGCACGCGGCAGTCGGTAAAGATCAGCTCGGTGGTTTCCGAGGCTCGCATGCCCAGCTTGTCTTCCTTGCGGCCGGCCGCGAAGCCGGGCGTGCCGCGCTCGATAATGAAGGCCGTCATGGCGCGGGAGTCGCCCACTTCGCCGGTGCGGGCAATAACCACGGCCACGTTGCCGCTTTTGCCGTGGGTGATAAAGTTTTTGGCGCCGTTGAGCACGTAATGGTCGCCGTCGAGCACGGCCGTGGTGCGCATGTTGCCGGCGTCGGAGCCGGTGTTGGGCTCGGTCAGGCCCCAGGCGCCGATCCATTCGCCCGAGGCCAGCTTGGGCAGGTACTTGCGCTTCTGCTCCTCGGAGGCGTGCTGCAGAATGTGGCCGGTGCAGAGCGAGTTGTGGGCCGCCATCGACAGGCCGATGCTCGGGTCAATCTTCGACAGCTCGGCAATGGCCGTCACGTACTCGGTGTAGCCGAAGCCGGCGCCGCCGTACTCGGTGGGCACCAGCACGCCCATCAGGCCCAGCTCGCCCAGCTTGTGGAACACTTCCACCGGGAATTCCTGGGTGTCGTCCCACTCGCGCATCTTGGGTTTGATGTGCGCCGCACCGAAGTCGCGCACCATCTGGGCAATCATTGTCTGGTTTTCGGTAGCTACCAGTTCCATGGGCAGGGGAAAAGAAAAGGGGAAAAAGAAACGGGGCGGAACGGCCCGACAGGGCCGATTTTGGGTTGGCGAAGGTACAAAAAATGTGGGTCGGATACCATGCTAAGGCCGGCCGCGCGCCCCCGCTTATTTTGATGCGCCGCGGTAATTCGGTTTCTTTGACGGTTTTTTGGGACAAAATGACGCCCTGCGGCGTTGTTGCCCCCGGTCCCTGTTCCTTCAGTAACCCCCGCGCCGGTCCGCCGGTTTTCATGCTCACGACATCCCTGCCTCGCGCCCTGCGCCTGTTGCTATTGGCCTTTCCCCTGGCCCTGCTTGTGTCCTGCGCTTCCTCGCGCGCCTATCGGCAGAACATCCTTTTCCGCACCGACGCCACCGCGCAGCCCGATTCGGTTCGCCTGCGGGGCGCCATGCGCGCAGCCGAAAATAAATACCGCATCCGCCCCCACGACTACCTCGAGGTGCGGGTATACACCAACCAGGGCGAGCGGCTGATTGACCCCAACGGGGAACTCGGCTTCGGGGCCCCGGGTGGGGCCAGCACCGGCGCGGCCGGTACCGGCAGCACGCCCAGCCGCATTACGCCCAGCACCCGCGCGGGTGGCGGCGCGGCCCGCGCCAGTATTGGCGCGGCCCAGGGCGGGGGAGCCTCCCTTTCCACCGACTACCTCGTGCAGCCCGATGGCAGCGTGATGCTGCCGGTAGTGTACCGGGTGCCGGTAGCGGGCCTCACCGTGCCGCAGCTCGACAGCCTGCTGCAGGTGCGCTACGAAGAGTTCTACCGGGGCGTGTTTGTGCAGTCGCGCGTGACCAACAACCGCATCATCGTGCTGGGTACCCCGGGCGGGGCCATCATCCCGATGAACAACGAGAACATGAACCTGCTGGAGGTGCTGGCGGCCGTGGGCGGCATCGACGGCAACGGCATGATGGGCAACGGCCAGCCCCGCTACGGGCGGGCCTACAACATTCGCCTGATCCGGCCCGGGGCCGACGGCGACCTGCGCAAGGCCCAGGTGCAGATCATTGACCTGACCACCATCGAGGGCATGCGCAGCGCCAGCCTGCGCGTGCAGCCCAACGACGTGGTGTACATCGAGCCGCTGCGCCGACCGGTGCTCGAAGCCGTGCAGGATATCGGCCCCGTGCTGACCATCTTCACTAGCCTCACGAGCTTTGTTACTACCCTTTTCCTGATCAGACGGCTGTAGCGGCGGAGCTACCCGCTGGCGGCACCCTGAGGGGCCGCCTCATCCCCGTTGAGCGTTTTTTTGATTTTATGGCAGCAAATAAGGACGTGGATCTGGAAGACCTGATTCACACCGCTAATACAGAAGAACCCGAGGAGGACGGCGGTGCGGGTCTGGACCTTGCCACGCTGATTATGGTCACGCGGCGCAGCCTGCCCTGGATGCTGCTGCTGATTATCCTCACCATGACGGCGGCCTGGCTGTACCTGCGTTACACGCCGCCGGTCTACCAGTCCTCGTCGACGCTCAAAATCGACCAGAAAACCCAGGCCGGCGTGCTCGGGCTGGAAGAGCTGGGCGGCAACTCGGGCGGCAACGCGCGCCAGAACAGCAAAAACCTGGCGGGTGAAATCGAGCTGATCAAGTCCAACCTGATTTACCAACGCCTGCGCGACTCGCTCGACCTGGGGGTGAACTACTACAACGAGGGCACGGTGCTGGCCTCGGAGCTGTACAAAACCTCGCCCTTCCGAGTGGAGTACCGCATCCAGGACCAGCGCTTCTACAACAGCAAGCTCAACGTCGACATCCTCGACGCGCAGCGTTTCCGCCTGTCGTTCCTGCAGGCCGGCCGCGAGGTCAGCAACGAGTACCGCTTCGGCCAGCCCATCTCGCTGCCCGGTATTGACCTGACGCTGTACCGCACCGACGTCAAGTTCAACGCCAGCACGCTCACGCCCAACTACTACTTCGTCATCAACGACGACGCGGCCATTGCCCGCTACTTCGATGAGAACCTGATCGTCGAAATCATCAATCCCGAGGCCAACACCATCGGCATCTCCTTCAAGGACCACAACCCGCTGAAGGCCCACGACATCGTCAACAAGATTGACACGCTGTACCTGCAGGAAAAGCTGGCCAAGAACTCGCTGGCTACCCAGCAGACGCTGGCTTTCCTGGAAGGCCAGCTGAGCGAGAACAGCCAGAAGCTGCAGCAGGCCGAGCAGGCCATGCAGGACTTCGTGCGCCGCAACAAAACCTACGACGTGAAATCGGACCTGGCCGCGGTGACCGGGCTGATGACCGAACTGCAGAAAAAGCGCGAGGAGCTGATGCGCAAGGCCAGTGCCCTGGCCGAAGTCAGCGAGATAGTGAGCCAGAACCGGGTGTTTACCCGCGAAGGCGAAACGGTGGAGGAGAGCATTCCGGCCGTGGCTTTGCTCGACGACCAGCGCATTACCCAGCAGATGACCGTGCTCAACGACCAGCAGGCCGACATGAACCGCCTGCTCGAGTCGTACCGACCTGCCAGCACGGCCGTGCAGCTGCGCAAGGAAGCCATCGACTTCAACCGCCGCAACATCCGCAACCTGCTGCAAAGCACCCGGCAGCTGCTCAACAAGGAAATTGCCGACCTCAACGGCCAGCAGCGCGAGCTGGAGGCCCGGATGGCCCAGATGCCGGAAAAGGAAACCGAGCTGGCCCGCCTGCGCCGTCCCTTCGAGCTCTACGAGAAGTCCTACCTGATGCTGATGGACAAGAAGGTGGAGTTCAGCATCGCCAAAGCCGGCACCACGCCCGACTTCCAGATTCTGGCCCCGGCTTCGCTGCCGCAGGCGCCCATTTTCCCGGTGAAGCTGATCGTGTACGCCATTGGGCTGGCGCTGGGCATTGCCCTGGGCCTGGGCCTGGTAGCCACCCGCTACATGCTGCATAACACCGTCACCAACATCCGCGAGCTGGAGCGCAACACCTCGGCCCCGGTGCTGGGCGTGGTGCCGGCCTACGACAAGGAAAAGCTGGCCGTGTCGAAGCTGATTGTGGACAAGAACCCCAAGTCGGCCATTTCCGAGGCCATTCGCTCCATCCGCACCAACCTGGAGTTCATGGCGCCCTCGAACAAGAGCAAGCGCCTGATTTCGATTACGTCCACGATTTCGGGCGAGGGCAAAACCTTCGTGGCCGTGAACCTGGGCGGCATCATTGCCCTGTCGGACCAGCGGGTGGTGATTCTGGACCTGGATATGCGCAAGCCCAAGGTGAACCTGGCCTTCGACGCCGAAAACACCAAGGGCGTGAGCACCATCCTCATCAACCGCCACAGCGTGGATGAGTGCGTGCAGAAAACCAGCATTCCGACCCTGGACTTTATCCCGGCCGGGCCCACGCCGCCCAACCCCTCGGAGCTGATTCTGCACCCCGAGTTCGACCAGATGCTGGCCCACCTGCAGCAGAGCTACGACGTGGTCATTATCGACACCCCGCCCGTGGGCCTGGTGACCGACGGCATTCTGATCATGCGCAAGGTGGACATTCCCATCTACATCGTGCGGGCCAACTACTCGAAGAAGGCCTTCCTCAAGAACGTCAACAAGCTGGTGCGCAGCAGCGGCTTCAACAAGCTCACCACCATCCTCAACGATGCCCGCGCCGGCGGCATGTACGGCTACGGCTACGGGTATGGCTACGGCTACGGGTATGGCTACGGCAGCGGCTACGGCTACTACGAGGAAAGCCAGGCTTCCAAAGGACTGCTAAATCGGCTGCGGCGGCGCTTTTCGTAAGTTGCCCCCGATATGGCTTCTTTCTTCCAAAAGCTTTTCGGCCGCTCCGCCAGTGCGCCCGCGCTGACCTCGCTGGCGGCGCTGGGCACCGACATGCACTCCCACCTGCTGCCCGGCCTCGACGACGGCGCCGAAACCCTGGAGCAGTCGGTGGAGCTGCTGCGCCAGATGCAGCAGCTGGGCTACCGCAAGCTGGTGATGACGCCCCACATCATGGGCGACTTCTACCGCAACACGCCCGAGGGTATTCGCGGCGCCCTGGCGGCGCTGCGCACCGTGGCGGCCGACAACGGCATTGAGCTGGAGCTGGAATGCGCCGCCGAATACTACCTGGATGAGTCGCTCACGCGCAAGCTCGAGCAGGGGCAGGAGCTGCTGAGCTTCGGCGGCGAGCGGCGCTACCTGCTGTTCGAGACGTCCTACATCAACGAGCCCTTCAACCTCAACGAAATCGTGTTCGGGCTGAAGGCCGCGGGCTACCAGCCGGTGCTGGCCCACCCAGAGCGCTACACCTACCTCTACGGCCGCTTCGAGGAGCTGGCGCGCATCCGCGAGCAGGGCGTGCTGCTGCAGCTCAACCTGAACTCCCTGGTGGGCTACTACTCGCCCAGCGCCAAGCGGGTGGCCGAGAAGCTCATCGACGCCGGCCTGATTGACCTGGCCGGCACCGACATGCACCACCTCAAGCACGCCAGCGCCCTGCAGCGCGTACTGCAGTCGAGCTACCTGCCCCGCCTGCTCGCCCTGCCTTTGCTGAACCGCGACCTGTAAATCAATGGGTGAATGATGGAATGACGGAATGATTGAATAAGGCGCCTGCCCCAATCATTCCATCATTCCATCATTCCGTCATTCCATCATTGAAGCTATGATCTTCGTTACCGGCGGCAGCGGCTTGATTGGCTCCTACCTGATTCCGGCGCTGCGGGCGCGGGGCCTGGCCGTGCGTGCCCTCTACCGCCGGCAGATTCCGGCGCACCTGGCCGAAACCGGGGGCGTGGAGTGGGTAGAAGGCGACGTGCGCGACTCGGCCCTGCTGCGCGCGGCCCTAACTGACGTTACCCATGTGTTTCACTGCGCCGGTGTGGTGTCGTACGCCCCGCAGGATGCCGAGCTGCTGCGCCAGGTGAACGTGGAAGGCACCGCGGCCGTGGTCGATGCCTGCTTGGCCCAAGCCGGGGTGCGGCTGTGCCACGTTTCGTCGGTGGCGGCCCTGGGCGGGCTGCCCGAGCTGGCGGCCTCGCCGGTGCTCGACGAAACCGCCAAGTGGGACCTGAACGCCGAGCATTCAACCTACGCCACTTCCAAGTACCTGGGCGAGCTGGAAGTGTGGCGCGGGGTGTCGGAGGGGCTGAATGCCGTTGTCGTGAACCCGGCCGTGGTGCTGGGCGCTACCGACTGGACGCGCAGCAGCACCCGGCTGTTTCGTTATGCCTGGCAGGAGCATTCGTTTTACACTCCCGGAAGCATTAATTTTGTGGACGTGCGCGACGTGGTGGAAGCCATGCTGCGCCTGACGCTGGACCGGCCCGCCCTGCAGGGCGAGCGGTACGTGCTGAGCGCGGCCAGCCTGCCACTGCGCGACTTTTTTGCCCAGGCCGCCGCCTGCTTCGGCAAAAAGCCGCCCACGGTGGCCGTGCCGGGCTGGGCCGCCGAGGTTATCTGGCGCCTGGAGCGCGCGCGCGGCGCCCTCACCGGCTCGCGTCCGCTTATCACCAAAGACACCGCCCGGGCCAGCCGCCGGCCGGTGGAGTACCGCTCGTCCAAGGTGCTGGCGGCCACGGGGCAGCAGTTCCGGCCCCTGGCCGAAACCATTGCCTGGTGCTGCGCCGCTTTGGCGGCGCGGTCGAACTCCCCCGCGCCGGGCGGGGTTGTTGTATCCTAGGGCCCGGCGCGCCGTGGGCGGGCCCGGCAGTTAACGGCTTTGAATCCTTACAGTGGGCCGGTAGAGCAGTGAAGCAGAACGCATGAGAATGAACGAACCATCCGAAGAACGCGACGAAATCCTGGCCACCGTGCGCCGCTTTGAGCGCATGATGGACGAGGGCGAGCCGGTGTTTTTCGACCTGGGCGATTTTGAAACCATTATCGACCACTATACCACCAGCACCCAGTACGACCGCGCCCTGCAGGCCTGCGAAGCCGCCGTGGCCCAGTACCCGTTTTCCAACGAGCTGCTGGTCGACCGCGCCCAGGTGCTGGCCATGCGCGGCGAGTACGACGCGGCCCTGGCCCAGATCGACGAGGTGGCCACCCGCGAGCCGGACAACGCCGACGTGGCCGTGACCCGCGGCATCATTGCCACCCAGCGCGGCGACTTGGCCGCGGCCGTGGGCTACTTCGAGCAGGCCATTCAGCGCGCCCCCGACCGCGACGACATTTACTTCAACCTCGGCCTAGCCTACCAGCAGTGGCAGAAGTTCAAGAGCGCGGCCCGCAACTACAAGCAGAGCCTGCGCCTGAACTTCGACAACGACGCGGCCGTGCAGGAGCTGCTCTACTGCCTGGAAGTGTCGGGGCGCCTGGAGAAAAACCTGGAGTTTTTCCGCCGTTTCACCGACGAAGACCCGTACTCGGCCATTGCCTGGTACAACCTGGGGCAGGCTTACTACAAGGCCGGCCGCTACGACGATACCGTGGCCGCTTTCGACTACGCCATCGTCATCGACCCCAAGTTCTACGAGGCGCACGCCTACCTGGCCAGCACCTACGTGAGCCTGGAGCAGTACCGCCGCGCCATCGAGGAGTTTGAGCTGAGCTATCCGGCCGGGGAGCCCACTGCCGAGGCGCTGTGCAACATCGGCGAGTGCCACGAGAAGCTGGCCGAGTGGGACACGGCCCGCCGCTTCTACCAGAAGGCCCTCGACCTGAACCCCGACATGGACGAGGCCTGGTTCGGCATCGGCGTGATTCTGGACGCCCAGGAAAAATGGTTTGAGGCCTTGCACTTCTACCGCAAGGCCGTGACGTTGTTTGACGAAAGCGCCGAGTACTGGCTGGCTTTGGGCCGGGCCGAGTACCAGGTGGGCAATGTGGTCAGCGCCATTGAAGCCTACGACCGGGCCACCCAGGTGGCGCCCGACGCGCCCGAGGGCTGGATCAACTGGAGCGCCATTCTCTACGAGCAGGGCAACTTCGACGCGGCCATCGACCTGATGCGCACCGCCACCGAGCTGCAGCCCGCCGATGCCGAGCTGCTCTACCGCCTGTGCGCCTACCTGCTGGCCGCCGGCCGCTACCGGCAGGCCTACGACGTACTGGAAAACGCCTTGCTGCTCGACTTCGACAAGCACCGGATGCTGTTTGAGTTCTTTCCTGAGCTGGAGCAGCAGCGGGCCCTTACCCGCCTCATCGATCAGTACCGGAAATAAGATGGGGAACGGCCGGGCTTGAACGTCGCCGTTTCAAAGCCAGCTTGGTTAGGCTTTTACCCGCCCCGCCCGTTTGGCCGCTTGTTGCGGGCTAAACGGGCGGGGCGGTTTTTTAGCCCGGCAGTTTGGGGTTTGGGCGTACTTTTGCCGCGCCGCGTTGCGGCCGGGTCGGCGGGCCACGCCCCCCAGACCCCAAGCTTCCAAGACCCCAAAGAATGAACTACTCTCTCTCGCAGCTGCCCGAGCGCACCCAGAAACCCCGCGAACAAGGCTTCACCATGGTCATGGACAAGGGCCTGAGCGTGCGCGAAGTCGAAGACTTCCTGGAGGTGGGCGCCGCCTACACCGACATCGTGAAGCTGGGCTGGGCCACCTCCTACGTCACGGGCAACCTGCAGCGCAAGCTCGACGCCTACAAGGCGGCCGGCATTCCGGTATACTTCGGCGGCACCCTGTTCGAAGCCTTCATCATCCGCGGGCAGTTCGACGACTACCGCCGCCTGCTCGACCAGTTCGGCATGGAATACGCCGAGGTGTCGGACGGCTCCATCGACCTGGTGCACGAGCAGAAGCTGGAATTCATCCGCCAGCTCTCGGGCCAGGTGAAGGTGCTGTCGGAGGTCGGCTCCAAGGACGCCGAGAAGATCATCCCGCCCTACAAGTGGATTCAGCAGATGCGCACCGAGCTCGAAGCAGGTGCCGTGAAGGTGATTGGCGAGGCCCGCGAGGCCGGCAACGTGGGCTTGTTCCGCTCGACCGGCGAAGTGCGCTCGGGCCTGGTTGAGGAAATCCTGACCCAGATTCCCTTCGAGAAGATTCTCTGGGAAGCCCCGCAGAAAGCCCAGCAGGTATGGTTTATCAAGCTGCTCGGCGCCAACGTGAACCTGGGCAACATCGCCCCCAACGAAATCGTGAGTTTGGAAACCATCCGCCTGGGCTTGCGCGGCGACACCTTCACCCACTTCCTCGACATGGATGGGGTCGACGAGATGTTCAAGCCCGAAGTGAAAGCGCCCGGCAAGCCCGGCACCTCCATGCCGCGGGGCTAAGCGCCGACCTTTCTCGATGACCAACCAGCAGCCGGCCCCGCGCCGGCTGCTTGGTTTTTGCCCGGCTTCCGCCGCTGGGAAGAACCCGCGCAGGCAGGAGTGCCCCGGGAGCCGATCAACTAAACCTCAGCCGGACTCGGGCGGTCCGGCTTGCCCAGTCGCCGGCCGAAGCAGGGGCAATAAATCAGCCGCAGAGCAGTGCTTCCGGCCGGCTACGCTTACTTTCAACGGCGAAGGCGCGGACAACAAGGTTCGCCCAGGCCTGATTCTATGCCGACAAAACGAACCCTTGGTTTGCTGCTGTTCCTGGCCGCGCCCGGCCTGAGCCGGGCGCAGGTAGTACACCCCCTGGGGGCCGCTACGTGGCCGGTCGGGTGGGAGTCGCCGCGGCTGGCCCCGGCTTCGCTCACAGCCGCCGCGCGCCTCGACCTCGACGCCGACGGCGTAGATGACGTAGTGTTCAGCAACGACATCTTCGTGCCCCCGGGGCCCGGCACCAGCACGCGCACGTTCAGGCTGGCGCGGCTGCATCCCGGCTTCGAAATTGCCTGCGACTCCTTCGAGTTCGACAGCGCCGAGCGGTTTCAGGCCGGGCAGCTGATTGCGGGCGGGCTGAGTTGGCAAAGCGGCGGCTACCTCGACTACGAGGTGACCGGCAGCGGCGGCACCGGTGGCCGCGGGTTTTTCCGCGACGGGGTGCCGGGCTTCGTAGTAGCCCGCGCTGCCGTGGCCGGGCGGTGGCGCTACTGGTGGATTCAAGTAGAGCCCCGCTTTCGCACCGCCGCGGGCGAGGTGCGCCGGGTAAACTACTTCGGCAGCAGCAGTGGCACCGTGCTGGCCGCGCGGCCGCGCGGAGCTTCTCCGGTGTTGGCCGAAGCCTACCCCAACCCCAGCGCCGACAGTTGGCAGCTGCGCACCGATTACCGGGGGCCTTATTACCTGTTCGATGCCCTGGGGCGGGTGCGGAGTCAGGGGCAGGTTACGGGGCGCGAAACGGTAGTGCCCGGCAACCTGCTGCCGGCTGGTTTATACCACCTGCGCCTGGGCTCGGGCGCCGTACCAAGCACGACCTTGCTGAAGCAGTAGCAGCGGCGCTGGTGCAGAACCGCAGCGGACTGCACTCTGCGGGGGCCGCAGGCCGATCGGGGCGGGAGCTGTTATACTTGCAGCCCGTTCTTTGCCATTCACATTTGCTGTAGCCGGGTTTTCGCCCCTTCAGGGCCGAAACGAACAAGGAACCGTGTGCAACTCACGGGCTGACGCGCAACTGTAAGTACTCCACCGGGCGGCGGCGCCCAGGGGTGGAGTATAAGCCAGATACTTGCCCGGCTACTTCGTGATGCGTGCTTTCGCGACCTGAAGCACCCGTCCGGCCCGGGAAATTCCTGCGTTTGTCGTTGGTGGCTGAGCCGCAACGGGGCGGGCGCGTTTTGGTGAGGTCCGGGCAGAGGCTGCCGGGGCGCGGCGCCGCCGTATGTCCGCCACCATTTTTCCAGCCTCGTTGCCATGACTGACCTTGCCCAGCGCATTGCCCAAGCCGAAACCCGCATTTTCAAGGCGGTATTTCCCAACACCACCAACCACTACGACACCCTGTTCGGCGGCACGGCCATGCAGCTCATGGACGAAGTGGCCTTCATTGCCGCCACGCGCTTCAGCCGCAAGCGCATGGTCACCGTCTCGTCGGGGCAGATCGACTTTCACATGCCCATTCCGGCCGGCACCATCGTGGAGCTGATCGGGCGCGTGACGCGGCTGGGCAACAAGAGCCTGGACGTGGCCGTCGACATTCACGTCGAGGAAATGTACTCGCCCCGGCGACAGCACGCCGTGGCGGGCACCTTCACCTTCGTGGCCATCGACGAGCACAAGCAGCCCATTCCGGTGCTGTGAGCGGCCCGGCGCCCGCGGCGGTTGCCCACGTTGCCGCCCGGGCGCTTACCTTTGCCGGATAATCTTCGCCCGCATGGAAATAATAAAGGACTTCATTGACATCGTTCTGCACCTCGACAAGCACCTGGCTGAGCTGATTCAGCAGTACGACGTCTGGACCTACGCCATCCTGTTCCTGATCATCTTCGTGGAAACGGGCGTGGTGGTGCTGCCCTTCCTGCCCGGCGACTCGCTGCTGTTTGCCGCCGGCTCGCTGGCCGCCCTGCCCAACAGCCCGCTCAACGTGGTGCTGCTGATGGTGCTGCTCATTGTGGCGGCGGTGCTGGGCGACACGCTCAACTACCACATCGGCGACTACATCGGGCCACGCGTATTCCGGCGCGACTACCGCTTCCTGAAGCGCGAGCACCTGCTGCGCACCCAGGAGTTCTACGAAAAGCACGGCGCCAAAACCATCATCATTGCCCGCTTCGTGCCCATCGTGCGCACGTTCGCGCCCTTTATTGCCGGGGTCGGCACCATGAGCTACGGCAAGTTTCTGTCGTACAACGTGGTGGGTGGCGTGGTGTGGGTGACCTCGCTGACGATGGCCGGGTACTTTCTGGGCCGTATCGAGTTTATCCAGAAAAACTTCGGCGTGTTCACCCTGCTGATTATTGCCGTATCGGTGCTGCCGGTGGTGATTGAGTTCCTGAAGCAGCGCTTCGCCTCGGCCCCGCGCTAGCCGCCCGGCCGCCCGTTGCAACCTGAAACCGCCCCGGCACTTAGGCTCCGGGGCGGTTTTTTCGTTTCTTGAGGCGGTATTCCCTTGTCTATGCCCCGCGAATTTGGCTTGATTGGCCGCACGCTCCGCCATTCGTTTTCCCCGACTTACTTCAATCAGAAGTTCGAGCAGCTGGGCCTGGCCGACCACAGCTACGAGGCCTTTGAGCTGTCCGACATCCAGGAGCTGCCCGGGCTGCTGGCGCGGCGCCCCCAGCTGGCGGGCCTCAACGTGACCATTCCCTATAAGGAGCAGGTGCTGCTGTACCTGCACGAAGTGGCGCCCTCGGCCGCCCGCGTCGGGGCCGTCAACGTTATCGAGTTTGCGGCCGACGGCCGGCTCGTCGGCCACAACACCGACTACAGCGGTTTCCGCGACTCGCTGCGCCGCGCCTACCGCGGCACGGGGCCGGCGCTGGTGCTGGGTACCGGCGGCGGGGCCAAGGCCGTGGAAGCGGCGCTACGCGAGCTGGGTATCCGCTATTGGCTGGTATCGCGCGACGCGCTGGGCCGCGGCCTGACCTACCAAGACCTCACCCCCCAGGTCATTCACGAACACCCGCTGCTGATCAATACCACGCCGCTGGGTATGTACCCCAATACCGAGGCCTGCCCGGCCCTGCCCTACGAGTACCTCGGCCCCGGCCATCACCTCTTCGACCTGATTTACAACCCCAGCGAGACGGAGTTTCTGCGCCGCGGCCGCGAAGCCGGCGCCAGCACCCAGAACGGCTTCGACATGCTTTGCCGCCAGGCCGAGGAAGCCTGGCAGATCTGGAATCGGTAAGGGTCTGGGTTGTCAGTTGTGAGTTACCAGTTGCCAGTGGCGGGTTATGCGGGCGCGGGCCAATGCTAAGCCGCAAGCGTCCAGCAAGCTGATGCAAAGCAAAACCGCCCGAAGCCAGGAGCTTCGGGCGGTTTTGCTTGCGTGGAGCCAATAGGAATGGACCTTTCTAAGCGCTCAGCTCTAAGTTCTGAAGCCTAGTTGCCGGGGCCGTTGCCGCCTTCACCGGCTTTCTGGTCGTCGTTGCGAATCGAGCGGCGCGGACGCTGGGGCTTGTTTTCCAGCTTGCCGAAGCGGTAGCTGAAGGCCACCCGCACGCCGCGGTTGAACACCTTGGTGGTGTTGGTTTGCTTGGACTGCACCGTCTCGAAGTCGTTGGTCAGGCGCACGTACTTGGTGAAGGGGTTGTCGGCGTTCAGGGTCAGGTCGGCCTTGTCCTTGAACAGGGTTTTGCGCAGACCGATGGAGTACATCTGCCAGGCCGACGAGGTGCCCTGCAGCTGAATGCGGGGCGAGTTGAGCATGCCGAAGAACTGCAGGCTCAGGCCCTTGTCGAACTTATAACCCGAGTTCAGGTTGGCCGAGTACACCACGCCGCTGTTGGAGGTGTTGAGCGCGGCGCTGTTCAGGTATACGTAGTAGATGCTCACGTTGCCGCTGATGTCCCACTTCGGCACCGGCTTCACCGAGCCGAACAGGTTGGTGCCGTAGGTTTGGTTGCGGGCAATGTTGCCGTAGGTGGTTTCTACCAGGGTAATGGCATTGCCCGCCGGATCGGTGCCGGCGCGGGTTTCGCGCTTGGCCTCAATGGCGTTGTTGGTGATGCGCGAGTAAGCCGTGAGGTTGATGACCGAGCCCTTTACGAAGGTGTTCCAGTTCACTTCGTAGTTGTCTGAGTACTCGGCGTTCAGCTTGGGGTTGCCGCGCTGCAGGTTGTAGGGGTCGGTCTGGTTGGGGTAGGGGTTCAGGTAGAAAATGCTGGGGCGCTGGATGCGGCGCGAGTAGCTCAGGCGCAGCGTCGAGCCCTGCTGCTTGAGGTTGCGCGTGAGAGCCACGTTGGGCAGCAGGTTGGTGTAGCTGGTGCTGAACCGGTCGTCCTGGCCCTGGAAGTTGCCGCCCAGCTCGGTGCGCTCCACGCGGCCGCCCAGGCGCACGTTGTACTTCTTGCCCAGGGAGGTGGCGTAGGTGGCGTAGCCGGCCTGCACGTCCTGGTTGTAGCTGTACACGTTGGTGCGCGTGGGGTCCAGGGTCAGCTCGCCGCCGTTGCGGGCGTTCAGCAGGCGGAAGTCGCTGGTCACGTCGCGCAGGATGATTTTACCGCCTACTTCCACCGTTTGCTTGTCTGAGAGCGGGTGCACGTAGTCGGTCTGCAGGGTGTTTTCCTGGTTGGTGGCCTCGTTGGGGCTGTACTCGCGGTAGTAAGGGTTTACGTGCGGCGCGTACAGGCCGAACTCGTCCACGTCGTAGGAGCTGTTGCGGCGGTTGCGGTTGTGCTGGGCCAGCACCGTCCACTCGCGGCGGCTCTGCTGGCCGAAGCTGCGGGTGTAGGAGCCGGTGAGGTCGTAGCTGTAGGTGCGGAACTTCTGCAGCAGCTCCCGCTCGAAGTTGTTGCGCTGGCTGGTGGGCGCGCCCTGCTCCAGGTAGTACTGGCTCACCACGTCCACGTCGAACTGATTGCGGAACACGTTGCCGTTCAGCGACAGGTTGAAGGCGTGGTTGGGGGCCGGCTCGTAATCCAGCCCGATGCGGCCGTTGCCGCCGCCGCCGCCGCCGTTGCCGTCGTTGCGCTGCATCAAATAGCCGGTGGTGGCCACGTTCTGCGGCCCGTCGGGCGTTTGCACCACGCCCGTCGCGTTGCGGTCGACGCGGTCGACGCCCTGCACGCCGGGGGCGTAGAAGGCCCAACCGTTGAGGGCCGACGAAATGCCCAGCTTGCCGCGGCGCACGTTCAGGGCCAGGTTGCCGTTGGAGTTGCGGGTGCCCAGGGCCAGGCCCACGTTGCCGTTGATGCCCTGCAGGTTGTTTTCCTTGAGCACGATGTTGATGATGCCCGCCGAGCCCTCCGAGTCATACTTGGCCGAGGGATTGGTAATCACCTCCACGTTCTTGATCTGGTCGGCCGGCAGCTGCTTCAGGGCCTGGGCCACGTCGTTGGCCACCACGGCCGAGGGCTTGCCGTTGATGAGCACGCGCACGTTGCCCGAGCCGCGCAGCTGCAGGTTGCCGTCGGGGTCCACGCTCACCATGGGGGCCTTGCGCAGCACGTCGGCGGCGGTACCGCCTTTGTTGGTGGCGTCCTGGGCGGCGTTGTACACCAGCCGGTCGGGCTTGCTTTCCACCACCGGCCGCTCCCCGGTCACCGTCACCTCACCCAGCTGCTTGGCCTCCGAGGCCAGGCTCACGTTGCCCAGGTCGAGGGTCATCTTGCCCTCGCTGAGCGTGATGGGCTGCACCTGGCTGCCGTAGCCGATAAAGCTGATGGACAAGCGGTAGGAGCCCGGCGCGAGGCCTTTCAGCGTGAAGCGTCCCTTGTCGTCGGCCACGGTGCCGTCGAGGGGCTTTTCGCCGGTGGCGGGCAGTAGGGCCACGGTGGCAAACTCCACGGGCTGCTTGGTGGTGCCGTCGAGCACCGTTCCGCTGATGCGGCCGTTGCCGCGCGGGGCGGGACTGGTGGCCAGCGCGGCCGGAGCACCGGGGGCGCCGGCCGCGGGGCGGGCTGCCGGGGCGGGAGCCTGGGCCAGGGCAGAACCGGAAAGCAGGCTGGACGAGGCCAGCATGAGCAGTACGGTGTTTTTCATACGATGGGAGGGAAGTGAGAAGCGAGAGTAGGAGGGGGCGACGAGGCAGCGCTGCACGCGGCCGGGTATCGTCAGTCGGGGTGGCCGGCTCACGTAGGAGCCAGGAAAAAAAGCGCGAAACGAAGCTGCTAGCGGAATAATTGAGCAGGCGATAAAGCCATCAGGACAAACAATCGGCGGAAGTAATTGACGGAGTAGGCAAGCTGGGTGGGCTTGGGCGCTGCAAAGGACCGAAGTCGGGCGGGCTTTTCCATCACCCAATGATGTGGGGTTGGGAAATCTGCCTGCGGCAAAGGTCACGTTGGCTAGCTCCGGGGTTGCACTGGGGGAAGGAGAATTTGGGCGAAAAACGGGCAAGCCCCTGAAGCTGCCCGGCTTAGCGAACCTGCCCTCGGATCCTGGCTCGGCCTTACTGCTCGGCCCGGCGGCGCAGCAGCCCGAAGCCCACCAGCAGGGCCAGCGCAAACCAGCCCAGGGCCAGCCAGTGCGCCTCACCCAGCGCGGCCGGCACCTGCAGGCGGCTGCCACTGGTGGCTACGTCGCGCAGCGACAAAAGCGGGGCGGCGTAGGGGATCCAGGCAATGTGCTCCCAGCGCATGAGCGTGAGGGTCGCTACGACGGCCCCCATGCCCAGGGCCACCGGCAGCACGAACGAGCGCCACCACAAGCTGGCCACGTACTGAATGCCCAGCAGCCCCAGCGTAGCCAGGTAGGTGTGCGCTAGCAGCGTGGCCGCGGGCAGCAGGGGCAGGGCAAAGTCGGCGAAGAGCAGGCCGGGGCGCAGCACGCCCAGCAGCAGGCCCGAGGCCAGCAGCAGCAGTGCGTAGCTGACCTGGGCCAGCAGGTTCAGGCCCAGCAGCAGCAGCAGCTTGCTGCCCAGCAGGGTGCCGCGGCCCAGAGGCTGGGCGTACAGGTGCTTCCAGGCCGCCGCCTTGTTTTCGACGTGCAGCAGCAGGCTGGTGAGCAGCACCACGAACAGCGGCAGCAGCAGCCCGGTGGCCGTGCGCCAGCTGTGCAGCACGTAGTCGGGCCAGGGGTTCTGCCCGGGCTTGAGCAGCTGGTGGCCCTTGAAAAAGTAAATCAGAAATGACAGCGCCACGGGCAGGGCGCCGCTGACCAGACTCAGCCAGAGCGCGGCCGTGTTCTTGAGCTTAAGCGTGTCGGCCGACAGGGCGCGGCCCAGCTGCTGCAGGGCCGAAGGGCGGGAGGTGAGGGCGTGGTTCATTGGGGCAGAGCGGTTGACCGGGCCGGGGTGGCCGTCAGGTGCAGGAAGGTTTGCTCGAGGCTGGGCTGCTGGCGGCTGAGGCCGTACACGGGCTGGCCCGCGCCCACCAGCTGCTGCGCCAGGTAAGCCATGTGCTCGGGCGAGTGGTAGGGCAGGGCCAGCGTACCCGCGGCCAGCACCTCGGCGTCGGCCAGGTCCAGCGGCAGCAGGTTGCGGCAGCGGGCCGCGTCGTCGGTTTCGATGAGCACCCGCGCCTGGCCGTGCTGGTGGCGCTGCAGCTCGGCCACGCTACCCTGGAACAGCAGCCGGCCCTGCTGGATGACGCCCACGTGGGTGGCCACGCGCTCAATCTCGCTGATGAGGTGGCTCGACAGCAGGATGGTTTTGCCGTGCTCCCGCTGCAGGCGCTGCAGCAGCGCGCGCATTTCGCTGATGCCCTGCGGGTCCAGGCCGTTGGTGGGCTCGTCGAGGATCAGCAGTTCGGGGTCGGGCAGCAGGGCCAGAGCCAGCCCCAGCCGCTGGCGCATGCCCAGCGAATACTCGCGCACCCGGCGGTGGGCGTCGGCGCTTAGTCCCACCAGGGCCAGTACTTCGGCGCTGCGGTCGGCCGGCAGCCCGCGCAGTCGGCGGGTGGCTTCCACGTTGTCGTGGCCGCTGAGGTGGTCGTAGAGCGAAGGGTTTTCGATGAGGGCGCCCACGCGGCTGAGCACCTGCTGGCGGTGCTGGCTCAGGTCGTGGCCGAACAGCCGCACGGTGCCGGCCGGGGCGGGCAGCAAGCCCAGCAGCACCCGCAGCGTAGTGCTTTTGCCCGCGCCGTTGGGCCCCAGGAAACCGTAGATGCTGGCCGCCGGCACGGCCAGGTCGACGTGGTGCAGGATGGGGCGGGCGCCGAAGCGGAAGGACAGCTGCCGGGTTTCGACGAGGGTGGCTGGTTGCATAGCAGGAGGGGGGGTGAGTAGCGGCGGAACGAAGGCAAACCTAGCGGGTGCTTTCACCCCGTGGCGGCTTAATCAACCAACCCCGTCTGCGGCGGCCGCAACTCCGATTTTAGCCTTACCAATGCCCCGGCCGGCGGCCCCAACGCCCCGGCCCCCATTGGGGCGGCCAGCCGCGGCGTTGGGGGGCGACAAAGGAGCTTTGGTTGAAAAAAGGGGGCGTTTCGCCCCGGCCGCCGGTACCTTGCGCCGTTCACTCGTTCCGGCCCAGTTGGCCGCCGTTGTGCTATGACTGCTACTGGTTTTCGTCGTCTGCAACTTCTTTGGGCCCTGCAGCCCGCGGCCGGGCAGTCCGCGCACGTGCCCCGTTGGGTGCACCTGCTCTGGCTGCTGGTTTTGCTGGCCACCGACGCGCTGCAGATGTTCAGCTTTCACAAGGATGCGTTGGTTGGTGCTTCCTCCGCCGAGCTGCTGATTCGCCTGCTCTACGACCTGGTGGCCTCGGCGGTATTCTATGCCAACTGGGTGTTGCTGATTCCGCGCACGCTCAGCCGGGGGCGGCTCGGACCCTATATACTAGGAGTGCTGGGCCTTCTGCTGGCCTACGTGCCGCTGCGCGCGGCCGGGGCCGTGCTGCTGCAAAGCCTGGCGGCGCCCGCGGGGCCGTCCCCCCGGAGCACGGCCGGCTACATCATTCCCTACACCATTTTCGGGCTGATGATTGTCTTCCTGAGCTCGGCCCTGAAGGTTACCGGCGACTACCTGCGCGAGCAGCGCAACCGCCGCGAGCTGGAGCGCCAGCAGCTGCTCACCGAACTCTCGCTGCTGAAAATGCAGGTCAACCCGCATTTTCTGTTCAATACCCTCAACAACATCTTCGTGCTGGCCAGCCAGAAATCGGACCGGGCGCCCGAGGCCGTGCTGCGCCTGGCCGAAATCATGCGCTACATGCTCTACGAGAGCAGCGCCGATACCGTGCCGCTGACCCAGGAGCTGAAGCACCTGCGCGGCTTTCTCGATCTGCAGCGCCTGCGCCTGCCCGGCAATGCCGCCGAAGCCGTGGTGTTTGACTACGCCGGCGGCCCCGGTGGCGACCAGTATCCCATTGCACCCATGCTGCTGCTGCCGCTGGTCGAAAACGCCTTCAAGCACGGCGACCTCACGGCCCGGCCGGCGGTAGTCATTCAGCTCGAAATCGGCGCCAACGACGAGCTACGGTTCAGGGTGCGCAACCAAGTGGCGCCCGACGACCGGCGCCTGCCCCACGAGCCCGGGGGAGTGGGCCTCACCAACCTGCGCCGGCGCCTGGAGCTGCTGTACCCGGGGCGCTACCACCTCGAGCTGCGCACGCCCGCCGGGGAACACCAGGTGACGCTTACCTTGCAGCCCGCCTGACCCACTTGGCGGACGAGCTTTTTGCCGTGTTACTATGGAGTTTACCGCTACCCGCACCCTGAGCTGCGTGGTCATCGACGACGAGCCGCTGGCCCTCGACCTGCTGGTGGGCTACTGTGCGCAGGTGCCTTTTCTGGCGCTGAAGGGACAGTTCCACGACGCGCTGGCGGCGTTGTCGTTTGTGCAGGACCATCCCGTCGACCTGCTGTTCGTGGACATTCACATGCCCCGCCTCTCGGGCCTACAGCTGGTGCAGCTGCTGCCGCAGCCCGGCCCCCGGGTGATTTTCACTACGGCCTACGACCAGTACGCCGTGCGCAGCTACGAGCTCAGCGCGGCCGACTACCTGCTCAAGCCCATTGCCTTCGACCGGTTTCTGCAGGCCGTAAACAAGGTGCGAACCGCTGCCGTGCCGCCCGCCCCAGCCCCGGACAAGCTGCCCGAGCCGGTGGGCCCCGCGCTCCTGCCGCCGGCCGCGGGAGCAGCGGACGCGATGTTCGTGAAAAACGAGCACCGGCTGCAGCGGGTGGCCTTCGCCGACATCCTCTACATCGAGGGCATGAAGGAGTACCTGATGATTTACACCGCCGACGGGAGCAAGATCCTCACCCTGCAGTCGTTTCGGCGGGTGGAGGAGGTGCTGCCGCCCGAGCGCTTCGCCCGCATCCACAAGTCCTTCATCGTGGCCCTGGGCCGCATCGAGCACGTGGAGCGCGGCAAAGTGCAGGTCGCCGGCCGCCTGCTGCCCGTGGGCGACGCCTACCGCGACGCCTTTATGGGCCTGATTCGCACCCAAAACCTGCTGTAGAAACTAACTGCGGCGCCAACCGGACTCCGCTGTAGTTCTCAGACCGAGGCAGGGAACCGGGAAAAAATACCGCCCGTGCAACCTCCCCGGCCCAACCCGTCTCATAGGGGCGTTGGTCTGACCGGCCAGCGTCTCGTCTTATAGCTCAAGCGTATGCAGCGCCGCTACATTTACTCTCACCCCGGCCGCCCGCACAGGGTGGCTGCCAATGCCGGCCGCGCAGGTCGGGTGCCCCAATGAGCGCTCTGGCTGCGTCGTTGGCCAACAGCAGCGTTGGCAAGTTATTCGGTAGCCTGACCTCGGATGCGGCCCCCGCGGCAGCTTCTTCCGCTCCGCCCGTGAAGCCTTTGCAACCCTCCGCCAAGTGGACCGAAACCGAGCTGATCGATGCCTGCCTGGCGGGTAGTCGGGTGGCGCAGAAAGAGCTCTACACGCGCTACTCGGGCCGGATGCTGGCCGTGTGCCTGCGCTACGCGCAAACTACGTTCGAAGCCGAGGACGTGCTGCAGGAGGGGTTCGTAACGGTTTTCAACAACCTGCGTTTGTTTCGGCGCGAGTGCCCGCTGGAGTTCTGGATCCGCCGTATCATGATTAATGCGGCCCTGCGTCAGCACCGCCGCAGTGCCGCCATGCTGGCCGTGACCGAAAGCGAGTACCCCGAAACCATTGCCGACGAGGAGTTTATTCTGTCGAACTACTCCTTCGAAGAACTGCTGAAGATGATTCAGGAGCTGGCACCCCGCTACCGCGCGGTGTTCAACCTGTTTGCCATTGAGGGCTACGGCCACAAAGAAATCGGCGACATGCTGGGCATTTCCGAAGGAACCAGTAAGTCGCAATACGCCCGCGCCCGGGTAATTCTCAAAACCAAGCTGGAACGCCTCGATTACCGCTACAATGACTCCCTCTACCGATAATACCCCCGAGCAGCGGTCCACCGGCAGTCTGGAGGACTTGTTTCGCCAGAAACTCGCCGAAGCGGAAGTAACGCCCCGCGCCGATGTTTGGGACCGGCTTGACCATGAACTGCTGCTGCGCCAGAACGAAGGCTACCGCCGTCGGCTGGGTGCCTGGCGCTGGGTGGCGGCCGCTGCCTGCCTCGTAGCCACTTTTAGCGGTGGTGCCTGGCTTACCCAGCAGGGCCGGTTTGGCGCGGCCGCCGATAGCCCGCTGGCTGCCGCTTCCACTGTGCGCGCAACGCTCGGCGACGATTCAGCCGCGGCCCAAGCCAAGCCCGGTGTTGCAAGCCAGCGTCCGCAAGGCTCTGAAGCCACCATGGCCACTAGCCAACGTGCTGGGGGCCAGGTAAGCGAACCGGTGCCCGCCCGCAGCAGTGAGCCGCAAATTGCCTCCGTTGCGCAGCCCGGCGACGAAATCCCGGTGGCGGAGCGTTTCCGTCGTGCTGCAGCTGGAGTTGTTGAAGCCAATGACCAAGCCCCAACCGCTTTCGCCGGGGTTGAGCGAAGCGCCGCGGGTAGTTCACGTAGTCGGTCAGTGGCAGCTTCCACACGTTCAGCCATCGGTGAAGGGGGGGCAACCATGTCCGCAGCCGCGCGGGGTGCCCGGAGCTACGCAAGTCTAACGGGCTACCGCAGCGCCGGATCCACCGCGCTTGAGGTCAACGCTGAACAAACAGCCCGGGAGGTAGCTCATCTACAGTTTATTGCCACGCAACTGCCCCATGGTGCTTGGTCGCCCCGGCCCGACTCGCTTAAGGCCGCGTTGTTGCAGGCACCTATGCTGGCACTAGGCACTACGGTTTCCGAAACGGCAGCCGAAGAAGAAAAGCCCAATGCTGCTGCCGCTCGCAAATGGCAATGGCGGACCCAGTACGCCGCTTCCCGCTTTGACCCCAACGTTTCGGCTCTGACGGCGGCGGCTAGCTCAGCTGTGAGCTTTGATGCCATGTCGCGCAGCAACTCTTATACGTCTAAGAAGCGTCCGGAACTGGCCGCTGGCCTGGCGCACCGAGGACAGCTAGGCGGCAGTTGGCAGTTTGCCGACCGCTGGAGCTTGCTGACGGGTGTCGAGATGCGCTCAGCCTCGGGCAACACCGTGGTAGAAGAAAATCCCGCCAGTCTTTACGGACCGGGGACGCCCATGGTAGCTTATAAAGCGCCCGAGCAGCGTCTGGCTACGTACAACTTCACCTCGGCCGGGATGCCCCTGCAGGTGCGCTATGCCAGCCGCAAATCGGGCTGGTCGTTGTACGCAGCCGTAGGTGCGGCAGTAAACGTGCTGCTCCGCAATCGGCTGCAGATGGACGGGCAGGAAGTACTTGACGAAGTTACCTACAACCGCCTGCTGGCCTCAGCCCGCGGCGATATGGGCGTACAATACGCTTCGGCCAAAGCCCCCTGGAAAATCATGGTAGGTCCAGAAGCAGAAGCTGGTTTGAATACGCTTAACGCCAATGCCAGCGGCAACTGGACTGAGCGCACCCGGCCTTACTCCATTGGCTTAGCGGCCAGTATCGAGTTCGGTGCCCGCAAACCAGACGCTGTTCAACCCTAAAGTGCGCGCTGGCTAAAGCCGGGCCGGCTCGTCGCTTTTGAAGGCAACGAGCCGGCCCGACGTTTTGTAAAGCGGGTAGCATTCCTGAGAATGGAGAAAGTGATTAACCCAGTCCTGCAATTAGCCACCCACCGCGCAAACTCGCTCGCTCTATATTGCAACGACTGAGTGAGGCCGTTGCTGATGAAGCTCTTCACTAGTTCTCTACGCCGAACCAATGTGCTGATTGCTAGGGAAGTACAGGGGAGCCTAAGTAGAGAAAGACAATAACTGAATAAATAGTCCGGATCATTGAACCTATCAACACCCTCTATTGTAATGAAAGGCCTGCTCATCGTTTGGGGGTAAGAAGAAACAGAGAGACGTCAGCCCGGCGAAAGTTTTTTGAGAAAAAAGTGGCGCCGGGCTGCGAAATGTCAGAAGCCTTCTTACCTTTGCAGCCCGCTTCAGAAGGAAGAGGACGTTCAGAAAAGCTCGGCAGAAAAATTTAAAAAGTTTTTAGCTGAAAACTTGCGAAACGAAAAAAGCTTCTTACCTTTGCAACCCCGAACGGAACGACGCTCGGCAAGCAAACAAGAAGAGAGGTTGTTCAGGCAGCCGCCAAGCTGATTCAGAAGGAATTAGCACACGTTCTTTGAAAGACTGGAAAGACAATTGGTAAGACTGTTCTGCTTCGGCAGAGCAACGAGCAGCGTACAAGAATGAAGCTCGTCAAATACGGGTCGGATCAGCACTCGACATGGATCTAGTTTCGACTAGATCGACAATATACTACAATGGAGAGTTTGATCCTGGCTCAGGATGAACGCTAGCGGCAGGCCTAATACATGCAAGTCGAACGGGCGGTAGCAATACCGCTA